>CAVRVO010000030.1:0-249524 GCA_963724625.1 uncultured Gammaproteobacteria bacterium | reverse complement strand
TCTTCCCGGCACCAAATCCATGCCGCGTCGGCGAATGCGTGCAGCCGTTGACGTGCTTGGCTCGATCAAGCATCTGCTGCTGCGTTTCATGCCATGGATCGACGAAGCGTGGGCCACGCACCGCGACACCGGGCTTCGTTTCCGGGTGCGTCCCCGCGATGCCGTAGGTCGCACAATCATGCGGCGCAGGGCCTATGAACCACAGATGACCGACTGGCTGTTGGCGAACCTGGGGAAGGGCAGCCAGGGAATCTTCGTCGATGTTGGCGCCAACCTCGGCTGGTTCACACTGCAGGCCGCGCGTCACGAGAGGGTGCAGCGTGTAGTCGCGATCGAACCGGACGCGGTCAACCACGCCCTGTTACAGGCCAACATCAGTCGGAATCCGTCGCGCACGCCGGTCGATGCGGTGCTGTGCGCATTGGGCGCGGCCTCGGGATTAGCGCGCTTGCAGCGTTACAAAGGGTCGAACCTTGGCCGACATTCGTTGCTGAAGGATTACGGCCATGGTGGATCGTGGGTTCCGATTGAGCGTCTCGACGAGCTTTTGCAGCGCATGCAGCTGGCGGAGGCGCCGATTGCAGCCATGAAGATCGACGTTGAAGGTTATGAACCATTGGTATTGGCCGGTGCGGGCGCGGCGCTCGCGCGTACGCAACTGTTGCTGATCGAGCTGTCGCCGCAGTTGTCGCGCGAGGGTGAACTGGACTTGCCGGCTGCGATCAACGCGATCGCGGCGGCCGGCTTTGTCCCGGATGTGTGGGACCGGGGGTCGCAAGTGCCGACGTTCGAGCAACTCCTGGCCACGCCGGAGCAAGTGACTGTGGCCTTCCGGCGGGTTGCCGTTTGATCAGGGGTGGCGTGGGCCCGGGCATCGCATCCGCTGCGACGGTGCCCCGCACGCCGCTGTGGCGCTTCGCGGGACCACGATTCTGGCCAACATGGCTGGGACTCGGCCTGGTACGCGTGCTGGACTGGCTCCCTTACCGGGTACAGATGTCTCTCGGCAGTGCGCTGGGCTTCTTCGCCTTTCTCTTCGCGCGACGCGAACGGCGGGTCACCACCCTCAACATTCGAATGTGCCTGCCCGAGCTCGACGAGCGCGAGCGCGGTCGCTTGGCGCGCGCGCACTTTGCCTCCTTGGGCAAATCCTTGTTCGAAACTGCCATTGTGTGGTGGGCAAGCGATGAGCGGTTGGGGAAGCTCATCCGAATCGAGGGTCTCGAACATCTCGGGGCGGCGCTGGCGCAGGGCAGGGGAGCTATTCTTCTCTCCGCGCACTTCACGACACTCGAAATGGGTGCACGCGCGCTATGCCTCCATGGGCCGACGGCCATCATGTACCAGATGCCCAAGAATCAGCTGATCGCCGAGTTGTCGCTGCGCGGGCGAACGCGACACGCAGCGCGCGCGATTTCGAGTGCCAACGTGCGCGAGCTGCTGCAGAGTCTCAAGGCGAATCTGCCAGTCTGGTACGCGCCCGATCAACGCGACTTCGGCAAGGCAGGTGCCGTGGTGCCGTTCTTCGGGATTCCCGCCGCCACCAACATCGCGACTTCGCGCATCGCCCGCATTTCGGGGGCGCCGGTGCTGCCTTACTTTCCCGAGCGTTGCGTTGACGGTTCCGGTTACGTGATGAGAATCCTGCCGCGGCTCGAAGGTTTTCCCTCGGAGGATCCCATTGCCGATGCGGCTCGCTTTCACGCGCTGATCGAAGCACAGGTACGGCGTTGTCCCGACCAGTATCTCTGGAGCTATAAGCGCTTCAAGCTACCAGGTCCGGATGGCGACCCGTACCGTCGCTGATGGTGCGACGATGAGCTCGCGATTCTCTTTGTTCGCTCCCCGATACTGGCCCACAGCATTCGGGCTCGCGCTGCTGCGTGTGCTCGAGCCCCTGCCGTTCCCGTTGCTGATCGCGCTCGGCGCAGCGCTCGGCACCATCGTGCGCTGGTTGCCCGTCAGTTTCGTGCCCATTGCGCGGCGGAACCTCGAGCTCTGCCTTCCGGAGCTCGATGCCGCGGCGCGCGAGCGGCTGCTGGCGGCGCATTTTCGCAGCCTTGGTATCTCGATATTCGAGACGGCGATGGCGTGGTGGAGCAGCGACGCGCGTATACGGCGCCTGACGCGGGTGGAGGGTCTCGAGCATCTGCAAGGTGTCTTGCAGGCCGGGCACGGCGCAATCCTGCTGTCGGCGCACTTCACGCCGCTCGAGATCGGTGCGCGCGCGCTCACGCTCGCGCATCCGATCAGCATCATGTATCGGCCGACGAAGAACGCACTCCTCGGGCGGTTCCTCGCCCACAACCGCAACCGGCATTCACGCGGCGCGATTCCGCGCGATGACATTCGCACCCTCGTGAAGACACTGGGCGCGAATGAGCCTGTTTGGTATGCACCTGATCAGAGCTTCAGAAAAAAGGGCGCGGAAATGGTGCCGTTCTTCGGCATACCCGCAGCCACCAATACAGCAACATCGCGCCTCGCCAAGATGACAGGCGCCAAGGTTCTGCCCTATTTTCCCGAGCGCCTGCCGGGCACCCGGGGTTATCGCATGCGCATACTCCCGGCGCTCGGGAATTTTCCGAGCGGTGATCGGGTAGCGGATGCGACGCGCTTGAATGCGCTCATCGAGGCGCATATCCGCCACGTGCCCGAGCAGTACCTTTGGATACACCGGCGCTTCAAGGGACTGGGGCCGGACTACCCTCACTACTATGCCTCCGCCGGAGACTCGGGATGAGCGAGCGACAGGCACCACAAGGCGCGGAAACGCAAGGGTCGGTCGACCAGTCGAGCCTGGGCGAAGCGCCGACCTCAGGCGCGCGTCCACGCAAGCGACGCGGCAGCCACTCGAAACGACGCATGACGCTCGGCCGTCGGTTCCTGTATTGGATCGCAGTGCCGATCGGCATGCTCGTGCTGCGTTTCTTCTGGTACACGTGCCGCATCGTGTACGTGGATGGCCGCGCCCACATCGAGGATCGCCTGCTGCGCGGCGAAACGGCCGTGATCTGCTATTGGCACCGCCATCAGCTCTTCTGCTGGCGCTACCTGCGACAACTCATCGATCGCGGTGCACGCATCGGCTGGCTCATCAGTGCTTCGGTGGACGGCCACGGACCGAGCGAAATGGCACGGCGCATGGGCGGCGGCATCGTGTTCCGCGGTTCGACGACAAGCGGGGGAACCGACGCATTGCGCACCATGTGCAAGGCTATCGCCCGTGATCATGTGTCGCCCGCGACCACGCCCGATGGACCGTCCGGGCCGCGTTCGATGTTCAAGCCGGGAATCGTGAAACTTGCACAACTCTCCGGGGCACCCCTCATTCCGTTGAGCTACTACGCGGAGCATGCGTGGGTGTTGCGCACCTGGGATCGGTTCGTCATTCCGAGACCCTTCTGCAGGATCGTGGTTTCCGCAGGCGAGCCGGTATCTGTGCCGCGACGCCTTGACGAGTCTGAACTGGAGCGATTGCGCCTGCAGCTCGAGCGCGAGCTGCAGGCGTTGTTCGAGCGTGCTCGTGCCCGGCTTCAATCGTCGGCGCAGTCGGCTGCTTCCAGCTGAATGGTCGAATGCTCGAGCGCATAACGGCGCAGCAAGAACGCCTTGATGTCCTGCAGGACGATCGCCGGTGCGGCGTCCGGCTCGATGCGCGCGTGAAGTGTGAGCAGTGGGTGGCGCGAAGTCAGCGACCACACATGCACGTGGTGCACGTCGACGACGCCGACGACCGCGACCCTCAGTTCGCTCTCCAGCTCAGAGATGTCGAGCCATTCCGGTGATCCTTCGAGCAGGATGTGCGCGGACTTGATCAGCAGGCTACCCGCGGATACGACGATCAGGCCCGCGACCAGTAGCGCCAGCAACGGGTCGATGCGGGTCCAGCCGGTAAAGATGATTATCGTTGCAGCGAGCAGCGCCGCCAACGAACCAAGCAGATCGCTCAGCACGTGCAGGTATGCGGCGCGCAGGTTCAGATTCTCCGCATCGCCTCGTCGCAACAGCAGCAGCGCGACGACGTTGATGAGCAGACCACCGCCGGCGACAGCAAGCATCAAAGGGCCCATCACTGGCGCCGGATTTCGCAGCCGTATAATGGCTTCATAGACGATCCACGCCACCGGGAGCAGCAGCAGTATGCTGTTGACGAATGCGGCGAGGACCTGCAGCCGCTGGTAGCCATAGGTTCGGCGGCGATCCGAGGGCCGCGCGGCGACACGCAGGGCCACCCAGGCGAGAGCCAGCGATCCGGCGTCGGTGAGCATGTGCCCGGCGTCGGCCAGCAGTGTCAGCGAACCGGCGAGGAAGCCACCCACGATTTCAACGATCGCGAACCCGCCGGTGAGCACGAGCGCCCACATGAGGCGGTTGCCGTCCTGGGGGTGATCGTGGGAGTGAGCATGTTTCCCGTGGCGATGATCACGCCCCGCCGCGGGCTTTACGTCCGGCGTCGTGCACTCCATTCAACGAGCATACCGGTATACTACGCGCCCTCACAATGAACGCGACCGACGCCACTTCAACGGGCACGCAACCCGAAATCTCGGTCGTGATCCCGGTTTGCAACGAAGCGGAAAACATCGAGCCGCTGGCCCGCGAGATCGATGCGGCGTTGCGTGGCCACGCGAGCTTCGAAACCATCTTCGTCGACGATGGCAGTACCGATGCGACCGCCGCCACCGTCCGGCGGCTGCGCCAAGCCGAGCTGCCGCAGCTTCGCCTGTTGCAGCACTCGTTTCGCAGCGGGCAAAGTGCCGCCGTGCGATCGGGCGTGAGCGCGGCGCGTGCCTCCTGGGTGGCGACGCTCGATGGCGACGGCCAGAACGATCCCGCGGACCTGCGCAAGTTTCTGGACGCGCGGCATGATCCGGTCAACGTTGGTGTGTTGCTGATCATGGGCAATCGTGTGACACGCCGTGATACCTGGTTGCGGCGTCTGTCCTCACGCATTGCCAACGGCGTTCGCGCCGGAATGCTCGGTGACGGCACGCCGGACACCGGCTGCGGTATCAAGATCTTCGACCGCGATGCATTCCTTTCGCTGCCGTCGTTCGATCACATGCACCGCTTCCTGCCGGCGCTGTTCCAGCGCGCCGGCAGCCGCGTGGTGTCAATTCCTGTCGGTCATCGTCCCCGGACCCGCGGTCGCTCTAAGTATGGAGTGCACAACCGTCTGTGGGTCGGCATCGTCGACCTGTTCGGCGTAATGTGGCTCAAGGCGCGCTATCGCGCCGGCTTGAAGGTCACCGAGAGCTGAAGCAACCCGGATCGCTCCGATGCATACGCCGCCGTCACCTCACTCCGCAGCGGCGCGCGCCGCGCTCCTGCGCGACATCGGACTCCTCATCGGCCTTTGCCTGCTGCTGATTGCGAGCGGCATCGGCCTTCGAGACCCCTGGCCGGCCGATGAGCCGCGTTTCGCACTCATCGCGCGGGACATGGTGGCGAGCGGCAACTGGCTGTTCCCGAGAGTGGGCGGCGACCTTTATGCGGACAAGCCGCCCCTGTTTTTCTGGCTGATCGCCGCGTGTTACTGGCTTACGGGCTCATTGCGCGTGAGTTTCCTGCTGCCATCACTCCTCGCGGGTATCGGCACCGTGTTGCTGGTCTATGACCTGGGGCGGCGGTTGTGGAATCGAGAAGCAGGTTTGTGGGCAGCACTCATACTGCTGTTCACAGTGCAATTCACGTTGCAGGCACGGCTCGCCCAGATCGATGCGACCCTCTGCTTCTGGATCACGCTCTCTTTATATGGGTTGTTGCGGCACCTGTTGTTACGCAACGGGTGGGGCTGGTACGCACTCGGCGGGTTCGCTGCGGGACTGGGCGTGATCACCAAGGGTGTGGGTTTTCTTCCCCTGCTGGCGTTACTGCCATACCTCTGGGCGCGCTGGCGCAAATGGCCGCTGCCGGACCTGTCGCGCAGTGCGACGCATTGGACGTGGGCGCTTGTCGCGTTCCTGGCTGCCATTGGATTGTGGCTCGTGCCGATGCTCATCGCGGTCGCGCTGAGCGACGATCCCGCGCTGCGCGCCTACCGGGATGAAATCCTGCTGCATCAGACAGTGACGCGTTACGCGTCCGCATGGCATCACCAGCAGCCGTTCTACTACTACCTCACAGTCATCCTGACGATGTGGCTGCCGTTCGTCCTGTTGTTGCCGTGGTTGATTCCGCGCTGGGTGAAGCAGTTCCGTGAACGCGATACGCGAATTCTGCTGCTCCTTGGGTGGGCCGTGATTGTTCTGCTGTTCTTCAGTGCGAGCCCCGGCAAGCGCGGACTCTACATTCTTCCCATGTTGCCGGCCGTGGCACTTGCCTCTGGAGAATGGCTGCGCGGACTGTGGCAGCGGCCCGACGTGCAACGCACCGGTTCGATTTTCGCTGTGGTGCTCATCGTGGCAGGTTTTGGTGCCTTCGCCTATCTGCAATGGATTGCTCCGGAGCGCGCCGCGGCGCTCAGAGAAGATGTCGGACTGCGGTATCTCGCGCCACTCGCGATCTACGCGGGTCTCGCCACAATTGCATTCCTCGCTTGTGGCCGCGGTCGCGGAATGCTCGCAAGCGCTTGGGCACTGGGCCTGCTGTGGATCGTGGGCAGCTTTGCCATCATTCCGCAACTGGATGCCGCACGCTCCGCGCAGCGCTTCATCGAAGAATTGAAACGTGTCGCCGATCCATCGCGCGAGCTCGGACTGCTTGCATACAAGGAGCAGTTCCTGCTGCAACTCGACCGGCCCAGCATCAACTTCGGGCACAGTCGGTGGCGCGAAGGAGCCGCGGAGTCCTACGACGCCGCGCGCTGGCTCAATGCGGCACCGGGGCGCGAATTGCTGGTGCCCGCCTCACAGCTGGAGGCATGTTTCGCAACATCCGGTGCTCGTCGGCAGGTGGGTGAGGCGAGCCGCGACGTCTGGTATCTCGTTGTAGCGCCGGCGAATCCCGACTGCGAGGCCCGTGGACGGGATGAGATGGCGCGTCGCTACCAACCCCCGAAGGTCTGGTAAGAAGACCGCGCCTCTTCTCGGAGGCGCGGGTCTGTTTTCGCTGCGCTCAATTCGACGCGGTAAGGATCACGTTGATGTGAGTGGCCGTCAGCGTGCTCGTGGCGGCATCAAACGAGCCACCTGCGTTCAACCCCAGCGCCTTGCTGCCCCCGGCGAGTTTCGCACTCAGTCGCGCACTGAACTCCGCGAAATCGCTGAAGACCTCCACGCGGCGCGGCTGCCCGATCGCATACAAACCACGGCCGCTCGGCACCAAGGTGGGCGCCGTGGGCAGGGTCTCGATGTCTATCAGCGTCGGGCCGATCGCGATGAAGTGCCTGAGGCCGATGCTCGCGTTGGCGTTGTCGATCACGATGCTCTGCGCATCGATGCTGAGGAACGGTGCCGCGGTGCCGCTCAGGCCCCAGCCGATGCCGAGCTGTGCACGCACGTCCTGGAAGTCGACAACAGTGCGCCCTTCGAAGTCGGGTGGCGCGGCGCCGAAAGGCGTGACAAATCCGAACACACGGGCCGGCGAACCGTCGAGGAGGCGGCTCAGGTTGAGATTCCCGGTCACGATCTCGTAGTTGTCCGGGTTGGCATCGGCGTCAGGTGCCGAACCGGTACCCGTGAAGTCGAAGATACTCAGGCGCCGACCGTCGATGCTGGTGAGATCGAGCGCGAGATTTCCGGGGCTTGCAGAGACGACGGTACCCAGTAGACGAGTGAGCTCGAGTCGCACACGTCCCTGCTGCGCGTCGAGTGTGACCTGGCCATTGCTCTCGCTCGCGGTGCCGAAGGCCCGAATGCGTTGCCCAATTGAGATCGAGCCATCGCCGAGCGCATTGCCCATCTGACCGTCGCGGATCACGGCGGTGTCCGGCCCAACGAGCAGCGTGATGTCGTCACGAATGAAGGTCACGCTCCCCGAGCTCCGGATCATCGTTCCGCCGCGCACGGTCAAGGTGTTGCCGTTGCGCGCTGTTACATTTCCGGACAGAACATCGAACTGTGAGCCTGGCACGCTGCTGCCTGCGTGCACGCGTTCCGCAGTGAAAGTACGACTACCGAGATCCAGAGTACCGAACGCCGCGGTGGCCGAACCGATTGCGAGTTGTGAGAGCGCCTCCAGACCTGCCGCACCGGTGAAGGTGTTGCCATCGACCTCGAAATCAGTGCTGGGGGTCGTGTGGACCGTGAGCTGACCAAGTCTCGCATCACGCAGATTGAAGGGCCGTACGTCGACTAGATAGCTGCTCGCCCCCGAGTTGACGTTCAACAGCGGTCCGCGCACCCGGAGTTCTTTGTCATCGACGGGTTCAATAGAGGCCACGATGAAGGGCTCGGCGACAGCGCGCACGGGGGTGGTCGTCGTGTCGAGGGTGTGTGAAACGGCCAGATCGAAGTCGATCTGCAGAAAGGCAGGGCGACCCGGCCCGATCACGACATGATTGCGATCGTCGAGCATGATCTGGACGTCAACCTGCCCAAGAGGCTGCCCATCCTGGCCGACGATCGTGGCGGGGCGGGGCTCGCCATTCACCTCAACCGTTACATCGGCATTACTGTAGTCGAGTCTCATCATGCCCTCGACATAGGTGCCGTTCGGAATCGTGGCAGCGGTGACGAACTCAGTGAGATCGACGAGCTGCGCGAAGTCGACACGAGTGCTTACGGGAAGCGTTTCGACTACTGTGCCGTTGGCTTTCTTCAGCGTCAGCGATACGACGTCGACGCTGTAGCTGAGGAAATCGCCGTCCGCATCCGTGATGCCGATGAAAAGTGGACTGCAATCGGTCGCGTTGCAGGACTGCGCACCTGGCGTGCCTGTGGCCGGCGCACTGGAATTCATTCCGCCACCGCCGCTGCAACCGACGAGCGCAGCGCTCGCGATGAGCAGAAGCATCCAGAACACAAGGCGCGACCACGGGCTCGCGATTGCGAGGCGCGCGCGCGAAAGATCTGACAAGTCCATGAGAATCCTCCCGTATGCGGTTCTTAAGTGAGGTAACGGCTGGCGCGGAGGTGCGTTGACAGAGATGGCGATCCAGCCTTCCATATCAGACGCTTAGCTTGCTTTCTTAGAAATTCATGACAGAATGCCGTGCAACTCGCCAAGAACAATGCGGGGAGAAACTGTGTGACAGGTCCGGCAACCGGACTCATCAAGCTGACAGACTGCGGCGGCGTTGGGGGAGTCTGAGCGCGAATGGCCATGGAAACAGTGCCGCCCGAACCAGTCAGAGATCTGACAGCCTCCGATATCCTCTCGCCCCAGCTCTGGGCACGTTCGACGACTCGTCCTTCTCTCGGTCTCGACGTTACCTGCACCAAGATCGCCGTCGATTTTCAAAGCATGACCGAGGCGACAGCCGAGGCGTGCATCCGCCAGAATCTCGACGCGCTTCGCGAAGCCACGCACACGGACGCAACGCTCATCGCACTCTTCGATGAAGAGGGCGAGCATGTCGAATCCTTGTCGGTGTCGAAGGGCATGTTCACCCAATGCACTCCGGAAGTGCTCAAGGGTGACTCACTCGAGGCATTGCCCTGGTTGCGCAGCCGCCTGGAGCACACCCGGATTCTCGAACTCCGCGACACTGCCAATACGCGACGCGAACAGGCCGCTGAAGGCGCGCGCCTGCAGCAGCTCAACATCGGAGCCCTGCTCCTGGTCGGCTTCGCGGTCCAGGAGAAGGTCTGCGGATTTCTCGCACTCTGCAGCGCGCAGCCTCGCGAGGGGTGGGACGTCAATCTGCATCTGCTTCTCAAGCTCATCGGCAGCAGCTTCGCATCGGGCCTGGAACGCATGCGCGTGCAAAAGCACCTCAAGAGCCTGCAGGAACGTACCGATCTGGCGATGTATACCGGCAACGACGGGCTGTGGGATTTCGATGCTGAGCACAATCGTGTGTACTTCTCGCCCCGCTGGAAGGGGATGCTCGGCTATGCCGACGACGAGATGAACAATGCGCCGGACTGGCGCCAGCTCGTCCATCCGGACGACATGCCACGGGTGCAGGCCGCGATCCGCGATCACGTCGCGGGCAAGACACCGATCTTCGAGAGCATTCACCGCATGCGCCACCGCAGCGGCGAATGGCGCTGGGTCGTGAGCCGTGCCAAGGCACGCGTCGACAAGAATGGACGGTTGCTGAGGCTGGTGGGAACCGAGCTCGACATCACCGAGCGCAAGCTCTACGAGGACGCGCTGTTTCGCGAGAAGGAGAGCGCGCAGATCACGCTGCAGTCGATCGGCGATGGCGTGATCACCACCGACCAGCACTCCAATGTCGAATACATCAATCCGGTCGCCGAGGAGCTCACCGGCTGGAAGCTCGAGGACGCGCAGGGACGATCAATCGACGAAATCTTCCGCGCCTTTCACGAAGAAACCTGCGAGCCGCTCGAGAATCCGATGACGGTCGCGATTCGCCGCACTCGCTCGATCAAGTCCGTGCGACCGATGCTGCTGATCCGTCGTGATGGCAACGAACTTTACGTCGAGAGCACCGCAGCGCCGATTCGGGACGGGCAGGGTGGCATGTGCGGCGGCGTGCTCGTGTTCCACGACGTCAGCGAATCACGCGAGCTCAATCGCCGCCTGAGCTATCACGCCAGCCACGACGTGCTTACCGGGCTGGTCAATCGGCGCGAATTCGAAAGTCGCCTCGAACGCGCTCTGAAGAGTGCCAAGGCGCGCGAGACCTCATACGCCGTCTGCTACATCGACCTGGATCAATTCAAGATCATCAACGACACCTGCGGCCACAGTGCCGGTGATGCGCTGCTGGGGCAGGTCGGTGCACTGCTCAAGTCCAAGATCCGCTGGCGTGACACGCTGGCGAGGCTGGGTGGCGACGAATTCGGTCTGCTGCTCGAGAGCTGCTCGCTTGACGAAGCGCTGCGCACCGCTGAATCGCTGCGCGAGGCGGTACGTAATTTCCGCTTCGTCTGGGAAGAGCGCACTTTCCGGCTCGGTGCGAGCATCGGTGTGGTGCCGATCGCTGCCGAGAACGAGGACGTGGCTTCCATCCTGAGTGCTGCGGACAGTGCCTGCGCCGCGGCCAAGGAAGCCGGTCGCAATCGCGTGCACAGCTTCGAAGAGAACGACATCGATCTCATGCGCCGTCGGCGCGAGATGCAATGGGCGGCGCGCATCAACAACGCGCTCGAGGAATCACGCTTCGAGTTGTTTCGCCAGACCATCCAGCCGCTGCAGCGCCAGGACCCCGGTGCGCACTATGAGTTACTGCTGCGGATGCGTGACGAAAACGGCAAGATCGTGTCGCCGGAACATTTCATCGCCGCTGCGGAACGCTACGGCATCACGCCGAATATCGATCGCTGGGTGATAGAAAATGCCTTCCGCTGGCTGGTGTCCGAAGCGGACGAGCGCGAGCGGCTCGTGCTGTGCTCCATCAACCTCTCCGGGCAGTCGCTCGGCGATGACAAGTTCCTGCCATTCGTGATCGATCAGTTTCATCGCAGCGGCCTCGACGCGACCAAGATCTGCTTCGAGATCACCGAGACCGCGGCAGTGGCGAGCTTCTCGCAGGCCAATCGCTTCATTCAGGCGTTGAAGGAGCTCGGCTGCAAGTTCGCGCTCGATGATTTCGGCACCGGCCTGTCATCGTTCGGCTACCTCAAGCATTTCCCCGTCGATTTCCTCAAGATCGACGGCAGCTTCGTGAAGGAAATTCTGCACGACCCCATCGACCGCGAGATGGTCCGGTCAATCAACGAGATCGGTCATCTCACTGGCAAGCAGACGATCGCTGAGTTCGCTGAGAACCAGGAGATCATCCAGATGCTGCGCGGGCTGGGCGTCGACTACGCGCAGGGCTACGGCGTCTCGCAGCCGCAGCGCGTCCTAAAAGCCGCCACTGCCTGATCCGGCCCGGCGGTAGGGCACTCGTCAGGTCTGGATGCGCATCGACAGGTCGATGGCCTGGACGTGCTTGGTCAAAGATCCGACTGAGATGAAATCGACGCCCGTCTGGGCGATGCTGCGTACATTGTCGAGACGAATGCCGCCGGAAGCCTCGAGCTTCAGCGGTGAACCGTGCGAGCGATTCAAGGCAACCGCGGCACGCAGATCGTCCAGGCTGAAGTCATCGAGCAGAACGCTATCGGGGCGTGCAGCGATCGCCTGGCGCAGCTCATCCAGAGTCTCCACCTCGACCTCAATGCCGACGCGCGTGGTGGCGCGTGCCGCTGCGACTGCAGCCGCAATCGATCCCGCGGCTGCTATGTGATTCTCCTTGATCAGCACCGCATCGTAGAGACCCATGCGGTGATTGCGCGCGCCGCCCACAGCGGCAGCGTACTTCTGCGCAGTCCGCAGTCCGGGAATGGTCTTGCGTGTGTCGAGGATTTCGCAGCCCGTGCCCTCGACCGCGTCAACGAACCGGCGCGCAGCGGTTGCCGTCGCCGACAGGAGCTGCAGGAAGTTGAGTGCCGTGCGCTCGCCGGTGAGCAGCGCGCGGGCATCTCCCCGGACACTACAAAGCGTGCTGTTCGCATTCACTCGGGAGCCTTCTGTGACGAGCCACTCTACGGCGGTACTGCTGTCCAGCTGCGCGAAGGTCGCATCGAACCACGGCTGGCCGCAGATTACTGCGTCCTCGCGTGTCAGTACGGTGGCAACGGCACGTCGGGCCGCCGGCACCAGGCTCGCGGTGACGTCGCCGCCGCCAATGTCTTCACGTAGCGCGCGCGCCACCTGCTCCTGCAGGTCCGCCGGAGCCGACGGCGTTCGGCGTGTCTCACTCATGCGCTCTCGGAAAAGCAGAAACCCGGCGCACGCCGGGTTTCGTTGCGGCCGCGATGCGGTCCTTGTTCAGAAGGGCAGGCCGTGCGTCGCGGAACCCATGCACAGGATCATCGGGATCGAGAGCAGGAAGTTGACGCGCGATGCGTTGCCGGCAATCTTGCGAGCCTTGGCCTTCTGCTCATCTGTCGCCGGCACGATGCCGAGAATCTTCTTCTGATTCGGCCAGATCAGAACCCAGACATTGAACAGCATGATTGTGCCCAGCCATGCGCCGATGCCAATCGTCATCTGGTACAGATTCACCGTGTCGCCACCGAGCCCGAGCCTGAAGGCGCCGCCGAAGTTGCCGCTACGCGTGAGGTACCAGGCTCCGGTGAGCCAGGTCGAGACAGCGGCCCAGCGAAACCAGAGAAGTGCGCGAGGTGCAACGTACTTGGTGATGCCCGCCCCGCCAGGGCCGCCCTTGTCGGCCGCCGCCGCGGCCAGCGCCGGCGTCTGGGCGACATTGAAATAGTAGAGCAGGCCGATCCACATCACGCCCGACAGGATGTGAATCCAGCGCGCGAGCGACAGCTCATTGAAGCCCGCTCCGGGAATGATCACGAACGCGATGATGGCTAGCACTACGCCACTGATGACCGCGCCGGAAATCGAATTGAGTGGATTCATAGGGCTCCCCTGGTTCGTTATTGGCGGTGCCGGGCCGCAGCGGGTTTGAAGAATAGGCGACGACCCCTGATAATTCAATCACCCATCGAGGATAATTCACTGGCAATTCAATGGTCTTAGCTGTCAACGCGGATCCGCTTGAACCGCTCTCTCCCTGCATCAATATCTGCAAGCTCGACGAACGTGGATACTGTAGCGGCTGCCTGCGCAGCCTCGCGGAGATTGCCTGCTGGTCGTCGATGAGTACAGCGGAGCGATGCCAGGTGCTTGAGGCGGTGGAACAACGTCGGCGGGAACGCGAGCGCGTGCCAGCAAACTGATCTGAACCGGAGGCGATGAATCGTGGAAGTAGTGGAACGTATCAAGCAGCAATTGCAGTCGAAGCCAGTGGTCCTGTTCATGAAGGGCACGCCGGACTTCCCTCAGTGCGGTTTCTCTGCCCAGACCGTGGCGGCGCTGCGCGCCTGCGGTGCCGAGTTTGCGCACGTGAACATCTTTGAGGATCCGGAGTTGCGCGAGGCGCTCAAGGCATACTCGAACTGGCCAACCTTTCCGCAGCTCTACATCAACGGCGAGCTGCTCGGCGGCTGCGACATCGCGCTGGAAATGTATCGCAACGGCGAGCTCAGGAAACTGTTGCAGGAAGCAGGCGCGGCAGCGGTGGCGTGAGCCGCTTCATTCCGCAGGCGTTGCCTCGAAGGGCGGTGCCCCTTCGATCTGGCTCAGATCGATGTTGAGTGCGGCGAGGCGGCGCACGGCGACGTCATAGATCGGCTTGAACTGGTTGCAGATCAGACAGAAAAGATCTGCCGTGCGTTCCGCGTCATAGGCTGCCGAATGAGCTGAGGCGGCGTCCCACTCCAGCCCCGCAGCTATCAGTGCACGTGACAGCACGGTCTGACCGAAAGCGACGCCAGCGAGAGTTGCGGTATCGAAACAGGAAAACGGATGTAAAGGGTTGCGCCTGACATCCGCACGCGTCACCGCTGCGTTGATAAAACTCAAATCGAAGAACGCATTGTGACCGACAAGAATTGCGCGCTTGCAGCCGCTGGCGCTGACCGCATGGCGGATTTCGCGAAAGATCCTTTGCAACGCGTCCTTCTCGGGGATCGCCGGGCGCAACGGGTGATGCGGGTCGATGCCGATGACCTCGAGTGAAGCGGGCTCGAGGTTGGCGCCCTCGAAAGGCTGCACGTGATATCGATGCGTCACCCCACGGCGGAGCATTTCGTCCGGGCCGATCTCGATCAGCACAGCCGCAATCTCCAACAACGCGTCCCGGGCACAGTTGAATCCGCCGGTCTCGACGTCGATCACCACCGGCAGGAAGCCGCGGAACCGTCCCGCCATCAGCAAAGGTGAGGCTGCCTCAGGCATCTTGGTCACGCGCTCGAGGAGTCGAGCCGCCAGCGCAGGACTTCGCCCGCTCGAAACGGCACCAGTTGTCCGGCTCCGAAAGGCAGGCTGTCCGGCGCCTGCCACTGCTCTGCCTTCAGTCTGACTGCGCCGGCGTTACGAGGCAGACCGTAGAAATCCGCTCCGAACTCGCTGGCGAACCCCTCCAGTCGCTGTAGCGCGCCGGCTGATTCGAACGCCTCCGCGTACAGCTCGATGGCCGCATGCGCGGAGAAGATGCCGGCACAGCCGCAGGCAGCTTCCTTGGCCGATCGAGCGTGCGGCGCGCTGTCGGTGCCGAGGAAGAAGTGCGGATCGCCGCTCGTCGCGGCGGCGAGCAGAGCTTCGCGATCGTTTTCGGTCTTGAGCACCGGGAGGCAGTAATGGTGCGGCCGCAAGCCGCCGGCGAACAGCGCACTGCGATTGAGCAGCAGGTGCTGAGGCGTGAGTGTTGCAGCCAGTCGGCGCGCCGCCCCCTTGACGAACTGCACGGCCGAACGTGTCGTGATGTGCTCGAACACGACCTTAAGCTCCGCAAAACGTCGCAGCAGCGGGTCAAGGACCCGATCGATGAAGACGGCCTCGCGATCGAATACATCCACTGACGGATCAGTCACCTCGCCATGCACGAGCAGAGGCACACCGGCGCCCTGCATGCGCTCGAGTACTGCGTCCACGCGCTCGAGCGCATGCACACCGGCCTGCGAATGCGTCGTGGCGCCCGCGGGATAGAGCTTGACGCCATGAATGAAACCGCTGGCGCGGGCGGCGTCGATCTCGGCTGGGGTCGTTTGCTCGGTCAGGTACAGGGTCATCAGTGGCTGGAAGCCGGAACCGGCCGGGAGCGCATCCAGAATGCGCTGCCGATATGCGCGCGCTTGATCCACCGTCACGATCGGGGCCAACAGGTTGGGCATCACGATCGCGCGTGCGAATCGCTGCGCAGTGAACCCGACCACAGCCCGCATTTCCTCGCCATCGCGAAGGTGCAGATGCCAGTCATCCGGGCGGCGTAGTGTGAGCTCGCGGGTCATCGTTCGCGCTGCGCCTGCTCGATGAGTTGCTGCTCAGTCAGCAGGTTCACCGCGTAACGCACTCCAAACCCCGTGATGTCGGTACCCACATGCGCGAGCCCACCGCTGCGCTGGGCAGCGGCGAGATCGACGTGTGCCCACGGAATTGAGCTCGGAACAAAACGGTTCAGAAAGCGTGCCGCATAGATGTGGTCACCTTTGCCGTCCGCGAGGCATTGCATGATGTCAGCATTAGCGCTTTCCAGGTCTGCGTCGAAATCCTCGTCCATTGGAAAGCACCACACGCGCTCGCCACTCGCAGTTCCAGCTCGCTCCAGGTTGTCGCGCCACTCAGCCCGATTGGTAAAGACGCCGCTGTAACGCTCGGTGAGGGCATTGACACAGGCACCGGTGAGGGTTGCGAAATCGAGCATCAGCGTTGGCTGTTCGCGTGCAGCGAATACCAGCGTATCGGCGAGCACCATGCGTCCTTCCGCATCGGTATGAATGACCTGGATGCTGGTGCCGTTGCTGGCGGTCACCACGTCCTGAGGCTTGTACGCCTTCGGGCCGATGCGGTTTTCCGCGATCGCAAGCCAGCAATCGATGCGGTATGACACTCTGAGGCGTGCGAGCGCCAGTAGCGTGCCGAGTGCGACGGCACTGCCGCCCATGTCGATGTGCATGTCCAGCATGCTCTTGTGCGTCTTGAGATTGGTGCCGCCAGTATCGAAGCAGATGCCCTTGCCGATGAGCGCCAGCCTGGGCTGCGAAGAGCCGTCGGCGCCACGATACTGCACATGCATGATGCCGGCGTGTGCGTCCTCGGTGCCCTGGGTGACCGCCAGGAACGCGCCCGCACCACGGCGCTCGAGCTGGCGCCGATCAAAGAACCGCACGCGCCAGCCTTCACGTCGCGCCAGCGCCGCAACCCGTTCGCGATAGGATGCCGGCGTGAGCTGGTTGCCCGGAAGGGCGGTGAGCCAGCGCGCAAGGTTGTTGCCTTCGCTGGTTGCAGCTGTCACCGCGAAGTCATGCCGGTCCGGATCAAACAGCGTGATCTCGCTCAGCATCACGGGATCGCTGCCGCCGGACTTGAAGCTCGGGAGGTCGAATGCCGCCGACAGCGACGCGGCAAGCAACGCTTCGAGCGCGCGTCGCGCGGCACCCGATTCGAGGCCCAGTGCCGCGAGCGCGATCCTCCGCGGCTGGCCGCCGCGTGCTTCCTTGAGCATGCGTCCGGCGAGCTGCAGGGCCTCAAACGGGGTGGCTTTCTCACGCAGCAACCCGACGATCACGAGGCCGTGAGCAGGCGAATTCAGTCGCGCGCTCAGCACGGCGCCCGCACGGCACTTGCGCCGCAGGGACTCGGCGCGCAACCAGGCGCCGCGCGGCAGCGCCTTCCATCTAGCCGCGGGCAGATCCGAACGGATCGTCACCAACAAGGCGTCGCTCCTCGCGAGTGCGTTGCTACGCAGTGCGTGTGCGCGCTGAATGATTCGAGGCTGGGAGCGCTCGGGAAGCAGGCGGGCTGTCACTTATTGCCTTGACTAAAAAAACCAAACCCGGATCATACCGGGGCCTCGCCGGGACCCCAACGAAATGGCTCAAGAGCCCAAGCACGACGACATCGACCCCACGGAAACTCAGGAATGGATCGAATCGATCGATTCGGTCCTGAGAGCACACGGAGCGGAGCGGGCTCACTACCTGCTGGAACGCGTGATCGACCACACGCGCCGTTCAGGCGCCTATCTGCCATTCCGGCCCAACACCGCGTACGTCAATACGATCTCGCCCGGCCAGGAGAAGGAGTATCCGGGTAATCGCGCGTTGGAGCGGCGAAATGAGGCTTACATCCGCTGGAACGCCATTGCGATGGTGGTGCAGGCGAATCGCACCAGCAGTGAGTATGGCGGTCACCTGTCGAGTTACGCCTCGTCGGCGACCTTGTACGAGGTCGGATTCAATCACTTCTGGCGTGCTCCGTCCGAGAATCATCCGGGCGACATGCTCTTCATCCAGGGACACTCGAGTCCCGGCATCTATGCGCGCGCCTATCTCGAAGGCCGCCTGAGCGAACAGCAGCTGCGTCACTTCCGCAAGGAAGTCTCGGGGCCGGGTCTGTCCTCCTATCCGCATCCCTGGCTCATGCCTGATTTCTGGCAGTTCCCGACCGTGTCCATGGGCCTCGGACCGATGATGGCGATCTTCCAGGCGCGCTTCGTCCGCTATCTAGAGCATCGCGGCATGGTGAAGCCCTCGGATCGCAAAATCTGGTGCTTTGTCGGCGACGGCGAGATGGACGAGCCGGAATCGATGGGCGCGCTGACCATGCCGGTGCGCGAGAGCCTCGACAACCTGATCTTCGTGATCAACTGCAATCTGCAACGCCTGGATGGCCCGGTGCGTGGCAACGGCAAGATCATCCAGGAGCTGGAGGCTGCGTTCCTCGGCGCCGGATGGAATGTCATCAAGGTGATCTGGGGATCGCGCTGGGATCCGTTGCTCGCCAAGGACACGCGCGGGCTCCTCAGGCGCGTGATGGAAGAGTGCGTCGACGGGGAATACCAGAACTTCAAGGCGAAAGGCGGCGCGTATACACGCGAGCATTTCTTCGGGAAGTACCCGGAGCTCAAGGCCATGGTCGCCAACATGTCCGATGAGGAAATCTGGCGGCTGAATCGCGGCGGTCACGATCCGCGCAAGGTGTACAGCGCGTACGCGGCCGCGGTAGCCCACAAGGGCCAGCCGACCGTGATCCTCGCGAAGACAGTGAAGGGATACGGTCTCGGCAAGGCGGGCGAAGGCCAGATGATCGCGCATCAGCAAAAGAAGCTGGACGATGAAGCGCTGAGAGCGTTCCGCGAGCGCTTTCATATCCCGGTTTCCGATGCCGACCTTGTCAACCTGCCGTTCGCCCGCCCACAGAACGACAGCGAGGAGCTCAAGTACCTGCGCGAGCGGCGTATCTCGCTCGGTGGCTACCTGCCAGCCCGCCGTCGCAGCGCCGAGCCGCTCGTGGTCCCGCCGCTCGAGACGTTCTCGAACCTGCTCGAGGGCACGGCGGATCGCGAGATTTCCACGACCATGGCGCTGGTGCGCATCCTCACCGCGCTCGTCAAGGACAAGAACATCGGCAAGCACATCGTGCCGATCGTGCCCGACGAGGCGCGCACCTTCGGCATGGAAGGCATGTTCCGCCAGATCGGCATTTATTCGTCGGTCGGTCAGCTCTACACGCCGCAGGATGTCGAACAGCTCATGTACTACCGCGAGGACAAGAAGGGCCAGGTGCTCGAAGAAGGCATCAACGAGGCCGGGTCGTTGTGCTCATGGATGGCGGCCGGCACGGCCTACTCGAATCACGGCCTCAGCATGGTGCCCTTCTATATCTTCTATTCGATGTTTGGATTCCAACGCGTCGGTGATTTTGCCTGGGCGGCAGCGGACATGCAGGCGCGTGGGTTCCTGATTGGCGGCACCGCCGGTCGCACGACGCTCGCGGGCGAAGGGTTGCAGCATCAGGACGGCCACAGCCATCTTGCCGCGAGCACCATCCCGAATTGTGTCGCTTACGATCCGACCTTTGCCTATGAGCTCGCGGTCATCGTCCAGGATGGCTTACGACGGATGTACGCGGAGCAGGAGAACATCTTCTATTACATCACCTGCATGAACGAGAACTACGTTCACCCGCCGATGCCGCCGGGCGTGGCGCAGGGGATCTTGAATGGGATGTACCTGCTGCAGATCGGCGGGCGCGGCAAAGTACGCGTGAGCCTGATGGGCTCGGGTACGATCCTGCGCGAAGTGCTCGCTGCCGCACAGCTGCTGGAAAGGGACTATGGCGTTCCTGCCGATGTCTTCTCAGTGACGAGCTTCAATCAGCTGCGGCGCAATGCGCTCGATGTCGAGCGCTGGAACATGCTGCATCCGACAGAGACGCCGCGTACCAACCACGTGCGTCAATGTCTCGGCGAGCGCAATGGGCCGTTTGTCGCAGCGACCGACTACATCAAGACGCTGCCCGACCAGATCAGGCAGTGGGTGCCCGGACGCTATGTGGTTCTCGGTACCGATGGCTTCGGGCGCAGCGATGGGCGCGCGGCGTTGCGAAATTTCTTCGAAGTGGACCGGCACTACATTACCGTCGCTGCGCTCAAGGCTCTCGCCGATGACGGCAAGCTCGATCGCTCCACCGTGATCAAGGCAATCAAGGATTTCGGCATCGATCCGGCGAAGCCCAATCCCTTGACGGTATAGCCGCCGCAACATCTGCAATGGCCAGCCTGAGCGAAATTCGCGTCCCCGATCTCGGCGGATTTTCCGACGTGAGCGTCATCGACGTACTGGTCAAGGAAGGCGAGCAGATCGAGATCGATACGCCCCTGATCACTCTCGAGACCGAAAAGGCGACGATGGATGTGCCTTCGCCACAGGCAGGCCGGATCGCAGCGCTCAAGATTGAGAAGGGCGGCCGGGTTTCCCAGGGGAGCCTGATTGCGCTGTTGGAGCCCGCGAGCGAAACGGCGAAGCCGGCACCTGCTGCGCCGGCGCCCAAGGTGGCCGCACCCTCCAGCGAAGTCGAAGAAACCGTTCGACAGCCGGCGCTTGGCACGAAGAGCGCTGAACAGCGCCAGGCGTCGCCTGCAGCGGCGCCCTCGGCCGCGCCGTCCAAGCCCACAAGCGCGCCGTCTGTCACCCTCGCCGATTTCTCGAATGCGTACGCGGGTCCCTCCGTGCGGAAGTTCGCACGCGAGCTGGGTGTAGACCTGGCACGCGTGAAGGGCGGTGGCCCAAAGGGTCGCATCACGCACGAGGACGTCAAGGCATTCGTCAAACAGGTGCTGACGGATGGTCGCGCTGCGGGTGGGGTCGGGCTGCCGAAAGTGCCGGAAGTCGATTTCTCCCGGTTTGGGCCAGTGGAGACCCGCCCGCTGAACCGCATTCAGCGCATCTCCGGTCCGCGACTGCATGCGAGCTGGGTCAATATTCCTCACGTCACGCAGTTCGATGTTGCGGACATCACCGAACTCGAAACGGTGCGTGCACAGCTCAAGGGCAAGGCGGTCAAAGAGGGAATCAAGCTCACCCCGCTCGCGTTCGTGGTCAAGGCCTGCGTCAAGGCGTTGCAGGAATTCCCGCAGGTCAACTCTTCGCTCGACGCGAATGGGGAGAACTTGATCCTGAAGAAATACCTGCATATAGGCATTGCTGCTGATACTCCCAATGGGCTGGTGGTGCCGGTGATCCGCGACGCGGACCGCAAGGACATCTACGAACTCGCGCGTGAAGTTGGCGAGCTCGCGGACCGGGCACGCGATGGCAAGCTGACACCGGCGCAAATACAGGGCGGATGCTTTACGATCTCGAGCCTGGGATCAATCGGTGGCACCGCGTTCACACCCATCATCAATGCACCCGAAGTGGCCATACTTGGCGTGTCGCGATCGAGCTACCAGCCGGTGTATCGCGACGGCAGCTTCGTGCCGCGCCTGATGCTTCCCTTGTCGCTCTCCTATGATCACCGCGTAGTCGATGGCGCACTCGCGGTGCGCTTCACCACTTTCCTGGCGCGCGTGCTCGCCGAGCCGCGCGGCCTTCTCGAGGCGATCCCATGAGTCTCGTTGAGCTGAAAGTCCCGGATCTTGGTGACTTCAAGGACGTCACGGTGGTCGACGTACTGGCGACTGCCGGACAGCGCGTCGGTGTCGACGATGCGCTCATCACGCTGGAGACCGAGAAGGCGTCCATGGACGTGCCCGCAGCGGTCGCGGGTGTCATCGAACGCATGCACGTCAGCAAGGGGGACCGCGTCTCGAAGGGAACCTTGATCGCGACGGTGCGCACCGAGGAGATTGAGCAGACGACGGTAGTGGCAACGCCTGAATCCGTTGGGGATCGTGAACAGCCTTATGTTGAGACCGTTACCCTGGCAGATCGGCCGCGCGCGAGTGGCAGCAGCGGGCAGAAGCCCGCCCCGACATCCAAACCCGGCAAGCAGGAAGCGCCGAAGCCGGCGTCGCGTGCCACTGACCACGCTTTTGATGTTGTAGTGCTGGGTGCCGGCCCGGGCGGTTACACGGCCGCATTCCGCGCCGCTGATCTGGGACTACACGTCGCACTGATCGAGCGCTCGCCCACCCTGGGCGGCGTGTGTCTCAACGTGGGTTGCATTCCGTCCAAGGCACTGCTGCACGCGGCCCGTGTCATCGAGGAAGCGCACTCGATGAGTGAACACGGCCTGGGGTTCGGCTCACCGAGCATCGATCGCAACAAGCTGCGGGCGTGGAAGGGGCAGGTGGTTACGCGCCTCACCAACGGACTCAACGTTCTGGCGAAACAACGCAAGGTCGAAGTACTCCAGGGACTCGGGCAATTCGTCGACGCCAATCACATCGAGGTCGCGCAGGGCGCCAAGCGCCGCGTCGTGGACTTCAAGTACTGCATCATTGCGAGCGGCTCGGAGTCAGCGCGGCTGCCGGGCTTGCCCGACGATCCGCGCATCATGGACTCCACTGCTGCCCTGGAGTTGCCGGAGAAGGTCAAGCGCCTGCTGGTGATCGGCGGCGGAATCATCGGTCTCGAGCTGGCCTGCGTTTACGATGCGTTGGGCGCCAAAGTCACCGTCGTGGAACTTACGGATGGCCTCATGCCTGGCTGCGATCGGGATCTCGTGCGCCCGCTTGAAAAGCGCATTCGCGCTCGCTACGAGCAGATACTGCTGGCGACGCGCGTTGCGGCGATCGAACCGCTGCGCAACGGCCTGCGTGTCAGCTTCGCGGGCGACAAGGCGCCTGAGCCGCATCTCTACGATCGCGTGCTGGTCGCGGTGGGTCGTGTTCCGAATGGTCGCAACATCGGGGCGGACCGCGCCGGTGTCAACGTGGATGAGCGCGGGTTCATTCGCGTCGATGCTCAGCAGCGCACCAATGTCGAGAACATCTTTGCGATCGGTGATGTCGTGGGTCCGCCGATGCTCGCTCACAAGGCTTCGCACGAGGGCAAAGTGGCTGCCGAAGTCGCTGCGGGTCAGAAGCGCCGCTTCGAAGCGCGCGTGATCCCCTCGGTTGCATACACCGATCCCGAAATCGCCTGGGCCGGCCTCACGGAAATCGAGGCGAAGCAGCAGGGGATCGAGTGCGGCAAGGGAATGTTCCCCTGGATGGCGAGCGGTCGTTCACTCGCACTCAATCGTGACGATGGGTTCACGAAAATCCTGTTCGACAAGCAGTCGCATCGCGTGCTGGGGGCTGGAATCGTGGGCCCGAATGCAGGCGACCTCATCTCCGAAGTGGCGCTTGCCATCGAAATGGGCTGCGACGCCGCCGATATCGGCTTGACGATTCATCCGCATCCGACACTGTCGGAAACGGTGGCGTTCGCGGCAGAAGCCTATGAGGGCACGCTCACTGATCTGTATGTGCCGAAGAAGTAGGAACCACGAATGGACAAGCGCCTGCTCGATATCCTGGTGTGCCCGGTAAGCAAGGCCCCGCTGTTCTTCAACGAGGAAACCCAGGAGTTGGTCTGCAAGGCGAGCCGGCTGGCTTATCCGATTCGCGACGGGATTCCTGTGATGCTGGAGGAGGAGGCCCGTCAGCTTTCCTCCGACGATCCCTTGCTGCAACGCTGAGCCATGTTTCGCGTGGTCATTCCCGCGCGGTATGCCTCGGCGCGACTGCCGGGCAAGCCGCTGCGACTGATTGCCGGTCGCCCGATGATTCAGCACGTGCACGAGAAGGCGGTGGCGAGCGGCGCCGCAGAGGTAATTGTTGCCACGGATCACCCGGCGATCGAGGAGGCATCGAAGAGTTTTGCGACCGTGCTGCGGACCTCTATCGAGCATGCGAGCGGCACCGATCGGATCGCAGAAGTCGTGCGGAACGAGCATTGGGCGGATCACGACATCGTGGTGAACGTGCAGGGAGACGAACCCTTGATCCCGCCCGTGATCATCCGGCAAGTCGCGGAGCTGCTCGAGAAATCACCTTGGGCTGATATCGCGACTCTGATGACACCGATCAGCTCGGTTGAGGAGTTTCTCGACCCTAACGTGGTCAAGGTCGCCGTCACGCCGAAGGGGCGGGCTCTCTATTTCAGTCGCGCGCCTATCCCGTGGATACGCGACGGTGCGTCGAGCAGCCTCGACAGCCAGACCCGACACGAAAAGGCGTTTCGACACGTCGGGCTGTATGCCTACCGCGTCAAGGTATTGGTCGCGCTTGCGAAGCTACCTCCAACACCCCTCGAGCAACTCGAAAAGCTCGAGCAACTGCGCGCCATGGAGAACGGCTTTGAAATTGTCGTAGCGACCGCTATTGAAGCGCCGGGTCGCGGAGTCGATACCGAGTCAGACCTTGAGGCTGTTGCGCGGCTGCTTGCGACCTGAGTGACGAACCGTGGCCTCGACGAGAATCCTGTTCGTTTGCCTGGGCAACATCTGCCGAAGTCCTACCGCGGAGGTCGTGTTGCGCGAGCTTGTGACCCGCGAAGCGCCCGATCTGAGCGTGGAGATCGACTCCGCAGGCATTGGCGACTGGCACATCGGGGAGCCGCCCGATCAACGTGCCCTGGCAGCGGCGCGCCGGCGCGGCCTGGATATGAGTCGACTGCGCGCGCGCCAGATCGCCAGCGAGGATTTCCAGCGATTCGATTTCATCCTGGCGATGGATCGTGCCAACCTGTCGGACCTGCGGCGCCGCGCACCCACACAATATCGAGAGCGGGTGCGCCTGTTTCTGGAGTTTGCGCCCGACGCGGGAGTCGATGAGGTCCCGGACCCTTACTACGGCGGCGAAGCGGGCTTCGAGGAAGTGCTCGATCTCGCTGAGCAGGCCGCACGCGGCCTGCTCAGCCACATTCGCGAAAGAAAATAGCGCGTCAGTCGTCGCGTCCGGGACCGTGCGGCGAGCTGTCCGACGGCGAAGACGTCCATACCACGAACTTCCCTTCCTGATTGGGGCGCGGAGTTTCCGCGCCCGCCGCTGCTTGCGGCGTGGCTCGTTCTGCATCGTCCCGCTGCGGCGCTGAGTTCGCTGCGGGACGTGGCTCGCCACGCTGGTTAGCTGACGAGAAGGGCAGTTCTGCGGTTTGACCCGAGTCGCTGCGCGGTGCCGGTCGCTCATCGCCGTTCGAGGAAGCGGGTGCGGGTTCCGTTCGGGCAGGTCCCTGAGTGCTCTCGGGACCGTTGGCTGCGATGCCGGTGCTATCGCGATTTTCTGCGCGATCACGTCCGCCGCGACGCCGACGGCCCCTGCGGCCGCGACCGCCACGTTCACTGCGCTCGGCACGATCGCCGCGCTCAGGCCGATCTTTCTGAGCGGCTCGATCCGCACGTGGTGCCTCGTTTCGAGGCTCGGCCGCGGGGCGCTCACTGAGAGCCGGTGATTCGGGAACCGACGGCGCAGGGGCGGCGACATGCTTGCCATCGCGTCTCTGATGCGAGTCGGAACGGCGGTGGCCACCATCGCCGCGGTGCGAGCCCTGCGCGCTGCGATGGGGTTCGCGACGCGTATCCCTGTCCCGCCCGCCGCGCCGGCTGTCTCGGGGTCGCTGATCGCGCCGCTCGTCACGATGTTCTCGATGCTGTCGCGATGCGGTTGTTGGCTGCGGGGCCGCCGGCGCAGCCGGCCCGGTGCCGAACAGCCAGCGCCACAAGCGCACGAAGATGCCCGGGCGCTGGGGCGTCGGCTCAGCCGTCCACGCGTTGGGCGCGGTGACAACACTCACCGGTGCCGGTGCAGTCGGTAGCACGGTAGGGACCGCGGGTGCTTCTGAAGCCGGCTTTTTCTCGCGTGTCAGTGCCGCGTCTGGCAACAGCTCTTCCTGTTCGACCATCTGGTAGCTGATCCCGGCATTTTCCACGAGCTGGGTTTCGTCATCGCGCACTCGGCGGATCGAGTAGTTGGGGGTCTGCAGGTTCGGGTTGGGTATCACCATTACATTGACGGAGCTGCGCTCGCTGATCGTATTGAGCCAGTCGCGCTTCTCGTTCATGAGATAGGTGCCGACGTCGACCGGTACCTGCACGATGATGCGGGCGGAGCGTTCCTTGCGCGCCTCTTCACCGATCAGGCGCAGGATGGCGAGCGTCAGCGATTCGACGCTGCGGATCGTTCCCATGCCGGTGCAGCGAGGGCAGGCGATGTGGGTCGATTCACCAAGACTCGGGCGCAGACGCTGCCGTGACATCTCCAGCAGCCCGAAGCGAGACAGCCGTCCGATCTGGATGCGAGCCTTGTCCTGCTTTACCGCGTTGCGGAGGCGGTCCTCAACGTCGCGCTGATTCTTCTGCGACTCCATATCGATGAAGTCGATGACGATCAGGCCGCCGATGTCGCGCAGTCGCAGCTGGCGCGCGACCTCGTCGGCGGCTTCGAGATTGGTGTTACACGCCGTGGTTTCGATATCGCCGCCGCGCGTCGAGCGAGCGGAGTTGATGTCGATCGACACCAGCGCCTCACCGTGATCGATCACCAGGCTCCCGCCGGAGGGCAGTGTCACTTTGTGCGAATACGCGGACTCGATCTGGCTCTCGATCTGGAAGCGCGTGAACAGCGGCACCTCGTCCTGGTAGACCTTGAGCTTGCGCTGATACTCGGGGGGCATGAAGCGCTGCATGTATTCCTGCGCCTTCTGATAAGCGCCGGAATCGTCGATGAGAATCTCACCGATGTCGTCCGAGAGGTAATCGCGAAGCGCACGCGTTACCGCATCGCCTTCCTGGTAAATGAGGAACGGTGCGGTACGCTCTTTGGCCGCGGTATCGATGAGTTCCCAGGCGCTGCGCAGATTGTTCAGGTCCCACTGCAGCTCCTCGCTTGACCGACCTACACCGGCGGTGCGAACGATCGCACCCATGCCGTCCGGGATCTGCAGATCGTTCATGGCCTCGCGCAACTGATCGCGTTCCTCACCCTCGATCCGACGCGAGACGCCACCGGCGCGCGGGTTGTTCGGCATCAGTACCAGGAACCGGCCCGCCAGGCTGACGAACGTCGTCAACGCAGCGCCCTTGTTGCCGCGCTCCTCTTTCTCCACCTGAACCACCAGCTCCTGGCCTTCCTGGAGCAGCTCCTTGATGTTCATCCGGCCGCCCGGTTGAGCATCGTTGCGGAAGTACTGGCGGGAGACTTCCTTCAGCGGCAGGAAGCCGTGGCGCTGCGCGCCGTAGTCGACGAAGGCGGCTTCGAGGCTCGGCTCGACCCGCGTGATGCGACCCTTGTAGACGTTGGCTTTTTTTTGTTCCCGGGAGGGAATCTCAATCGACAGGTCGTAAAGTTTCTGACCGTCTACCAAAGCGACGCGCAACTCTTCTGCCTGAGTTGCGTTGACAAGCATTCTCTTCATTGGCCCCTGCTGGAGTGTGATGAGGGGCCCCGGAGCGGGGAGTTGGCGATGCCGGTGTGCGGTGGAGGGGTGTTGCGTCTATAGACATCATTTAACAGGAACAGCGGCGAGTGCCCTGCACTCGCAAACGCTCATTCAATCCCGCCTGTGCATTTTCTGGCGCCGGCCGGCCTGACCGGAGGCGCCTGTGGCACGCCTGAACTCTTGGCTGTACGCCGAGCGCCTCTGGCGCTCTGCTCTCAGGACCCAAGCGATGGCCCGGCTACCCGGGACCAACTAACATGCGGCGCGAAAAGCGCATGGCCTTCGCACCACTGATTCGGCTCGCGCAATCGCACCTTCCTGGGAAGCTGCGGCAGCGAGGTCGGCGCGCACTATAGCAACGCAATACCGTCAAATCAATGTGTTACGAGAGATTAACGCGTGAGTAACGAGCCTGAATCCTCACCTCAGGCCTCGCGCCCGCAGGTTCGGCAGGTCGAAATTGCTGCCGAGGACGAGGGGCAACGCGTCGACAACTTCCTGCTCCGGGAGCTGAAGTCGGTGCCGCGCAGCCGCGTGTATCGGATCCTGCGTCGCGGCGAGGTGCGGGTTAATGGCAAGCGAGTGAAGCCCGAGTATCGGCTGGCAGCAGGCGACCGCTTGCGCGTCCCGCCCGTGCGACTCGATTTGCAGCCGAAGGAACGACGCGCGCCGGACAGCCTGCTCGAAACCGTACGCAACGCGATCGTCCACGAGGATCGCGAGCTGCTCGTCATCAACAAGCCCGCCGGTCTGGCCGTGCACGGCGGCAGCGGCCTCGATTTTGGCGTCATCGAGATACTGCGCGCCGACAGGCCCCAGGAATCACTCGAGTTGGTGCATCGCCTGGATCGCGAGACCAGCGGCGTTTTGCTGGTGGCGCGGCGCCGTTCGAGCCTGCGAGCCTTGCATGCCCTCATGCGCGAGGGCCTGGTGCAGAAGCGCTATCTGGCGCTCGTCGCGGGCCAGTGGCCGCATGGCAAGGCGCAAATCGATGTGCCGCTCAAGACACGCCAGCTGCAGAGCGGTGAGCGCATCGTTCGCGCGCAGCAAGGCGGCAAGGAAGCGCTCAGTGTCTTCGCGCCCGTCGAGTTCTACGGCAAGCTCGCCACGCTGGTCGAGGTTGATCTGAAGACCGGCCGTACGCACCAGATCCGCGTTCACGCGCTGCACGCGGGTCACGCAGTGGCCGGCGATGACAAGTATGGTGATCGCGAATTCAATCGGCAGATGCGCGAGCTAGGTCTCGACCGAATGTTCCTGCATGCAATCGCGATCGCATTTACCTGGCCCGGAACGGAGCGGCAATTCGACGTGAGCGTGCCGCTAGATGTGGAGTTGAAGGGCGTGCTCGATCGCCTGGCTACGGCAGGCGCGCGCCCGCGCGCCGCAGGGCGCCAGAGAGCCAGATGAGTGGTAGCCCGATCAGGGCGGTCGGGTCTTGGGAGTCGATACGCTCGAAAAGAGTGATTCCGAGTCCTTCGCACTTGAAGCCGCCCGCGCAATCGTAAGGGCGCTCGAGCTCCACGTATCGGGAGATCTCCAGTTCGCTGAGGTCACGAAATTGCACTGTGGTCTCATCGACGTGCTCCTCACAGAGCTCGCCCTTCGAACGTACCAGGCACGTTGCGGTGTAGAACCTCAAGGCTTGCCCGCTCGCGCGCTGCAATTGCGCGATGTTGCGCGCGGGGTTGCCCGGCTTGCCCAGGATCTCATCCCGACAGACGGCAATCTGGTCAGCGCCGATCACGTAAGCGGTGGGATGGCGGATGGCGACGTGTGAGGCCTTCTCGCGCGCCAGGCGCGATACCAGCTCCAACGGTGTTTCTGCGGCCAACGGAGATTCGTCGATATCAGCTGCATCGACCTGGAACGGAACGCGCAGCCGTTCAAGGAGCTCGCGGCGATAGCGGGAAGCGGAGGCGAGGACGAGGTCTGGCGGCACCGGTTTAATTCTGCAAAAACAACGATTTGCGCTTAAGATTCTTTTGACAGGGGAGGACCTCATCACTATGATACCGCGCCCATGTCGCCGCACCCGGGGCAACAGCACGAGGTCGCAGCGCTTGCCGCCGATGAAGCGGTAATCGAAGCGGAGATAGCGCTGGCGGACCTGGAGCGCATCCGCCCACTCCTGAGGGGCGATGCGGGTATGGCTCGCGGACAATTTCGCTTCCATCGCGAGAGCGCGCTTGCGGTCGCCGAGGGGCATGTGAGCGCGACGCTGACACTGACCTGTCAGCGTTGCCTGGGAGAAATGACTCTGCCGGTCGACACCGATAGCCGGCTGGCCTTTGTGGCTAACGCTGCGGCCAGCGCAGACGTCACAGGCGCGCGCGAACCGGTGATCGCTCTGGATGGGCAGGTGTCGCTGGCGACGTTGATCGAAGAGGAATTGCTGCTCGCGCTGCCATTGGCGCCGATGCATCGCGACGCAAGTGATTGCCATGTGCGTCCCGGAGAGCAGGCGGACCAACCCCGGCACAAGCCGTTCGCGGGGCTGCGAGACCTGATGAAGGATTGAATTGACTGGAGATTCGTAATGGCGGTTCAGAAAAGCAGAAAGACTCCCTCCAAGCGCGGTATGCATCGGTCGCACGACGCACTGCGCGGCCCGGCACTGTCGGTGGACCCGCAGTCCGGCGAAACGCATCTGCGTCATCGCATCACGCCTGACGGCTACTACCGGGGCCGCAAGGTCATCGACGTCCCGGGCGATCAGGACAAGAACTGATCGCCGCGGCCATGCCGCAGCATCCCGTCCGCTCACCGTAATCGGCCCGCGGCGCTTGTCAGCAGCGTCCACAATCGCAGTTGACGCGATGAGCGGCGACCGCGGCGCTGAGGTATGCGTGCCCGCTGCCGTCGAGCTGGTGCGCGAGCGCAAGGAACTGAGGTTGGTGCTGGTTGGAGCGCCCGAGATTATCGAGCCCCTCCTGCGCACACATCGCGCCGACGCAGAGAGTCGCATCGAGGTTCAGCCCGCCTCCGAGATCGTCGGAATGAATGAGGCGCCTCGCGAAGCGCTGAGACGCAAGAAAGACTCCTCGATGCGTCGGGCCATCGACATGGTCAAGGAAGGGCGGGCGCAGGCCTGCGTGAGCGCGGGTAACACCGGTGCCCTCATGGCTACTGCGCACTTCGTGCTCAAGTCGATACCGGGCATCGATCGTCCGGCAATCATGTCAGCGATTCCGGCAATCGGCGGGCACACTCACATGCTGGATCTCGGCGCCAATGCTTCATGCACACCGGCGCAGCTGTGCCAGTTCGGAGTGATGGGCTCAGTAGTCGCCGCTGATCTCAATGCGCTGGAGCGCCCTCGAGTCGGGCTGCTCAACATTGGTGAGGAGGACATCAAGGGTCACGCGCTGGTGCAGGAAGCGCATCGCCTGCTCGCGGCGACGACGCTCGACTACGTCGGGTTCGTAGAGGGCGATGATATCTTCACCGGCGAGGTCGACGTGGTCGTGACAGACGGCTTCACCGGCAACGTCGCGCTCAAGACCATGGAAGGGCTGGCGCGCATGATCGGCAGCGCGACACGCGAGGAGTTCTCGAGGGGGGCCGCACGCAAGGTCATGGCGGCTGCGGCTTGGCCGGCGCTACGCGCGCTCAGGACACGGCTCGATCCGCGTCGCTACAATGGGGCCAGCATGGTGGGATTGAACGGCATCGTCATCAAGAGTCACGGCGGCGCGGATCAGTACGCATTCCGTCACGCCATCCTCACAGCAGCCACCGAGGCGGAGCGCGGTGTGCCCGCGCAGATCGCCGCGGAGCTCGCGAGGCAGATCCATTGATCTACTCAAGAATCGAAGGGACGGGTAGCTATCTTCCCGAGAAGGTCCTCACCAATTTCGACCTCGAGAAGATCGTGGATACGACCGACGAGTGGATCCGCACTCGTACCGGCATCGAGCGTCGGCATATTGCGGCTGAGAGCGAGACTACCGTCGACATGGCCGAGCAGGCGGCACGCGCGGCGCTGCACAGTGCGGGCGTCGCGCCGGCAGAGATCGACCTGATTGCTTTTGGCACGACCACGCCCGATCTCGTGTTCCCGAACTGCGGCGTGCTGCTGCAGGCGCGGCTCGGCATCCGCGGTTGTCCTGCGTTTAGTGTCGAAGCCGCCTGCACCGGTTTCATTTACGCGCTGTCCATCGCCGACAAGTACATCCGCTGTGGCGAGTCGAAGTGCGCGCTCGTGATCGGTGCCGACATGTTGTCTCGCATCGTCAACTGGAACGACCGGCAGACCAGCGTATTGTTTGCGGACGGCGCCGGCGCCGTGGTGCTGAAGCCATCGAATGAAGCGGGGATCGTCTCGACGCACATACACGCCGACGGCACTTACCAGGACCTGCTCAATTATCCGGGCGGCGTTTCGAAGGGCTGGCCAAAGGGACCACCAGGTACCTTCGGTGTGCAGATGAAGGGCAATGAAGTCTTCAAGGTCGCGGTGAACACCCTCGGCCGCATCGTTGAAGAGGCGCTCGAGGCGAACAAGCTCGACAAGTCCGCGGTCGATTGGCTGGTCCCTCACCAGGCGAACCTGCGCATCATCCAGGCGACCGCCAGAAAGCTCGATCTACCCATGGAGCGGGTGATCGTCACGGTGCAGGAGCATGGCAATACATCTGCAGGCTCGGTGCCATTGGCACTCGACGTCGGTGTGCGCGACGGGCGCATCAAGCGGGGAAATCTGCTATTGCTGGAAGCGTTTGGTGGCGGCTTTACCTGGGGCGCCGCCGTGGTGCGCTATTGATCGGATTTTCGGACGCGGCTCAACCAGACGAAGTAGGGATCCCAACCCTGTGCCGAAGCGATAGGCGCGCGATCATCAGGCTTGCAAACGCGCTCGCTCCAGACGCTAAAAGCGTCCCAGCCCTTTGGGCTTTCGATCTCATCCTTGTTATCGTCGACCCTAGGCGCGGTGTTCATGGAGTGGACTGTTCTTATTGCTGGGGGAGCACTTTAGGCGACAGGGCTGGCCGACGACGTGAGACCGATCACAATCCTGGCCTAGAATGAGACCAATGGACTGCACACGCTCAATGGCGCTTTGGTGCGCGGCTCTTCTGGGGGCGAGTTGTGTTGCGGCGCACGCCGAGATGTTCCAGGTGCCGCCGACCGGCGTAGATCTCATCGGGCTGGAAGAGAATACCGTCGCGCAGTTCGAGGACACGCTGCCGGACATAGCGCGCCGTTACGGCCTGGGTTATGAGGAAATCGCCCTGGCGAATCCTGGAACTGACCCTTGGCTGCCGGGTGAGGGCACCCCAATCAGCCTACCGACTCAGCACATCCTGCCACCCGGACCGCGCGAGGGCATCGTGATCAACCTCGCCGATCACCGGCTCTACTACTTCCCGCGCAGAACCGGCAAGGAGCCAGCCGAGCTGATCTCGCATCCGATCAGCGTCGGCCAGATGGATTGGCGCACACCGATTGGCGTCACCCAGATCGCGGCGAAGATCAAGAAACCGACCTGGTATCCGCCAGCCTCGATTCGCAAGCAACACGAGGACGATGGTGACCCGATCCCGGCGGCGATCCCGCCCGGTCCCGACAACCCCCTCGGGGACTTCGCGATGCGGCTAGCTATACCGGGTGGTGCATACATGATCCACGGCACGAACAAGCCGGTCGGCGTCGGCATGCAGGTGACGCATGGCTGTATCCGCATGTACCCGGAAGACATCGAATCGCTGTTTCGCATGGTCGGCGTCGGGACCCGGGTCCGCATCATCAATGAACCCGTGAAGACCGGCTGGGATAACGGCGTGTTGTACCTGGAAGTGCACCCGCCCTTAGAGAACAGCGGAGCAGCCCCGGTCGACCTCACTCAGCTCACGCGAACTCTGGTGGCTGCGACTCGCAACCGGCCCATTCGGATCAATTGGCCACTCGCCGAGCGGACCTTGATCGAATCGCGCGGCAAGCCGGTCGCGATTTCGACCTCCGTCGGCCTCGAGGCGCGCGCGGCCAGCGCGTCGGAATAGCCGCCTGCGCGGCTAAAAAAAAGCGCCGCGGGCCCAATAGCACCGCGGCGCCGGATTTTGCTCGCTGCCGACTTACTTCGACATCGACTTCTTGAACATGCGATCGATCTTCTCGTTGGTCGCATCGCAGCAGGACTGGCTGGCCTGAGCTGCGGAAAGCGCCTGGTTTGCAGTGCTCTGCGCACCGTTCGCGGCCGACTGCGCCGCCGAAGCTGCGCTCGAGGCTGAGCTCGCCGCATCTTTGGCCGATGTCGCGTCTGCGCCAACTTTCGCGACTTGTGACTTCAGCTCGTCGATCTGGGCCTGAATCGGCTTGAGGTCTGTGCACGCAGCCATCATTCCGAGACACAGGACAGCGGTTGAAGCCTTAAGCATCATTGCACTCTTCATGGTATTCCCCTTTTCGTTCGTGAGTTTCTCGGGTAGCCCGAAGTCCAACACTTCAGCTCAAACCACGGGCCGAAGCCCACGCGCGAGCCGAACCGGAACGGCGCATAAGTGAACATGTTTGCGCTTCCGATGCAATAGTACTCGTGGGCTTGTCGTCCTGCAGCGACAAGTATTGACAGCGCGCAACTTCTACAAGACGTGCTCGCAGTAAGCATCGGTGGACAACCATTGCGCGTCTTTTCGGTGGGTGAGGCTCACTTGTCCTCACTCCCGTCATGCATCCTGTTGCTCGAATGAGTCATCGCGTATGTCGCACGGAATCGTCGCGCACGGCGCACCGAGTTGCGCCTCGCGCGCGCTTCGGATGCACCGACCGACGCGCCAGCCGGGAACGCGTGTGCTGGAGCAAATAGGGTCACATCCGTGTAGCCCGGCAGTCGGTATGTGATTGGATTTGCACGCGGCATCTAACTGTATATAATCACAGTCAGCCGAATTGCCTGCGAGTGACTCCATGTCCGATCTGACTCCCCGCCAGACCCAGATTCTGCGTCTCATTCAGACGCGGATTGTCGACAACGGCATGCCGCCGACACGCGCCGAAATTGCGCGCGAGCTGGGATTCAAGTCAGCCAACGCGGCTGAGGAGCACCTGCGCGCTTTGCAGCGCAAAGGAGCCATTGAGTTGATTCCCGGTGCTTCGCGCGGCATCCAGCTCAAGGACTATCTGCGCGAGCAGATCGGTCTTCCTTTGATTGGACGGGTAGCGGCAGGCCGGCCGATCCTCGCCGAAGAGCATGTTGAAGGACGATTCCAGATCGATCCACAGCTGTTCCAGCCGCGTCCCCATTACCTGCTCAAGGTCAGTGGCATGAGCATGCGCGATGTAGGGATCGTCGACGGTGACCTCGTCGCCGTGCACCGCACGAGCGAAGTGCGCAATCGGCAAATCGTGGTCGCGCGTCTGGAAAACGAGGTAACGGTCAAGCGCTATCGGCAGGAAGGATCGATTGTCTGGCTGATGCCTGAGAATGCGGATTTCCAGCCAATCCGGGTCGATCTCAAGGCGCAGCCGATGATCATCGAGGGTGTCGTCGTGGGAATCCTACGACGCGTCGATGGCAGTGTGCGCAACATCGTGCGCGAGCGGCGCACGAGTTGAGTCTCGTCCTCTGGTCGCGTCAAGCGCGCTCCAGGTTCTCCAGGCGTTTGAGATAGAGAGCCTCATCAGGCGGCGTTCCGGCGCGCTGCGATTCCCACAGGATCTCACCGAGAACCTCCAGCATTCGGTGTTCGGCTTCGTGTGCTGAACCGAGCAGTGATGCCAGCGATGCGTGAAGCGCACGGATCCCGGCGGGACGATCGGTGCTGACCTGCTCCCGGATGGCGAGATGTAGCCCCAGATGCAGGAATGGATTCTCCGCACCGGCGTCGGTCAGAAACTCAGCCTCAACCGCGGGCACTTCTGCTTCGAGCAACTCGTGATACTCAGGGTGTTCGGCGATCAATCTCGCGACCTGCGCCTGCAGCGGCTCCAGAGGCTCGCTGTTGCGATATTTTCGCCACGCGTCGACATAGATGCGGCGCAGATCCGTGCGGCTTTGCTGGTGAAAGATTGGCATGGGCTTGGTTCAACGGCGCCTTGACGGTGAACATGCTGCAGCTGCGGCCCCGGTCTTGTGATCGTATTCGCACAGGTCCGCAATCCCGCATTCAGGGCAGCGTGGTTTGCGGGCAGTACATACGTAACGCCCATGCAGAATGAGCCAGTGATGCGCGTGGCGACGATATTCGTCCGGCACGACTTCGAGCAGACGCATCTCCACCTCAAGCGGTGTCTTGCCCGGCGCCAGCCCGGTACGGTTGGCGACACGGAAGATGTGCGTGTCGACTGCGATCGTGGACTGGCCGAAAGCCACGTTCAGGACCACGTTCGCCGTCTTGCGACCAACGCCAGGCAGCGACTGCAGGGCGTCGCGGTCTGCAGGTACCACGCCGGCGAAGCGCTCGATCAGGAGTCTGCAGGTTTCAATGATGTTGCGCGCCTTGGTGTTGAAAAGGCCGATCGACTTGATATGCCTGGAAAGGCCTGCCACGCCGAGCGCCAACACTGCTTGCGGGTCCGGAGCGAGGCGGAACAGCTCAGCAGTAGCGCGATTTACGCTTTTGTCCGTCGCCTGCGCGGACAGCATGACTGCGACCAGGAGCTGAAACGGGCTTGAGTATTCGAGCTCAGTCCGCGGTTCGGGATTGGCGGCCTTGAGCCGCGCAAGGATCGCGGCACGGCGCCGAGGTGTCATGACGCTGCGCCAGGCTTGCGCCAGGTGCCCGCCTCACGCTTTCTGGCAGCGATCATGTGTTGACGTTCCTCGATGCTCCGCCGCCGCCGCTCGCGGCCGGCCTCGTAGCGCTCACGAAAAGCGCGGCCCTGCAGCTGCAACTCCTCAAGCGTCAGAGGCGCTGGAATCGGTTCGCCCCGTACATCGAGTGCCGGTCGCAGTTCGATGCAATCCACAGGGCAAGGCGGCAGGCACAGGTCGCAACCGGTGCACAGCTCCGCGACGACGGTATGCATGAAACGCTGGGCGCCCACTATGGCATCGACCGGGCAGGCGGGTAGACACTTGGCGCAGCCGATGCAACGCGCCTCATCGATGAAAGCAACGGTGGGGGCCCGAACTACTCCGTTTACGGGATTGAGCGGCTTCTCGATCCGCCCCAGCAGACGCGCCAATGCGCGAATGGTGACCTCGCCACCGGGCGGGCACTGATTGATGTCGGCACTACCAGCGGCAATCGCTTCGGCGTAAGGCCGGCATGCCGCATACCCGCAGCGCGTGCACTGCGTTTGTGGAAGCACGGCGTCGATCTGCTCGACGAGATCGTTCACAGCTCACTTGACCTTCATGCCTGGTTGCGCGCCCTGGTCAGGAGACAGCAGAAAGATGCCGGAGCCGTCACCTGCCGCCAGCACCATGCCTTCCGAAGTGCCGAAGCGCATCTTGCGCGGCGCGAGGTTGGCAACCACCACGACCTGTCGACCCGCGAGGCTCTCGGCCGGATATGCGGATTTGATTCCCGCGTAGACTGTGCGCATTCCGTTGCCGACATCGAGCGTGAGCTTGAGAAGCTTGTCCGCACCCTCGATGGGCTCAGCGGCGACGATGCGCGCTACGCGCAGGTCGATCCTGTTGAATTCATCGATGGAAATCACTCCCTCGCCGCTGGCCGGCGTCGAGGCTGGGCCGGAGCTGGAAGGTGACGCTGTCTCCTCGGCAGGGGGAGCGAACAAGGCGTCCATCTGTTTTGGATCCACACGTTGCATGAGGTGCTCATAGGGTTGCATCTTGAGAGGCTGCGGCTCGTGCAGCTGCGCCCAGCGCAGCGGCAGAGGTAATCCCAGCATCCTTGCAGCTCGCTCGGCGGTGTCTGGAAGAATCGGAGCCAGCAGCACCGTGAGTCTGCGGAATGCATCGATGCAATCCGAGCACACTTCCCACAGCCGACGCTCCTGCTGAGGATCCTTGGCCAACACCCAGGGCTTTTCCTGATCGATAGCCTCGTTCATGCGGTCGGCAAGTTCCATCACCCGGCGTACTACTTTGCCGAATTCACGCGCTTCGTAGTCTTCCAGTATGCGCTCGCCAGCATCGAGCGCCTGCCTGGACCACTTCGCGGTGGCCACTGCGCGGTTTTCGTCGCTGGGCAGAAGCTTGCCGCCAAAGCGCTTGGTAATGAAGCCGGCCGCGCGGCTCGCGATGTTGATGTACTTGCCGATCAGGTCGGCATTGACGCGTGCGACGAAGTCATCGGCGTTGAAATCGAGGTCCTCGACATTGGCGTTGAGCTTGGCCGCAATGTAGTAACGCAGCCACTCCGGGTTCATCCCGAGCTCCAGGTATCGGAGCGGGCTGAGACCGGTGCCGCGCGACTTGGACATCTTTTCGCCCGACACGGTGATAAAGCCGTGCACGTAGACGTGATCGGGAACCCTGTAGGGCGAACCGGCGAACTTCAGCATCGCGGGCCAGAACAAGGTATGAAAATAAATGATGTCCTTGCCGATGAAATGGATCTGCTCGGTGTCATTCGCGGAAAGGAATTCGTTGAACGAACGAAGCTCTCCACGTGCCGCAGCCTTGCCAGAATCGAAGTATTGCTTGAGCGAAGCCAGATATCCGATAGGCGCATCCAGCCAGACATAGAAGTACTTACCGGGGCTATCCGGAATCGGAATGCCGAAGTACGGCTCGTCGCGCGAGATATCCCAATCGCCAAGCGCCCTATCGCCGCGCCCGTCGAGCCATTCCCGCGCCTTGTTCGCCACTTGGACTTGCAATCGATCCGGCGCGCCGATCCATTGATTCAGAAACTGGACGCATTTTGGATCGGAAAGCCGGAAGAAGAGATGTTCGGAGGTTCGGAGGATCGGCTTGGCCCCCGAAAGAGTGGAGTAGGGCTCGATCAGGTCCGTCGGCGCATACACGGTGCTGCATACCTCACATGCGTCACCGTATTGATCCTTGGAATGGCAGTTCGGGCATTCGCCCTTTATGTAGCGGTCCGGGAGGAACATGCCTTTCACCGGGTCAAAGAACTGCTCGACCGCCTTGCTGTAGATCAGACCGGCGGCCTTGAGCCGGCGATAGATGTCCTGCGAAAGCTCCGTATTCTCGGTCGAGTCGGTTGAATGCCAGTTGTCGAAGCTGAGGTGAAATCCCTGCAGGTACTTCGGGCGTTCCGACGCGATGCGAGCGATCGAGCTGTTGCGGCGAGATTCCCTCTGCTTGCGCCTTGAGCATGATCGGCGCGCCGTGTGCATCGTCCGCGCAAACGAAGTGCACCTCATTCCCCAGCATCCGCTGGAACCGCACCCAGATATCGACCTGGATGTACTCCATGATATGGCCGATATGAAAGGAGCCGTTGGCGTACGGAAGCGCGGAGGTCACGAACAGCTTGCGATGACGATCGGACATGGAATGGCGACAGTGAGCAGACAAGCGGGGATTATGCCACGCAGGATGTAACGTCAGGCCCGAGGCATGGACGTGAGATGAGTAAGGCCGTCGAGTTCCTGCGCTCCGGCGCGGAGGGCGGAGAACTGTTTGTCAGCCGCTTTCCTTGACCGGCTCGAACTTGGACTTGTTGATGCCCTTCTTGTAGGCCTCGCGACCCGAGACTACACGTTCGTCGAGCAGAGCCTGGATGGCCGTGTCCATGGTGCGCATGCCGTGCGCGGCGCCGCTCTGCATCGTGTTTTCGAGCTGGTCGAGCTTCCCCTGTCGGATCAGGTTCGATACCGCAGGCGTATTCACCAGTATCTCCAGGGCAGCGACGCGACCCTGCTTGTCGGCGCGTTGCAGAAGCTGCTGCGACACCACCCCGCGCAGTGAAGTCGAAAGCATCGTTCGGACGTGGGACTGCTTGTCGGCGGGGAATGCGTTGACCATCCGATCGACTGTGGCCGCGGCGCCGTTGGTATGCAGCGTTCCCATCACGAGAATACCCATTTCCGCAGCTGTGACCGCAATGCTCATGGTCTCCAGGTCACGCAATTCGCCCACCAGCACCACGTCGGGATCTTCTCGCAGGGCCGAATGCAGGGCACTCGCGAAGCTTGGTGCGTGCACCCCGATTTCGCGTTGGCTGATCAGGCAATTCTTCCGGTCGTGTACGAACTCGATTGGATCCTCGATGGTGAGGATGTGGCCTTTGATGCGCGAATTGATGTCGTCGATCATCGCCGCGAGAGTCGTCGATTTTCCCGATCCGGTCTTGCCGGTGACCAGGATCAGCCCGCTGATGATCCGGCAGAGGTTGCGCACCGACTCCGGCATGTTGAGTTGGTCGAGCGTCAGCGCCTGCGAGGGAATGGCACGAAACACCGCTCCCATGCCGCTCAGGTGACGCATGACGTTGACCCGAAAGCGCGCCACGCCCTGCAGGTGATAAGCGAAGTCCGTGCCGTCCTTGGCCTCGAAGCGCTCGGTTGCTTGCCGCGGCATGATCTCGAGCAGCGCTTCGCGGACGAAATCGGGTGTGAGCTTGTCCTGCCGTAACTGCAAAAGATCGCCATACAGGCGGATACGCGGCGGATCGCCTGCGAGAAAGTGCAGGTCCGAACCCTTTCGATTCAGGACTTCAGCCAGGTATTCGTCGATGCGCGCCACAGGCTAAGTGTCAGGTCCGAAGCTTCAGCTCGCCGCGAGATCGAACTTCGGCAGAATGCTCGTATCAGTCACGAAGTTCTGGAACTGGCGCTTGTCGCTCGCATAGGCAAAGGCGTCGTCCGGGTCGATCTCCTTCGCCTTGATCGCGGCCAGCAGCGCCATGTCCATGAGCTGCATGCCATAGTCTTTGCCGGTCTGTAGTTGACTCGGTACCTGGTGGGTCTGGTCGGACATGATGAGCTTGGCGATGGCCTTGGTCATCACCATCACCTCGCAGACCGCACGCCGTCCGCGTCCGTCGGCCGACTTCACCAACACCTGGGTGATCACCGCGATCAAGCTTTGCGCGAGAAAGCTCTTGGTCTGCTCGCGCTCATCGACTGGCAACGCGTCGATCACGCGATCGATGGTCTTTGTCGCGCTGGTGGTGTGCAGCGTCCCGAGTACCAGGTGGCCGGTTTCCGCTGCGGTCATCGCCATCGAAATGGTCTCCGCGTCGCGAAGCTCGCCGACCAGGATCACGTCGGGATCCTCGCGCATGGCCGCGCGCACGCCTTCGGCGAAGCTCGGCAGATGAGTATTGAGTTCGCGCTGGATCACCTGGCTGTTCTTGCTGCGATGAACGAACTCGATCGGGTCTTCCAGGCTGATGATGTTCAGTCGCTTGGTCTGGTTCAGCAGGTCGATCATGGAAGCAAGCGTGGTCGATTTGCCTGTGCCGGTCGAACCGGTCACCAGGACCATGCCCTGATGGTAGTCGCACAGCTTCTTGACGATGGGTGGCAGCGCCAGCCGCTCGATACTCGGTATCTCGCTCGGAATCGAACGGAACGTCGCACCGACACCGGTCTCCTTGCGAAACACGTTGACGCGAAAGCGACCGCCGTCTTCGGATACATACGAGAAGTCAAGATCGTTGCCCTGCCGGAAGCTCTCGTTCTGGTGCTGGGTGAGGATCTCGGTGACGTAGCCCTCGAGCTCGTTGTCGCCGAGGTTGCGAAACTTGATTGGCATCAGGTCGCCGTTCATGCGCAGCATCGGTGGCACGCCCACGGCCAGATGCACGTCCGAGCAATTCTGCGCCAGACCAAGCTTCAGGAAGGCGTCGATGCGAGGCATTCAGTACCAGCCGCGATACAGATGAGACTGGCCGCCACTCTAGTCGTTGGCGGTGGACATAATCAATCGAGAACAAGGGTTTAGCGGTGCGCGAATGCGCACTGCGTCACAGATACTTCTCGAGCGAGAGCCTCAGGTCGTCCATGCTCGCCTGGCGCTTGGTCTTGTCGACCGACATCGCCCTGATGATGATGTCGCTGAGCCCGGGCGGCAGCGTCGGATTGATCTCCGCGGGTGACTTGGCGCGGCCCTGCACATGCTGGTACATCACCGACATGTGATCACCACGGTGATACGGCGGCACGCCAGTGAACATCTCGTACATGATGACGCCGAGACTGTAGATGTCGGCTTTCTCGTCCACCTTCTTGCCGAGGATCTGTTCCGGCGCCATGTACTTGGGCGAACCGATCACGTAGCCGGTGCGCGTCAGTTGCGTGTCGCCTTCGCGATGGGCCGCGGCGACGCCGAAGTCCACGATCTTGAGCAGTGCTTCCTCGTTGATGAGGACATTGGCGGGCTTGAGGTCACGATGCACGATGCCGACCTGGTGCGCGACAGCCATGCCGGTGCAAATATCCATCGCGAAGCGTATCGCGCGCTTCAGGGAGACCGGTTTCTCGTTGACGATCTCGCCACCGAGCGTGTGTGACGGGAAGTACTCCATCGAAATGGCGTAGTTACCGCGCACGTACAGGAAGTCGTAGATGCGGATGACGTTGCGGTGGGTGATCTTGCGCGAATAGCGCAACTCGTGGACGAAGCGCTTCATCATCTCTTCGTCCTGCGACACATTGGCGTTCAGGAACTTGAGGATCAGGCGCTCGTCGACCACCGTGTCTTCCATCAGCAGCACCGTGCCGAAGGCACCTTTGCCGATCTTTTCGATGAACTTGTAGCGTCCCTCGATGATGTCCCCGGGCTTGAGGGTCGCGATGTCGAGCTTCTGCGCCTGAGCGGTCTGCTCGGCACTCTTTACGACCTGCTCCAGCTCCTTGTTGTCCATGAGCAGGGTCTTGGCGGGTTCAGCTGCAAACTGCTCGGCCTTGCGCCCGGCGGCGACGACGCTGGTGGAATAGCGATTGTCGATTTCCTGCAGGGCGCGTGCTGCCGCCTGCTGCACCGTGGGATCGGAGTTGTTCGCCTGCTGCGATTGCAGTTGTACGCGGATGTTCTCGACACGCCGCTCGTCGGCGACCTTTGCAAGGACGTTCATTGCCTCGACGCGGATTTCCTTTTCCGGCCGCGACAACGCCTGCAGTACGGGCTCGATCACCTTGTGATCGCCGAGTTTCGCCAGCGCCCGTAACACGACAGGTACGCTGCGCGCCTGGCCACCCTGGAGCATCTCGGTGAGTCGCGGCACCGCGCGCTTGCTGCCAATCTCCGCCAACGCATCGATGGCGCGCTCGCTCACCCACCAGTCGGGATCTTTCGTCGCCTCGATCAGGTGGCTGACCGCCCGCTCGTCCTTGGTCTGGTTCAGGATTTCGATGGCGGAGCGGCGGATGTCTTCGTCCTCGTCACGGATCAGCGCGAGCACCGCATCCACCACCTTGGGGCCGCCGATCTTGCCTAATGCGTCAGCCGCGCGGCTCCGTACCCACCAGTCATCGTCCTTGATCGCCTCGAGCAGGTGCTTGACCGATGTGGGTGTGCCAATCTCGTTGAGAACCTCGACTGCGGCGCGGCGGGCATATTCGTTCTCATCCTTGAGCACATCGACGAGGTAGCGGCTGGTATCCGGGTGATTCGCCTTGATGACGACATCCACCGCCTTGTTCTGCACTTCAATTTCCGGATCGCGCAGCAGCTGGCACATCAGCTGGATGTCGATCGGACCATCGAGGCGCGCCAAGGCGAGCAAGGCCGCCTGGCGAATCAGCTTGTTCGGATCCTTGAGCTGATTCTGAATCGCGCGTGAAACCGCTGGCTGATTGAAGCGCGCGAGGATATTGATGATGTGCATTCTCGCGACCGGATCCTTGCCGTCCACGCGCGCGAGCAGGTCCGGAACCGCACTCTCGTCCGCGACCTCGGCCACGACGCGAAACAGCGCTGCTTTTTCGTTCGGTTCCTGCACGTAAGCGGCGGCCAGAAGTTCACGCACGCTGAAACGTGCTTTCTGCGCCGCGATGACATCGAGGATCGCAGGCTTCGACATTCCTTCCTGGCCAAGCAGTTCCAGAAGGACCGACGGCGGGTAGTTCTTGCTGCCCGACAGAGCCCAGGCAATACCGGCAACGGCGCGCGGATTGGCCTCACTGAGGCCTTTGGCAAGGAGCGGGATGGTCTTCGCGTCGACGAGAGCGGTCAGGACCTCGACGTAAGCGAGCGTCTCCTGCTTATCCGATGTCGACAATGCTTCGATGATCGGCTCGACCGCCGCACTTCCCATGCCGGCGAGCTTGCTGAGCGCCTTGCGAGCGTTGACGCTCGTGATATCGCCGCTCGCCTTGATATCGGCGATCAGGCGCTCGGCCTTCATCGTACTGAGGAAACTCATGCAATACCGGGGCTTGCTGCGGGCGGCTCATTATGCCACAAGGCTTTCACACGCCATTCGCGACTCCCGCTACAATTCGCGTCCCTTTCCGGCCCGACGGGCCTGCAGCCACGTACGCGATGACGGATGACCGAGATTCGGCACTCAAACAGCGCTTCGAAGCCTACGTTGATCCCTGGCTCGGGCAGACGCTGGGCGAGGCTCGGGCGGTACATGCGGTGCGAGTGGATGGCAATCGCGCCAGGGTAGAAATCCGACTCGGTTTTCCAGCTGCTGACTACAGGGATGAGCTGCGCGCCGCTCTGGTGCAGCAGGCATCCTCGCTCGGTTGGCTCGAGCATCTGGACCTTGTCCTGAGCAGCGAAATTGCTGTTCATGCCGTACAACGGAATCTTCAGCCTCTCAAGGCGATCAAGAACATCGTTGCAGTCGCCTCGGGCAAAGGCGGCGTCGGCAAGTCGACGGTAGCGGCCAACCTGGCAGTGGCATGGGCGCTGCAGGGCGCTCGGGTCGGCGTGCTCGATGCAGACATTTACGGGCCGAGCCAGCCGCGGCTTTTCGGCCTCACCGGACAGCGGCCGGTGACGCGCGATGGCAAGTCCCTGCAGCCGCTCACCGCTCACGGTGTGGAAGTAATGTCGATCGGCTTCCTGATCGATGAAGAGCAGCCCATGGTGTGGCGCGGTCCGATGGTGACGCAGGCTCTCACGCAGCTTCTCGGGGATACGCAATGGAGTGCCCTCGACTATCTTGTGGTCGACATGCCACCCGGAACAGGGGATACCCAGTTGACCCTCTCGCAGCGAGTACCGGTGAGTGGCGCAGTCATCGTTACCACACCTCAGGACATCGCGCTCATCGATGCGCGCAAGGGCCTCAGGATGTTCGAGAAGGTCGCGGTCCCGGTGCTTGGCGTCGTGGAGAACATGAGCACTCATATCTGTTCCCAATGCGGCCACGAAGAGCATGTCTTTGGCGCCGGTGGAGGAGCGAGCCTGGCGAGTGAGTATCACGTGCCAGTGCTCGGCGAACTGCCCCTCGACCTTCGGATCCGTGAGTGCTCGGATGCCGGCCAGCCGATTGTCGTGGCGGACCCCACAGGGTCCGTTGCACTCGCTTACCGCAACATGGCACGGCGCACCGCGGCACGGCTCGCTGCCAGCGCCGCCGATCCGGGCAAGGCGTTTCCCAGAATTACCGTCGAGGACAGCTGAGACATGAGCATCAAGGCCGACAAGTGGATTCGCCGCATGGCAGGCGAGCATCGGATGATCGAGCCTTTCGAGCCGGGCCAGGTGCGTGAGCGCGATGGCGGCAAGATCATTTCATATGGCACTTCGAGCTATGGGTACGACGTGCGATGCGCGAACGAATTCAAGATATTCACGAATATCAATTCCGCGGTCGTCGATCCCAAGCACTTCGATGCCAACAGCTTCGTCGATCTGCGTGCCGACGTCTGCATCATTCCACCCAACTCCTTCGCCCTGGCGAGGACGGTCGAGTACTTCCGTATCCCGCGCAACGTGCTCACGATCTGTCTTGGCAAATCGACCTACGCGCGTTGCGGGATCATCGTGAACGTAACGCCGCTCGAGCCGGAGTGGGAGGGACACGTTACGCTTGAGTTCTCCAACACCACGCCACTGCCAGCGAAGATCTACGCCAACGAGGGCGTTGCGCAGGTGCTGTTTCTGGAATCAGACGAGGTGTGCGAGACGTCATACCGCGATCGCGGTGGCAAGTACCAGGGCCAGAAGGGCGTCACGCTCCCCAAGGCGTAGCTGTCCGAGCTCGTCTGATCCTCTAATCGCGGTCGAGGGAGCGGATCTGCATCTGCCATTCGCGCTTGCCCTCGCGCAGCTGCTCGCCGCGCACTGGCACGTAGCCGAGTGATGGCGCATACCACATGCGCGTGACACGCGTCGATCCGGCGCGCTGGCTGCGATACACGACTGTATCGAGTTCCCCGAGGGCAGTCTTGAGATGCGCCGTGCCTTCGGAGGTGTAGAGATATTCTTTGATACGGTCCTTGTCGATGAGATGAAGGCTCGACGGTGGTTGGTCCTTGAGCAACGCGTACATCAGGGCAATCTGGATCGACATGTCGTCCTGGGTGCCCGGCTCGAGAGCGACGTCGACCGCCTTATCCTCCGCCACCCCGGTTGCGCGGCCGGTCTCCCAATTGAAGTCGAGCGAGATATCGCGCGCCGTCTTGCTTGAACCGTCGTCGCCCCGATAGCGGTCAGGTCTGACACCGTCCTTGGTCACAGTGAACCAGGAGGTTTGGCTGATCTCGTTGCTGAAGAAGGCGTGGAAGAGCCCTGAAGCGTTGGAGCGCGAGCTGTAGATATATTGCTGGTCGGAGTCGTGCTGCAACTTGAGTTCGCTGGTACCGGCATCGAAGCTGCGCCACACGATCGAATACGTGGCGCGAAATGGCTGCAACTCGCCCAGATCCGCATCTGCAGCGCTTGCAGCCAGCAACGCCAGCCCGACACTCATGAGCAGCCGCTTCACTGTGTGGGCCGCTCGAGCTCGTCGAGCATCATCGGAGCGAGGAGAGGCTTTCGGTCGAACCATGGCTGATTGTCGTGCCACTGCAAACGTCCGGAGGCATACCATTCAATGACCATCGGATAGATCCTGTGTTCCTGCGCCTGAACGCGAGCTGACAGAGTTTGCTCGGAATCTCCCGCTAACACCGTAACCCGCGCCTGCAGGACTACCGGTCCGCCGTCCAGCTCGGTGGTGACGAAATGCACGCTGCAACCATGCTCGCGTTGCCCGTCGGCCAGCACCCGTCGATGTGTGTGCAGCCCGCGATACGCGGGCAGCAATGAGGGATGAATATTGAGGAGGCGCCCGGCGAATTCGCGCACCAGCTCCGGCCCCAGGATACGCATGAATCCCGCCAGCGCGACCAGTCTGGGCTGATATCGGCCCAACGTCACAGCCAGCCGCCGGTCGTACTCCGCGCGAGGCAGGCCGGGTGTTGATGCCACCACTTCACGCGGGAGCCCGAGTTCCTGCGCGCGCTCGAGTCCGGCGGCATCCGGTTGATCGCTAAGCACCGCTGCAACCGTCACCGGCAAGCGACCGGCGAGCGCCTCGCGCGCAATGGCAACCATGTTCGAGCCGCGACCGGAGATCAGGATTGCTATCGGAAAGGGCGCGCTCGAGGCAGATGTCATGCCTCGAAGACCACGCCGCGCGACCCGCGCTCGATGTGGCCAATCACGCTGGCAGCCTCGCCAGAACGTTCCAGCGACGCGAGCGCTGCGTCGACATCACGGGGCGCGACGTTCAATGTCATTCCGATGCCGCAATTGAAGGTTCTATACAGCTCCGTGTCGGGCACGTTACCAGTGCGCTGCAGCCATGAGAACACCGGGTCGGTCGGCCAGCTGCTGCGGTTTAGTATCACCTCGAGGCCATCCGGAACTACTCGAGGGATGTTCTCTAGCAGCCCGCCACCGGTGATATGCGCGATACCGTGAACGCGTAACTTCGCGAGCAGCGCCAGCACTGCTTTGACGTAAATCCGGGTCGGCGCGAGCAGCAGGTCGTACAGACGCTTGCCTTCGAGCAGCGTGTCCGGGCCCGCATTGGCAACCTGGATCAGCTTGCGGATCAGAGAGTACCCATTGGAATGAGGTCCTGAGGAGCGCAGGCCGATCACGACATCGCCCGCCTGCGTCTCAGTTCCATCGATGATGCGGTCCTTCTCCACGATGCCGACGCAGAATCCCGCCAGGTCGTAATCGTCGGCTGCATATATTCCCGGCATCTCGGCGGTCTCACCGCCCACGAGAGCCGCGCCGGCTTGAACACAGCCTTCGACGATCCCGCGGATGACGCTCTCTGCGACCGCAACGTCGAGGTGACCAGTGGCGTAGTAATCAAGGAAGTAAAGGGGCTCGGCACCTTGCACGACGACGTCGTTGGCGCACATCGCGACGAGGTCGATTCCGATGGTGCTGTGGCGTCCGGTGTCGATCGCAAGGCGCAGCTTTGTGCCGACGCCGTCGGTTCCGGAAACCAGTACCGGCCTGCGATAGCGATCCACCGGAACCTCGACCAGCGCGCCGAATCCGCCAAGTCCGCCGAGCACTTCCGGCCGCATCGAGCGCCGAATGAGCGGCTTGATGCGCTCCACGAGCTCATCGCCGGCGTCGATGTCGACGCCGGAATCGCGGTAGGTGATCGGGGCACGAATGCTCATTGAAAAAAAGTCTGCGTGGTGCTGGACGGAGCCGCCGGAGCGAGGGCTGCCGGTGGAGACGCTGTGGTATTTTACACAAATGAACTTCGCGAACTTGTGGTTGCGCACGGGAATCGCTGCGGTGGCGTGGATAATCGCCGCAACTTGCTGTGTCGCTGCGACGGTGAGCGGCATGTATGAGGCGACGGTGCCCTTGGCGGATCGATCGGATCACGGCCAGGCCCTGGCCTTTCAGGACGCCATGCGCCAGGTGCTGGTGCGCGCTACCGGGCAGCGCGACGCGGGCAGCCAGGCAGCGCTTGCCCCGCTGATCGAGGACGCGCGTCGCTACGTGCAACAGTATCGCGTTGTCGGCACGGACCAGTTTTTCGCGGGATTCGATGGCGCCAAGGTCGAGCGCGCCATTATCGCTGCCGGTCAGCCGCTCTGGGGCCATCAACGCCCGGCGACGCTCGTGTGGCTGGCCGTGGATGACGGACAGCAGCGCCGCATCATCGATGCACAGTCGAATTCAGAGCTGAAGCAGGCAATCGAGCTTACGGCGCAGGCGCGCGGCCTGCCGCTGCGCTGGCCACCTGCGGGAGGCCGAGTTGCTTTCGAAGATGTCTGGAGCGGACCTGCGGAGTCGTTGCGATCGACGGCGGGCGAGTACGGTGCCGACGCAGTGCTCGTGGGCCGGGCGCGCAGCTCGAGTCCCGCGAGTGCACAGGTGCATTGGACGGTGTTATACGGCACCGAAAGTAACGATTGGCTCGGAACGGCGGCAGAGGGCGTGCACGGCGCAGCGGACCAGTTCGCCCGTGTATTCTCTGCCGGTGACGAAGCTGTAGCGACCGACGTCAGTATCACAGTCAATGGCGTCGCCGACCTCGCAGCCTATGCGCGCGTGACCGATTACCTCGAGTCATTGACTCTGATCAGTGGCCTTGCAGTAGAACAGCTCGCGGGTGATACGGTCGTCTATCGCGCGCGAGTGCGCGGGGACGCGCCGCGGCTAGCCAGGGCGATTGAGCTCGGAAATCGCCTGCAGCCCCAGGCCTCGGCCGCCGATCCGACGCTGACCGGGGCACTGAGCTATCGCTACCGGCCGTGAGCTTGCGCCAGCTACCAAACCTGATCTGTGTTGCGCGCATGGTCCTGGTCATTCCAGTGGCCTGGCTTCTGGCACTGGGTGAATACACGCAGACGCTGTGGCTGTTCGCAATTGCGGCCGCTTCGGACGGCCTGGACGGGTTTCTCGCCAAGCGCTTCGGCTGGACGAGCGAACTCGGCAAGGTGCTCGATCCGCTTGCAGACAAGCTGCTGCTCGTGACCGTTTTCATCGTGCTCGCCATGATCGGCGCGTCCCCCGTCTGGTTGTCGGTGGTGGTGGTCGCGCGCGACGTGGTGATCGGCGTCGGCGCGCTCAGTTTCAAATGGCTCTTTGGCCCGCTCAACGGACGACCGACGGCGATCAGCAAGATCAATACCGGCGTGCAGCTTCTTTATGTACTCGCCCTGATTGCGCACCTTGGGGTCCGCTGGCCGACGCGATCGGTCGTGATCACTCTGGGCGCGGCCGTGTTCGTGACGACGATGATCAGCGGCATTGACTATGTGATCACCTACAGCCGCCGCGCGGCTGCGGTTTCGCGGGCGCGAAGCGCCTGATCTCGCGATGGAGCAGCTTCCTCTCGGCGTGCGCTGGCGCGATCAGTCGGTGTTCGACAGTTTCTTCGCCGGGCCGAACCCGCTGGTAGTTGAGGAGTTGCGGGGGCTGTACGGTCGTAAGCAGGCTCAGCACACCGTGCTATGGATCTGGGGCGCGGAGGCGAGTGGCAAAAGTCACCTGTTGCAAGCGGTGTGCGCCGAGACCGGAGGAGCGGGTGGACGCGCCGCATACCTTCCGTTGGGTGTTGCATCTCTCGGGGGTCCCGCGGCACTCCACGGCTGCGAACAACTGGACGTCGTGTGCATCGATGATCTGCAGATCGCCGTGGGCGATGCCGGGTGGGAACGGGCGATTTTCAATCTGTATCTCGGTTTGAACGAGCATCAGCGCCATCTCGTGCTCGCGGCGACGAGTCCTCCGGCGGCGCTCAGCTGGGAACTAGCGGATCTGCGCTCCAGGCTATCGGCAGCTCTCATCCTGCATCTGAAGCCCCTGAGCGAGGCCGAGCACATTGCGGCCTTGCGGATGCGAGCGGCAATTCGTGGGCTCGAGATACCCGAGGAAGCGGCAGGGTTCCTGTTGCGGCGTTACCCGCGTGACCTGCGATCGCTCTGTGCGTTGCTCGATACGCTCGACAGCGCCGCGCTGGCGGCGCAACGGCGACTCACCGTGCCTTTCATCAAGCAGGTGATCGAGCAACGGCGCGACGACTGAGATCTCCGCCCTCATGCGGAACTTGAATCCCCACCTGCCGCCAGGCGTACCGCCAGCTCGGCTACACGGCGGCCGAGGACTCGAGCCAGGTGCTGCTCGTCTTCTGAGAGTGTCGTGCCGGATATGCCCGCCACATGGCTGGCCCCATAGGGGCTGCCGCCAGAGCGGGTGCTCGAGAGAGCGGGCTCGGTGTAAGGAATTCCGACCAGATACATCCCGTGATGCAGGAGCGGCAGCATCATCGACAGAAGTGTCGTCTCCTGGCCACCGTGCATCGTCTGTGTCGAAGTGAATACGCCGGCGGGCTTGCCGGCGAGACCGCCGCTCAACCACAGGGAGCTGGTCCCATCGAAGAAATACTTCAAGGGCGCCGCCATGTTGCCGAAACGGGTGGGGCTGCCGGCAATCAGGCCTGCACATTCCGTCAAATCGGCGTGCGTGGCGTAGGGTGGTCCCTGTTCAGGAATCTGCGGGGTACTCTGTTCGCTCGCCGCCGAGACTGCCGGAACGGTGCGCAAGCGCGCTTGGGCACCGCCCATTTCGACGCCCCGACACACTTGCCGAGCCAGCTCGGCGGTCGTGCCTTTGCGCGAATAATACAAGACGAGAATTTCCACCACGTTGAAGCTCCCGAAGTCTGCGCGCATCTGCAACAGACGGTCTGTCACGCTCGTTTTGCGCGCCAGCTCGCGCGCGCTCCGCCGTCATTCGGCCCGCCGCCCGGGCACTTGCAACCTTGACGCCCCTGCACCTGCTTGTTAGCGTGCGGGCGACCTCGATTATCGCATTCATATAACGAGAAGATGCGCAACCTCCCGAGAGCAGGTCGGCGGATCGCAAGCGTGGCAACCATCCTGGTGGCGTTGTCAGCGTGTGCAGGCGCCCCCGTCCAAGAGATGAGCGATGCCCGGCAGGCGATTTCCGCGGCACGCGCCGCCGGTGCGGCCGAGCGCGCCGGTATCGAGCTGGATGTAGCGACCGACCTGCTGTCCAAGGCCGAAGCAGCACTGCAACGCGGCGACTATGGGGCGGCACGCAGGCAGGCCGAGGAAGCCCGTACGCATGCCATCGAGGCGCAAAAGCTCGCGTCCACAGCTTCCGAATCCTGATCCAGGGCAACTCCGCACAGGTTTCATGGAGCGCGTTGCGTCGCCAACGGTGCAGTGCTAGGCGTACCGTGCAACCAATGGTCGATTCCATTGGCAAGCGGTGCAACGCCGCAGCTGCCCGTTCGCGGCGCAACCCAGACGGGACCGTCCTCCGCAAGCTTCTGGCGTCGTTGCGAGTCTTGTCGATATCGACATATCGACTGCGCCTCGCGTCTAGCCAGAAGCTTGCGGAGGTACGGTCGCGCTCATGAAACCTGTGCGGAGTTGCCCTCGTGACCCGGCGGATTTGCAAACGGGCCCTCGTCGGCGGGCGCGTGCAGGGCGTGTTCTATCGCGCCACCGCGGCACGCGAAGCGGTCGCGCTGGGGCTCGAGGGCTATGCGCGCAATCTCCCCGATGGACGAGTCGAAGTGCTTGCCTGCGGCGAGGAGGCGTCCGTCGAAGCGTTTCTGCGCTGGCTCTGGGTGGGTTCGAGTGCGTCGCGGGTCGATACGGTGGAAGTCGCTAGCGTGGCATCCGGGGAGGTTGTGCCGAAAAGCGGGCATTTCGTGACGCGGTGAGATCCTCAAGCTCTCCAGCGTGATGTCCAGCGGCTGATGACCAGGTCCGGATAGTCCCGCCGGCCGACGCTGCCGTTGTAGCGGGCGAGCGCCTTGCGCACATCGCGCCGCTCGCGATCGTAGTAGAACTTCAGAATAGCGCAGCCCATGCGGATGTTGGGCTGAATCTGCACCAGCTGGTGGCGTTGCATCCCGAGCTGCTCGGGCCAGAACGGCATCACCTGCATCAGTCCCTGCGCGCCCGCCGAGGAAACCGCCCAGCGATTGAAGCTGCTCTCCACGTCCATCACCGCCAGCACCAATTCGGCCGGCAATTGCGAGTGACGCGCCTCGCAATAGACATTGGTGAGAATCTCGATGCGCTCGCCAAGATCCGCCACGTACTTGCGCAGCCGCGGCTCCATCAGCTTGTACCAGACCTCCGCGTCGTACCTCTCGGTGAAGCACTGACCCGCGGTGATCGCCTTCTGCAACACCGCCTTGAGCTCTGGGTCCTGTTGTCGGTCGGCGAGTGCGAAGGGTGCGATCAGCGCCACACCGAGAAGGATCGCCGCGAGGCGCAGCTCAGGCACTTTGCATCCGGCTGCGCAGAAACCCGACGGCATCGTCGAGCGCAAAGTCGCTCGATTCGCTGTCGCGCCTGCCTCGATATTCGAGCCGCCCAGACTCAAGGCCGCGATCAGAGACCACTACTCGATGCGGAATGCCGAGCAACTCGGCATCCGCGAACTTGACTCCCGGGCGCGCGTCGCGGTCGTCCAGCAGCACTTCGATGCCGGCGGTCGTGAATTCGCGATACAAGCGCGCGCTGGTCTCGCGCACGCGTTCGGACTTCTGCAGATTGATGGGCACGACGACCACATTGAAGGGCGCGAGGGGCTCGGGCCAGATGATGCCGCGCTCATCGTGATTCTGCTCGATGGCTGCGGCCACGATGCGCGTGACACCGATGCCGTAGCAGCCCATCAACAGGGTGACTTCTCGGCCTTGCTCATCGAGAACCCGCGCATTCATGGGCTCGCTGTACTTGCGTCCGAGCTGAAAGATGTGGCCCACCTCGATACCTCGCGCGATGCTGAGCCGTCCGCGCCCACTCGGGCTCGGATCTCCAGCGACGACGTTGCGAAGATCGACCGGTTGCGGCTCGGGCAGGTCTCGTCCCCAGTTCACGCCGGTGAGATGCGCATCAGCCCGATTGGCACCGCAGACGAAATCACTTAGCTGCACGGCGCTATGGTCCGCATAGACTTTGCACTTGAGGCCCACGGGCCCAACCGAACCCGGCTCTGCGCCCGCCGCTTGCAATACGCGATCGGCGCTTGCCATGCGCAACGGGCTCGCGATATCGGGGAGCTTCTGTGCCTTGACCGCATTGAGCTCATGGTCGCCGCGCAAGATGCAAGCAACGACGTCTCCGTCGCTGCCCTCGACGAGCAGAGTCTTAACACACTGCCGCGCAGTGACCTTCAGATAGGCGCTCACTTCTGCAATGGTTTTAATGCCGGGCGTCGCGACCTGTGCGAGCTTCTGTGTCGGAGTGGCGCGCGGCTCGGCGGGAGGTAACGCCGCAGCCATTTCCAGGTTGGCGGCATAGTCATCGGCATCGGAAGCCACGATTGCATCCTCGCCCGAGTCGGCGAGCACGTGGAACTCCTGCGAGGTCGTGCCACCGATGCTGCCGGTGTCCGCCTGCACGGCGCGAAAACGCAGTTTCAGACGCGTGAAAATCCGCGTGTAGGCGTCGTACATCGCGCGATAGCCCTCGGCCATGGACGCCTCGTCGATATGGAATGAATACGCATCCTTCATCAGGAACTCGCGCGCGCGCATCACGCCGAAGCGCGGGCGGATCTCGTCGCGGAACTTGGTCTGGATCTGGTAGAAGTTGACGGGAAGTTGCCGGTAGCTGCGCAGCTCACGACGCGCGATGTCGGTGATCACTTCTTCATGCGTCGGCCCGTAGCAGTAGGGGCGCTCGTGACGATCCTGCAGACGCAACAGCTCCGGCCCGTACTGCCCCCAGCGTCCCGACTCCTGCCACAACTCAGCGGGCTGGATCGTCGGCATCAGCACCTCGAGTGCACCGGCCCGATCCATTTCTTCCCTGATCACGCGTTCGACCTTGCGCAGCACGCGCAGGCCCATGGGCAGCCAACTGTAAAGACCCGCGGTCAGGCGACGGATGAGTCCCGCTCGCAGCATGAGCTGGTGACTCACGACGTCAGCGTCGGCAGGAACCTCCTTCAAAGTATTGATCGGCAACTCGGACAATCGCATCGCTCTTCGACCCATGCGCCGGGTGGCGCGGCTGTTGAATTCAGGCACTAATCTTAGCCTGTTATTGTGCCCCCATCCCCGCCAGACCTATGATGCGCGCGCCTATGGAGAGCGAAGCGCCTCGCCCGCCGCACCGCCGCGGCATCTACCTGCTGCCCAACCTGATCACGACCGGGGCGTTGTTTGCCGGTTTCTACGCGATCGTGGCCGCGATCGACGGCAACTTCGAGCGCGCGGGCGTGGCGGTGTTCGTGGCGATGGTCTTCGATGGACTAGACGGGCGCGTGGCGCGCTGGACCAGCACCGAGAGCTCGTTCGGCAAAGAATACGACAGCCTGTCGGACATGGTGTCGTTCGGTCTCGCGCCGGCGATCGTCACCTATCAATGGGGCGTCGCGCGGATCGCGGAGTACGGTCTGATCTGGGGCCGCGCCGGATGGCTCGCGGCATTCTTCTTTGCCGTGGCCGCTGCCCTGAGGCTCGCGCGCTTCAATACGCGCGCCCCGGCGGATAAGCGATTCTTCGAGGGCCTGCCCAGTCCCTCGGCGGCCGCGATCGTCGCCGCCCTCGTGTGGTTCTCCAGCGAATGGCGCGAACCGGGGCTGGTCGGGCTGATCGTCGCATTTGTCGTCACCATGGCGGCCGGTGCCCTGATGGTGAGCCGATTCAGGTACTACAGCTTCAAGGACGTCAACCTGGGCGGGCACATACCGTTTCGCTATTTTGTCCTGGTGCCCCTCGCGTTCGTCCTGATCGCGGTGAAGCCGCCGGTGATGCTGTTCGTGCTGTTCAGTACCTACGCACTCTCCGGCCCAGTCTGGTGGCTCGCGCAGCGCACGCGTCGCAAGCCGACTGGCGTTGCTGCTGGTACCGAGTCACAACCCGAGCTGTTTGAGAACCACGATGAGTCGTGAGCACCTGTCATACCTGAAGGAGCTTGGCGTGGACTGGTATGTGCCGCGTGAAGCACGCCGCGCACAACAGGAGCGGCCCTCCGCAGACGGCGCGGTCGAAGTACCGCTCATGGACTGGGAGACGCTGCAGCGGACGGTTGCCGGTTGTACGCTCTGTGGTCTGCAGAAAACGCGCACCCAAACCGTATTTGGCGTCGGAAATCACCAGGCGCAATGGATGGTGATCGGCGAAGCGCCGGGCGCGGACGAAGACGCACAGGGCGAGCCCTTCGTCGGCCGCGCCGGCCAGCTCCTCAACAACATGCTGAAGGCGATCGGGCTCGAACGCTCGCAGGTGTTCATTGCGAACATTCTCAAGTGTCGCCCACCCAACAATCGCGAGCCGAAACCCGAAGAGGCCGCACACTGCACGCCGTACCTCGATCGACAGATCGAGTTGATCAAGCCGCGAATCCTCGTCGCAGTCGGCCGGATCGCGGCACAGAACCTGTTGCAGACCGACACGCCCATCGGGCGCATGCGCGGCCAGGTGTACTCGTACGGTGCCCGCCAGATCCCGGTCGTCGTGACCTATCACCCGGCCTACCTGTTGCGCTCGCCCGGCGAGAAGCGCAAAGCTTGGACCGATCTGCAATTCGCACAGGAAGTCTTCAACCGTGGCAACGGTTAGAAGCGAAGTCGCCTTACCGCAGCTCGCGATTCGTCACATGCATGACGACGATGTCATGACCGTGGTGGCGCTCGAGCGCGCCGCCTATCGTTTTCCCTGGAGCGAGGGGATTTTCCGCGATTGTCTGCGCGTCGGCTACGTGTGCCGTGTCATCGATCTCGCCGGAGTCGTGGTCGGCTACGGGATCATGTCGATGGGGGCTGGCGAAGCGCATCTGCTCAACGTCTGCATACGCGAGGATCTGCGCTACCGCGGCCTCGGCCGGCGCATGCTCGAGTATTTGCTCGAGCGCGCGCACGGTGCCGGCATGCTGGAAGCATTTCTCGAAGTGCGACCGTCGAATGTGGTGGCGATCCGGCTTTATCAGGCGCTCGGCTTCGAGCAGGTCGGCATGCGACGTGGCTACTACCAGGCGCCTGGCGGCCGGGAAGACGCCGCCGTTCTCAGGCTTGACCTCGCCTCACGCGCGGCCGCCAGCTTGCGCGGGAAATGATGGCTGCCGCTGCCAGATGCCCTACAATGCGCGCCCCCTGACGCATTGGCTCTGGTTCTCATGGCTGATCTCGCCGAGGAAATCGCTCGACGCCGCACTTTCGCGATTATTTCGCACCCGGATGCGGGCAAGACCACGCTGACGGAGAAACTGCTGCTTTTTGGCGGCGCGATCCAGATGGCGGGCACCGTCAAGGGGCGCAAAGCGGCTCGCCACGCGACCTCGGACTGGATGCGACTGGAGCAGCAGCGCGGCATCTCCGTCACCTCGTCGGTCATGCAATTCCCGTACAAGGATCACATCGTCAACCTTCTCGATACGCCGGGACACGAGGATTTCTCCGAGGATACGTACCGCACGCTTACAGCGGTCGACTCAGCGCTGATGGTGATCGACTGCGCTCGCGGCGTTGAAGAGCGCACGATCAAGCTCATGGAGGTGTGTCGCCTGCGAGACACGCCCATCATGACCTTCATCAACAAGCTCGACCGCGATGGGCGCGAGCCGGTAGAACTGCTGGACGAAATCGAGAAGGTGCTGAAGATTGCCTGTGCGCCGATCACCTGGCCGGTCGGCATGGGCCGCGATCTGAAGGGGATCTATCACCTGATCGAGGACCGGATTTATGCCTATGAGGCAGCCGAGCGCGGCCGCGCGGGCACCAACCTGACCATCGATGGCATTTCCAGCCCGGCGGCCGAGGAATTTCTCGGCGAATCGGCCCGCAGATTTCGCGATGAGATCGAACTGGTGCACGGCGCTACGCACCGCTTCGATCCGCAGCTCTATCTCACCGGCAAGCAGACGCCGGTGTTTTTCGGTTCGGCGATCAACAATTTCGGTGTCGAGGAGCTGCTTGGCAGTTTCGTAGCCCATGCGCCGCCGCCGCGTCCGCGTGAGACGAACCAACGCCAGGTGAGTGCCGGTGAATCTCCGCTCACGGGCTTCGTATTCAAGATCCAGGCGAACATGGACCCCGGGCACCGCGATCGCATCGCCTTCCTGCGCCTGTGCTCGGGGCGCTACGAGCGCGGCATGCGTCTGTTCCACGTGCGCCTCGACAAGGAAGTGCGGGTCGGTGATGCACTGACCTTCATGGCCGCCGATCGTACTCAGGCACAGGATGCGTTTGCAGGAGACATCATCGGCCTGCACAACCACGGCACCATCAATATCGGCGACACTTTTACTGAAGGTGAGCGCCTGAGCTTCACCGGCATACCGAACTTCGCTCCGGAGATGTTCCGTCGCGCGCTGTTGCGCGATCCGCTGCGGATGAAGGCGCTGCAAAAGGGCCTCTCGCAGTTGTGCGAGGAAGGTGCCACGCAGCTCTTCAAGCCGCTACGGAACAATGACCTGATCCTCGGTGCGGTCGGCCAGCTGCAGTTCGAAGTCGTGGCGTTTCGCCTGCAGGACGAATACGGTGTGGAGTGCGCGTTCGAGAACGTCAACGTCTATACCGCCCGATGGATCGCCGGCGCGGATCCGAAGAAGCTCGAGGAGTTCCAGGCCAAGGCCTATGAGAATCTCGCCGTGGATCATTCCGGTGCTCTCGTATATCTCGCACCCACACGGGTCAATCTCCAGCTGACGCTGGAGCGTTGGCCCGGCATTCGTTTCCTCGAAACTCGCGAGCATCACGCCATTGCCGCCTGAGAGCGTTCGATGAGTGTCCTGCGCCGCCGCAACGTCGTCTCGTGGGCGTTGTACGACTGGGCGAATTCATCGTTCGCGACCACGGTCATGGCGGGCTTTTTCCCGGTCTTCTTCAAGCAATACTGGAGCGAAGGAACCGCAGCGACTGTCAGCACGTTTCGTCTTGGCATGGGCAACGGTGCCGCGAGTGCCCTGATCGCGTTGATGGCGCCGCTTCTCGGCGCGATTGCCGACCGCGGGGGAGCGCGCGTGAAGCTGCTGCTGTTCTTCACCCTGCTGGGTGTGGTCATGACAGCAGGGCTCTACTGGGTGGAGCGGGGCGACTGGCCGCTCGCTGTTGCACTCTATGCGCTCGCCGGAGTCGGCTTCTGGGGCGGCACCACCTTCTATGACTCCCTGCTGCCCGACGTCGCCGAGGAACGTGAACTCGATGTGGTATCGAGCTATGGGTACGCCCTCGGTTACCTGGGTGGCGGCCTGCTGTTTCTCATCAACGTCGCGATGACACTCAAGCCGCAGCTGTTCGGACTTGCCGGTGCCGGGCAGGCGGTACGCGTTTCGTTCCTGAGCGTCGCAGCGTGGTGGGCGCTGTTCACGGTGCCGTTGATGCTCTTCGTGCGCGAACGAAAACCCGCAACGCCATTGCGACCGCTGGCAGCCATGCGGGCGGGATGGATCGAGCTGTGGCAAACGATCGGGCACCTGCGCGCGTATCGCGCGCTCAGCCTGTTCCTGGTGTCCTACTGGCTGTACATCGACGGCGTCAACACGATCATCAAGATGGCGGTCGACTACGGACTGTCACTGGGCTTCGCCTCGAACAGCCTGATCGTGGCGCTGCTCATTACGCAATTCGTGGCCTTTCCTGCCGCATTGGCATTTGGGTGGATCGGCAAACGATTCGGACCGCGGTTCGGCATCCTGCTGTGCATCGTCGTGTATCTCGGGGTGACGGTCTGGGCCTACTTCCTCGAAACCGTGGCACAGTTCTACGCCATGGCGGTCATCATTGGCCTGGTGCAGGGTGGTATCCAGAGCCTCAGCCGCTCCTACTTCGCGCGCCTCGTGCCACCGCAGAAATCGGGCGAGTTCTTCGGCTTCTTCAACATGATGGGCAAGTTCGCCGCTGTCATCGGCCCGATGTTGATGGGCTGGGTAGCGCTGGTCAGCGGCAGCTCGCGGCTCGCGATCCTCTCGATCGCGCTGCTCTTTGCACTGGGAGCGGCCCTGCTGTGGTTCGTCAAGCCCGAGGCGCGAGCCAGCTCGCCGGATCGAGCCGGTAGTAGCTCCTGAGCTCGGTATAAAGGTCAGAGTGCTTCGCCTGCACTTCGCAGGGCAATTCGAAGAAGGCCTCCGTTGCGACTGCGAAGAACTCGCCGGGGTTCTCCGCGCCGTAGGGGTCCAGCACCGTAGGTTCGCCCCGTGCCTCGGCCTCTCGCAGCCGGTTGAACTCCTTTTCCATCACCCGCGACCAGCGCTCGTACAGGCGCGCATCGCCGAGAAAAGGCGCGCCATTCACCTCGCCTGCTTCCGCATCGAGGTAGTGGGCGAACTCATGGTAGACAACGTTGAAACCGTCGGACGGGGAGTAAGCGCCGGCGAGCACGTCGTCCCACGAGAGGATGATCCGGTGCGTGTCCCACGCCTGGCCCACCAACGCTCGCTCGTGGTGGTGAACTACACCAGCCGCATCGCGATGCTCCTCCGGGACGAGAAATGCGGCGGGGTAGACGAGGATGGAATAGAGGTCCTCGTAGATTCGCGCAGATCGTCCCAGCACCAGCAGGCACGCTTGTGAGGCAATGGCGAGCTTCATCGGCAGCGTCACTTCGAGACCGCGACAGCCGACGAATTCCTTTTCAGCGATGAACTGCTGCACCAGGCCGTCGAGGCGTGCACGGAGGTTGGACGGAATGCGGGCGTAGATCGGCATGGCGCGATTGATCTCGATGCGCCACGTTTCCGGAAGCGGTTGGGTGCGTAGTTGCCGCCGACGCCGGGCGCGCCACAGCGGGCCACCGAGGAGCACGCCGATGACACCGATAGCGATGGCGAGGACGATGACGGTCGGGGTCAAGGGGCTGCCACAGGCGGGACGCTCAACCCGGTTGTGCCATGGGATGGAATGCGCGCACGCGGCGCACGAATTCCTGCAGCGTCGGCTCGGCTATGTCTCCCGCGTACCTCAGGCGCACGTACAGGTCGGCGATCGGCTCGCATTCAGTCGCGAGGTCGGGACGCACCCGTGCGATGCGCGCAAGGAAATCGAGCGGACCCTCGTGACTCGCACGCACGAGACCGCGTCGCTCGAGGCGCCGACAGAAACGTGCATAGGCGCGCTGCACGGGATCGCGATCGTGAAATCGCAGCTCACGCGCCAGCATCAGGCTGAGAAGCGCGAGTGCCACGACGAGGCCGACTCCGAGCAGGCCGGCGAGCCAACGCCAGTCCGGCTCGCGGATTCCCAGCCACTCGAGAAGTGCTTCCTGCTTTTGGGAACTGAACTGCAGGACGTTTTCACGCCACAGGGTGTTGATCGCGTCCCAGGCAAAGCGGATGTCAGTGAGCCATGCGTTGTCGCGAATCACGCGCTCCCCGAAGGGAGCAGCACTGAGCGCCGTGCCGCGCTCGATCCTGTCCGGTGCAACCGCCGCGGTCGGATCGATGCGCACCCAGCCGCGTCCTTTGAGCCACACTTCGCTCCAGGCGTGCGCATCCGACTGGCGCACGATGTAGTAGTCGCCCAGGCGGTTGTACTCGCCTCCCTGGTAACCGGTCACCACGCGTGCCGGTATGCCGGCTGCACGCATCAACATGGTGAAGGCCGACGCAAAATGCGCGCAGAAGCCCTGGCGCGTGTTGAAGAGAAAATCGTCCACGGAATTGAGGTCGAGACGCGATGGCGTGAGCGTGTAGAAGAAGTTCTGCTCCCGGAACATTCGTAGCACGGACTCGATATACGCCTCGTTGCTGGCTGCAGCCGCGCGCATCCGTGTCGCGAGCGCCTGCGACCGCTGGTTAGTTTCCGCCGGAAAGTCGGTATCACGACCAGTGAGCGTAAGGCTCAAGTGCTCGGCCGCCGCGAGATAGCGTGGGCGCGAGCTCACCTGGTAGGTGAGGGGCTCCGTGATCGGCTCCTGCACCACGAGCTGATAGTCGTAAGTCTGCGTGATGCGGTCGTTGTTCCAGCGCGTGGGCATGTCGAGGGCGAAAACCCAGCGGTTGTCGGTCGGCTCGAGCATCAGGGTGTAGTCGTGCTCGATGCCGAAGAACTCGAGCTTTTCGCGGGGAGCCACGTAGAACGGCCGGCTCCACGCGTAGCCGTCGAAGTCGTGCAGCACCGGTCCGCGCCAGTAGCGTTGAGCGGGTGGCGGCGCAGCGCCCGTAAACCGGACCCGAAAAGCCACGTTGCTCGACAGGCTCAGCTCCGTAATATCGCCGGGCGCCATCTTGTCGCCGAGCCCGGTGGTGGCACGCGTGGGCGTGGGCAGCGCCCAGAACGGCCCGGGCACGCGTGGGAACAGGAGGAACAGCAGCAGCATGATGGGTAGCGCCTGCACCAGCATCTTGCCGCTCAAGCGGACAATCGCCCCCGGCTGCAAGGGCGCATTGGCATGCGCGACTCTGAGCACCGCCGCGGTGATCAGCCACATCACCGCCGCCGCAATCGGCAGTAGCCACAGCTGCTGTCCGTACAGGAACGCTGCCAGCACCAGGAAGTAGGCAATCAGGAGCAGCAGCAACTGGTCGCGCGGGCCACGCGTTTCCAGCATTTTCAATGCCGCCATGAGCGACAGCAGTGCCGTGCCCGCATCGACACCGTTCAAGGTGCGATAGCTCAGGAACACCGCGGAGACGACCGCGAGGACGGCGATGATGCGCAGTGGCGCCGATGGCAATCGCGAACCGTGCAGGCCAATCACTACGCGCCACAGCACCAGAAGCGTGAACGCGGCGAGCGCCCAGAGCGGCAGGTGACTCGTGTGCAGGGCGACCGCGGCAACCACGCTCGCCAGTGTCCAGACCAGCGGCATCTGCAGCCACAGGCGTCGCTCAGCGCGCAGCATCGCCAGACTCCGTGCCGAACAAAGCCAGTGCCTTGAGACAACGTCGGCGATGGCGGGCGCCACTCTGCGGGGCAATTCGTTCACCGGGCAACGCCAATCCGAACGGATTCAGTTGCAGATCAGCGGTGACGATCCAGCGACACAGCTGCGATAGGCGACTCTCGAGGTCGCGGCCCTGCACATGGTCGAGATCGAAGATCAGCGGCGCGCGTGTGGCGCCTGCGTGGTCCTTGACCAGCAGGGGAGCTCCGCGCGCCAGGGCCTTCCATGCGATGTGGCGGGGCGAATCGCCGGGGTGGTAGCTGCGAAACCCCCGGAAGTCCTCATCGCCCCGATGCATGAGGCCGAGAGTGCCCCGATCCGTTTCCAGGCTCGGCGGCGGACTCTGGTTCCCGGTGGCTTTCGGGTAGATGACGGCCTCGACAGGCAGGTAAATCCAGCTCCACGCACGAAACAGGCCGAGCGGAAAGCCGGTGCTCACCGAGATGCGATCGATGAGCAGCATGCCGCGGCTTTCGGTCGGGAGTTCCAGCGTCGCGAGCGCCGGCGCGGCCGGGGCCACATGCGCGACGTCGGCAACGGCGTCGCGGCATTCGAAGCGCAAACCAACACGCGCCACCGCACCAGGGTTCTCGCAGCCGACTGCCAGCTTCAACGACCCGCCGGCAAATGCCTCGCCCGCCTGAACGTGGCCAATCACGAGTCCAGCCAAATTGCGGTGGCAGTGATGCATGGCGACGAGCCCGAGTCCCACCAGCAGGAACGTCAATGCGAATCCGAGGCTGTTGTTGTAGTTCATCGAGCCGAGCAGCATCACGAAGGTCATGATGCCGTACACAACGCCGAACTTGGTCGGAAGGATGTAGATGCGACGCCGGTCCAGCGTAAGCGGCGCGTGGTCAGGTCCCTGGCGCCGGCGCGCCCAGCGCTGAACGCGATCGGCTACGGTGGCACGCAGGCGCGAGATCGGCATTACGTTAGGGCAGCTCTGCACAGGTTTCGTGGGCGCGACCGTGGCTCCGCAAGCTTCTGGCTAGGCGCGAGGCGCAGTTGATATGTCGATATCGACAAGACTCGCAACGACGCCAGAAGCTTGCCGAGACCGGTCCCGTAAGGGTTACGTCGCGAACGGGCAGCTGCTTCGTTGCACCGCTTGCCAATGGAATCGACCATTGGCTGCACAGTGCGCCTAGCATCTGCACCGTTGGCGACGTAACGCGCACCATGAAACCTGTGCAGAGCTGCCCTAGGGAATTGGCACGCTCTCGATGATGTCGCGCCCGGTGCTTTGCGGAGCAGTCGTGCCCGACTCGCCGGAAATGCGCAGGCGATGCCCGACCACTGCGGGCAGTACCGCCTGCACGTCCTCGGGAACTGCGGCGGCACGGCCCGCGAGCAATGCCCAGCTCTGACTGGCGCGCAGCAGCCCAATGGCGGCGCGCGGCGACAGGCCAGTCATGAACTCGCCGCTGGCGCGCGTGTAGGCGACGAGAGCCTGCACGTAGTCGAGGAGCGCCGGGGCCGTATGCACTTTGCTGACACCGGCTTGTAGTAGCTCGAGATCCGCTGTCGTCAAAGTCGCGCCCAGGGTTGCGAGCAATGCGCGTCGATCCTGCCCCATGAGGAGCTGGCGCTCGTGCGCGGAATCGGGATAGCCCAGCTCGATGCGCATCAGGAAGCGGTCGAGCTGCGATTCGGGCAGGGGAAAGGTGCCCACCTGTTCGATGGGGTTCTGTGTCGCAATGACAAAGAAGGGATCCGGTAAAGGGTGACTGCGTCCATCGACGGTCACCTGTTGCTCCTCCATGGCTTCGAGGAGCGCGCTCTGCGCCTTCGGCGTCGCGCGATTCACCTCGTCTGCAAGCACCAGCTGCGCAAAGATCGGGCCGCGCTGGAATTCGAAGCGGCTGCCGGCGCGATCAAAGATCGAGACGCCGATGATGTCGGCCGGAAGCAGGTCGCTGGTGAACTGAATACGCTGGTAAGTGAGTCCCAACGTCTGCGCGAGAGCGTGGGCGAGGGTGGTCTTGCCGACACCGGGAATATCCTCGATGAGCAGATGGCCGCGTGCCAGCAGGCACGCCATGCAGAGGCGAATCTCGGCATCCTTGCCCAGGATCACGCGATTGAGCTGATCCAGAGTCGCGCGCAGTCGTTCGCGTGGCAGGGGGCCACCGTGAAGGACGCGATCATCGTTGCGATCGGAAACTTGCAACATCAAGTGGCTACCGGCTCAGTGCTCGCAGCGAGGCCCGCAGCGAGGATAGCGCAGTCAGGGCCAGGAACCCCGACCTTCATCTCAGTTTCTCCAGCCGCTCGATCTGGGTGGCCAACTGAGCAAGCTCCCGCTTGAGCTCCGCAGCCCGCTCCCGGGCCTTGGCCGTAACCGCAGCGGGCGCATTACGCACGAATTCGGGGTTCGCAAGCTTCCCTTCGGCCGCAGCGAGTTCCTTGCGTGCACGTTCCTGTAACTTCGCCAGGCGCGCGGTCTCCGCAACCAGATCTTCCTTCAATCCTTGCAGCGGCACGTAGAGCTCGACGTTGCCGACCAGCGCGCTCGCGGCGACTTCTACATCACAACTCGGATCGAAGGGCCGCAGCTCGGCATTCGCCAGCCGATCGAAGTAGCTGCGGTGTGCCTGAACGATGGCCAGCTGCTCGCGCGACGCTTCCTTGATGAAGACCTGTTCGAGGCGCTTCGAGTTTGGAATGTCATTCTCACCGCGGATGTTGCGGAGCTTCAGGATCAACTCGCGCACGAATTCGATAGCGCGCGCACTCGGCTCGTCCAGCGCAAAATCTGCGGCGCGCGGGAATGACTGCAGCATGATCGTATCGCCTGACTTGCCGGCGAGCGGTGCGACCTGCAGCCAGATTTCCTCGGTGATGAAGGGCATCAGAGGATGCAGGAGCCTGAGGAGCGCCTCGAGTACTTCGAGCAGCGTACGGCGCGTTCCGCGCTGCTGCGCCGGCGGCGACCCTGCCGACTGTAGAACTGGTTTCGTGAACTCCAGATACCAGTCGCAGAACTCGTACCACGTGAACTCATAAGCGGCGGCGGCCGCGAGATCGAAGCGATAGCTCGCGAAGGATTCGCGCAGCGTGGTGATCGCACGATGCAGGCGGCCGCGGATCCACAGGTCCGCGCTGTTCAGCTCGCAAGCGGCATTCGCGCTGCAATCCTTGCCGTCGGTCACCATCAGCACATACCGCGCGGCATTCCACAGCTTGTTGCAGAAATTCCGATACCCCTCGACGCGCCCGAGATCGAAGCGAATGTCGCGCCCAGGCGAAGCCAGTGCCGCGAAGGTGAAGCGCACCGCATCGGTGCCGAACGCCGGGATGCCGGCCGGGAACTGCTTGCGCGTATTTCTTTCGATACTCGCGCGCAGGTGCGGCTGCATGAGCCCGGTGGTGCGCTTGGCGAGGAGCGGCTCGAGTTCGATTCCGTCGATGAGATCGATGGGATCGAGGATATTGCCCTTGGACTTGGACATCTTGTCGCCGTGCTCGTCGCGAATGAGGCCCGTGATGTACACCTCGCGAAACGGCACCTCGCCCATGAACTTGAGCCCCATCATCATCATCCGGGCAACCCAGAAAAAGATGATGTCGAAACCCGTCACCAGGACTGAGGTCGGGTAGAAAGTCTTCAGCTCGGGCGTTTGCTCGGGCCAGCCGAGTGTGGAGAACGGCCACAGCGCAGAGGAGAACCAGGTATCGAGCACGTCCTCGTCCTGTCGCAACGCCAAGTCGCGGCCGTGGTGTCGTTGCGCCTGCCGGCGGGCGTCTTCGGCATTGCGGGCTACGAAGATGTTGCCCGCAGGGTCGTACCAGGCCGGAATGCGGTGGCCCCACCAGAGCTGGCGGCTGATGCACCAATCCTGGATGTTGCGCATCCATTGAAAATAGGTTTTGGCCCAGCTGTCCGGAACGAAGCGCGTCCTGCCGTCTTCCACCGCACGAATCGCAGGCTCAGCGAGAGGGCCGATTTTCACGTACCACTGGTCTGTGAGCCACGGCTCGAGCACCGCGTCACTGCGATCGCCGCGCGGTACAGGCGAGGTGTGCGGCTCGACTTTCTCGAGCAGCCCCTGCGCTTCGAGCATCGCGATGACTCGCTTGCGCGCCGCAAAGCGATCGAGGCCACGTAACTCCGGCGGAATTGCAGCGAGCTCCGCGGCGGCATCGATGACGAGCTTCGCGTCCCGGTCCAGGACGTTGAGGATCGGCAGGTCGTGCCGGCGACCGACCTCGTAGTCGTTGAAGTCATGTCCCGGCGTCACCTTGAGCGCGCCGGAGCCAAATGCTGCATCGACGTAGTCATCCGCGATGATCGGGATCAGGCGCTGGGTGAGTGGGAGCCGTACCTTCAGCCCGATGAGAGACCGATAACGCTCGTCCTCCGGATGCACGGCGACAGCGGTGTCGCCCAGCATGGTCTCCGGACGGGTGGTCGCCACGACTATGTAGCCGGAACCATCGGCGAGCGGATAGCGCAGGTGCCACAGGTGACCGGGCTCGGGTTCGGCGAGCACTTCGAGATCCGACAATGCGGTATGCAGTGTTGGATCCCAGTTCACGAGACGTTTGCCGCGATAGATGAGTCCGTCATCGTGCAGCCGCACGAATACTTCCGTGACCGCGGCGCTCAGCCCGGGATCCATGGTGAAACGTTCGCGGCTCCAGTCCACGGACTCGCCGAGCCGGCGCATCTGCCGTGAGATGGTTCCTCCGGACTCCTCTTTCCATTTCCATACCCGGGCAATGAACGCCTCGCGACCAAGGTCGTGCCGCGACAAACCTTCGCTGCTGAGCTGGCGTTCCACGACCATCTGGGTGGCGATGCCGGCGTGATCGGTGCCGGGTTGCCAGAGCGTGTTGTCGCCTTCCATGCGATGCAGGCGAGTCAGGGCGTCCATGAGGGTGTGCTGGAACGCATGCCCCATGTGCAGCGTCCCCGTCACATTGGGAGGCGGAATGACAATGCTGTAGCTGGCGCCGCTCCCCTGCGGCGCGAAGTAGCCGGATTCTTCCCAGCGCTGGTACAGGCGCGGCTCGATTTCGCGGGGGGAGTAGACCTTATCCATCGATCCCAAGAACGCAGCGCCCGATCAGAACTCCGTACCCAGATACTCGCGTACGGCATCCTCCACGATTTCGGGCAGGCGAACGCGCAGCTGGTCGCATACCCGCTTGAGCAGGATGCTCTCGAGGTCGCGGCTGGCCTCGCGCATCAGTTCCTCTGCGAGCCGCATGACGCGCGCGGAGATCTCGGTGTGCAGGACCTCGAGGACCTGTGGATCGATCGCCGGTCCCTCGAGCTCGACGATCTCCGTCAGGGTCGGAATCATTTCCTCGTTGCCCGGCCTTTCAGATTTCATGACTGGCACTGACGTTATGCGATTCGAGACTCAGACCTCGTTCACGATAGGCACGATAGCGTTCGCGTCCTGCCTGGCGACGCGTCGGCTCGCCGTCAACCGCTTCCACGATACGCGCAAATCGCTCTGGGCCCTCAGGCATCCGGTCCGAGGCGTTAACGAGGATATCAGCGCTGGTCCCCGCCGCCGACTCCGGCGTGCCGATCAGCACGCGCGCCTGGCTCGGTCTTGCCTGGAGCTGCCAGCTCGTGTGGCACAAAGCTGCGGTCCCGGAAGGTCCACAACAGGTCATCGAGCTGGCGGGCTTCATCGTCGTCAGCCGTCAGCATCAGGACGCGATGCGACTGGGCGAAAGCCTTTTCCGCGAGGCGGCATGCGAGACGCCGGCGTGCGCCGGCATCCGCTTCCTCGAGCACATAGAAATCGACGCGCGTCAGACCGACTCTCCGCCCGACTCAGGCGGCCTTGCGGGCGCGACTGAGGAGAAAATCGACCAACAGAGGCACCGGCCGGCCCGTGCTGCCCTTCTGTGCCCCGGTGAGCCAGGCGACCCCGGCGATGTCGAGGTGCGCCCAGCGCATGCCTTGCGCGAACTTCGACAGAAAGCACGCTGCCGTGATCGCACCCCCCTCGCGGCCGCCCGTGTTTGCCATGTCGGCGAAATTGCTCTTGAGCTGTTCCCCATATTCCTCGACCAGCGGCATGCGCCAGGCGCGATCGTCGGCACGCTCGCCGGCGCTCGCCAGCTCCTCGTTGAGCTCTGCGTCGGCCGACATGAGTCCGGCGAAGTGAGCCCCCAGAGCGACGACGCACGCGCCGGTAAGGGTCGCAACGTCAACCACCGCGGCGGGCTTGAAGCGGCGCACATAGGTCAGCGCATCGGCGAGGATGAGGCGCCCTTCGGCATCGGTGTTCAGCACTTCGACGGTCTGGCCCGACATGCTGCGCACGATGTCGCCGGGCTTCGTAGCACGGCCGTTCGGCAGGTTCTCGCAGGCGGGAATGATGCCGACGAGATTGAGCGGCAGCCGCATTGCCGCCGCGCTGGCGAAGGTTCCGAGCACGCTCGCCGCGCCGCTCATGTCGAACTTCATTTCGTCCATGCCGGCGGGATCCTTGAGCGAGATGCCGCCGCTGTCGAACGTAATGCCCTTGCCGATCAGCGCGATCGGGGCCGAGCTGCGCCGCGCACCGCGATACTCGAGCACGATCAGCTGGGGCGGCTCATCGCTCCCATGCGTCACGGAAAGGAACGCGCCCATGCGCAGCCGCTCGATCGCACGGCGTTCGAGCACCTTTACCTTGAGGGCTCGATGCTTCTTGCCGAGCTTGCGAGCTGCGCGACCGAGATGGCGCGGCGTGCAGACATTGGCCGGCAGATTGGCGAGATCACGCGTCACCTTCATGCCATCTGCAATGGCCGCGCCGTCATTGAGTCCCTGCTGCGCTGCCCGTGCCGCAACTGCATCCGCGAGCACCAAAGTGAGGCGGCCCAGTGCCGGAGGAGCGGGTTTGGCACCGGTCTTCAGATCCGGGATGCGATATAGAACATTCGCGGCTGCCTCGGCTGCGAAGCGCCCGGCGTAGTACGGATCGACTCCCGGCACCGGCTCCAGTGTCAGCCAGACCACGGCGTGTTTTACGCCGGTGCGCGTCAGGGTCTGTAGCGCCGCCTGCAGGGCGCGTCGGTAGGCCTTGCGGTTGTAAGTCTTGCGCGGTCCGAGTCCCACCAGCAGGGCGCGCGCCTGTCCCTCGCCGAGATCCGAAAGGAGAAACGCATCGCCCAGACGCGCGGGGAAATCACCCCGTCGCAACAGCGTCGCGATGCGCCGCCCGTGACGGCGGTCGAAGGCAAGCGTCGCGCTGGCGAGCTCGTGCCCCTCGAACACGCCCAGAACTGCACACTCACTGCGCTTCGGCGCGGCCGATCCTGTAACCGCCTTCAACTGCATAAGCGATCCCTTCAGACACTGGCGGCAGCTCTTGAGCCCTCAAGCCGATTGAGCCACGCGCGCTGGTGGTTTAACGTAACCGCCGATGTCGCCCCGGCCTTTTGACTCCTGCCGTCGCAGTCGTTATCGCTGTAATCGCGGCCGGCAGGCTGCTCGACGCATGGCGCGCTAGTGTACTCAATTTGCGCGTGCGGCCACAGCCACCGGTGACCTGAGTGCCGCGAATCCTCGACCGCTACATCCTGCGCGAAGTGACCCTGACGTGGTTCGCTGTCACTGGCGTGCTGCTGGTCATACTGGTCACCAACCAGATGGCACAGGTGCTCAGCCGCGCGGCCGAGCATCGCTTCCCGCGCGAAGTCGTTCTGGCGCTGATCGGCTTCAGTTCGCTTGAAAATCTCACCGTACTGGTCCCGGTGGGACTCCTTCTCGGCATCGTGCTGGCCTTCGGCCGGCTGTATCACGAGAGCGAGATGGTCGCTATCCAGGCCTGCGGCGTCAGCGTAATTCGCTCAAGCGCCCCGATTCTCGTCTTGACTATCTTGCTCGCCGCCCTGCTGGGCTGGCTGGCACTGGAACTCGCACCCAGGGCGGCCGCTCATGTCCAGTCGCTGCGCAGCGTCGCGATGCGTGATGCGGAGTTCGGCAACCTCGAGCCGGGCCGGTTTCACACGTTTGGCGACTCCGACGCGGTGTTCTACGCCGGCGGCGTAGACGCCGACGGCACCCTGCGCGACGTATTCGTCAAGCGCAGCCACGACGAGCGGGTGGAGATCGCCGTCGCGGCCCAGGCGCGACACGTGGTGAGTGAAGGCGGCCTGCTGCATACGCTGGTGCTGCAGAACGGACGTCGCTACGAGGGAATTCCCGGCAGGCCCGAATTCCGGATCACTGAATTCGAGGAGCACGGTATCCCGGTGCGCCTGCCGGAAGCGGAGCTCACGACCAGCAAGCTCGAGCTCAAGTCGACGGCCGAGTTGCTCGCGTCCCGCGCGCCAGAAGACGTCGCGGAACTGCAATGGCGCCTATCCATGCCGATCATGGCGTTCGTGCTCACGTTGCTGGCCGTGCCACTGTCACGCCTGCGGCCGCGTCAGGGACGCTACGCGCGCATCGGCCTGGCGATCCTGCTGTATTTCGTCTATTCGAACCTGCTGTCCGCGGCAAAAGTCTGGCTGGCGCGCGGCACCATCCCGCCCGCCATCGGGTTGTGGTGGGTGCATGGGTTGATCGTGGCTTTCGCGCTCTTCGTGCTGATGCAACGCACGATCTGGCTGCGGCTGCGGCCAGCCCAGGGGCGGCCGGCGTGAAAATCATCGATCGCTACATCATCGGCACGATCCTGCTCTACAGCGCGATGGTGCTCGGCGTGCTGCTGACGCTCGGCGGCCTCTTTGTTTTCATCAGCCAGCAGGATGACATCGGCGTGGGCAGCTACGGGGCGAGCGATGCGCTGCTGTTCACCGTGCTGAATCTGCCGCAGCAGGCCTACGAGTTAATGCCGATCTCGGTGCTCATCGGCGGCCTGCTGGGACTCGGCATTCTGGCTCGCGGCAGTGAGCTGGTGGTCATTCGTGCGGCGGGCGTGTCGGTGCTGCGCATCGCCGTTTCGGCGTGCATCGCGGGCCTGCTGATCGCGATGCTGACGGCACTGCTAGGCGAAGTGGTCGCACCACCCGTGCAGAAGTTTGCGCGCCAGCAGAAGGCGTTCAGCAAGTTCTCGGATGTGAGCTTCGCGGGGTCGGGGAGCGCCTGGCTCAAGGACGGCAACACCATCATCAGCGTGCACGAGCAATCGGGCGACAACCTCTTCGGTGGTGTGTATGTGTTCCGCTTTGCCAATCCGCTCGTCTTGCTCACGGTCGGTCACGCGAGTCGTGCAACCCTCGGCGAGAGAGCGGGTCACTGGCGGCTGGATGGCTACACCGAGACTCGCTTCGAGGGCGATCACGTCGTCGCGACTCCAAGAACGGACCTCGAGCTCGAGACCAAGGTCAATCCCGGATTCCTCGGTATCGCCGCGAGTGAACCGCGTCAGCTGCCGTCGCTGGATCTGTGGCGACTCATCGGCCACCTGCGCGCCAACGGCCTGGAAGCGCAGAGCTATCTATTTGCGTTCTGGTCGCGAATCGCCCGCACCTTCGCGATCATCATGGTGGCGATTCTCGCCGTACCCTTTGCGCTGGGGCCGTTGCGCTCCTCGGGTGCGGGCGCGCGCATTGTGATCGGGGTGCTGATCGGCATTGCGTTCTTTCTCGTGCAGCGGACGTTGGAGAGCGGGAGCATCGTCTTCAATCTCGATCCGATGATCCTGGCGTGGATTCCGACTGCAGCGCTGGCCCTGCTCACCATGATCCTGATCGCGCGGACGCGTTAGCGATTCAAACTCGGACCACGCGAGTGCGGCTGAGGCGATCGTGCCACGTCAGGTCGTCGCGATCGAACAGCATCCAGAAGTAGCCAAGGCCTGCCGGTAGCCAGGACAGAATCGAGGCCGCGAGCCGCAACAGCGCGTCGCGCCACCGCAATAGGCCGCCGTCGCTGCGGACCACGCGGATCCTCCACGCCAGCATTCCAAGCGTCTGGCCCGATCGTATCCAGCTGAAGCCGTAGTAGGCGACGACGAGACCGAGGAGCAGGGCGCGATACAGGTATTCGAAGGCGCCGACGGTTTCGTGCGTGATGGCCTCGCCGCGTGTCAGCGGCAGAAGGAGCCATGTCACGGTCATCAGTACGCCTAGCAGCAGTAACGTGTCGTAGAACAATGCGGCCAGTCGGCGCAACAGGCCGGCCGATTTCAGCTCGGCCGGATCAGTTCGCCCACCGCCATCGGTCATGGCTTCTTTGGCTTCTCAGGCTTCGTCGGCAGGGGCTGCAGGAGCTGATCGAGCGGACGGAAGATCGTGTCGTACTTGTAGCCGGGGATCGAATACACCCAGCTTTCGGTGCGTTTGGCGAGCGCCTCGCTGTCGGTGCGAATTTCCGCCGCGGTCTTGGCTGGCTCGCTGGGCTTGGTCGCAGCGGGTGTTGCCGGCTTGGGCGCAGTGTCTTTCGGAGGTGCTGCCGGAGCCGGCGCTGCAGCGGCATCGTCCTTCTTCGATTGCACAAACCGCTCGTTGAGCGCTGGATCGAAGGCGCTGGTCACGCGGATCCAATGTTTGTCGTCGACGGCGCGCCCGCGGATCGTGATCACGGTGCCATCGAACAGCCGAAACTCGGCCTGTGCCGTATCCTTGTTCCAGTCCTCATCCGATGTGCAGCGGCGCGCACATCATCGAACGTCAGGCCCGTGAGCGCGGAGGAGGCGGAATTGGCGGCGGTCGGGCTGGACAACGTACGACCTTTCGGCAGATCCGGCACCACAAAGTCGGTCTGCTCACGCGCATCGCGTTTCACGACGTAGCGCGCGCCGGTTGCAGTCCGCACGCGCGCTTCCTGCACGCGCGCGGCGGGGATGTCAAGAAGAGTTCGGTCGAGCCAACTGGCCGGCTCGCCATCGACGCTGATCTGTGGGGACGCGAGGTAGCTCTGTGGCTGTCCCGGCACGCGTACGAACGTCGAGTGCGTGCCCGAAACCTTACCCACGATCACACTCTGCGGCTGCTTCGGGCCGGCGAGATCGACGCGCACGCCGGTCGCTTTCGGATCCTTCACATCTTCGACACCGAGCTGGGCATAGAGCTTCGGGTTCGAGGTCTTCTCTTCCACGGTCTCGAGCTGCGACAGGTCGATGAGAAGCTTGCGCACCTTGGATGAATCCGCGGCGTAGCCCCCGCGCTCTGCAACCTGCCAGTCCGTCGCAGTCCGTTTCAGCGTCACGGTGGTCTTGTCGTCCGCCTTGACGATGCTCAGCTGGTTTACGTCGTTCAACGCGCCCGCAAGGTCAGGCAGCACATGGTGCGCGATCGTCGTGTCGCGCGGCAGGTTTCGTTGCACGCTCAGGTAGATCGCACCAGCCACCACTATGAGACCGAGCGCCAGCAGGACGATCAGGCGACGCGGAGTCATCGGAAACCTCAGGCGGCCCGCGCAGCGCTGCGACGCCGGCGCCACAGGAAAGCGAGAAGCGCCGCAACCAGGATCAGTACCGGCACCAGCGCGATGTTGAGCACCTTCAGGACCGTGCCGAGGTGCTGGATGTCCTGGTCGAGTCCGTGCTGGACCTCGCGCAGCTCCTTGCGGATGCGCACCTTTCTCGTCCTGGAAGCGGGCCAGTTCCTTTTCCTGCTCCGGGGTCAGGATCAGCGAAGATTGATCGCTGCGCCGCGACTGCAGCTCGGTGAGCTTCTGTTCCGTGTCCCGAAGCTGCTGCTGCAGCTCCTGCTCCTTGGTGCGGAAGCGACCCTCAGCATCGCGCCGCAACGACTCGACACGCTCGAACGGGCGCACGAAGCTCGCGCGTCCACGGATGCTGATCAGGTCTGCATTGCCGGTGAGATTGTCGATCGCGTTGAAGACGAAGTCGCCATTGTTGGCCCACGCGGTCGCAAAGCGCTGCCCGAAGAACGACTGATTGCGCACCCAGAGGTTGTCGGTGAGCAGGTCGGTGTCGGCGACAACCACAATATTCGCAGGCTGCGTGGATTCCTTGAGCGCCACGATGTTGGCGGCCACCGGTGCAGGCCCGGTGCCTGCCGCCGGTTTGCCGTTCGGGAAGGCGGTTTTCAACTTGCCGCTGAGGCGCGCTGCAATCACGTAACGCTCGCCCGTCGGCTGAAAGCCGTCGCGCAGACTCGCGGGATCGGCGAGAAAAGCAAAACGCTCTACTGGAAGCACAGCGGCCTGGTCGCTGCTCTGAATCAGGGGCTCGAAGCCGAGGTTGCTTCCGGCCTTGACCTTGAAGCTGCCGACAGTCGCTGCGTTGATGTTGTTGAGCGCGGCGGTAATGACGTCCTTGGCATTGAAGCTCGACTTGTCGAAGCCGATGAAGGCGATATGGCGCGTGGGCTCACCGGTGCGCGAGCCGACCGTCAACGCATTTTTCAGGTCGCCGACCACCTGGCGTTGGTTGAACTGCAACCCCCAGGCGTCGAACAGCGGTCCGAGAGTCGAGCTGGTATCGGCGCCCATGTTGCCGAACGGGTTGCCGGGTTGCTGGGCGCCTGCGGGGTCGGTCTCAGCCCGCGGATCTACGAACACCAGAGCGCGCCCGCCGCGCAGCACGAACTGGTCGATGGCATAGAGCGCCGCTTGCGACAGGCCCTTGGGATGCACGAGCATCAGTACGTCGATTTCCGGATCGATGCTGGTGAGCTCGGGTGGCAACGTGCGCAGCGTGAAGAGCTGCGCCAGTTGCTGGCTGACCACCCATGGATCGCGCATCTGTCCCGTCATCTGGTTGAAGTCCGCGCTCATCGGCAAGGTCGTCAGCAGTCCGATCACCGGCTTCTTCGGCTGCGTCAATTCCACGACCAGCTTGGCGACGTCGTACTCCAGGAATTCCTCTTTTTCCGGTTGGAAAAAGTCGATGACGGCGCGGCCGTCGGTGGAGTTGGTGCCTGCGAGGCCGAAGTACAGGCTCTGCCCGGAAGCGCCCAGCGGTACGGCGGAAAGACCGAACTCATCGGCGCGGTCCTGCGCCTCCGAAAACGGCTCAGGGTCGATCACCTGCAGGCGGATCTTGCCGTTGGCCCGGGCCGCAAACTCCTCGAGCAGCTCACGCACGCGGTTCGCGTAGGTCTTGATGTAAGGGACCTGGTCGGCAGCTTCACGCGTGAAATAGAAGTACAGGTTGATCGGTTCGTCGATGTTCTTGAGGATGCCCTGTGTGCCGGGCGCCAGCGTGTAGAGGCGATTCTGGGTGAGGTCCGCGCGCACGCCGCGCAACCCATAGTTGAGGATGATGATCAGCCCGATGAAGACCACGGCGAGCAGCAACAACGCGATCGCGCCGCCGCGCCGATGCCCCTGCCAGAATTTGCGCAACTCGAGTGCCATGGGCCGCTAGTTTGCCTTCTTGATGTCGAGCACGATTCCGGTCGCCAGCAGCCAGCAGCCGATCATGAGCGCGAAATACAGCACATCGCGCAGATCGATCACGCCCTTGGAGATCGACTCGAAGTGACTGAGGAAGCTGAGCGAAGCGATGGCGTCGACCACGGCGGTGGGTGCCCAGTCACGCACCACGTCCAGCACCAGCGGCCAGCCGCTCAGCAGGATGAAGAAGCAGAGCAGGGCGGTGAGAATGAACGCAATCACCTGGTTGCGGGTGAGCGCCGACATGCACGAACCGATGGCGAGGAATCCGCCCGACACCAGCAAGCTCCCGACGTACGCCGCAGCGATCGCTCCGTTATCGGGGTTGCCCAGATAGTTCACGGTCAGCCAGATCGGGAATGTCAGCGCGAGTGCGATGCCGGCAAAGCACCACGCGGCGAGGAACTTGCCCCACACGGCCTGGGCCAGCGTGATCGGCAGCGTCATCAGCAGCTCGATGGTGCCGCTCTTGCGCTCCTCGGCCCACATGCGCATCGAGATCGCGGGGATCAGGAACAGGTAGAGCCAGGGATGGAAATTGAAGAACGGCGCGAGATCCGCCTGGCCGCGCTCGTAGAAGCCGCCGAGATAGAACGTGAAGATGCCAGAGAGCAGCAGGAAAATGATGATGAAGACGTATGCGACCGGAGTCGCGAAGTAACTGGCCAGCTCGCGCCGGAATACGGCAGTTACGTTTCGCATCAGGCCCCCTGCGTCACGGCACGAAACACTTCGTCGAGCCGGCCCGATTCGAGATGCAGCTCGCTGATCGACCATTGCTCGCGCCGGGCGAGATCAGTGAGCAGTGGCAGGATGGGCTGCCCGGATTTCGGCAGCGCGGTGAGTCGCAGTTCCTTGTCTCGCGATTCGACCGCGGCGACCTGGGGGAGCGACGCGATGACCGCACGCGCGCGCGCCAGCAGTGCGCCGTCGGCAAAACCGAGCGTCACGGCGTTGTGATAGCGCGAGCGCGCCGCGAGTGTCTGAGGCTTTTCATCCGCGACGATCCTGCCTTTGGAGATGATGATCGCGCGCGTGCAGACTGCATCGACTTCTTCGAGAATGTGCGTCGAAATCACGATGATCTTGTCCGCGGCCATCGCGTTGATCAGGGTGCGTATCTCGTGCTTCTGGTTGGGGTCCAGTCCGTCCGTGGGCTCATCGAGGATCAGAACCTGTGGATCGTGCATCAGCGCCTGTGCGAGACCGACGCGGCACCGGAATCCCTTCGAAAGAGTTTCGACCGTCTGCTCCAACACCGGGCCGAGATGCAGGCGACCGATCACATCGTCGAGTCGGCTGCGTCGCCGTTCGGCTTGCAGCGAACGCACGTCGGCAATGAAATCAAGGAAGCCCCGCACTGTCATCTCGCCGTAACTCGGCGCACCCTCGGGCAGATAGCCCATGCAGGCCTTGGCCGCGAGCGGCTCGCGCTCGATATCGTGGCCGCAGACGCTCGCGCGCCCTGACGTAGGGGCAAGGAAGCCCGCAATGACGCGCATGGTGGTGGACTTGCCGGCGCCGTTTGGTCCGAGGAAACCGAGCACCTCGCCCGGCTGCACCCGGAAGCTCACGTTGTCCACAGCCGTGAACGTACCGTAGCGCTTGGTCAGATTCTCGATCTCAATCATTGAGCGGTCGGGAGTGTCGGCATCTTGATTGTATTTGGGAGCCTTGAGACCGGGCCCGTCCGGTGACGGTTCCCTGCAGTGTGCGCCTTTTTTCCGGGGCGGCGATTGTGTCCAGCGCGCCGGCAAAATTCAAGGCGCACTCGTATCATTAGTAATGAGTCGCGGTCGAACGCCGCGTCGGGTGGGACAAGATGAAAACGCCTTAATGTCGCGCGGGCGTTGCAGGAGTGCGAATGAGGTCGTCAGAGCGTGCCGCCGGAGTACTCGTCTGGGATCTGCCGGTGAGGCTCTTTCATTGGCTGCTCGCCGTAGCAATCCTGGGCGCGTGGGTCACTCACAAGATGGGGACGGGCGCCTTCACATGGCACTTGTGGTTCGGGTACGCCTCGCTGGTGCTCGTCGCTTTTCGCCTCGTGTGGGGATTTGTCGGCCCCCGCCATGCACGTTTCACCGACTTTCTGCATGGGCCATCGACAGTCTGGCGTTACGCGCGCGACTGGCTTTCGCCGCGCTCCGTTTCGCACCTGGGCCACAATCCGCTCGGCGGCTGGATGGTGGTCGTGCTCCTCGTACTCGTAGCTGCCGAAGGCGTCAGCGGGCTCTTCGCCAACGACGAGATCTTCAGCACTGGCCCCTTGTATGGATACGTTTCCGATGCGACCAGCGACCAGTTCTCCGCGTGGCATCGCGTGCTGGCCGATGGGCTGTGGTATGCGATCGGTCTGCACATTCTCGCCGTTGCCGCGTATCTCGTGCTCCGCGGTGAGAACCTGGTTGGGCCGATGTTCACCGGTCGCAAGCGCGGCAGCTGGATTCACGCGAGCGAGACGACGCCGCGCTCGCGCGCATGGCTCGCGCTGCTGATCGCTGCCGGGTGCGCGCTGCTGCTCTATGCCATCGTGGTGACGGCGCCCGAGCCCTCGATGATCCTGTTCTAGGATTGCCCAGGTGCCTTGGCGCGATATTTGTCGTGACAAGCCTTGCACGCGTCGCCCAGTTCACCGACCGCCGCACGCGACTTCTCGAGGCTGCCTTCCTTGGCGACGTCGGCGAGCGCCGCGGCCTTGCTCTCCATGTTGTGCATCAACGTCGTGAACTCATCGAAGTTGTCCCAGATCTCGGGCTTCGCACGTGTCGGTGCACCGGTCCCTGAGCCGGCCGGATAGCCTTCGAGCAGCATCGGCGCCATCGTCGCCACCCGTTCGGCCCGCTTGGCAAAGTCGGCGGCATCGTACGGAATCTTTCCCTGCGCCATGCCGGCCATCGGGCCGAAGTTCCACAGGATCACCTTGTAGACCGACTGCCGATACTTGATGGCCTGCTCTTCCTTGGTCGGAGGGCGCTCCTGGGCAAGACCATCGAGCGAATACGCTGCAAACCCGGTGGCTGCGATGATTGCGATGCCAAACACCGTGCGGCGCATTGCGGACGTGGACCGGTCGGCCATGACTTGTCTCCTTGGAATGGGATCCGGGCCGCCTCTCGAGAGCGGTTGAGAAGCGAGAGTACTCAAGCTCGATTGAACTCGCCACCCGCTGTGCGCACACTGCCGGAAACGCCGAATCGGGCTTGTATCAACGCACACTTGCGCCGATACACACCTCGCCCTGGGAGAGTGCGATGAAAGTAAACAAGCTGACGCCGGTGCTGTTCGTCAAGAGCATCGAGCCGTGCGCGGATTTCTGGGAGAAGCGGCTGGGATTCACCCGGGTCGCCGAGGTTCCGGAAGGGGATCACCTTGGGTTCGTGCTGCTGGTGCGCGACGGGGTTGAGGTGATGTACCAGACCTGGAGCAGCGTCGGTGAGGACATACCTCCGCTCGGGCGCGAGGTCATGACCAGTCGTCAGTTCCTCTACGTAGACGTAGATGATCTGGCGGCCTTCGAGACGGCGCTTGCCGGAATCGACTACGTGCTGCCGAAGCGCAAGACATTCTACGGGGCGACGGAAGTGATCGTGCGTGACCCGGCCGGCCACGTCGTGACATTCGCGCAGATGGCGAAGGGCTGAGCCGCCGCCACTACTCAACCGTCGCGATCCAGTTCTCGATCGATCGCGGATTTGTGATCGCGCAGGATGCGCCGGACTTCAGAGATCGCAGGGCGATCTGCCATACGGCAGATGAGATCCGCCAGCTCATGCCACTTTCGCCCCCAACCCAGGAGCCGGACCGCGTCGGCGACTACTGCTTGCTCGCGTTCGGGATCGGTCGCGCGCGTCTCGGCCTTCGCCTTGGGTGCGGGAGCTGCGTGCCTTTTGCTCGCGCCGCGCGGCGCCTTTGCGCGCCTCGACTTTCTGTGCGGCAGCGTGGCGGCTTGGCTCCCGTGCCGGTGGGCGCGCCATTTCACGCGTCGTGTCCGAGATCGCTTTGCGTGGCTGGGTGTGAACTGCTGCTTGTTGAGTTGCTTCGACATTCGGTGCGGCCGCGCGAACCGGCGTGGACGTGCGAATCGGTACACCGGGAGGAGGCGCGGCCGAAAGATCAATTTCTGCGTGTGCTTCGGCGAGGGGAATGAATCGCTCGATGTGCTGTGAACCGACCAGGTTGCTGAGGAAGGCCATCAGCTCGAGCGACTCTCCGAACTTCGCATCGCCCATTTCCATGCGCTGTTCGAGCTGCTCTCTGAGCTGCTGTGCCTTCTGGCGCGCGAGCTCGATGATCCAGCGCGATGGCCGCTCGTGCTTCACCCAGGGCTGCACTCTCCAGTAACTGGCATCGTCGAGCCCCGAATACTTCAAGTGCAGCTCGAGGCTCGCGAGCCACTTATCGACGAGATCGATCAGGCGTTTGTCGGCTGGATTCACGCGCGGCCTGCAGAGATGGAGGTGCGTACCGTAAACCAACGCCTGATCGCCCGCCACCCGATCGATCTGATTCTGGATTGCCGTCTCACCGTCAGGACCTGAAGCGTTTTTCATTTTCGTCAGCAAAGGAAGAGTCCCGATGCGTGCATGGCCGGTTGTCGTAGTCGGCGCACTGCTGCCGATCTGGCTCATAGGACTCTTCGGTCGAAGCTACTGGACGCCCGATGAGCCGCGCGAAGCGGACATCGCCTGGCACATGATGACCCAACCCGACAAGTCCATTCCTGAGTTTGCAGGCAAACCGTTTGCGGAGAAGCCGCCACTTGCCTACTGGCTGGCCGCTACTTCCATGTCGTTGCTGGGGTCGAAGCCGGCCGCCGCTCGCTTGCCCAACTTGATCTACGCAGCCCTCACCGTGCTCGCCGTGGCAGGTCTTGCGAAGGCAATGAGAAATTCGCTAGCGGCCGTGGTCGCGGGTCTCGCAGCTGGATCGTTCCAGCTCGGCTATCAGGTCTCGATCTGGCTGGTGACCGACGCGCCGCTCGTCGCGGGCGTCTCGGTGGCCCTGCTCGGACTCTACCGCGGTTGCACGGCTGATCGTGGGCAGGGGAAGTTCGCGTGGTACACCCTCATGCACGTCGGGATGCTTGGGGCGTTCCTGTCCAAAGGCGTGATCGGCTGGATCGTACCGGGCCTCGCGTTGCTGGTGTTCATCGCGTGGGAGCGACGCTGGCGCGAGTTCAAATGCTGGGAGCTGTACGGAGGGTTTGCGATTCAGGTCGGCGCCATCGCGTATTGGGTCTGGAATGTCACGCAGCGGGCTGACGCCACCGAGGAACTCAAGGTCCTCTTCTGGTACAACCTGGTCGGTCGGTTCATCGCGGTTCCGGCGACTGCAGCCTACGAATATACGCGCGGGCACCAAAACTGGTTCGGCAAATACTTGCTGCAGGCCCCGGCCTTCCTCGCACCCTGGACGATGCTGGCAATCGCCGCCGGTCGATACGCGTACACACGGGTTCGCACTGGTGGTGCCGACGCGTTGGCGTGGAGGTTTACCGTTGCCGCCATCGTCCCCACGACGTTGTTGCTGTCGGTCTCCTCAACCGCCCGTGGCATCTACCTGGCGCCAGTCCTGCCGACCGTTGGGCTGATGATCGGATTGTGGGCAAGTGAGCGGCTGGCAGCGCCCGATCGAATCGAACTCGGCCTGTTGCGCGCAACTACTTGGCTCGTGATGGGCGTAATCGGCATGAGTGCACTGACTGTGCCGCTGATGGTCATTTGCGCGCGTGACGGTGGAATCTTCAACTTGTGGCGGACAGCCGCCGGTATCACCGGTTGTCTCGGTGCCACGGTCCTTGTCTTGGTTGCGATTCGACGCATCGACGTTCCCGCATCCCTCGCACTCCTCGCGAGACTCTATGCGGCGTTTGCAGTCCTTGTAACCGGCATCGGCATCTTCATGTTCCCGATCATCGACAGCTGGCACGACCTGCGACGCATCGCGTCCGCGGTCCGCCAGCTCAGCGGATCAGATCGACTGGTGCTCTACCAGCCGGACGAAACCACGATCGCGATTCTGGACTACGAGTCATCGGCCCCCACGCCCGTGAATGTAAGTGCTGACGACGAGGAAACCTCGCAGGCAGCGATTGCGGCGCTGCTCGTGCAGGATGCAAACCTGAAGGTTCTCGTCCAGTTGCCGGGTCACGCGTCGGGTGCCGTCAGCGCCACGTTGAGCCGATTGCATCTGACGCGAGCATCGCCTGACCCGTTGTCAGGAAGCTCTGCGGTTCGCCTCAGCAGCGCAGTGGGATTGAAAGTCACGCACGTGATCGAATTGCCGGAAGGCCGACGCTACGCGCTGCTCGAGCGCAATACGCGGGACGGCGACACTGATAAGTTGCTGTTTTAGCTGGCGCTCCCAGGGGGATTCGAGTCCTCGTAGCAGCGCTTGTCAGCCTGGGTCAAACCGCGCAGTGATGCGCGGAATTCTTCCTAGAATTGATAACTCCCGGACAGCGTGATGACGTTGACCTGGTAGGAAGGGCTCTCCTGTCCGAAGGCGAGCACGTTGCTGATGGTCGACGGCGTGACGCCATCCAGCGCCCAGTCTTCGCTGCGGTAGTCCTCATACCAATAGGCGAGGTGTAGCGAGAGCTTCTGCTTCGGTCGGAAGTCGACATAAAGCTTGGCACTGTTCAGGCGCGTGGTGAGGTCGGGAAACCCCAGGGGTGCGCCCTGGATGCTGACCTCACCAACCGAGCGTGAGTACGTGTAATCGAGTCCGACGTCGAGCTTGTCGTCAGCTCGGTACTTGATCCCGGCGCCCGCACTGTCGATCGTGTCCTCGTTATCCCCGAACCACAGGGGCGATGGCGCAAGGTTCTCGGCGTTCGCCTGACGGGACTTGATCTGTTCGTGGCTGAGGTAAACGGTCGCGCTCATGCTCTCCGTGAGCGCATAGGCGGCGTCGGCGGCTGCAGCCCAGGACCGACCGTCCAGCAAGCCGATTACTGACTTGAAGTAGTTATCCCATGTGGCGCTCCCGTCGAGACCGATGTCGAGGCGTGCGCCGGGCGTTACATCGACGCGTAGCCTCACGATATCGCGGTCGCGGTCTGCCATGTCGTACTTGCGCATCAGCGGATTCTGCGGCGGAGTGTCTTCGGGATCCGGAACGTAATCTGAAACCGTGCGCTGCGCATGCGTCCACATCAACATGATGTCCGCTTGCTCCTTCGCGTGGATGGTCGCCTTGCCCCAGCAGCTGCCTTCGTGCGTTTGGTCCACCTCCTGCAGATCGCGCTGGTACTCGTCGAAAGCGCAGCCCGCGTCGATCCTCATATCCGGTGCCAGCGCGTATCCGGCGTCGATCTTCGCCACGCTGTGCGTAAAGCTGTACGGCAAATTGCTGCGGGGCGTGGCAGGCGTGATGTCGGTGGTGATCCACTCATACAGTGCCCGCGGCGTGCGGTTGTCCCGGTCGTCATAGCTGACGGCCGCGTTGATTCGAATCTTGTCCGTCAAGATCGACGTCAACTTCACGTTGCCCGATAAGGTGTCGACTCGCCCGTCGAGCGAGCTCCGGGGCAGCGGCTGCGTCGCCAGGTTGGAATTGACCGTGTAGGGCAGGAACGTTTCGTCCTGGGTCATGCGTCCAAGCGCGACGTCGGCAGATATCTGCGTCCTCTCGTCGAGGTCATAACCGGCCGACAGCAGGAGTTGGTGGAACGCGTTGCTGGGCGCGAGCGCGAGCTGTCCAGCAGCCCCGCCTGTGACCAGCGGTACGTACGGATTCGCCCAGGTGAGCGAGTCGTTGTCGTTCCTGAAGATCGATCCGTAGTACGCGATGCGCGCCTTGAACCGAGCGACGCTGTAGGCCGCCGAAACGTCGATCTGATCGGTCTTGTAATCTACCGGCATCGGTAGCTGCGAGTCGTTGAATACGAACGAGCCGCCGGTGCCCCGCGTGCCCGTCTTTTCTTCGTGCCGGACGTTGGCCGCAAACGCCCAATGTTTCACCGGCGTCAGCGATGCACCGAGATCGAAGAGCCTGCGCTCGGTTTCGAGATCGACTCCGCGCAGGCTCGCATCGAGTGCGGTCATGGTTGTGGTGGTACCCGCCGGAACCCAGTTGGATGGCAGGGTAAGGGAACTCGTGCCGAAGCCGATGAACGGTGAGAGGGCGGTGTCGCTGATGTTGTGCGGCAGCTGCTTGTAACTCAAATGCAGCTGGTACATGCCCTGCTTGCCACCCTCGATGCCCACATAGCGCGAATCGAGTCCCAGATCGACAGCGGACAAGTCGAGCCACAGGCCATCCTTGCTTCGGTAGCGCCCGTCGGCGTCTGCAACCACGTAAGCCCCTTCCTCATTAAGGCCTGTGTACTCGCCGAACTTGGCAGAATCGTCCGAAACATAGCCGGCGCCGAGATTCGGACTGAAGCTGCGGGTTTCCTCGAACGGGCAGTATTTGCAGGGCCAGCGCGAGGTATCCACTGCAGGCGCATCTTCTGCCCCGTAGCGACATGGACAGTAGTGCGGCAGCGATCAGGCGCGGAACGCCTCTTGCGAGAGTACCCGTGTCGTTGCCGTTCATGGCCGTGTCCTATCTCATCAGCTTTACACCCGACGGATCGTTCGAGCCGTGGACCTGGGAGTGGCAATTGACGCAGGAACCGGCCAGCAGGAATCCCGAAGGATTGCCACTTGGCAGGCCGGCACCGGTGCGCGCGACGCTCGGGTGTCCGACCTGCGAGTGGCACTGCTGACAAAGCAACGGTGGTCGCTTCACGAGCAGTGTTGGGTGGATCGAACCGTGAGGCGTGTGACAGTTCGTGCAGTTCTCGGCTACAGGCGCGTGCTCCCACAAGAACGGGCCGCGCTTCTCCGCATGGCAGGTGTAACAAGTCTCATTCAGTGTGGGCTTGAGCAGGAGCTTTGGCGCCATGGCCCCGTGAACTTCATGGCAGGAGTTGCACGCCATTTGTGCGAAGCGCACTGGATGCACCGACGGCTTGTCGAACTCCGCGCGCTGACGCTGGTGACACGTGTAGCAGACGTCCGGCTGCTCTGCGATCGCGAGAACTGCATCGTGCCTGGCGTGTATTCGGTGGCAGTTCGCGCAGGCGACGTCGTTGCTCCCGTGCGGACTTCCCTTCCAGGCGATACGGCTCTGCTCCTGATGGCAACCGAGACAGATCTGGTTCTGCTTTTCGATCGGTACCCACGAGTCGGCGCCAAACTTGATGATCGGGGCCTGTTTCTGGCCTTCTGGAACTTCCTCTGCGTGCTGTGCGCCGGGCCCGTGGCACGTTTCACATTGCAACTGCCCGAAGGGGGTACGCGGGTCGGCGGGTTGCGCGTGCTTCGTATTGAAGATCGACAGCACCGGGAACTTCGAGGTCTCGTCGTGGCACTTGAGGCAAGTGTCGGCGCCGCGCTTGGTGTAGGCAGGTTTCTCTTCCTCTGCGGATTCCGCGCTCTTGGCGGGTTCCTGCTTAGCTTCTGATGTGGCCGCTTTGGTTTCGGGCTCAGGTGCTTTCGCTTCAGGCGGGGGCGCCTTCGCTTCTGGTTCAGGCGCATTTGCTTGCGGTTCGGCAGCCTTCGCTTCGGGTTCGGCCGCCTTCGGCGGGGTTTGGGCCAGGGCCAGCGCAGGCAGGACGAGACACAACAGGAACAGCACCGCGGTAAGCGGATTTTTCTTGTTCTTGGTCATGTCGCGTTAATCCGCTCAACTCGCCCCATTACTTGTCGTTGCCTGTCGGCCGCGCATTTGCGCACCGGCATCAGGTATGGCCGGCCGACGGATGAGCCGCCGGTCGGCGACAAGCTCGCGAACGCGATCAGCACCGTGACACGCGCGCGCACAGTGCGCTACTTCGCGTGCATGGCCCTGATGTCCGCGATGTGACCGGTCGCATGGCAGATCATGCAGGTCTCCACCGTGCCGAGCCCCATGGCGCGCGATGCGTAGATCGAACCACCATTAACCTGCATATGCGCTCGTGCCAGGTCAGTGTCGTGGCACGCAAAGCACGCCGTAGCGATCGGCGAATTGACCAGCGTCCGCGGATCCGCCTGCAGCGTACCGGCGGGCGGGTTGGTCACCGGGGTCCCGTCGGTCGTGCACGAGTTCGACGGCGTGAGTCCCGTGTTGTAGCTGTAGCCGGTGCCGTAGGTCTCCATTCCCATGATGTACGGTGACAGCGCGTACGCGCCGACGTCAGTTTGTGGCGCCGACGTACCGGGAGTGCAGCTGCCGCCAATGTACGTCGGAATCGACCTCCCACGTTGACGGCGAAGAAGCCAGTGGCAACGGTGCGATACAGCCGGTTCGGCAGCGCGCTCTCGGATGCTGCGGCACTGAAGTCGTACGAGCCGCGGATGTGACAGCCCTCGCAGTTCTTGAGCACGCCCGGGAACTTGACGTCAGCGAACGACTCGCCCACGGCCGAGGCGTGCCAGGTGAAGGGTACCGTACGTTTGTTTCCACTATGGATCGCATGGATGTAGCTCGTCGAATCGGCCGACCAGCCACTGCTGGTACGGTTCGGAGTGTGGCACCACGCACACGTCGTGCCGTCGTTGCGCTGGCCACCGTGGAAAGTATCCTCGGTGAACGCGCCCAGCTCCTGGTGGCACTTATTGCAGCGTGCATCCTCGACGATCGGCCGACGCCCTGTGTAACCGTCGGCCACCTTCTGCACGGTAGGCGCGATCACGATCAACCCGCCGACCTCATTCGGCAGCCCGATCGGCGACGCCGATACCGGATAGCACCGGTTCGGCCGAGGCTGTAGCGGGTTGAACGCCAACCCACACTCGTCATCCACATTGGTCTGTGTGAGCGGCAAGGTGCTCGTCACGTTGTACGAGAACCCAAGGCCGCCGGTCAGCATCACCGCGTTGTCGGGTATCTGCACGGCGGTGAGCGTCACGGTGTAGAAGCCGCTGCCGTCCGGCCCTGTAAGCGTGCCCGCACCCGAACCGGTGGCCGTGCCGTTCCAGATATTTTTCACGTACCCGGAGACGCTGCCATTGAAATCCGCGGGCGCGGCGATGCCATCCTGCGGCACCGAGAACACGAATTGCGCGCTCGGCGAGCCCATGAAGTTATCCCAGATCTCCTGGCTGCCGGTCTTTGGATTGACCGCGGTGGTCGGGAAGTCGTTGAGGTCCTTGCGCTGACCGTCTTGCAGCATGCGGAACTCCATCACCGGCTGCTTGTTGGCGTTGCGAGATACTTTCCGGATCTCGTACGTCACCTTGATCGCGCCAGCCGGCAGGCGGCTGGTGTTCGACGCGACCCAGGCCGCGTTGGTGTTGGCGTTGGCATCGGGGCCCGTTATCTGCAGCGCGCTGTTCGGATTCGGGGGCGTCACGGGCAAGTGGGCTTTGTCGATATTGTCCGGCGTATGGCACTGCGTGCACGTGGAGTCATCGGGCTGCGCACCGCCGCCGTGCGCCAAGCCGTTGAACCTCGTCGTCTCTGTGAGTCCCTCGAGCGCGTCAGCGATCGTCACGCCCATGCCGGTGGCGAAGTTGATACCGTCGTGACATCCGCCGCAGGCTCGCCGGCTGGGCGCGTTTTTCCAGTTGTCACCCTGCGCGGTCTGCGCCGTCGAGGTGGCCGAGCCATCGTGGCACTTCGTGCAGTTGCGCAGGTCCTGCGGGAACAGCGTTTCGTTGTATACGAGGCCCCCGTAGCTGTACTTCTTCTTGGCCAGGAACTCGCCCATGTGGATGTGATGAATGTGGTTGGGCAGGTTGCCAATCGCGCGACCGTCCACTTTCTCGGTGGTTGAGGTAAAGGTCAGCGTGCTGGCGTCGATCGTCGCCTCGGTTCGCCCGTACTTGCGCTGCTCCGTGTGGCATACGACGCAATATCGGGTGTCGTTCCGGTTACCGCCATGGAAGCCGGCCCCCGAACTTTCCGGGTTGTCGCCGGGAATGCCGCCGAGCTGCTGGTGACACTCGTTGCACTTCGCGGTGGCGACGATGTCGCGGCCGGAGTTCTCGGGGGGCTGCGATTGTCCTGTTGCGGGGGCGAAGTCGTAGATGACATCGACGGGCTTGGTCATTGGCACGCCAGGGAAGCCGGCCACCTCGACACCGTTGGGCGTGTTGCTGCCGGTACCCGGGGCGTTGCCCGAGAGCTGGATCGTCAGCCGGTGCACGCGGCTTGGATCGTAAGTCAGGTCACCGAGGTCAGCCTTGTCGTTGGCTCCGCTGACGGTCATTGCGTCGACCTGGGACTTGATCTGTGTGACGTCGCGATAGAACGTGTATGTGTAGGTGCCGTCGCTGTGGTCGACGAGTGTCCCGGTGTTATCGGTTGATGGGCGCGTCGGTGCCGCAGCTGCGGTTGTCGTCGGCACCGTGGTCACGATGTAGCTGACCCAATTGCTCGGACTGCCATCTGTGCCAGGCACCAGCTTCGCCAGCGAGAACGCGAGGTTGGTGAGGCCGGCGACAGTAGCCGTGCTGCTCTTCGACGTATTGCCGAGGCCTGTCACCGGAACGCCGGTGTCATCGGTCACGGTGAAATTGACGATGGGCGCGCTGTTGATGCTGACGCTCGTGACGGTAACTTTTGGGGCGAGCGCCGCCCACGCAGCGGCGGCCGCATCGCCGGCGGGGGTCGCATTGCTCGGAATGGTGGTGCTCGAGCCACTGCTGCCGCCCGGAGGCCCCGGCGGTCCGGGTGGACCCTGTGGCCCCGCTGGGCCGGCAGGCCCGTTGTCGCTGCTGCAGCCCAGCAGAGCGACGAGCATCCAGCCGGCCAGCGCTGGCAAGCGGGCCCACGAAATACGCGCGCGGAAGCTTTTCATTTGATAGCCCCCCTTGCTGATCGACTTGTAACTCGTCGCGAAGCTATCGTATACCCGCCTATAGAGGACTGTTATACGTGTTCGCCGAAGTACAAAAACAATAGTGTTCTCGGACAGACTGCTCTGCGTGCTCAAGAATCATTAAGGAGACAGCCGCCGTGACGATAAACACCCGAGGGAATCGCGTGCCGAGTGCGCTGGTGCACGTCGCGGTCATCGCATTAGCGCTGGCCGGAAGCGCCTGGGGAGCCGATATCATCGAGAATTGTGTCGGTTGCCATGGCAAGGACGGCGCCAGCACTGAGTCCGACGTGCCGATCATCGGCGGCTACTCAGCGAAGTACCTGACCGATAGCCTCACAAACTACAAGAACAAGGAGCGGCCCTGCCCCGAGGTGAAGTACAACGCCGGCGAGCTGAAGGGGGAGACGACCGACATGTGCACTGTCGCGAGCAAGTTGTCGGATGGGGACATCACGGCAGTCTCCGACACTCTTTCCAAGAAACCGTTCGTCCGTGCCAAGCAGACCGCCGATGCCGCGAAAGCGGAGCACGGCAAGCAGATTCACGACACCCATTGCAAGAAGTGCCATGAAGATGGCGGCAGCAGTCCCGAGGACGATGCCGGCATCCTGGCCGGTCAGTGGATGCCCTATATGAGTCATACGTTCGAGGAGTACAGCTCCGGAAAGCGGCCGATGCCGAAGAAAATGAAGCCCAAGGTCGATGAGCTCACCAAGGACGATATCGACGCGCTGGTTAACTACTACGGTAGTTTCAAGTAGGCACGAGCGCCGAGGCCGACAAGACCAAAAAGCATTTGCCGGGAGATCCCCATGCCCGAAGCGAATCAGAAACCGTTGCCCGAATCATGGTGGCAGCGCCTGTGGCGCAAGCCGAGCAAGCGGTGGCTGCTGGGCATTCCCCTGGGCGGATTCCTGCTGTTCGGCCTGGGCGTGTTCGCCTGGGCTGGATTCAACACGGCGATGCACTACTCAAATACTCTGGCGTTCTGCAGCTCTTGTCATGAGATGCGGGACAGCATGGTGCCCGAGTACGAGCGAAGCCCTCACTACAAGAACGTCGCGGGCGTGCGCGCGATCTGCTCGGATTGCCACGTGCCGCATGCCTTCTTCCCCAAGATGAAGGTCAAAATTGCGGCGAGCATAAACGAGTTGCCGAAGTGGGCCATGGGTACGCGGCGCCCGAAGGAGAAGTTCGCCGCCCACCGACTCGAGATGGCGGAGAATGTCTGGGCGAAGATGAAGGCCAACGACTCCCGTGAATGCAAGAACTGTCACTCACTCGAGGCGATGGACCTGGAAGAGCAGGATTCGAGTGCCGCCAAGAAGCACAACAGGGAACGCATGGCTGCACGCCACGAGACATGCATCGACTGCCACAAAGGGATCGGTCACGACCTGCCGCCGGGCTACGAGGAGTAGCAGGTCCTTACAACAGCAGGGACCACTAAGGAACGTGAGCGTCGGGTTAGCTGATTGACCGCCACAACGCGAGCACGTCGCTCCATCTTTCCCGCAACCCACCTTGTAGGCATACAGGTAGCCGTCCGCTGAGCCCACATAGACCTCGTCGTCGACCACTGCGGGCGACGGCCAGTCGATCAAGCCGCCAGTCTGGCCGGTCCACAATGGGTGCATGTGCCCCCCTGCCTGGCACAGTCGACGTGGAACGCATACAGCTTGCCGTCCTCCGATCCAGCATAGACGACGTCGCGGACGACTGCGGGCGAGGAGTTGCTGAACAAGCCCAGGAAACCGCGCCATTCGAGGGCCAGCCGACCAACGTTGGCAGGCGAAATGACGTTCTCCGCTTTGTTCCATCCCGTGTGTGCCGGGTCGTACCCGAACATCGGCCAATCGTCCCGGACCCAGAGCCCGTACTGGGCCATCAGACCGGCATCCCGATCGACCGCGGAGATCCAGTGGGTTCCCGGACAGTCCAGGAAGGGACCTTTAGCGTCGCCGCCCCTTATATTGGCGCTCCCAGAGGGATTCGAACCCTCGTACCAGCCTTGAGAGGGCTGTGTCCTGGGCCTCTAGACGATGGGAGCGTTTGGTTGGCGCGCGATCGGGCGCGGTATTATACGGCCCGCCTTTCGGCCCTCAAGCGAAAAACCAATTTGAACCTCGCCCCATCCGGAGCGCAACCGACGGTCGTTCCGCGTTCCGAACATCCGATCTCGCGTGCCGCGATCTCCGCGAACGCGCTGAGAGTCCTGTACCGCCTCAAGGAAGGCGGCTACCAGGCGTTCCTGGTAGGCGGGAGCGTCCGCGACCTGCTGCTCGGCTTGCAGCCCAAGGATTTCGACATCGCCACCAACGCCTCGCCCGATGAGGTGCGCACACTGTTTCGCAACTGCAGGCTCATCGGCCGGCGCTTTCGTCTCGCGCACGTGTACTTCGGCAATGAGGTGGTCGAGGTCGCGACCTTTCGCGCGGCACACCAGTGGGTACCCGAGGAGCGCGATGAAGATGAGTGGCATGCTACCGATCCGGCCGCGCAGCGCGTGCTCGATGCCCGCGGTCGAATCTTGCGCGACAACGTGTACGGCACCATCGAGGAGGACGTGTGGCGGCGCGATTTCACCGCGAATGCGCTGTACTACAACATCGAGGACTTCTCCGTGTGGGACTTCGTGGGTGGAGTCGAGGATGTCACCGCCCGGCGTCTGCGACTGATCGGTGATCCGGTCACTCGTTACCACGAAGATCCGGTCCGCATGCTGCGCGCGGTGCGTTTCGCCGCGAAGCTCGACTTCTCGATCGAGTCTCACACCGAAGCGCCCATTCGCGAGCTCGCGTATCTACTCACACATGTACCGGCCGCGCGGCTGTTCGATGAAACGCTCAAACTCTTCCTGAGCGGGTTCGGGCTGAAGTCGTTACGGCTTCTCGAGCGCTATCACCTGCTCGAACCTCTGTTCGCGCAGGTCGCCGCACTCCTGAGGCGTAAACCGGAAAGTCCGGAAGCGCGCCTGTTGCAGGCGGGGCTGGAAGGTACCGACGCACGCGTCGCCGCGGACAAGCCGGTCACGCCGACATTCCTGTTTGCGATCCTGTTCTATGGGCCGGTGAGCGAGCGCGCCGCCGAGCTGCAGGGCAATGGGCAGCCAGAAGCGCTCGCTCTGTTCAACGCGTGCGAGGAGACGGTGCGTGAACAGCAGGCACGGGTCTCCATTCCGCGCCGTTTTACCTTGCCGATGCGGGAGATGTTCACACTGCAACCACGGTTCCGGCGCCGCGAAGGCAAGAAGGCCCTGTCGCTCCTGCACCATCCGCGCTTTCGGGCGGCATATGACCTGCTTTTGCTGCGTGCGAAAGTCGGCGCCGAGGATGCCGAGATCGCGAAGTGGTGGACCGACGTGCAGACCGCCACCGCGGCCGAGCGCGACGTAATGGTGACTCCGGCGTCGGGTGTTACTCACGCTGCGGGCACACGACGCCCTCGTCGTCGCCGTCACCGGCGTAGAGGTTCGACGTCTTCGTGAGTCTGCTGACACACTGGGTGCCGGCCTACGTCGCACTGGGCAGCAACCTCGACGGTCCCGAGAGACAGGTTGAAGCGGCTCTCGAGCTGCTGGCCGGGATCCCTGGCACGCAACGGGTCATGAACTCGCGCCTCTACGCGAGCCAACCGATGGGGCCGCAGGACCAGCCCCGTTTCGTCAATGCGGTCGCGGGCCTGCTGACCCAGCTGCCGGCGCGCGAGTTGCTCGACGAGCTCCGGCGTATCGAGCGCGACATGGGACGCACGGCGCCGCTCCTTCGCTGGGGACCCCGCCGCATCGACCTGGACCTGCTTCTGTACGATGACCTCGAGGTGCAGGAACCGGATCTGATATTGCCGCACCCCGGTATTCATGAGCGCAATTTCGTCCTGTATCCTCTCGCCGACTTTGCGCCAGCATTGCTGATCCCGGGTCGTGGCCCGGTCGAGGAGCTCGCACGACGACTGGGCACGGCCGGACTCGAGCCCTTGATGCGCGCTTCGGGTTCACTTCGCGGAGAAGGCTAGGGCATGTCGACAGCGCCGGTGCATCGTTTCGTCGTTGTCGAAGGCCCGATAGGCGTCGGCAAGACAAGTCTTGCACGGCGACTGGCTCAGAGCTTCGGTAGTGAGCTGGTTCTCGAGCAGACCGAAGAGAACCCGTTTCTCGAACGCTTCTACCGCAATCCACGTACCGCCGCCTTTCCAACGCAGCTCTTCTTTCTGTTCCAGCGCGCCCGCCAACTGCAGGAATTCCGGCAGCAGGACATGTTCGATCCCGTGCGGGTGTCGGACTATCTGCTCGACAAGGACCGGCTGTTTGCGCGGGTCACGCTCGATGACGAGGAGTACGCGCTCTACGAGCAGGTGTACGCAAGGCTTGCGATCGATGCACCGAAGCCGGACCTCGTGATCTACCTGCAGGCGCCCGTGGATGTGCTCATGGAGCGTATCGCGCGTCGCGGCATCCGCTACGAGCAACTCATCGAGCGCAGTTACCTCGAACGGATCGCCGACACCTACGCACGTTTCTTTCTGCACTACGACGCGGCGCCGCTGCTGATCGTCAACACTGGCGCCATCGACCTCGCCAACAGCGAACCGGACTACGACCTGCTGCTTCGCGAAATTCAGCGCATGCGCCGTGGCCGGCAGTACTTCAATCCCGCGCCCAGCGGCCTGGATCGGTAGAACCACGGCGGTTGATTGTTGCCGGCAAAGTAAGCCATTCTCACTCCTCCCATGTATACCCAGCTGCAATTGCGCGGCTCGGCGCGCCCGCCCGTCAACGTAGCGACGCTCGGAAAGATGAAGGCCGATGGCGAAAAGATCGCCTGCCTGACCTGCTACGACGCGAGCTTCGCCGTGCTGCTCGACGAAGCCGATGTGGATCTGGTGCTCGTCGGTGACTCGCTCGGCATGGTGATCCAGGGCCACGACACGACGGTGCCCGTAACCATGGAGCACGTGATCTATCACAGCCGCATCGTGGCGCGTGCACTGTATCGCCCGTTTCTCGTGGCCGACATGCCGTTCATGAGCTACTCCTCCAAAGAGCAGGCACTGCAGAACGCGGTGCGCCTCATGCAGGAAGGTGGCGCGAAGATGGTGAAGCTCGAGGGCGGCGCGGGACAGCTCGAGATTGTCGAGTTCCTGGCCGGCCACGACATCGCGGTCTGCGCTCACCTCGGTCTGAAGCCGCAATCAGTTCACAAGATCGGCGGGTTCAGGGTGCAGGGCCGTGAGGAGCAGACGGCGAAACAGATGCTCGATGACGCCCAGGCGCTCGAAGCGGCGGGCGCGGACATCGTGCTGCTCGAGTGCATTCCTTCGGCGCTGGGCAAGACCATCACGCGCGAGCTCGAGGTGCCGGTGATCGGCATCGGCGCCGGCCCTGACGTCGACGGACAGATTCTGGTCCTGTACGACATTCTCGACATCACCACCGGGCGCAAGCCGCGCTTTACGCGCAATTTCATGGAAGGCGCGGGCAGCCCGTTGCAGGCGGCGAAGAACTACGTGCGAGCGGTGAAAGATCGCAGTTACCCGGCGCCCGAGCACTGCTTCTGAATGGAAGAGCTCGCGCGCATTGCACCGCTTCGTGAGCTCGTATCGCAATGGCGGCGCCAGCACCATCGTATCGCCCTGGTTGCGACCATGGGCAACCTGCACGACGGGCACAGCCGCCTGGTCGCGCAAGCGCGAGACGCGGCCCAGCGCGTCATCGTCAGCATCTTCGTCAATCCGCTCCAGTTCGGTCCCAACGAGGATTTCACCGCGTATCCGCGCACGCCCGAGGAGGATCGCCGGCTGCTCGAGAAAGCCCGCGCCGATCTGCTGTTTCAGCCCGAAGTGGCCGACATCTACCCGGCGGGGCATGAGCACAGCACCATTGTCGACGTGCCAGAACTCTCGAACGTACTGTGCGGCGCTTTTCGACCCGGTCATTTCGCAGGCGTCGCGACAGTCGTGGCAAAGCTCCTCAACCTGGTCCAGCCCGATGTCGCCCTGTTCGGCGAGAAGGATTACCAGCAGTTGCTGATCATTCGTCGCCTGGTGACCGACTTGTGCATGCCGATCGAGGTGCGTGGCATGCCGACGACACGCGATGCCGATGGATTGGCACTGAGCTCGCGCAACCGTTATCTCAGCGCGGAGGAACGCGCGATCGCCCCGCGATTGTTTGCTGCCCTGGAAGCGGCACGGCGCGAAGTGGAGGGCGGTGCGACTCAATTTGAGCGCGTGGAGCAGGCGGGAATGCAGAACCTGGTCGAAGCGGGATTTCGCCCGGATTACTTCGCGATCCGCCAGGCACATGACCTGCGCCCTGTGCAGGACCGAACGGCCGAGATCAGGATACTCGCTGCGGCGCGGCTGGGCAGGGCCAGGCTGATCGATAACGTCAAAGTGCAAAGGCCTAAAAAGTAGCGATCACGATTGAGCGCACTCCCTATTTATTTGCGCGTTTGCTCCTGCACTGCCCAACCCACATGTTCGCGCACCAGCGCTGACGGATCGTCACGACGGCGTTCGAGTGCTGCTTGAATCGCCGGCAGGCGCGGCGCATTGCCGAGCGCCACCGCAATGTTGCGCAGCCAGCGCTCGTACCCAATGCGGCGGATGGCGCTGCCCGCAGTGCGCTTCTGGAAGATGTTCTCTGACCATGCGAACAGGTCTGCGAGTGCGACATCGTCGAGTCCGTGGCGAGGTTTGAAATCGACCTCACCCGTCGGTCGCGCATAACGATTCCACGGGCACACGAGCTGACAATCGTCGCAACCGTAGATGCGGTTACCCATTGGCTTGCGCAGCTCCACGGGGATCGAGCCGCGATGCTCGATGGTGAGATAGGAAATGCAGCGGCGCGCATCGAGCTGGTATGGGCCGCGAATGGCGCGCGTCGGACAGATATCGATGCACGCGGTGCAACTACCGCAATGGTTGGTGGGTGCTGCGTCGATGGGCAGCGGCAAATCGGTGAACAGCTCGCCGAGAAAGAACCACGAGCCTGCCTTGCGATTGAGAAGATTCGTATGCTTGCCGATCCAGCCAAGCCCGGCATCGCGGGCCAGCGCTTTCTCGAGTACTGGTGCACTGTCCACGAATACCCGGTAGCCGAAGGGTCCGACCGCTGCGACGATGCGATCGGCGAGCTTCTGGAGCCGCTGCCGCAACGTCTTGTGATAATCGCGCCCCAGCGCGTAGCGCGAAATGAAACCGCGCTCCGGATCACCCATCACGGACCAGGCATCGCGGCTCGAGGGCGGCAGGTAGTCCATGCGGACCGAGACCACGCGCAGCGTGCCGGGAACGAGATCTGCGGGACGGCTGCGACGCAGGCCATGACGAGCCATGTAGTCCATGTCGCCGTGCCAGCCACGCGCGAGCCATTCCTTCAGATGCATTTCGTCTTCACCCAGCGTGATGCCTGCGATGCCCACCTGCTGAAAGCCAAGCTCCTCGCCCCACCGCTTGATCAGCGATGCGAGGCTGACGGGATCGATCGCCTGCGTTGCGGGAACGGGCGGCGCTGGTGTGCGGGATACACCTGGACGAGGTACTTTCATGGCTGGCTCGCGGTCCCGGATACCCGAAGCCGCTTGGCTGCGTCAGTATAATCATCACCGTGGCCAGTCTTCCTACCGCTCTTTATACCGCCGCTCAGGTGCGCGCAATCGACCGCTACGCGATCGACACGCTGGGTGTTCCCGGGTTTACCTTGATGACGCGCGCAGGTCAGGCGGCGCTGCGCTCTTTGCGCGCACGCTGGCCACAAGCGCAACGGATCCTGGTCTTGTGCGGCGGCGGAAACAACGGCGGCGACGGCTACGTTCTGGCAGCGCTCGCCCAGCATGCCGGCCTCAAGGTCAAAGTCGCGAGCATCGTTGCGCCCGAGCGCCTGAGCGGTGATGCGCGACGCGCATGGCAGGAATGCAGTACCAGCGCGGTGCCGGTCCAGCCGTTCGATCTCGCGATGCTCGAGGGTAACGATGTCATCGCCGATGCGTTGCTTGGCACCGGACTCGACCGACCGCTCGACGAACGTGTCTGCGCGATCGTTGATCAGGTCAACTCGGCCGGCACGCCCGTGCTGGCGATCGACCTGCCGAGCGGTCTGCATGCCGATACGGGCCGCATCATGGGACGCTGCATTCAAGCGATGCGCACCATTTCTTTCATTGGGTTGAAGACCGGTTTGTTTCTCGGTGGCGGTCCCGATGCAACCGGTGAGATCGAGTTCGATGCGCTCGAAGTCGCACCGCCGGCGGTGCTTGCCGAACCAGCGGTCGAACGGCTTGATCGTGATTTTATTTCCCGCGTCTTGCCGCGCCGGCGGCGCACCGCTCATAAGGGCGATTTTGGCCACGTGCTGATCGTCGCCGGCGGCTCAGGCATGCCGGGAGCGGCGCGATTGTGCGCCGAAGCGTGCCTGCGCAGTGGCGCTGGATTGGTCACGGTGGCGACGCGCGCCGCAAATGTCACTGCGGTAATGGCCGGACGTCCAGAGCTCATGTGTCATGCGGTTGAGGACCTGCCGTCACTGCAACCACTGATTGAGCGTGCGGACCTGATAGTCGCGGGACCCGGCCTCGGGCGCGACACGTGGGCTCGCGCGATATTCGATTGCGTACTGGACGCGGAACGTCCTCTGGTGCTCGATGCGGACGCACTTAATCTGTTGGCGACGACGCCGCGCCGGCGCGAAGACTGGATTCTTACGCCGCACCCGGGCGAAGCGGCGCGCCTGCTCGGGCTCGAAGCGCAGGCCAGTCCAGGATGATCGCCTGGCGGCGCTCGAGCAATTGCACACGCGCTTTGGCGGCGTGATCGTTCTCAAGGGTGCCGGCACGCTCGTCGGCACGAGCGGTCGTATACCGGCCCTCTGCAATCGCGGCAATCCGGGCATGGCCACGCCGGGCATGGGAGATGTGCTCGCCGGTATCGTAGGTGCTTTGTTCGCGCAGCTTCACGATCCATGGACCGCGGCGCGTGCAGCGGTACTCGCTCACGCGCTGGCCGGCGATGCGGCCGCGCAGGGCGGAGAACGTGGAATGATCGCGAGCGATGTGATCGCTCGGTTGCCGGCATGTCTGAATCCACAACGCTCGACCTGAACGCGCCAGACGCAGACGCAACCCTTCGCCTGGGTGCGCACATTGCGCGTGCACTAGACACTGCATCAACCGCGCCGCTGGTGATCGGTCTCACCGGCGAGCTCGGTGCAGGGAAGACGACGTTGGTGCGTGGCATCCTGCGTGAGCTGGGCGTCGCCGGCACCGTGCGCAGTCCGACATTCACGCTGCTCGAGAGCTACTCGGTGGCGTCCCTTGAAATTTCACACCTCGACCTTTACCGCGTTCAGTCACCACTGGAGATCGAAGCGCTTGGAATCCGAGAACTGCTGGAGCCCGCGCGGGTCTTCCTGATTGAGTGGCCCGAGCACGGAGTTGGGGCAATACCAGCGCCAGATCTCGACATTGAGCTTTCGGTCGCCGATCCCGGGCGAGAGATCGCACTTCGCGGGCGAAGCCCGGCAGGGAGAAGCGCTGCTTGCGCGCCTGAGATTGGCAGCGCGAGTGCTGTGAAGGTAAGCGTTCAGGATGATTTCCTATGTTCATAATTTATATTGAAAACTTCGTATCGGCCGGTTTACATTAGCGGCACCGAAAGTTCGGCCCTGGCCCAATGTCGAAAAGAATCGCGCCGTACGTCGTTCTTGCTGTCCTGCAGATTCTGGGCGTCAGTGCGGTTCACGCCGTCGAAGTCCGTGATGTGCGGCTCTGGTCCGGACCCGATCACACGCGGGTGGTGCTCGAACTGAGCGGCCCCGCCTCCCACAATCTGTTCACGCTGCAAAACCCCGATCGGGTCGTCGTCGACGTCGCGAGCGCCACGGCTGCCGGCAATCTTGCGGTACCCGCGGGGCAGGGCGTGATCAAACAGGTGCGTCTTGGTCCACGCGAGGATGGAAGCCTGAGGATCGTACTCGACCTCGGCTCTGCAGTTCAGCCGAAGAGCTTTGCCGTTGAGCCGAACGAAACCTACGGCAATCGCCTCGTCATCGATCTCGATCTGCCTGGCGACCCGGCGCCGGTGAAGGTGCAGCACGCACCGCTCAGCGATTCATCACGTGATCTCATGATCGCAATCGACGCCGGCCATGGCGGCGATGACCCAGGTGCGACCGGTCGCAACGGGACGCGGGAAAAAGATGTGGTGCTCGCCGTTGCGCGCGCCCTCGCTGACAGGGTCAATCGCGAGCCCGGTATGCGTGCCACGCTGATTCGCGATGGCGACTATTACGTCACCTTGCGTGATCGCATGAGCAAGGCGCGCGCGCAGAAAGCGGACCTGTTCGTCTCGGTTCACGCCGATTCGATCCGCGATCGCAGCATCGCTGGCTCCTCCGTGTACATCCTGTCGCCGCGTGGCGCGAGCGATGAGGCGTCCCGCTGGCTGGCCGAGCGGGAGAACGCCTCGGACCTGATCGGCGGTGTTTCACTGGACGATAAAGACAACGTGCTTGCCTCGGTCCTGCTTGATCTCTCGCAAACGGCGAGCCTGACGGCGAGCCTCACGGCCGCGGAACGCGTGCTCGTCGAGCTCGATCGCGTCGGCGAAGTACGCAAGCGTGCCGTGCAGCAGGCTGGATTCGTAGTGTTGAAATCGCCCGACATTCCATCATTGCTGGTGGAAACCGCGTACATCTCCAATCCCGGCGAGGAGAAGCGGCTCAGGGATCCGCGCCGGCAGGATGAGCTCGCGACTGCAATTCACGCCGGCATCCGCGGATATTTCTATGAAAACCCGCCGGCCGGTACCCGCGTGGCCGACCTGGTTGCGCAACGCAACTGCCCCGCCGGATCGCAAGATCCTGGCCCAGGACGGCGCGACCGAAGCAACCGCGCGCTGATTTTTCCAACTCCTGATCTGACGGCGGGCGCAGCGGGTAAACTACTGCGCCTCGCGCCTAGCCAGAAGCCTGCAGAGGCTCGGTCGCGCGCATGAAACCTGTGCAGCGCTTCCTAGGCCCGAGTCCGTCATGCCCATTCGTGTCCTCGAACCCGAGCTCATCAGCCAGATCGCCGCCGGCGAGGTCATCGAGCGCCCGGCCTCCGTGATCAAGGAGCTGGTTGAGAACGCGCTGGATGCCGGTGCGCGACGCATCGACATCGAGGTCGAGAAGGGCGGGGTGGCGCTCTGCCGTGTGCGTGACGATGGCGGCGGGATCGCGCCGGACGAGCTGCCGCTGGCACTTGCCCGGCACGCCACCAGCAAGATCAGCGCGCTCGACGACTCTGGAGCACGTAGTGAGCTTTGGTTTTCGCGGTGAAGCGCTCCCGAGCATCGCATCCGTGTCACGCCTGGAGCTGATTTCGCGTACCACGGACGGCGAACACGGATGGAAGGTGTCGCTGGGCAACGGTGGTGACGCTGTCGCCCCGGCCCCGCATCCGCCAGGCACGACGGTTGAGGTGCGCGATCTGTTTTTCAACGTTCCTGCGCGGCGCAAGTTCCTGCGCACTGAAGCCACTGAGCTGCAGCACATTGCGCGCCATGTCGAGCGCCTTGCGCTCAGTCGCTTCGACGTCGCGATTCAGCTCACGCATAATCAGCGGCGCGTGATCACGCTGCCTGCGGCAGCGGATCGTGCGGCCCGAGAGCAACGGGTAGCCGAAGTTTGTGGCGGTGAGTTCCTCGATTCGGCGCTCTATATTGAGAACTCGACTGCCGGGCTCAAGCTGAGCGGCTGGATCGCCCAGCCCACTTTTGCACGGGCTCAGCCCGACCTGCAGTTCTGGTTCATCAACGGACGCCCGGTGCGAGATCGCCTGCTGATGAGCGCCGCGCGCCTCGGTTATCGGGATGTACTCTTTCACGGCCGACACCCAGCCTACGTTCTGTACCTGGAGCTCGATCCGGCGCGCGTGGACGTCAATGCGCATCCCGCCAAACAAGAAGTGCGCTTCCGCGATGCCAGGACCGTGCACGATTTCGTGCATCGCACTCTCACCGAAGTACTCAGCGAGACCCGCCCACAGGCACAGGCAAGCGGCCCGGTCGCGGCGGTGGAGCGCCTCCTCGCGGGGCGGCAGATCGGCTTCGCACTCCGCGAGGACACTGCTGCGCCCTATCGAGACGTGCCGCCGCCTTCCGATCTGGCAATGGACGCTTCACCTTCACGTTCGGCAGAAGAGTTTCCGCTCGGATTCGCTCTCGGGCAGTTGCACGGTATTTACATCCTCGCTCAGTCCGCGGATGGGCTCATCGTGATCGACATGCATGCCGCGCATGAGCGCGTGATGTACGAGCGGCTCAAACAGCTCGCGGCCGGCGACGGCACCCAACCCCAGTTGCTGCTGGTCCCCATCGTCATCCGCGTGTCCGCCGCCGAGGCCGAGCGCGCGGATGCAAACCGCGAGCAACTCGCGCGCCTTGGCTTCGACATCGATCGACTCGACGCACAGCAGCTGGTGATCCGCCAGGTCCCGGCGCTTCTGGCACGGACCGATGTTGGCGAATTGATTCGGGACGTGCTGGCGGAGCTCGGCGAGAACGAGCAGGCCCTGCATATCCAGGAGCGAGGCAACGAGCTGCTGGCATCTCTCGCCTGTCGTAGTGCGATGCGTGCGCATCGCGTGATGACACATGCGGAAATGAATGCGCTGCTGCGCGAAATGGAGCGCACCGATCGCGCCGATCAGTGCAATCACGGCCGACCGACCTGGATGCGCCTGAGCGTGGCGGATCTCGACCGCCTCTTTCTACGCGGTCGTTGAGCCGAGGGTCCTGGTGACGCCTCAGCCCCCGGTGGTGCTGTTGATGGGGCCGACTGGCGCTGGCAAGAGCGATCTGGCGCTCGAGCTCGCAGTTCGGATGCCGGTCGAAATCGTGAGCGTCGATTCGGCGATGGTGTATCGGGGCCTCGATATCGGCACAGCCAAGCCGGCGCGCGAAGTACGGGAACGAATTCCGCATCACCTGGTCGATCTGCTCGATCCGGCCGAGAGCTATTCCGCAGGTCAGTTTCTGCACGACGCCATGGAGGCGATCGGCGCAATACACGCCCGAGGCCGGGTTCCATTGCTGGTGGGCGGAACGATGTTGTACTTCCACACGCTGCTTAACGGTCTCGCACGTCTGCCGCCGGCCGATGCGCAGGTTCGACGCGAGCTCGATGCGCGGCTGGCGAACGACGGCTCGGCGGCATTGCACGCCGAGCTGGGACGCGTTGACCCCGAGGCTGCCGCCCGGATCCATCCCAACGACCCGCAACGCATCCAGCGGGCGCTCGAGGTGCATCGTCTCACGGGCCAGCCCATCAGCGCGTTGCAGCGTGACCGGCTCGTGCCCCTCAGCGGCGCCCGTGTTGGACGCTTCGTGGTCAGCCCTCCACGGCAGGAATTACACACGCGGATCGCACGACGCTTTGAGCAGATGATGGCAGCCGGCCTTCTCGAGGAAGTGCGCCGCCTGCATGCGCGCAGCGACCTGACGGCCGGCAAACCGGCGGCACGGGCGGTCGGGTACCGACAGCTTTGGCAGCACCTGGACGGGCTGATCGCGCTCGATGAAGCGGTGCGCAGCGCGATTGTCGCCACGAGGCGACTGGCCAAGCGGCAAATGACGTGGTTGAGGGCACTCCCGCAGGCCGAATGGCTCGAAGGCAATGAGGTCGGAGATGAAAAGATCAGCGCTTGGCTGCAAGCGAGTGAGTGAGAGACTGCGGGCCTATGCTAAGATTTTCGCAAAACCGGTGCCGAATGCCCGGACTACTCCGCAATGCAGCTGCCAGGGAAGGGGTGCCGCGGATTGAACAGACCCCAGAATCTGATTAAGAACAAGGAGATTGCAATGGCCAGAGGCCAATCCCTGCAGGACCCGTTTCTGAACACCTTGCGCAAGGAGCGGGTGCCCGTGTCCATCTACCTCGTCAACGGAATCAAGCTGCAGGGTCAGATCGACTCGTTCGACCAATTCGTGGTGCTGCTGAAGAACAGCGTAAGCCAGATGGTGTACAAGCACGCGATCTCGACCGTCGTGCCGGCGCGTAATATCCGCCTGCCGTCATCGGACGAAGAAGGCGGCGCGACGGAAGCCCCCCCGGCCGAATAGGCTGCACTTCAGAGGAACTCCGGTTGTTTGAACGCCCGCGTAGCGGCGAGAAAGCAGTACTGGTTCGGATCGGCGTCGGAACACCTGCGACGGAACAGGACCTCAGCGAGTTCGCGGCGCTGGCTCGCTCAGCGGGCGCGTTACCGGTGGCGACAATCGGTGGATTCAGGCCCAGGCCTGATCCACGCCTGTTTGTGGGCTCAGGCAAGGCGCAGCAGATTCGCGAGGCCGCCGCCGAGGAGGGCGCCGACGTCATCCTCTTCGACCATGCGCTGTCGCCGAGCCAGGAGCGCAACCTCGAGCAACTCATCGAGCGGCGCGTACTGGATCGCAACGGGCTCATCCTCGACATCTTTGCGCAGCGCGCGCGCAGCTTCGAGGGCAAGCTCGAAGTCGAGCTGGCACAGCTGCGCCACATCGCCTCGCGCCTGGTGCGAGGGTGGACCCACCTCGAACGTCAGAAGGGCGGCATCGGCTTGCGTGGTCCCGGTGAGACGCAGCTGGAAACGGACCGGCGATTGCTGGCCAACCGTATCCGTACCTTGAGTCGGCGCCTTGAGAAACTGCAGCGTCAGCGTGACACCGGCCGCCAGGCCCGGCGCGAAGTGCCGGTGCCGACGGTGGCATTGGTCGGATACACCAACGCTGGCAAGTCGACCCTGTTCAACGCGTTGACCGGCTCTGATTCGTATGTAGCCGATCAGCTGTTCGCGACGCTCGATCCCACCGTGCGGCGCGTCGAGCTGCCTGGTTCGCAGATCGCCGTCCTGGCTGATACGGTCGGGTTCATGCGCGATTTGCCTCATGAGCTGGTCGCGGCGTTTCGCTCCACGCTCCAGGAGGCACGCGACGCAACGCTCCTCCTGCACGTCATCGATGCGAGCGACCCGCAACGGTTGGAACGCATCGACCAGGTGAATGAGGTGCTGCGTTCAATCGGCGCCGGTGACATTGCGCAGATCGAGGTCTTCAACAAGATCGATCGCATCGGCGCACTGCCTCGGCTGGAAAGGGCGCCCGATGGATGCCTGGCCCGGGTTTGGGTGGCGGCCGCGCACAATACGGGCCTGGAACTCGTGCGTGCGACCCTCACCAATGCATTGTGGCCGGAACTCGAACGGGTCACGCTGCAGGTCGATCTGCAGGCCGCCGCGGTCCGCTCGCGGTTGTACGCGGATCATCGCGTGCGAGCCGAGCGCGTCCGTGAGGATGGCGGCTGGGAGATGGAAGTCGAGGTGACGCCGCGGCAGCTCGATGCGCTGGCGCGCGAAGCGGGCATAAGCCGGGCGCCGATCAGCAGTTCTTGTGTGCCTGACGACGCGTCCCTACAATTCCGCGCCCCCAAAGCGGGCGCGGCTCGCTGATCCTGAGCACCTGATCTTCAAACTATGGCATGGAACGAACCGGGCGGCGGTAACCGAAATCCCTGGGAGCGACGACCCGGACAGGGCGGCTCTGAGCTCGATGAAATAGTGCGTACCTGGCAGCGTCGCCTCGCTGGCATTTTCGGCGCCGGGCGCACCGGGCGCCCGCCCGGCGGAGCCGCGCGTGTGAACTGGGGCGCTATCGCGCTCCTCATCGCCGCATTCTGGGGCGCGACCGGCTTCTACATGGTCGATGCCGCGGAGCGCGCCGTCGTCCTGCGCTTCGGCCGCTACACGGCAACCACAGAGCAGGGTCTGCATTGGCACTGGCCGTACCCGATCGAGCGCGTCGCAAAGGTGAATGTCGCCAAGAACGACAGCATCGACGACAAGATCCGCATGCTCACCGCGGACGAAAATCTCGTCGACATCACTATTGCGGTGCAGTTCCTCCGTGCCGATCCGCTCAAGTTCCTGTTCAACGTGCGTGATCCTGAAAGCACGCTGCGCGATGTGAGCGAGAGTGCGATTCGCGAGGCGATCGGCCAGAGCACGCTCGATTTCGTGCTGGGTGCCGGGCGGCAGGAAATCACCGAACGCACCCGGGTCACGATTCAGAAGGTGCTGGACGGCTACAAGACTGGCATCCAGATCATCAGTGTCAACCTGACGGGCGTTAACGTTCCGGACCAGGTGGCGCCCTCGCAGAAGGATGCGATCAAGGCGCGAGAGGATCGCGACCGCTTCAGCCAGGAGGCGCAGGCCTATATCAACGACGTCGTGCCGAAGGCTCGCGGAATGGCTGCCCGCCAACTACAGGACGCCCAGGCGTACCGCGCCCGGATAGTCGCGGAGGCAGAGGGCGATACCTCGCGCTTTGGCCAGTTGCTGACTGCCTATCAGAAGGCGCCCGAGGTAACGCGCCAGCGCCTGTATATCGAGACCGTCGAGACGGTGCTCGGCCGCTCGCGCAAAGTGCTGCTGGACACCAAGGCGGGCGGCAATGTGCTGTATCTGCCCCTGGATAAGCTCCTTGAAAAGGGTGCGACAGCGAGTGACGCTGCAGCCCTGCTGGCGCCGGGCATGGCACGACCTCCCGATGGACCAACCGAGACCATCACCGTCGATCCGCGCGCCCGGGGAGACCGCTGATGCCTACGCGCGTGTTTCCCATCCTGGTGTTGCTTGCGGCGGCGTTCTTGCTGCTGGTGAGCTCGCTGTTCACCGTTGCGCAGACCGAGCTCGCCATTCGCTCGCGCTTCGGCGAGATCCTGCAGGCGGAATACAAGCCGGGGCTGCATCTGCGCGTGCCGTTCGTCGATACGGTGCGCAAGTTCGAGCGCCGCATCATCACGCAGAACTTCCCCTCGGAAAGCTTCCTGACGAGTGAGGGCAAGATTCTCAACGTCGATTTCTACATCAAGTGGCGCATCACGGATGTCGGGGCGTTCTACCGGGCCACCGGCGGTATCGAGGACAATGCGGCACGGCGGCTCGGGGAAATCGTCAAGAACAGCATCAAGAGCGTCATCACGCGCCTCACCATCCAGCAGATCGTCGCGGCCGAGCGCGCGGCGGTGACTACCGACCTGCTGAGTGGCGCTGGGGGTGCCGTGGGGCAACTCGGCGTTGAGCTCGTGGACGTGCGCGTGCGGCGCATCGATCTTCCGGACGAGGTCAGCGACTCCGTCTACCGGCGTATGCAGCAGAGCTTTGCGGCGCAGGCGGCGAAATTACGCGCCGAAGGGCAGGCTTCGGCCGAGTCGATGCGCGCAGATGCGGATCGGCAGCGCACCGAGATTCTCGCCGCCGCGCAACGCGATGCGCAGCGCATGCGCGGCGAAGGCGACGCCCAGGCCACCGATATCTACGCGCGGACTTACTCGCGTGATCCTGAGTTCTACCGCTTCTATCGCAGCCTTCAGGCCTACCGCAATTCGCTCGGGCGCGACACGGACGTCATTGTCATCTCGCCGGACAGCGAATTCTTCCACTACCTGCAGAAGCCCGAAGGTCGCTGAGCGCGACCTCGCCTCCACATGCGAGTGCGCCCGTGATCTGGTCCGATTTTCTGGCTGCCTGCGCGCTGTATCTGGTCCTCGAGGGCATCCTGCCGTTCCTGAATCCACAAGCGATGCGGCGCGCAATGCAGGCCTTTTATGCGCTCGAAGATCGACAACTGCGCATCGCCGGCCTGACGAGCATGCTGGCCGGCGCGGCACTTCTTTACTGGGTGCGCGGTTGAAAGCGGCGCGACGGGACGCAACTCGGCTGTCATGGGTCGCAACCTCATCGTAATCGGCACCCAGTGGGGTGACGAAGGCAAGGGCAAGATCGTCGATCTGCTCACCGAACGCGCGGCTGCCGTGGTGCGCTTCCAGGGCGGTCACAACGCCGGCCACACGTTGGTCATCGATGGCAAGCGCACGGTCCTCACGCTCATCCCGTCGGGCGTCTTGCGCGAGGGCGTGCTGTGCCTGATCGGAAACGGCGTCGTGCTGTCGCTCGAAGCGCTCCTGGCGGAAGCCGATCGGCTGGTCTCGCAGGGCGTGCCGGTATTCGAGCGCCTGCGCATCAGCCCGGCCTGCCCGTTGATACTGAGCTCGCACATTGCGCTCGACCGCGCCCGCGAACAGGCACGGGGTGCGAACGCGATTGGTACCACCGGACGGGGAATCGGGCCGGCCTACGAGGACAAGGTCGCGCGCCGCGCCGTGCGAGTGGCGGACCTGTTCCAGCGCGAACGCTTTGCCGCCAAGCTCGGCGAGGTGCTCGACTATCACAATTTCGTGCTGCAGAAGTACTTCCAGCTGCCGGCGATCGATTTTCAGAAGGTGCTCGAAGAAAGCTTGAGCCAGGGCGAACGCATCAAGCCACTGGTCACCGATGTAACTGCGGTCCTCGAGCAGCTGCGCAAGCGCGGTGAGAACGTGCTGTTCGAAGGTGCGCAAGGCGCAATGCTGGACGTGGATCTCGGTACCTATCCGTTCGTGACCTCGTCCAACACCACGGCGGGCGGAGCTGCGACTGGAACCGGTATCGGGCCGCGCGAATTCGACTACGTGCTGGGAATCGTCAAGGCCTATACGACGCGAGTAGGCGCGGGGCCATTTCCCACTGAGCTGTTCGATGAATCCGGCGAATATCTGTCGCGGGTAGGGCACGAGTTTGGTTCGGTGACCGGCCGCAAGCGTCGCTGTGGCTGGTTCGATTCGGTGGCGTTGCGCCGCTCGGTACTCCACAACAGCGTATCGGGCCTGTGCGTGACCAAGCTCGATGTGCTCGACCAGCTCGACACGATCCGCGTTGCGGTCGGCTATCGGCACGACGGGAAAACCCTGGCGTCGCCGCCGCTGATGATCGATGGTTTTGCGGACTGCGAGCCGGTCTATGAAGAGCTGCCCGGGTGGCAGCACTCGACGGTCGGTATCACGAAGTATGCCGAGTTGCCCGCGAACGCGCGGCGTTACCTGGAACGCATGCAGGAAATCGTGGGTGTGCCGGTGGACATCGTCTCCACCGGTCCGGAGCGTGATCAGACGATCGTCCTGAAACATCCATTCGACTAGCGGGGGTTTACAAGAATGAAAAGAAGAGCCTTTTGCGGGTCAGCGCTCGCGACCCTTGCCACTGCGTCACTGCCACTCGGCCGGCTCCTGGCGCTGGCGGATGCGCCAGTCGCGGGCGACGTCCCGGCAGTCACGGGAAACGGCAAGCAGATCTTACTGCCCCGCGCTGACGTCACGGACCTGCGAGCGACGCCTGCGCGGCCAGCTGCTGCTCGCGAGTGATGAGGGCTACGAACAGGCGCGCAAAGTGTGGAATGGCAGCTTCAACCGTCGGCCGGCACTCATCGCGCGGTGCGCCGGTGCTGCGGATGTCATCAAGGCAGTCAATTTCGGCCGGGCTCACGAGCTACTCGTGTCGGTGCGAGGCGGCGGCCACAGCATCTCGGGACAATCCGTGTGCGAGGGCGGGCTGATGATCGATCTCGCCCAGATGAAAGGCGTCCGCGTCGATCCGATCGCACGGCGCGCTCGCGTGGAAGGCGGCGCTCTGCTCGGCGATTTTGATCGCGAAGCGCAGGCCTTCGGGCTCGCAACTACCGCTGGAACCGTGTCGCACACGGGTGTCGCGGGACTGACGCTGGGCGGGGGCTTCGGTCGCCTCGGCCGCAAATTCAGCATGGCCTGCGACAACGTCCGTGCCTACGACATCGTGACCGCCGATGGAAACTTCCGGCGCGTGAGTGCCGAAGAGAATGCTGACCTCAACTGGGGCCTGCGCGGCGGGGGTGGCAACTTCGGTGTCGTGACCTCGTTCGAGTACGAGCTCTACCCCGTCGGCCCGGTACTGTTGGGAGGTGTCCTGATCTATCCCGTCACGCAGGCCAAGGAAGTGCTCGGGTTCTTCGATGGCTTCTTCGAAGAGGCGCCCGATGAGCTCTATGTGGATACGACCCTAATCACCACGCCCGACGGCAACAAGGTCTTGATCCTCGATACCACCTACTGCGGATCGATCGAGGATGGTGAGCGCGCGCTCAAGCCGCTGCGCGAATTTCGTAAGCCGATCGCCGACCACATTGCGCCGATACCGTATGTCAAGCAGCAAAGCAGCGTGGATGATGCGTTCGCCTATGGGCGGCGCTACTACGTGAAGGCGGGTTTCGCCCGCAGACTGTCGCCCGATCTGATCGAGGCAATGATCGAGACCTTCATGAGCTCGACGTTGCCGATCACGCCGGTGCTGACCGCTCCTCAGGGCGGTGCGATTTCGCGCATTGCACCGGACGCGACGGCGTTCCCGTATCGCGAGGCGCGCCATAACCTGCTGGTTGCCGCAGCCTGGAACGACGCGAGTGGCGATGAGGCGCACATGACCTGGGCGCGCGGCGCGTGGAAGAACCTCGAGCCCTTCACCCGCGGCTTCTATGTCAACGACAACAACGCCGATATCTCCGAGCGTCGGGTCCTCGAGAACTACGGTCCCAATTACACACGCCTGGCGGCACTCAAGGCCAAGTACGATCCGACCAACCTGTTCCGCCTCAACGCCAACGTCAAGCCGCGCGCCTGAGGCGTGTGCTACCCTGCGCCGCGCGCGAGCCGAAGGGAGTCGCGCTCGACGTGCTGTGGAGAGGATGGCCCCAACGGGGAATGGGATCGAACGAAACTTGGGAAGAGATGGTGCCCAGGAGAGGACTCGAACCTCCACGGATCGCTCCACTGGTACCTGAAACCAGCGCGTCTACCAGTTCCGCCACCTGGGCATTGGGAGCGCCGCGAGAGCCGGCTCCCTGAGAAGGCGCCGCACTTTACGCACGGCGTTTTGCCTTGTCAAATCACCGCACTGCGCGCGAATAACAGCTCTCAAACATCAAACCAATGCCACGTCTGTCCAAGTACCGCAATCGCCGCAAAACCGCTCGCGCCGCCGAGTGGCATGAGCGTGACCCGCAATTCGCCAGCGAGAGTGAGCGCTACGCTGAGCCGATACCCAGCCGGGAGCTGATTCTCCATGAACTGCATCAGCTCGAGAAACCGCTCGATGCCCACGGGCTCGCCAAACGCCTTGGCCTGCGCAAGCCCGCATTGATCCGCGCGCTCGAGAGTCGTCTTAGCGCGATGGCGCGGGACGGGGAGCTCAAGCGCGATCGCCAATCCCGCTTCGGTGTCAGCCGGGATCTGGGCACGCTCGAGGGGCGTGTGACTGCGCATCGTGACGGCTACGGTTGGTTCAGGCCCGAAGATGGTTCCAGCGACATACATCTCGAGGCGCGCCAGATGGCCGGTGTGATGCATGGCGATCGCCTGCGCGTGCGCGTCATCGAAGATGATGGCAAGGACAGGCGCTCGGGCGCTGTGCTCGAAGTGCTCGAGCGCGGCACGCACGAAGTCGCCGGAAGGTTCGAGGACACAGGGGACGTGGGGTATGTGATTCCCGACAACCCGCGTCTGCGCGATCGTGTCTTGATTCCCAATGCCGCGCGCGGCGCGGCCAAGCATGGCGATCTGGTCGTGGCGAGGATTGTCGAGGCGCCCACACGCACGGCCGCAGCCGTCGGGCAGGTGCTGCGTGTACTCGATGCCCGTCGCTCGGCTGACATAGCCGCAGAGCTCGCCATCGTCGCGCATGGCTTGCCTGTTTCGTGGCCGCGAGAAGCAGAGCGTGAAGCACGGGCGTGGGGCGGCAACGTACGCAGCAGCGATGTCGCGGACCGGCTGGATCTGCGCGAGTTGCCGATCGTCACCATCGATGGCGAGGATGCCCGCGACTTCGACGACGCGGTCTACTGTGAGCCGCAACGTCGCGGTTGGCGCCTGATCGTCGCCATCGCAGATGTCAGCCACTACGTCAAGCAAGGTGGCGCGCTGGACGTGGAAGCGCAGAGTCGCGCCACCTCGGTCTACTTCCCGGACCGGGTGCTGCCCATGCTGCCCGAGGCGCTGTCGAACGAGCTCTGTTCGCTCAAGCCGCAGGTCGACCGCCTGGTGCTCGCCTGCGACATGCGCGTGAATGAGGACGGAGAGGTTTCGAAGGCGCAATTCAGTGCAGCGGTTATCCATTCGGCGGCTCGTCTCACTTACACTCAAGTGGCCGCGATCCTGTTGGGGGGAGATGCACAGCTCGAACGCGACTACGCGCACCTCGTGCCTCAGTTGCGCAATCTTCATGGGCTTTACCAGGCGCTGCGCCAGGCCCGCGAGCGGCGCGGCGCTCTCGATTTCGACGCCCCGGAGATCAAGGTGCGCATTGCGCCGGACGGCACCGTTGCGGCGCTCGACGTGCACGCTCGTAACGACGCGCACCGTCTGATCGAAGAATGCATGATCGCGGCCAACATCGAAGCGGCGCGATTCCTGAAGCGGCGCAAGCTCCCCACGCTCTACCGCGTGCACGGTGAGCCCGAACCGCGCAAGGTCACGGAGTTGCAGCGCATATTGCGAGCGCTCGGGATCGGCGTGCGGTTCCCGGAACGCATCGGCACACGGGAGCTGCGGCAGGTCACTGCGCTGATTGCCGGGCGCCCCGACGCCGCGTTCATCGAAAGCCTGCTGATCCGCTCGCTTCCCCAGGCCGTTTACCAGCCCACCAACATCGGTCACTTCGGGCTGGGTCTCGAGGAATACGCGCACTTCACCTCGCCGATTCGTCGCTATCCCGACCTGCTGGTGCACCGGGCGATCCGGCACGCACTCGGAGGCGGCACGCGCGAGAACTTCGGTTACTCACTCGCAGCGATGGAGCAACTCGGGCGCGATTGCTCCACGCGCGAGCGTCGCGCCGACGATGCCTCCCGCGACGTGATGGCGTATCTCAAGTGTGACTTCATGCGCGCGCATGTCGGCGATGAGTTCGAAGCGGTCATCAGCGGTGTCGTGGAATTCGGCCTCTTCGTGCAACTCGTGAACCTGCAGGTGGACGGCCTGGTGCATGTGTCTGCTTTGCACGGTGACTATTTCGTCTTCGATGCGGCGCGCTGTGCCTGGAGCGGCAAACGCACGCGCCGCATGTATCAGCTCGGCATGCGCGTTGCGGTGCGGTTGACTCGAGTTGATATGCGTGAGCGGCGGCTGGACTTCGAAATCGCCACCGAGTCACCCGGCGGCTCACGTGCGCAACTGCCGAGATCAGGTCGATCGCGCAGCCGACGCAGGGATTGAGTCCCAGATGGCTGAGCAGGCACTGGTTCACGGACTGCACGCGGTGCGCTGGCTCCTGCAGCGTCACCCCGAACGGGTTCGCCAGGTCTGGATGCAGAAGGGCCGCGACGATGCGCGTGCAACGCAAATCATCACATTGGCAGGGCGAGCGGGGATTGCAGTTCAGACGGCTGAGGCGCGCACTCTCGACACGATGACGGCGACGGCGAGCCACCAGGGCGTGGTTGCCGCGGTCGTCCCTTCCGCACCCTGGAACGACGCGCATCTTCAGGACTACCTCACGACGGTGCAGGAACCGGCTTTGCTCCTGCTGCTCGACGGTGTTCAGGATCCGCACAATCTGGGCGCGTGCCTGCGCACGGCGGATGCTTGCGGCGCGCACGCCGTGATCGTGCCGCGGGACCGAGCGGTCGGCCTCAACGCTACCGTGCGCAAAGTGGCTGCGGGCGCCGCTGAGACCGTGCCGCTTGTCGCGGTAACTAACCTGGCGCGCACCATGCGCGCGCTCAAGGAACAAGGCATCTGGCTGCTTGGAGCTGCTGCCGACGCGCAGCAACGCTCCTACGATGCCGAACTTACTGGCCCGGTCGGAATCGTGCTGGGAGGCGAGGGCGAGGGGCTCAGACGGCTAACCCGCGAGTCCTGCGACGTGCTCGTGAGTCTGCCGATGGCGGGAGCCATCGAAAGCCTCAACGTCTCGGTCGCGACCGGCATGATCCTGTACGAGGCAGTCCGGCAAAGGTCCGGCGGGAATGCCGGGACCTGAGCCTCCTTGCTTGCCACCGCTCGGAGCCTTCAGTATCCTTCGCGCCCTTCGTCCGGGACTGGCCCGGGTGATGCAAAACCTAACTCCTTGCCGCACCAGGGCTTTCGCGTCCCGGGCGGCATTACCCACAAGGAGATGAGATGCGACATTACGAGATCGTGTTTCTGGTCCACCCTGACCAGAGCGAGCAGGTTCCCGCCATGCTCGAGCGCTACAAGGGCATGATCGCCAACGGCAGCGGCACCATCCATCGACTCGAAGACTGGGGTCGCCGCCAGCTCAGCTTCCCGATCGCGAAGGTTCACAAGGCGCACTACGTGTTGATGAACATCGAGTGCGATCAGAAGACCCTCGACGAACTCACCGGCGCGTTCCGCTTCAGCGACGCCGTTCTGCGTCATCTCGTGATCAAGGAAGACAGCGCGATCACCGAGCCTTCACCCATGGCACGTGCACCCGAGGAGTCCGAAGGTCGCGGCCCGCGCGATGATGGCCCACTCGGGGGCGATCGCGATGACGACGATGACCTGCCGCGTGACGCGGCCCGCTGATCGGCGCTGACACACGAATTCGAGGATCCACCATGTCGAGATTCTTCCGACGCAAGAAATTCTGTCGCTTCACCGCCGAGGGCGTGAAGCGGATCGATTACAAGGACCTGGCGACTCTGAAGAGCTACGTCACCGAAACGGGCAAGATCGTGCCGAGCCGTATCACGGGCACCAAGTCGCACTACCAGCGCCAGCTCGCCCTCGCGGTGAAGCGCGCGCGTTATCTGGCACTGCTCCCGTACACCGACCAGCACTGAGGGCTCAAGCGTGGACGTCATTCTCCTTGAGAAAGTCGCCAATCTGGGCGGCATCGGCGATCGCGTAAAAGTGAAGCCCGGCTACGCGCGCAATTTCCTGTTGCCGCAAGGCAAGGCGACCATGGCGACTGCTGAGAACGTGGCGCGCTTCGAGGCGCGCCGCGCCGAGCTGGAGCGCAAGGCGCAGGACAGCCTCCAGGCGGCGCAGCAGCGCGCGGTCGCATTGCAGGATTTCAAGCTCCGCATCACCGCGAAGGCGGGCAGCGAAGGCAAACTCTTCGGCTCAGTTGGTACCGCCGACATCGCCGAGGCGGTCACCGCAGCGGGTTTCGAGATTGAGCGCAGCGAGGTGCGCCTGCCGGGCGGCCCGATCCGGGCGGTGGGTGAGCACAGCGTGCTCCTGCATTTGCACACGGACGTGGAATTTTCTCTGCCAGTCACGATCGTCGCCGAAGAGTAAGCTCGGGCCGAAGCCCCTACTGAGCACGCCGGCACGCCGTCCATGGCCGTGACCAAGCCCCAACAAGGACCCGCAGTGATCACCGATTCGCTGCGGATCCCGCCGCATTCCATCGAAGCCGAGCAAGCGCTGCTGGGCGGGCTGATGCTCGAACCATCCGCGTGGGACGCGGTCGCCGACGTGCTGACGGCGGAAGACTTTTACCGCCCCGATCACCGCTTGATCTACAACGCCGCCGCGGCTGTCGCGGGCGCCAACCAGCCGATCGACGTCCTCACCTTGTCGGAGTACCTGGAACGGCACGCTCAGATCGAAGATGTCGGCGGACTTGCCTACCTCGGCACGCTCGCCCGCGACACTCCCAGTGCTGCGAACATTCGCGCCTACGCCGAGATTGTGCGCGAGCGGGCGCTGCTCAGGCGCATGATCGACGTCGGCACCAGCATCGCTGCCGGTGCCTTCAACACCGACGGTCGCAATGCGCGGGATCTCGTGGACGAGGCCGAGCGGCGCGTGTTCGAAATCGCCGAGGCCGGCTCACGCGGGCGCAGCGGGCTGGTCAAAGTCAGCAACATCCTTTCGTCGGTGGTGGATCGCATCGATCACCTGTATCGCAACCCCAATGAGCTGCGTGGCGTGCCGACCGGCTACAGCGCACTCGATCAGCTCACGGGTGGCCTGCAGCGCGGCGACCTCATCATCATTGCCGGCCGTCCTTCCATGGGTAAGACGACGCTCGCGGTGAACATCGCGGAAAACGCCGCACTCGGACACAAGATCGCTTCGGCAGTCTTCAGCATGGAAATGTCGGCCGAGCAGGTGACGCTGCGCATGATCTCCTCGCTCGGACGTATCGACCAGTCGAGTCTGCGCACCGGCAGACTCGCGGAAGAGGATTGGCCGCGCATCGACACCGCAATGACTCAGCTCTCGCAGGCGCCGATCTTCATCGACGAGACGCCATCCCTCACTCCGACCGAGTTGCGGGCCCGTGCGCGGCGGCTGAAGCGTGAGCACAATCTGGGCCTGGTGGTGGTGGATTATCTGCAGCTGATGCAGGTGCCGGGCACCAAGGAAAATCGCGCCACGGAGATCTCGGAGATTTCGCGTGGCCTCAAGGCGCTGGCGCGTGAGCTCAACGTACCAGTAGTGGCGCTTTCGCAGCTCAACCGCGGCGTCGAGCAGCGCGTCGAAAAGCGACCCGTGATGTCGGACCTGCGTGAGAGCGGCGCGATCGAGCAGGATAGCGACGTGATCCTGCTGATCTATCGTGAAGAGGTTTACGAGTCGGCCACACCGCGCAAGGGCATCGCCGACATCATCATTGCCAAGCAGCGCAACGGCCCGACCGGTGAGGTTCAACTCACCTTCCGCGGTGCGTACACGCGCTTCGACACGTATGCACCGGAATCCTACGGCGAAGGGATCGTGAGGTGACGAGGCTGGTACGCGCGGTGATCGACACGCGCGCGTTGCAATCCAACTTGGCGGCCGTCCGACGTCACGCGCCCACGGCACGTGTCATGGCCGTGGTCAAGGCCAACGCTTACGGTCATGGACTTGTTCCGACCGCCCTGGCTCTCGCGGATGCGGATGCCTTCGCCGTAGCGCGGCTGGAGGAGGGGATCGCGCTGCGCAGTGCCGGCGTCCGTGCGCCGATCGTGCTGCTCGAAGGCGTATTCAATGCAGGTCAGTTTCTCGAAGCAGCCCAGCAGGATTTCGAGCTCGTAGTGCACAACCAGGAGCAGGTGGCATTGCTCAAGAGCGCGCGGTCCACGCACCGATTCGGCGTGTGGGTGAAGATCGATTCCGGCATGAACCGCCTCGGTTTTCGCATCGAAGACTTTCCCGCAGCCTACGCGACGCTCGCTTCATGCTCCGCAGTTGCGCCACGCGTGCGCGTGCTGACGCACCTCGCAAGCGCTGACCTGCGCAACGACACGGCAACTCGCGCCCAGCTCGAGGTGTTCGAGAATGCAGTCGCCGGACTCCCTGCAGAGCGGAGCATCGCCAATTCGGCGGCGATCCTGGGATGGCCGGCGAGTCACGTCGACTGGGTACGGCCGGGGCTGATGTTGTATGGCGTGTCGCCGATCGCCGGTCGCACTGCAGCCGAATTCGGCCTGTTGCCCGCAATGACCCTGTACAGCACGGTGATTGCGGTGCGGCGTGTACTGACTCGCGAGCGTGTGGGTTATGGCGGTAACTGGATCGCACAGCGCGCGACCCAGCTGGCGGTGGTGGCCGTCGGCTACGGCGACGGTTATCCGCGTCACATCGGGAACGGCACGCCGGTGCTGGTCAATGGCAAGCGTGCACCGATTGCCGGACGCGTATCGATGGACATGATTGGTGTCGATGTGACCGACCTGCCACCCGTCAGCGTTGGCGATCCAGTGGTGCTGTGGGGCGAGGGATTGCCCGCGGAATTGGTGGCACCGTGCGCTGACACGGTGCCATACGAATTGCTGTGCGGAGTCAGCCAGCGCGTCGCGCTGGAGCTGAAGTGATCAGTTCTCGAAGAACCCCATCTTGACGCCCGCGAGCTGGATCACATCGTTGTCGCGCAGACGTCGTGCCTGCGGTCCGATCGCCGCGCCGTTGACGAGCGGGAAGTCGCCTTCCTTGCCGCTGTCGACGTGCACGATGAAGTACCCTTCAGCGCGGCGCGTGATCGCGGCGACCTGAACACCGGGACGACCCAGTGTCGTCAGCGCCTTCGTGAGCTCGAGCTCGCGTCCGGCGAAGGCACCGCTCAGCACCTGCAGCTTTGCCTTGGGCAGCGCGACCGGTTGATCGCCACTCGGTCTGGCTGTTGGCGCCGCCTTGGCCGCAGCCTGGTCGACGGACGCTGCGATCTTGCGCAGCTTGTCCTCACCCTGTGAGCTCGGCTGGATCACCATCGTCTTTTCGAACTCGTCCTGCTCGGCGTCGGTTTCCTGCTGATCGACGAACCGCAGCTGGTGGTGGCCGACGGTGATCACATCGCCGTGTTGCAGGGCGTGTTTCTTGATGAGCTTGCCGTTGACGTAGGTGCCGTTGGTGCTGTTCAGATCCTCGAGGAATGAATCGTTGAGGATATTGATGATCAGTGAGTGGTGCCCACTGACCGCGGGATTGTCGATGCGAATGTCATTGTCCGGCAGGCGGCCGATCGTGTAACGCTCCTTGTTCATGTTGTATTCCGCCAGGACTTGACCGTCCAGGCTCAGCACTAGCCTTGCCATGCGTTTGCCTCGTCCGTCAGCCGAACCATCCCAGGATCTTATCTAGCATGCGCCGGCGCGCGGGGAACGAGTCTAGTACATGCGTCATCACTACAGACACGTTATCGCGGCCGCCGTTGTCGTTCGCCAGCTGCGTCAGCTGCTTAGCAACGGTATCAAGATTAGCATTAAAAGTATTGATAGTTAAGTGAATATCTTCATCCTCTACCATGTCCGACAAACCGTCGGAGCACAGGACGTAGTAATCGCCCCGGTAGACCTGATGCTCGTTGATCTCCACGTCCACGTTCGGTTCGACGCCGAGCGCACGCGTGACGTAGTTCTTGTTGGTGGCGCGCTGCGCTTCTTCCTGGGAATAGAACCCGCGATCCACGAGCTCCTGCAAGAGTGAGTGATCCATGGTGACCTGTTCGAAGCGATCGTTACGCAGGCGGTAGAGCCGCGAGTCTCCGACGTGGGCCACCGAAACTTTGTTGTCGTAGAACAGGCATGCGACGACGGTCGTGCCCATTCCCTCGCACTGCGGCTGAGTCTTGGAGGTCTGGTGAATGATCTTGTTGGCACGAAAGATCGCATCCCGCAGGATGATGCTCGGGCGCACGAGACCCGAGTCCTTGTCCGTGCCCTCCAGATCCTCGCGAGCCACGGCTTCGCGCACCAGGTTGACGATGGTCTTGACCGCAATGCCGCTGGCAACCTCACCAGCGTTGTAGCCACCCATGCCGTCGGCGAGCACGAACAGACCAATATCGGGATCGATGGCGATGGTGTCCTCGTTGTGCTCGCGGACCTTCCCGGTATCGCTCATCGCCACGCTGCGCAACTTGCCCTTCAGGTTACTCATGCAGGCAGGCTTACAGGCCCTGTGCCTGCAGCAAGCGGCTGCAGTTGCGCAACGCTGTGGCCATCTCCGTGCCCACCTGAAAGCGATCGGCGGCGTGTTTCTGCATCGCGCGATTGACGATTGCCTCGAGCAGCCCCGGTAGGTCGGGTCGCACCGAACGCAACGGCGGCGCTGGCTCATTCGCGATCTTGAACATCAGTCCGGTCATGGAGTCCGCGCGGAACGGCAGCTGGCCGCACAGGAGCTGGTAGAGACTGACGCCCAGGGAGAACAGGTCCGACGTGCCGTGGACGCCGCGCCCTTCGAGCTGCTCGGGCGACATGAATGACGGGGTGCCGAGCACGATGCCAGTCTTGGTCGTGCCGCTGTCGGTGAGTCTTGCGATGCCAAAATCAGTGATCTTGAGCCCGTCGGTATCGCCGTCGTAGACGATATTAGCCGGTTTGATGTCGCGGTGAACGACGTTGAGCCGATGCGCATGTGCCAGAGCGTCGGCGACGCGCGCAATCAGTTCCGTCACCACCGAGGGGGGCAGGAGCGTCGAGGAGTCCGCGAACTCACTCAGCGGCAGGCCCGTGAGGTACTCCATCGCGATGTAGGCGAGTCCCTGATCCTCGCCGGCGTCGTAGACGGTCACGATACCCGGATGGTTCAGGCGCCCGGCGCTCTCGGCCTCGCGAAAAAAGCGCCGTCGCGCCTCATCGAGTTCTTCATCGCCGAATTCGCGCGCCAACGGCAGCGCCTTGATTGCGACCACCCGGTTGATCTGCGGATCACGGCCGAGGTAGACGACCGCCATAGCGCCGCGACCGATCTCGCGCTCGATCACATAGCGGCCGAACTTCGAGGGCACGCCAACGGAACGATGCTGAGCGGCCTGCGCCGCAGGTCGTTTGAGTACGGTGGCAGCCAATTTATCGGAGTCCTGCGGTCGCATCAAAACACGAAGCCTAGCGCGTGTACGGCAAGCGTTGAGCCGCCGCTCACGGTTCCGTGCACTCGTGCACGCCGCGCGGCGGCAAATCTGGACTGCCGTCACACATTGATCCGCGCCAACCCCCTGGCCCGGAAACGCGGGGAGTATAGTCGAGCGCACCCGGCATTTTGCGAGAATTTCTCCGCAGTTCGCGCGCTTGCTGGCGCAGGTGTGTCCTGCGGAACGTGCTAGGATTCGCAGCCTTCCCAGTCCTGCTGGCCGCTGGCCCTTGCCGAAATCCAAAGCTCTTTTTGTTTGCACCGCTTGCGGCGCGACGGCGGCCCAATGGCAGGGACAGTGCGCCTCGTGCGGCGATTGGAATTCTCTGCAGTCGGCTCCGGCACCGCTGCGCGACGGTCGCAGGCGGACGGCACCTGCAGGCTCCGGCAGCGCCGAGCTTCAATCACTCGCCGCGCTCGACAGGGACTCACGCTCGTCGACGGGCATCGAGGAACTCGACCGGGTGCTGGGCGGCGGACTCGTCAAGGGCTCGGCGGTGCTGCTCGGGGGCGATCCCGGCATCGGCAAGTCGACGCTGCTGCTGCAGGCGGCGGCGGCACTTGGAGCCAGCCGAGCCGTGCTGTATGCAACCGGCGAAGAATCGCTGCAGCAGGTGGGACTGCGTGCCCGGCGCCTGGGCCTGGCGGCACCGAAGCTGCGCCTGATCGCGGAGACTTCGGTTGAGCGCATCATCGAAGAAAGCACGCACTCGCACGCCGAAGTACTGATCGTCGATTCGATTCAGACGATGGCGACCGAGAGCAGCGATTCGGCGCCGGGTGCAGTCTCGCAGCTGCGCGAGTCGACGGCAGCGCTGCTCAGCTACGCCAAGACCTCGGGTACCGCCGTCCTGTTGATAGGCCATGTGACCAAGGAGGGCGTGATCGCTGGCCCGCGTGTACTCGAGCACATGGTCGATACGGTGCTCTACTTCGAGAGCGACAGCGGCAGTCGTTATCGTGTGGTGCGCGCCGTCAAGAACCGTTTTGGGGCGGCCAACGAAATCGGTGTGTTTGCGATGGCCGAGAATGGCTTGAAGGAGGTGCGCAATCCTTCGGCGATCTTTCTTTCGCGGCACGAGAAGCCAGCGTCGGGAAGCATCGTCACGGTCACACGCGAGGGCACGCGCCAACTGCTGGTTGAAGTGCAGGTGCTGGTCGATGCTACGGCATTCACCAATCCGCGTCGGGTCGCAGTAGGTCTGGATCACAATCGCATCGCGTTGCTGCTCGCGGTTTTGCATCGGCATGCGCAGATCGCGATGCACGGCCATGACGTATTCGCAAACGTGGTGGGAGGCGTGCGCATCAGCGAAACGGCCGCCGATCTGCCCGCGGTACTGGCGGCAGTGTCGAGCCTCAAGGACATGCCGTTGCCCCAGGAACTGGTCGCATTCGGCGAAATCGGTCTCGCCGGCGAGATTCGTCCCGTACCCTACGGGGAAGAACGGCTGCGCGAAGCAGCGCGACAGGGCTTTACTCGCGCCGTGATTGCCGCCGCAAACCGGCCGCGACAGGCCATCGAGGGACTGGAAGTCATTGCCGTGCAACGCCTCGGCGAAGCGGTAGCACGCCTTTTCAGTTGAGTCGTGGGCGGACCGTTCAGGTTGTGGAGGCCTGCGCCAGCGGCGAGATTCGCACCGTTTTGATCGCATTCTCACCGGTCTGCAGGACTTCCACCGCGTAGTTCCTGATCTTGAGACTGGTTCCAGGCTCCGGGATCGCCTCCAGATATTCGACGATCAGGCCATTGAGGGTCTTCGGCCCCTCGGTTGGCAGGTTCCAGTGCATGGCGCGATTCAGGGCGCGAACGCTGGCACTCGCATTGACGACGAAGCTGCCATCCGCGTCCACATGCACGTCCTTGTGCATCATGTTGGCGGGATCCGTGGTGAACTCCCCGACGATCTCCTCGAGGATGTCCTCGAGCGTGACCAGTCCCTGCACGTCTCCATACTCATCGACGACCAGAGCGATGCGGCGTTTCTGACGCTGGAAATTCAGCAGCTGAGTATTGAGAGGCGTGCCTTCGGGAACGAAATAGGCTTCGCGCGCGCGCGCCAGCTCGATCAGCATGTCGCGATCAAGTGGGCCGCGCGAGAGTTCGCGCGCCACGAGCTTCATGTGCAGCATGCCCACGATGTTGTCGAGCTCGCCGTCATACACCGGAATACGGGTGTGCTGTGACTGGCGCAGCTGCGCCAGGATCTGATCCCAGTCATCGTTGACATCCAGGCCCACGACTTCGGTGCGTGGAACCATGATGTCATCGACGGTGACTTTCTCCAGGTCCAGGATGCTCAGGAGCATCTGCTGGTGACGCTGGGGAACGAGTGCTCCTGCCTCGGCCACCACCGTGCGCAGCTCCTCAGTGCTGAGAGAGTGCGCGGCCACTTTGCTCGGCGAAAGTCCCAGGATGCGCAGAAAGCCGTTGGCTAGCTGATTGGCCACCCATACGAATGGCCAGCTGACGTAGAGCAACGGCCGGTAGATGTAGGACGCAGGCAACGCCACACGCTCCGGGCGCAGAGCGGCGTAGATCTTCGGCGCGAGCTCGCAGAAGACGAGTGTAAACAGCCCGAGGCCGACAGTAGTGAATGTCAGCAACACATCGCCGCCGTAGCGCAGCGCCAATACCGTGCCGACCGTTGGTGCGAACATCGTCGTCAGCGTGATCCACAGGAGGTTCACGCCGAGCCAGCGATCCGGTTGCTTGACGAGCTTCTCGGCGAGCAGAGCAGCGCGATCGCCGCCGGCGGCGCGATGGCGCAGGCGGTAACGATTGATGGTCAGGAGAGCCACTTCGGTACCGGCGAAGAACGCGATGAGTACCAGCAGGCCGAGGAGCAGTATTACGAGAGTACTGGTGGGGGCGTCGCTCAAAGTGAGGTTCCCTCCGTGACGAGGCGGGCGGCGGAAAATTGGACCAAGCGGCGTGGACGTGTCAAGAAAGACCTGTTTCGTATAATTCGCCACCTGCCGTCAGGGGGACTGCGCGGATGTTCGACAAGCTGACCGAGAGATTGGGTGCGGTGCTCGATGTGGTGCGCGGCCGAGGCCGCATCACCGAAGAGAACATCGCCGACGCACTGCGCCAGGTGCGTGTCGCTCTGCTCGAAGCGGACGTCGCGCTCCCAGTGGTCAAAGCCTTCGTCGAATCCGTGAAGACACGCGCGATCGGCGCTGAGGTGAGTCGCAGTCTCACTCCGGGACAGACCTTCATCAAGATCATTCACGAAGAACTCGTGCAGGCCATTGGCGGGGAGAGCGTTGGCCTCAATCTTCGCGTCCAGCCACCGCTCGTCGTGTTGCTCGCGGGCTTGCAGGGGGCGGGCAAGACGACCACCGCGGGGAAGCTCGCACGCTGGCTGCAGTCCCAGAATCGCAAGCGCGTACTGCTCGCCAGTGCGGACGTACACCGCCCCGCTGCCATCCTGCAGCTGGAGCGATTGGCCCAGCAGATCGACGTCGGTTTCTTTCCGTCGAGCGCAGATTCCAGGGCTGAAGACATTGCAGCGGCTGCCCTGACGCAAGCGCGCCAGGGACTGTATGACGCGCTGATTGTGGACACAGCGGGGCGTTTGCATGTGGATACGGAGATGATGCAGGAAGTCCGGCGCATCGATGCGGTCCTTAGTGCTCACGAACGTTTGTTCGTCGTGGACAGCATGGCGGGGCAGGATGCGGTCAACGCCGCGCGCGCTTTTGGTGAGGCACTGGAGCTCACAGGCGTGATCCTGACCAAGGCCGACGGAGATGCTCGCGGCGGCGCCGCCCTTTCGGTGCGGCATGTCACCGGCAAACCGATCGTATTCATGGGTGTCGGCGAAAAGATCGACGCGCTCGAGCCATTCCATCCGCAGCGTGTCGCTTCACGCATTCTCGGCATGGGCGACGTGCTCGGCCTGGTGGAGCAGGTCGAACAGCAGGTCGATCGTGAGAAGGCCGAGAAGCTGGCGCGCAAACTGACGCGGGGACACGAGTTCGATTTCACGGACCTGCGGGACCAGCTGCATCAGCTGCAGGAAATGGGCGGGCTCGGCGCCCTCGTCGACAAGCTTCCTGCGGAGCTCTCCAGCGCAGCTTCACGCGCGGGGCAGCTCGATGAGGGCCAGCTTCGGCGTCAGATCGCTATCATCAATTCGATGACGCCCCGCGAGCGCCGCCGGCCGAACCTCATCGACGGCTCGCGCAAACGCCGGATCGCTGGTGGAGCGGGGGTTCAGGTTCAGGACGTGAACCGCCTGCTCAAGCAGTTTCTGCAGATGCAGAAGACCATGAAGCGCTTTTCCAAGGGCGGTCTGCAAAAGCTCCTGCGCGGTATGGGGGGGCGTATGCCGCCCTTTTCGGGGCGGTGATCCGGCCGCGGTGGCGCCGCTGACTCGCGCCCAGTCGATTGATTCACAAAAAAGTTTCGCCTAGAGCCCGCAGTTTGAGTAGAATCCGCGCCTCGTTTTTCCGCCCCGACCTAGAGACTTCTCAACGATGGTGACGATCCGATTGACCCGACGCGGGGGCAAGAACCAGCCCTTTTATCACGTCATGGTGACTGACAAGCGCAAGCGCCAGGGTGGTAACGCTCTGGAACAGGTAGGCTTTTTCGATCCGCGGGCCGAACTGTCAGCCAAGTCGCTGCGCCTGGACCTGGGCCGCATCGATTACTGGACCAGCAAGGGCGCGCAGGTCTCCGATCGCGTGAAGTCACTGGTCGCCGGGTACCGAAAACAGGCGAACGCCTGAGCGGTCCGAAAGGGCCATCGAACTCGTGGCCACGAAGCTGGCCGGGACGGCGGAGCCCACGGACCAGATTGAGATTGGTCGGATCGTCGGGGTCTTCGGAATCAAGGGCTGGTTGAAGGTTCAATCCTTCACGGAGCCGGTCGAAGGAATACTGGACTACGCCGAGTGGCACCTGGATCGCCCCGGGATCGCAGGCACCTGGCGGGTGCGCGACGGTCGCCGCCAGGGGCGGCAGGTCGTGGCGAGTCTCGCTGAGGTCGAGGATCGCGACGAAGCACAACGCTTTGTCGGCGCGCGGATCGCCGTGGAGCGTGAGCAACTGGCGCCACTGCAGGCGCGCGAGTACTACCGCGCTGATCTGATCGGCCTGCGTGTGTTGAATGCCCAGGGATTTGAGTTCGGACGCATCGCGCATTTTATTGACGGACCGGCGTACCCGTTGATGGTGGTGCGAGGGGCGAAGGAACACTGGCTTCCCGCGACGCCGCAACAACTGCGGCGAGTTGATCTGGCGCGCGGCGAAGTGCTCGTGGATTGGGATCCGCTCGAGGATTAGGGCGTGGCCGCGCTCCACATCGAGATGGTGACGCTGTTCCCGGACATGATTCGGGCGGCGGTGAGCGCTGGAGTGACCGGTCGTGCACTGACGCGCGGGCTGGTCAGCCTCGGTGTGCGCAATCCGCGTGATTTCGCGACCGACGTGCATCACACCGTGGACGATAGGCCGTACGGCGGCGGTCCCGGGATGGTGATGAAGGTCGAGCCCTTGCGTGCCGCGATCCGGGCCGCCCGGGCCGTGAGCCCGGAGGGTAGTCGGACAGTCTACCTTTCGGCACAGGGACGGCCCTTCGATCAGCGTCGCGCAGGGGAACTGGCCGGATTGCCGGGCCTGATCCTGGTGGCTGGACGCTACGAGGGCGTAGACGAACGATTGATCGAGCTCGAGATCGACGAAGAATTGTCGGTCGGTGACTATGTGCTGAGCGGTGGTGAACTGCCGGCACTGCTGGTGTTCGATGCGGTGACGCGACTGGTACCCGGGGTGCTCGGCGATTGCGAGTCGGCTGAGCAGGAGTCGTTTGTCGACGGGCTCCTCGACTGGCCGCATTACACCCGGCCGGAGCAGTTCGAGGGACGTGTAGTGCCGGAGGTGTTGCTGCAGGGTAATCACGCGGCGATCCGGCGCTGGCGATTGAAGTGCGCGCTGGGGCGCACCTGGCAGCGGCGGCCTGATCTGCTCGCAGGGTTGCAGCTCGATGCCGAGCAGCGCGGGCTTCTCGATGAGTTCATCGCGGAGCACGCCCAGCGGGACGTGGACTAACGTGGAATGACGGCGGGTGTGTCCGCCGGAATCGAGACTTGAGAGTGCAATCATGAACAAGATCATCAGAGACATCGAAAGCGCGCGCATGACGCGCAAGGTTCCCGACTTCGCGCCTGGCGATACGGTGCTGGTGCAGGTCAAAGTCGTGGAAGGGGACCGCGAGCGCGTTCAGGCGTACGAGGGCATCGTGATCGCCAAGCGCAACCGGGGCTTCAATTCCTCGTTCACAGTGCGCAAGGTCTCGCACGGCGAGGGCGTCGAACGCGTGTTCCAGACCTTCAGTCCCTCCATCAGCGAGATCCAGGTCAAGCGCCGCGGCAACGTGCGTCGCGCCAAGCTGTACTACCTGCGTGATCTTTCCGGCAAGGCAGCGCGCATCGAAGAGAAGGTCTGAGCGGACCGGCGGACAAGGAGCCAACGTGAATCTGGCGATGGCACGCTGGCATCTGCGTCGCGCAGCCCTGTTCTGCGCGATCTCGACCCTGAGTGCCGTCTCCTGGGGCGCGGACACCGCGAAGATTCTCACCGCGCTCAAGGCACCACCGGGCTTCACGGTGAGCATCTACGCCGACAACGTGCCCGGGGCGCGATCGATGGCGCTCGGCGATCGCGGAACGCTGTTCATCGGAACCCAGGGGGCCGGCAAGGTCTACGCAGTGCACGCGTTGGCTGATGGCCGGCAACAGGTCACAACAGTCGCGCAGGGCCTGGTGGTACCGAACGGCGTCGCGTTTCACGACGGGTCACTCTACGTCGCCGAGATCCAGCGCATCCTGCGCTACGATGGCATCGAAGGACGACTCGATTCCCTGCCGAAACCCGCCGTGGTCCGTAGCGATCTGCCGGCAGACCGACACCACGGCTGGAGATATATCGCCTTCGGTCCCGACGGCAAGCTCTATGTCCCGATCGGTGCTCCCTGCAACGTCTGCGATCAGAAAGGCTACGCGCAGATCACGCGGATGAATGCCGACGGCAGCGGCCGCGAGGTCTTCGCCACCGGCATTCGAAACACTGTGGGCTTCACCTGGCATCCGGTCACGAAAGAACTGTGGTTTACGGATAACGGGCGCGACTGGCTGGGTGAGGACGTGCCGCCCGATGAACTCAATCGTGCGCCGACCGCCGGACTCAGCTTCGGGTTTCCGTTCTGCCACGCTGGCGAAATCAAGGACCCGGAATTCGGCAAGCTGGGCGACTGCGCGAAGGCTACACCGCCCGCACGCAAGCTCGGTGCACACGTCGCGCCGCTGGGCGTGAAGTTTTACACCGGCACGCAGTTCCCCGAGTCGTATCACAATCAGATCTTCATTGCCGAGCATGGCTCGTGGAACCGCAAGGAGCGAGCTGGCTACCGGGTAACGCTGGTGCGTCTGGAAGGTGAAAAGGTGACCGCGTACGAACCGTTCATTACCGGATGGAACCAGGTCGACGGCGTGCTGGGTCGACCAGCCGATCTGCTGGTCCTGCCGGATGGGTCGATGCTGGTTTCGGACGATATGGCGGGAGTGATCTACCGGATTTCCTACGGCGCCGCGGGCTGAAGCGGCGAGCAGTTCGCGAGGGCATAAGTGTCGGTAAGCGAGACGGTCAAGGGAGTGCTCGGGTTTCTGTGGCGTGCACTGGATGCGCTGCGCAAGGTCCTGCACCTCGTTCTTCTGCTGCTGATCTTCGGCGTCTTCCTCGGCGCAATTCGTTCCTCGATTCCCATCGTGCCGCACCGTGCGGCGCTGGTTCTCGACATCCAGGGACGCCTGGTTGAACAGCTGAGCGGCGATCCGTTCGATCGTGCACTGGGCCGCGCGACCGGCGAAGGCGAGCCGGAAACGCGCTTGCGCGATGTGCTGGATGCGGTCAAGGCCGCGGCCAAGGATGATCGCATCAAGATCGTGGTGCTCGATCTCGACGAGATGAGCGGCGGCGGACTCTCCAAGCTCCAGGATATCGGTACGGCCTTGCGCGAGTTCCGGACCTCCGGGAAGAAAGTCATCGCCGTCGGCAGCGCTTACGAGCAGACCCAGTACTACCTCGCCGCGCAGGCGGACGAGATCAATCTCGATCCACTCGGCTACGTGTACATCGACGGCTATGACTACTATCGGATGTACTTCAAGGACGCGCTCGACAAGCTCGCGGTGGACGTCAACGTGTTCCGTACCGGCGCGCACAAGAGCTTTGCGGACGGCTACACACGCAACGACATGTCGCCGGAGGAGCGCGAAGAGAGCCAGGCGTGGATCAACACGCTGTGGAATGCCTACCAGGCGGATGTCACTGCGGCTCGCAAGCTCCAACCCGGTGCGCTGGCTCAATACGCGGACCAGGCTGCAGCCCTGGTAAAGGGAGCACAGGGCGATACCGCGAAGCTCGCCCTGGCGCAGAACCTGGTGACGGCGCTCAAGAGCCGCGAAGACGTCGAGGAGGAGTTGAAGGAGATTGTGGGTGAGGATGATTCCTCGCATTCCTACAACAGCATCTCGCTCGACTCCTACCTCGCCACCGTCCATTCGGACGGGGTGCTGAAATCAGGATCCAAGAACAAGATCGGCGTCGTGGTCGCGGCTGGCGAAATACTCGACGGCAAGCAACCGCCCGGCAGCATCGGCGGTGACTCGACTTCTGAAATCCTGCGCGACGCGCGCCACGACGATGACATCAAGGCAATCGTGTTGCGCGTGGACAGCCCTGGAGGCAGCGTGTTTGCTTCCGAGCAGATCTATCGCCAGATCAAGGCGCTGCGCGCCGAGGGCAAGCCCGTCATTGTGTCGATGGGGAGCGTGGCGGCATCCGGCGGTTACTACATCGGCGCGGCCGCAGATGAGATCTGGGCGAGCCCGACCACCATCACGGGCTCGATCGGCGTGATTGCGGCGATCCCAACCTTCCAGCGCACGCTGCAGAAAGTCGGCGCGCATGTCGACGGCGTGGGCACCACCGCGCTCAGCGGCGATTTCCGACTGGATCGTCCCCTGGGGCCCGCGGCACGCGATGTGCTCCAGTCGGGCGTGGAGCATGCCTACTCGGTGTTCCTCGATCACGTCGCCGCGGGGCGTGGCAAGACTCCCGCCGAGATCGACGCGGTCGCGCAGGGTCGCGTCTGGTCAGGCCGGGATGCGCGTGAGCACGGGCTCGTCGATCAGTTTGGCAATCTCGATCAGGCGATCAAGGCAGCGGCGAAGCGCGCCGACCTGGGGGAAGACTTCGAGCCCAAATTTCTCGAGCCGGAGATGAGCTGGGAGCAGTTTTTGGCCCTCGAGCTGCACTCGATGCTGTCACGCCTCGCGATTGCAGCGGGGTTCGATGATCCACGGCCTGCGATCCTTCGCCGCGCACTCAATCCGCTGGAGATCGAAGCCGCGCGCTGGACGCGCTTCAATGATCCGCGTCATCTGTATTCCTATTGCCCGTGTGCGATGGCGCAGGGTCGGTAGAGCGTCACTTCGACCAGTCCAGGATGACCTTGCCGGATCGGCCGGTCTTCATCGTCTCGAAAGCGTCGCGGTACTCCTGAGCCGGGAGGTGATGCGTGATCACCGGCGTAATGTCCAGGCCACTCTGCAGCATGCTCGACATCTTGTACCAGGTCTCGAACATCTCCCGACCATAGATGCCCTTTATCACCAAGCCCTTGAAGATCACCTGGTTCCAGTCGATGGCCGTGTCGGTGGGCGGAATGCCAAGCAGCGCAACACTCCCGCCGTGGTGCATGGTCCTCAGCATTTCGCGCAGGGCCTGGGCATTGCCGGACATCTCGAACCCGACGTCGAACCCTTCTTCCATGCCGAGGCTCTTCATCGCCGCATCGAGACTCTCGCGCTCGATGTTGACGGCGATGCTGGCGCCCATCTTGCGTGCCAACCCGAGCCGATAATCGTTCAGGTCGGTGACCACGATGTGGCGTGCGCCGGCGAAGCGCGCCACCGCGGCCGCCATGATTCCGATCGGCCCGGCACCGGTGATGAGGACGTCCTCGCCCACCAGATTGAATGAGAGCGCGGTGTGCGTGGCATTGCCGAAGGGATCGAGGATCGATGCGACTTCATCGCCGATGCTCTTCGGCAACTTGAACGTGTTGACCGCCGGAATTGCCAGGTATTCAGCGAAGCATCCGGGCCGGTTCACGCCGACGCTCATGGTATTGCGGCACAGGTGCCGGCGACCGGCACGGCAATTGCGGCAGTAGCCGCAGGTGATGTGGCCCTCGCCGGAGACGCGATCGCCCGGCTTGAGGCCACTCACTTCGCCGCCGATCTCGACCACCTCACCGCTGTACTCGTGTCCGACCGCCATCGGCACCGGGATCGTCTGCTGCGCCCACGCGTCCCAGTTGTAGATGTGCATGTCGGTGCCACAGATCGAGGTCTTGCCGACGCGGATCAGGACGTCGTTGTGACCCACGCGCGGCTCTGGGATCTCTTCCATCCAGATTCCGGGCTCGGCACGCGATTTGACCAGTGCTTTCATGATGAGGACGTTCAGTGAATGAGATTCATCGTCTTGGCGACACGCTGGAAGGCACCCACGGCGCGCTCGAGGTCCTGGCGTGAGAGCCCGGCTGACATCTGAGTGCGGATGCGGGCCTTGCCCTGCGGCACGACGGGAAACGAAAAACCGATGACATAGACACCCTCGGCGAGCAGCCGATCCGCCATGTCCACAGCGATGCGCGCATCGCCCAGCATGATCGGAATGATGGGGTGTTCTCCCGGAACGATCTGCAGGCCGAGGTCCGTCATCTGCTCTCTGAAGAAGCGCGTGTTCTCGAACAGGCGCTCGCGGAATTCGGGGCTGCCCTCGAGCAGGTCGAGCACGCGCACGCCAGCAGCAGCCACTACCGGCGGAATGCTGTTGGAGAACAGGTACGGCCGCGAGCGCTGGCGCAACCAGCCGATGATTTCGCGCCGGCCCGAGGTGTAACCGCCGCTGGCGCCGCCCAGCGCCTTGCCGAGCGTGCCAGTGAGGATGTCGACACGCTCGAGCACGCCACAGTGTTCGTGCGTGCCCCGGCCGGTCGCGCCCATGAAGCCAACCGCGTGAGAATCATCGACCATCACGAGCGCGCCGTAGCGATCCGCGAGATCACAGATCTCTTTCAACCTGGCAAGCGTCCCGTCCATCGAGAACACGCCATCGGTGGCAATCAGCCGCGTGCGCTTGCCGTGAGCCGCCTTGAGATGCTTCTCGAGCTCGTCGAGATCACTGTTTGCATAGCGCAGCCTTTCCGCCTTGCAGAGGCGGATGCCATCGATGATGCTCGCGTGGTTGAGCGCGTCACTGATCACAGCGTCCTGCTCGTCGAGCAGTGTTTCGAACAGCCCGCCGTTGGCATCGAAGCACGAGGAGTACAGGATCGAGTCGTCGGTGCCGAGAAAATGGCTCAGGCGCTCCTCGAGTTCCTTATGGATCGTCTGCGTGCCGCAGATGAAGCGCACCGACGCCATGCCGTAGCCATAGCGATCGATACCTCGATGGGCGGCTTCGCGCACTGCCGGATGATTGGCGAGGCCCAGGTAGTTGTTGGCGCACAGGTTGAGGACATCCGTGCCGTTGCTCACGCGCACCCGCGCCTGCTGAGGTGAGGCGAGCACACGCTCGACCTTATAGAGTCCCTGTTCGCGCAGCCGTTCGGTGTCTGCCGCCAGACGCCGGAGCAATTCATCCTTCACGAGCAAATACCGCTGTCCGGGAAAGGTCGCGCATTATAACGGCTGACATCCGGATTGATCGGGAGTTCCGGGTGAGCAAGCCCAGCGTTGAATCGATCGACCGCGCGCGCATCGACAAATGGTTGTGGTGCGTGCGTTTCTACAAGAGCCGCGCGCTGGCGAGTCAAGCAGTCGCGGGTGGGAGGGTGCATCTCAACGGTGAGCGCGTAAAGCCGGCGCATCCCGTACGGGTCGGAGACCGGCTCGAGATCACCGATGGGCCCATCGTGCGTGAAGTGAACGTCGCGCTCTTGCCTGAGCGGCGCGGCCCTGCAAGCGCCGCGGCGCGCTGCTTCGAGGAAACCGCCGCCAGCATCGCGCGACGCGTACGCCTGAAGGAACAGCATGCGCTCGCGGCCGCATTTGCTCCGCGTCCCGAAGCGCGTCCCGACAAGCGCCAGCGGCGGCGCCTGATGAAGCTGCGGCGCCAAGAATAGTAGAGAGACAGATCGTCCCGGATATGGGACGCAAGGGAGAGGTCACGTCCCGACTGGGGGACTCCTGCGCCGGCCTGCGGCCCCTTCCAGGTTGTAGGATATCTTTAAATATCAATGCATTAGAGGTTACGCGGGTGCTTGGCACGCCGGGTGCTTTGGTTCTCCGCCAGAAGCACTTCAAGCGAGCCGCACTTGGACCGTCCTCGAACCGATGTCGATCGCCGCAAACGCAAGCGCTGGCTCATCGTCGGCGCCGCCGTTGTTGCCGTGATGGCCGCCGGCATCGCACTCGCGACCTTCGAGCCGATGGCTCCGCGCATCGACGCGAAGACGCTCTACGTCGATGTCGTGACTCGCGGCGAACTGCTGCGCCGTGTGCGTGGCACCGGAACGCTCGTGCCACGCGACCAACGCTGGATTGCGGCGGCCGCTGAGGGTCGCGTCGAGCGCGTGCTGGTCCGCCCGGGCACGGAAGTCTCCGCAGACACCGTGCTGGTCGAATTGTCGAACCCGGAGCTGCAGCAGCTGGCTGAGGAAGCGAGCCTCGCGTGCGATGCGGCGCGTGCCGAGCTCGCCTCGTTCCATGTGCAGCTCGACAGCCAGGTGCTCGATCAGCGCGCGCGCATTGCTGAAGCGCGGGCGCAGTACGAGTCTGCGCGTCTGCAGGCAGAAGCCGAGGCGCGACTCGCGGGCCAGCATGCAATATCCGAGCTGCAGATCGCACGCTCCAAGCTCACCGCCGAGCAGCTCGGCGTGCGACTGGAAATCGAACAGGAGCGACTGGGGAAGCTGCAGGCTTCCGTCGCAGCGCAGCTCATTGCGCAGAAAGCACGGCTCGCGCAGCTGGGGCAGACCGCGCTGCGTCGCCGCTCGCAGGCGGATGCGTTGCTGGTGCGCGCCGGACTGGATGGCGTGCTGCAGGCCCTCGTCGTGGAGAGCGGCCAGCAGCTCGCACTGGGCGCCAGCATCGCGCGAGTCGCGCGTCCCGGTTCTCTGCTCGCCGAGCTCGCAATCCCCGAGATCGACGCGAAGGATCTCGCCGCCGGGCAACGAGCGAGCATCGACACCCGCAATGGCGTTGTCGCTGGTCACGTCGAGCGCGTTGAACCCGCAGTGAGCAATGGCACGGTGCGGGTCGAAATCGCACCCGAGGCCGGATGGCCCGCCGGTGCACGCGCGGATCTGTCCATCGAAGGCACGATCGACATCGAACGGCTCGCGGATGTCCTGCAGGTCGCGCGACCGGTCAGCGTCCAACCCGACTCCGAGTCGCGCGTATTTCGCCTGCGCGATGACGGTCGTGCGCAGCGCGTGCCAGTCAGATTTGGCAAAGCATCAGTGGATCGGATTGTGGTGCTTGCCGGGCTGGCGCCGGGCGAGCGGGTGATCGTGTCGGATGTTTCACAGTACGCGCGCTACGAGCGGCTCAACGTGGAGTAAGCACATGAGCGTGGATCTGAACTTCTGCGTCGAGATGTTTACCGGCTGCGTCTATTACGGCGTGCTCGCGTGGAGCCTGCTGGGAATCATCGTGTACCGGATTGCAGACCTGGGAGGCTGAACCGTGAGCGAGGCAAAGATGCTGATCCGTCTCAACAATGTCGTGAAGGTGTTTCAGACCGACGAGGTGGAAACGCACGCGCTCTCCGGCATCCAGCTGGAAGTGCGCGCCGGGGAGTTTCTCGCCATCTCCGGCCCCTCCGGCTGCGGCAAGTCGACACTGCTCGCGATTCTCGGCCTCCTGGACAGTCCCTCGGAAGGCGAGTACGCACTTTCCGGCACGCCGGTTGGCCGGCTCGGTAACGAACAGCGTGCGCGTATCCGCAATCGCGAAATCGGTTTCATCTTCCAGGCCTTCAACCTGATCGGTGATCTCACCGTGTACGAGAACGTGGAGCTGCCGCTCACCTATCGTGACGCGATGACGCAGACGCAGCGTCGCGAGGCGGCACTGGCCGCGCTTGATTGCGTCGGCATGTCACATCGACTCAACCACTATCCCTCGCAACTCTCCGGCGGGCAGCAGCAGCGTGTGGCGGTGGCTCGTGCACTGGTCGGACGGCCTTCGATCCTGCTGGCCGATGAGCCCACGGGGAATCTTGACTCACGCAACGGCGATGCCGTGATGGAATTATTGGCGCGACTGCACGCCGGTGGTTCAACTGTGTGCATGGTCACACACGATCCGCGCTACGCGGCGTATGCCGAGCGGCGTGTGTCGCTCTTCGATGGTCGCATCGTCGATGAAGAAGCGATGCCACGGCGTGCGCAGGCACACTGAGGAGCGCGCCATGCAACTGATACAGGACCTGCGCATTGCCTCCCGCTCGCTGCTGCGGACACCGGGATTCACCGCGCTCACGACGACGGTACTCGGCCTCGGTCTCGCAGTGGTCGTGACCATGTTCGGAGTCGTGCACGCGGTGGCGCAGCTGCCCCCGCCCGTGCCTGAGCCTGAATCGCTCGTGGGCATCCAGCTGTTCGATCGCGTACACAACAATGATCAGGTCGGCGTCGGTTCTCACGCGCTGGAAGACTGGCGCGCCACGCAGAGCAAGCTCGAGGATCTCGGCGGGTACTACGTCGGGACGGCGATCGTGAGCGGTGAGGGCCTGCCGGCGCGCTATGACGGCGCTTTTGTCACCGGCGCGTTCTTTGCGCAGACGCGACTCAAGCCGCTGCTCGGTCGCACCATCGAAGCACGCGATGCAATTCCGGGCGCATCACCGGTCGTGGTCCTGAGTAACGATCTGTGGCGCACCCGTTACAACCAGGATGCGAAGGTGATCGGCAACTCTCTGCGCGTCAACGGCGAGACCGCCACGATCATTGGCGTCATGCCCAAGGGGACAGAGTACCCGGCTGCGGAGCTTTGGGTGCCGGTGCGCGAGAAACTGCAGGAGTTGGCGCGCGGCAAGACGAACGACTATCGCGTGATCGGGCGGCTGAAACCCGGCGTGACCATCAACGAGGTGCAGGCCGAGCTCTCGACGATCGCCGCCAACCTCGCGGCGAAATACCCGAATACCGACGCAGGCTACGAGCCCGACGTGCAGCCCATAGCGGCGGCAGAACTCGGGCGCTCCGACCTGCAGCTGTTCCAGAGGCTCCTGGCGAGCGTGTTCCTGGTGCTGATCATTGCGTGCGTAAATGTCGCCGGTCTGATGCTGGTGCGTGCCACGAGCCGCACCCAGGAGGCGGGCGTGCGACGTGCCGTCGGGGCCGGACGGAGCAGACTCGTGCTGCAGATGCTGGCGGAAGCGGCCGTGATCGGCGGCCTGGCATCGCTCCTGGGGCTCACGCTCGCGGCGGCGGGGCTGGAATTCATCTCGCGCGCAATCACACAGCTCGAGGACCTGCCCCCATGGTGGAGCTTCACGATCGACGCGCGCGTGGCGTCTTTCGCGGTGGTGCTCGGTCTTTTCAGTACGCTGGCTGCCGGATTGTTTCCGGCGATCCGCGTGTCCGGTGTCGACGTGAACAGCATCCTGCGCGAGGGCACCCGCGATACCGGGCTCAGCACCGGGCGCATCATCCGCTGGCTCGTCGTGGTCGAAATCGCATTGTCATGCGTGTTGCTGACGTCGGCCGGGATCATGGTGAAGGGTGCGATCACCGCGACTCACAAGGACCTCGGTGTCGATGTGCGCCCCTTCATGACCGGCCGCATTGGACTGCCGGAGGTCGCCTATCCGAAAGACCAGAACGCACGTTTCATCGACGAGCTGCAGAGGCGTGCCAGCGCCATTCCGGGCACAACCGGGGCCACGATCGTCAACACGCCGCCGGGTTATGGGAGCTACCGCAAGCTTTACGCGTTACCCGGACGATCGTACAAGTCGCAGAGTGAGTACCCGTTCGCCTCGCAGGTGAATATCACTCCGGGCTTCTTCGATGTGATGCGTGGACGACTGGTCGCCGGCCGGGATTTCTCAGCGACGGATGGCGAAGACACGCTTCCGGTCGCGATCGTGAATGAATCCTTTGCCCGCCAGGCCTGGCCAGGCAAGAGCGCCCTCGGGCAACAGCTGCGCATGAATCCGGCCGCGCCCGACTCGAAGTGGCGCACCGTGGTCGGCGTGGTCGGCGATATCGATCACGATACCGATCCGTTCTCAACCGGATTGCTGCTGCCCGCCGTGTACGTGCCGTTTGCGCAGGAACCGGAGCGTTTCCTGACCGTGGTACTGCGCACGAATGGCGATCCGCACGTTCTCGCGGGTGCCATCCGCGAAACGGTTCGCCAGATCGATCCGGATCTCGCGGTCTATTGGCTGCGCACGATTCCGGAATATCGCGCCATCAAAGGCGGCGGCATCCGCATCATCGGCGGCATGTTCGTCGTATTCGGGCTGGTGACCATCGCGCTCGCGGCCGCGGGAATTTACGGCGTGCTGGCCTACTCTGTGGCACAGAGTGCACGTGAGATCGCCATCCGCCGTGCGCTCGGCGCACCGGACGGCGGCATCATCGGTGCGGTCGCACGTCGTTCCGGGTGGCAACTCGGCCTGGGTCTGGCACTCGGTATCCTGCTCGCGCCCTTCATGACGTACCTGCTGGGATCGGCCATCGGCGCCAGCAACTTTCACGATCCGGTCGTCTACACGATCGTTTTTCTCACTCTGACGATTTCGATCGGCGCGGCAACCGCAGTGCCCCTGCGTCGTGCACTGGCGCTGCAACCGGGCGCAGCGCTGCGCCACACCTGATCCGATCGCATCCGGATGGGGCCGGCTAGTCGGCCCCCGTCCGCTCTGCTGCAAGGGCAGCTCTGCACAGGTTTCATGGGCGCGACCGTGCCTCCGCAAGCTTCTGGCCAGGCGCGAGGCGCAGTCGATATGTCGATATCGACAAGCCTCGCAACGCCGCCTGAGGCTTGCCGAGGACGGTCCCGTCCGGGTTGCGCCGCGAACGGGCAGCTGCGTCGTTGCACCCCTTGCCAATGGAATCGACCATTGGCTGCGGAGTGCGCCTAGCATCTGCATCGTTTGCGACGCAACGCGCACCATGAAACCTGTGCAGAGCTGCCCTACACTCCATGTCCATTGGGGCTCGTTCCCCGCGTGGATTCCTGCAGACTCCGCATGCAACCCCGCCTTCTCGTCGCCGACGACCAGCAGGATGTACTCACTGCGCTGCGCCTCCTGCTTGGCAAGGAAGGTATCGAGGTCGCGCTCGCCAGTTCACCCGCGGGCGCGCTCGAGGCGGTGCGCTCCACGCGCTTCGACGCGGCGCTCATCGATCTTAACTACGCGCGCGATACCACCTCCGGCATGGAAGGGCTGGATCTGCTTGGTCGGCTGAAACAGGTCGACCCGAATCTGCCGGTGATCGTCATGACGGCGTGGGCCACCATTGGCGTGGCGGTCGAAGTGATGCGCGCCGGAGCGCGGGACTTCATCGAAAAGCCGTGGGAGAACCAACGCCTGCTCGCGGTCGTCCGCAACCAGCTGGAGCTGGGCCATGCCCTCAGGCGCAGCCAACGCCTGGAGGCTGAGAACGCCCTGTTGCGAGGCGCCGGAGAAGGCGCCGTGATCGCCGAATCTCCGGCGATGCAGGAAGCGCTGGCCGTAGCACGGCGCGTGGCGGACTCGAACGCTCCGGTCCTCATCACGGGTGAGAACGGCACCGGCAAAAGCCTGTTGGCGAGATTGGTCCATGGTTGGTCAGGGCGACGCGAACGCTCGTTGATCGAAGTGAATATCGGTGCGTTGCCGGACGGTGTGTTCGAAAGTGAGATGTTCGGTCACGTCAAGGGCGCGTTTACCGACGCGCGCCAGGAGCGCACGGGCCGCTTCGAGCTCGCCGACGGGGGTACGTTATTCCTCGACGAGGTGGGGAATCTCCCCGCCGCACAGCAGGCAAAGCTGTTGCGCGTGCTGGAGAGCGGGCAGTTCGAGCCGGTCGGCTCCTCGCGTACGCGGCGTGTGGACGTGCGCTTGATCTCGGCGACCAATGCGGACCTTGGGCAACGCGTTGCAGCAGGCCAGTTCCGCCAGGACCTGATGTTTCGCATCAACACGGTGGAAATTCAGATGCCGCCCCTGCGCCAGCGAACGACGGATATCCTGCCGCTGGCGAGGACGGCGCTTGCGGATGCGGCGCGCCGCTACGCTCGCCCGCTGAGCGGCTTCGATGCGCAAGCGATCCGTGCGCTCACGCAATATCCCTGGCCTGGCAACGTGCGCGAGCTGCGCAATGTCGTGGAACGGGCCGTGCTGCTCGCGGGTGGTGAGATTGTCGGCAGTGCCGATCTGCGCCTGGGAGCGGCAGAACAGGGTCCACCCGCGCTCGAGGAGATGAGCCTCGAAGATGCCGAGCGAGCCCTGATCCGCACTGCGTTGCGCCGGCATGCAGGCAGCGCGACAGCGGCGGCGCAGGCGCTCGGACTGTCGCGCAGCGCAATGTATCGGCGCATGGAAAAACTGGGAATTGCCACGGATGGCTGAGCGGCGCGGCGCGCGCGTCCCACTGGCATTCGAGCAGCGCATTACCGCGCTCACGATCGCGCTGGCCGTGCCTGCGATGCTGCTCGGCGCAATCCTGCTCTACTGGCTGAACCTGAGCCCGATCCTGCGCGTTTGCCTGTTCGTGATGCTGGTCCTGATCGTCGGTGCAACGGCGGCACTGCTGCGCGAAGTCATCGTGCAGCCGCTGCGCGGCCTCGCCAATGTGATCGAAGCCTATCGCGCCGGTGACTACACAGTGCGGGGACGGCGCGCGAGCGGGCGCGATGCGCTCGGCGAGCTGGCGGGTGAGATCAACGATCTTGGCAAGACTCTGCATGAGCAACGCCTCAAAGCGATGGAAGCCACGGCGCTGCTCGAAAAGCTGATCAACTCGATCGATGTCGCGGTATTCGCATTCGACAGCGCGCACCAGCTACGACTGGCGAATCCCGCGGCCGCGCGCCTCCTTGACGTCCCGCCGGACTTTGCGATCGGCCGCAGTGCAGTCGAAGTGGCTCTCGAGGAATTCCTGGAAGGGAGCGGGGGAACGCGCATCGTCGCATCGGTAGCGGGTCACGGTGGCCGCTGGCAGGTCACGCACGGCATCTTTCGCGAATCCGGCCTCGCGCAGCACCTGCTCATCGTCGCTGACCTGCGCCAGGCGTTGCGTGAGGAAGAGCGGCTCGCGTGGCAGCGGTTGATACGGGTCATTGGCCACGAGGTCAACAATTCGCTGACGCCGATTCGCTCGCTCGCCGAGACCCTGCGCGACCTGGTCGCGGACGCGCTGAGTCCCGGACGCACGCGCGACGATGCGCTCGATGCGCTCGAGGTCATTGGCGATCGCACCGATTCCCTGGGGCGCTTCCTGGCGCAGTACAGCCGGCTCGCACGCCTCCCGCCACCAAAGCCGCTTTGGGTCGGCCTGCAGGGCTTGTTGGCGCGGATCGCTGCGCTCGATCCGGCACATCGCATCGACACGCAGGTCGAGGAGAGACTCGAGGCCTGTGTGGATGAAGATCAGCTCGAGCAAGCGCTGATCAACCTGGTGAAGAATGCAGCCGAAGCACAGGACGAAGTCACCGAGCCGATCGCGCTCGTGGCACGCGCTGATGGCGACTCCCTGGTGATCGCCGTGCGCGATTCGGGTCCGGGCATCGCCAATCCTGACAACCTGTTCGTTCCTTTCTTTACCACCAAGCCGGGGGGAAGTGGCGTTGGCCTCGCACTGTCACGCCAGATCGCGGAGGGCCATGGCGGTACGCTCAGCCTGGAAAATCGACGCGATGCGCGCGGTGCGGTTGCGACTCTGGAAATACCCGGGGCCGCGCGCTTACGCCGGTGAGCGACGGAACGAACGAGCGACGCGCGACGCGCCTGTTCATGGCGCTGAGCGGCTTTTTTCTCGCCAACGCGCTGATCGGCGAGTTCGTGGGCGTCAAGATATTTGCGCTGGAGACGACCTTCGGGCTGCAGCCATTCGATTGGAATCTGTTCGGTCAAACAGGCTCGCTCAGTTTCACAGCCGGCGTCCTCGTCTGGCCGATCGTGTTCGTGATGACCGATGTCATCAACGAGTACTTTGGTGTTCGCGGCGTGCGTTTCATCTCCTGGCTGGCGGTAGCGCTCATCGTGTACGCATTTCTGGCCGCGTATGCCGCCATCCACCTTGCTCCAGCCGAATGGTGGATTGGCGTGAACCACGAGCACGGTGTTCCCGACATGCAGGCCGCGTTCGTGGCTATTTTCGGCCAGGGGATGTGGACGATTGCGGGGTCGGTGGTCGCATTCCTGATCGGTCAGCTCATCGATGTGTCGATCTTCCACCGCATTCGCCGCATCACCGGCGAGCGGTTGGTGTGGCTGCGCTCGACCGGGTCGACCGTGATCTCCCAGCTCGTGGACAGTTTCGTGGTGCTTTATATCGCCTTTGTGCTCGGCCCGCAGCACTGGTCGACCGAGCGCTTCCTCGCGGTCGGAACTCTCAACTACACCTATAAACTGACGCTCGCGATCCTGTTGACGCCCTTGATCTATGGCGCGCGGCGCTGGATCGAACGTTATCTTGGAACGCAGCTTGCGGTTCGGCTGCGTGAAGAAGCGGCTCAGTAGAGCAGGGCCGTCATGCGTTTGCGGTACTGGGCGACGCGCTCGTCGGCATCGCCAAGGAGCTGAAAGGCCTGCACCAGGCTGCGCCGGCCGAGATCGTCGTTGAACTTGCGATCCCGGCGCATGATCGTCAACAGTAATTCCAGTGCTGGCGAGGGATCGCCGAACAAGATCTCGAACGCCGCCAGCCGGTGCAAATCCCCGAGGTCCGCGGTGCCTGCCGTCACCTTGGTCTGTAGCGCCGGCACGTCCTCGGCCCTGGCGGCGTGGCGCATGAAATGGATTCGCGCCCGCACCGCATCGGCCTCCTTGCCCGATGCAACATTCGGCGGCAGTGCGTCGAGCAGGCCCTGAGCGTCATCCACTGCCCCGGTACGTGTGAGGGCATCGGCCAGATCGATGCGTGCGGCGTGGTTCTGCGGATCGGTCTCGAGGAGCTTGTGCAGCATCGCGATGGCACCCGGCGGGTCGCCATTGAGCAGCAAGGCGCGTGCCTGTTCGCGTCCGCCCTCCGACACGCGTGGCACGTGCTTGTCGAACAGCGGCTTCAATCGCGCGATCGGCTGGACGCCGACGAAACCGTCGACCATGCGGCCATCGCGGAAAATGCGCACATCCGGAATGCTGCGGATCGCGAACTGTGCTGCGAGTGCGGGCTCCTCATCGGTGTTGACGCGTGCCAGCAGCAGTCGGCCTGCATACTGGCGCACCAGTTCCTCGAGGATCGGCCCGAGCGTACGACAGGGCGCGCACCACGGCGCCCAGAAGTCGACCGCTGCGGTTGCAGTTTTCGAGCGCTCGAGGACGTCGGCGGCGAACCCGGCCGTGGTGGTATCGAAGATCGCGGGGACAGTGGCGCGGTCGGCTCCCATGGCGGCTCAGTATACTGAGCCGCTGTCGCTGGCGGAGGCTCGACGGGGTAGGTGTTTTCGAGAACGCCGCAAGTACGTCCCTGTAGGCGCCGTGAAAAACGTCCGTGTTTTTCACGGTCTCGAAAACACCTACCCGGTCGACCCTCCGCTACGCTCGCAGCAGGTCGGGTATCGGCGGAGCACCCGCGCTTGATGGGAACACCACATCGTCCAGCACGCGGGTGCTGATGTCGTAGTGTTGCTGCAGCACTCCCTTGAACACGGCGCGCAAGTCGGTCGTCGGCCTCAAGTCGCGGCCTTCATAGAGTGCGCGGGCATTGAGGCCAGGCCAATCCGCGATCACACGCCCGCCATTCACCGCGCCCCCCAGCACCAACGCGCAAGTTCCGGTTCCATGATCGGTGCCGCGCGTGCCATTCAACGCCACGGTGCGACCGAATTCCGTGGCGACCACGATCACGCTGCGCTTCCACGCGGGCTGCAACGCGCTCACCAGAGTATCCAGAACCGCATCCAGGCCCTCGAGACGCTGCGCCAGTTGGCCTGTCGCGCCGCCTTCCTGCGCATGCGTGTCCCAGCCGGTCGCATCGAAGACTGCGATGCGAGGACCGTTCTCAGCTACCAGGAGCTTGCCAGCGGTGTTCGCCATGAGCTTGAGCCGGGCGACATTGCCGGCGCCAGGCCGGGTTGCCTTGGGCGCGGAGCGATCGGCTCCCATCTGCTCATCGGCGAGCGTATCGATCGCGGTCGCCTCGTCGAGTCGCATGGCCAACACGGGATCCGCGACGTAAAGGTCTGCGAGGCGCGCAAGCGTATCCGGCTCCACTTCAGGCAGAAGCGAAGGCGCCCAGGACGTGACCCGCTGCTCACCGCGCAGTACCAGTGGCACGTTCTGCCCCAGCGCCAGGCCCAGTTCGTGCTGTCCGCGAGCAGCCGAGGCTGGAATCGCCGCAATAGCGCGATTCAGCCAGCCACTCGCGCTTCCCGAAGGTTGCGGTGTGCCGTTTTCCAGCACGTTCTGGCCGTCGAAATGGGAGCGCTCGCGGTATGGCGAGGCGGCCGCGTGGATCACTGCGAGTTCGCCACGCTGAAAGCGCTGCTGTAACTGCGTGAGCGAGGGGTGCAGGCCGAAAGTCGCGTCGAGCGCGAGCGCGCCACCGCTTGTTCCGGGAGTCGGGATGGCAAGCTCACGCCGTGCGTTGGCGTAGTCAGAATCACCGAACGGTGGAACGGCGGTCAGGCCGTCAAGCGCGCCGCGCAGGATCACCAGTACCAGGCGGGATTCAGTGGCAGCCGCGGCGAAACTGAGAGCCGGAAGCTGCGTGAGGAGGCCACAGGCTGCGGCGCGGTTCATGAAGATGCGGCGTGAAATCACGGCAGGCTCCTCAGCGACGCTGAAACTCCGGGGAGAGAAGAAAGAGGGACAGGGCCTGCGAGGTGCTGGCCGCGCGGTGCAAAGCGTCCTGCGTATGCTCCGAAAGCAAGGGACCGAGCGCCTGTCCCGCGGTCGTGAGTGGCACCCGGGTCGCTGCGAGTCGATCCCCGGCCGCGACCGACCATTCGATGCGTTTCATCAGCGCATCGGCGCCGTCCCAGTCGCTCGATGAATCGGGCCATCCCGCCGGAGAGCCCGGCGAGTAGATGCGCTGGCCAAGAAGTTCGAACGGTGCGAGCAGTGCGCGCTGCTCAGCGGGGGCGATGTCGAATGCGCGATACGACGAATAGATGAAGTCCTGCGGAGTTTTGAACTTCGCGGGCTGCGGAGTCCACGCCTCCTTCGAGTCGATGAGTGCGTGGTAGGTCGTCGGCAGGTGTCCTTCACTTTGCTGAAATGCAGCCGCTATCCTTTCGATGCTTTGCACCGGCGGATCATCGGCGATGAAGTGGCGCGCGAGCTTGGTGGCAAGATGTCGCGCCGTCGAGGGATGCCGGCCGAGATCCGCCAGCACCGCAAGACCCTGCGCTTCGCCGGATTGTGCGTAGCTCCTGCCGAGGAGGGTTTGGGGTCCGGGTTGATGCAGGTTCTCGCGGAAAAAGTAGCGGCCCGCAGTGCCGCCTGCGAGGCGCCCCTCGCCACCGCCAATCGACCACCCCGTGAGTACGTTCGCAAACGTCGTGACGTCTGCCTGCGAGTAGCCGCCATCGACGCCGAGGGTGTGCAACTCCAGGATCTCACGCGCCAGGTTTTCGTTGATGCCGACCTTGCGTTGCGCGTTGCCCCGCGGTCGGGCGAGGCGTGCGAGTTCTGAATCGGGTCCCGCGGAGGCCTGGTTATCGAGATAAGCGATCATTGCCGGATGCTGCTCGACGACGCGCAACAACTCACTGAAGTGCCCGGTGACGTGCGGGCGAATCGCCTCGTTCTCGAGTGCACCCGCGATGCCGAGACAGACTGGCTTGTCGATGGAGACGGCGAAGTGGTTGCTCCAGAACTGCACCAGACGCTCGTAGAACGGAGCCTCGGTACGCGCGGCGATGCGCACGCGCGCTTCCGCCTGTGCGATGTAGTGGGGCAGTAGGGCGTCGCGAATCTTCTGCACCGGATCGCCCGTCGTGGCCGGAGCGCGTTTGTCCTTACGCGCCTCGCGAGTCGCAAAGAGCGCACGCAGGATCTCGTCGCTCGGCTTGAGCGAGGTCAGCTGAGGGGGTATTGGCGGCGTACGATCGATCTGCGATTTCAGCCAGCCGCGCGAATTCGTACCGATGTGCTCGAGTTCGCCGGGTCGGGCGCCGAGCCCGAAGCGATTGGCCGCGACAACCGTTTCTTTGCTGATCATACGCGCGCAATTATCCGGGCTCCCGGGTCCCGGCCTGAAGGAAATGAGTATCGTCTTTCAGCCATGAACGCACCCTGACCGTGGCGGTTGACAGGGCCGGATGGCCGGAACGGCGGTTTCCTGCTAAGAGTCGCGCATGACAAGACCCGTAACGCCACCCGTTGCCGTCGACGCCATCATCGAGCTCGTCGACCGGCCGGCTCGCCCGATCGTGCTGATCGAGCGCCGCAACCCTCCGCCTGGGTGGGCGTTGCCAGGCGGCTTCGTCGACCTTGGCGAGACGGTCGAGCAGGCCGCGATACGCGAGGCCCGCGAGGAAACCGGGCTCGTCATCGAGCTTGGACCCTTGCTCGGGGTGTATTCCGATCCGGGGCGCGATCCGCGCGGGCACACGATCGGCATCGTCTATGTCGCGACGGCGCACGGGCAGCCCGCGGCAGGCGACGACGCGCGCGCCTTCGCGCTGGTCGACCCAAGCCATCCGCCGCCTCTGGCGTTCGACCACGCCCGTATCCTGTCCGACTACGTCAAGCGCTTCCGCCAAGGCGGCTGAAATCCGCGCTGCACCCCGTGTTGGTACAATGCGGACCCTCGCACTTGTACCTTGCAGGACCTCTTAATGTCGGCCAATCCCGCTCTGGCGTCGCCGGCTTTCATTCGAGCGGCCGGCGTGGCGCTTGAGTCCCCGGTCGGGACGGCGATCAACGGCCTGTACCTCGCCGAAGAGCGCGAGTGCGTCGCGGGTCTGTTGCCGCTCGCAAGGCTCGATCCGGAAGTGCGGGCCGAGGTGCAGGAGCTCGCTATCGAGCTCATCGATGCCGTGCGTCGCAATCGCACACGCAAGGGCGGGCTCGATGCCTTCCTCAAGCAGTACGACCTCGCCTCGCGCGAGGGCGTAATCCTGATGTGCCTGGCGGAAGCGCTGCTGCGTATTCCGGACGCAGAGACGGCCGACCGCCTCATCGCCGACAAGATCGCAGCCGGTAACTGGTCGGAGCATCTCGGCGACAGTGATTCGCTGTTCGTGAATGCCTCGACCTGGGGCCTGATGCTGACCGGGCGGCTGATCCGTCCGGAAGCCGATGAGCTCGCCAATCCCGCTGCGGTGATCGCGCGGATGGCGACGCGCCTCGGCGAACCCGTGGTTCGGGCCGCGCTCAAGCAGGCCATGCGCATCATGGGGCACCAGTTCGTCATGGGCCGCACCATGCAGGAGGCGCTGCAGCGGGCGCGCGAAGGGGACAACCGCCAGTATCGCTATTCTTTCGACATGCTCGGCGAGGCGGCGATGACCGCCGAGGATGCCGTGCGCTACAGCGCGGCCTACTCGCAGGCCATCGCGACCGCCGGTGCATATCGAGACGCGACGGCCTCCGACGAGGAGGCGCCGAGCATTTCGGTGAAGCTTTCCGCGCTCTTTCCCCGCTACGAGTACGCACAACGCGAGCGCGTGCTCGCGGAGCTCGGACCGAGACTGCTGCAACTCGTCGTCGAGGCGCGCAGCGCGCGCATCGCCCTCACCATCGACGCAGAAGAATCGGAGCGGCTCGAGCTGTCGCTGGAGCTGATCGATCGCGTGCTGCAGGCATCCGTTTCGGCTGGGTGGGGGGGCTTCGGCCTCGCAGTGCAGGCCTATCAGAAGCGCGCGCCTGATGTGCTGCGCTGGCTGATCGGCCGGGCGCGGGCCACTCGGCGGCGCCTGAATATCCGCCTGGTCAAGGGCGCGTACTGGGACAGCGAGATCAAGCGCGCCCAGGAGCGGGGCTTGTCGGGTTACCCGGTATTCACCCGCAAGATCAACACCGACGTGTCGTATCTGGCTTGTGCTCGGCTGGTCCTCGATGGGGGCGAATTCATTTATCCACAATTTGCGACACACAACGCTCACACCGTCGCCAGCATCATCCGGATGGCGCAACTCACCGGTCGCTCGTTCGAGTTTCAGCGCCTGCACGGCATGGGCGAGGAGCTCTATGCCGAGATCGTCGGTGTCGGCAAACTGAACCTTCCGTGCCGAGTTTATGCGCCGGTCGGAGCGCACGCGGACCTCCTGCCCTATCTGGTGCGTCGGCTGCTGGAGAATGGCGCCAACACTTCTTTCGTGAATCGCATCGTCGACGAGCGGCTGCCGGCCACACAGATCGCTGCCGACCCGGTAGCACAGGTCGAAGGCCTGAAATTCCTTGCGCACCCACGCATTGCTCTGCCGCGTGACCTGTTTGCACCGGCGCGCATCAACTCCGCCGGGCCCAACCTGACGGATAGCAGGGAGCTCACGCAGCTCGCGCGCGAATGTGCGCCGGGACTCGGCACGTACTGGACCGGCCGGCCCTCGGTTGCGGGCCGCGATCTCGATGGTCCGCAAAACCCGATCACGAATCCTGCGAATCGCTCGGAAGTGGTCGGTGGTGTCGTCGCAGCCGACGAGAGTGCTGTCGACGCCGCGATCACAGCGGCGGTCGCAGCTCAGCCCGATTGGAATGCACTGCCGGCCGATGATCGGGCGAAGATCCTGGAAAAGGCGGCGCACCTGTTCGAGGCGAACCGCGGCGATCTCATTGCCCTGGCGATCCGCGAAGCCGGCAAGTCGGTGCCCGACAGCTTGTCCGAGCTGCGCGAGGCGGTTGACTACCTGCGCTACTACGCAGAGCGTGCCCGCGCGGATTTTGGCGCGCCGCTGAAGCTTCCCGGACCGACCGGGGAAAGCAATGAGCTGCGACTCGAGGGGCGCGGCGTCTTCGGCTGCATCAGTCCCTGGAACTTTCCGCTCGCGATCTTCACGGGTCAGGTCGCGGCGGCGCTCGCTGCCGGCAATGCAGCGCTTGCCAAGCCCGCCGAGCCTACGCCGCTGATCGCACATCGTGCGATTTCCCTGCTACACGAAGCAGGGGTGCCTCCCGACGTGCTCCACTTTCTTCCCGGCAAGGGCTCACGGCTCGGCGGTCGGATGGTAGGCGACCCGCGGGTGGCCGGAATCGTATTCACGGGCTCGACCGAGACCGCTCGCATCATCCAGCGTGGCCTCGCTGCGCGCTCTGGCCCGATCGCTACGCTGATTGCCGAGACCGGTGGGCAGAACGCGATGCTGGTCGACAGCTCCGCACTGCCCGAGCAGGTGATCGCCGACGTGGTGCAGTCGGCCTTCAACAGCGCCGGACAGCGGTGTTCGGCGCTGCGCGTCCTGTTCCTGCAGGAAGAGATTGCGGATCGGGTATTAGAACTCCTCGCGGGCTACATGGACGAAATGGTGTTGGGCGACCCCGCGCTGCTGGCGACGGATGTCGGACCCGTCATCGACGAGGGCGCCCGCGCGATGCTCGAGGCTCACGCTGAGGCCATCGTGAAGGAGGCGCGTTGGGCACATCGCTGCCGGCGCGATTCCTGGCACGGGCAGGGCACCTTCGTTGCACCGCTGGCTGTCGAGATCGACAGCCTCGAGCGCCTGAAGGGCGAAGTATTTGGACCGATCCTGCACGTGATCCGTTATCCGGCGCGCGCGCTGGATCAGGTCGTGGAGGCGATCAACGCTACCCAGTTCGGGTTGACGCTCGGAATCCATACCCGCATCGATTCCGTGGCACGCGATCTCGCGGCACGATTGCGCGTCGGCAATGTTTACGTCAATCGCAACATGATTGGCGCTGTCGTGGGCGTGCAGCCATTCGGCGGTCGCGGCCTGTCGGGCACCGGTCCTAAGGCCGGCGGACCCTACTACCTGCATCGATTCGCCAACGAGCAGACAGTCACGAACAACATCGCCGCTGTGGGTGGCAACGCGACGCTGCTGTCCCTCGCTGGCGATGAAACGTGATCGGAGGGCTCCGGCTCAGGGGACTCTTTCTCGCGACCGTGAAAAATAGGACGTTTTTCACGGAGCCTACAGGGACGTATTCACGGCGTTCGCGAAAAGAGTCCCCTGAGTCGGAGACCGTCTCGAGACTACTCTGAGGTCAGGCATCGGTGCTCAGCGTCTTCGACATCTTCAAGATCGGTATCGGGCCATCGAGCTCACACACTGTGGGTCCGATGAACGCGGCGCGTGAATTCGCGCAGGACCTGGCAAGACAGGGGCTGCTGTCGCGCACTGCAAAGGTGGCGATCCAACTCTATGGCTCGCTGGCTCTGACCGGCCACGGCCACGGGACCGATCGCGCCTTGCTCACGGGCCTGGAAGGCAATCGCCCCGATGAGGTGGATCCGGACGACGTCGAGGCATCGGTGCAGCGAGTTCGCTCCACCGGCCGATTGAATCTACTGGGTCAGCACGAGATCAGCTTCGACGAGCCCCTCGACCTGCTTTATCTGCGTAACCAGGTGCTACCGGGTCACTCGAACGGTATGCGCTTCACTGCGCTGGATAGCTCCGGGAGGGTCCTGCAGCAGGAAGAGTCCTACTCGATCGGCGGCGGCTTCATCGTCCGCGGCGCCGGGGCGGCAGCACCGCCTTCCGAGCCTGCCACGGCAGTGCCCCATCCTTTCGGCAACGGCGCCGACCTGTTGCGAATCGCACGCGAGCGCGGGCTCGAGATTTTCGAAGTCATGCTGGCCAATGAGCGCACGTGGCGCAGCGATGTGGAGATTCGCTCGGGACTGCTGCGCATCTGGCGTGTGATGCAGGACTGCGTAGAGAGAGGATTCAACTCACAGGGATTGCTGCCCGGCGTCCTCAAGGTTCGTCGCCGCGCGCCGCGGCTGCATCGCATGCTTACCAGCGAGGGCACGCGCGGCGGGCTCGACGTGATGGACTGGGTCAACGCGTTCGCGCTCGCGGTGAATGAAGAGAATGCGGCCGGCGGCCGAGTGGTCACTGCGCCCACCAATGGCGCCGCTGGCATCGTGCCTGCAGTGCTGCACTACTACTGCCGGTTCGAGGCCGGTGCGGACGAGGATGGCGTGATCTGCTTCCTGCTCACCGCTGGCGCGATCGCGATGCTTTACAAGCAGAATGCATCGCTCTCCGGTGCGGAAATGGGTTGCCAGGGCGAGGTTGGCGTGGCCTGTTCGATGGCGGCGGCGGGCCTGGTCGCGGCGCTGCACGGCACGAACGAGCAGGTCGAGAACGCCGCCGAGATCGGCATGGAGCACAATCTCGGCCTCACCTGCGATCCGATTGCCGGCCTGGTGCAGATTCCGTGCATCGAGCGCAACGCGATGGGCGCCGTCAAGGCGATCAATGCGGCGCGTCTCGCGATCCGGGGCGACGGCACTCACAAGGTCACGCTCGACCAGGTGATCGCCACCATGCGCCAGACAGGACGGGACATGTCATCGATCTACAAGGAGACATCGCAGGGCGGCCTCGCGGTGAACGTGCCGGAATGCTGATCGCCGATGCGACCGAAGCGGATCTGACCGGGATACTCGCGATCTACAACGAGGTCATCGCGCGCACTACTGCGGTTTATTCCAACGAGCCGGTGACGCTCGAGAACCGCTTCGAGTGGTGGAGCGGACGGGTCGTCCATGGCTACCCGGTGCTGGTTGCGCGCGATGCCACAGGTGTCATGGGGTTTGCGACCTTTGGCGATTTTCGTCCCTGGCCAGGGTACCGATACACAGTCGAGCATACCGTGCACGTGCGGGAAGACTGTCGTGGGCAGGGGATCGGGAGCGAGCTGGTGCAGGCGCTGTTTCCGCGCGCCACCGCGCTGGGCAAGCACGTGATGATCGCCGGTGTCGATGCGGCCAATACCGCGTCGATCCGCTTTCACGAGGCACTCGGCTTCGAACAGGTCGCGCTGCTGCGGGAAGTGGGCCGCAAATTCAATCGCTGGCTCGACCTGGCACTGCTGCAGCGCTGGCTGGATACCGCCGGCGCGCCGCGCTAGGACAACAGATCCAGAAAATTCCGCGGTTGGCTCAAAGAAGCGTTGCGCGCTGCGCCGAAGCGCGCCTCTGACCACTTATCAATCTCGAATTCCATCGAATACACGGCGCAGGTCGGCAGCTCGCCCAGCTCGGACTCAGCGGTGATCTGCTGCGCGAATTCACTCAGGCCGGGGTTGTGGCCGAAGATCATGAGGTGCTGCACGCGTGTGCCGACACCGCGGATCACGTCCAGGATCTCCGCGGGACGCGCCAGATACAGGCGATCCTCTGACTTGAGTTGCCGCAGGGGGTAGTCGAGCGCCTTGGCGAAGAAGCGCGCCGTTTCGAGCGCTCGCACAGCGGGGCTCGTGATCAGCAGATCCACGTGCGCTTTCTGCTCGGCAAGCCGCTGGGCCATGCCCGGCGCCTCTTTCAGGCCGCGGCGGCTCAGCGGGCGATCGAAGTCCTTCAACCCGGCAATCTTCCAGTCGGACTTGGCGTGCCGCACCAGCGTGAGGCGTTTCACTCCTCCGCCTCCAGCCACAGGCGTCCGTCTGCGACGCGTACGCCGTAAGTGCGCACCGGCTCATACGCCGGCGGCGCCAGCACTTCGCCCGTGCGTAGCGAGAAACGTGCGCCATGCCGGGGACAGACGATCTCGGTGCCCTCGACCGGGCCGCCGGTCAGCGTTTCCCCGTCGTGTGTGCAGATGTCATGGATCGCAAGCAGCTCACCGTCGACATTGAAGACCGCGACCGGTGTGTCGTCGATGTCGAAGACGCGATGCTCGCCTGGAGGGACGGCATCGGCGGGCGCCACATCGATCCAGCGGATGCTCATGGGATATCAGGCCTACATCATCCCCGTCTGCAGTCGCGCTGCGTCCGACATCATGGACTGATTCCACGGCGGATCGAACACCAGCTCGACCTTCACTTCACGCAAGGTCGGAATCATCTCGATCTTTTCCTTCACGTCCTGTACCAGGATGTCGCCCATCCCGCAGCCCGGGGCGGTCAGCGTCATCTTCACGCTGACGCTGCGCGTGTTGTCGTCGTTGTGCTGGATCTCGCACTCATACACGAGCCCGAGATCGACGATGTTGATGGGAATCTCCGGGTCGTAGCAGGTCCGCATCTGGTTCCAGACCAGTGTGCGCACATCCTCTTCGGTCGCATTCGGCGGCAGCTCGATTGGCTTGCTGGGCTCCTTGCCGATCGCATCGGCATCCTCGCCTGCAATGCGGAACAGGTTGCCCTCGATGTACACGGTGAAGCTGCCGCCGAGCGCCTGCGTGATGTAGCCCGCCTGTCCCGGGCGCAAAGTGACATTGATGCCGGCAGGAATCACCACGGCGCGCACGTCGCGCTCGATCACCACCGGCTCATTTTCGTAGGCGCGCATGCTCACTCGGTCGAAACGGGTTGGGCCTGCCGCGCGAGCGCCGCGTTGAGCGTGTGCCAGCAAAGGCTGGCGCATTTCACGCGCACCGGAAATTCGCGCACGCCGGAAAGAGCGGCGAGCTTGCCGAGATCGAGCGTCGGCACGTGGCCGGCCTGGGTGAGGAGGGCATGTACTTCGTCGAAGTAGCGCTGCGCTTCCGCGCGTGTCTTACCCTTGAGAGTTTCCGTCATGAGTGATGCAGAAGCCACTGAAATGGCACAACCTTTTCCTTCAAATTTGAGGTCCTTCAGGCGCTCTCCCTCGAGAGTCACGTAGAGCTCGAGTCGATCTCCGCACAGGGGATTGAAACCCTCGGCGTGTGCGTCGGCCGGGTTGAGGCGGCCGAAGTTTCGCGGCTGACGGTTGTGATCGATGATCACGTCGCGATACAGGTCCTTGAGGTCCATCAGCCGAAAACCTCGCGCGCCTTGGCGAGCGCGGCAACCAGGCGATCGATCTCCTCGCGCGTGTTGTAGAACGCGAGCGAGGCGCGCGCCGTTGCGGGGACGCCGAAGAAGTCCATGACCGGCATCGCGCAATGATGACCGGTGCGAATCGCGATCCCTTCGCTATCGAGGATCGTGCCGATGTCGTGCGCGTGGATGCCGTCGAGCACGAACGACAGCACCGACGCTTTCTCGGCCGCGGTGCCGATCAAGCGCAATCCGGAAACGGACTGTAGCGCCCTGGTCGCGTACTCGAGCAGGTCGTGCTCGTACGCACCAATGCGCTCCATGCCGAGGTTCTCGAGATAGTCGATAGCCGCGCCCATGCCGACTGTGCCGGCGATGTTCGGAGTGCCGGCCTCGAACTTGTGCGGCAGCGTGTTGAAGGTCGTGCCTTCGAAACTGACCTTGAGAATCATGTCACCGCCGCCCTGCCACGGCGGCATTGCTTCAAGCAGCTGCTCACGCCCGTAGAGCACTCCGATGCCGGTTGGTGCAAACATCTTGTGGCCGGAGAAGGCATAGAAATCACAATCGAGTTCCCGCACGTCGACGCTTAGGTGCGGCACGGCTTGTGCGCCGTCGAGCAGCACCGGGATCGAGCGCGCGTGGGCGGCCGCGATGATGCGGCGAACCGGAACGATCGTGCCGAGCGCATTGGAGACGTGGGCGATGGCGACGAGTCGTGTGCGCGTCGACAGCATCGACTCCAACGCGGCGACATCCACTTCGCCCGCTGCGTTGATCGGTGCGACACGCAAGCGCGCACCTGTCTGCCCGGCGAGCAACTGCCACGGCACGATGTTGGAGTGGTGTTCCAGCCAGGTGATGAGGATTTCATCGTCGGCCTTGAGGCTGGGCCGCAGGAAGCTCTGCGCCACCAGATTGATGGCCTCGGTCGTGCCGCGCACGAACACGATCTCTCGCACCGAGCCGGCGTTGATGAAGCTGCGTACCTTCTCGCGCGCGCCTTCGTACGCTTCGGTCGCGAGCTGGCTCAGGGTGTGCACGCCACGGTGCACATTGGCGTGAATCTCGGAGTAGTAGTGAGCTTCCGCGTCGATGACGCTCTGCGGCCGCTGCGCCGACGCGGCATTGTCGAGGTAGGCGAGCGGATGCCCCGCCACCTCACGGCTCAGGATCGGAAAATCACGGCGCACCCGTTGCACGTCGAACGGCTTGGAATCGGCGCCGCTGCGCGCGTGTTTGGTGACTGTATTCACAGGAATTCCTCGATGCGCTGCTGATCGGGAAGCGCATTTGAGATGCGGCGTTCAAGCTGATGGCGCAGCTGCGGCAGCTCGAGTTTCGCCAGCACGTCATCCAGGAAGGCGTAGATCAGCAGGGCACGCGCTGTTTGTGGGTCGATACCTCGTGACAAGAGATAGAAGAGCACGGCGGGATCGAGTTGCCCGGTGGTAGCGCCATGACTGCACTTGACATCGTTGTGAAGGATTTCGAGTTGTGGGCGCGAATCGATTTCTGCTTTCTCGGATAGCAGGACACTGCGGCTCGACTGTTGCGACTCGCTGCGCGCCGCGCCGGGCTCGACCACGATGCGCCCGTTGAAGACCCCCCGCGCACGATCGCCCGCCACGCCGCGGAAGCGCTCGGCGCTGCGCGTGTCGGGGGCGCGGTGCCGGATCACGCTGTGCGCTTCGAGATGCTCGCGCCCGTCGGCGAGCAGCAACGCATTCGCGTCGATAGCAGCGCCGCGGCCGTCGAGATGCGCGCGCAGGCTGAAACGACTGAGCAGGCCGCTCAGCAGGACCCGATGTGCGAGGAGCCGGCTGTCGGCCCCCAACTCAGCAACCATGCTGCTCAGCACGAAGCTGTGAACGTTGGGCTCTGCGACGATCAGGTGTTCGAGTCGTGCACTTCTCCCCAGCCTGATGTCAGTCACGCTGTTGGCGAAGGTTTCGGCATCTCCAAGCGTGACGAAGTGCTCGATGATGCTGGCACGCGCGCCCGCTTCGAGATCGATCAAGACGCGGGGGTAGCTGGCGCGATGTTCCCCGCACGACACGAATTGCAGGTAGACCGGTGCCGGCGAGGCGTCTGCCCGGACACGCAGGTCGACGCCATCGGCAAGAAATGCAAGATTGAGCAGGGCGAGCCGATCCTCCGCGTCATCGCCCGGCATACGCATGCGCGCACGTACTTGCTCCGGATCGCGCTCGAGTTCTGCTGCCAGTGAAGTGATCGCGATGCCATTGCTGGTGTCGAGCGTGCTCGAAAGCGCCGGGACGAGGATGCCGTTGACAAATACCAGGCGATTTACCGGTGCAAGCTTGAGCGTGCGCGCGGCCAGGGCGTTCGCATCGAGGGGTACGGGCTCGGATGGCGGCGCTTCGAAGACCCGCTTCTCCAACAGCCGCAGCGGTACGTACTTCCAGCTCTCATCACGTGCCGTCGGCCAGCCGAGCTGCAGCAGGCGCGCGAGCGCCTGGCTCCGCAAGGCACTCCAGGTCTCACCGCCTGGCAGCCGCGCCGCCATGCGCTGTGCTCCGCGAGGTACGACTGCAGGCCATCGAGTGCCGGAACGCTGCTCATGCCACCTTCGCCTTGGCCTTCACCCAGTCGTAGCCGCGCTGCTCGAGTTCGAGCGCGAGCGTGCGGTCGCCGCTCAGCACGATGCGACCGTCTGCGAGTACGTGCACGCGATCCGGAGTCACGTGACTCAGCAGCCGCTGGTAGTGAGTGACGAGCAGGATCGAGCGATCCGCGCGGCGTAGTGTTTCGATTCCCTCGGCGACCACTTTGAGAGAGTCGATGTCGAGGCCCGAGTCCGTCTCATCGAGGATCGCGAGCGTCGGCTCGAGCACGAGAAGCTGCAGGATCTCGTTGCGCTTCTTCTCGCCCCCGGAGAACCCTTCGTTCACGCCGCGGTTCAGAAATGCTTCGTCCATGCGCATCAGCTTCATCTTCTCGCGCACCACGGCGAGGAAGTCGAAGGCATCGACCTCGGGCAGACCACGCGCCCGGCGCTGCGCATTGAGCGCCGCCTTGAGCAGGTACACATTGTTGACGCCGGGAATTTCGACCGGGTACTGGAAGCCCAGAAACACACCGGCGCGTGCACGCTCCTCAGCCGGCATCGACAGCAGGTCCTGGCCCTTGTAGGTGACCTCGCCGCGCAGGATGGTGTAGTCGCTTCGGCCCGCGAGCACTTGTGCCAGCGTGCTCTTGCCCGAGCCATTTGGGCCCATGAGCGCGTGCACCTCGCCTGCGGGCAGCTCGAGGTCAACGCCGTTGAGAATGGTCTTGCCGGCCGCCGCAACGGTCAGATCGGTGATCTTGAGCAGGGGTTGAGTCATTCAGGTTTCCTCAGCCCACTGCGCCTTCCAGGCTCACGCTCAACAGGTTCTGTGCTTCAACGGCAAATTCCATCGGCAGTTCCTTGAACACGTTCTTGCAAAAGCCGCTCACGATCACGTTCACCGCGTCCTCCTCGCTCAGGCCGCGCTGCTGGCAATAGAACAACTGGTCATCGCCTATGCGCGAAGTGGTCGCCTCGTGCTCTGCGATGGCGGTGAGATTGCGCACTTCCACATAAGGGAAGGTGTGTGCGCCACACTGATCGCCCATCAACAGTGAATCGCACTGGGTAAAATTTCGCGCGCCGGTCGCCGTCGGCAGGATCTTCACCAGGCCGCGATAGGTGTTCTGCCCGTGCCCTGCCGAGATGCCCTTGGACACGATGGTGCTGCGCGTGTTGGCACCAATGTGGATCATCTTGGTGCCGGTGTCGGCTTGCTGGTAGTTGTTGGCAACTGCCACGGAGTAGAACTCGCCAATCGAGTTCTCACCGCGCAGCACGCAGCTCGGGTACTTCCACGTGATTGCGGACCCGGTCTCGACCTGCGTCCAGGAAATGCGTGAGTTGCGCCCGCGACAGTCACCGCGCTTGGTGACGAAGTTGTAGATCCCGCCGCGCCCCTGCTCATCACCCGGATACCAGTTCTGCACCGTGGCGTACTTGATCTGCGCATCGTCGAGTGCGATGAGCTCCACCACCGCTGCATGCAGCTGGTTCTCGTCGCGCATCGGCGCCGTACAACCCTCCAGGTAACTTACGTAGCTGCCCTCGTCAGCGATGATCAGCGTGCGTTCGAACTGGCCGGTGTTGGCGGCGTTGATCCGGAAGTAGGTCGAGAGCTCCATCGGACAGCGCACGCCTTTCGGCACATACACGAAGGAGCCGTCAGTGAACACAGCGGAGTTCAGGCCGGCGAAGAAATTGTCGGTGTGCGGCACCACCGAGCCCAGATACCTCTCGACCAGCTCCGGATGCTGCTGGATCGCTTCCGAGATCGGGCTGAAGATCACGCCCGCCTGCTTCAGGCGCTCCTTGAAAGTCGTTGCGACCGAAACGCTGTCGAAGACTGCATCCACAGCAACGCCCGCCAGCTTGGCGCGCTCGTGCAAAGGGATGCCGAGCTTTGCGTACGTCTCGAGCAGCTTAGGATCCACTTCGTCGAGACTCTTGGGCGCATTCGCTTTTGGCTTCGGCGCCGAATAGTAGGAGATCGACTGATAGTCGATCGGGTTGTAGTGCACGCGTGCCCAGCGCGGCTCCTGCATGGTGAGCCAGTGGCGATATGCCTTCAGGCGCCATTCGAGCATGAACGCGGGCTCGCGCTTGCGGAGCGAAATCGCGCGGATGACATCCTCGTTGAGGCCCGGCGGCAGCGTGTCGGATTCGATGTCCGTCACGAATCCGTGGCGGTATTTCTGCCCGACCAGTGCTTCAAGATCTTTCGGCTGTGTAGACACGTCTACCTCTTACGCGCGATTCGGCGTCCGACCGGGAGCGCGCAGCTCCGCGGTGATGTCAGGCACGGCCATGGAACCGGAGTCCAGGCCGGCGAGCTGCGCAAGACTGATGTCATACAAAGCTCGGCGGATTGCCCGATTGACCCGCTGCCAGGCATGACCGACGCGGCACATGTGTTCGATGCCGCAATGGCTGTGCTCACTGCTGCACTCGGTAATGGCCACGGGCCCCTCGAGCGCATCGATGATCGCTGCCGCACTGATGGCGCTCGGCGGGCGGGTCAGGTGGTACCCGCCATGAGCGCCGCGCGCGGAGGCGACGAGCCCCGCGCGTTGCAAACTCTTCAACAGTTTGCTGACTGTGGGCGCAGCCAGCCGCGTCCGCGCGGCGACTTCGGCTGCCGTATGCAGTTTTTCCGGGTCGGCCGAGAGGTCGGCGAGGATGACGGTCGCATAGTCCGTCAGCTTGCTGATCCGCAACACGATTGAGGCCCTCCAAGCAATTAGGACTATTCTAGTCCTCTAATGGTTCATGAATGAAGGGGGTGCTATCCTTGCCGCCCCTCGAGGGCGGCCGAACCCTGCGGCCCGACCCCGAACCCAACGGAGGACCGGTAATGGCGGCAAGCGAGCTGGACAGCATTGCTGAGGCAATGGTGGCCAAAGACAAGGGCATCCTGGCGGCGGACGAGTCGAGCGGCACCATCAAGAAGCGCTTCGACAAGATCAAGATCGAGTCGACCGAGGAGAACCGCCGAACCTATCGCGAACTGCTGTTTACGACCCCCGGCGCGTCGGACTACATCAGCGGCGTGATCCTCTATGACGAGACGATCCGCCAGAAGACCCGCGACGGCGTGGGGTTTGCCGACTACCTGACACGCAACGGCGTGATCCCCGGCATCAAGGTGGATATCGGCGCGAAGCCGATGGCTGGCTTCCCCGGCGAGACCATTACCGAAGGCCTCGATGGGTCTGCGCGAGCGGCTGGCCGAGTACCACAAGCTGGGTGCGCGCTTTGCCAAGTGGCGCGCCGTGATCGACATCGCCGACGGGATTCCGACGCAGGGCTGCATCGATGCGAACGCGCACGCGCTCGCGCGTTACGCGGCGTCTGTGCCAGGAAGCGAGGCATCGTGCCGATCGTTGAGCCCGAGGTGCTGATGGACGGGGCTCACAGCCTCGAGCGCTGCGAGGAAGTGACGGACCGAACGCTGCAGTCGGTTTTCGATCAGCTTCTGCACGCACCGCATCCGACTCGAAGGCATGATCCTCAAGCCGAACATGGTGATTTCGGGAATGAAGGCGGCGAAGCGCGCCGGCGCGGAAGAAGTTGCTGAAGCCACCGTGCGTTGTCTGAAGCGTCACGTTCCGAGCGCAGTACCGGGCATCGCATTCCTGTCCGGCGGCCAGGGGCCGGAGGAAGCAACCGAGCACCTGAGCCTCATCAATCAGCTCGGCCCGCTCCCCTGGGAACTGTCCTTCAGCTATGGGCGTGCGTTGCAGGCTCCGGCGCTCGATGCATGGCGCGGTCTGCAGGCCAATTTCGCTGCCGGCCAGAAGGCCCTCTTCAAGCGCGCCAAGCTCAACGGACTGGCGCGCTCCGGACGCTACTCGGCAAATCTCGAGAGCGCGGCTGCCTGAGTAGCCGCAGTAATCCGGATGGCTGAGGACCCGCAGGCCGCCACGGCCGCCGCGCCCGTGGCCGGCGAGAACATCGTAGAAATTCGTAACCTGCACTACGGGGTTGCGCAGCGCGAGATTTTCCGCGACCTCAATATCTCTATCCGCCGCGGTCGCGTCACGGCCATCATGGGGCCGAGCGGCACCGGCAAGACAACGCTCCTGCGCCTGATCACAGGCCAGATCTTTCCCGATCGCGGCACCGTCATCGTGGATGGAGTCGAGCCGGGCCGGCTGAAGCGCGCCGAACTCTATGCGCTGAGAAAGCGCATGGGGATGTTGTTTCAGAATGGCGCGCTGCTTACCGATCTGGACGTGTTCGAGAACGTGGCTTTTCCGGTGCGGGAGCACACCGATTTGCCCGAAAGGCTGATCCGGCAGTTGGTGCTCACCAAGCTGCATGCCGTGGGATTGCGCGGTGCCGCCGAACTGACTCCAGCGGAGCTGTCGGGTGGCATGGGCCGCCGTGTGGCGCTGGCGCGCGCGATGGTCATGGATCCGAAGATGCTCATTTACGATGAGCCTTTTGCGGGCCTCGATCCCATTTCCCTTGGCGTCGTGTTGCGCCTGATCCGGCAAATGAACGATGCGCTGGGAATCACCAGCATCGTGGTTTCTCACGACGTTCAGGAGATCTCATCCGTCGCCGACGAGTCCTATCTGCTCTCAGGTGGCCAGGTGGTTGCCTCGGGCACGCCCAAGGAGCTGCAACGCAGCCAATCCGAGGTCGTGCGCCAATTCATGAATGGCCTCGCCGACGGACCCGTGCCGTTTCATTACCCCGCGCCGGACTACGCCACGCAGCTGCTGGCGCGCGAGGAAGAGTGATGGGGCTGCTGCGCGAACTGTGGCGAGCCTTTCGCGGCGCGGTGGTGACGCTTGGTGACGTGGTGCTCTTTCTGGGCCGCATGCTCGCTTACACGCCGGCTTCGCTCCGGCGCTTCGGCCTGATCGTGCACCAGGTCTTCAATACGGGCGCGCTCTCGCTCGTGATCATCATGCTGTGCGGACTGTTCGTCGGCATGGTGCTGGGGTTGCAGGGCTTCGACGTTCTGCAGCGTTTCGGCTCCGAGGAATCGCTCGGTACCGTCGCGGCACTTGGTCTGCTGAAGGAGCTTGGTCCAGTGGTGACGGCACTGCTGTTCTCGGGACGTGCAGGCACTGCACTCGCCTCGGAGATCGGCTTGATGCGCGCCACCGACCAGCTCTCGGCGATGCAGATGATGGCTGTCGATCCGGTGCGGCGGGTGTGCGTGCCGCGCTTCGTGGGGGGCGTCATCGCGATGCCGCTCCTGGCGGCGATCTTCAGTGCCATCGGCATCTACGGTGCACAGCTGGTGGGTGTGCAGATGATGGGCGTGGACTCTGGCCAGTTCTGGTCGCAGATGCGCGCCAGCGTCGAGGTGCGCGACGTGATGGAAGGGGTGATCAAGAGCTGCGTGTTCGGCGTGACGTGCAGCCTGATCGCGGTCTACGAGGGTTACAACGCGATTCCGACCGCCGAAGGTGTCGGGCGTGCCACGACGCGCACGGTGGTGATCTCCGCCGTCGTCACGCTGCTGCTCGATTACATGCTCACGGCGGCTTTGCTTTAGTGGGAAGGAGGCTTCATGCGCCAGACGCGCGCCATTGAATTCAGTACGGGACTGTTCGCATTGCTGGGCTTTGCAGCGCTGTTCTTTCTTGTCACGCAGATCACCAATCGCGAAGTCCGTTTCGGCGACGCAGGCTATCAGCTGCTTGCCAAGTTCGAGAACATCGGGAGCCTGAAGGTTGGCGCGCCGGTGTCGATGTCAGGGGTCACGATCGGCCGGGTCGAGAAGATCGAATTCGACAGCACCGAGTACAAGGCGGCGGTCACTCTACGCATCGAGTCGCAGTACAACAAGATTCCGGACGACAGCGATGCGAGCATCTTCACTGCAGGACTACTCGGCGGACAGTACGTCGGCATCGGGCCGGGCGGCTCGGAAACTAATTTCAAGGACCAGGATCAGATCCACTTCACACAATCCGCAATTGTGCTCGAAAACCTCATCAGTAAGTTCCTGTTCAGCCTGGCTGGTAAAGATAAGGCGCAGGAAAGCCAAGGCGCGGAGGCCAAGACCGAATGATGAAAAGCTTTTCAATCGCTGCGATGACGCTGGCGTTGCTGGTCGGCACCGGCGCGCGCGCCGTGGAGCCCGCTCGGGCGGACGCCTCGGATCCGAGCAAGCTGATCGAGGATTGCGCGCAACGGATGCTCAAGGATCTCGATGCGCACCGCGCCGAGTACCGCAAGGATCCGACCAAGATCAACAAGCTGGTCGACGAAGTGCTGCTGCCCCACTTCGACACGCAGTACGCGGCGCGACTGGTGCTGGGCAAGTACTGGCGCGATGCGAGCCAGGATCAGCGGCAGCGTTTCATCGATGCGTTCTACCAGTCGCTGCTCGAAAACTACGGCTCTGCGCTCGCCGAATTCACCGCGGATCGCATGCGCGTGCTGCCGTTCCAGGGTGATCCGAAGGCCGAGCAGGCAATGGTGCGCACTGAGGTCAAGCGCAGCGACGGCACGCGGGTGCCGGTGAACTACAGCATGCGCAAAACCCAGGACGGCTGGAAAGCATGGGACGTGACGATCGAAGGCATCAGCTATGTGAAGAATTTCAAAACGCAATATGGCGCGGAGATAGAGGAGAAGGGGCTGGAAGCCGTGATCAAGCGTCTCGAGACCGAAGGCGTAAAGCCGGCGCCCAAGCAGAAGTCCGCCTGAGAAGCTCGCGTGGCAGCGCCATCATTCGAATTTGAAGCGCTCGGCGGCGGTCGGTTCGCCGTTCGCGGCGCGTTTGGCTTCAGCACGGTCACCGCCATTCTGGAGCGCAGCCGCGAGCTGTTCGATGAAGTGGCGGTCATCAAGGTGGATTTCTCCAAGGTTTCGGACGCGGACAGTGCGGGCTTGGCGTTATTGCTCGAATGGGTGAGCTGGGCACGAGCCGCCAGGCGCGAGATGCGTTTCTTCGAGATTCCGTCGCAGATTCGCGCGGTTGCCGAGATCAGCGAAGTCGACGGGATTCTGCACGCGGCCGAGAGTCTTACAGCAGAACCGAAAGCCCCCGCGAGTTGACCAGCCGAAAGCACGCCGTGCTCCTGGCCGGGTGCTCTCAATTCGGCGGCACTTGGTCGCTTCCAGACTCCGCGGCGGGCGATTGCTCGGCAGGCGCCTCTGTCGTCGGCCGACGCGGCTTGATCTCCTCCGACGAACCATCCTCGGCAGGCGGTTCGTCCATCGGCTCTTCCAGCTTTTCGTCCGGAACATCGCCGTCGCGAACCTGGTACTCGCGACGCTGCAGATAGGCATCGCGCGTGAACAGGTACGGATCGTAGGCGTTGCGCAGTACTTGATCGACGCTCAGCAGTTCCGAACGGGTATCGAGCGCGCCGACGCCGATGAGCGTCCATTTCGTCTTCCAATCCCCCAGATAGCCGCGCAGGTCGGTGTAACGTTCCGGGTAGATCATCGGCCCGTCGCGCAGGCTTGAAGGGCCGAAGAAGGGCAGCACCAGGTAGGGGCCGGACGGAACTCCCCACTTGCCGAGCGTCTGCCCGAAGTCCTCGTCGTTCTTGTCCAGTCCTTCTTTCGATGCGGGGTCGAAGAGCCCGCCGAGCCCCAGGGTCGAGTTGAACAGGAAGCGGCCAATATCATTCAGTGCTGCGCGCCATTTGGCCTGCAGCAGGTCATTCACGATGGTCGTGGGATAGGCGAGATTGTCGATTGCATTGCTGATGCCGCTGCGCACCGGATTCGGCACATGATCGTGGTATGCCTTCGCCACCGGCCGCGCGACCGCGCGATCGAGCGCATCATTGAAGCGATAGACGCCGCGGTTGAGAGGCTCCAGCGGATCGTGCGGCGATCGACTCGCTGAGGTCGTCGCGCAGCCGGCGAGCAACAGTGCCAATGGCGCTAGTACGCCACTCAGCATCCGGTGAGTCGGACCTGCCATCAAGTCACTCCCAATGTTGTAGAGGCGAGAATTCTATCAGCGCGGCTGGGGCTGGCGTTGCTCAGGCTCCGGACGTTGATCCGGCGGGCTTGCCGCAACGCGGGCCTTGCCCTTGGGCAGGTACTCGCGCAGCTCATCGAGCCGTGCCTGGAAGCGCGCGCGTTGCACCTCGGACAGATTCGGCACGGCGAGCGCGAGCTGGAGCTGGTTGAGCGCCAGCATCAGATCACCGCTCATCACGTGATACTCCGACATGTAGAAATACGCATCGCCCACATCGCCCGCACTGTTCGCGGCCATCGCGATCAAGCGGCACTGCTCGGGCGTCGGGTACACGGTGTTGAACAGGTCGAGCAGGATCTGGTGCGCCTGCTTTGGCTGGTTGGCGCGCATCAGCGCGTCAGCGTAGCGTACCGTCAGCGGCACGTTGCGCGGGAAGAGCTCGAGCGCGCGGGCAAAGGTGCTGAGCGATTCCTGCTTCTCGCCGATGGCCATCTGAGCTTCACCCAGCGCGCTCCGATACTGCATCACGTCAGTGTGCTTCTCACTCAGGCCCTGCAGGATGGGAATCGCTTCCTCGGGGGCACCGGATTGCATGAGGCTCAACGCCTGCCCGTAGCGCGTCGCGTCGGTGTGGTTCTTTTCCGTCGCCAGATACTGGTTGTAGTAAGCGCGCGCATCGGTGTCGCTGCTGAGGCTGAGCAGGCGCAAGCGCTCGCGGCTCAGACCATAGCTGACGCTGTCGGGCGGCATGGGAATGTCGTAGCCATGCGCACGGTTGCGTGATTCGGCGATACGCGCGGTGGTGACCGGGTGACTCTGCAGCAGCTCCGGTACCTGGCTACCCTGCAGTCCGGCGCGGCGTCCCATGGTATCGAAGAAAGCGGGCATCGCCTGGGGATCGAAGCCACTCGCTGCCATCGTGCCGATGCCGATGCGGTCCGCCTCGTACTCATTGGAGCGGGTGAAGTTGATACGTTGCTGCGCGGCGGCTCCCTGTGCGACCGCGATGGCGCCCGTCATCACGTCGGGCGGCATGCCGGTCGTCGCGCCGATGACGATTGCTGCCAGCATGGCCGCCGCCGAAACCAGGCTCGATCGTCCCGCGGCCTGAATGCTGCGTGCGACGTGTCGCTGCGTCACGTGGGCGATTTCGTGCGCCAGCACGCCAGCCAGCTCGCTCTCGTTGGCGGTCGCGAGGATCAAGCCCTCGTTCACGCCGATGAACCCGCCCGGCAGTGCAAATGCATTGATCGACGGGTCCTTGACCACGAAGAATGTGAAACGCTGATGGCCGTCCTGTGCATGGCTGGCGAGACGCGAGCCGATCGACTGGATGTACTCAGTGCATTCGGGGTCTTCGAGAACTTTGCCCGCGTCGCGCAAGCCTTTCACGACCATCAGGCCGATCTGGTATTCGTCGGCCTGCGTCAGGGTCGTGTCGGCGGGGGTGCCTATGTCCGGCAGGTCTTCAGCCGCTGGCCAGGCCGGCCCGCAGACCAGGAGCGCAGCGACGGTGGACAGCAGGATTCGACGCATAAGAGCTTGTATTTCCGGGAAGTCGCCCATTGGACCGCGGCTCGGCCGACGCGTTCAGACCCCTTGGCCGTGACCTGGTGGGCTACAGGATATCCGATGCGTAGTCCGCGAGTCGTGAACGCTCCCCGCGCATCAGCGTGACGTGGCCGGAGTGCTTCCAGCCGTGGAAACGATTGACCACGAACGTCAGACCCGAGGTGGTCTCGGTCAGGTAGGGCGTGTCGATCTGGGCGATGTTCCCCAGGCACACGAGCTTCGTCCCTGGTCCGGCGCGCGTTACCAGCGCCTTCATCTGTTTGGGCGTCAGGTTCTGCGCCTCGTCGATGATGATGAAGCGGTTCAGGAAAGTGCGGCCGCGCATGAAGTTGATGGTGCGGATCTTGATCCGCTTGCGCAGCAGATCATTCGTCGCCGCGCGTCCCCAGTTGCCGCCTTCCTGGCTCTGCGTCAACACCTCGAGGTTGTCCATCAGCGCACCCATCCACGGCTCCATCTTTTCCTCTTCCGTGCCGGGCAGAAAGCCGATGTCTTCGCCGAGCGGAATCGTCACGCGCGACATGATGATCTCGGTATAGCGGTTGGTCTCGAGCGTCTGCATGAGGCCGGCAGCGAGCGTCAGCAGAGTCTTGCCCGTTCCCGCCGGACCCAGGACGGTAATGAAGTCCAGCTGCGGATCCATCAGCAGGTTCAGCGCGAAGTTCTGCTCCCGGTTGCGCGCCGTGATGCCCCAGACGTTGTTCTTGTCGCTGCGAAAATCGCGGGTCAATTCCAGAACCGCGACCTCCCCGTCAGTATCCCGTACCAGCGCCTCGATGCCGTTTTCTGAGGTCTCGTAGACGAACTGGTTGAACTGCCAGTCCTTCACCGCGGCGCCTCGCACCCGGTAGAAGGTGCGGCCGCTCTCCTGCCAGGATTCGATGTCGCGCCCGAGCTGTTCCCAGAAATTCTCCGGCAACGACTGCATGCCGGAAAACAACAGGTCGGCATCTTCGATGGTCTTGTCGCTGTAGTAGTCCTCGGCGTGCACGCCGATGATCGAGGCCTTGATGCGCAAGTTGATGTCCTTGGACACCAGCGTGATGCGCGCCTCGGGAAATTCCCCCTGCAGGGCGAGAGTGTTCGCGAGTATGTGATTGTCCGCGCCATGCCCCGGCAGATTGTCGGGCAGACCCGAAGCGAGCTGGCGAGTCTGGAAGAACAGGTGACCGGTGCTCGGTTTCTTGCCGTGATTGCCGGACTTCGACGGCGGCAGTTCCAGCCCATGGTCGATCTGTTCCTTGGTCGCGTTGTGCATCAGCTCATCGAGGAAGCGGCTCACCTGGCGCACGTTACGCGCCGATTCGGACAGGCCCTTCTTGCCGGCATCGAGCTCCTCGAGAACGATCATCGGTATATAGATGTCGTGCTCCTCGAAGCGAAAGATCGCTGCCGGGTCGTGCATCAGTACGTTGGTGTCGAGAACAAAAATGCGGCGCTGTGGCCTGGGGGAGTTCTTCACAGTGACTTGGCTGCCTCGAGCACTTCTGCGGCGTGCCCGTCGACTTTGACCTTGCGCCATTCGCGGCGCAGCTGGCCTTCGGCATCTATGAGGAAGGTGCTGCGCTCGACACCCATGAACTTGCGGCCGTACATGCTCTTTTCGCGGATCACCTCGAAGAGCTCGCAGGTCTTGCGATCCTCGTCGCTCAGGAGGGCAAACGGCAGCTTGAACTTGGTTTTGAATTTGTGGTGCGACTCGATACTGTCGGGCGAAACCCCGAGAATGACCGTGTTGGCCTTGCGGAACGCGCCGTGCAGTTCGCGAAAATCCTGCGCTTCGCGTGTGCAGCCGCTGGTGTCATCGCGGGGATAGAAGTAGATCACCAGGTTGCTACCGCGCGCGTCCGCTAACGAAAACCTGTCGCCGGCCGTCGAGGGCAACGAGAACTTGGGCGTCTTGCGCCCGACTTCAGCCTTGCTCACTTGAGCGTCAATCCTTCCGGTTACAGTTTCACCGGTTCGAGAATCGCATCGAGATTGAGATGGTCACAGAATTCCAGGAACTCCTCGCGCAGAGTCGAGAGGTGTATGCGGCTCGGCACGTTCACGATCATCTGCACCGAGAACATCGGCGCGCCCGTATGCGCAGCGGCATAACTGCGCGTGGAAAGCTCCGCGATGTCGATGCCACGCGAGGAAAAAAACCCGGACAGGCTGGAAACGATCCCGCTCTGGTCCAGGCATACGACGTCGACCGAGTAAGGCAGCATGTCGCTGCGCGCGGTGCGTTGTTCAGTTCGCCGTAGCTGGATGCTGAGCCCGCTGGAGTCAGCAAGCTTGCGCAGGTCGGTTTCGAGGCGCGCCAAGGCTGCCCAGTTGCCGGATACAAGCAGCAGCATTGCAAATTCGGAACCCAGCGCCGTCATGCGGCTCTCGCTGATGCTGCCGCCGCAGTCGGTCACGACGCGCGTGAGGTCGTGAACCATTCCCGTTCGATCGCTACCGATCGCCGAGATCGCCAGGTACTGATTCATCTGGTCGTGTGCGGCCTCGTCGCCACTGTTCGAGCGGCAGTGTACCGGTATTGAGCAGATGGTGGAACGAGCCCCATCAGTGGCTTGCCTCATTGCGCCCGCGACACGTAACATCCGCGATCCTCCGCAGCAGACACTCCCCGGGGCCCAGATGTTCGGCGGCAGCATGGTCGCGGTCGTCACTCCGATGACGGCAAGTGGTGAAATCGATTTTCCCGCCTGGGAGCGGTTGCTCAACTTTCATGCCGAGCATGGCACCGATGCGATCGTGATCGGTGGAACGACCGGCGAGTCGCCGACGCTCGAATCAGGAGAACTGGACGAACTGGTGCGGCGGGCCGTGCGCGTCCTGCGGGGGCGCATGCCGGTGATCGCCGGCGCCGGCACCAACTCAACAGCGCGAACTGTGCAGCGCGCCCGGGAACTGGTCGCCGCCGGCGCAGATGCGCTGTTGGTCGTCACTCCGTATTACAACAAGCCGACCCAGGAAGGCCTGTTCGAGCACTTTCGCGCGGTGGCCGCTGCAGCCGGCACAGCAGTAATTCTCTACAATGTGCCGTCCCGGACCGGTGTCGACCTGCTGGCGCCCACGGTTGCTAGGCTGGCGCGTGAGCCGCATATCGTGGCAATCAAGGAAGCGACCTGCAGCGTGGAGCGTGGTCGCGAGATCCTCGCTGCGGTGCCCGCACAATTCGATCTGATCAGCGGTGACGACGCGACGGCCCACGAACTGATGGATATCGGAGCGCGGGGCGTCATTTCCGTGACAGCCAATGTGGCGCCGCGGCTGATGCACGAGCTGTGTGTCGCTTCGAGGGAGCGACAAGAGGTGCGGGTGCATGAGCTGGATCGCAAGCTCGGGAAACTTCACGCCGCCCTGTTCGTCGAATCGAATCCGATTCCGGTCAAATGGGCGTTGCAGGAGATGGGTCTGATTGCTGAAGGAATCCGGTTGCCGCTCACACAGCTGGCGCCGCGATTCCATGAGCAGGTGCGCGATGGCCTGCGTGTCGCGGGCGTAATGAATTGAGGTTCTCAATGAGTCGAGTCTTTCGATTGGTGGCGATGGTGGTGCTCTGCCTGGCTGGCATCACCGGCTGCAAGTCCCTTTCCTGCAATGCACCGCCCGCTTACGGCAATGCCGACAGCATTCCGCCGCTGCAGACCCCGGTTGGACTCGAGGCGCCCGATACACGGGCGGGGCTCAAGGTGCCGGAGCTCAGTACACCGGACCGGCCGCGGACCGGTGCCGAGGGGTGTCTCGACGATCCGCCTTCGTATTTCCCGGAGCGCCAGCGCGGCGATTTTCCGAAGGGCGATCGTCCTCAACCTCCGCAACCCAACCCTTGAATTGCGTGCCGGGTGCGCCTTCGGTACCCTGCGCGCCCTCAATTCGTGCGGAGAGATGGCCGAGCGGTCGAAGGCGCTGGACTGGAATTCCAGTAAACCGGCAACGGTTTCGTGGGTTCGAATCCCACTCTCTCCGCCACTCGAGACTTCCATGGCAGTCCGCATCGGCGTCGCCGCGACGATCCGCCGTGAATCCCGCCAGGCCCGGAAGGGAGCAACGGTAGCGGCACCGATCGGGTGCCGGAGAAGTGCTGGTGCGGGCTGCCACCCTCCGATTAGAGTGTGCCCATGAGCTATCTGGTTCTCGCGCGCAAGTGGCGCCCACGTGATTTCAGCGAAATCGTCGGCCAGGAGCACGTCGTGCGTGCGCTCAGCAACGCGCTCGACAGCGGGCGTGTGCATCACGCATTCCTGTTCACTGGCACGCGCGGTGTCGGCAAGACTACGCTCGCGCGCATTCTCGCCAAGTGCCTGAACTGCGAAGCCGGGGTTTCCTCAAGACCGGACGGAGGCTGCGCCGCCTGCCGGGAAATTGACGAAGGTCGCTTTGTCGATTTACTCGAAGTCGACGCGGCTTCGAGAACCAAGGTCGACGATACGCGCGAGTTGCTCGACAACGTCCAATACGCGCCGGCGCGCGGCCGCTTCAAGGTGTACCTCATCGACGAGGTGCACATGTTGTCGACTCACTCCTTCAATGCGCTCCTGAAGACTCTCGAGGAACCACCACCGCACGTGAAGTTTCTGTTGGCAACCACCGACCCACAGAAGCTCCCGGTGACGGTCCTGTCGCGCTGTCTGCAGTTCAATCTCAAGCGCTTGCCGGTGACTCTGATTGGGTCGCGACTCAAGCAGATCATCACGGCGGAAGGGCTGGAAGCCGAATCCGCGACCACCGAGCTGCTGGCGCGTGCCGCCGATGGGAGCCTGCGCGATGCGCTGAGCCTGCTCGACCAGCTCATCGCCTTCGGTGGTGGCAAGCTCACGGAGCAGAATGCCCGCGCCATGCTCGGCACGGTCGACCGGGCACACACGGTGCGTTTCCTGGAGCAGATCGCGGCAGCCGACGCCGCCGGACTGATGAAAGCGGTGGCGGCGCTGGATGAATACGCGCCGGACTATGCTGCTGCACTCGATGAGCTCGCCACGCTGATTCAGAAAGTGGCGCTCCGTCAGGCAGTTCCTGGCTACGAGGCCGGTGAATCGTTTGCAGCACAGACGCTCGATGCGCTCGCCGCCGCGATTCCGGCCGAAGACCTGCAGCTCTATTACCAGCTTGCGATCGTTGGTCGCCGTGATCTGGACCTTGGGCCCGATCAGCGCAGTGGCTTCGAGATGGTGCTGTTGCGCATGTTGGCGTTCCGTCCGGCAGAAGCCACGGATTCCCCAGTACGTGTGCGGCGTGCAATATCGACCGAGCCTGCGGCTGCAACCAAGAGCGCCGACGTATCGACCTCGAGCGGTACCCCAAGCGGTGATCCGTGGCGCGCCATGATTGCGGCGCTGGATACGCAAGGAGCAGCGCGCCAGCTCGCCATCAACTGCACGCTGCTTGCCCGCGACGAGGGCCGGCTACGACTGTTGCTGGATCCACGGGGCACGCACTTTCGCACCAATCAAACGGAAGAAACTCTCTCGCGCGCGCTGAGTCGCGTGCTGGGGACTGAGGTGCAGCTGCAGATCGAGCTGGCAGAAGAAGCGACGCAAACGCCGGCGCGCGAGCTGGCGCAGGCGGCCGAGGAACGACTGCAGGCAGCACGAGTCGAACTGGAGAACGATCCCACAGTCCGAGCGCTCAAGGAGAGATTGGGCGCGACGCTCATCGCGGACTCCGTGAAGCCGCTCAACTGAGGTGCAGGGAGAGGAGAACCATGAAGCCAGGACTCGGAAACCTGATGAAGCAGGCTCAGCAGATGCAGGCCAGCATGCAAAAGGCGCAGGCCGAGCTGGGCCAACTCGAAGTACAGGGTGAATCGGGCGGTGGCATGGTGCGCGTGACGATGAATGGCCGGCACGAGGTCCGCGCGGTGCAGATCGATGCGTCCACGCTCGGTGACGACAAGGAAATGCTCGAAGACCTGATTGCGGCAGCCGTGAACGACGCGGTGCGCAAGGTGGAAGCGCGCGTGCAGGAGAAATACTCAGGCCTCATGTCGGGTATGGCACTCCCGCCTGGATTCAAGCTTCCCCTCTGATGAAGTACTCACCCGCCCTGGCGCGGCTGATCGAAGCGTTACGCATCCTCCCCGGCGTCGGTCCGAAGACCGCGCAGCGCATGGCTTTTCACCTCCTGGAGCGCGATCGAGATGGTGGCCGCGAAATCGCCGCTGCCCTGGCAGACGTGCTGGCACGGGTCGGTCACTGTCAGCGCTGTCGCATGCTGACCGAGGAGGCATTGTGTCCGCTCTGTGTGTCGGTGCAGCGGGACCAGGCGCTGCTGTGCGTCGTCGAATCGCCGGCGGATGTCATCGCCGTTGAACAGTCAGGAAGTTATCGCGGCCAGTATTTCGTGCTGATGGGGCACCTGTCGCCGTTGGATGGTATTGGACCGGAACAACTCGGTCTCGCACAGCTCGAGGCGCGATTGGCGGAAGGTAGCGTCGCGGAGATCATCCTCGCCACCAACCCAACCGTCGAGGGCGATGCCACAGCGCATGTGATTGGCGAGATTGCCGCGCGTCGCGGAGTGCGCGCCACGCGCATTGCGCACGGCGTTCCGGTCGGTGGGGAGCTCGAGTACGTGGATGGCGGCACGCTGGCGCACGCGCTCGCGGGCCGTCAAGCCATGGGCTGAACGCCAGTCCTGATTCTACCTGCCGGTGTTGCGCGGCCGCGCTTCGCGCATCCTGGCGTGCAATCGCAGCAAGCGCCGATAACTCTCGTAGCGACGCGCGGCGATGGCCCCAGCCTCGACCGCACGCTGCACGCCGCAATCGGGTTCACGCAGGTGGCGACAGTCCTGGAACCGACACAGCGCCGCTGGCGCCGCGAATTCGCGAAATACGTGTGCCGGATCAGTCAGTGACTCGAGTGCTGGCGCGTAATCGCGCACGCCCGGTGAGTCGATCAGGTCGCCGCTGTTGGGCAGATGATGCAGCGTTGACACGCTCGTCACGTGCTGTCCTTCCATGGTGCCGCGTGACAGCACCGCGGTCTCGGCGTCGAGCCCTGGCAGGAGGGAGTTCGCGAGAGTCGACTTGCCGACCCCGGATTGGCCGACCAGGACACTCACTTCGCGTTCGAGCCGCGAACTCAGCGTTGGCATGCCATCGCCAGTGGTGGCCGAGCAGCGTGCGGTCGGATAGCCAATCTGGGCAAACGTGGCAAGCTCGACGTCGCAGGCGTCTGGCTCGCTGATCAGCTCGCACTTGTTGAGCACCACGACGGCCTTCAGGCCGTGCAGCTCCGCGGCGGCAATGTAGCGATCGACGATGAAGAAATCCGGCGTCGGCTCCGGAGCGAACACGACGATGAGCTGCGAGATGTTCGCGACTACCACCTCGTTCTGACCCTTGGTATTGGTGCGCGACAGGGTGGAGCGACGCGGCAGGCGGTCGAGAACGACGCCAGTTCCGGCACTATCGCTCAGTCGCCAGCGCACTTCATCGCCACACACGACCTGCAAGCGCCGTGCAGAGAGCGAGCAGGGGACGCGGCGCTCGTCCGACGCCTCGACCATGACGTGACGGCCGTGACTTGCAATCACGCGACCGACGGATGTTTCCTGTTCGGTCGTTGCAATCGTTCCTTCCGTGTCTCCCGACGGAGCAACAGCGTCTCGTTCACCCTGCACGGCGATCAGACAGTCTCCAGGGCGCGCCGCAAATGAGCGATGCGCGTCGGGGCCGGTGGGTGAGAATCGAAGAACGCGGAATACAACGCATCGGGCGTGAGTGTAGTCGCATTGTCCCGATAGAGCTTGACGAGTGCGGATGCGAGCTGCGTCCCGTTCGTATAAGTCATAGCGTATCGGTCCGCGGCGAACTCGTGGCGGCGCGACCACGCGGCCCCGACGGGCGCCAGCCAGAACGTCAGCACCGGCAGCACCAGAAAGAAGAGTAGCAGCGCCAGGTGCGCGGAAGGTGCGGTGATGTTGAAAGTTGCAAAGAAAAGCAGTTGGGTGCTGAGCCAGCCGAGGACGTAAAGACCGGCGAGCCCGAGCGCCAGGCTGATCAACATGCGCCGGCGGATGTGATGCAGGCGGAAGTGACCAAGCTCGTGTGCGACGACTGCCTCGATCTCCTCTGGCGACAGTCGCTCGACCAGCGTGTCAAACAGGACGATGCGCTTGTTGGACCCGAACCCGGTGAAATACGCGTTCCCGTGCGCCGAACGGCGCGAGCCATCCATGACGAACACGCCGCGGCTGCGAAACCCGCAGCGCTCAACCAGCGCTGCGATGCGCTGCGCGAGTGACACATCGCTGAGCGCGCGAAAGCGATTGAAAAGGGGTGCGATGAACGCGGGGTATGCCCAGGTCAGTACCACGCTGAATGCGGCCCAGGCCAGCCAAGCGTATAGCCACCAGTTGGCGCCCGCCTTCTGCATGAGCCACAGAACGAGCGCCAGCAGTGGCGCTCCCAGCGCGATGGTCAGCAGCAGACTTTTCAACAGATCGCCCAGATAGAGTCGCCAGGTCGTCCGGTTGAACCCAAAGCGGGTCTCGATGCCGAACACGCGATACAGCGAGAGCGGCCAGCCGATGAACGCGGTGATCAGTGCAGTGCTGCCGATGACGGCGAGCCCGAGAAGAACCCCCGTGAGGCCTTGCGCGCGCCAGGTTGAGTCGAGCAGGGACAGGACTCCGCCCCAGGTCAGAGCAACCAGCAGCAGCGCATCGAGGATCGCTTCGCCGATCGCGAGTCGCGTCTTGGCGACGGTGTAGTCGCTCGCCTTGCGATGTGCTTCCGGCGGCACGGCATCGCGAAACGCTTCCGGCACGTGCTCACGGGCCGCGTGAGCGCTGGCGCCTTGACGGCTGAGGAGCCAGATGCGACACGCGAGCGCGAGGATCAGCAGGGTGGCGAAAGATGCGGCGAGTGGACTCATGAAACGATGTTGATGCAGGCACCGGCAGCTTATCGTCTGCTAGTATTCGAGCACAATCCATCGCTACCCATGGCCCGAGACCCGGACAACCTGATCTGGATCGATCTCGAAATGACCGGGCTCAGGCCCGATGTCGATCACATTATCGAGATCGCCACGCTGGTAACCGACAAGCATCTCAACGTGCTCGCCGAGGGGCCCGTGCTCGCCCTGCATCAGCCCGAGGCCGTCCTCGGATTGATGGATGAGTGGAACCAGCGTCAGCACGGTGCTTCGGGTTTGCTGGCGAGAGTTCGTGCCAGTCTGACGAGTGTTGACGAAGCCGAACGCATGACCGTGGCATTCCTCGACCAATACGTGGACGCAGGCCTCTCGCCGATGTGCGGCAATAGTATCTGCCAGGATCGGCGCTTCCTGGCCCGATTCATGCCCGCCCTGGAGCGTTACTTTCATTACCGCAATCTCGACGTAAGCACCCTCAAAGAACTGGCAAGGCGCTGGGCGCCCGAGGTTGCCGCCGGGTTTTCGAAGACTTCCACGCACCTGGCACTCGAGGACATCCGCGATTCGGTGCGTGAGCTGCAGTACTACCGCGAGCGTTTGTTCGCGTCTTCCATCGCCGCGGCCCCCGGCATCGACTGATCTCATGGACGCCGAACTGGCGACCGGGGACCAGGAGCCGGATCTTGCGGCCATCCGCGCAGCGGCAGCGCGCATTCAGCCCTTCGTCCGGCGTACACCGCTCCTGGGCGATGAGACGCTCGATGCACAGTTCCGCGCCCGATTGATCTTCAAATGCGAGAACCTGCAGCGCGGCGGCGCTTTCAAGCTGCGCGGGGCGTCCAACGCGGTACTTTCGCTCCCGGAATCGCTGGCATCACGCGGCGTCGCGACTCATTCCTCGGGTAACCATGGCGCAGCGCTGGCACTGGCCGCGAAGCTGCGCGGCATTCCGGCAGTCGTCGTCATGCCGGAGAACTCATCTGCGGTAAAGATCGCGGCGGTGCGAGACCATGGCGCCGAAGTGATTTTCTGCCGCCCGGGTCGAATCGCACGCGAGGCAGCACTGGCCGAACTGCTGGCAAAACGCGAGCTGAGCCTGGTACACCCTTACGATGACTATCGCGTGATCGCAGGTCAGGGTACGGCGTGCCTCGAGCTCATCGAGCAGCATCCGCGGCTCGATCTTGTGCTCACGCCGGTCGGCGGCGGCGGGTTGCTGTCGGGGACCGCGATCGCTGCGAAGGGTCTCCTGCCGCATACGCGTGTGATAGGCATCGAACCAGAGCAGGCGGATGACGCATGGCGATCCTTCCGCAGTGGCGAGCGAATACTCCTTGACGCGCCTGATACGGTTGCCGACGGTCTGCGCTCTTCGCTCGGCGTGCGCAATTTCGCAATCATTCGTCGCTGCGTCGATGACATCGTGCGGGTCTCAGAGGATGCGATTCTGCAGGCTGTGCGCCTGGTGCTGGAGAGATTGAAGGTGCTGATCGAACCGTCTGCGGCCGTTGTGATGGCTGCCTTGATCGAGGGTCGACTCGATGTCGCGGGCCTGGATGTCGGGATCATTCTTTCCGGAGGCAATGTGGATCTGGATACCGCGCATTGGTTCAGGAGTCGGACATGAAACGCGCGGACTGGTACTTCGACTTCATCTCTCCCTACTCATATCTGCAGTTCGCGGAGTTGGCGAGGCTCCGCGCGTGTTTTGAGCTTCGCCTGCAGCCGATATTGCTCGCCGGCGTCCTCGCTCACTGGGGACAGCTCGGACCTGCAGAGATACCGCCCAAACGGTCGTTCACGTATCGCCAGGTGCGCTGGCTTGCGCGACGCCGGGATTTGCCGCTCAACTTGCCGCAGGCACATCCGTTCAATCCGCTGCCGCTTCTGCGCCTGGCGATCCACCTGGACCTGACCGATGAAGTCGTAAGTCGACTATTCGCATTCGTCTGGCGCGACGGAAAGATCCCGGATGATAAGGTCGCGTGGGATCAGCTCGTGACCGAGCTGGGCGTCATCGGGGCCGAAGGCGCAATCGCCAATGAAAGAGTGAAGCAGCAGCTGCGTGCCAATACGGAAGCGGCGATCGCCGCGGGCGTATTTGGTGTACCCACCCTCGTCGTCGATGACCTGTTGTTCTGGGGCAGCGATTCAACCCAGATGGCGTGCGATTACGCGCTCGATGCGACGTCCTTCGTCATAGATGAAATGCAGATCCGGGAGCTGCCAGTGTCTGCCGTACGCAAGCGGCCGCGTGGCATGGCGCGAGCGGTGAACAGGTAGTGCACCGGGGCGGCTGCCACTGCGGCGCCGTCGCTTTTGAAGTCGATGCACCAGCGGATCTCGAAGTGCTGGAGTGCAACTGCTCAATCTGCACGATGACGGGTTTTCTGCACCTGATCGTGCCAGCAAGCCGGTTTCGCCTGCAGCGCGGGAGCGACACGCTCACCAGCTACACATTCAATACGGGCGTGGCACGGCACCTTTTCTGCAGGCGGTGTGGGGTGAAGTCGTTCTACGTGCCGCGTTCCAACCCGGACGGCTACAGCGTGAACGCCCGCTGTCTAGAGCGCGACTCGATACGTTCAGTCACGGTTCTGCCATTCGATGACCAGGATCGCGAGCGCTCCGACGCCGCGATACGTGATCTCTCCCGCGAGTAGCCGCAAAGCGCACTCCGAGCCGGCCATTGGGTGGGGGTTGTGCCAACTCCGGGCTGATCACGTTCGATGGTAGTGCTGTCTGAGAATGCATCCCCGCAAACACTGCGCGCCCGGGTTGGCACAATCCCCCGACCACAATGTCCGTCTCGTTTTGCTCTTATGAGCCAGAGCGGTCGGCCAGGAACAGCCAGGTTTCGACGACGGTGTCGGGGTTGAGCGAGATGCTGTCGATCCCTTGCTCGACCAGCCAGCGCGCCAGTTCGGGATGATCCGAAGGCCCCTGGCCGCAGATCCCGACGTACTTGCCTGCCTTGCGGCAGGCCGCAATCGACATCGCAAGCAGTGCCTTCACGGCCTCGTCGCGCTCATCGAAGGCGCGCGCGACGATGCCGGAATCGCGATCGAGGCCGAGCGTCAACTGCGTCATGTCGTTCGAGCCGATCGACATGCCATCGAAGAATTCGAGAAACTGCTCAGCGAGCAGCGCATTGCTCGGCAGCTCGCACATCATGATCACCTTGAGGCCATCCTTGCCGCGCTCGAGCCCGTTCGCCGCGAGCAGTTGCGTCACCTGCGCCGCTTCCTTCAGCGTCCGCACGAAGGGCACCATCACCTGCACGTTGACCAGCCCCATGTCGTTGCGCACGCGTTTCAGGGCACGACACTCCAGCTCGAAGCACGGCCTGAAAGTTTCGTCCACGTAGCGTGACGCGCCCCGGAAACCGAGCATCGGATTCTCCTCGTGCGGCTCGTACTGGCGCCCGCCGATCAGGTTGGCGTATTCGTTGGACTTGAAGTCCGAGAGGCGCACGATCACCGGTTCGGGTGCAAAGGCGCACGCGATCTGCGCGATGCCCTCGCTCAGCTTGTCGACGTAGAAGCTCACCGGGTCGCGGTAGCCGGCCATCTGCCGGCGAATCGATTCCTTGATCTCGTGACTCTGCCGGTCGAATTCGAGCAGCGCCCGAGGGTGCACGCCGATCATCCGGTTGATGATGAACTCGAGCCGCGCCAGGCCCACACCTTTGTTCGGAATGCCGGCGAAATCAAAGGCACGGTCGGGATTGCCGACATTCATCATGATGCGGACGGGCGCGGGCGGGAGTGTGTCGAGCTCGATCTGGCGTTTCTCGAACCCGAGCAATCCCTCATAAATGTAGCCCGTGTCCCCTTCGGCGCAGGAGACCGTGACGTCCTGTCCGGTCTTCACCTGCTCGGTAGCGTCGCCGCAGCCCACCACCGCGGGGATGCCGAGCTCGCGTGCGATGATGGCCGCGTGGCAGGTGCGACCGCCGCGATTGGTCACGATCGCTGAGGAGCGCTTCATTACCGGCTCCCAGTCCGGATCGGTCATGTCGGCGACCAGCACATCGCCGCTCTGCACGCGCGCCATTTCCTTCACGTCACGCACGACGCGCGCCGGACCTGCGCCGATGCGCTGGCCGATGCTGCGCCCGCTTGCAAGCACACGCGAGCGGTTCTTCAGCGTGAAGCGCTGGATAGAGCGACCGGCACGACTTTGTACCGTTTCAGGACGCGCCTGCAGGATATAGATTCCTGCCGCTCTCGCCATCCTTGCCCCACTCAATGTCCATCGGGCAGCCGTAGTGCTCCTCGATGATCAACGCCTGCCGCGCCAGGGCGTGCAGGTCTGCATCGTCGAGGGAAAAACGCAGCCGGTCGGCTTCGGGGACCTCGACGGTCTGTACGCGCTCGCCGCTCCCGATCGGGGCGTACACCATCTTGATCGCCTTGCCGCCGAGATTGCGGCGCACGACTGCCTCGCGTCCGGCGCGCAGGGCGGGTTTGTAGACGTAGAACTCATCGGGGTTGACCGCTCCCTGCACGACTGTCTCGCCGAGCCCGTACGAGGAGGTGATGAAGACGACATCGCGGAAACCTGAGTCGGTGTCGAGCGTGAACATCACACCGCTGGTGCCCAGATCGCTCCGCACCATGTGCTGCACGCCGATCGAAAGCGCAACCTGCTGGTGATCGAAGCCATGATGCACACGATAGGCGATGGCGCGGTCGTTGAAGAGCGAGGCATAAACGGCGTGCATCGCGGCGAGCAGATTGTCGCGACCGCGAACATTGAGAAACGTCTCCTGCTGACCCGCGAAGGAGGCCTCGGGAAGATCCTCAGCGGTCGCCGAGGAGCGTACTGCGACGGCGATTTCGCCGCCCGCATTCATCGCGCTCCAGGCGTTGAGCACTTCGGCCTGCAGGCGCTCCGGGAAAGGTGTATCCAGAACCCAACCACGGATCCGGGCGCCGGTGTCCGCGAGCCTGGTGACGTCCTCGACGTCGAGCTCACGCAGCGCCTCGGCAATTCGCGTCGCCAGCCCGCCCTGGGAGAGGAAGTCGCGGTATGCCTCGGAGGTAGTGGCGAACCCGTCCGGCACCAAGACCTTCAGGCGTGCAAGGTTGCGGATCATCTCGCCGATCGAAGCATTCTTCCCGCCGACGACTTCGATGTCGCCCATGCCGAGCTGATCGAACGGCAGAATGTAGGAACTCAAGCTTGCTCCTCGGAGCTCAATGGGCGCTCTCGGCAGAAACTCTTGTCTCGGACGCCGGGAGAGTGAAACACTCCAATGCAGGATGGCCGGGTGAACGAGCTGCCGTGAACCGCAGAACCGTTTTTTTCGTCTCAGACCAGACTGGCGTGACCGCGGAAACCATGGGGCACAGCCTGTTGACGCAATTTGACCGCCTGGAATTTCGGCCGGTGACTTTGCCATTCATATCGACGCTTGACAAGGCGCAGGAGGCGGTGCGGAAGATCAACCTGGTCGCCGAACAGGAGGCTGTGCGCCCGATCGTGTTCAGCACGCTGGTGCAGGACGAATTACGCGCCATTGTAAAAGAGGCCAACGGGCTGTTCCTGGATTTCTTCGATGCATTTCTCGGGCCGCTGGAGACCGAGCTGGCCGTGCGTTCTTCGCACACCAGCGGGCGTGCGCACAGCATGGCGGATCTGAACGCCTACACCATGCGCATCAACGCCACCAATTTCGCGCTGGCGAACGATGACGGCGCGGGCGCACGCGACTACGATCATGCCGATCTGATCCTGGTTGGCGTGTCGCGTTCCGGCAAGACACCTACATGCCTGTACATGGCGCTCCAGTACGGAGTATTTACGGCAAACTTCCCGCTCACGGAGGAAGAGCTGGAAAACGGGGCATTGCCGACTCCTCTGCGTCCCCACGTGCGCAAGTTGTTCGGGCTCACGATCAAGCCCGAACGCCTGCAGCAGATTCGCAACGAACGACGCCCCGGCAGCCGCTACGCATCCGCGCCGCAGGTTCAGTACGAAGTGCGCGCGGCGGAATCGCTGTTCGATCGACAGGGAATTCCCTACCTCGACACGACTGAATGTTCCATCGAGGAAATCTCGAGTCGCATTCTCGACCGCACCGGCGTCGAGCGCCGCGTGCGTCCCTGAAAATTCTACGCGTCGAAGCGTGAAATGCATCGCACAAGCCGGGCGGGGCGCGCGCATGGCTGTGCTATATTCAAAGCATGGACGGTGATCAGCTGTGTGCGGTTTCGTGGCGCTCGCGGCCCGGAACTTTCGTGAGTCTGATGACGCTCTATGAGAGCAACTACATCAGGCTCCGCTGGATCCTGTCCGCGCCTGAGATCGTCAAGGGTCACCTGGTTTCCAACGCGCCGGGCGACGTAGGCCTGCACCTGCAGGTGCTGGAGCGGTGCCGCTTCACGACCACCTTGAGAATGAGCTATCTGCTGGAGAGCAGCAGAGGGCCCGTGCTCACGCCGGACATGCAGGTGCGCGTGTATCACGATGCGCGGCTTGCCGAAGCCTGCAGCTGCACGGGCTGGCGGCGCGCGGCGACGTTTCGCCAGCGGCTCGGCGAGCACATACGCGATCTGGGCGAACTGCGCCGCGAGATGGGCGAACGCTGGGCGCGCAACATGCTGCTCAACAAGTGGCTGGAGTACTGCGCCGAGCGCGGGCATCGATTCGAGGCGGCGACCAGCCCAGAGGCGATCGAGGGTAGACAGGATGTCGCGTGCTGACGGCAGAATCACAACGCGCATCACGGCAGATGTGCTGAGATAGCGCCGTCGAATTCACTTCCAACAGCACCTGAAGGTCAAAGGGTCGAGCACGTGGCGATCTTCGACAAGCTCAGGCCGCTCAAGCTGCCATTCAGCCCCAAGTCCAAGGAGGCCGAAGAAGAGCGTCTGGTACAGCTCTTCAAGAACCGCGCCGGTCTCAAGAAGGCGTATGGGGATCTGCAGGACGAGGTTTACGAACTCAAGCAGCGCCTCAAGCAGCAGGAGACTGGGACCGGGAAGGCGCAGGAGCAGATGGATTCTCTCGAAACGCTGCTCGGCAATCCGCAGACGGGTTACGCCGCGCTCGTTTTCTACCAGCTGCGAGGGCTCTGGCGCGCCTGCAACCTGCAGCTCGCGCAGTTTGCTGGTGAGCTTGAGCGTCAGCAGGAGGAACGCGAGCGACAGCGGCAGACCTTCGAGTTCAACCAGCAGCTCCGCACACGGCTCGAGGAGCTGGACGCTCAACTCGCTGCCGCCAACGATGTCGCCACCGAGCGGCAGCGGGTGCTGGATGATCTGACGCAACGCCTGCAGAAGCTGCGCGGCTTCTGGAACTACTTCCGCCGCCGTCAGTTGACGGCGCAGATCAACGGTGAACGCGTACATGTCGATGCGGCCCACCAGGACTGCACGCGCCTGCGCGAAGAGCACACCGCTGTCGAACAGCAGCAAACGCCGGCGTTCCCCGGGTTGTCTATCGAAGGCAGACGTGCCATCAATCTCGCGATCATCAGTTACGCTCTGGTTTTGGGCGCGCGGCTCAGCACTGAAGGGCTCGCCACGCGCGTACGCGAATCCATGACCAAGCGCGTGCATGAGGCGCAGTTCGGCAGTCGCGAAGATTGCGAGTCGCTGATGGTTGCGATTGCGCAGGCGTTGGTGGCGGTGAAGAGCCGTACCGGTTTCGCGCCCCAGATCAAGACCTGCGTCGAACAGCTCAAGCAGGTGGGGCAATACCGCTCAGATTCGGACAGCGTCCCGCTTGCAGACACGCTGGCCGGCATCGTACCTCTCGCGCCTGATGGCAAAACGATGCTCGCGCTGTCAGCGCCGCAGATTCTCGCCGATGACTACTGGAGCATCTACAGGGTGCTGCTGCGCTGAACTGCAGCGGACGAGATCGCTTCCTGCGGGGCGTTTCGTTCGCGCGCTGCCCCGATGACCCGCCGACGCCACTGATTCAAGTCGTCGAACCATTCATAGAAGGCGGGCACGACGAACAATGACAGCACGCCCGAGAATGCCAGTCCGCCGATGATGGCGCGCGCCATCGGAAAGTACGCGGGACCGCCGCCGCCCACACCGCCGCCGCCAACCTGCGCATCGCCGATCGCGAGCGGCAGCATCGCGAGAAGTGTGGTCAGCGTCGTCATCAGGATCGGCCGCAGTCGATCGCGTCCCGCTTGGATAATAGCCGCGTTACGCGACAGCCCGGTGGCACGCAGGTTGTTGATGTGCGCGACCAGAACGATACCGATGTTCACCACTACACCGACCAGGATCATGATGCCCACCATCGCCATGAAGGTGAAGGTGGTCCCGGTGATGAAGAAGAACCAATAAACGCCGACCAGAGCGAACACGATCGAGGTGATGATCGACAGCGGGTAGAGCGCCGATTCGAACAGCGATGCCATGACTAGGAAGATCATCGCTACGCCCAGCCCGATGCTGATGAGCATGACCTTCTGCGTCTCATCGTTTTGCTCGAAGCCACGGCCGAACTTCCACGTGTATCCGGCTGGCAGCGTGATCTCGTCCATGAAAGCCTTGACCCGATCCTTTACGTCCTCGAGTGTGGCGCCGCTCGTCAGGTTGGCTGCGATGACGACCGCAGTGAGTCGGTTCACACGGGTGATCTGGCGCGGGCCGCGCGTCACGCGAAATTCCGCCACCGAACCGAGCGTGATGCGCCCGCCGCCGGGCAGGTAGAGCGGCAGCCGCATCAGGTCCTCGACGTTCTGTCGATCGGAAGCGCGGAAGGTGAGGCGCATGTCCACCTCGCGCTCGGGGCCGCGAAACTCTTTCAGCTTGTCGCCGCGCATGGCCACCGCGATCGAGCCGGCCACCTCTTCGGTACTGAGACCCAGTTCGGCGGCACGCTCGCGGTCGACGATGATCTGCACTTCCTCCTCGCCGTTGCGCGCCTCGGAGCGCACGCTTTCCAGGCCCTCGATGGAGTTGAGCTGGCGCGCGAGTTCCTGGCTGAGCTCCGTCAATCGCTCGGTCGATTCACCGGCAAGCTGCATGCTGAATCCGTCACCGCCCGAATCCTGGTCGAACGAAAAACTGGGCTTGCCGATGATGATCTCCGGGAGCTCCTTGGTGATCTCGGCGATGATCTCGCTGGTCTCCTTCTTCGCCTTTCCCCTGGGGATCAGGGTCATGAACGTAGCCGCGTCGTCAGGGCGAAAGTAGGAGTAGAGCGTATCGATCTCGAACCGCGCGCGGTTCTTCTCCAGGTAGCCTTCGACCAGGTTGACCGCCGACTCCACCCGTTGCAGGGGGAACGTGCCGTCGATGTGGTATGTCATGGCCAGGTTGCGACCCGAGTCGGGCGGGAACATGTCGTTCTTGACCTGCATGGCAGGCAGTACCACCGAGGCCAGGATCAGCACGATGCCAGCCGCGGTCATCCACCTGTGCTCGAGCGTCCAGCCGAGCGCACGCGCGTAGCGCTCACGCACGCGTCCCAGCAGGGAACCTGCGCCAATTGGTGGCGGCACGGGAAAGCGCACGGTCAGCATCGGAATCAGTGTCTGCGCGACGAGGAGCGAGGCGATCATCGCTACCACGATTGGAATGGCGACGTGGGCAAGGAAGATCGTTGCTTCGGTACGCTCGCCGAACAACAGCGGCAGGAAGACAGCCACCGAGCTCGCGGTGCCCGCGGTAACTGCAATGCCAACGTCGCGCACACCGGCGAGCGTCGCCTCGGTGGGCCGATCGGGCGTCATCTGCCGGTGGCGGAAGATGCTCTCAGTGATAACGACGGCGTTGTCCACCAGCATGCCGATGGCGAGCAGCATGCCCATCATCGACAGAATGTTGATCGAGAGACCGAGGAAATACATCGCCGCGAGCGTGATCACCAGCGAGAACGGCACGGCCAGGGTGACGATCAACGTCGTCGGCAGATCGCGCAGGAACGCAAACAGCACCAGGAAGGCGAGCGTCGCGCCGATCAGTCCAGCGGTGCGCAGTTCCTTGAGCGAGGCGATGATGGCTTCAGCCTGGTTGCCGATGATGAGCAGCTCGATGCCTTGCATCTGCGGCAGCTCGCGCGCCGAGTCGACCACCTTGAGCGCCCGCTCGACGACATCGACAACGTTTGCCTGGGTCGTCTTGTAGACCTCCAGACCCACCGCCGGCCGATGATTGAGATGCCGGCCCACCTCTCGCTCCGGGCTCAGAAGCTCGATGCTGGCGACATCTGCAAGGCGGACGTTGCCCTGCAGAACCAGGTTGCGAATGTCATCGAGCGTGCGGAACTCGCCGATGGGGCGAACGTTGAAACGCTGTCCACGCTCGGTGATCTCACCGGCACTCACCGAGAAGTTGCTGCGTTCGAGGAGCTCGCGCAGATCGCGCACGTCGATGCCATGTGCAGCCACACGCCCCGCATCGACCAGGATGCGCACCTCGCGCGGCTCGACACCGGCGAGTTCAACACGGGCGACACCATTGAGACGCTCGACCGGGCGCTTGAGATAGCGCTCCAGGGTGTCATAGGCGTCGGAAAGGTCCTGGTCCGCCGCAATGCGCACCTGCAGGATCGGCTGATCGCCAAGTGAACCGGCAAAAATGAGCATGCGGTCCGCGCCCGGAGGCAGCTGGCTGCGGATCGCGTCGAGCTTGGTGCGGACCTGGAATCCCACTGCGTCGAAATCCGTTCCCCAGTCGAAGGAGATCTCGATCTGCGCCTGATTTTCGCTGGAGGTCGAGCGGATCTCCTGGATGCCGCTCAGCGTCGCAAGCGCTTCCTCCACCGGACGGGTGATCTGCTCCTCGATTTCCTGCGGCGTGGAGCCGGCATAGGGAATCGTGACCTGCATACCCGGGAATTGAATGTCCGGAAACTGTTCCAGCGGCAGCAGGCGCGCCGCGATCACACCGATCAACGTCACCGCGAGGAACACCATCACGGTCGTGACGGGCCGCCGCAGCGCTACATCGGTGTGGATCATGTGCGGCTCGGCTCAACCGCTGCGGCTTCGGCGGCCGCAGGTGCGCGCTCGCGCACGATGAGCGAATACACGACCGGAATCACCACCAGCGTCAACAAGGTCGAGACGGTCATGCCGCCGATCACGGTAATCGCCATCGGCGTGCGCACTTCCGCGCCGTCGCCGATGCCGAGCGCCATCGGCACCAAGCCAAGAATCGTACTCACGGTCGTGATGACGATCGGGCGCAAGCGCGCGCGGGCAGCAAACAGGATCGCGGCGTGCTTGTCGAGGCCGCGCTGGCGCGCGCGGTTCACAGCGTCGATGAGAACGATCGCGTTGTTCACCACGATACCGGTCAACATGATGATGCCGATCATTGCCACGACGCTGATGGTGGTCGAGGTGAGAAACAGCGCCCACACCACGCCGATCAGGCCGAGCGGAATCGTGAACAGGATGACGAAGGGCTGGACCAGTGATTCGAACTGCGAGGCCATCACCAGGTACACGAGCAGCACGGCCAGCGCGAGCGTGAAGGTCAAAGACCGCAAGCTGTCCTGCATCTCCTCACTCTGTCCGGACAGGTAGCTGCTGACCCCCGGCGGCAACGCGATCTTCCCGAGCATGCCTTGCAGATCTTTGACCGCCGCTCCCAGGTCACTTCCGGTATAGCTTGCTGAAACGACCGCGACACGTTCCTGGCCGATGCGGCGAATCTCTGCGGGACCCACGGAGAGCGTCACCTCGGCGACGGCACTCAGCGGCACCGGCTGCGCACTCCCGGGGTTGATGATGAGGTTGCGGATCTCCTCGATGGAGGCAGCACGCGCGTGCACGCTGCGCACCAGCACATCGATCTGCTTATCGCGCAGCCGATAGCGCGTCGCGACTTCGCCGCGCACGCTGGTGACGATGCGATCGGCAATGTCGCGTACCTTGAGTCCAAGACGCGTGGCGCGGTCCTGGTCGAATACGATCTGGATCTCGGGATTCTCCGCTTCCACGGTCGAGCGGATGTCGGTGTAAGTGCCAGCGGCGTCCATGCGTGCACGGACCTGCTCAGCGACGGCGCGCAGCCGATCCAGATCATAGCCACTCACCACGACCTCGAGCGGTGTGCTGAAGGTGAACAGAGACGGCCGACTGAACTGGTACTGGAGCCCGGCAACCGCGTCCAGGTGCGGTCGCAGGGCTGTGATCGAAGCGCTCTCCTCAGCGCGGCCGGAACCGGGAACGAGCGTGATACTCAGCTTGCCGGTGTTCTCGCCGGCATCGACAGGGTTTGCATCGAGGCGATTGCCGGTGCCCGCGACGGAATAGGACAGGTCTACGCCTCCGATCTGCATGGCGGCGCGCTGCGCACTCTCGACGACGCGATCGGTCTGGTCGAGAGGCGTGCCGGGCGGCAGACGCAGATCCACGTTGTACTCACCCTGCGAGAGCTGCGGTATGAGCTCCGTGCCGAGGCGTGGCACGAGTGCGAAAGTCACCAGCGAGAGCACCAGGGCGGCGGCGATCACGCGGCCCCGATGTAACAGCGACCACTCGAGCAGTGGTACGTAAGACACCTCCAGCCGGCGATAGGATTTCTGCGTGACCCAAACGAACGGCGTGAAGATCATCCTGAAGAAGCTGGCAATGGCGCGGCCAGCGCGACCAAAGAGCCCGGCAACGAATGCAACACCGCGCGCAAATCGCCCCAGGGGCGGTTGCGCGGTGCTGGAGGCCTCATTCGCGATCCGGCCGGCAACCAGCATCGGCACCACCGTCAGGCCGACGAGCAGCGACAGAATGTGTCCGTAGGTGACGGTGAGCGCCTGATCGCGAAACAGCTGGCCAGCGATGCCGCTGATGAACACCATCGGAAAGAACACCGCGATCGAGGTGAGCGTCGAAGCCGTAACCGCCATCGCTACCTCGCTGGTCCCGGAACGTGCGGCCTCGAAGGCTCCGAGGCCGGCCTCGCGCTTCTTGGTGATGCTCTCGAGAATCACGACCGACGTGTCGACCAGAGTGCCCACCGAGAGCGCAATTCCACCCAACGACATGATGTTGAGCGTCACGCCCGAGAGGTACATGAGCATGAACGTGCCGATCACGGACACCGGAATGACGATGCCGGCGACATAAGTGGCGCGTGCATCGCGGAGAAAGAAATACAGCACGAGGATGGACAGCAGGCCGCCGATCACCGCCGCATTGCGGACCTCGCCAATCGCCGACGAAATGAATTTCGACTGGTCGTAGACCGGAATGATCTCGGTTTGCGACGGCAGCGTCTTGCGCAGCGCTTCGATGCGCTCCATTAGCGCCTTGGCAAGCTGCACCGTGTTGGCATCGCCTTCCTTGTAGACGGCGAGCTCGACCGACTCGCGGCCCTTCACCCGCGTGACCGCCTCACGTTCCTTGTGGCCGTGGGTCACGGTGGCTACATCACGCAGGTAAACCGGCTGCCCGTCGACCGCGGCGATGATGGCGCCGGACATTTCCTCGATGCTCTGGAATTCGTTCAAGCGTGCGCACCAGGAAACGCTGGGTGCCCTGCTCGAGGCGTCCGCCGGACAGGTTCACATTTTCGGCGCGCAAGCGGCTCGCCACGGTTTCGATCGAGAGACCGAGCTGCGCCAGTTTCTGCTGGTCGACGAACACCTGGATCTCGTCCTCGTAACCGCCGCTCACCTTCACCGCGGCGGAGCCCGGCACGGCCTCGAGGTCTGGCTTCAGGCGATCTTCGGCGAAGCGCCGCAGAAACTTGAGCCGCTCTTCGCTGTTGACAGGAACCGCGCTGTCGGCTTCAGTCTTTTCGAGCAGCGCGAAGCGCAAAACCGGTTCGGTCGAAGGATCGAAGCGCAGCAGCAGCGGGCGCTTCGCTTCGAGCGGGAGTTGCAGGAGGTCCAGTTTTTCGCGTACCTCGATGCCCGCCAGATCCATATCCGTGCCCCAGACGAACTCCAGCGTCACGTCCGACTGGCCGGAACGTGATACGGAGCGCACCTGGCGGACATTGCGAATGATGCCCACGGCTTCTTCGACTGGTCGCGTAATCAGATTCTCGATCTCCAGGGGCGCAGCCCCGACGAGTTCCGTGCGCACCGTGAGGGTCGGATAGGAGAGATCGGGCAGGAGATTCACTTTCAGACGCGCCAGCGATACGAAGCCGAAAAGCGCGATGGCCACCATGCACATGACGATGGTGACGCGCCGGCGGGTCGCGAAATCGACGAGTTGCATGGTTATGGCCCCGTAAACGGCTGGCGCGCGATGGAAACCGCGGCTGCGCTCTCAGCGCTGTGAAGTGGGGGATTCGAGCTCTACGACGCGCACGGCATTGCCGCTCTTCAGGCCACCCTGGCCCACGACGACGACCTGTTCCTGGCCTTTGAGGCCGGTAGTGATTTCCACCAGTCCGTCGTTGGTGAGTCCCACGGTGATGTGGCGCTGCTGGGCCTTGCCGCCTTCCACGACGAACACGCTCGCCTGGCCTTCGTCATCGACAATGGCGGAGCGCGGGATCTGCAGAGCCTGTTCGCGGCGCTCGTAGATGATGCCAATGCGGGCGAACATTCCGGGTTTGAGACGCTCGCTCGGATCATCAACTTCGATGGTGACCTTGAAGGTCGCCGTTTCGGGATCGACCACCGGGCTCAGGCGCGCCACGTGACCGATGAAGGACTGTTTGGGCACGGCATCCACCTGTATGGATGCAGGCTGGTTGGGCTTGAGGCGTTCCAGCTCCCGCTCCGGCACGTGCACGTACACGATCAGCGGCTTGAGGTCCGTGACGCGAAACAGAACATCGTTCGGCTTGATGGTGTTGCCGACTTTGACCAGCCGTTCCGCAATGACGCCGTCGATCGGGGCGCGGATCTCCGTATACGAGAGCTGCAGGCGCGTAAGCTCGTACTCCGCGCGCTGCGCATCCACCTCGAACTTCAGATTCTCAAAGGCACCGGGCGAGACCAGTCCTTTCTCGTGCAACTCAACGTTGCGCCGGTAATCGCGCTCGAGCTTGGCGAGCGAGGCGCGCGCCTTGTCGGCCTCGAGCCTGAGCTGATCGCCATCGAGGCGTGCGAGCACCTGGCCCGACCGCACCACCTGTCCTTCCTCGATCAAGAGCGCGCGAACCTCGCCACCCACCTTGGCGACTACGGATGCCTCCTGATCTGCCTCGAGTGAGGCTGTCCCGGAATAGATCGCGACCATGCCGCCGCGCTTGGGAGCGCGAACCTCGACGGGTATTGCCGGGGCTTCCTTGTCCTTGGCGTCCGGGGTTTTGCCGTTTGCCCGGTCACCACAGGCCGTCACGACGCCGGTAAGGGCCAGAACTACCAACAGCCACTGCTTGTACATACGGCCTCCCAAGGCTGTCCACTTTTATTAGCTGGATCAGCTGGTTATGTCGGGCATCCCGGCGCTTTCAGTCGCACGGGTGCCTTGAACTGGGGCGAATGCTACAAGTAGACTGGTGTTATAGTCAAGTATAACAGTGCAAAGGCCCTCGCACGAGCAGGAGGGCCGGGGAGAAGGGTCAACTGCCTTTGGAGGCCTGGGCCACCAAGGGCACAGAAGTCATGTCAGCGACGATCTGGCTCGCTTCTGTGAGCACCACGTCGGCAGCCTCGTTGTCGTTGATTTCCTCGACGGTCGCGAGCGGCTTGAGGCCATGGGCTGCGCGTCGTGCGTTCTCGCGAGCCAGCCGCTCCTTGTCGAGCGCCGTGCGTTCCTGTTCCCGCACTTTCAGATTGAGGGATACCGCTGTCTGCTGGCGCAGCCGATCTACGGAGGCCACATCGTCCACGAGACTGCGGAAGTCAGGGTCAACGGCGGCTCTCTGGTCGTGAATCCGGCTTAGCTGCGTCACTGCAGGTGTGAGGTTGCCGCGATCACTGAACGGAACTGCGGCGATGCGATCCCAGGGCAGGGCGCTGCCTCGCGTGTTTTCTCCCACTTCATCGGCGCTGATCAGCGACGGCATGACGATGTCGGGCGTGACGCCATGATTCTGCGTGCTGTCGCCCGTGACGCGGTAGAACTTGCCGATCGTGATCGTCAGCTGTCCGAACTCTGGCTTCGGTCCGAGCGCGAAGCGATCCAGCGGAATGAGGTTCTGCACTGTTCCCTTGCCGTAGGTCTGCTGCCCGATCACCAGGCCCCGGCCGTAGTCCTGGATTGCGGCCGCGAAAATTTCTGAAGCCGAAGCACTGAAGCGGTCGACCAGTACGGCCAGCGGACCGGTGTAGGCGGGCTCCGGCTCCGGATCATCGAGGACCTCGACGGTTCCGCCGGTCTCGCGCAGCTGCACAACCGGCCCACCCTTGATGAACAAGCCGGTGAGTCCCGTAGCTTCCGGCAGCGACCCGCCGCCGTTGTTGCGCAGGTCGATGAGCAGGCCGTCGATGCCGGTGGTCTTGAGCTCTGCAATCAGGTTGCGCACGTCGCGCGTGGTGCTGCGATAGTTGCGATCCCCGGCGGCGCGCGCTTCGTAGTCCTGGTAGAAACTCGGCACGGTGATCACGCCGATCGACAGATCCCGGTCGCCACGATGCACCTTGCGGATCTCCTTGTGAGCCGCCTGCGCTTCGAGCGTCACCTTGTTGCGGGTGAATTCAACCAACTTCTCATTGCCCGGCGCGGCGCCAGCCGCCAACACCTGCAGTCGAACCACTGAATTGATCGGACCGCGGATGAGCTGGACGACATCATCCAGGCGCCAGCCGATCACGTCGGTCAGCGGGCCGTCGCGGCCCTGGCCGACTCCAGTGATGCGGTCGTTCGCGGCGAGCTGACTTGACTGGGAAGCTGGGCCGCCCGGCAGGATGCTCAGCACAGTCACGTAATCGTCCACGAGTTGCAGTGACGCACCGATACCTTCGTAGGAAAGGCTCATCGCGATGCGGTATTCCTCCGAGTTGCGCGGCGAGAAGTAGCTCGAGTGCGGGTCGTACGCGCGCGCGTACGCATTCATGAAGTTCTCGAATACATCGTCGGCTGATATCTGGTCGATGCGCTTGAGCACGCGCTCGTAGCGCTTGCGCAGGATGTCGGCGGTTTCGGTCCAGTTCTTCCCGGCGAGACGCAACGTCAGCCCGTCGTTCTTCACACGCTTGCGCCACAGCTCGTTCATTTCCGCGGCGGTCGCCGGCCACGGCGCCTTGTCGCGATCGAACTCGAAGGATTCGTTGAGCGTGTAATCCGGCTCCTGGTCGAGGAGACCGACGGCGTAAGTCATACGCTCGCGGTTGCGCTGGCGAAAGCGATCGAAAATCGTGAAAGCCGGCTCGAGCGCACCGGTCTTGATGGCATCATCGAACCTCAGCCGGAGCCGCTCGAATTCGGCGACGTCGCTCGCCATGAAATAGCTGCGTGCTCCGTCAAGCGATTCCAGATACAGGTCGAAAATTTTCGATGACATCTTGTCATCGAGCGACACCTGCGCGTAATGCGCGCGATCGAGGTTCTCATATACACGTCGCGCGATGTTGCGATGACGATCGGTGGGCTGCAGGGGCGCAACCGTTCCCACGGCGGCATTGGCAACTGCCGGCAAGGGCGGTTGCGCCGAGCCGCCAACACCAATGGCGAGGAACAGCGCGATGAAGGCAAAAATGATCCGGCGCGGGGCGAATGTATGCATGTGGATCCGTTTGACAGCGGCTGGGCCGCCCAAATTCCCTGATAAACTCGCCGTCTAGGCTAGAAGGCCGCGGTCGCCCGATCAAGTGCGATCACGCCAGTTGTGCACCGATCGACATGCGACCACTAACCGTCCTTATCGGCATCATCCTGGGATCCACGGTAGCGATTGCCCTTGGCCTTACCATGGTCCTGATTGTGTTCCTGATTCTGGGCAACGACGAGCCCCAGCTTCGGACCGAATTCCGTCCCCTCCTGAAGAGCGCTGCGGTGTTCACCGGGCTGGCCGCGGTCGCGGCGGCAAGTTTTGCGGGTAGCGTGCGGCAGCTGCATTGGCGACGTTGGGCGATCGGTGCGCTCTGGACGGGGCTGATACTGGTGACCTGGCTCTACTGGCCCCGTGTGACCTAGCTCGCCGAGTCGAGTCAAACGAATGAAAAATTCACAAACCGGGAAGGGAGAGCGGGGCATGTACAGAAGGTCGCGATGGCTTCTGATCGGCATCGTGGCGGTCATAAGCCTGGCGAGTTGGGCCAAGGATGCAGTTTCCATTCCGTGGCTGGACTACCAGATCTTTCGCGAGCATATCGCGGCCCTGGCCTCGGACGACTTCGAAGGGCGCAAGCCTGGCACCGCCGGCGAAGAGAAGACCGTGGAATACATCCGCAGCAAGTTTGCGGAAGCGGGGCTCAAGCCCGGTCACGGCACAACTTTCTTCCAGTCGGTGCCCCTCGTCGAGATCACAGCGGCTCCGGATACCAGCCTGACGTTCGAGCGCGCCGGCACCAAACGCGAGCTCAAGTATGCCCAGGACATGGTGGTCTGGACCAAGCGCGTCGTCTCCCAATCCTCACTCGACAGCAGCCCGTTGGTGTTCGTCGGTTACGGGATCGTCGCGCCCGAGTACGACTGGAACGACTACGCTGCGGCAGATATCAAGGGCAAGACTGCCGTCATTCTGGTGAACGACCCGGGCTTTGCGACGGGCGATCCGAAGCTGTTTCGCGGCCGCGAAATGACCTACCACGGCCGCTGGACCTACAAGTTCGAAGAAGCGGCGCGGCAAGGTGCCGCAGGTGCCCTCATCATTCACGAGACCGAGCCTGCGGCGTATGGCTGGAACGTCGTCGCCACCAGCTGGACTGGGCCGCAGCTCGACATGGCAAGTTCAGATGGAAATGCTGGGCGCGTTGCGATCGAGGGCTGGATCAGTGAAGAGGCGACGAGATCTCTGTTTCAGCTCAGCGGTCAGGATTTCGCAGCTCTCAAGACCGCCGCCGCGCAACGCGGCTTCAAGGCAGTCCCACTTGATGTGCGGGCGAGTGTCTCGGTACGCAATGCGATCCGTCGCTCCAACTCGGCCAACGTCATCGGGATCCTTCCCGGCAGCAAACGCCCGGACGAATACCTGATCTATACGGCGCACTGGGATCATTTCGGTCGGCTGCAGGGCAAGACTGGCGATGCGATCGCGAACGGCGCGATCGACAACGCCAGTGGCGTCGCCGGGATCATTACGCTCGCGCGCGCATTTGCCCACGCCACTGAGCGGCCCGAACGCTCGATCATTTTTCTCGCGGTCACCGGCGAGGAATCAGGCCTGCTCGGATCGGCGTACTACGCGGACAATCCGATCTATCCGCTGGCGCGCACCGCGGCAGTGATCAATCTCGACGCCCTTTACGCCGGCGGACCGGCACGCGACATCGTGGTCGTGGGCTCGGGCAACTCGGAGCTCGAGGACGATCTGCGCAAGGCCGCCAAGCAGCAGGATCGCGTCATTGCGCCGGAACCGACGCCGGAGAAAGGCTTCTACTATCGCTCCGATCATTTCAACTTTGCCAAGAAGGGCGTGCCGGCGCTGTACACCAAGCTCGGCACCGATGATCGTGAGCACGGTCGCGCGTTCGGGGAGCAACAACAGGAAGATTACATCGCCAAGCGCTACCACCAGCCGAGCGATGAGTACAGCAAGGACCTGGATCTGAGTGGTTCTTTCCAGGACCTCGAGCTTCTTTATCGCGTCGGCGAGCGAGTGGCGGGAGAGAAGAGCTGGCCCGAGTGGTACAAGAACAGCGAATTTCGCGCGGTTCGCGAGCAGAGCGACAGCGAGCGCTGAATCGACATTGCGCTAGCGGCGCGGGACGGGCACCTGCGGTTCACTGGTGGCAGGGCTGGCGATCAGCACAAAACGACTACGAGGCGCGAGGCTGCCACGATCCTTGCGTTTCTGACGCAGATGAACCCCCGGCTCGCCGTCCCGATTCACACCGACATAGAGCGTTGCGGCGGTTGAGTCCCAGAGCGTCAGTAACGGCCACGCCTGGATCCGCTGCAGGCGATTGACGAGTGGCTGGTTATCCCGAAACTGCAGCGTGCTCAAGGCTCGTGCGCTGGGTGAGTCATCGACGTCAGCGGCGCTGAACTCGGCGCGCTCGGGTTGCGATAGCGGGTCCGCAGCCCGCTCCATCCGAGCGTTTGTGGTTGGAAGCGGCGCCAGGTCCTTCGCGGGTTTCAGCTCGCAAAGAGCGCACGCCAGGTCCGCAACTTCAAGCTTGTGCACGCCCGATTGCTCAACCGCGCGTGGCTCAGGCGTGGTCTCAGGCGGCGTGGGTGGATCGAGGGCGCAGGCCCATGGCGGCAGCAACGCCAGGACAATGGCTGAAAATACGGGACGGCGATTTCGGTGCGGGCGGCTCATCGTGCGACACGGGGCGGCCTTTATAGTTGGCGATCACGTTGCGCCGTCCGCGAAGCGCCGACTGTGCGTTACGTCTCAGAGCGCCGCAGAGGGCGCGGAATCGAAGCGCGTTGCCCGTTATGTCGCGAAAGCAGTTGCAATTCGCCTGGGCAGCGCGATCAGGGGCTGTCGTCGGAAATCGGTTCGCGCGGCCAGAACCAGCGACGCATGCGGATCAGCAGTCGCATGAGCTGCACCAACAGATACGGGCCAAGCACGACGCCCCAACCCGGCAGCCAGCCGTGAAAGAGCCCGCGATAGTAGTCGGCGATGAACGAGCCTAGCCCGCCAGCTGTGTAAGGACCGAGTGTCAGTACACCGACGAGGTATACAGCGAGCGGCATCACGATGAAGCCCAGGACGACACCGGCGACCAGCAGCCACAATTCGCGGCGTATCCGCGGATGGCGACGCAATGCTCCTGCGAACCAGTTTGGTGGCTTGACTCTGCTGGTGTCGATTGCCTGATTCACGTCTCGGTTCCAACCCGGGGAGCTGCATTGTCCCGGGCGGAGCGGTAACGGGCAACCGTCCATCACACGCGCGTGGCTATAATCACCCGCTCACCCGCTGGAGGCTGCAGATGGAGCGCATTCGGGCTGCGGTAATCGGCGTCGGCTACCTCGGACGCTTTCACGCGCAGAAATACGCTGCGCTCGAAGGCGCAACGCTGGTAGGCGTGGCCGATGCTTCGACGGAAACCCGCGAACGCGTCGCTAAGGAACTGGGTGTCCCGGCGTTTGCCGACTACCGCGAGCTCCTGGGGCGCGTCGATGCGGTCAGTATCGCAACGCCGACGCCACTCCATCACGACATAGGCACCGCGTTTCTCGAATCCGGCGTCCATGTGCTCGTGGAAAAACCCATCACCACGACCGTTGCGGACGCGCGCCGACTGATCGAAGTTGCGGCCCGAAAGCACCGCGTCCTGCAAGTCGGCCACCTCGAGCGCTTCAATGCCGGATTGCTGGCGCTCGACGGTATTCTCACCACGCCGCGCTTCATCGAGTCGCATCGTCTGGCTCCCTTCAAGCAGCGAGGTACCGATGTGAATGTGGTACTGGACCTGATGATTCACGACATCGACATCATCCAGGACATCGTTCACGCGCCCATCAGCTCACTCGACGCGGTTGGCGCTCCCGTGTTCTCGGGTGAGATCGATATCGCCAACGCACGCATTCGTTTTGCCAATGGCTGCGTCGCCAACACGACCGCGAGCCGCGTCAGCCTGAAGACCGAACGCAAGCTCCGCCTGTTCCAGGACGACGCCTACATGTCAGTGGACTTGCAGCAGAAGATCCTGACCGTGGTGCGCAAGACCGACAAACCGATGCAAGGCGATCTGCCACCGGTGCAGATCGAAGAGCGCACTTTCGAGCAGGGCGATGCACTCAAAGCCGAAATCGAGTCGTTCCTCGATTGCATCGCCAACAACAAGGCGCCAATTGTCTCCGGTGAAGATGGTCTGCGAGCATTGGAGACCGCGATCCGGATTACGGAACAGGTCACCGGGCAGAACTATTGCCCGGCCTGATCGCCGGTGCGCGGAATTCGGGTCGTGATATTGAGCAGCGCCTGTTCGAAGTCCGCGCGAGCGTTCCTGAGTTGTTCCGTGTACCTGCCATTCCTCGGCGTCAGTTGCAGATAGTGTGCGAGGACCAACGCTCCGCGCTCGCGCTTGTAGGAGCGAAGAAATGGCTGAATCTGCTTAAGGAGAGCCAGTGCCTGCCGGTTGGCAATCGTGTAGGTCAGGCCGGGCCGATGATGAGAGGCGGGCCGTGGCCTTCCGAGTAATCTTGCCGACAGCGAGTGTCATGCGTACGAAATCGAGAATGGGCTGCTCGGTGCTGCTGATACTTACGACAAGCTGGCGGTTGTCGTTCGCATGTCGGCGCGCAAGGGTAATCGTACCTTCGCCATCAACGAGTCCCGCGACGTATGCCGCGGCGGCGCTCGAAAGCTGATTGGTCTTCCTGGGAACTGACATTGGAGTTGCCTCCAGCTGATGGGGTGACGCCCCCGGCCTTGTTGGCCGAGGGCGTCATGGTGGAGGCGGCGGGACGGCTGTTCCGCTTCTTTCAAAGCGGGCCGGACTATGCCTTCACCCCGACAACTGTCGGGGGCGGAGCGTGTTACCTGCGAGCGAACTCGCAGGTCCTAGTGGCCGCTCGGTCTTGAGAACCCAGCGACTCTATGAGTCTCTACAGGGCAAGCCTGAGATTTGCTCTCTTCTTACCCCTCGGCGTTACCGCTTGCCGCCACTGCTGGCGCCGGCAGGCTTCGCCGATGTGAGCCCCGTTTTCACTCTGCCCTTGCGGGCCGAGGCGACCAGAATGATCGAACCCGCGTCCGAAAGCCCTACGCTACGTGACCTACATGCTTAGCCGCTTCAATTATTCTCGCCACACGCTACCCGAAGGGCAGGGAAGACGTGCAGCCAGCTCAAGTTACGTTTAGCAGGCCGGCCTTCAGCACACCGGGCCCGCGATCTTGTGAGCGCGTCCCCTGATTTGGATCCACAAGCAAATGCCAGTCAGGGGTTAGGCGGGATTAAGCCGCCAGAGCGTAGTTGTCGTCGTTTGCAACTATAGATTTGCAGACGGTTTAACGAGGAATTCTGCACCTCGGCATGCACCCGTAGTTTCGCGACCCCCGTCGAAGCCGATCGCCCCCACACGTGCAGGATGCATTGTACGGCCATGGCCGCGCGACACAAGGACTTAGTGCCGCTTCAACACGCGTGCCTTCTCGCGTTCCCAGTCGCGCGCCTTGTCGGTGGCGCGCTTGTCGTGCTGTTTCTTGCCCTTCGCGAGACCGATCTCGAGCTTCGCGCGCCCATTCTTCCAGTAAAGAAGCAGAGGTACGATCGTGTAGCCCCGACGCTCGACTGCGCCCACTAGGTGATCGAGCTGGTTCCGATGCAGCAGGAGCTTGCGCGTGCGCGTCGGATCCGCATGCACGTGCGTCGAAGCCGAGGTCAGCGGCGAAAAGTGCGCACCGAAAAGCCAGGCCTCACCGTTGCGCACGAAGACGTAAGCTCTCCTTGATCTGTGCGCGACCGGCCCGCAGGCTCTTGACCTCCCAGCCCTCGAGCGCGAGACCGGCTTCGTAGCGATCCTCGATGAAGTAATCGTGGCGCGCCTTGCGATTCTCGGCGATGGTGGGGTTCGGCTTGTCAGACTGCGCGGACATCGTGCTGTAGCATAACCTCGTGCGGCAGATCGATCGCCATGCCCTGGTGCCATACACGGCCGAGCAGATGTACGCGCTCGTCGACGACGTGTCTCGCTATCCCGAGTTTCTCCCCTGGTGTCGCAAGGCGGAGGAACTCGAGCGCACGCCGACCGAAGTCGTAGCGAGCCTGCAGGTGCACAAGGGCGCTCTGCACGCCCGCTTCACCACCCGCAATCGCCTGCAGCCATCCGAGGCGATAGTCCTGCAACTAGTGGATGGGCCATTTCGCGCCCTGAGCGGTGCATGGCGATTCTCGCCGATCGCTGACAAGGGGTCTCGAGTGTCGCTGCAACTGCAATTTGCCTTCGCCAATCCCCTCAATGCCTGGTTACTCGAACCCGTGTTCGAGCACACCTGCAATTCTCTGGTCGACGCCTTCGTCGAGCGCGCACAGACGATCTATGGCCGATGAGGCGCAGTTGCACTGCGAGGTCGCCTACGCGCGACCCGACCGGCAATGGATCGTCGCAGTCGTGCTGCCGAACGGCGCGACCGCAATGGATGCGTTGCGCGCCTCCCAACTTCCGACGCTGTGCCCGGAGATTGCACCGGAGAGCGCGGTACTTGGAATCTTCGGCAAGGTGGTACCGGCAGATCACCGTGTGCGCGAAGGCGATCGCGTTGAGATCTACCGGCCTTTGGCCGCCGATCCTCGCGATGCGCGCCGTGCGCGAGTCAAGGCCGCCCGTTCAGGGCGGTGAGGGCGGTGGCGTCTCCGACGGTTCCGGCGCTGACGGTGGCGGTGGTTGCTCCGGCGTCGGCGACGGTGATTCGGGTGGCGGCGAGGCTGGCGGCGGCGGTAGCTGCTCCGCAGTTGACGACGGTGGCGCTGGCGGGGGTGGCAAGGCCTCAGCAGGCTCCTTGGCTTCGGCCGGTTTTTCGGTCGGCGTCGTGGTCGCGACTTTGGCCGATCCCCGCGGCCTCTCGATGCGCGCAACCTTGTCGTCCTCGAAATACACCGTGATCTGGGCTTGCTCCGCTTTGCGGGTACGCCCGTGTTTGTAATAGAAGTAATAGTCCCAGCGATCAGTGTCGAAGGCATTCGGCACCATCGGTGTGCCGAGCAGATAGCGCACCTGGCTGCGCGTCATACCGACGCTGAGCTGCTCAACCGCCTTCGGGTCCAGATAGTTTCCCTGCTGGATGTTGATGCGGTACACGCAGCCAACGCCGACCACTGCGATCAGCAGAAAAAACGCGGTTGCCAGGATGCGCACCGGTGCGGCAAGGGTGCGCGGGGCGCGATCAGCAGAATGCGTCATGAACGGTGGAGTGCGTGCGAAGGGTGGGGGATAATGGCCGCGCATCATAGCGAATTCGCCCGTTCCCCGGCAGGCGATCCGCTCAATCCCCGAGAGGCAAGCACGTGGAAGGCAAAGACCTGCGCAAGGCCGGACTGAAGGTCACGCTGCCGCGGCTCAAGATCATCGAGATTCTCGAGCACACGACAACGCGCCACATGAGCGCGGAAGACATCTATAAGACTCTCCTGGAGTCGAACGAGGACATCGGGCTGGCGACGGTGTATCGCGTTCTCACGCAGTTCGAGGCCGCCGGACTCGTCACGCGACACCATTTCGAGGATGGAATGGCGGTTTTTGAGCTCAACCAGGGGCCGCACCATGACCACATCGTGTGCATTGACTGCGGCCGGGTCGAGGAGTTCGTGGACAGTGGCATCGAGGACCGCCAGAACGCCGTAGCGAAGCGCCTCGGCTACGAGATCCGCGATCATTCACTGATTCTTTACGGGCAATGTCGGCGCAATCCGTGCCCGCACAAGAAGACGCGGGACTAGCCGACCGCTAACTCTGCGCTCGGGCGGCAGCGCGCTTCAGCATGTCGCGAGCGTGATCGCGAGCCTTCTGGCTGACTTCAACGCCTCCCAGCATTCGCGCCAACTCCTCGATGCGCTCAGAGCCGCGCAGTTCGTTGAGCGCGGTACGCGTGCTGCGCCCGTCCGTGAGTTTCACGACCCGCACATGGTGATCGGCCTGGCTCGCAACCTGTGGCAGATGTGTCACGCACAGCACCTGGGTGCGCTCAGCCAGAAGACTCAACTGCCGGCCGACGATTTCCGCGACACCGCCGCCGACGCCAGCGTCGACCTCATCGAATACGAGGCAGGGCGTCAGTGCCTTGCCCGCCGAGGCGACCTGCACGGCGAGGCTGATGCGTGACAACTCACCACCCGAAGCAACGCGCGCCAGCGGCTTCAAAGGCTGGCCGGGATTAGCGCTGACGGTGAACTCGACCTCGTCAGTGCCGTGCGACTGCGGCTCGCCGGAACTCGTCGACAGCACCGCTTCAAAACGTCCACCGGCCATGCCGAGGCTTTGCATGAGTTGCGTCACCTCACGCGTCAACTTCATGCCAGCTTTGCGACGCGCTGCCGACAAGGACTGTGCGACACGATCGTACTCGGCGCGAGCCTCTTGGGCGTTGCGGGCCGCCGCTTCGACCGTAGAGGCGTGCGATTCGAGAGCATTCAGTTCGGCGCTCAAGCGCTCGAGCTGGGCAGGGAGCTCTGCAGCGGGCAGCCGGTGCTTGCGCGCCAACTCCTCGATCGTCGCGACACGCCGCTCCACCCATTCGTGCCTCTCGGGGTCGACATCCAGCGAATCGAGGTAGTGTCGTAATGTCCCGGTGGCTTCGCGAATCGAGATCGCGGCCTCCGCGAGCAATCGCTCGGCGGATTCGAGCTTTGCGTCGAGCGCGGCGAGGCCGCGCAGAATGGCTTGCGCGCGACTCACGGCAAGGTTCGCGTTGGCCGAGTCAGCTTCATCGATCAGCTCGATCGCCTGCTGTGCGCCCTCGGCGAGCCGTCCGCTGTTGGCGTGCCGGCGCTGCTCGGCCAGGAGCTCGGGAAGCTCTTGTGCCGTAAGCGAGAGGGCCTCGAGTTCGCGTACCTGATAGCGCAGCAGCTCGAGTCGCGCATCGCGATCACGACCCGCCGCCTCGAGTTCGGCAAGACGGGTGCGCTGCTCCTGCCATCGGTCAAAGGCAGTGCTCACCGCGTCCACCATCTCTTCGTGGCGACCGTGCGCATCGACGAGCGAGCGCTGCGCGGGGCGGCGCACCAGGGCAAGAAACTCCTGTTGGCCGTGAATGTCGACGAGCAGCTCGCCGAGCTCGCGCAGGGTTTGTAACGGTACCGGCTGACCGTTGATGAAAGAACGCGAGCGACCATCACGCGACAGCACGCGTCGCAGAATGCACTCGCCTTCACCCTCGATGGCCTGGGCTTCGAGACGGCGTGCGAGCTTCGGGTACGCACGGAGGTCGAAAGTAGCGGAAACCTCAGCGCGCTCCGCTCCGTGCCGAATGGCATCGCTGCTCGCCCGCCCGCCGACGGCGAGCGCGAGGGCATCGACCACGATCGACTTGCCGGCGCCGGTCTCACCGGTCAAAGCCGTCAAGCCCGACGCAAACTCGAGCTCGATCTCATCGATGATCGCGAAATCGCGAATCCGCAGGTACGTGAGCACGTGGCGCCTTCAGCGCTCGGCCGGCGGGAGCTTGGCGGACGGAGGATGGTCATATCCGCCCCGACCCCAATGAAGTTTCGAGCGCAACAGGCGAAAGTAGTCATATCCCGGCGGGTGGATCAGCGTGACCTGATCGCCGGAGGCTGCCACCTGCAGTCGACCACCAGGCTGGAGCTCTCCCAGCAAGGTGCCGTCGCACAACACCTGCGCACGCGTATCGGCGCGTTCAATCAGGCGCAACTCGATGGCCGCATCGGCCGGCACCACGATTGGCCGATCGCTCAGGGTGTGCGGAGAAATGGGCACCAGGACGACGGCGCTGAGCCGGGGCTGCACGATCGGACCGCCGCAGGAAAGCGCATACGCTGTTGAGCCCGTCGCCGACGCCACGATCAGGCCATCCGCACCGTGCGTATTCACGTACTGGCCGTCGATCCAGGTCTCGAAATCGAGCATCCGGCCGGTTTCCCACTTCTGCATGACGACGTCATTGAGCGCGGTGAGCGTCGCCACGGAGCGACCCCGGCTGAGGCGCGCCTCGAGCAGCGAGCGCCGATCCTCGGCGAAATTGCCAGCGAGGACATCGTCGAGCCGCTCCAGCATGTCGTCGGGGGAGACATCAGTCATGAATCCGAGTCGTCCGCGGTTCACGCCGAGCAGGGGGACGTTGCGCCCGACCACGAGCCGCGAAGCGAACAGCATGGTCCCATCGCCGCCAATTGCGATCAGCAGGTCCGCGTGATCGGCAAACGCCTGAGGATCGACTCGCTCGACACCAGTCGAGCCAAAGTCGACCGTTCCGTTTTGATCGACGAGAACCTTCCCGCCGCGCTGGCTCAGATGACCTGCGAGCGTGCGCATGCTGTCGGCGACACGGGCATCGGTGTCCCGGCCCACCAACGCGAACGAGTGAAAGCTGTTGGCCATCGGGTTTTCGCGGTCTTTTACCATGTCGATTCCAGACGGGCTACGGCGGGTTTGCCCCCGGTTCGCGTAGCTTGACTTCGCCGAACGCGCGCTGTTAGTTAGCGGCACGCGCCATGACCACGGTCCCTGCTGAATATACAGAGTGTTGACGTCCATGCCGACAGATGCCGCCGACGATCTTTTGAATGAGCGGGCACAGCACCTGCTCAGGATTCTGATCGAGAGCTACATTCGTGACGGTCAGCCGGTGGGCTCGCGCACTCTGTCGCGTGAGTCAGGTCTGAATCTCAGCTCGGCGACCATCCGCAATGTGATGTCGGACCTGGAGGGACTCGGGTTCGTAACCTCTCCGCATACCTCTGCGGGGCGCATCCCGACTGACAAGGGTTATCGGCTGTTCGTGGACTCACTCCTGAAGCTCAAGCCCCTCGATGAGCCCGAAGTCGCCGACCTGCAGCGGCGGCTCGAAGAACACGGCGACGAACCGAAAGCGCTGGTGGCCGTCGCTTCACAAGTGCTCTCGACGATCACGCACCTGGCGGGCGTAGTGACACTTCCGCGTCAATCGCAGGCGGCTGTGAGCCAGATCGAGTTCGTGGGACTGTCGGATAACCGCGTGCTGACGATTCTGGTCGTCGGGGGACGAGAGGTGCAGAACCGCATCCTGCACCTGGAGCGGCACTACTCGCCGGACGAGCTGCGGCGCGCTGCCAACTACCTCAACGAGCAGGTTCGTGGTCGCGCCTTGAGCGAAGTCCGCGCCGATATCCTCGCGCAATTGCACGAGACTCGGCAGAGCCTCAACCAGTTGATGCTGGACGCGATCCAGCTGGCGCAGCAGATGGTCGATTCGGGAGAGCGTGCCGCGGCGAGCTATGTCATTGCCGGTGAAACCAACCTGATGGGTTTTGCCGAGCTGTCGAACGTCGAGAAACTGCGTCGCCTGTTCGAGGCCTTCAACGAGAAGCGCGATATTTTGCACTTGCTCGATCACAGCTTGCGGGCCGAGGGTGTGCAGATCTTCATCGGCCAGGAGTCCGGATACACCATCCTCGATGATTGCAGCGTGGTGACCGCCCCGTACACGCTCGACAACGAAATCGTCGGCGTCCTCGGGGTCATCGGCCCGACGCGCATGGCCTATGAGCGGGTCATCCCGATCGTCGACATCACGGCCCGGCTGCTCGGAACCGCCTTGAATTCACGTCGCTGATCCCGATTTCCGGCGGACGACTGGTATGCTTATCGGTCGCTAGTCCCGTACCCCGCCTCTGCCAGGAGAGTTCCGATGACGAACAGGGCCCACAAGGACGCCGAACGCGACACACGCGAGGCGCAGGGAGGAGAGTTCGACCCCGAGGCCACCTCTGTACTCACCGAGACCACGGGGCCGAGCGGCAACGACGGGTCCAGGGCGTTGGCGGATGCCGAGGCGAAGGCCCAGGAGAACTGGAACAACTACTTGCGTGCAGTCGCCGAGCTCGAGAATTTCCGCAAACGCGTGACGCGCGATCTAGAGAACGCCCATAAGTTCGGTCTGGAGAAGTTCGCCGCGGAGCTGCTTGACGTACGCGACAGCCTGGAGCTGGGACTCGAAGCAGGCGATAAGGCGGACGTGCGCAGCCTGTTGGCCGGGAAAGAAGCGACGCTGAGGCTTCTGGCCAAGGCGTTCGAAAAGCAGGGGATCACCGAGGTCAATCCGGTCGGGGCGCCCTTCGATCCGCAGCTGCACGAGGCCATCGCGATGCGGGAGTCGGCCACTGGCGAGCCGAACACCGTCCTGCAAGTGGTGCAAAAGGGCTACCAGCTCAACGGCCGCCTGCTGCGTCCGGCGAGGGTGATCGTCGCCAGGGCGCCCGCGAACTGAACCCGCGACAACCTCCGGTCGGGAAAGGGGCTTTTTGCACCATCGCGCTTGAAACACCCGCCGCATTCCCCATCATGCCGTTCAGGTTTCGAATCTGTTTTTGCAGGAGTCACTAGTTATGGCCAAGACCATCGGTATCGACCTCGGCACGACCAACTCGTGTGTCGCCATCATGGAAGGCGGCAAGCCCCGGGTCATCGAAAACAGCGAGGGTGATCGCACCACGCCCTCCATCGTCGCTTTCACCAAGGACAACGAGGTCCTGGTCGGCCAGTCGGCCAAGCGTCAGGCGGTAACCAACCCGCAGAGCACGCTGTTCGCGATCAAGCGACTCATCGGTCGCAAGTTCACCGATGACGTGGTGCAAAAGGACATCGGCATGGTGCCGTACAAGATTGCCAAAGCGGATAACGGTGATGCTTGGGTCGAGGTGAACGGCAAGAAGATGGCGCCGCCCGAAGTATCGGCGCGCGTGCTGATGAAGATGAAGAAGACCGCCGAGGACTATCTCGGAGAGACCGTGACCGAAGCAGTCGTCACGGTACCAGCCTATTTCAACGACTCGCAGCGCCAGGCGACCAAGGACGCCGGCCGCATCGCCGGTTTGAACGTCAAGCGCATCATCAATGAGCCGACTGCGGCTGCGCTCGCGTATGGCCTCGACAAGACCGGCGGCGATCGCAAGATCGCGGTGTACGACCTGGGCGGCGGCACGTTCGATATTTCCATCATCGAGATCGCCGAGATCGACGGGGAGCGCCAGTTCGAGGTGCTGTCCACCAACGGCGATACCTTCCTGGGCGGCGAAGACTTCGACCTGCGAGTGATCAACTTCATCGCCGAGGAGTTCAAGAAGGAGAGTGGCGTGGATGTGCGGCGCGATCCGCTCGCCATGCAGCGCCTCAAGGAAGCCTCAGAGAAGGCGAAGGTCGAGCTTTCCTCGAGCCAGCAGACGGACGTCAATCTGCCGTACATCACGGCGGATGCGAGTGGCCCGAAGCATCTCAATGTTCGTCTCACGCGAGCCAAGCTCGAGTCACTGGTCGAAGACCTGGTGCAGAAGACTCTCGGTCCGTGCAAGACCGCGCTCAAGGATGCCGGCCTATCGGTGGGCGAAGTCGGCGAGGTCATCCTCGTCGGTGGTCAGACGCGTATGCCGCTGGTGCAGAAAGTGGTTCGTGACCTCTTCGGCAAGGAGCCGCGTAAGGACGTGAACCCGGATGAAGCAGTGGCCGTCGGTGCCGCGATTCAGGCGGGTGTGCTTGCCGGCGACGTCAAGGACGTGTTGCTCCTCGATGTCACTCCGCTTTCGCTTGGCATCGAAACGCTCGGCGGTGTAATGACCAAGCTGATCGAAAAGAACACCACGATCCCGACCAAAGCGAACCAGGTGTTCTCGACCGCCGATGACAACCAGACTGCCGTGACCATTCATGTGCTGCAGGGTGAGCGCGAGCGCGCAAGCGATAACAAGTCGCTCGGCCGCTTCGACCTGGCGGACATTCCGCCGGCACCGCGCGGTATGCCGCAGGTCGAGGTCACTTTCGACATCGATGCCAACGGTATCCTGAATGTGTCGGCCAAGGACAAGGCTACGGGCAGAGAACAGAAGATCGTCATCAAGGCCTCCAGCGGTCTCAACGAGCAGGAAATCCAGCGCATGGTCAAGGACGCCGAAGCGCACGCCGAGGAAGACAAGCGTTTCCGCGAACTCGTCGATGCGCGCAATCGTGGTGATGCATTGATGCATGCCACCGAGAAGTCGCTGAAGGATCTGGGTGAGAAGGTCACGTCCGAAGAGCGCTACAAGATCGAGACTGCGATCTCGGCGCTCAAGACCGCGCTCGGTGGCGATGATAAGGATGCAATCGAGTCTCGCTCGCAGGAGCTCGCACAGGCCTCAGCCGCGATCGCGCAGCGGGCCTACGCGCAGCAGGGAGGCGAGGGTGCCCCAGGCGCAGAGCCCGGTGCATCAACCGGCAGCGGTGGCACCAGTAGCGGCGGTGGCAACAAGGATGATGTACTCGATGCCGAGTTTGAGGAAGTGAAGGACAAAGGTCGCAAGAGCTCATAAGAGTTCATGCGGCTCTTGGGATGGATGTCCGCCGCGGGCCCGTAAGGGTCCCGCGGCGGTCGCATATTTGAAGGTCTTGCGGCGCAATGTCGAAACGCGATTACTACAAAGTGCTCGAGCTGGCGCGCAACGCGACCGAAGCCGAGATCAAAAAAGCGTACCGGCGGCTCGCGATGAAGTTCCATCCCGACCGCAATCCCCACGACGCGGAAGCCGAGGAGAAATTCAAGGAAGCCAAGGAGGCTTACGAGGTTCTCACTGATGCGCAGAAGCGCGCAGCCTACGACCAGTTCGGCCACGCCGGCGTCGACGCGACCCGCGGTGGCGCGGGATTCAGTGCGGCCGATGCGTTCGGCGACATCTTTGGCGATGTGTTCGGCGACATCTTCGGCGGTGGTCGGCGCGGACGCTCCCAGGTTTTCCGGGGCGCCGACCTGCGCTACGGGATGGAGCTCGATCTCGACCAGGCCGTCTTTGGCGACAGCATCGATATCGACTTCCAGACACTTGCCGAGTGCGAGGTGTGCAGCGGCAGTGGAGCGGCGAAGGGCTCGAGCCCGGTCACCTGTGACACCTGCAACGGACAAGGCAGCGTGCGCGTCAGCCAGGGATTCTTCAGCGTTCAACAGACCTGCCCGCGCTGCAAAGGGCGCGGGCAAATCATTCAGAAGCCCTGCGACAACTGCCATGGCCAGGGCCGGATTCGCCGCCCGAAGACTCTGACGGTCAAGATTCCGCCCGGTGTCGACAACGGGGATCGGATCCGCCTCGCAGGTGAAGGGGAAGCCGGGCGCAACGGTGGACCGACGGGTGATCTGTACGTCGAGATTCAGGTCCGCGAGCACGCGATCTTCGAGCGCGACGGCAGTCACCTCTCCTGCGAGGTGCCGATCAGCTTCGCGACGGCTGTTCTTGGCGGCCAGGTCGACGTGCCAACTCTGGATGGCCACGTGACGCTCAAGGTTCCCTCGGAGACGCAATCCGGGCGAGTGTTTCGCTTGCGCGAAAAAGGCGTTCGCCCGGTGCGCGGCGGCTCAGTCGGAGACCTGTTCTGTCGCGTGGTGGTCGAGACGCCGGTCAATCTGGCCTCCGAGCAGAAGGACCTGTTGCGCAAGCTCGACGAGTCTCTGCGCCGCGATCACAAGCAGCACAATCCGCGCGAGCAGGGCTGGCTCGAGGGCGTCAAGAAGTTCTTCGAGAACATCGGCCGATGACGACGAGCGTCGCGCTGTTCGGAGTGAGCGGTCGCATGGGCCGTGCACTGCTGGAGGCGATGCGCGACGAACCCGACCTCACTCTGAGCGGTGCGCTCGGTTCTCCCGCGAGCAAGCACCTTGGCAGTGATGCCGGGGATCTCTGCGGCGGTCGATCGCTTGGAGTCATCGTGACCTCCGATCGGGAGGAGGCCATGGCGGGAGCTGAGGTTGTGATCGACTTTACGCTCGCGAACTCGGTTCCCGACACGCTGCGCGCATGCGTGGCTCATCGCTGCCCGCTGGTGTTGGGCACGACGGGCCTTTCGGCGGATGCGTTAGCCCAACTGCGCGCGAGCGCGACGACAATACCTGTCCTCTACGCGCCGAACATGAGCATCGGTGTGAACGTGATGATCAATCTGGCACGAACCGCAGCGCGTACGCTCGGGACGAATTTCGAGGCCGACATTCTCGATGTCCATCATCGCAACAAGATCGATGCACCTTCGGGCACGGCGCTCAAACTCGGTGAAAGCGTCGCGTCCGCCCGGGGGCAGGAACTGGCCAAGGTCGCGGTCATCGAGGGGAACGCCGGAGCGCGCAAGAGCGGTCAGATCGTGTTCACTTCGGTGCGCGAGGGCGATCACGTGGGTGAACACCGCGTGACTTTCGCAGGCCCCGGCGAATCGCTGACTCTGACGCACCGCGCCACCGACCGATCGATCTATGCGCGCGGAGCGCTGCGTGCTGCGCGCTGGCTGGTCGGAAGGGCGCCCGATCTCTATTCCATGGACGATATGTTGTTATAAATTAAATATATATCAGCTTATCTTGATGACCAGGATAGCTCAGGGCAAACGGCCACACTCGGTAATCGACGTGCCTGGTGGCGTGGACAGTAATGGGTCGAGTTCGTAAAATTCGCGCCGTTGCCAATAGGGTAGTCTGTCAAAGCGGGATGGAGTTCTGACGCAGAGCTCCTCCCGCTTTGTACATGCGCACCCTGATTTCTGCGCCTTGCGGGCGAAGGGGACAACCGGTTGACCGTTCCTGCTGTGCTGGCCTTGGAAGACGGAAGTGTCTTTCGAGGCGTTTCGATTGGTGCCAAGGGAAATACCACCGGCGAAGTTGTCTTCAATACCTCGATCAGCGGCTATCAGGAGATCCTCACCGATCCGTCCTACTGCCGGCAGATCGTGACTCTGACCCATCCCCACATTGGCAACGTGGGCGCCAACCCGGAGGATCTCGAGTCGGCCGCGATCTACGCGGCGGGACTCGTGGTACGCGACCTGCCGCTCCTCGCGAGCAGTTGGCGCTCCGCTGAATCGCTTTCGAGTTTTCTGCAGCGTGGCAAACTCGTCGCGATCGCCGAGATCGATACGCGCAGGCTCACGCGCATTCTGCGCGACAAAGGTGCGCAGTCCGGTTGCATCATGACCGGCGACAACATCGATGAGACTGCCGCGGTGCATGCCGCACGCAAGTTTCCCGGACTGAAGGGCATGGATCTCGCCAAAGTCGTGACCACGCGCCGCCAGTATCAATGGAACGAGGGCAGCATCTGGAGCGCCGAGGAGCGCAACCTGCCGCGACCCGCTGCTCGCTTGCACGTAGTGACGTATGACTTCGGCATCAAGCGCAGCATTCTGCGCTTGCTGGCGGACTACGGATGTCGCATGACAGTTGTCCCCGCGACCACGTCCGCAGAGCAGGCGCTCGCTCTGAACCCTGACGGGATTCTGCTTTCCAACGGCCCCGGTGATCCGGAACCTTGTGACTACGCAATTCGTGCCATCCAGGAACTCATGGAGAGCGGGGTCCCGGTGTTTGGCATTTGCCTGGGCCACCAGCTGCTCGGTCTCGCGAGCGGCGCACGCACCGTGAAAATGAAGTTCGGACATCACGGCGCGAATCACCCGGTCCAGGATCTTGCGACCGGCAAGGTTTTCATCTCCACTCAGAACCACGGCTTCGCGGTGGACGAAAGCACGCTGCCCGAGAACAGCAAGGCGACTTTCCGCTCGCTCTTCGATGGCTCGCTTCAGGGGCTGGAGCGCATCGACAAGCCCGCCTTTGGTTTTCAGGGGCATCCGGAGGCAAGCCCCGGGCCGCACGACATGCAGCCCATGTTCGAGCAGTTCCTTTACCTCATGGTCAAGCGCTTGCAGAGCATCCAGCGCGCCCAGAAGGGGCAGCAGGGCAAGCGCCGCGCAGCCGAATAGGAGCAACAGGTGTACGAGAATCGCAATCCTTCACGGCGTGAAGGTGGAGTGCTTGTGTCTGCCGGATCGGCAACCGTGACCTCCGTTTCGTAAAGCCCGCATGCCGAAGCGACAAGACATCAAGAGCATCCTGATCATCGGCGCCGGTCCGATCGTGATCGGCCAGGCGTGCGAGTTCGACTATTCAGGCGCCCAGGCGTGCAAGGCGTTACGTGAGGAGGGCTATCGCGTCATCCTCGTCAATTCCAATCCCGCCACGATCATGACCGATCCCGAGATGGCGGACGCGATCTACATCGAGCCCGTCAACTGGCGCACGGTGGCACGCATCATCGAAAAGGAAACTCCGGATGCGCTGCTCCCGACGATGGGCGGACAAACTGCGCTCAATTGCGCCCTCGACCTGGCGCGTGAAGGCGTGCTGGAAAAGTGGGGCGTGGAGCTGATCGCGGCTTCGCGCGAAGCGATCGACATGGCAGAGGATCGCGAGCTGTTTCGCGATGCGATGCGCGAAATCGGCCTCGAGACACCGCGCGCGCGCATCGCGCACAGCATGGAGGAAGCGATCGCCGTACAGGCCGAAATTGGCTATCCGACCGTGATTCGACCCTCCTTCACGCTGGGCGGAAGCGGTGGGGGCATTGCCTACAACCGAGAAGAATTCGAGCAGATGGTAGCGCGCGGGCTCGATGCTTCGCCCACCAACGAGGTGCTGCTTGAAGAATCGGTCAGCGGCTGGAAGGAGTTCGAGCTGGAAGTGGTGCGCGACCACCAGGACAACTGCATCGTGGTCTGCTCGATCGAGAATCTCGACCCGATGGGCGTGCATACCGGCGACTCGATCACGGTCGCGCCGGCGCAGACGCTGACCGACAAGGAATACCAGCGCATGCGTAACGCGGCGATCGCGGTGTTGCGCAAGATCGGTGTCGATACCGGCGGATCCAACGTGCAGTTCGCGATCAACCCGGAGGACGGCAGGCTCCTGGTGATCGAAATGAACCCGCGAGTGTCGCGCTCATCGGCACTCGCTTCGAAGGCTACCGGCTTTCCGATCGCGAAGGTGGCGGCCAAGCTTGCTGTCGGGTACACGCTCGATGAGCTCAAGAACGACATCACTGGCGGCGCGACACCTGCCTCGTTCGAGCCGACGATTGATTACATCGTCACCAAGATTCCACGCTTCACGTTCGAGAAATTCCCCGGCTCCAACCGGCGTCTGACGACGCAGATGAAATCCGTGGGTGAGGCGATGGCGATTGGGCGCACTTTCCAGGAATCGCTCCACAAGGCATTGCGTAGTCTGGAAACGGGTTGGGATGGACTGGATCCGCAACTGACCCTGCCGCTGAACGATGAATCGGCTGGTGTTCTGGCCAACGAACTGGCATCGCCCGGCCCGGACCGCTTGTTGTTCATTGCGGATGCCTTCCGCGCGGGCTGGTCGCTCGAGAAGGTGAACGGACTCACGCGTGTCGATCCGTGGTTTCTCCGCCAGATCGAGGACCTGGTCGAGGAAGAACGCAAGGTTCAGGCCAGCGGGCTGGAAGCACTCGATGTAAAACGTCTGCGGACGCTGAAGCGCAAGGGATTTGCTGATCGCCGTCTGGCACATCTGCTCGGCGTCGAAGAAGCCGTGATCCGCAAGCGCCGCCACAAGTTTGCGCTACACCCGGTGTACAAACGGGTCGACACCTGCGCGGCCGAATTTGCCACCTCGACCGCCTACATGTATTCGACCTACGAAGAGGAGTGCGAGGCGAATCCGACCGAACGCCGCAAAATCATGATCCTCGGCGGCGGTCCGAATCGCATCGGGCAGGGCATCGAGTTCGACTATTGCTGCGTGCATGCCGCGCTGGCGCTGCGCGAAGACGGCTTCGAGACCATCATGGTCAACTGCAATCCTGAGACGGTCTCCACCGACTACGACACTTCGGATCGCCTGTATTTCGAGCCGCTGACGTTTGAGGACGTCATGGAAATCATCGCCAAGGAAAAGCCGGAGGGCGTGATTGTTCAATACGGCGGCCAGACGCCGCTGAAATTGTCGCGTGCGTTGGCTGCGGCCGGCGCTCCAATCATCGGCACGACGCCTGACTCAATCGATATCGCCGAGGACCGCGAACGCTTTCAGCAGCTGGTAAAGACCCTGGGACTGAAGCAGCCGGCCAATGCCAGTGCCCGCGCTGAGGAGCAGGCCGTGATCCTGGCACGCGAAGTGGGCTTCCCGCTGGTGGTGCGGCCCTCGTATGTACTGGGCGGGCGTGCTATGGAAGTCGTGTTCAACGAGGAAGATCTGCGCGTCTACATGACCGACGCTGTAAAGGTCTCCAACGACAGCCCGGTGTTGCTGGATCGCTTCCTCGATCTCGCCATCGAGGTGGATGTGGACGCGATCTGCGACGGCGACGATGTACTGATCGGCGGCATCATGGAGCACATCGAGCAGGCGGGCGTTCACTCGGGCGATTCCGGGTGCTCCTTGCCCCCGAACGGCCTGAGCGCAGAAGCCCAGCTCGAGTTGAAGGAGCAGACCCAGAAGCTGGCCAAAGCGCTCAACGTCGTCGGCCTGATGAATATTCAGTTTGCAATCCAGAGCGGTGTCATCTACATCCTCGAAGTGAACCCGCGAGCCTCGCGAACCGTGCCGTTTGTCTCCAAGGCAACGGGAGTGCCGCTCGCCAAGGTTGCCGCGCGCGTGATGGCCGGGCGCAAGCTCAAGGAGCTCGGCGTCCTGGAGATCAAGACGCCGGGGTACTTCTCGGTCAAGGAGGCTGTCTTCCCGTTCTCAAAGTTCCCCGAAGCCGATCCGATCCTTGGACCAGAAATGAAATCGACTGGCGAAGTGATGGGCACCGGCCGCACGTTTGGCGAAGCGTACGCGAAGGCCCAGGCCGCCTCGGGCGTAGTGCTGCCGACGCGCGGGACCTGTCTCATCAGCGTGCGCGATCGCGACAAGCCCGGCGCGATCGAGCTGGCGCAGCTGCTGATGGCACGGGGCTTCGAGATCATCGCAACGGACGGCACGGAGAAAGCGCTGAGCGCGGCGGGCATCGCTTGCCGGCGCGTGAACAAGGTACGCGAGGGCAGACCGCACATCGTGGACATGATCAAGAATGACGAGATCAACCTGATCGTGAACACGACCGAAGGTAAGCAGGCGATCCGCGAATCACGCTCGATCCGGCGCGAGGCCGTGCATCGGAAGGTCACTTATTACACGACCGTTGCGGCGGCGCGCGCTACTTGCGATGCGCTCGATCACCTGAACGAGGTGGCGGTAAACCGGTTGCAGGACCTGCACCAGGAGCGCGTAGCGTGAAGCGCGCACCCATCACCTCGCAGGGCGCAGAACGGCTGCGCGCGGAGCTCAAGCGGCTCAAGGCCGAGGACCGCCCTAACATCATCAGGGCGATCGCGGAGGCTCGTTCCCATGGAGATCTGAGCGAGAACGCCGAATACCACGCCGCGCGCGAGCAGCAGAGCTTCATCGAGGGACGTATCAACGAGATCGAGACCCGGCTCGCGAACGCCGAAGTGATAGACGTGACCAGGTTGCCAGCCAACCAACGGATCGTGTTTGGGGCGACCGTCGATCTCGAGGATCAGGATGACGGTGGGCGAATTGCCTACCAGATCGTCGGCGAAGATGAGGCGGACATCCGCCGCGGGCTGGTCTCGGTGACTTCCCCGATCGCGCGTGCGCTGGTCGGCAAGAACCAGGGTGATGTCGTCGAGGTTGCGGCGCCCGCTGGCCCGCGCACATACGAGATCATCGCCGTCAGGTACCAATAGGTCCGGGAACGGGCCGTGAAACGCAGCAAGAGCAGCAGTCGCTGGTTGCAGGAACACGCCAGCGATCCGTACGTTAAGCGCGCCCATCGGGAAGGCTGGCGTTCGCGGGCTGTCTTCAAGCTCGAGCAGATTCAGCGCGCGGAGAAGCTGCTACGCCCCGGGATGATCATCGTAGATCTGGGCGCCGCACCGGGCGGCTGGAGTCAGTTTGCGGCGCGTGCCCTGCGGGGACGCGGCGAGATCTTCGCCGTCGATATCCTCGCGATGCCCCATATTCCGGGCGTGACGTTCATCGAAGGCGACTTCCAGGACCAGGCCCTTCTCGACCGGCTGCTGGCGGCACTCGGCGGGCGCCCGGTCGACCTTGTAATGTCCGACCTGGCCCCAAACATGAGCGGCATCGATGCAGTCGATCAGCCTCGCTCAATGAATCTCGCCGAGCTCGCCCTGCAGCTGTCTACCCAGGTTCTGAAGCCCGGTGGCGACCTGCTGCTGAAGGTCTTTCAGGGCGCCGGTTTCCAGGAATTGGTTCAAGCCGCGCGCCGGCACTTCACTACTGTGAAGATGCGCAAACCCGATGCCTCACGTGCGCGCAGCGCCGAGATGTACCTGCTGGCGAGGAGCCGGCGGATGGTGTAGGTTCTTTGAACGCCTGCCGAATCCACTGGTCGAATCGCGACGAATTTCCCGAGTAATTCTGGCGCCTTATGCCGAGGACTGACTCTTGAACGACCTGACGAAGAACATCCTGCTCTGGGTCATCATCGCCGTCGTGTTGCTGACGGTGTTCAGCAATTTCAGCCCGCGGTCAGGCGAAAGCCGCGAGATGCCCTACTCGACGTTCCTGCAGCAAGTCAAGGCCAAGAACATCGCGAGCGCAGTGATCAAGGGCGAGATCATCGAAGGGACCAAGAGTGACGGAACGCAGTTCCGCGTCTATAACCCCGAGTCGCAAAACACCGCGCTGATTGGGCTGCTGGACCGCGAGGGTGTCGATTTCCGTGGCGCGCCTCCGGACAAGCCGAATTTCCTGCTTCAGCTATTCCTGTCGTCCTTCCCTGTCCTGCTGCTGGTCGCGATCTTTATCTACTTCATGCGCCAGATGCAGGGCGCGGCGGGTGGCCGTGGCGCCATGTCGTTTGGCAAGAGCCGCGCGCGCTTGCTTGGCGAGGACCAGGTATCAGTGACCTTTGCCGATGTCGCCGGTGTCGAAGAGGCCAAGGAAGAGGTGGTCGAGATCGTCGACTTCCTGAAGGACCCGGCCAAGTTCCAGAAGCTCGGCGGCAAGATTCCCAAAGGCGTCCTGATGGTGGGCGCGCCGGGCACCGGCAAGACCCTGCTTGCCCGCGCGATTGCCGGCGAAGCCAAGGTGCCTTTCTTCACGATCTCGGGCTCCGATTTCGTGGAAATGTTCGTGGGCGTCGGCGCTTCGCGCGTACGCGACATGTTCGAGCAAGCCAAGAAGCACGCTCCTTGCATTATTTTCATCGACGAGATTGATGCCGTCGGCCGGCACCGCGGTGCGGGCCTGGGTGGCGGCCATGATGAGCGCGAGCAGACGCTCAATCAGTTGCTGGTCGAGATGGATGGCTTCGAAGGCAACGAAGGGATCATCGTCATCGCGGCCACCAACCGGCCGGATGTGCTGGACCCCGCTTTGTTGCGTCCCGGCCGCTTCGATCGCCAGGTGGTGGTGCCGTTGCCGGATGTGCGCGGACGCGAACAGATCCTCAAGGTCCACATGCGCCGTGTGCCACTCGCCGATGACGTCAGGCCTTCGATCATTGCGCGCGGTACACCCGGATTTTCCGGTGCGGATCTCGCCAACCTGGTGAATGAAGCCGCGCTCTTCGCTGCGCGCGCCAACCGGCGCCTGGTGTCGATGGAAGAGTTCGAGCGAGCGAAGGACAAGATCATGATGGGCGCGGAGCGGCGCTCGATGGTCATGAGCGAGGAAGAGAAGCGCATGACCGCATACCACGAGGCTGGTCATGCCATCGTCGGCCTGAGCGTCCCGGAGCACGATCCGGTGTACAAGGTCACCATCATTCCGCGCGGCCGAGCGCTCGGCGTAACGATGTTCCTGCCGGAAGGCGATCGTTACAGCACCAGCAAGCGCCGGCTCGAGAGCCGCATCGCGACGCTGTTCGGTGGGCGCATCGCCGAAGAGCTGATTTTCGGCGCCGAATCGGTCACGACCGGCGCTGCGAACGACATCGAGCGGGCGACGGAGCTCGCGCGCAACATGGTTACGAAGTGGGGCCTTTCCGATCGTCTCGGGCCGCTGACGTACACCGAGGAAAGCGGCGAGGTATTCCTGGGCCGCAGTGTCACGCAGCACAAGCAGGTGTCGGATGTGACCGCGCACGCGATCGACGAGGAAGTGCGCCGCGTGATCGACGACAATTTCCAGCGCGCCAAGGGGATCCTGACCTCGCGCCTGGAAACGCTGCATTCGATGGCGGAAGCGCTGATCAAGTACGAAACCGTCGACGAAGAGCAGCTCAAGGACATCATGGCCGGCCGCACGCCGAAGCCGCCCAAGGACTGGGACGATTCGACGCCGGTGCCGACCAGCAAGCCGCAGGACAAGCCTGCTCCTGCGATCGGTCCCGCCGCGGGACAGCACTGACCATTCCATCGCGCGAGTCGGATGCCGGCCTGTCTGCGTGATCTGGGGATGGCTCTCAGCGCCCCGACACGAACGAGACATCATCGGCTGCCCAGCGACAGCATTCGCGCTGCACTTCAACGTGCTATCGGCATAATCAAGGAAGAACGGGGGCACTGAGAGCCAGCCCCAATCACACGAGACCAACAAGAGGCGCAAGCTTGCGCTCCGGTTTCTTTGCTCTCCTTCTGGCCGAGTGTTCGTTCCTGAGCCCGTTCTTGCTTGATTTTGTCGATGGTACGATGCCGTGCAGCGCGAACGATGAGCCTTCCATTCACGGGATGCTTGGTTCGTGTCGGCTGAGGAGACGAACACTCGGCCAGAAGGAGAGCTTCTAACGAAACGTGCGAGCGCGTCGCCTCCTCGAGCACTATGCATCTGACCTGCGGCGACAAGACTCTCGATTTGGACCGCCCGTGCGTGATGGGCGTCCTCAACGTCACGCCCGATTCGTTCTCTGACGGCGGACGCTTCCATGACATCGGCCAGGCACTCGCGCACGCCCATCGAATGATCGATGAGGGCGCTGCCATCATCGACATCGGTGGTGAGTCCACGCGCCCCGGCTCGAACCCGGTCGACGTCGACGAAGAATTGCGCCGCGTACTGCCATTGGTCCGATCGCTGGCACACAAGGTCAGCGTTCCCATCTCGGTCGATACCACCAAACCGCAGGTGATGCAGGCAGTCATCGATGCTGGCGCCGGAATGATCAATGACATCCTGGCTCTGCGAACGCGCGGCGCACTGGAAGCCGTGGCGGCCTCCAAGGTGGCGGCTTGCCTGATGCACATACAGGGCGAGCCTCGCACCATGCAATTCGAGCCGCGCTACCAGGACGTGGTGCGCGAGGTCCATGAATTCCTGCGCGAGCGCCGCGACGCCTGCGAGGCTGCAGGAATTGGCCGCGACCGGCTCGTCATCGACCCCGGTTTCGGCTTCGGCAAAGCCCTGCCGCATAACCTCGCCCTGCTCTCGAACCTTGACCGATTTCTCGATCTGGACGTTCCGGTGCTGGCGGGGCTGTCACGCAAGTCGATGATAGGCACAATTACGGGCAGACCCGTGGACCAGCGCCTGCATGGCAGCATCGCACTGGCAACGATTGCAATCCTCAAGGGTGCGCGCATCATTCGCGCGCATGACGTAGCGCCGGCGGTAGACGCCGTAAAGATCGCCACCGCCGTGATCGGGGGAGGACCCCAGTGAGCCGAAGATACTTTGGAACCGATGGAGTGCGTGGCCAGGTGGGCCGCGATCCGATGACCGTGGATTTCGCGCTGCGCCTCGCGAGCGGCGCTGCACGGGTACTCGCACCGCAGGGTGGCACCGTACTCATCGGCAAGGACACGCGTCTTTCGGGCTATATGTTCGAAGCGGCGCTCGAAGCTGGGTTCGTGGCGGCGGGCGTCAACGTCATGCTGATCGGGCCGCTGCCGACGCCAGGCATCGCCTACATGACGCAGCGGTTCGAGTGTGATTTCGGCGTGGTGATCAGCGCCTCGCACAATCTCTACGACGACAATGGCATCAAGTTTTTCGATTCAACGGGCGCGAAGCTGAGTGATGAGCTCGAGGCACGCATCGAGGAATCGCTCCAGCAGCCGGCACTGACGCGCGAATCAAGAGCCCTCGGACGTGCCACACGCGTCGACAAGTCACGCACTCACTATCAGCAGTTCTGTGCCGCATCGTTCCCCGCGGGCATGGATCTTATCCGGTTTCAAGATTGTCATCGACTGCGCGAACGGGGCGGCATACAAGGTCGCGCCGCGGGTGTTGGCCGATCTGGGCGCAGAAATCGTTCCCATCGGCTGCTCGCCGAACGGGCGCAACATCAATGACGGCTGTGGTTCGATGGCGCCCGAGCTCTTGCAGCTCACGGTGCCCGGTGTGCGCGCCAACGCGGGTATCGCACTCGATGGCGATGGTGATCGGCTCGTCATGGTCGATGAGCTGGGCCGCATCCTCGATGGCGATCAACTCCTCTATATCATTGCGCGGGCGCGAGCCAAATCGCAGGCACTGCGCGGGCCGGTCGTCGGTACAGTAATGAGCAACCTCGGCCTGGAGGTTGGTCTGCGTGAGCTCGGCATCGAGTTCCGGCGCGCGCCAGTGGGCGACCGCTATGTGCTGGGCCTGCTGCGCGAGACCGGCGGCATGCTCGGCGGTGAAACCTCAGGCCACCTGCTGTGTCTGGACAAAACCACGACCGGTGACGGATTGATCGGCGCACTGCAGGTGCTCGCCATCATGAAGCAGACCGGCCAGAGCCTGGCCGAACTGGCAGCGGGAATGTCGCGCTTTCCGCAGGTGCTGCTCAACGTCAAGGTCAAGAACCGCTTTGACCCCGGAGCGAACGCCGTGGTCCGCGAAGCAGTGCGCGCGATTGAAGCGGAGCTCAAGCAGGACGGCCGGGTGGTGCTGCGCGCCTCGGGGACGGAGCCCGTGATCAGGGTCATGCTCGAAGGCCGCGATGAGAAGGTGATTCGCCTGCATGCCGAGCGCCTCGCCCAGATCGTCCGCAACGCAGCGGCAGCCTAGAGTTGCCCTAGCATTGCTTTAACACCAGACGCCGCTTAATATCGCGCGCCTTTTCCAGGGCAACTCTGCACAGGTTTCATGGAGCGCGTTACGTCGCCAACGGTGCAGATGCTAGGCGCACCGCGTAGCCAATGGTCGATTCCATTGGCAAGCGGTGCAACGCCGCAGCTGCCCTGTGCAGAGTTGCCCTAGGCCGCCTGGCCTCCCTTACACCGAATCCGGAGATTTGCGATGCGTCGGCCACTGGTTGCGGGCAACTGGAAAATGCACGGCTCGCGTGCCGAAACGGCGCAGCTCCTGGATGAGCTGATCCAGCAGCAGAGCGCCGAGTTGGTCGCGGAAGTAGCGGTTTGTCCCCCGTTCGTCTACCTGCCGGATGCGGCGCGCCGTCTCAAGGAAAGCAATATTGCGCTGGGCGGCCAGAACGTCTGCGCCGAGCCGGTCGGCGCGTTTACAGGCGAGGTGTCGGCGACGATGCTCAAGGACGTCGGCTGCCGCTACGTGATCGTGGGACATTCGGAACGGCGCGCACTGTTTCATGAGGATGACAAGCTGGTGGCGCGCAAATTCATGGCGGTTCAGGGCCAGAAGCTCACGCCGATCCTGTGCGTCGGTGAGACGCTCGAGCAGCGCGAACGCGCAGAAACCGAGGCCGTCGTCGCACGCCAGCTGGACGCCGTCGTGGCGGTGGCGGGAATCGCGGCTTTCGCCGATGCAGTGATCGCATACGAGCCGGTGTGGGCGATCGGCACCGGCAAGAACGCGACCCCGGATCAGGCGCAGGCGGTGCACGCGTTCATCCGTGGGAGGATCGCGGCACGGGATGCTAAAATCGCCGCCGACCTGCGCATCCTTTATGGTGGCAGCGTCAAGGCAGCCAACGCGGCGGAACTATTCGAGATGCCGGACGTCGACGGCGGTCTGGTCGGCGGCGCGTCCCTGCGGGGCGATGAGTTCGGCAAGATCTGCGCGGCCGCCTGAAGGGCTGCAAACCAAGGTTCAAGGGTTGAGGCAAGCAATGGGTAGCATGGGTCACATGGTCATTCTGGTCATTCATGTCTTTCTGGCAGTAGCCATCATCGGGCTCGTGCTGCTGCAGAGGGGCAAGGGCGCGGATGCCGGAGCCGGGTTCGGTTCGGGCGCGTCCGGCACGGTGTTTCGGCGCACGCGGCTCTTCTACCGCGCTTTCGAAAGCGACAGCAGTGCTCGCGACACTGTTTTTTGTTACGAGCCTCGCGCTCGCATTCCTCGGTGGACGGCGTGTCGAGCAGCCCAAGAGCCTGCTGGAGCGTACCGGGACGACACAGCAGGCGCCGGCCGCGGAAGTGCCCGCACCTCCGGCGACGACGACTCCCGCGCCGACTGAAGCGCCGGCGACGCAGGACACACAAACGCCGCCTGCGCAGCCGTAACGCGTCCCCTGATTCTGTGCGGATGTGGTGGAATTGGTAGACACACTAGCTTGAGGGGCTAGCGGCGCAAGCCGTGTCGGTTCGAGTCCGACCATCCGCACCATCCTGATGATCCCGACCGTGGGGCGCTGCAATCCGCCCGCGGTTTGATGGCTTTTTTGCGCCCGCGCGCCTGTTACAATGCGCCCCGGTTTTTCAAGACCTTGGCGCGCAATTCCCGTCGATGTTGCACGAATACCTGCCCATCCTGATTTTTCTCATCGTCGGCGGCGGTCTCGGCGTCGTGATGCTGGTGCTGGGATTCCTGTTCGGCACGCGCCGGCCGGACCCTGAAAAGCTTTCCCCATATGAATGCGGCTTCGAGGCCTTCGAAGACTCGCGCATGAAATTCGATGTGCGTTATTACCTGGTCGCGATCCTGTTCATCATTTTCGACCTGGAAATCGCGTTCCTGTTTCCCTGGGCTGTCTCCCTCTCTGCCATCGGCGCGTTCGGCCTGATTGCAATGGCGCTGTTCCTAGCGGTGCTGATCGTCGGCTTCATTTATGAGTGGAAAAAGGGAGCGCTGGAATGGGATTGACTGCCGAAACAGCCGGCGCCCCACCGGTAGAACGAGGTTTTCTGACCACCGGGCTCGACTCGCTCATCAACTGGGCGCGCACCGGATCGATGTGGCCCATGACCTTCGGGCTTGCGTGCTGCGCGGTCGAGATGATGCATGCGGGTGCGGCGCGCTATGACCTCGACCGGTTCGGCGTGATTTTCCGCCCGAGTCCGCGCCAATCCGACGTCATGATCGTGGCCGGGACGCTGGTCAACAAGATGGCGCCGGCGCTGCGCAAGGTGTACGACCAGATGTCCGAGCCCCGCTGGGTGATCTCGATGGGTTCGTGCGCCAATGGCGGGGGCTACTATCATTATTCTTATGCGGTAGTGCGCGGCTGCGACCGCATCGTTCCCGTTGATGTTTACGTGCCCGGCTGTCCACCGACTGCCGAGGCGCTGTTGTACGGCGTGATCCAGCTGCAGAAGAAGATCCGCCGCACCAATACGATCGCCCGGTAGCAGATCAATATGAGTGAACGCCTCGAGGCTCTCGCCGCCCGCCTTGACGCGCGCCTGAACGGTCGTGCTCAGCGGATGTCGTCGAACCCTCACGAGATCACGATCGAGGTCGATGCTCCGGACCTGCTGGAGGTCGCCGGGGTGCTCCGCGATGATCCGGAGCTCAGGTTCGAAATGCTGATGGACGTGTGTGGCGTCGATTACCTCGAATACGGGCGCGATGAGTGGAAGACAGTGGACGCCACGGATTCGGGGTTCAGCCGCGGCGTGATTCGCGAAGGCGAAGTCGAAAAGGCGCGGCCCGGATTGCGATTCGCCGTGGTCTACCATCTGCTCTCGATCACGCACAACGTGCGCGTGCGCATGCGGGTGTTCTGCCCCGACGACTCGCAGCCGATAGTCGATTCGGTGATCTCGATCTGGTCTTCCGCCGACTGGTTTGAGCGCGAGGCGTTCGACCTCTACGGCATCCTGTTCCGCGGCCATCCGGATCTGCGCCGCCTGTTGACCGACTACGGCTTCATCGGTCATCCGTTCCGCAAGGACTTTCCGCTGATCGGCAACGTCGAGGTGCGCTACGACCCGGAGAAGCGCCGCGTCGTGTATCAGCCGGTGACGATCGAACCGCGCACGCTGGTGCCCAAAGTGATTCGGGAGGACAACCGCTACCAGCCGGCTCTCAAGGACGCGAAGCCCAATGGCTGACATCCGCAACTTCACCCTCAACTTCGGCCCGCAGCATCCCGCCGCCCACGGCGTGCTCAGGCTGGTGCTCGAAATGGATGGCGAAGTCATTCAAAAGGCCGATCCGCACATCGGGCTCCTGCATCGGGCGCACCGAGAAGCTCGCCGAGAGCAAGCCGTTCAACCAGACGATCGGCTACATGGACCGGCTCGATTACGTCTCGATGATGTGCAACGAGCACGCGTACGTGATGGCGATCGAGCGCCTGCTCGGCATCGAGCCGACGTTGCGGGCCAAGTACATCCGGGTGATGTTCGACGAGGTCACGCGCATCCTCAATCACCTCATGTGGCTCGGCTCGCACGCGCTCGATATCGGCGCGCTCACCGTATTCCTGTATTGCTTCCGCGAACGCGAAGACCTGATGGACTGCTACGAGGCGGTGTCCGGTACGCGCATGCACGCGACGTACTATCGGCCGGGCGGGGTGTATCGGGATCTGCCGGAGCAGATGCCGCAATACCAGCCGTCCAAGTGGCGCTCGCAGAAAGACGTCGACAAGCTCAACGAACGTCGCTCGGGCTCGCTCCTCGACTTCCTCGAAGACTTCACGCGGCGTTTCCCGAAATGTGTCGATGAGTACGAAACACTCCTCACCGACAACCGCATCTGGAAGCAGCGCACCGTCAACATCGGCGTGGTCTCGCCGGAGCGAGCCATGCAGCTCGGCTTCTCCGGACCGATGCTGCGCGGATCGGGAATCGTGTGGGACCTGCGCAAGAAGCAGCCCTACGAAGTGTACGAGCACATGAACTTCGACATTCCGGTGGGCGTGAATGGCGACTGCTACGACCGATACCTGGTGCGCATCGAGGAGTTTCGACAGTCGAACAACATCGTCAAGCAGTGCATCGACTGGCTGCGCGCGAATCCTGGCCCGACCATGATCGAGGATCACAAGGTCACGCCGCCCTCGCGCGAGCAGATGAAGAGCGACATGGAATCGCTGATCCATCACTTCAAGCTCTTTACCGAGGGATACAGCGTTCCTGAGGGCGAAGCGTACGCCGCAGTCGAGGCGCCGAAAGGCGAGCTCGGCGTGTACCTCGTATCAGACGGCGCCAACAAGCCGTATCGACTCAAGGTCCGCGCGCCCGGATTTGCGCATCTTGCGAGCCTGGATGAAATGATTCGTGGCCACATGCTCGCGGATGTCGTGGCCGTGATCGGCACGCAGGACATCGTTTTCGGAGAAATCGATCGCTGATGGCGAACGAAACCACAAGCCCGACGACGCTCTCGCCACACGTGCGGGAAGAGATCGATCACTGGGTGAAGAAATTCCCCCCGGGACGGCAGCGCTCCGCCGTGCTTTCGGCGCTGCGCGCCGCCCAGCACGAGAATGGCGGCTACCTCACCGCGGAGCTGATGGATGCGGTCGCAGCGTACCTGCAGCTGCCGCCGATCCAGGTGTACGAGGTCGCGACGTTTTACTCGATGTTCGAGACCCGGCCCTGTGGGCGCCATCACGTCTCGGTGTGCACCAACATCTCCTGCATGCTGTGCGGCGCGGATGACATCGTCGCGCACGTCGAGAAGAAGCTCGGCATCAAGACCGGGGAGAGCACCCCGGACGGCCGGATCTACCTCAAGAAAGAAGAGGAGTGCCTCGCGGCCTGCGTGGGCGCGCCGATGATGATGGTCGATCACGTCTATCACGAGAATCTCACCCCGGCGAAAGTCGATGAGATCCTGGATGCGCTGAAATGAGCTACGAGCAGAACCTGGTCTGTTTCGAACCGCTCCAGCATCCGGAGTCGTGGAAGCTCGCGACCTATCAGAAGATCGGCGGCTACGAGGCATGGAAGAAGATCCTCGCCGAGAAGACGCCGCGCGAGCAGATCATCGATGCCGTGAAGGCTTCGGGCCTGCGCGGTCGTGGCGGTGCGGCCTTCCCGACCGGGGTGAAGTGGAGCTTCATGCCGCGCAACGCGCCGATGCAGAAGTACGCGGTGTGCAACTCGGACGAAAGCGAACCCGGCACCTGCCACGATCGCGACATCCTGCGCTACAACCCGCACTCGCTGATCGAGGGCATGGCAATCGGCGGCTACGCGATGGGCGCGACCGTCGGCTACAACTACATTCGCGGCGAATTTCTCGCCGAACCCGTGCCGCGCTTCGAGGCTGCGCTCGAAGAGGCCTACGCCGCGGGCCTGCTCGGCAAGAACATCCAGGGCTCGGGCATCGACTTCGATCTCTACACCTTCATCGGCGCAGGCGCCTATATCTGCGGTGAGGAAACGGCGCTGCTCGATTCGCTCGAAGGCAAGCAGGGCAAGCCGCGCTTCAAGCCGCCGTTCCCGGCTGCGTTCGGCCTGTACGGCGCACCGACCACGATCAACAACACCCAGAGCTATGCATCCGTGCCGACCATTCTGCGCAAGGGCCCGCAGTGGTTTGCATCGATTGGTCCTGCGAACTCCGGCGGCACGGTGATCTTCTCGGTGTCCGGCCACGTCGAGCGACCGGGCAACTTCGAGGTTCCACTCGGCATTCCATTCAAGGAACTGCTGGCGCTCGCGGGCGGTATGCGCAAGGGCCGGCGCCTCAAGGCAGTCATTCCGGGCGGCGCATCGGTGCCGGTGGTGCGCGGCGAGATCATGCTCGAAACCAACATGGACTACGACAGCCTGAAGAAATCGGGCTCGGCCATCGGATCGGCCGCGGTCATCGTGATGGACGAGACCACCTGCATGGTCCGGGTGCTCGAGCGAATCTCGCGCTTCTTCATGTCCGAATCCTGTGGTCAGTGCACGCCCTGCCGCGAAGGCACCGGCTGGCTGAATCGCATGTTGAAGCGGATTCTCGCCGGCGAGGGCCACCAGTCGGATCTCGATCTGCTCGTCGACGTCGCCAACCGGATCGAGGGGCACACGATTTGCGCACTCGGCGACGCTGCGGCGTGGCCGGTGCAGAGCTTCATGAAGCATTTCCGCGACGAGTTCGCATACATGATCGAGAACGGCGGTCGCAGCATCGTCGATGACCAGAAGGCCGCGGCATGAGCGACGACCTGGTCAACATCGAAGTCGACGGCGTCGCGCTCAAGGCGAAGAAGGGCGCGATGATCATGCAGGTCACCGATCCGGTCGGTGTGTATATCCCGCGCTTCTGCTATCACGAGAAGCTGTCGGTCGCCGCCAATTGCCGCATGTGCCTGGTCGAGGTGGAGAAGGCCCCGAAGCCGCAGCCGGCATGCGCCACGCCGGTCATGGAAGGCATGAAGGTCTTCACCAAGTCGCCGCGCGCGATTGCTGCGCAGAAGGCGACGATGGAGTTCCTGCTGATCAATCATCCGCTCGATTGCCCGATCTGCGATCAGGGCGGCGAATGCGAGCTGCAGGACCTCGCGATGGGCTTTGGCCGCGACATTTCCCGCTTCAACGAGCGCAAGCGGGTGGTGAAAGACAAGAACATCGGCCCGCTCGTCTCCACTGACATGACCCGCTGCATTCATTGCACCCGGTGCGTGCGCTTCGGCCAGGAAATCGCCGGCATCCAGGAGCTCGGCACTACCGGGCGAGGCGAGTGGATGGAGATCGGCACCTACATCGAGCACAGCGTCGATCACGAGCTTTCCGGCAACATCATCGATCTCTGCCCGGTCGGCGCGCTCAACAACAAGCCGTTCCGATATCGCGCACGTGCCTGGGAGATGACTCAACACGCCTTGATTTCTCCTCACGACGGCGTCGGCTCGAATCTGTTTGGACATTCACTGCGCGGCCGCCTGATGCGCGTAGTGCCGCGACACAACGAAGCGATCAACGAGACCTGGATCTCGGATCGGGACCGCTTCAGCTACGAAGGCATCTACGCCGAAGACCGCCTGACGCAGCCAATGATCCGCCGCGACGGCGAATGGCAGCCGATCGACTGGGAAGGCGCCCTCGAACAGGCGAGCCTCGCCCTCAAGGACATTGCCTCGCGGCACGGCGCAGAGTCGATCGGCGCGCTGGCCTCGCCCTCCTGCACGGTCGAGGAGCTCTATCTCCTGCAGCGCCTGATGCGCGGTCTCGGCTCGAACAACATCGACCACCGTTTGCGTCAGCAGGATTTTCGCGATCAGGCGTCCGACCCGATATTTCCGTCGCTCGGCGTGGCCATCCCTGAGGTCGAGCAGCTGCAGAGCGCGCTCATCATCGGCAGCAACCTGCGCCGCGAAGTACCGCTCCTCGCACACCGCATTCGCAAGGCCGCCGTAAAGGGCGGGGCGCGGATCTCATTCCTCAATCCGCGCCGCTTCGACTACCTGTTTCCAGTCGCAGCTTACGTAGTTGCCGACGACGCGCAGATGGTCGATGCGCTGGCAGCAATCGTCGCGGCGATCGCGAAGCAGGCTCGGCAAGAGTCTGCCTGCAAACGTGGAAGCGACTGCCAACGCTGCCAGCGTCACTGACGAGCATCGCTCGATTGCAGACTCCCTGCTCAGCGGAGAGCGTCGCGCGATCTGGTTGGGCGCGCTCGCCCTGCGCCATCCCGCATTTGCAGACCTGCGTCAGCTTGCGGCGGCGCTTGCGGAGCTGAGCGGTGCGAAGCTGGGTTATCTCGCGGAAGGATCCAACGCCGCCGGTGCGCATCTGGCCGGGGCGCTTCCGCATCGGGACGCGGGTGGCAAGGCTGTCTCGGCCGCCGGCCTCAGCACGCGCCAGATGCTGGAGAAGCCGCTGAAGGCTTATGTGTTGCTGGGCGGAATCGATATCGATAAGGACCTTAGCGTCGAGCGTGCGGCACAAGCGCTGCGCGGAGCGGAATGCGTGATCGCGCTGACGCCTTACATGAGCGAAGCGGCAGGCAGCAACGCGTCCATCCTGCTGCCCATCGGGACGTTTGCGGAGACCTCCGGCACCTACGTCAACCTCGAGGGTCGCTGGCAGAGTTTCGCGGGCGCCGTGAAGCCGGTCGGTGAATGTCGCCCGGGATGGAAGGTGCTGCGCGTTCTCGGCAATTTGCTGGATCTCGCAGGCTTCGACTACACGAGCTCAGAAGCGATACGCGATGAGCTGAAGAGCGCGATTGGCGAAGTGACACCCGATAATTCATACACCGCGCGGCACACGCTCAACGGTTCACGGCCGGCGGGTGCACCGATCGATGTGCCAATGTATGCCATCGATGCCATCGTGCGCCGGGCTCCGGCCCTGCAGCGCACGCGTGAAGCGCTGCAGACAGCCTCCAGCTAGCCGCGAATCGGAGCGGACGAAACGAAGATGCTCGATTGGTTTGAAAGGAACTGGCTTGCGATCCCCGACCTGGTGCGTGAAACGATCGTCACGTCGGTGCTCGCGATTGCGGTCGTGATCGCGCTCGTGCTGTGCGTCGCGATGCTCACCTACGTGGAACGCAAGGTGATCGGCTACATGCAGGTACGCATCGGCCCGAATCGCGTCGGACCGTTCGGGCTCCTGCAACCCTTTGCCGACGTCATCAAGCTGATCCTGAAGGAGATCATTCTCCCGACGAACGCCGCGCGCTTTCTGTTCCTGCTCGCGCCGCTGATTTCGATCGCGGCGGCCATCGCGGCCTGGGCCGTGGTGCCGTTCTCCCCGGATTTCGTGTTCTCCAACATCGACGCCGGACTCCTTTATATCCTGGCGCTCACCTCGACCAGCGTGTACGGCATCATCATCGCGGGCTGGGCCACCAACTCGAAGTACGCGTTTCTCGGCGCGATGCGTTCGGCCGCGCAGATGGTGGCGTACGAGATCGCGATGGGGTTCGCGCTCGTAGGCGTGCTGATGGTGGCCGGCAGTCTCAATCTCGGCACGATCATCCATGCTCAGGAAGGCAGAGTCCTGGCCTGGAACTGGTTCTGGCTGTTTCCACTGTTCCTGGTCTACTTCATTTCCGGCGTCGCAGAGACCAACCGCGCGCCGTTCGATGTGGCGGAGGGTGAGTCGGAAATCGTCGCGGGCTTTCACGTCGAATATTCGGGCACTGCATTCGCGACCCTGTTCGTCCTGCCCGAATACGCCAACATGTTCCTCATCTCGGCGCTCACGTCGATTTTCTTCTTCGGTGGCTGGCTGTCGTTCTTCGATGGGTACCTGCCCGCCGACAACTGTCCTCGCACAGCCGAGCTTCTTCTGGCTCGCGCTCAAGATCGCATTCTTCATTTTTGTATATCTGTGGCTACGGGCGACGTTCCCACGCTATCGCTACGACCAGATCATGCGCCTGGGCTGGAAGGCGCTCATTCCCGTGACACTCGTCTGGATCGCGGTGGAAGGTGTCATGGCGTACTTTGCGGTCGGACCGTGGGCGAAGTAGCAACGATGGCATCAGTACGCAATTGGGTGAAGACATTGACGCTCTGGGAGCTGCTCCTGGGCCTGAGCGTCACGCTGCGGCACTTCTTCCGCAAGAAGATCACGGTTCAATATCCGGAAGAGAAGACACCGCAATCGGTGCGCTTCCGTGGGCTTCACGCCCTGCGTCGCTATCCGAACGGCGAGGAACGCTGCATCGCCTGCAAGCTGTGCGAAGCGGTATGCCCGGCGCTCGCGATCACGATCGAGTCCGACGTCGGTCCGGATGGCACGCGCCGTACGACGCGCTATGACATCGACCTCTTCAAGTGCATCTACTGCGGATTCTGCGAAGAGGCCTGTCCGGTCGATGCGATCGTCGAGACGCGCATCCACGAGTACCACATGGAGAATCGCGGCGAGAACATCATGACCAAGGACAAGCTGCTCGCGGTGGGCGAGCGCTACGAGGCCATGATCGCTGCGGACAAGGCCGCCGATGCAAAGTACAAGTAACGGAGAGGGAAGGGGACCCGAGTGTTCGTAGAGATTCTCTTCTACGCCTTCGCCGCGGTGCTGGTCGTCTCGGGGCTCGGAGTGATCACCGCGCGCAATCAGGTGCACTCGGCCTTATTTCTCGTGCTGGCGTTTTTTACCAGCGCCGCGATCTGGCTGCTCCTCGAAGCGGAGTTCCTCGCGATCGTGCTGGTGCTGGTCTATGTCGGTGCGGTGATGGTGCTGTTCCTGTTCGTGGTGATGATGCTCGACGTGAACGTCGAGGAGTTGCGCAAGGGATTCACGCGCTACGCACCGCTCGGCGGCGCTGATCGCCATCCTCATGGTGACGGAGCTCGTCAACGTCATCTGGGTCAAGCGCCTCGGACAGCAGGCGATTACGGGCAGTCCGCCGATGCCCGTTGACTACAGCAACACCAAAGCCCTCGGCGCCATCCTGTACACCAAGTACGTGTATCCATTCGAGATCGCTGCGGTGATCCTGCTGGTCGCTATTATCGCGGCCATTGCGCTCACGATGCGGCGTCGCACGGGGCAGAAGGTGCAGAACATCTCGCGACAGGTTGCCGTCCGACGCGAGGATCGCGTGCGCATCGTCAAGGTCGAGTCGGAGAAATCGCCGTGATCACGCTGGCGCATGTGCTGACACTGTCGGCGATCCTGTTCGCGCTGAGCGTTGCCGGCATCTTCCTCAACCGCAAGAACGTGATCCTGCTCCTCATGTGCATCGAGCTGATGCTGCTCGCGGTCAATTTCAACTTCATCGCGTTCTCGCGCTTCCTCGGCAACATCGACGGGCAGGTGTTCGTGTTCTTCATCCTCACCGTCGCGGCGGCCGAATCGGCGATTGGGCTCGCCATTCTCGTCGTCCTGTTCCGCGAGCGGCGCAGCATCAACGTCGAAGACCTCAACACGATGCAGGGCTGACGGCATGAACCCCGACATCCTGCTCGCCATTGTGCTGCTGCCGCTCGGGGCAGCGATCATCGCCGGCCTTTTCGGTCACATCATCGGCCGGGTGGGCGCGCACACGGTGACGATCGGCGCGGTGGGCGTCTCTTTCGTCCTGTCGTGCATCGTGCTGAAGCAGATCCTGGTGGATGGCGTGCCGACCTACAACGCGCCGGTCTACACCTGGCTGGTGAGTGACGGAATCACCGCGCAGGTCGGGTTCCTCATCGACCGGCTCACGGCGCTGATGATGGTGGTCGTGACCTTCGTGTCGTTCTGCGTGCACGTCTACACCATCGGCTACATGGCGGATGACGACGGCTATCAGCGCTTCTTCAGCTACATCTCGCTGTTCACGTTCTCGATGCTGATGCTGGTGATGTCGAACAACTTCCTGCAGCTGTTCTTTGGCTGGGAAGCGGTTGGCGTCGTCTCCTACCTCCTGATCGGTTTCTGGTACACGCGCCCAAGTGCGATCTTTGCGAACCTCAAGGCCTTCATCGTCAACCGCATCGGGGACTTCGGTTTCATCATCGGGATCGCGGCGGTCGTCTATTTCACCAACTCGCTCGACTACCAGACCGTCTTTGCGCAGGCACCGCAGATCGCGACTGAGAGTCTGCAGGTCGCTCAGAATCACACCTGGTCGGCGATGACGCTGATCTGCATTTGTCTCTTCATCGGCGCGATGGGCAAGTCAGCGCAGATGCCCTTGCACGTGTGGTTACCCGACTCGATGGAAGGTCCGACGCCCATCTCGGCGCTGATCCACGCGGCGACCATGGTGACGGCGGGCATTTTCATGGTGGCGCGCATGTCGCCACTGTTCGAGTACTCGGAGACCGCCCTCAGCTTCGTGCTGGTGGTCGGTGCGACCACGGCGTTCTTCATGGGGCTGCTCGGCATCGTGAACAACGATATCAAGCGCGTCATCGCTTACTCGACTCTTTCGCAACTCGGCTACATGACGGTGGCGCTCGGTGCGTCGGCTTACGGCGCCGGCATCTTCCACCTGATGACGCATGCGTTCTTCAAGGCGCTCCTCTTCCTCGCAGCGGGCTCCGTGATCATTGCGCTACATCACGAGCAGGACATGCGCAAGATGGGCGGGCTTTACAAGTACATGAAGATCACCGCCATCACCTCCTGGATCGGTGCGCTCGCGCTCATCGGTACGCCGTTCTTCGCGGGGTTTTATTCCAAGGACGCGATCATCGAGGCCGTGCACGAGTCGCACCGCTGGGGTGCCCACTACGCGTACTGGTGCGTGCTGCTCGGCGTCTTCGTCACCGCGCTCTACACCTTCCGCATGATCTTCCTGACGTTTCACGGGCCTGAGCGGTTCGCGCATGCGGGGGAGGGCGGCCACGGACATGACGCGCACCATGACTCGCACGGCGGCCACGATCACAAGCCGCACGAAAGCCCATGGGTCGTCACGCTGCCGCTCATCATGCTCGCGATCCCATCGGTGATCATCGGGTACTACACCGTCTCGCCGGTCCTCTTCGGGGACTACTTCGGCAAGGCGATCTTTGTCCTCGAGCAGAACAACGTGATTGGCGAGCTGGCGCATGAATTCCACGGGCCGGCAAGCTTCGCGACTGCAGGCATTCCAGTCGGCTCCTTTCTGGCTGGCGGCTGCCGGGGTTTTCACCGCGTACCTGTTCTTCCTCCGCAATCCCGTCGTGGGCGGATGCGGTACAGCGTCGCCTGCAGGCGCTCTACGTGCTGCTGGCCAACAAGTACTACTTCGACTGGTTCAACGAGAACGTGATCGCGCCGCTCGCCCGCGGGATCGGGCGGCTGTTCTGGAAGGTTGGCGACGAGATCCTGATCGATGGCGTCGCCGTCAATGGCTCGGCGCGCGGTATTGGCGTCGTGGCCTCCGTCCTGCGGCATGTGCAGTCGGGGTACCTGTATCACTACGCGTTCGCAATGATCATCGGCCTGTCGGCGCTGCTTGCCTGGCTGCTGACTCGATAAGAAAAGGAGAATCATGCCGAGCGGTATGGGGCTGCTGAGCCTTCTGATCTGGCTGCCGATCGCGGCGGGGCTGCTGATCCTCATTCTCGGTGAGGGCAGGGCGCCGCTCGGGCGCTGGATCGCGCTCGTCGCATCCCTGCTGACGCTCATCGCGTGCGGCCCGCTCTACACGGGCTTCGACGGTGCGAGCGCCGCCCCCCAGTTCCCCGAACGCTTCCCGTGGATCACGGCCTTTCATTCCGATTACTACCTCGGCGTCGATGGCATATCGATGCCGCTGATCGTTTTGACATCCTTCATGACCGCGCTGGTGGTGATCGCGGGCTGGACGGTCATCGAGAAGCGTGTGGCGCAGTACTTCGCCTCGTTCCTGATCATGGAGGGGCTGATGAACGGGGTCTTCGCGGCCCAGGACGCACTCCTCTTCTATGTGTTCTGGGAAGCGATGCTGATCCCGATGTTCATCATCATCGGCGTGTGGGGCGGGCCGCGCCGGGTGTACGCGACCATCAAGTTCTTCCTGTACACGTTCCTCGGCTCCGTATTCATGCTGGTCGCATTGATCTATCTCTACCTGCAGAGCGGTAGCTACGAAATCGCCGCCTTCCAGGCCCAGCCCCTCGGTTTGACGGCCCAACTCCTTATCTTCTTCGCCTTCCTGCTGGCGTTCGCGGTGAAGGTGCCGATGGTGCCCGTGCATACCTGGCTGCCGGATGCGCACGTTGAAGCCCCGACCGGGGGCTCCGTCATCCTGGCCGCAATCATGTTGAAGATGGGCGGATACGGCTTCCTGCGTTTCAGCCTGCCGATCACACCGGATGCGAGCCGCGAACTCGACTGGCTGATGATCACTCTGTCACTGGTAGCAGTCGTGTACATCGGCTTCGTCGCCCTCGTGCAGCAGGACATGAAGAAGCTGATCGCCTATTCGTCGATCGCGCACATGGGCTTCGTGACGCTCGGTTCCTTCATCGCCTTCGACATCTATGCGAATACCGGCGTGCTCAACGGCGCTGCCATGGGCATCGATGGCGCGATGGTGCAGATGATTTCTCACGGGCTGATCTCGGGCGCGCTGTTCCTCTGCGTCGGCGTCATGTACGACCGCTTGCACAGCCGCGAAATCAGTGCCTACGGGGGGGTGATCAATACCATGCCGAAGTTCGCAGCACTCATGGTGTTGTTCGCGCTGGCGAACTCAGGATTGCCGGCGACTTCGGGCTTCGTGGGAGAGTTTCTCGTGATCATCGCGAGCTTCAAGGCCAACATCTGGTATGCAGTACTCGCTGGCACGACCCTGGTACTGGGCGCCTCTTATACCTTGTGGCTCGTCAAGCGCGTGATCTTTGGGCCAATTGCCAACGAGGGCGTCGCGTCTCTCAAGGATCTGAACGCGCGCGAGTTCATCGTCCTTGGCGTGCTCGCGGTCGCGGTGCTGCTCCTGGGGGTTTGGCCGGCGCCACTGCTCGACAGCATGCACGGCACGGTCGAGCACCTGGTCGAACAGATCACGACGTCGAAGCTCGGAATCTGACGTATGGATTTCACGGCAATCAACCTGGTCCCCGCTTACGCCGAGCTGTTCGTCCTGCTGGCGGCGTGCCTGATCCTGCTCATCGACCTGTTCCTGAGCGACGCGCAGCGCTGGGTCACGGCGACGCTCACCCTCGCGACTCTCGCCGGCGCAGCACTCATCACGACCTATGTCTCGGGCGTGAGCGAGCGGGTCACGACCTTCAACGGCATGTTTGTCGCCGACCCGATGGGCGACGTGCTGAAACTCTTCCTTTATCTGGTCGTCGGCGTTGCGCTCCTCTATGCGCGCGGCTATCTCACCAAGCGTGAGCTCTTCCGCGGCGAGTACTACGTGCTGTCGCTCCTCGCGATGCTCGGCATCATGGTGATCATCTCGGGCAATAGCCTCCTGACCATTTACCTGGGAGTGGAACTGCAGGCCCTGGCGCTGTACGCGATGGTGGCCTTCAACCGCGAGTCCGGAGTGTCGGCGGAAGCCGCGATGAAGTACTTCGTGCTGGGCGCGATCGCGTCGGGAACGCTCCTCTACGGCATTTCGATCATCTACGGCGTGACGGGAACCTTCGCGCTCGACGATGTGGCGCGCACGCTTACGGAAAGCGACGCGAGTGATGTCGGGCTCTTGTTCGGAGTCGCCTTCATCGTGGTCGGCGTCGCCTTCAAGTTCGGTGCCGTTCCATTCCACATGTGGATTCCGGATGTGTACCACGGCGCGCCGACCTCGGTGACGCTGTTCCTGGGGTCAGCGCCCAAGATCGCCTCATTCGCCTTCGCAATCCGCGTTCTTGCGGAGGGCCTGGCCGCGACGGGCTCGGCCTGGTCGGACATGCTCACTATTCTTTCGGTGCTGTCGATGGCGCTGGGCAACGTGGTCGCGATCGCGCAGACCAATCTGAAGCGCATGCTGGCGTACTCGACCATCTCGCACGTCGGCTTCATCCTGCTCGGCATCCTTGCCGGCACGCAGCAGGGCTACCAGGCGGCCATGTTCTACACGCTTTCGTACGTGATCATGGCGCTCGGTTCTTTCGGCATGATCCTGCTCTTGAGTCGTCAGGGTTTCGAGGCGGATCAGCTCGATGACTTCAAGGGCCTTGCCCAGCGCAGTCCGTGGTTTGCCGCGGTGATGCTGATGCTGATGTTCTCGACCGCCGGCGTGCCGCCCTTCATCGGCTTCTTCGCGAAGTTCTACGTGATCCTCGCGGTGCTGGACCAGGGAATGGCGTGGCTCGCTGCGGTCGCGGTGTTCTTCTCCGTGATCGGCGCCTTCTACTACATTCGCATCGTGAAGCTGATGTACTTCGACGATCCGCAGGACATGAGCCCGATCGAGGCCGATCGCTCGATGCGCTTCATGCTGAGTCTCAACGGGCTCGCAGTGCTGGTGCTCGGCGTGGTTCCGGGCTGGCTCTTCAATCTCGTCGCCCAGACCTGCTGCTCCGCGCACCCGGTAGTGCAAGCGCTGCGGTGAGAGTGCGGCTGCGAGCGGGGGCTTATGGGGAAAAATCGTCTCGAGGCATTCAGTGACGGCGTACTCGCGATCATCATCACCATCATGGTGCTGGAGTTCCGAGTGCCTCAGGGCGATTCAATCGCCGCGCTGAGGCCATTACTACCGGTCCTGCTCAGCTATGTGCTCAGCTTTATCTATGTGGGCATCTACTGGAACAACCATCACCACATGCTGCTTGCCTGCCAGAAGGTATCGGGGCGGGTGCTGTGGGCGAATCTGCACCTTCTCTTCTGGTTATCGTTGCTGCCGTTTGCTACGCATTGGATGGGTGAGAGCCCCCGCTCCCCACTGCCATCCGCGCTTTACGGAGTGATCCTCCTGGGTGCTGCCATCGCCTATTGGTTGCTTCAGCAGGCCATCATTGCGGCTGAGGGCGCCGGCTCCGTGCTTGGCGCCGCAGTCGGGCGGGATTGGAAGGGTAAGCTGTCGCCACTGATCTATCTGGCGGGCATCGCATCAACAGCCTGGCTTCCGTGGGTAGCGCAAGGACTCTATGCCCTCGCTGCCATAATCTGGGTTGTGCCCGACAGACGCATCGAGCATGCGCTCTCCAAACGCGAGACCTAGTTCACCGTCTCACGAAGCATCCAGACAGTGGGTGCAACTCAGTTGCGAGCGGCGTCCGGCAGAGCGTGCAGATAGCTGTACGGGGCGGCAATCTCCGCATCAGTAAGCTGCGACAGATTGCCGCGCCCATCACGCCGAGTTTTCTCCCGCCGATTGCAACGCCCGTCCGTAGCAGCTGGTTGAAGGCTTCCGGAGAATAGGCAGCGACGACCTGCAGATCCGGACTGGTGAAATCTGGATTGGAGTCCCCGCGCAGGCTGGTCCCGTGGCACTGCATCCTTCGGCGGCCGGACCCCCGGCCGCAGAAAAATGATGACGGATCCGCGACGCGCCGACCATTCGTACAAGTCCCTACGTACTTGCCGCTTGCGAGTCTCGCTGGGGACCGGGTGGCTGCGGGCTTGACCGATCAACTGGCGCGAGTGGCCTTCTTCAGCCTGACTGACGGTGGCCTCTTACTCGGGGGCTTGAGCAGCTGCGCGAGAGCTCGGCAGGCATCGGTGGACGTGAACACGCCTACCAGTTTTCCATTCTTCGTGATGATTGCAGAACCAATGTGTCGCTCTGCCATCTCGTCCGCTACGGCCGCGACCGGCGTCGAGGCAGGCACGATGTAGGGGTCCTTCACACACACGTCGCTGACCTTGAGCTCCTTCTCGGGCGGGTAGGCAAAGTCCGGACCCAGCACCAGCTTGATGTCACGATCGGTGAGCATTCCCACGATCGCTTCCTGCGACGTCACTGGCAGGTGGCGAATGCGGCGACGCTGCATGAACACTCGCGCTTGCGACAGCGGGGCATCGATGTCGATCGAATAGGGAAATGGCGTCATGAACGCGACTATCTGCGGTATGGGTTTCATGCTCGATTCCGTCTGCCCTATGATCGCCCGGGTCTGCTCGAAGCGCCATCAGGAACTTTCCGAAAGCCAGGGTTGCCCCGCCGGTCGAGACGAACTCAAAATCGACAGCTTCGTGCCGCCTCGACTAATCTGAAATCAGTTGTGAACAGCGTCCGGTAGAGCATGCAGATAGCTGTACAGGGCGGCAATCTCCGGATCGGTGAGCTGGGACAGATTGCTCTGCGCCACAGCGCCCATCACGCCAAGTTTTCTCCCGCCGATCGCAACGCCCGTTCGTAGCAGCTGAGTGAACGCTTCCGGAGAATAGGCAGCCACGACCTGCAGATCCGGACTGGTGAAATCTGGATTGGAGTCCCCGCGCAGGCTGGTCCCGTGGCACTGAACACAAGTGGTGCGCGCAAGGTACCGTCCGTGGACGGCTTGCTCGGTCGTTGCTTCGGGCGGCGGCACGGTATCAGCGATGAGCTGCGCCACCGGCTTGAACTTGCCGATGGCAAAGCCGAGGCGCCCCGCGGGACCGAACGAGGAACCTGGGCCCGGCCCCTCGACCGCTGGCAAGCTCTTCAGAAACGCGATGATGCGGCCCAGATCCTCGTCCGTGAGCAGAATGAAACCTTCTGACGGCATGACCACCATGCTGTGACCATCGGGCCGCAGACCATGCCTGATCGCGACGGCGAGCTCCGCGTCGCTGTACTTGCGGACCGCAGCCGTCAGATTCGGTGCCACGACATGCGCGATGATCGGCTGGTCGAACAGGACGGCCCCTTCGGCCTCCTTGCCGTGGCATCCCGAGAAGCATTCGTGAATCGTGGCCAGCCGCCGCCCCTCGGTGATTGATTCGGGATCCGTCGGGATCGATATCGAAACTGCGGGGATCTCGTAGGTGTGTCGCAGGCGGTGCTCGGAGACACCATACACCACCGCGTACGCGATGATCGCCAGCACAACCAGGCTTCCCAAGGCGATGCCGACCCACCGGAGCAGACGCTTCATTGTTGTTCTCGTTTTGGAAGAGGCGCCGAAGTGTGGCTGCTAGTCGGGATCGGCGCAACGGTGGAACGCCGCGAAAGCGTACGCCTCGCTCTGTGACCCCGATGGTGTAGGCGATGAGTCTTCTCGCACGTCCTTGAGGTGCGGAACCCGCGCACTGCACAACAGGGAACCTGGCCGCTTTTGAATTGCCCAACCCACGTTCACGACAGAGGAGATGGTCATGGCCTATGTAGACGGATTCGTTCTTCCCATCCCCAAGCGCAACACGAAGAAGTATGTCCGCATGGCGCGCCTCGCGGGCAAGGTCTGGCGCGATCATGGCGCCCTCGAATACCACGAATGCATCGCCGACGATGTAAAGCCGGGCAAGCACACCTCATTTCCGCAGTCCGTGAAGCTCAAGCGCGGCGAAGTGGTGTGGTTCTCATGGATCGTGTACCGGTCCCGCAAGCAGCGCGATCGCATCATGGCCAAGGTCATGAAAGACAAGCGCCTCGCGAACATGATGGACCCGAAGGCGATGCCGTTTGACGGCAAGCGCATGTTCTGGGGCGGCTTCAAGGAGGCCGTCAGCCTCTAGCGAAGGCGTCGATCTGGGTCGCGCGCGAGCTTCTCCAGCCCTAGCCGGGCTTTCGCTGTAGCGCTCTGCGCACGAACCGGACGGCGACCCAGCAGAACACGACGACGAGCGCGATCGCCGCGAGCGGGATCAGCACTGCAAGCAGCGAGACGATCAGTGAGCCGCCAAGCTCGGCGGTAGCAATGACCGGATTGCCAATGCCGCCGGTCAGTGCGGTGGATTTCGCACGCAGTAGTGCGGTCACGCTCTGTGTCAGGCCGGCGGCGCCACCGCCTGCGATGAGAGCCGTCGCCCACTTCACCATCGGCGGCAGATCGACCATGACGGCCGCAGCGATCACGGTGCCCGCGATGAACGCGGCGGGCGTCGCGATCACGTCGAGTGCGTTATCGACGCCCGGAATGTAGTACGCGCCGATCTCTACGATCGCCGCGATGCCGAGCATGACGAGCGCGGGCAAGGTTCCGAGCCAGGCGAAGCTCGGGCTGAGCTCAAGATGACCCGTATACGCAGCGATGCTCGCGACCAGCAGCGGCAGGAAAATGCGAAAGCCAACGGCTGCGGCGAGCCCAACCCCGAGCGCGACGGAGACAACGAGTTCGACGGACACGCCACTAGCCCCGGTTGCTGATGCGTTACACGGGTCGAGTATAGAAGCTCCTGATCCGCATAGATGAAAGCGGGCGCTTCGGCGTCACTGCCCGCGCCTTGCTATTGGCCAAGCCCGCTTCTGTAGAATCCGCGTCCCTCAGGTGCGGGGTGGAGCAGTCTGGCAGCTCGTCGGGCTCATAACCCGAAGGTCGCAGGTTCAAATCCTGCCCCCGCTACCAACCTTCTACGTAAGGCCTCGGCGCGAACCGCCGGGGCCTTTTCGTTTGTTCTGCTCTCGACGCGAAACGGGCGTGCTCTTGCCGAGCAGTGCGCTTAAGTGCCCGACGCCTTCGCCAATAGAGTACTCTGCCAGTCGCACCTAGGCTGAGGGAGTTCGGTGCTGAACGATAAATACAAATTGGGGGACAATCCATGCTCAATCGAATGGTAGCCATCGCCGCAACTGTACTGGCGCTCTATGCAGTGGTGGGCACTGCATCCGCGCAGGAGTGGAGCCCGGAGCAGCAGGAGATATGGAAGGTCGAGCAACAGCAATGGAAGATGTCGGCGGCGAAGGATCAGAGTTGGATCGACACCATGGTTCATCAAAACATGAGGTTCTGGGAAACGGGTGCGCCCATGCCTCGCGACAAGGCGTCGCTCAAGCACTGGAGTCGGTTCGATGCCGACAACGGCTCGACCCTCGAACAGGAGCTATTTCCGATTTCAGCGACTATCACTGGAAATATTGCGGTTGTGCAGTACAACTACGTGATTGCACGCGAGAACTACAAGAAGGAACGAGAGACGGTAACCGGCCACTACACGGACGTACTGGTTAAAGAAGGCAGCCGCTGGCTGTTCCTGGCCTGGGCGGGCGGAGACGACCCGAAGAAATAAGAGTCTGATCCTCCTGCTGGGGTGATTGACTACGCCCGCGACCCCGGGCCCGATGCCGGGGCTTGCGGTCTCACGCGTCAACGAGGGGGATGGGTCGATCGCTCACAGCCAAAAAGCAGGCCCCCGCTACCACTTTTGACACAGCCGGCAGCACTCGCTGCGGCTTCCAGCAAGACGCCACGCATCGCGTGGCAGCAGATGCAAGGAGCGCATGTGCGGGCCCCGGTACCAGGTTCGAGGTCTTCGGCTTCGCTTCGTGCCTCGACACGCACGTTTATGGTGATAGGCGACCTTATGCTTCGCGTCAGCTAACTTCTATGACGGTCGATTTCTGACCGCTCATACCCAACCAGCGTTGTGAAGCGCGCATAGTTCAAACCCCAAAGGACGACGCAGAGAGCTACCAGTATCCAAGGCGGCAGCTTCTTCTCGACCAGAAGCGCGTAGACGAAGAAGACTGGCCCAAAAAATGCGCTAAGACTAAAGTGATGTGCGGCTGGCCAGATCGCAAAGGACCCTCCAGCCTGTCTCGTCTTTGCTTGCCATGGTTGAACTCCTCGCATTTGGCTCGGACTCCAAGGCTGCTTGAGGGAGGCCCTCGCTACCAACTCGCGGCACAGCCTACCCTCACGTAGCGTGCGGCAGCAGTGGTGTGCGAAACCCAACTCACGCCCCGGCTTTCGGGCTGCTAATTCGCAGGTTTTTATTCTTCCTCCGACGTCACCGCTCCTGGATGCGATGAGCCTCGCGCTCGCGACAGATATGACCAAGCAAGCGCGGCCGAGTGTTAGCTCAATGTTGTCTACGAACCCAAACCTTTCACTTATCATTGATCGCCTTCTGTCCGCCCGCGAATTCCCTAACCGCTTCTCCGGCGGCCGTCGTCGAACACAAGCGCCAAGCGCAAGGAGGTGCGAAATGAGCACCTTCACTTCGTCGTTGATCCGGTCTTTGTGTCAAGTTGCCGCCGCTGCCGTCTTGATCCGTGGGCTTTGCAGCCCGGCCGTCGGCTTGTTTCTCCTACTGACTTTGGCTGGATGTGGTAGCAGCGACGACATGTCGGCCGCTCAAACGTCCAATCCTCAGCCACCAACGTCCAATCCGCCGCCGCCACCGTCCAATCCGCCGCCGCCACCGTCCAATCCGCCACCGCCACCGTCAGATCCGCCGCCGCCACCGCCACCGTCAGATCCGCCGCCGCCACCGGCCGGCCAAAGCGTCGATCATGGTCGTTACGTGGGGACGGTCACGATTGACGGGGTGGATTACTTTGGAGACGCGATATTCGCGGATGGCGGAGCAACTCACCTTTACATCGGCGGTCCGTACACCGACGACGGAACGATTCAGACAGGCTTCGACAGCGGCTCTATTGATTTCGTGAGCCCAGCCCGAACGCCGTCAGGTGGGACAGTAGGCGGGGGGGTTATCGGTCGCGAACCGGAGGACTGCGGCGGCAAAGCCGGGTCGCCGAGCCGTCGCTGGTGTGGCCGAGCATCCTCCGCAGAAATGAGTGCGGAGCGCGTCGTGGGTAGTGAAACCGGTGCAATCCACGGTGAAATCACAGGCCATGACGAGACGTGGACGTTTGATCTCACACCTTGGAGCAACGCATACAACGTCCCGGCCCGCCTTAGCGACCTGGCGGGGCAATACACCGAGGAAGTCGCGCCGTTTGCTCGCCCCGGCATAGTCCTGACGATTGACAAAAACGGGCGCGCATTTTTCCAGACGCCGCTCTCATGCACCGGTAACGGGACATTTACGCCGCTTGGGAACGGAGAATCCAACGTCTATGCGGTCGCGATGTCGATCTCGTTCTGCGATTACCCATACTCTCTATACAATGGGGAGTATCGAGGATTGGCCACGTTGAGTCCGAGCGACTACTGGGGATATGACACGAATCTGCGAGTCTGGTTGGCGAGTTTTTCGCCAGACTGGTCCGCCGTGACCATGTGGGGACGGCGCATACCCGGCAGTTAGCGCTCGCTAGGTCAGGACGAACAAACAACGCGCCCCGCACAGGGGGCTGTGACCGCGCCAACAGAATAACCTTCAAGCCATTCGCAACGGTACCGTTTCAAATTGTTCCGTAGCTCACAGGCTTTCGCCTCGTAGGTTGCACGCGTTAGCGCCTCGACTGTGCTCACGGAGTCGAGACGCGCTCAAATCATGCCGCCGCGGTGCGCGGGATGCGCATCAAGCAAGTGCCAAATCCTGCCCCCGCTACCAACGCCGTGTGACCTGCTTCATCAAGTATTTGCGCGATGACCTCTCCGGTCGGCCTGACGGTACACAACCAGCCGACCGCTATCGGGCGCTATGGCAATCACGCCGAGGTGCGACGAAACACGCTCCGCGCCTGCTCCTCTTCGCTGCCGGCTAATACCTAATACCTGCTCCAGCTTCTCGATGACGAACCGATAGGCCGCAGGTCCGCATTCAGTCCAGCACGCGGGCGAGCATGCTTCGTTCCTGCTCGAATCCGGCGGCACCGAGATACTCCACAACGGCCGGCGCGAACTGCGCGGCAAGCGGTTGTCCGATGCCGAGGCTCGCAAGCGACGCTTCGTAGTCTCCGATGTCATCGAGTGGCCTGGTCACGATTCCGCGCATGTGTACCTCGCGCATGATGTAGTCGGCATTCGGAATGCTCTTCGAGAGTTCGTCGAACTCCGGCTTCGGAAGCCGCTCCCGAACGAAAACGAGCAACGCGCCCAGTGAGCCGCGCACCTGCGCCTCGCTCAACCCGAATCTCTCCTGCAGCTGCGGAATGATGCTCCGCCCGGGGTCGGCCGCGGTGGCGTGCTGGTGAAAGCTGAAACATGCAAGGGCTGCAAACAGCAGCTGTGTGATATGGAATGCGGATCTGTGCATCTCGCTCTCTCTCAGTGTTATCGAAAAAGGGTCCACCAGGTCACAAAAAAACCACGGACTTCGCTCTTGGCCAGGGGGCTTGCCTTCGGCGCCACGAGCGGGGGAGCTCGGTGGAGCGCGATTCAAGTTCGGCTGCAAGGTCCGTGGTGCAGGAAATCAGTGATCTATCGGCACCTCCTTTCGACTCGCAAGCGCATTGACTGGCCATTCACGTTTGTAGTGTTCATCAGAAGAACCAGGAAACGCTCAACGTGCCGAACTCGGCGCTCTTCTTCTGCGTATCAAATGCCTTGGTGGTGAAAGTCGTCGCGAGGCTCAACGCAAACGTGCCATGTCGCACGGAGAAGCCGAGTGAGGCGTTGCCGACGAAAGGATTGGTGTCCACGGACCGACTGTCCTTGAACACCGTGCCGTCGAGCGGCAGGTAATGCGCAATGGCGTGACCTCCGAGGCCGCCGAAGAACGATACGGACCAGCCATCCACCGGCCCGACACCGACACTCGATGCGGCATTCAGCCCGTCACGCAACGAGGTGCCGCCGAGCGCATCGACAAGGTTCCATCCGACCTCGCCGTACATACCCACTCCCACACCGGTGAAGTACGTGCCGAGACCGACATGTCCCTACGGGGACGAGCCGCCACTTGGCCGATCCGCCTGCATTGCCTTCCGCCCACAGGTGTGCGGCCGTGAGCCCGATATTGATGACCGGCTCATTGGGGAGCTGAGTGTCCCAGCCCATCGGCTCATCGCCACCGATCAGATCGTGGAAGTCCTTCTGTGTGTTTTCAGCCTGCGATGCAGGTCCGACCACGCCGAGTTTGAGCTCCCATGCATGCGCCCAACGCTCAGACCGCGCATAGAGCACGCTGTCTATGTACAGAATGCCAGCGTAGGGTTGGTCGTCCTCGGGTGGATTCGGGTTCGTGATGTCGTCCGGGGTATGCATCTCCTGTGCAACCGTCCACGAAGCGTACGTGGTGTACCCCTCATCCCCGACGAACGGCAGGAACGCCCAGAATCGGCCCCACTTGCTGACGAAACGATCGTCGTCGTAATTGTTGAGGTCGGCTGACACCCACGTCACGCCGATGCCGTTCGTGTAGTTGTTGTCGGAACCGGTCAACACATCGTTCTCCAGGGTGAACGTCAGCGCCCCTTCGTTCGGCTCAGCGCTCGCCTGCATCACGCAGCCGACTCCACAGAATGAGAGCACCGCAACCGCTCTCACTGTCATACGCATGTTCATTGCATTTCTCCTTGCTTGGAAAATCGATCGGCCTTCAGGATGCGAGCACCGGATCGGCTGCAACGCCGCTCGTGTCCGGGATGCTCTGGCGCGCAACCTTGAACCAGGCTGCGTAAAGCGCGGGCACAAAGAAGATCGTGAGCAACGTGGCAATCGTGAGGCCGCCCATGATCGCGATCGCCATCGGGCCCCAGAAGACGCTGTGGGTGAGCGGAATCATCGCGAGCACGGTGGCGAGCGCAGTGAGCACGACGGGGCGCGTTCGATGCACGGCCGCGTTCACCACAGCCTTCCACGGGTCGCTGCCCGCAGCGATCTCGGTTTGCACCTGATCGACCAGGATCACCGAGTTCCGCATGATCATGCCGCTCAATGCGATGATGCCGAGGATCGCGACGAAGCCGAGCGGCGCCTGGAACAGCAGCAGCGCAGGGACCACACCCGCGAGCCCGAGAGGCGCTGTCAGAAATACCATCCCCATGAGGGAGAAGCTCTGCAGCTGCAGCATGAGGATCGACAGGATAGTCAGCAGCATTAGCGGGGCCACGGCGACGAGCGCACGGTTGGCCTTGTCGCTCTCCTCGACCGCGCCACCCACGTCGATGCGGTAGCCGGCAGGCAGCTTCGCCGCGATTTCTTCGACCGCCGGGCGGATCGCCTGAGTCACCGACACGCCCTGTTCACCATCCTTGACATCGGCGCGAACGGTGATGGCCATGTCGCGGTTACGGCGCCATAGCACCGGCTCCTCGAGCTCGTATCTGACGCGCGCGATCTGCGAGAGCGGCACAACCGTTCCCTGCCGCGTATACACATTGACGTCCTTGAGCGATTCGACGTCGAGCCGCTCGGCCGGCACCGCGCGGGCGACGATGTCGATCAGGTCCTCGCCCTCGCGTAGCTGCGAGAGCGTCGCACCATTCGTTACGCTCTGCGTGACGAAGGCCACATCGGCAGGCGTGAGGCCGAGCACGCGCGCCTTGTCCTGGTCGATATCCACCTGGAGCGTGCGGACCGGATCGTTCCAGTCGAGCTGTACGTCGCGCACCTTGGAACTGGCCGCTACCACGCGTCTCCACTTCGCGCGCGATGGATCGCACGACTTGCGTGTCGGGCCCGACGACCCGGAACTGCACGGGGAAGCCCACCGGCGGTCCCAGCTCCAGTCGAGTCAATCGGACCCAGACCTGCGGAAACTGCTCGTCGACGGTCGCCATCAACCGTGCGCGCACGCGTTCGCGCGCCTCGAGATCACGCGTCATCACCACGAACTGCGCATAACCGGGGTTCGGCAGCTCGGGGTTCAGGGCGAGATAGAACCGCGGCGCACCGGCGCCCGTGTAGGCCGTGAAGAAGCGAACGTCCTTGTCCCTGGCGAGAACGGCCTCCATCTTTTTCACCTGCTCGGTCGTCGCCGCGAAGGACGCGCCTTCTTTCATGCGGAGCTCGACGATGAGCTCGGGCCGCGAGCTGTTCGGAAAGAACTGCTGCGGCACGAATTTCATGCCCGTGAAGGCCAGCACCAGTGCCACCGCAGTGGCGCCGATCACCCACCAGCGGCGCTCGATGGCGAGATCGATCAGCCGGCGCAGCTTCCTGTAGAACGGCGTCTGGTACGGATCGCCGCCGTGTTTTTGCTTGCCGGTATCCTTCGGCAGCATCTTGACGGCGAGATACGGTGTGAAGAGCCCCGACACCACCCATGAGAACAGCACCGCTATGCCGACGATCCAGAAGATGCCGCCCGCGTACTCGCCCGAAGTCGATTTCGAGAAGCCGATCGGCATGAAGGCGGCGACAGTGATCAGGGCGCCCGTGAGTCGCGGGATGGCCGTCGAGGAGTAGGAGAATGCCGCTGCCTTGGTCCGGTCCCAGCCAGCCTCGAGCTTCACCGCCATCGTCTCGAGGGCGATGATCGCGTCGTCCACGAGCAGTCCCAGTGCGATGATCAGCGAGCCGAGCGAGATGCGCTCGAGGTTCCAGCCCATGGCGAACATGACCATCGCGACTACCGCGAGCACGAGCGGCACGGACAACGCGACCACGATGCCCATGCGCCAGCCGAGGCTGAGCAGGCTCACTGCGAGCACGATGGCGAGGGCCTCGAGCAGAGAGCGCTCGAACTCCCAGATCGCTTCGCTCACCGTGGTCGGCTGATCGGCCACGCGCTCGAGCTCGACGCCATACGGCAGCTCCGCCTGGATCTTCTTGATCGCGCTCTCGAGCGCCTTGCCTAGATCCACGATGTTGCCGTCATCGGTCATCGAGATGCCGAGCATCAGCACTTGCTGGCCGTTGTGGCGCACGGTGTAACTGGGCGGATCCTCGAAGCCGCGCGTGACGGTCGCGAAATCTCCCAGCCTGATCACGCGGCCGTCCGCCGCGATCGGGACGTTGCGCAGGTCCTCCTCGCTCGCGAACTGGCCGCTCACACGCACGAACACGCGGTCGCTTCGCGTATCGATCGAGCCCGTTGGCAGCACGCTGTTCTGGCTCTTGAGGCTCTCGATGATCGCGAGCGGCGTGATGCCGAGCGCGGCGAGACGCTCGTGTGAGAACTCGAGGTAGACGCGTTCGGCCTGCTTGCCGAGAACGTCCACCTTCTTCACGCTCGGCACTTTCAGCAGGCGACGCTTGACGTCCTCCGCCACGTCGGCGAGCCCGTCGAGACCAATGCCGTCGCCCTTGACGGCATAGAGCAGCCCGTACACGTCTCCATACTCGTCGTTGAAGATCGGGCCGACGACGCCTTCGGGCAGCTCGAGGCGGATGTCGCTCAGCTTCTTGCGCGCCTGGTACCAGGCCTCGCGCTGATCCTCCTTCGAGGTGCCGCCGACGACGCTGATCGTCATGCCGCCGAACCCCTGGCGCGCGAACGTTACGACTTTCTCGAAGTGGTCGAGCTGCTCGAACTTCTTCTCCATGCGGTTGAGCAGCTCGTCCTGCACCTGCTGGGTAGTCGCACCGGGCCAGATAACGATCGCCGTCATCGATGGGACCGAGAACTTCGGATCTTCGAGCTGACCGAGCTTCGAAACCGAGACCAGGCCGCCCACCCCGATGATGAGGATCAGGAACAGCACCACGGCGCGATGGTTAAGCGCCCACTCGGTGAGATTGAAGTTCTTCATCGGAGCACCGCGGCCTGCGCGGGCGCGGGCAGCGCGACCCGCAATCCCGGCGCCATCTTCTGTACGCCGGCCGTGACCACCAGATGCGCCGGCCGGCGGCCCGGAAACGAGGATTTCGTCGTTGCGGTACCCGTGCAACGTGACCGGAATCAGCTGCACGATGCCGATCGACCCAGAGCCACTGCGACGCACGGCCCACAATGCCGGCTTGCCCTGGTTCTGCGTGATGGCAGAAGCCGGGATCGCGGCCACGGGCGCGCCCGACGAGACACGCTCGACGACGAGCGTCGCCGTCGCACCCAGCGGCAGTGTGCGCGGTGTCGCCGGCTTCAGGCGAGCGCGATACGTGCGGGTCTGCTCTGCCGCCTGCGCCGACAGCTCCCGCAGCACCACTTCGAATAGGTCATCGGGCGTGCTCGCGAGCGAGGCGCGATAGCGGGCGGTCTTGAATGCCGCGAGGTGAGCCTCCGGCACGTCGACGACGATCTCCGGCTCGCCCTCGTTCGCGATCACGATGACCGGCTGGCCGGCGGCGAGGACCTGGCCGACCTCGAATCTGCATGCTCGTCACGACACCGCTGCTCGATGCACGCAGGATCGTGTACTTCACCTGATTGCGAGCCAGGGCGAGCTTGCGCGTCTCGGCCTCGGCCGCTGCGCGCGAGGTGAGCAGCTCGCTCCGCGCGTGCTCCTCGTCCGATTCGCTCACTGATCCATCGAGCTTCAGTGCCTGCAGGCGCCGCCAGTCCGACTCGGCCTGGCGCGCGCGTGCCGTAGTCGCCTCGAGCTGCTGCCGCGTGGCCTGCTCCGTGAGCCGGTAATCGACGTCATCGAGCACGGCGAGAACGTCGCCCTCGCGAACCGGATCTGGCCGACGTCGACGCGCCGCTCCATGACCTTGCCGCCGACGCGAAACGCCTGTTCGACCTCATGTCGCGCCTGCACGGCGCCGAAGTAGCGACTCGTGTCCGGCGCGCCGTCGTAGCGCACTTCGACCGTGCGCACCGGCCGAAGCGTCTCCTCCGCGGCGCGTGCGATCCGCACGCGGCAAGCAGTGAAGCGATGGTTACCGCGACTGCGGATGAAGTGACAAGTGCTTTCAAGACGGGTCTCCCTTGGTGGCAACAGTTTCGAAGGCCTCCCAGCCGCCGCCGAGCGCCTTGAAGAGCTGCACGGTGGCGAGCAGCAGCTGCGTGCTGCTGTCGTTGGCGCCGATCCGGACGGTGAGGCGCGTGCGCTGCGCATCGAGCAGCGGCAGGAGGTCGATCTGGCCGCGGTCGTAGAGTGACTGCGCATGAGCGAGTGCCGTGTCCGCCGAGTCGGCGGCGCTCTGCAGGGCTTCGGCGCGGTGGCGTTCGTCGCGCAGCGCGACCAGTGCGTTCTCGACATCTTCCAGCGCGCGCACGATAGCGTCCTCATAGCGCAGCAATGCCTCGCGCTGCCCGCTGTCGGCCACTTCGTTGATCGCGCGCGTCCGTCCCCAGTTGAAGATCGGCATCGTCAGTAGGGCGGAGGCGTTGGTGAAGCGCGCAGCGCCGAGATCGATCGCGCCGAGCTCCGCGTTCTGGCGACCGAACAAGGCGTTTACGAAGAGGCGCGGGAACCACTCCGCCGCCGCCTCCTGACGTCGCCAGTTGGCCGCCTCGAGCTGAGCGCTGGGAGGCGAGCAGATCCGGCCGTCGCTCAAGGAGCGTCGCCGGCTGTCCGGTCTGCACGTCCGGAACGATCGCGGTGCCGTTCCATGGGACGACGGCCGCCGTGGCATTCGATGCCTGATCTCCGATCAGCACGGCGATTCGATGCCGCGAGACGGCGACCAGCGTTTCGAGAGGCGGTATCGCCGCCTGCGCACTCGACGCTGCCGTCCGCGCGCGCTCGACGTCAAACGTGGACGCAAGGCCCACGCCATGACGCGCGGTGACGAGACGCAGCGTCTCGTCCTGTGCGGCCGAGATCGCACGGACCGCCTCGAGCTGGCGCAGGGCGCCGACCAGCGTGAAGTAGTTCGTCGCGACGTCCGACAGTACGAGCAGCCGGACGGCACGCGCGCCGTCTTCGGTTGCGATCCTCTCGTAGGTCGCGGCGGACGCGCCGGCGCGAAGTCCACCGGCAATATCGATCTCCCACGACACGCTGAGCGCGGCCGATCCGGTCTTGAGGTCAGTGTTGCCACCCGAATCGAGTCCAGAGGCATTGGCGCCGAAGGTCGGCAGGAGCGAGGAACGCCGGATCGTCTCGCCGGCTCGCGCGGCGCGCACGCGCTCCGCCGCGATCTTTACATCGCGGTTTTCGCGAGCCGCGCGGTGAATGAGATCGGACAGCACGGGGTCGCCGAAGCGCTCCCACCACGCGACCTCTGGCGCGGTCTCGGACTGCGGGGCGGCTGCGAAGCGGTCCGGCACATCGACTTCAGACCGCAAGACGGGCGTCGCGCATCCGCCCATGAGCACGACGAACCCCGACAGAATCGCCGGTATGGCGCGTGCGAATACGGGAAGTCCTGGCATTTCGAATGCTCGCTTGATGTGAAAACTGTTCGGGACGCAGCCTACGAAGCGGCGAGCGGTAAGTGGTCAGGTAAGCGTCGGTATTCGGTCGCAATGGAGTGAGCATCGCGGGAACGCCGTGCCCCGCTGCACCACGCTAGAGTCCCGCCTGCATCGAATTGAGTTCCGCCCGGCAAGCATCGCCGAACGCCTTGAGTGCATCCGCCTCTCCGGAACGCGCGAGCTGACGCAGCTCCTGCACTGACAGGTTGTTCGAGAAGTATTGTTCGGTGATATGCAGCACGAGATGCTCGGCCTCGGTCAGTACGGGTTGCGTTGCGCAGACGCGGATGCGGTTGACCAATGTGTACACAGGTACGAAGGTGTCGGGTTTCTCCAGCGTATGCTGGAACGCATCCATCAGAAGTCTGGCGCTTTCGGTGATGAACTCGCCGTACAGCGTCTGGCGCATGCGGATCTCGTCTCGAATCAGCTGGCCGTGGGTCAGCGTCTTCTGGTTGATCCAGGCCATCGCAACGGTCGCCGTAGCACCTACGAGCGTCCCCACGAGTGCGCTCACTATTTCCATGTTCATGTATTTCCCCTGCGACAGGGACGTTACAGCCCGTCTGGCGTTGCGGGTTCGACGATGTCGCCAACAATCAGGCGGAGCAGCTCGTGTGCGGACATGAACTCGTACCGGCTGCCCGTGACGAGGTTTTCCAGACGCCCAATCAGGGCGTCTGGGGTCGCATCGCTGCGCAGCTTGACGACGTACGCACGTCGGCTGGGATACTTCGACTCGGTGCTGAGGATCATCCAGATGTTTCCGCATGACAGTGAGGTGCCAGCGTAGTGGCCGCCCGACGCCTGGTGGTTAGGGAAACGTCGCCGTTCGGTCGGAAAACGTTAGCCGCGATCGGGCCGGCTACGCGTCCGCGAGCAGGGCTCGCGCCCGGGTGAGCGCGGTTGTGTCGCTTGCTTCCTCGAGCTGGTCGACCAGCGCGCCGAGCGCGCGTCGATCCTCGTCTGTCGCGGCTCCCCGTTCGCAGAGTGCGATGAGCGCCAACAGTTCGAGCCAGCCTGCGCCTTGTACTCGAGCCTCTTCCGTCGCACGCCGGATCGATGCAATGGCGGCATCGGGCTCGCTGCGTGAGTGCGCGATCGCGCCCTCGATGAGCAGCAACTGCGGAAGATAGATGCGCTCGCCGTATGTCTCGACGATTTCAAGCGCCTGGTCGAGTTGCTCCTGAGCCGCGTGCCAATCGCCGTGCAGGAGGAGCGCCTCCGCGGCATAGCCGAGGTTCTCACTGGCGCCCGCCATCATGCCGAGCGCCGTGTTCTCGTCGTGCGCGTCTCGAATCTGCCTGAAGCCCTCGAGCGCTTTGCCGTTCCGGGCGTCCGCCCATCCACGGAACCAGCGGCACGCCGCTTTGCCCTGCGCGAGTGCGTACTCGTCCACGAGTGCGCGCATTTCATCTGCGATCAGAGCCACGCGGTCCACGTCCCCAAGACGGACCTGCAACAGAGCATGGAACCAGAGGGTCACCAGGAGTGCCATCGGCTGCCCCAACCGGCGCGCTCGCTCGTACGCCTGCTGCAGGCGCTCACGCGCCTGCGTGATAAGGCCAAGGTGCGTGAGCGGCAGGCTGAGCATCGCGAGGAGAGTGACGCATGGATCGGCGATGAAGCGCCGCTCGAAAGCTGCCTCGGCCCCCTCGATGGCCGGGAGCGCGCGCTCCAGCGCGTCGCGGGCGGCGCCCGGCCGGCCCTGGTGCATGTAGACGTGTCCACGCACGGTGCACACGGCGAGCGGAAGAAATCGATCTCCGGTCCGGGATGCGAGCGCCTCGGCTCGATCCGCGGTGGCAAGTGCGTCGGCGAACTCACCGCGCACGGTCAGCAGGAATCCGAGCCCATGCAGCACCAGCCCACGCATGGGATGCGCCGGATGCTCGGCAAGCAGCGAGCAGGCACGTTGAAAGGCGATTTTCGTCTCGTCACCGGCGCCGAGCACGTGAAACGCTGACACACCGCGAAGCGTTGCGAGCGTGATCTCGAGCGACGTGCGTTCCGGGCAGGCGGGCGTATGGTCCAGCAGGGTCAACGCACGCTCGGTCAGGTTCATGCACTCGGCGGGGCTCAAGTGCAGCAGAGAGGTCTCAGCACCTTCCGCGTAGTAGCGCAGCGCCGCCATCGGCGCGCGACCGCGCTCGAAGTGCATCGCGAGCTCCGCGGCGGTGACGGTGAGGCCCGCCGCTCGCTCCTCCTCGAGCGCGGCCCCGACTTTGCGATGTAGCTCCGTGCGCGTCGACGGCGCCGTGCGCTCGTAGAGCGCTTCCCGAAACAGTGCATGGCGAAACGAGTAGGGCTTCTCGCGCAGATCACCCGGTTCCCGGGCACGCGGGGCGACGATCCAACGTTGCTCGCGGACGAGTTGGTCGCACGCTTCGGCGACGCGGGCGGGGTCGCGCTGGAGCACGCGCGCGAGCGTGTCGCTGCGGAAGTCGACGCCATAAACAGCAGCTGCGGAGAGCAGAGAGCGCCGCTCGTCGTCGAGTCTATCCATGTAGTGATCGATGATCGCCGTCAGGTCCTCCGGAACGGGCACGCCTGCAAGGGACACGGTATCGCCGGCGTCGATGTCGCTCTGATCGGCCCGCGCGATCACGTCGCTGGTCACGGACGCCACGAAGAGCGGCACGCCGTCGGTGCGCTCGAACAACGCTCGAACGAAGCGCTCATCGCGGGCGATCGAAGGCGAACGCTCTGCGAGGTACGCGGCGACCTCGGTCTCCGAGAACGGATCGAGCACGATCTCCTCACACAGGCCCTGAAGGCGCAGCTCGTGCCGTACGGCGTTGAGCGGCTGATTGGAGACGATGACCTCGGTAAGTCTGAAGCTCGACAGCCACATCAGGCGCGCGCTGGAGCGCCGACGGGCTATGTAGTCGATGAGCTGAATCGTGGCTCGGTCGCCCCAATGCAGGTCCTCTGTCACCAACAAGAGCGGCCGGTGCTCGGTGTAGCGATCGAGGAGCTCGCCCAGCTCGCGGAGCATCCGATCCGGGCTGACTCCTACGAGCTCGCGACGCAAGCTCTCGCGCTGTTCCGCGTTGCTGAGCCAGGGTAGCTGCAGCAGCCAGGTCGGAGCGACGGCACTCAGAAGAGGTACAACCGAGGCGTCGGCCCGGCACAACTGCCCGAGCGCTTCGAGTACTGGGAGATACGGTTCGCCCGTGCCGTAATGCTCCACACAGTGACCGCGCGCGCAAGCGGCGTCGCCAAGGACGGAAACGAAATGCTCGATGAGGGTGGTCTTGCCGATACCCGGCTCGCCGGCGATCCAGACGACGGCGCGCTTCCCGCGAATAGCGCGCTCCCATGCGTGACGGAGGCGTGCAAGTTCCCTCAGACGCCCGACGAAGGGTGCAGCGTGCGGTTCAGTGATGGGCGCGTTTTCGGCAGCCGGCGAGTTGCCTGGGGCCTGCGCGGCCGCCACCGACAGCGCCGCAGTGACCGCGATGAAGCGATAACCGCGGCGCGCGACGGTTTCGATGTATCGTGGCTGGCGCGGATCGTCGACGAGCACGGTCCGAAGATCGCTGATTGCGGTCTTCAGCACCGAGTCGCTGACGTAGCTGTGGCCCCAGACCTGATCGAGCAGGGCGTGCTTGGTCAGTAGTGAGCCCGGCTGGCGGACCAGGGCGCACAGCAGTCCGAAAGGTGTCGGTGCAAGCGGAATTGCGCTTCCACCGCGCAGCAGGAGAGCATTCGCCTCGTCGAGCTCGAACTCACCGAAGCGCACACGCAAGGGCTGAGAGCCAGCCGAGTAGCGAGACATGCATCAGCCCTGTACGACGCCCGCGATCGGGCGGCGTTCATTCTCGCGCGATAC
>CAVRVO010000029.1:0-494078 GCA_963724625.1 uncultured Gammaproteobacteria bacterium | reverse complement strand
AGCAGTTGTCGGCCATCGGCGGCGGCGGCAACTTCGTGCAGCTGGTGAATGCCGACAAGGGCACCGGCATGGGCTTCGAGATCGAGGGCGAGTTCCGGCCGACGGATAACCTCGAGTTCACGCTGGGTTACAGCTATGTCGACACCGAGCTCAAGGACAACACGCTCGTGGTTCCGCCGTGCGGCTCAGGGCTCTGCACCGTGACCGACCCGCTCGACGCCGGCGGCAACGCCATCATCGATGGCAATCCGTTCCCGCAGGCGCCGAAGTACATCGCCACAGTGACTGCGCGCTATGGGATACCGATCGGGAACGGCGAGCTCTTCTTCTATACCGACTGGGCGTTCCAGGGCGAGACCAACTTCTTCCTCTACGAGTCGAAGGAGTTCAAGAGCGACAGCCAGTACGAAGGCGGAGCGCGGATCGGCTACTCGTTCAACCAGGGGAAATACGAGCTGGCCGCCTACGGACGCAACATCACGGACGAGGAAAACGTGAAGGGCGGGATCGACTTCAACAACCTCACCGGTTTCGACAACGAGCCGCGCGTGCTTGGCGTCTCCTTCAACGCTCACTTCTGAGCTATACAGTCTCCTGCCCGGCTTCACGCGCAGTGAAAGCCGGGCAGGGGAGCGCTTCCATCATCCCAGCTTGGGAATCGGTCGCGGCCAGACCTTTTGCTTGATTTCGTCCGGCACGAAGCTGTGCGCGGCGGCGAGATCGTTGCAGCGGTTGAATTCCGCCAGCGTGAACTCGAGCTCGCGTTCGAGCACCCGATATTCGTGACACAAGTCGATGTCGAAGAGCCCGGGATCGTCGGAATTGATCGAAACGTCGACGCCCGCCTGCAGAAACAAGCGGATCGGATGCTCGCGAATCGACGGCACGGAGCTGGTCAGCCAATTGCTCGTGGGACAAAGCTCGAACAGCACCTGGCGCTGGCGGGCGAGCTCGAGGACCGCCGGATCGCGCGCCGCGAAGATGCCATGACCGATGCGCTCGGCCCCCAACTCCTCGATCGCCATGCGCACCTGCGCGGCAGCCTCCGGCACGTTGTCTTCGCCGCAGTGCGTGGTGAAGCGCAGCCCGGCGAGCCGGGCCTTCTCAACCAGCGGCGCGAAACGACGCAGCTCGAAGCCGATGTCGCGATCCGCAAAGTCGAGCCCGACGAACGTCTCGCGGTTCTCGATGATGAAGTCCGTGGTGTAGGCGGCCTGTGCCTGCGGCAGAATCTTGCGCACGATGCCGATCAGGCCGACGGCCATATCGGGATGGCGCGCACGGTTCACCCCGCGCACGATCGCGCCGTGAATCCTTTCGAAGTTGGGCCAGCGGCGGCCTTCGGCGATGAAGTCGGGCGAGTAGCGCAGCTCGAAGATACGAATGCCCTGGCGGCGCCCATACTGGCAAACTTCGTAGGTGAGCCGCTCGATGACTTCCTCGGAGACCCAGAGCGACTGGATGTTGGCGAACTTGCCGAGCGCGACGGCGAGGTTGGTCATCGGCTCGGTGATCAGCCACTCGCGCCGGAAGGTCTCCTCGTCGGCCGGAACCTCGATCCCGATCGTGCGCGCGACGTCGCGAATGACATCCGGCGGGACGGCCCCTTCCAGGTGACAATGAAGCTCGACTTTTGGCAGTGACTGGATATCCACCCATGAAACAGTACCGGAGTCTGCATCGTTTCGGCCAGCTCACAGTCCTCGCGACCCTGCTCGGCGTCGTCGCGGCCTGCGCCGCTCAAACCTCGGTCGACCTGATCGTCGAAGGTGACCACGTGGTGACGATGAACGGCGATGACGCCGGTGCTGGAGAAGGGCGCGGTCGTGATCGACAAGGGCGCCATCCTGGCGGTCGGCCCGGCCGCGGAGATTTCGGCCAAGTACCGAGCACACGAGACGCTCCCGGGCAAGGATCGCATCGTGCTGCCCGGCCTCATCAACGGACACACCCACGCGGCCATGACGCTGCTGCGCGGGATCGCCGACGATCGCGAACTGATCGACTGGCTGCAAAACTATATCTTCCCCACCGAAGTGCGCTTCGTCGATCCCGAATTCGTGCGCATCGGCACCGAGCTCGCCTGCTGGGAAATGATCCGCGGCGGCACCACCACTTTCGTCGACATGTACTACTTCCCGGATAGCGTCGCGCAAGTCGTGGAGCGCTGCGGGCTGCGTGCGCTCGTCGCATCTTCCGTGATCGACCAGAAGAGTCCCGACGCCGCCGATGCGGCGGAAGGGCTGCGCCGTGCCGGTGAATTCGTCCGGCGCTGGAAGGGCAAGAACAACCGCGTGATGCCGATCGTCGGCGCGCACGCGATGTACACGGTCAAGCCCGAGCAGCTCAAGCAGCTGCGTGCGCTGGCGCTCGAGCTCGGTGTGCCGATCAGCATTCACGTCTCCGAATCCCGCTTCGAAATCGACTACAGCCAGAAAAACTTCGGCAAGACACCGATACAGCACCTGGAGGCCCTCGGGTTCTTCGCAGGGCCGACGATCGCCGCGCACGTGGTGTGGCCCACGGAAGCGGACATTCGCGCTGCTCGCGCAGCGGCCATGTCGGCGTGATTCACAACCCGAGCTCGAACATGAAGATTTCCTCCGGCACCGCTCCCGTGACCGCCATGCTGAAGGCGGGCGTTATGGTCGGGCTCGGTACCGATGGGGCCGCCACCAACAACGATCTCGACATGTGGGAAGAGATGCGCCTCGCGGCATTCCTGCAGAAGGTGTCGACCATGGATCCGAAGGTGGTCCCGGCGGCAACCGCCTTGCGCATGGCTACGGCGGGCGGTGCCGAGGCGATTGGCCTCGGTGACAAGATCGGCTCGCTGACGCCGGGCCGGCGCGCGGACCTCATCCAGGTCTCGCTCGCTGATCCGCACTTCACGCCGCTCTACGATGTGATCTCGCATCTCGTCTATGTCGCTCACGAGCAGGATGTCGCGAGCGTGGTGGTCGAAGGCAAGGTGCTGATGCGCGATGGCAAGGTGCTGACGGTCGATACCGCGCGCGTGCGCGCGGAGGCGAATGCGCTCGCCGCCAAGATCAAGGCCGCGGTGCTGGATCAGCTCAAGAACACCGCGCCGTAAGCCTGCGGCGGTGGATCAGCCCAGGAAGTCCGTACCGTAATCCATCGGCTCGAGATCGAAGAAGCCCGCGAGGCTCTGCCCGATATCGGCGAAGGTCGCGCGCTTGCCGAGCGAGCCCGGCGTGACGTTGCGTCCGTAGACGAGGACTGGAATGTGCTCGCGCGTGTGATCGGTCCCGGTCCACGTCGGATCGCAGCCGTGATCCGCGCTCAGCATGAGGACGTCGTCGTCGCCCAAGCCGCTCGAGCAGCTCCGGCAGGCGCGCGTCGAACTGCTCGAGTGAACGCGCGTAACCTTCGACATCGCGCCGGTGTCCGTAAAGCGTGTCGAAGTCGACGAAGTTGCTGAACACGAAACAGCGATCCCGCGCGCTCTCGAAGGCTTCGAGCGTCACATCGAACATCGCATCGTTCCCGAACGCGTGCACCTCGCGCGAGATGCCCCGGTGCGCAAAGATATCGGGGATCTTGCCGATGCCGATCACCTCACCGCCACTCGCGACCAGCTTGTCGAGCACGGTGGGCGAGGGCGGCGGCACCGCGTAGTCGTGCCGGTTGCCGGTGCGCTTGAAATCCTTGGGTGAACTGCCGACGAAGGGTCGCGCGATGACACGCGCGATGCGATAGGGATCGACCAGCCGGCGCGCGATCAGGCACAGGTCGACGAGACGCTCGAGCCCGAAGGTCTCCTCGTGCGCGGCAATCTGGAACACGCTGTCCGCGGACGTGTAGACGATCGGCTTGCCGCTGCGCATGTGCTCTTCGCCGAGCTTCGCGATGATCTCGGTCCCCGAGGCCTGGCAATTGCCGAGCACTGCCCGGCAGGCGCGCCTCCTTGATCAGATCTTCCAGCAACGAGGGCGGAAACGAGTTTTCGGCTTCCCGGAAGTAACCCCACTCGTAGAGCACGGGCACCCCAGCCATTTCCCAGTGACCGCTCGGCGTGTCCTTGCCGGTGCTCAGTTCCTCAGCGTAGCCGTATGCGCCGATGACACCGTCAGTGGTTGCAACGCCGGCCGGAGACTGACCACAGCTTTCGCGGGCGGCGTGCAGAAGGCCCAGGCGGGCGAGATTGGGAATCTTGAGTGGGTTGCCGGCGCGGGCGCGATGGGCGGCAATGTGTCCCAGGGTGTTCGAACCCACATCGCCAAAGCGCTCCGCGTCAGCGGCGGCGCCGATGCCGAACGAATCCAGGACCAGGACCACCGCTCGCTTCATCGTAGGCTCGGAGGCGTCGTATAGGCTTTCATTCAGCGACTCACCGCTTCAGATCAGCAGGCTCACGATCGAAGCAGACATCAAGTTGGCCATGGTGCCGCCCAGCATGGCGCGAATGCCGAGGCGCGCAAGCTCATCGCGCTTGTTGGGCGCGAGCGCCCCGATGCCGCCAATCTGTATCCCGATGGAACTGAAATTGGCGAAGCCGCACAAGGCGAAGGTGGCGATGATGTACGAACGGTCGGTAATCACGTCCTTCAGCGGGCCGAGCTGCGAGAAGGCCACCAGCTCATTCAGCGTCATGCGCGTGCCCAGCAGATTTCCCACTTGCAGACAGTCCTGCCAGGCCACGCCGATAACCCAGGCGATGGGCGCGAACAGGTAACCGAAAATCTGTTGCAGGCTGACGGGAAAGTACGCGAAGCCGATTTTCGCGAGCCCATCGTGAATGCCGCCCAGGATTCCGTTGGCGAGAAATACCAGCGCCACGAAGGAGATCAGCATGGCGCCGACGTTGACCGCCAGGCCCAGGCCGTCGCTCGTGCCGCGGGCGATCGCGCCCAGGAAGTTCTGGCTCTTCTCCTCTTCGCTGCGATGCAGTTCCACGCGGCCGGCAGTTTCCGGCTGTTCGGTTTCCGGCACGAGCATCTTGGCAATCAGCAGAGTGCCCGGGGCGGTCATGATCACCGCGGTCAGGATGTGCTTGGGCTCGATGCCGAACGCTATATACGCTCCCATGATTGCGCCGGAAACGTGAGCCATACCGCTGGTCATGATGGTCATCAGCTCCGAACGCGTGAGCCGCGGCAGATACGGACGGATCGTGAGCGGCGCTTCCGTCTGGCCCATGAAGATGCTGGCCGCCACGTTCAGTGATTCAGCGCCGCTCGCCCCCATCAAGGCAGTCATTGCCCGCGCCGCCCACTTGATGATGAACTGCATCACTCCGATGTGATACAGGATGGCGAAGAACGCGGCGATGAAGATGATCGTTGGCAGTACGGTGAACGCGAGGAAGAAGACGTTGTCCGGAAGCAGGAAAGTCAGCGCGCCAGTGGCCTTCTCCGCCGCCAGGTCGTGAACGGCGACCGGCGTTGGCCTTTCAGCCAGCGGGCCGAAGACAAAGCGTGCTCCTGCGTATGAGAAGTTCAGCAACCACTTCACACCCTCTCCGGCGACTTCAAAAACGCGTCGCCCGAACTCGAACTTCAGCACGAGAACGGCAAAGACGAACTGCAGGCCCAATCCCCAGGCCACGGTTTTCAGCCGAATCGCACGGCGATTGGTGGAAAAGAGCCACGCCGCGCCAAGCATGACAGCAAGGCCGAGGATGCCGGTCAGGTGCATCTTGTTCTCCTGAGCAGGGCGAGTGCGGTGAAGACGGTGGGGTAGTTGATGCGCTTCTTGTTATCGGAAAGCAGGAACGCCAGAAGAAACAGCGTGGCGATGCCCACCACGCCCATTATGATTCTCATTGGTTGTGCCTGTTGACGCTGCCGACGCAGCTAATTTACTACGCCTTCGCGTCGATTGTGGGCAAAATGCCGCGTTGCACTCATTGCCCGCCGAAGTGCGGCAGACGGTCGCCATGCGCATACAGCGCGAAACCTGCGCGCATCAGCGCGGTCTCAGCTTCGGGCACGTGCGTAGATTTCGAGTGCAGATTCACACTGACTGGCGGCCGATTTCGGCTATCGTTCGCTACTGAATATCAAGAGGGCGAGACATCATGGTGAGAGCGATTTCATCCCTGCTGCTGTTGGCTGTTACGGGTATCGCTCTCGGCCAAACTCAGCCGCCGCAGGAGCTGCCACCACCAACGCAACCGGCGCAGCAGACGCAACCCCAACCCGCGCAACAGGCCGCGCCGGAAGCGCCGGATCAGGTCCTGCCGCCAGGCACCGAGCCAATACCAGGTGCAGCACCACAAGTCCCGCCGCTGCAGACGATCGAGAGTGAGGAGAGTCCGGCATGGGCACGGACGTTGGAGCGTATCGCGAGCGGCGTCGTGTCGATCCAGGTCGACGAGGTGCGCGCCTTCGATACCGAATGGAATACGTCCGCGCAGGCCACCGGTTTCGTCGTGGACGCGAAACGAGGTCTCATCCTGACCAATCGCCATGTCGTGACTCCAGGGCCCGTGACTTCGCAGGCGACTTTCCTCAATCGCGAGGAAGTGCAGCTATACCCCGTATACCGCGACCCGGTGCATGACTTCGGCCTGTATCACTACGACCCGCAAAAGCTGCGTTTCAGCAAGCCGACGGAGCTGCCGCTCTATCCGGAAGGGGCGCAGGTCGGGCGCGAGATCCGGGTCATCGGCAATGATGCCGGCGAGCAGATCTCCATCCTCGCGGGCACGCTCGCGCGGCTGGATCGCGATGCGCCGAACTACGGCATCGGCAAGTACAACGACTTCAACACTTTCTATCTGCAGGCAGCCTCGAGCACTTCAGGCGGCTCCTCGGGTTCTCCGGTCGTCGATGTCAATGGCCGCGTCGTCGCGCTCAACGCCGGTGGCAGCACGGGCGCCGCGTCGAGTTTTTACCTGCCACTATCGCGCGTGCAGCGCGCCTTGAGGCTGATCCAGGACGGCAAGTCGGTAACGCGCGGAACGCTGCAAGCCGTATTTCAGTACACCCCTTACGATGAGGTGCGACGTCTCGGACTGAAGCCTGAAACGGAAGCGCAAATGCGCGCGGCGTTCCCGAAGCTCACGGGAATGCTGGTCGTGACGGAAGTGCAACCCGGTTCACCGTCCGAAGGCGTGCTCGAGCCCGGCGATGTCATCGTGCGTCTGAATGGCCGGCCGGTCGCCGAATTCGACCCGCTTGAGCAGGTGCTGGACGAAAACGTCGGCAACAAGATTGAGATGGAGGCGCAACGTGGCGGTACACCGATCAAGATGGAGCTGCAGGTGCAGGATCTGCATTCGATCACGCCGGCAGCCTACGTCGAGTTCGGCGAGGCCGTGGTCCACGAGCTTTCCTACCAGCAGGCGCGACATTTCAACATGCCGGTGCGCGGCGTCTATATCGCCAATCCCGGTTACGTATTTGGCTCCGTTGCGGTACCGCGGGGCGCTGTGATCGAGAGCGTCAACGGCAAGTCGATGGAGTCACTCCCGGAATTCGAACGAGTGATCACTGCGCTGGGTGAGGGCGAACGCGCCACGGTGCGCTTCTTTACCCTGGACGATCCGCGCGGTCAGCAATGGCGCGTGATCCGTATGGATCGCGACTGGTTTCCGGCCCGCAGGTGCCAGCGTGATGACAAGCTCGGAACGTGGCCCTGCCAGGATCTGCCGCAGGCGCCTCCAGCCCCGGAACCGGAGCCGGCTTCGACTTTCTTCGCGCCACAGGGCGATGCACGCATGGACCGCCTTGCTCCGTCATTGGTGCTGGTCAATTTCGATATGCCGTACTCGGTCTCAGGGGTCACCGAGCGTAACTACCATGGCACCGGACTCGTCATCGACGCCGAGCGCGGCCTGGTGGTGACAGATCGCAACACCGTACCAGTAGCGATTGGGGACGTTCGCCTGACGTTTGCCGGGACCGTGGAAGTGCCGGGGAAGGTCGAGTTCATCCACCCGCTGCACAACCTTGCCGTGGTGTCCTATGACCCGAAGCTGATCGGGCAAACACCGGTGCGCAGCGCCAAGCTCAATACCATCGCGCTCAAGCCGGGCGACGACGTCTGGGTGATCGGATTGCGAGGCGACAACAAGGTGATGTCCCAGGGCACCCAGGTGTCATCGGTCGACGCGACGTCTTATCCGCTGTCGCGGACGCTGCAGTTCCGCGATACCAATCTGGAGACCATCAGCCTGGTGAATCCGCCGACGGATTTCGACGGCGTGCTGGTGAACAAGGGGGGCGAAGTCGTTTCGCTGTGGTCGAGTTTCGCCTTCGAAGCGGGCCGTGAACTGCAGCAGGAGAACAAGGGTATTCCGGCCGAGCTCGTGGCCGAAATGATTCCGGCGCTGACCCAGGGACAGCCGCTGTACTCCTTCGAAGCGGAATTTCTGCCGATACCGCTCGCCGCAGCCAGCAAGATGGGGCTGAGCCGCCAATGGATCGAGAGCCTCGAAAAGCACGATCCGACCCGTCGCCAGGCACTGGCGATCACACGGTTGGTGGCCGGCTCTCCCGCAGCCAAAGCACTGCAGCCTGGCGACCTGCTACTGGCCGTAGACGGTAAGGCGGTGAATCGCTTCCGTGAAGTCGAGCGTGCCGTGCAGAAGGGTCAGGTCAACGCGACCATCTGGCGCAACGACCAGGAGCGCACGGTACCAATAGACACCGTGGCCCTGGACGGAAAGGATCTCGACCGCGTGCTGATCTGGGCGGGCGCAACCCTGCAGGCGCCGCACCGGGCCATGTCAGCCCAGCGTGGCATAGCACCAGAAGGAGTATTCGTGGCGTATTTCTATTACGGCTCTCCGGCGACGCGGTACGGGCTCTATGCCGGCCGACGCATCGTGGCAGTCGACGGTCAGCCGACCCCCGATCTCGACAGTTTCGTAAAGGCGGTCGCGGGTCGAGAGGATCGCGCGTCACTGCGACTCAATACGATTACCTGGAACAACGCCGTCGAGGTGATCACGCTCAAGCTCGATCAGCACTATTGGCCGGCTTATGAGCTGCGACGCGGCGAAAACGGGTGGACCCGTACTGCACTGGACTGAACCTGTCGCCAACCGCCGACGTCAGACGGAATCGGGCAGCGCGCCCCGACGGCCTCTGATTAGATAGCTCCGGTGCTTTTTTGCCGGGAGACACAGGCATGAGCGATTGCAGTCGCAGACGCATCGGGGTCCTGATCCTGAGTGTGGCGTTGATCAACATGGGAACTCCCGTAGTTGGACACGCCGCGGTCATCGGCACCCAGACCTACCTCGAAGCCACACAACGCGATGCGGATCTCGGCACTGTTACGGCAGCGCTGGATCGAACGGAAGTTCGCGATCGGCTGGTGGCCATGGGCGTCGACCCGGCACGGGTCGAGGCGCGCCTTGCCACGCTGACGGATTCGGAGTTGCGTGATCTTTCGACTCAGTTCGAGCAGCTGCCCGCAGGTGGCGACGTCCTTGCGTTGATCGGCGTCGTGTTCATCATCCTGATCATTCTTGAGCTGGTGGGGGTCATCGACATCTTCAAGAAGACCTGAGTGCGCTCGCACGCTCGGTGGGCGGCCGCGACGGCCGTCATGCTCGTCGCCGTCATTGAGGGATGCGCGAGCGGCGGCCGGGTCATCGAGCAGCATCTGGACGCGGCTGTACCGCAGCGGATTGAGCTCGAGGCGACGCCATTCTTCCCCCAACGCGAATACCAGTGCGGGCCGGCCGCCCTCGCGACTGTTCTTGCCGCTTCTGGTGTCGCGGTTACGCCCGACGATCTCACCGCGCGGGTCTACATTCCGGAGCGACGTGGAAGCCTGCAACCCGAAATGATTGCGGCGACCCGCGCCTACGACCGGCTCGCGGTCGTTCTCGATTCCAATCTGGATGTCGTGCTGCGCGAAGTCGCCGCGGGAAATCCGGTCCTCGTGCTGCAGAACCTCGGTGTTGCCTCAGTGCCGCTATGGCACTACGCGGTAGTCGTTGGCTTCGATTCGAGTCGCGACGCGCTCATCCTGAGGTCGGGCGAAGAGGCCCGCAAGCGGGTTTCGGCGCGCCACTTTGCCTATAGCTGGTCGCTGGCCCGCAACTGGGCCGTCGTGGTCGTGCGTCCCGAGACGATCCCAGTCACCGCGACTGCCGATGCGTTCGTTGCTGCGGCAGCGGGACTCGAAGCTGCCCGACGAAGCGAGGCGGCCCTGACGGCATATCGGGCGGCACGCGAACACTGGCCGGAAGAGGTCACGCCGCTGCTTGGGATCGGCAATATCAGCTACGCCGCACATCGCCTGCCGGAGGCAGAGGATGCGTACCGCGCCGCACTCGAGCTAACCGAACATAACGCGGTGGCCCGCAACAACCTGGCGCAGGTCCTGCTGGATCGGGGTGAACCGCAACAGGCCCTTGGTGAAATCCTGCGTGCCCGCTCTGATCTGTCCGACTCACGTTTCGCCCCGATGCTGGCTGCAACTGAGTCCGATATCCGTCGCGCCCTCGCAACGTCCCCGCCTGAGAGACCCGACAAGCGCGCTGGCGACAAGTAAAGCTATCATTTCGCTCATGCGTGCAAGCCAAAGCGAAATCGAGGCGGCGGTCGAGGCGTTGCGGGCGGGCGACTTGGTTGCCTTCCCCACCGAAACCGTCTACGGCTTGGGGGCGAATGCCTCCAACCCAGCGGCCGTGCGCAAGATCTTTGCCGCGAAGGGGAGGCCCGCGAACCACCCCTTGATCGTTCACCTGGACAGCATCCGCTATCTGCATCGATGGGTCAGGGACATCCCCGAGGCCGCCGAAAAGCTCGCGGCCCGTTTCTGGCCGGGGGCGCTCACCCTGGTGCTCCCGAAGGCGGCAAGCGTTCTGAACGTCGTCACGGGCGGACAAGACACGGTGGCGATTCGCGTTCCCGCCCACCCGATGGCGCAGCAGCTCCTGACCGCGTTTGGCGGCGGACTCGCCGCGCCTTCCGCGAACCGATACGGTCACGTCAGCCCGACGCGTGCCGATCACGTGCGCGATGAGCTGGGCGATGCTGTGCGCGTCGTGCTCGATGGGGGCGAGTGCACGGTTGGAATCGAATCGACGATCGTCGCCTGCACACCCGGCGGCATCCGCCTGCTGCGGCCGGGCTCCATAACGCTGAGCCAGCTCAGCGGTGTGGTGGGCGAGATCTCGGCTGAGGAGGCGGTCGAGGCGCCGCGCGTGCCCGGCAGCACCGCCTCGCATTACGCGCCCACGACGCCGCTTGAGATCGTGTCAGGCGATGCGATGGAGACTCTTGCCGCTCAATACAATGATCGCGGCGAGCGTGTCGCGGTGCTGGCACTGCGCCTGCCGCTGAAGACGCTGAAGCTCGCGACCTGGATCAACGCCGGGCGCCGGCCGCAGCAATACGCGCACGACCTGTACGCGCATCTGCGCACGCTGGACAAGGCGGGTTGCGTGCGAATCCTGGTGCAGGAGTTGCCGGATGACGAGCCCTGGAACGCGGTCAACGACCGGCTGCGAAAGGCTGCCGCCAAGGCGGCCGTTCCCGAATCAGAACCGAACGCATCCGGCGCGCTGACCTAGCGAACCGCCCGAGAACGCGATCGGGTGGGTCTGGCTGGCTGATCCTTCCCTGAGCCCGTTCTTCCTTGATTACATGTAAGACACGGGGTCGTGCAGCGCGAAAGGCATTGCCTGTAGTTACGACGTGCTTTCGTTCGTGTCGGCTGAGGGAAGGATCAGCCAGCCAGACCCACCCAATGGACTGAAGCGAATTAGTCGTTCAATCAGCTGCGACGGTTCGATCGGCTGCCCAATCGCGCAGTTGCTCGATGCGCTCGGCCATTACGCGGGATAGCGGGCGGGTCGCCTGGATCTCCCGGAGCACGTGCGCAGCCGATGGACGCTGTTGCGTGGCATTCGCGTTGTAGAGCGCAGAAACGACGGCCTGCTCCAGCTCTGCACCAGAGAACCCATCGCTGACTGCGGCGAGCCGTTCGAGCTCCACGGGTGAGAGATCCAGCCCGCGGCGATTGGCGTGAATCGCGAGGATTTCGTGGCGCACGGAGCTCGACGGCAGATCGACGAAGAAGATCTCATCGAAGCGACCCTTGCGGATCAGCTCCGGTGGCAGCGCCGCGATATCGTTCGCGGTCGCCACCACGAATACCGGTGATCTCTTCTCGGCAAGCCAGGTCAGGAAGGTGCCAAGGGCACGACGCGAGGTGCCGCTGTCTCCTTCGCCGGTAGCGACTCCCTTCTCGATTTCATCGATCCACAGCACACACGGCGCCATCAGCCCGGCAGTACGCAACGTGTCGCGCAGATTGCGCTCCGACTCGCCGTGCCACTTGTTGTACACAGCGCCAAAATCCAGGCGCAGGAGCGGTGTGGCGAAGATTCCCGCTGCAGCACGCGCCGCAAGGCTCTTGCCGCAGCCTTGCACGCCCAGGAGCAGCAGTCCCTTCGGCGGGTCGAGATTTGGCGCGCTGCCATCGAAAGCGGGCTTGCGCTGATGGAGCCACGCCTTGAGCCGCTCCAGTCCGCCCACATCGGCAAATTTCGCCGTATCGTGCACGTAGCTGAGCACGCCACTGCGATTGAGGAGCTCGTACTTGGCCTGCATGATGCCCGGCAGGTCGACAGTCGAGAGCGCGCCATCGTCGAAGATCGCCTTGCGCGCCAGGCGGCGCGTATCGCTCGTCGTAAGACCGTTGAGGTTTTCGACCAGCAGATCGAGGGCCGTCCTGTCGGCCTGGACCTGGTGGCCCGGATTGGTCTTCACCCACTCGCGCGCAACTTCCTGCACCAGTGCGCGGCGCTCGTCCCGATCCGGCACTGCGAGCTCGCAACGCGCACTGAACTGTTCCAGCTCGTGGGGCAGGGAAATCTCATCGCTCAGCAGTACCACCGTGCGCGCGACCTGCTCATAAGCGATACAGATGTCCTTCAGCAGGCGCACGTGAATCGGCTCGGCCAGGTAGGGATGAAAATCCACGAGTACGTACACGCCCGCCGTGGTGGTGGCGCGAATGTGCCGCAGGATCTCGATCGGCTCCGCGTTATGACGTTGTGGCGGACCGAGATCGACATCGATGCGCTTGAGGCCATCGGTCACGGTCCACTCGAACATCGGTGTATGCGCGTTACGCGCCAGCCGCACGGACAGTGAGGCGAGCATCTGCAGTACCCGCGTCTCATCGCGACTCTCGATCAGCACCAGCGGGATCCGGGAACGGAGCAGAACCTCGAGGTCATGGCTGGCGTCGGCCTGCAAGCCCGGGGCTTCAGTCGTGCTCATGGGCGTACATCCGGTGCGCGTGTACGGCGAGCGTCCTGGCTCTCGGCCGGGGGCTCGGCCAGTTCGAGGGGCAGGGCGGTCGTATCCTTGATCGCCGACATCACGATGTTCGATTCGATGGCCTGCACTCCAGGCAGTTGCGCCAGCCCTTCTCGCATGAAGCGCTCGTAGCTGCGTATGTCCCGTGTCACAACAATCAGCACGAAGTCGATGGCACCCATGACGGTGAAGCACTGCGTCACCTCGGGCAGCTCGCGCACGCGCTCTTCGAACGCGACGAGGGATTGCCGGCCGTGGGTCGTGAGACGCACCTGCACGACAACGGTGACGCCAAGTCCGAGTTTCTCGCGGTCGAGCAACGCCACGCGGCGGCGGATCACGCCCTGCTGTTCGAGCAGGGAAATCCGGCGCCAGCACGGCGATGCCGATAGCCCGACCTGATCGGCGATCTCGTTGGTCGAACGCGAGGCGTCGTTCTGGAGCAGGTCCAGAATCTTGAGGTCCGTCTTGTCCACCGGTGGCATTGGAATAACAATCCTAGAATAGTGAGACTAGTAGATTATTATTCCACATCCTGAGCGATGCGGCTCCAAAAAAGGCACGTAATGCCAATGCGCATGAAATATCGTATCAGCCTCCAAAACCAGCCTATCGGCCAGGTGATCGACATGGTGTTCGGCGCTCAGAGCTTTCGCAGCCACGAGAACGTCGCCTTCTTTCACGACCAGAGCAGCGGCCTCAAGGCCATCATTGCTATCCACAGCACTGCTCTCGGTCCTGCTTTTGGCGGGTGCCGCATCTGGCCATACGCCACCGAAGAGCAGGCACTCGAGGACGTGCTGCGGCTCTCCCGCGGCATGAGCTTCAAGAATGCGCTTGCGGGTCTGCCGTTCGGCGGCGGCAAGTCGGTGATCATCGCTGACGCGAAAGCCGGCAAGACCGAAGAGCTGCTGGATGCATTTGGTCGCGCCGTCGGGAGTCTCGGCGGTCGATACATCACTGCCGAAGACGTCGGGATAACGGAAGCGGACATCGAGATCTTTGCCCGGCACACGCGTCACGTCAGCGGACGCAAGCAGCGTGGTGTTGTTGCCGGTGGGAATCCCGCGCCGAAGACTGCCTATCGGTGTCTACCTTGCCATGCGTGCTGCAATCGAACTCAAACTCGATCGCAGCGACTTCAAGGGACTCAGCGTAGCCATTCAGGGAGTTGGCCAGGTCGGCTACCACCTCTGCAAACTCCTGCACAGCGCGGGTGCATCGCTGGTGGTGGCGGACGTCAATCCGGACCACGTTCGGCGCGCCGCCGCTGAATTTGGCGCGCGCGTGTCTACCCCTGAAAGCGTCCTGTTTGAGAGCGTCGACATCATCGCACCCTGTGCGCTCGGCGCCGTGCTCACTACCGAGAGTGTTGAGCGGATCAATGCCCCATTCGTAGTGGGTGCGGCCAATAACCAGCTCGCGACGGATGCGGTGGGCGCCGATCTGCAGCGCCGCGGTATCGTCTACGCTCCCGACTACGTAGTGAACGCGGGCGGCATCATCAGCGCAGCGCTCGAGTATGAAGGCGGGCACGAGGAAAAGGATGTCTGGGCACGCGTCAGTGGAATCTACGAGACCACGCGGCTGGTCCTCATCCAGTCGCAGCGCGAGCAGCGGCCGACCAACGAAGTGGCCGACGCCATGGCCATGAGCCGCATTGCCGCGGCCCACGAGCGAACCGCAGATAGGTTACGGCGCGCCTCCTGATTTGATCTCACGCCGCCGGGCAATCCGGTTCAGCGCAGTCCCCCCTTTGCGCGAACTGGCCGGCGGCCTTCTTTTCGGTTTCCCTGTCCCGCGCACTTTGGCAATGTAGCCCGTCATGAGAGTCATCGTGATCGGCAGTGGGCTGCTGGGCGTGAATACCGCCTGGGCACTCAAGGAGCGTGGCGCAGAGGTCACGGTCCTCGACCGGGCCGATGGTCCCGCGCGCGAAACCTCGTTTGCCAATGGCGCACTCCTTACGCCGAGCATGGCCGATCCGTGGAATTCCCCCGGGGTATTCTGGAAGCTGCTGCGCTGGCTCGGGCGCGAGGACTCACCGATGCTCCTGCGACCGCGGGCGCTGCCTTCGCTGCTCGGCTGGGGACTGCGGTTCATTCGTTACTCCGATCCACGCCACTACCGGAACAACACGCTGCACAACGCCCGCCTGGCACTGTATTCCCTGCAGGCGCTGCACGAGTTGCGCTCCGGAACACGCATCGAGTACGCCGGAGCGACGCTCGGCACGCTGCGCCTGTTTCGCCACGACACCGAGTTAGAGAACGCGCTGGATATGGTCGATTGGCTCGGACAGCACGGCGTGCGGTCCCGCACCCTGGATCGCGCGGCGACGGTAGCCATGGAGCCGGCACTCGCTCCCATCGGGCAAGAGCTCGCCGGCGCCATTTACTATCCGGACGACGAGCACGGCGATGCCTTGCGCTTTTGCGAGGGTCTCGCACGCGAGGCCGAGTCTCGTGGCGTGCGGTTTTGCTACGGCGCGACCGTGACCGGTCTGCGGCGCGAGGGTGGGCGTATCACGAGCGTTACAGGCAATTCCCAGAGTTGGGAGGCCGATGCGGTAGTGATTGCTGCTGGCAGCTACAGTCCAAAGCTCGTCGAGAGTTTGGGCATCAAAGTGCCCATACAGCCGGTGAAAGGCTATTCGATCACCGTGCCCATGGACGGCGCGCAGCCCGCCCCGAGGATTCCGATCCTCGACGATGAATTGCACGCCGTTGCGGTGCCATTGGCAGATCGTATGCGCGTGGCGGGCACGGCAGAGTTCGCCGGTTTTGATCGGACCGTCACCGCGGCCCGCATCGAAAATCTGCGCTATCTCCTGGCGCGCACCTATCCGAGGATCGCGCAATCGGCAACACCAGAACGTACTTCGTCCTGGGCGGGCCTGCGCCCGATGTCCTGCGACGGCGTGCCGATCATCGGCCGCACGGCGTGCGAAAACCTGTTTCTCAATACCGGGCACGGGCCACTCGGCTGGACGATGGCGGTCGGCTCCGGGCGCGCACTGGCGGACCTGATGGTCGGGCGCACGCCGGAAATCGATCTCGCACCGTATTCCCTGCAGCGCTTCAGTTGAAACCTCCGCACGGCGCTCTTGAATGCGAGCGCCGTTGCCCTACAATCCGCGCCTTCAGAAGGGTCAGGTCCCAGGGGCCTGGCCCTTTCGGCTTTTGACGGTGAGGAAAGAGATGAGAAATCCACAACGTGCTGTGCGACGGCGCGTCGTTGACGAGGCGCCGATCGATCCATTTGTTCCGGCTGAGATCGAGCGGCTGGTCGCGACCTTTGGGTCGCCACTGCTGATCCTCGATTGCGAGCGCGTGCGCACCCAATATCGTCGCCTCGCTGCCGCTCTGCCGCGCGTCGTCCTGTACTACGCGCTGAAACCCATGCCGCACCCCGCGGTCGTTCAGGCGCTGGCGGAACTTGGCGCGCACTTCGATCTCGCCACCACAGGGGAGATCGGTGTGGTCAAGGAGCTCGGTATCACCGCCGACCGCTGCATCCACACTCATCCGGTCAAGCGCGACGGTGATATTCGTGCCGCACTCGACTTCGGTCTGCAGACGTTCGTCGCTGCCAGTGCGGACGAGATCGCCAAGTTCGAGAAGTACCGGCATCGCACTTCGCTGTTGCTGCGCGTGTCGTTTCGCAGTCCCGATGCGGTCGTCGACCTGTCGCGAAAGTTTGGCTGCGATCGCAAGGACGTACCGGTATTACTGCGCAAGGCCAGCGAGCTGGGAGTGCGCGTGCGGGGATTTTCGTTTCACGTCGGATCGCAGGCCACTGATCCGGCGAAGTATGCCGAAGCGATCCAGGTTTGCGTCCGGCTGATCAAGGACAACGAGGCTGCCGGCCATGGTCCCTTCGACACGCTCGACATCGGGGGCGGATTCCCCGTTCCCTACCGCACGCCAGTGCCCGAGATCGAAGCGTTCTGCCGCCCGATCAATCAGGCGCTCGAAACCGTACCCCCGTCGGTGCGAATCATTGCTGAGCCTGGCCGTTTCATCGTCGCGCCCGCCGGCATCGGTGTCTCGAGTGTGATGGGCCGGGCGCGTCGACAAGGGCGCTGGTGGTACTACTTGGACGACGGCGTGTATGGCCTGTTCAGCGGGCAACACTACGAGCACGCGTCATACCCGATCACGAGCCTTGGACGTGCCGGCCCCACTGAGCCTGCCGTGCTCGCGGGCCCGACCTGCGACAGCATTGATGTGATCGACGATCAGGTCGACCTGCCGCGGCTGCGAAATGGGGATCTCGTCGTGGCGCACGTCATGGGCGCCTATACGTGGGCCACGGCGTGTGAGTTCAACTTCTTTCCGAAGCCCACCGTTGTCATCGTGAATGGTCAGCCCGGCGAAACCGGGAACGTCATCACGATGCCACGCTGAACTGCTTGGCTTTTGCACGGTCATCGGTATGATCGCGGCCGTCCAGGATCGGAGCAGATGTTGAGAATCAAGGAGATAGGCGCTGCCGAGCACGTCGAGGGTACGATTTGTGACCTCGGGCGCCGTCAATTTATCGTGCAGGCAGCGCGGATCGTGCCCCTGGCCGCGCTCTCTGCCCTGCCGCTGCGCGCGATCGCGGGTGCAATGCCCCCGAGTGATCGGGCTTGCTCGCTGACGTTGTTGAACACCCACACGCGCGAGTCGCTATGCGCCACCTATCGGGTCGGCTCGGAGTTCGACACCGATTCCCTCGCGCGTTTCAGTCATCTGCTCCGCGATCATCGCGACGGAACAATGAAGGCAATTGATCCGTCGCTGTTCGACATTCTGCATAACGTGGCTTCGCGGCTCGGCGTTGATCCACATTTCGAAGTGATCTCGGGATATCGTTCTCCGGAAACCAACGCCTTGCTCCATGAGCGCAGCTCAGGTGTCGCGAGTCACAGCCTGCACATGGACGGAAAGGCGATCGACGTCCGCCTGGCGGGTGTGAACACGCGCCACCTGTTCGATGCCGCGCTCAAACTCGGCCGTGGCGGCTGCGGCTACTACGGCAAGTCAGACTTCGCACATCTCGATACCGGCCGCGTACGTCACTGGGGCGCCTAGCCTCCGGTTCTCTTGCGGCTGGCCCGCAGCAGCTCCGCCAGCTTCTCATCGTGTCCGTAAATGTCCGGGGAGAAATACACCTCTCCCTGCTCGTTCGCGATCGCCGTGCCGTACACGATGAAGACGCGCAACGGTTGCTTGAGATTGACCTGCGTGGGACGAGTGCCATTCATCGCCTGCACGATTTTCTCCCGCGTCCAGTTCGGGTCCCCGCGCAGGATTTGCTCGGCCAGGCCCACTGGGTCGACGACCCGCACGCACCCGTGGCTGAACGCGCGAGCGCTGCGCTCGAATAACGCCTGTGCCGGAGTGCTGTGCAGGTAGACGTTGTAGGGATTCGGCAGCATGAACTTGACCAGGCCGAGCGCGTTGTCCGGGCCGGGTTGTTGGCGCAGGCGCAACTTGCCCCCTGCCAACGCTTCCAGGTTCTCCGGTGTCGGCGCCAGTGCCGGCGTGTTGTCTCCATAGCCCGCCACTATCTCGAGTCGTTGACGCGCCAGGTACGCGGGATCGTTGCGGATCGCTGGCAGCATCTCGCGCACGGTGATGCTGTAGGGGACGTCCCAGTACGGCCGGAAGATGATGTACTTCATGTCGGCCGCGAACACCGGTGTGCGGCTCGAGGGATAGCTCTTGCCGACGATCACGTTCATCGCGAGCATGTCGCTTTCGCGGTCTTCGATGGTCTTGAATGCCAATAGCCGGAAGCGCGGGATGTTGACAAAGATAGACGGGCCCTCGGGGCGCGGCGGTAACCAGCGCCAGCGCTCCAGCGTGAGCTCGATCTGTTGTGCGCGTTCGAGCAGGGGCTTGGTGAGCTCGACAAACGTGCCGCCACCGAGTGCTCCGTCCATGTCGAGACCGTTTCGCCTCTGAAAGTTCTTGAGACCCTGCACCAGCTCCGCATCCAGAGTGGAATCGGTGTGCTCACCAGCAGCCGCCGCTGCAGGCAGGTCACCGAGCGCCGTCAGCAAGCGGCGCAGTTCCGCGGCGCCGGCATATGACTCACCCGGTTTTACGGACTTTGCCGGTAGGGGCGGCAACGCCGTCAGATCGGGTTCAAGTGCAAGCTCGCGGTAGTGAACCAGCGCCTTCTTCAGCAGATCGTAGTGCAGGAATGGCGGTTCGATGTCGTGCAACCTTTTCCCGACATCCTCGGCGCGACTGATTCCCTGTAGCAGAGGGATCAGCTCGAGTCTCGAATGCTCGACGTCGAGTTTGAACCCAGCCGCCTGTGGGTCGATGCGCCCAAAGTGCAGATCGTGTGCGTAGGCCATGAGGGCGGCACTCAAGCCCACATCGAACAAGGCCCATTGCTCATCGCCGGCGCCGCTCGAAGTGGCCAGGTCGATGGCGAGATAGGTGAGCCGATTTCCCTCGTAGTCGTCAGCCCGCAGTCCCGCGCTCTCGGCCGCGCGCAGCTCGCTCATCACGTCGATCGCAGATCGCGTCAGCTCATGATCGCGGCTCCACAGGAACTGACCACTCTGCGCGGCATAGAGTTGTTCCAGCGCGGCGCGCTGATCCGCCAGTTCGAGCGCCGGCAGGTAGGGATGCTGGCCCTCGGCGAGGATGTTCGTAAGCACCGGCTCGATCGGGCCGGTTGGAAGCTGGGCACCGGCCGTCGAACACGCGACAGCGAGCGTGATTGCGGCAAGCAATTGACACGCACCGGTGCCGGTCATTTCCCTTCTGCGCGGCATGGCACTTCCTGAACGATGGGCAAGGCCGGGATTCTCCACTGTCGGCTCGATCGTTGCGAGCCCGCAGTTGCGGGTGTCGCGCCGTCGCGGCCCTCGTACAATCAGCGCCTCATGAAACCTGTGCAGAGTCGCCCTGGCATCAACGCGATCGTTTTCGACATCGGCTGGGTCCTGGTCCATCTCGACTACTCGCCCCTTACCACCTACCTGAAGGACCATGGCGCCGACATCAGCAGCATGCGTGACGTCACCTCGAGGATCGGACTCGAGCAGCACGAAACGGGAACGTTGGCGGGTGAGGAATTGCTCGAGAACCTGGCCCGGCTCGGCAGCAGGCCAATGAGCCAGCCGGAACTGCGCCGGCGCTGGCTCAACATGTTCGAGCCGCAGGAGCCGATGCTGGCGCTCGCCCGTGCTCTCGCAAATCGGTACCGCGTGCACCTGCTGAGCAATGTCGGAGAGTTGCACTGGGATCACATGGTGCGGGAGTACGGGTTGGATCGCATTGGGCACGGCACCTTGACCTCGTACGCGGCCGGGGTGATGAAACCTCATGCACGGATCTATGCGGAGGCCGAGCGCCGTTTCGGGCTCGAGCCTTCATCGACGGTCTTCATCGATGACTTGCCCGACAATGTCACCGCAGCCCGCTCGCGCGGCTGGCACGGAATCGAACATCGCAATCACGACGCGACGGTCGAAGGATTAGCGGCCCTCGGCGTCTCGGGTGTAGCTGCCATGAGCACCCGTCATTCACCGACGTGTAGATGCACTGCGTGCCAACCAGGACCCCGCAGTGATTGCCCGTGTGCGCTCGGGCTGGGCTGTCCTCGCGTCGACCCAGGTGCTGGCGGGCTATTCGCTGCTCCTGCCCGATCCAGTAGTGCCACATCTGAACGCTTTGCATGGCGGAGTGCGCACGCAATTTCTCGGCGACATGAGCGCATTGGGCGATGCGCTGCTCGAGGTCACCGGGGCCGTGCGCATCAACTACGCGATTTTTGGGAATCTCGATCCTGCACTCCACGCGCACGTGTTTCCACGCTATGCGGACGAGGCGGAGTCGGTGCGTACGCAACAGCCCTGGGCACACGACTGGGAAAATGCACCGCGGTTCGACAGGGCCGTGCATGCGGGACTGATCGAACGCATTCGCGCCGCGCTCACACAGCGAGGAGTCATCGAATGAGTGCGGAGAACTCCAGTGCCGCGAGGTCGTGTCAATGATCAGCCCGCGCGAGGCGCTGCTCTTACTCGCGGTGCTGATCGCCGGCACTGTGATGGCGCAAAGCCTGTACCGCTATCGGGATGAGCAGGGGAACTGGGTCTACACCGACCGCAAGCCCGACACAGTGCGTGACGCGCAGGTGGAGCAGCTGCCGCTGGCAGCCGAAGCTTCAACGCCTACCGACATCATCACGGTGTTAAGCAGAACCGTCGATGATCGTGTCGAGCTGGTGGCTGACAACACCTGCTTCTGTCCGGCCGAGGTTGCCGTGCGGCTTCTCGTGCCCACGAACGTGTCAGGCTTCGATGAAGACGTGAGAGTCACGGCGCTCGAGGCCCGCGAGCCGACTGTGATCGCGAGACTCAGGCCCGCAGATCGGACGGCTGCGATGAGGTTCGGGTACGACTATCGAGTGTTTCTGGGTGAGCGGGGCGTAAAGCACGCGCCGACCGAACCCTATCGAGCACCTTTTGCGATTTCGCAGAAATTCATGGTGACGCAGGCCTATCCTGATCAGCTGACGCATACCGACCCGGCGAGCTTCTACGCGGTGGACATTGCGATGCCGGTGGGAACTCAGATCTATGCCGCGCGCGCGGGAACTGTCATCGACATCGCCAGTCAGTTCTTCGAAGCGACCAGCGATCCGAACAAGGCAATGGAGGCGAACCTCATCCGCGTGCTGCACCCGGACGGCACCATGGCGATCTACGCGCATCTGAACTGGGACTCTATCCGCGTGCGACCCGGCCAGATCGTCAAGCGTGGTGAATACATTGCCGACTCCGGCAATACCGGCCTAAGCTCTGGCCCGCATCTGCACTTTGCAGTTCAGCGTAATGCGGGTCTCATGCACGAATCGCTGCCAATCGAGTTTGCGGGGTTGGCAGGCAAGGCTGTAACCCCGAAGAGCGGTGTGCCGTTGGAGGCATACTAGGTAGTAGGTCAAAGTGGTTTCGCCCGGGATGATGCCCATGGGGGGCACACGCGCCTAGGCGTGGGGAACCCTACACGACCGACGGCGTCGGAAGGTATAGAGACATTGAGCGAGGTGCTGCCGCCAGCGGATGCGTCGCCGCTTCGAAGGGCACGGGCTGAACCACAATCGCAGCTCTGAACGTCATCTTCCCAAGGACGGGCCGTATGGGCATTCCTAGCCGCCAGCAGATTGCGCGAGCATCCATGCATGAAGAGAGCTACGCGACGAAGCCTTCACCGCTGATTCGGCTGCTGCGCGCTTTCTCGGCGCTCTTACCGGGTGACTATCTCAAGACTACGTTCTATTTGTATTGCATCGACTGGCCGCGGCGTTTCATCCGCAACGCCCTATTCGCGTTCTATCGCTTCGATCACGTCTACGCCGTCCTGAAGGAATTCTCCCGCAACTACCACGGCAAGTTCTCTGTGCTCGAGTTCGGTACTTCCGACGGCTACGCATTCGTGAAGCTTCTTTACGCCACGCGCTATTTGCGCTTGGAGAATCGTGTGGTCGTGCACGGCTTCGACAGTTTCGAGGGCATGCCAGCGCCAGCTGATGAAAGGGATGAGGATTGGGTGTCTCGCGATAATTGGGTGCCTGGGCAGTTCAAAGGGCGCTACGACGCGCTCGACGCTTACTGCTCGAAGCGTTATTCAAACTACCGGCTTCACAAGGGGTATTTTGAAAGCACGATCGCCAGCGCCTTCCTCGCGTCGCTAGCGGAATGGCCGCCCATCCTGGTCTGGATCGATTCGGACTATTACTCCTCGGCACGCACGATCTTCGAGCGGCTGATTGATCGGCTTCCGAACGGTTGTGTCGTTTACTTCGATGAGTTGGAAACCTTCAACTTCGGCTCGCGTTTGACCGGCGAGGCTCGCTTGGTGCATGAAATCAACTCAGGGCTGTTCGGCGAAGGAATCGACCTCGTTCCGGATGTGCAACTGTCGCTTCAGTCGGGTCGCATATATCGTTTTTTCCGGTTGCCGCCGAACAGCATGTTCGTGCGTCTACAAAATGAGAATCAAGCAAGGTACGTGCACCATCCTTCCGGCGGCTCGCCTCTGCCCTGACGGGCGCATGCAGGGACCGGGCGCTGAATAGAGCGTTCGCAATTTAGGGCAGCGCATGTCGGTAGGTGTCGATTTCCTTAACTATGTGCTCGAGCAGCTCGCGCTGCTGCGTGGCGTGAGCTCGCGCCGCATGTTCGGCGGCGTAGGACTCTATCGGGAAGGATTGTTCTTCGGGTTGATCGACGACGATGTTCTGTATCTCAAGGTCGACGATTCGAACCGCTCCGACTACACCACGCGCGGTATGGACGCCTTCCGGCCCTTCAAAGACAAGCCGCTCTACTCGATGACGTATTTCCAGGTGCCAGCGGATGTACTCGAGGAAGCGGAGCTGCTGATGCAGTGGGCACGGAAGTCTTGCGCAGTCGCCCTGACCTCGCGCGCTGCAACTCGACCCGGAAGAAAGCCAGTCGAGCGTCGTGTCAGCAAAAAGAAGACTGCGCGGACCACGCGCGCGAAGCAGGGCAAATAGCGCTTACACCGCTGTTGCAGGCTGCTCCAGGCCGTGACCTTGCGGTCCGCGCTCGCGCCGACGCAGCAACCAGGCGTATACGAATCCCAGCAGGCTCAACGCGCCGAAGAACGCGAGCATTGGCATGTAACCGCCTGGATTGTCGGCGCCGGCATGCGACGCATCGTTGATTGCACCCACGACGACGTTGCAGACAGTGAGGCCGATGTTCTGCAGCATCGTCATCAGGCCGAATGCCGTGCCGAGGCGCTTCGGCTCCACCAGAATCGAGACCGAAGGCCAGAGTATGGCGGGGACCAGTGAGAAACTGATGCCGATGAGCACCGTCGTGATCCACAGGCTCCACGAGGTCTCAGCGAGGATCAGGAAGCTCAGCGGCAGCAGGAGCGATCCGAACATCATCAGCAGGCCCCTGCGACCGAACCTGTCAGCGATCCAGCCAAACACGGGCGTCGCAAAGACCGCGGCCAGGAACACGTAGCTGTTCATCTGGCCTGCAGTGTCGAGCGGCAGGCCGTGCACGTGCTGAAAGTAGGCGATCGCAAACGTACTGCGGAACGGGAAGATCACCGAGTAGAACAGCACGCAGAGCGCGACGAGGAACCAGTAGGAGCGACTGAAGCGCCAGACATCCGACCAGACGAAGCGATCGGTACTCGTCGCCGCGAGCTGCGTGCCGCGGGCGCGTGCATTTGCGTCGACCCACCAGTAGGCGGCAGCGCCGATCAGGCCCAGCGCCATGATCGTGGCTGCAAACCACAGCGGCGGCTGCCAGCCCCGCTCGTAAAACCTGGCAGCATACGTGGGCGACAAATCAGCTGCGTAGGATCCCAGGCGCGCCATGCTGAGCCCCAGTCCCATTGCGAAAGCCACGCCCTTGCCGGCGAACCATTGCCCGAGCGCCGCCAGGGTGGCCACGATCATGGTTTCTGCGCCGATGCCGAACAGCAGCCGGCCCGTCGCCATCACGACGAAGTGGCTGCCGATCGCCGTCAGCATCGCACCGAGCACGCAGATCACCGCAGTCCAGAAAGTGACGCGTGCGGCGCCGAACCGATCGGTGAGCACGCCTCCCACCAGCACCAGCACAATATTCGGTGCGCTGTAGATGGCGTTGAGCGTGCCAAGTTGCGTGGAGCTGAAGCCAAGCTGGCGCTGCAACAGGTCGGCGACCGGTGCGATAGAGTCGTAGACGTAGTAGTTGCCGAAAAGCGCGACGCTTGTAAAGACCAGGATCCACCAGCGCGCCTGGCCCGCGGTGTGCGTATTCAAGCCGCTTTTCCGAGTTGCAAGAGAAGCTCCGGCAGTGAGTTGATGGGGGAACTGCAGGTCATGCCGCGACAAATGTAAGCGACGTTATCGCCAGTCGCGCGTTTGTCCGCAATCGCCGGTGGCAGATCGGTTGCATCGTCCGGAATCGGAAACACCAGGCGTCGTGGCGCGTAGACGGCAGCGAGCTCGTCGCGCCAGTGTCGCACGCTGCTCTCAGCGCCGCGAATGATGACGATTTCCACTGGCTGCAGATGCTCTTCGAGTGCGTTGAGCAGTGCTGCGTGACCTTGTGGGTGTCGCTCCATCGCGACCCAACCGGATCGCAGCGTGCGCTCAGCAGCCTGCAGGTAGCGGGAATCCCCGAGCAGGTGCCCGAGACGCCCGAATACCCGTGCGGCCACTGCATTGCCATTCGGCAGCGACTCGTCGTTGAAAGTCTTGGAACGATGCATCAATGCCTCGTGGTCGTCCGCCGTGAAGAAGAACGCACCGCGTTCGGCATCCGCGAAATGCTCCAGCACCCCATCCAGCAGCTCAGTGGCGAATTGCACGTCGGCGCTTCGCCAGCGGTATTGCAACAGCTCGACGATCGCATCCGCCAGGAAAACGTAATCGTCGAGGTAAGCGCGCAGGTGGGCGCGCCCGTCCTTGAACGTCGCCAGCAGCCGGCCGTCATTCCACAGCTCGGACCGAATGAAGTCGAGCGCGCGAGCCGCGGAACTCTCGAGATCCGCGCGCTTGAGTACGCGAGCTGCGACCGCCATGCCCTGGATCATGAGACCGTTCCAGCTGGTGAGGATCTTTTCGTCGCGGCCGGGCCGCACGCGCTCATCGCGTGCGCGACGCAGCTTTTTCATCGCGCCTTGCAGGATCGTCTCGATTTCGGTGGGCTCGCGCTTTTCGCGGCTCGCAACTTTCTCCAGCGACTCGCGCGCGTGCAGGTGCCAATAGCCCTCGAAGTTGGCCGCCTCGTCGAGTCCGAAGCGGCGCTCCACGACACGGTATTCGCCCCCGTCGAGCAGGCTCTGGATCTGCTGCTTGTCCCACACATAGAAGCGGCCCTCATGGCCCTCCGAGTCGGCATCGAGGCTCGAGTAATAACCGCCTTGCGGTGACTGCATCTCCCGCAGCACCCAGTTCGCAATCCCGCCGGCGATATTTGCGAAGAAGGCGTCACCGGTCGCGCTGGCCGTCTGCGCGTACAGCGCCAGGAGCGGCCCGTTGTCGTACAACATCTTCTCGAAGTGCGGGATCATCCAGTACTGGTCGACGGAATAACGGCTGAAACCGCCGCCCACCTGATCATAAATGCCGCCTTCACCCATGCGCTTGAGCGTGAGCGTCACCATGTAGAGCGCTTTGAGATCGGGCTCGCGATCACCGGCCGTGGCATGCCAGTGACGCAGTAGTCGTTCGATGCTGGTTGCATGCGGGAACTTGGGCGCGGCTCCGAAACCACCGTAGCGGCTGTCGAACTCGTCCTCGAGGAGGGTGCGAACCTGCTGCAGCGGCCTGGTCGTGAGTTGCTGGCCCGCGTCGGGCGCAGGTGGGTCGAGCGTGCCGAAGGCTTCGACCAGCGCCGAGTTCTGCGTGCGCACTTCTTCGCCGTGTTCGCGATAATAACCATCCACACGCTGCAGGAGATCACCGAACGCCGGCATGCCGTAGCGGGGTTCCTTGGGAAAGTAGGTTCCGCCGAAAAAGGGCCGTTGATCGTCCGGTGTGAGAAACATGGTCAGCGGCCAGCCGCCCGCGCGGCGCGCCAGCATCTGGTGCGCGAGCTGGTAGATGCGATCGAGGTCAGGACGTTCCTCGCGATCGACCTTGATATTCACGAACAAGCGGTTCATCAGCGCCGCGGTCGCTGGATCTTCAAACGATTCGTGTGCCATCACGTGACACCAGTGACAGGCGGAGTAGCCGATCGACAGCAGAATCGGCTTGTTCTCTCTTCGCGCGCGTGCCAAGGCTTCCTCGCCCCACGGATACCAGTCCACGGGATTGGCCGCGTGCTGCTGGAGGTAAGGGCTGGTCTCGCGGGCGAGACGGTTTTGAGTAGATGCAGAGGACGGCTGCATGTCGCAACGCTTGGGCTAGAATGCGCGCCACTATACGCGATCCCGATCTGTCGGAGCCGATGTCATTTCCACCCGTCATGCGCGCGGCACCTGCTGTCGCGGTAGCCGCGATTCCGGAGCTGCGCCTGAAGCGCGGCGAGGATCGGCGGCTCTCCGCGGGACACCTGTGGGTGTTCAGCAATGAAGTGGATACCGATGCGACGCCGCTGACCAGTTTCGCTCCGGGAGATCAGGTGCGCGTCGTGAGCGATCGCGATCGCTTTCTGGGCTACGCGTACGTCAATCCACGCTCGCTCATCTGTGCACGAATCGTCAGTCGCGATGCCGCGAATCCGATTGACAAGTCGCTTCTGGTGCACCGGCTGCGGGTGGCGCTGAGCTTGCGGCGGCGGCTGTATGAGCAGCCCTATTATCGTCTCGTCTACGGCGAGTCGGATGAGCTGCCCGGTCTTGTCATCGATCGCTACGACGATGTGTGCGTGGCACAGATCGGCACCGCCGGCATGGAACGCCTGAAAGGGGAGATCGCGGCTGCGCTCGAGAAGGTAATCCAGCCCGCTGGCTTGCTATGGAAGAACGACAGCGGTGCACGCGATCTCGAGGGTCTGCCGGAATATGTTGAGGTCGCATTCGGCACTGTGCCTGAAAGGGCGACGGTGACCGAGAATGGCCTGCAGTTTTCGGTACCGCTCGCGCAGGGCCAGAAAACCGGCTGGTTCTTCGACCAGGCACTCAATCGTGCGACGTTTCTCAAGTACGTGCCCGGTGCGCGTGTGCTGGACGTTTTCAGCTACCTCGGCGCATGGGCGATCGCCGCTGCCCGGCATGGTGCCACCGACGTCACCTGCATCGAGTCTTCGCCGCACGCGGTCGAGTGGCTGCAGGCGAATGCGATCAGCAACGGCGTGAAGCTCGACGTGCGCAAGGGCGATGCCTTCGACCTGCTCGAGGCTCTGCATGCGGCACGCGAGCGTTTCGATGTCGTGGTGCTCGATCCACCGGCCTTCATCAAGCGGCGCAAGGATGCAGCGAAAGGGCAGGCGGCCTATCGCCGGCTCAATCAGCTCGGTCTGCAACTGCTGTCTCGCGACGGCATGCTGGTATCCTGCTCGTGTTCGTATCACCTCTCGGGCGAGGAGCTGCTGGCAGCGATCCAGAAGGCGGCTCGTCACGTGAATCGCTTCGTGCAGGTGATCGAGTCCGGAGGCCAGGCACCCGATCATCCGGTGCACCCGGCAATTCCGGAGACCCGTTATCTGAAAGCATACTTCTGCCGTGCCGTGCAGGACTGAGGCGCAATGATTCCGTATCCCGCTTTCGACCCCGTGGCGTTCTCCATCGGGCCCTTTTTTGGCTTCGGCCCGATCCGGGTCCACTGGTACGGAATCATGTACCTCATCGGGTTCATCGCCGGGTGGTGGCTGGGCCGCCGGCGCGCGGCGCAACCCGGGTCCACCTGGAAACCCAACGACGTCGATGACCTTATCTTCTTTGCCGCGCTGGGCGTGATTCTCGGCGGGCGCATCGGTTGGGTGATCGTCTATGGGCATGACATCGTTGCGGAGAATCCGCTCGCGATCTTCAAGGTCTGGCAGGGCGGCATGTCATTCCACGGCGGCCTTGCCGGCGTGCTGATAGCGATTGCGATCTTTGCGAAACGACGCGGGCGCGCGATTGCAGACGTATTTGATTTCATGGCTCCGCTTCCGGGCCTCGGACTGTTCGCGGGACGCTTTGGCAATTTCATCAATGGCGAGCTGTGGGGAAAGATCACGGACGTTCCGTGGGGGTTCATCGTCAACGGCGAAGTGCGTCACGCTTCGCAGCTCTACGAGGCGGCGCTCGAAGGCCTCGTGCTGTTCATGATCCTGTGGCTGTTCACCGCCAAGCCTCGACCACGGCTCGCGCCCACAGGGTTGTTCCTGGTGCTGTATGGCGTGTTTCGATTCGCTATCGAATTCGTGCGCATCCCGGACGAGAACATGGGCGAAGGCGGCTACCTCGCCTGGGGATGGCTGACGACCGGGCAGGCACTGTCGTTCCCGATGATCCTGATCGGCGCGACGCTCCTCATCTGGGCCTACGGCAAGCGCGAGCCTTCCCGCAACTATCGATGAAAGCGTATCTCGACTTCATGCGCCACGTGCGCGAGCACGGGGTGGGGAAGGCCGACCGCACCGGCACGGGCACACTCAGCGTGTTCGGTTACCAGATGCGCTTCGACCTGGCGCAGGGGTTCCCACTCGTCACCACCAAGAAGGTACACACGCGCGCGATCATCCACGAGTTGCTGTGGTTCCTGCGCGGGGAAACCAACCTCCAGTACCTGCACGAACACGGCGTTACGATCTGGGACGAATGGGCGGACGAAAACGGCGAGCTCGGCCCGATCTACGGCAAGCAGTGGCGCGATTGGGTGGCGCCCGACGGCAGGCACATCGATCAGATGGCGCAGGTGGTCGAGCAACTGCGCAGCAGCCCGAATTCGCGCCGGATCATCGTGAGCGCCTGGAACGTGGGCGAGCTCGAGCGTATGGCGCTGGCGCCCTGCCATGCGTTCTTCCAGTTCTACGTAGCGCAAGGGAGACTGTCCGCGCAGGTCTATCAACGCAGCGCCGACATCTTTCTGGGCGTACCGTTCAACATAGCCTCCTACGCGCTGTTGACACACATGCTGGCGCAGCAGGCGCGCCTGGTCGCGGGCGATCTCATCTGGACAGGGGGCGATTGTCATCTTTACCTCAACCACCTGGAGCAGGCTGACCTGCAGCTCTCACGCACGCCCCATCCGTTGCCACAGCTCGTGATCAAGCGCTTGCCCGCGACCCTGTTCGAGTACCGGTTCGAGGACTTCGAGATCGTGAACTATCAGCACGAGCCGGCAATCAAAGCGCCGGTGGCGGTCTAGGAGTCGCGATGCTGAGACTGGCTGATGGCAAGAAGCTGCCGCTCGTGCAGGTACGGCGCTCGCGGGTGCATGGCAATGGCGTGTTCGCGCTCAGGCGCATACGTAAAGGCACACGTGTCGTCGAGTACACCGGCGAGCGTGTGAGCCACAAGGAGGCTGATCGCCGTTACGAGACCCATGATGCGAACGACAATCACACGTTCCTGTTCATTCTCGATGGCCGTACGGTCATCGATGCCGGTGTCGGGGGCAACGAGGCGCGCTTCATTAATCATTCGTGCGAACCGAACTGCGAATCGGTGATCGAGAACAACCGCATCTATATCTACGCGACGCGCACCATCGAGCCAGGCGAAGAGCTCGCCTATGACTACCAGATTCAGCGCGAGCACGGCGATCCGCCCAACATCGATGCGATCTATGGCTGTCACTGCGGTGCGTCGGCTTGTCGCGGCACGATGCTCGCACCCCCCGAGCTACCCAAGCGCCGGCGACGGGCGAACGGTCGCTGAGACTCAATGAGCGTGCCGGAGCGGTTGCGCGAGAGTGACTTCTCCAGGATTGCAGCAGACCTTGCCTCGCAGGGATGGAGCTGCTGCGAGAGTTTCCTGCCTGCCAAACTGACCGGTCGCTTACGTGCTGAGGCACGCCAGCTCGCGGCGAGCGGTGAACTGCGTCCTGCGGCGATCGGCGCCGGGCACGCGCTTCACTCCGAGATCAGGGGTGATGAGACCTGGTGGCTGGATGCACCCTTTTCCCCGTCCGCCGCGGAGTTGATCGAGCGCCTCGAAGAGTTGCGCCGCGAGCTGAATACCGAGTTGCAGCTCGGCCTGTTCGACCTCGAGCTGCACTTCGCGCGTTATCGTCCGGGCGCCGCCTATGCCCGACATCTGGATCGACTCGCCGGGAGCACGCGACGAGTGCTTTCGCTCGTGCTCTATCTCAACGAGGGATGGCGAACGGAGGACGGTGGCGCACTGCGCCTTTACTCGGACAGCAAGGCAGACACGATCGACTTTTCGCCACTGGCGGGTCGGCTGGTACTGTTCCTGAGCGAGAGATTCGAGCACGAAGTCATGCGCACCGCGTGCGAGCGGCTCAGCATCGCCGGCTGGTTTCTCTCTCGCGCTTCGTGACTTGCAGTCTTAGTTCGCGCCGCGCGTTCCGCCGGTCGGGAAACCCCCGATCCTCCAGATAGGCGTTGACATCGGGGTCACGGCCGCGGAACTGGCGGAAGGCCTCGGCGCGATCGGTCGAATTGCCCGGCGCAAGTATGAATTCGCGCATGCGCGCCGCGGTCGCCTTGTCGAACGGATCGCCGGCCTCCAGGAATGCTTTCCAGGTGTCGGCATCCATGACCGCTGACCAGACGTAGCTGTAGTACCCCGCGGAATAGTTGTCGCTGCTGAACAGATGCGAAAACTGCGGCAGGCGATGGCGCAACACGATCTCCTTCGGCATGCCGATCCGCTGCAGATCCTGGCGCTCGAAGGCGTCTGGGTCGATCTCGCCATCGGGCCGGGTATGAATGTCCATGTCGACGATGGCATCGGCGAGGTATTCGACCACCGTGAAACCCTGGTTGAACTTCTCCGAAGCCTTGACCTTGTCGAGCAGGGACTGCGGCATCGGCTCACCCGTCTGGTAGTGGCGAGCGAACTTATCGAGCACGGGTCGCGTCAGCACCCAGTGCTCATTCACCTGCGATGGATATTCGACGAAGTCACGCGGCGTGGTGGCGAGATCCGGGTAGTTGACCTGCGAAAGCAGTGCGTGCAAGGCGTGCCCGAATTCGTGGAACAGGGTGCGTGCATCGTCGAGTGAGATCAGCACCGGTTCTCCGGGGGCACCTTTCACGAAATTGTTGTTGTTGGAACTGATTGACGGCACATCGCTCTCGAACCGTTCGCGGGTCTGGTACGAGAATGCCCACGCACCGGACCGTTTGCTGCCCCTGGCGTAGTAGTCGCCGTAAAAGAGTCCGATGTGCTTGCCGGATGCCTTGTCCTTGACCTCCCAGACGCGTACCGCGGGATTGAATACCGGCACCTGCCCACTGATCTCGGTGAAGGTGATGGCGTAGAGCTGTTCGGCGCACCAGAAGGCGCCCTGGATCATGCTGTTCAGCTCGAAATACGGCTTGAGCTCCGCCTGGTCGAGGTCGTAGGTCGCCTTGCGCACCTTCTCCGCATAGAAGCGGTAGTCCCAGGGTTCAATGGCGATCTTCGTGCCCTCGCTGTCGGCCACTTTCTGCATCGCTGCAACTTCTTCGTGCACACGCTCCACCGCGGCCGGCCAGACACGCATCATCAGCGCCTGCGCCTTGGCCGGATCCTTGGCCATGGTGTCTGCCATGCGCCAGTGAGCATGCGACGGATAGCCCAGGAGCTTGGCGCGTTCGGCGCGCAGCTTGACGATTTTGCGGATGGTTTCATTGGTGTCGTTGGCATCGCCGTTGTCGCCGCGATTGACGAACTTGCGCCACACCTGCTCGCGCAAGTCGCGACGCGTCGAGAAGGTGAGGAACGGCTCCACGCTGGAGCGCGTGTTGACGATCAACCATTTGCCATCGAGCTGGTGATCGCTGGCGGCTGCAGCCGCAGCCGAGACGATCGAGTCCGGAAGTCCCGCAAGATCGGCCTTGCTGTCGAGCACGACCCAGGTGTTCTCGTCGGCGAGCAGTTTGTCGGAGAAGTCCGCGAACAGGCTCGCCAGCTCCTGATTGATCTGGGACAAGCGCGTTTTATCGGCGGCGTTCAGTGTTGCACCAGACCGCGCGAACTCGTTGTAGGTACGCTCAACCAGGCGCACCTGCTCCGCCGTCAGGCCGGCGCCAGAGCGCGACCCGTAGATCGTCTCGATGCGTTTGAACAGCCCTGCATCGAAGTAGATTTCGTCATCCGCGGCGGCCAGCTTCGGTGCCACTTCCTTGTTGAGCGCCTGGTATTCGGGTGTGCTCTCATTGTCGATCATTACGAAGAACATGCGTCGCACGCGCGTATAGGTGCGCCCGGCGCGCTCGATCGGCAGAAAAGTATTGTCGAAAGTCGGCGCTGCCGCATTACTCACGATCGCCGCATATTCCTCACGCCGTTCCTGCAGCGCGATGTCGAGCGCCTGTCTGTAGCGTTCCGGCGAGCCCTGATCCCAGGGCGGTACCCCGCCGTACGGGCCGGTCCATGGCGCCAGCAGGGGATTCGCCTCGGTTGCTGCCGTGGCAGTCGCAGGCTGGGTTGTGTCGCCGTGATTCATCGCAGAGCAACCGGCAATGAGGAACGCAATGACCATCGAGCCGTGAACCAGCCGCGTGTGCATGTCTGTCTCTCGGAGGCGTGGAGATCTCAGGGAGCGGTAGGGTAATGAATTGCGGCTCAGGTTCAAGTCCGGGGGGTTGGCAGCGTTGTCTTGACTGCGCGCCGCGTACGCGGCTCTACTTATCCCCAGCCTTCCTGCCGGAGCCCGCCATGATGAGTACCGTCAATTTCGCGGAGAAGCTTACGAAGATCTCCGAGCAGTGGTCGCCCAAGGTCATCGCGCGCATGAACGACTACGACTTCAAGCTCGTGAAACTGCAAGGTGAGTTCGTATGGCACGACCACAAGGAGACGGACGAGGCCTTCATCGTTCTTGACGGGGAATTGACCATTCACCTGCGCGATCGCGACGTGGTGCTGCACAAAGGCGAGTTGTTCGTAGTGCCTAAGGGCGTGGAGCACAAGCCGGAAGCCGTGAAAGAGTGCCACCTGATGCTGATCGAACCGGTCGGCACCGTGAATACCGGCGATGCGGGCGGCGCTATGACAGCGCCGTCCGATGTCTGGATCTGAGTAGCGTGCGCTACCGACGTTTCGGCCGGCTCGGCTGGCAGGTCAGCGAGATCGGCTATGGAATGTGGGGCCTGAGTGGCTGGACCGGCTCTGACGATGCGCGTACCCGCGCCGCACTCACCGAAGCAGTGCGCCTCGGTTGCAATTTCTTCGACACCGCCTGGGCGTATGGCGACGGGCACAGCGAGGGCATGCTCGGCGAGCTGGTGCGCGCGCATCCGGATAAACGGCTATATACGGCCAGCAAGATTCCGCCCAAGAATCTCAGTTGGCCTTCGCGGCGCGACATGCGACTCGACGAGGTGTTCCCCGCGGATCACATCCGTGAATATGCCGAGAGCTCGCTCGAGAACACCGGCCTTCCCAGGCTGGACCTGCTGCAGTTTCATGTCTGGGAGGACGCGTGGGCGCGCGATGAGCGCTGGGCCCGCGCCATCGACGACCTGAAGCGCCAAGGTCTCATTGCCGCCGCCGGCGTGAGCGTCAATCGATGGGAGCCCGCGAATGTCCTGGAGACGCTGCGCACCGGCCTCATCGATGCGGTGCAGGTCATCTACAACATCTTCGATCAGTCGCCCGAGGACGAGCTGTTCCCGGTGTGCAGGGAGCTCGATATCGCAGTGATCGCGCGCGTGCCCTTCGACGAGGGCTCGCTCACCGGGAATCTCACGCTCGATTCGAAGTGGCCGAATGGCGACTTTCGCAACATCTATTTTGGGCGTTCAAACCTGGCGCCGACCGTCAAGCGCGTCGAGGCATTGCGACCGGTTGCCCCGCAAGGCATGTCGATGGCGGAACTGGCATTGCGATTTGCAATCTCCGATCCGCGCGTCAGCACCGTGATTCCGGGGATGCGCAGCGTCGCGCACGTCGCCTCGAACATCGCGGTATCGGACGGCAAGTCGCTGCCCGAGGAACTGCTCGGCCGATTGCGCGCTCACCGCTGGGACCGCTTGCCGACACAGTAGTCGCACTAGCTTCCCTGGTCAGCGCAGGCGAACGCGGAAGCGGATAGTAAAGGACGGATTTCCGCCTGGACCAGCGGCGCTCATCGTGCCGGTCGGCGCGATTCGAAGACCGGTGACATTGGGATCGAAACCCGCGGCATCGGGTACCGGCGTGTAGGTGTAGGGCGCCACACCACCCGGCTGATTCGAATAGGTCACATTCGATGCGTACACGTAGGTCAGCCCGCTCACGGGCGTTCCATTCACGAACGCGACCGGATCACCGCTCACCGTCGAGACGTAGAGATCCGAATTCGGCGGCACGAACTCGCTGATGACCAGCGTGCTCGCATCCACTGTACCCGGCCCCTGGTTGGTGATCGTGAGCGAATAGAGCTGCACGCTGCCCGGTATGCGCTTCGGGTTGGTGGCGTTGTTATACGGATCGGAGATCACCTGAGAGATGCGCGCGATGACGAGTGTCGGCTGCGGAATTACGACATCAAACGTGCCGATACCGAGGTCGGTCACCGTCCCTTCGGTTCCTTCGGCAGCCGTGACTCTCATGGTCCAGGAGCCTGCAGGTGCTGCGCCAGGTAAGGCGTAAGTCAGCTCGTACGTTTTTGTCGCGGCCCCCGAGTCGTTGACTTGCGTCATCGCTGAGTTGGTCAGTGCTGCCGTACCGCTCGGGTTCAGGAGCGTTACCGAGGCGCCCGTAATATCGAAGCTGCCGAACGGATCACTCACGACGGCGCGCATGAACACAGTGCTGCCGGGGACGAACGACGCCGTCGCTACCCCGCCGGCGTATGCAGCGTTGTAGCTGAGCACGCTGCTGACGCTGATGACGGTGTTGCTGTTGAAGCTGACATTAGAGCGCTGAGCTCGCGGAGTTGGCCGGATACACCAGCACGTCACGACTGCCGCTGCCGGTAGTGTTGTTGGTCACCTGCAAGCGAGATGGTCGCGCCGGCAGGGAGCGTCGCAGCGGTGATCGGCACCGTGAACGTCTGCAGAGTGGGAGTCGTGTCACTTGGTGTGAACGTGACTTGCGCGGTGCCTAGCGTGATGCCACCGCTCGCGGTGAGCGTGACGCGGATAATCCGCGACGTGCCGCTGCCGGTGCGAGTGAACCATATCTGCACCGGCGCATTACCCGCAGGTATCGAAAGAGAAGTCGCCAGCGCAGGTGTCATGATCCAGGTCTGGCTGGCGCCTTCCGCGACGGTGATCGAAGGCGGCACGGTCTGGCGCCGGCGTGCGCGACAACTGCAGTCCGGACCTCAGGTAGAGCACCTTGCCGCCGGTGGCGGGGATCTGTGACTGCGAGACGATGATCTGGGGCGCTGCTGGCGTCGCACCAGGCCCGAACGTGATTGGTGATGTTCGCGGTGTTGTCTATCGTAGCGCCCACGGGCGTGCCAGCCGCGACGCGCACGTCGAACACGACGGTCACGCTGCCATTGGCGGGCACCGTAATGTTGGAGACGTCCAGAAAACCTGTGCCATCGGCCCCGGTGCCGGCTCCCGTCGAGTTGTTCACGGCGCCGGCCGGCAGCGTCACGACGCTGAAGTTGCTGACGTTGGCCGGGATGTCGTCCGTGACGCGCACGTTGGGCGCGGGCACGCCAGTCGTTTCGCGCAACGTGATCGTGTAGCGCAGCGTGTCGCCGGGATTCGCATCGCCGGCGTTGAGATCCGAGACGGTCTTGGTCGAGGTCGAAAGATTCGGCAGCACGACGTTGGTCGTGTCGTTCGCGGTGTCGTTGGCCGTATTGAAGTCCAGACTGGCGCTCGACACGACGGCTGTATTGATCTTCGACGGTGCCGCGGTCTGGCCTGGCAGAACGGTGAGCGACAGATCCGGGAGCGTTGCGCCCAACGCGAGCGGCGGCGGGTGATTGCACGTGACGACCTGGACCGCGGCACTGCAGGTCCATCCGCGTCCCGGTGCCGGACACATACGAGAATCCCGTGGGCAAGGTGTCCGTCACCGTGATGGTGTTGTCTTCCTGCTCGAGACCGACGCCGGTCCCATTGCTGACGCGGATCGTGTAGACGCCGTTGGTTCCGGCGGAGAAGTTGCCGACGTGGGTCTTGGTGATGCTGAGATCCACGCTCGGCTCACTCGTGACGCTCACGACCTGCGCCGTCAGCAGGACGAGGTCGCCACCCGCCGAGAACACGGTCGTAGCCGAGGTTTGTCCGGCTGAGATGTACGGATCTACGGTGAAGGTATCGACGTCGACGCCGTAGCTCGTCGCCACTCCGAGCGTGTTGACGGTGCCGTCGTAGGGCTGAGTGGTCGGGTCGCTGGCGGGGACGACGATGCCGTCGTCGAGTGCGTTGCCGTTGAAGCTCAGCTGCTCGTTGAACCCGTTCAACGCGTGTCGAGTTCTGCGGGTCGCCTTCCCACGCGACGATCGCCATCTTGCCGTTGATCGGCGCGACCGGTACGCGAAAGCCGTCGGGTGTCAGCGTGATCGAGCTGCCGCGGAAGATATTGCAGGCCGTCGAACACATTGATGGCGCGCAGATCCTCCGCCGCACGCTGGTAGATCACGACCAGTCCCCAGCCCGCGACCACGGCCTGGCTGCCGCAATGAGGCGCGCCTGTGTTGACGGTGAGTCCGCTGAAAGTGTAGTTGCCATTCCCGGCGACGCGTGCCGTCACGTCGGCGAAGCCGCCGAAGTACGGGAACAACGTGCCGCCGTTGTTGAACGTGGTGGTGAACGTGCGAGTCGCAGTGAGCGCGGAACCCGCGAACGTAACGGTCGAGTCGATCGTGGCTCCGGTCTGCGATCCACCCCAATAGAGGTATGCGGCGAGGATCGTCGAGCCTGCCGGGATGCCGGCGACGGCAGCCGTGCTGCTGGCGCCGACGGCGCACGCATCGCCCGTATTCGCCTGCGTACGGAGCGATCCGCCGGTCGCAACGAAATTGATGTTGCCGACGAAACGCGCGTAGCGGGTGATGGTTTGTGAAAAGGCCGTCGCGGGGCCAAGGAGCAGCCCCACCAAGGCCAGCCACGCCAGTGTTCGCCTCATTGCAACACTCAGGATTACCCTTGCGATCGTGATCGCCGCCGCGCCGTGCCGCTGTCACTGCGGAACACCCTGCGCAAACCGGCTCGCACACTGTATAAGTCTTTGAGTTCCAAGCGCGTGGAGCCGCTCACAGGGCCTTTATGTCAAGCGTGATCGAGCGCACAAATCATCCCCAATCGCGGCCCATTGTGTCCCTCGTGGTGGCGATGGCAGAGAACGGTGTGATCGGCAACGCAAATCGCCTGCCGTGGCACCTGCCAGCAGACCTGAAGCACTTCAAGGGCGTCACGATGGGCAAGCCGATGCTGATGGGCCGCAAGACCTTCGAGTCCATCGGCAAGGCGCTCCCGGGTCGGCGCAACCTGGTGATGACACGCGGCAAGCCGATCGAAGCACCGGGCGTTGAAACGGTGGCGAATCTTGAAGCGGCACTCGCGGCGACTCGAGACGCTGACGAGCTCATGGTGATCGGAGGAGCGGAGATCTTTCGGTTGTGTCTGCCGCGTGCGCAACGCATCTATCTCACCCGGGTGCACGCGCCGATCGCGGGCGATACGCGCTTTCCCAATGTCGACTGGAACGAATGGCGCAGCTTGCAACGAACCGCGCAGGCGGCGGATGACAGGAACGCTTACGCGATGACGTTCGTGACGCTGGAGCGGGGAGCGCACTTACAATAAGCACCCAGCCTCGGAGGCATGTATGGAATACCGGCGCAGGATTCTTCCGCCAGTCTGGTTTCTGCTTGCGGTGTTGCTCGCGATCGGCTTGCACTACGTGATGCCGATCATGCGCGTCGTTCCTGCGCCGTGGTCGTACTCCGGCGCGCTGCTCGTGGTACTCGGCCTCGCGCTCAGCGCCACGGGTGCTGGCGCGTTCAAGCGTGTGGGCACGCCCGTCGTCCCCTTCGAGCCTTCCACCACACTCGTGACCGATGGTCTTTACCGCTTCACGCGCAATCCGATGTATCTCGGACTCGTGTCGGCGCTGCTCGGCGCCGCGATTCTGCTCGGTAGCCTGGGCGCGTTGGTGCCCGTTCCGCTATTCGCGTGGATACTGCAGACGCAATTCATCAAAGGGGAAGAGCGCTTCCTCGAGGAAATCTTCGGCGAGCGCTATCTCGCGTACCAACAGCGCGTGCGACGGTGGCTATGATCCGGGCGCGTGCGACTCGACACTACTTTCGCGCATCATCCGCTACACTGCGGCCCGCAAGAAAAACAACGGAGGGCCGATGGCGTTGAATCATCAGGTTTGGCGCGCGTGCATCATCATCTGCGCGCTGCTCGCATCTTGCAGCGATGGCGGCAAGACTGATCGTCCGAACGGCCCGGGCGCCGAATGGACCAGTTTCGGCGGCAGCCCCGGCGGCGGGCGCTACTCGCCGGCCAATGAGATCACACCGGCGAATGTCCATGCACTGCAGGTCGCGTGGGTTCATCAGTCGGGCGATGTTCGCGGGCCGCCCGCGCAAGGCGCCGGCGCGATCAACGGCCCTCTGCAGCAGAGCGGTTTCGGTGCCACACCGATCGTCTCCGGCGACACGCTCTACTACTGCACGCCCTACAACCGGGTGTTCGCACTCGATGCGGCGACCGGCAAGGAACGCTGGGTGTTCGATCCGCACGTCGACATGAGCCAGGAGAACGCGCCCGCTTGTCGTGGTGTGTCGCTGTGGATGAGCGCCGGCATGCAGGAGAAGTGTGGCAAACGGATATTTACCGGAACGCTGGACGCGAGGTTGATTGCGCTTGACGCGGAGAGTGGCAGCGCTTGTGTGGATTTTGGCCAGAACGGCGAGGTGGATCTCAACGTCGGGCTCACGCCACATGGCTCAAAGGAATACAGCGTCACCAGCCCGCCAGCCATCCTGGGCGATACCGTCATTGTCGGTGCGCTGGTCTCAGACAGTTTCCGCAAAGGCGTCCCCGCTGGCGTCGTGCGCGCATTCGATGCTCGCAGTGGGGCACTCAAGTGGGCCTGGAATGCCGTACCACCGGGTGAAACGGATATCAATCCTGACGGGACCTATCGCGCCGGCACGCCCAATGTATGGTCGATCATCTCGGTTGATCCGGCGCGCAATCTCGTCTTCCTGCCGACCGGCAACGCTGGTAACGACTACTTCGGTGCCGATCGCGAAGGCCTCGACTACTACTCGAGCTCTGTGGTCGCCCTGGATGGCGCGACCGGCAAAGTGGTGTGGCATTTCCAGGCCGTACACCACGATCTTTGGGACTACGACATGCCGTCCCAGCCGACATTGATCGATCTCACGCGCAATGGCGTGAGTGTTCCTGCGCTGGTCGAAGTCACCAAGATGGGCTACACGTTCGTGCTCAATCGTGAGACGGGCGAGCCGCTGTTTCCCGTCGAGGAGCGGCCTGCACCTCAGGATGGCGCCGTGCCTGAGGAACATCTCAGCGCAACGCAGCCCGTGCCCTCGCTGCCTGAGCACCTCGCCCGGACCCGGCTCACTCCAGAGGACGCTTGGGGATTCACATTCTGGGACAAGGGGAAGTGCCGCGAGACCCTCAAAGCATTGCGTACTGGCGACATCTACCAGCCACCATCGCTGCAGGGCTCGGTGATCAACCCTTCAACATTCGGCGGCAATGATTGGGGATCGCCTGCCATCGATCCCGTCAGCCAGCGGATGGTCGTGACCACGACCCACGTCGCGTTGTCGGTCAAGCTGGTGCCGCGAGCGCAGTGTGGCTCGCTCCACGCGGACCTGCCTCAGACCGGCTCTGCCTACTGCGCGAGTGTCGTGCCGGTGCTCTCGCCGTGGGGCGCGCCGTGCAGCAAGCCGCCGTGGGCGACGCTCGACGCCGTCGACTTGTCATCGGGCAAGATCGCATGGAGCCGCCCGCTGGGTGAGCTGGGCCCTGCTGCGAGGTGGCCGCTGTCGAGGATGGACGGGTCGGCCTTCTCGATCGGTGGGCCGCTTATCACGACGACCGGCCTGATCTTCGTCGGAGCAGGCACCGATCCGGCATTCCGGGCTTACGATCTCAGCACTGGCAAAGAGCTTTGGAAGGCGATCTTGCCGACCACGGCCAACTCGGTGCCAATGAGTTACCGGATCGGCGACAACGGACGTCAATTCGTCGTCGTCGCGGCGGGCGGCCATTTCGCCTTGAGCGGAATGGTTCCGCCAGGCGATTACCTCATGGCGTTCGCGCTGCCGGCCGAGTGAGGCGCCGAGCTAGGGATCCGATATGGGCGAGGGGGGTACTGGGTTGATGCTGTCGGTGTGCGGTGCCGCCAGCTCAGTCATTGCGCGCCGCACCGCCTTCCAGCGACGTCCGCGCACTCTGCGATAGGACTTGGTGAAACGCCCTCGCATGTCGCCGGCAGTCAGGCGCTGGCGCTCGGTGAAGACGCCCATCAGGAAAACCGTTTCCCCGGGCATCTTGCAGGTTCGGGTACCGACCATGGCCCGGAACCGGTCAGCTGCGACGCTGGCATCCTGATGAGAGCCGAGCCTGTTCTGCAGGCGTCGAACCGCGCGCAGCAATTCGACCGCGCTCTCGCCATAAAAACCCTCGAACGACTCGACCGCGTAGCGCAGTCGTTTCGTGCGCCGCCGTACATCGTGATATGCGACTGCGTTCATATGTTGGTCGGCCTCTTCTGCCGAGCGTCGCAACTTCTTGAAGGTACGGCGAATCAGCCTGGGCGCGACCAGCGCAGCGATCGGGTTGTTGCGCTTGACCGTCATCCGGTTCGTTTTGAAGAGTGCGACGCGCAGTCGTTCCACCAGGCGGCGTGTCGATTCCCGATCGAGCACCGCCAACATCCTGGTCCGGGCGTGATGGCGTTCCGCAGCGAGGCGACTGCGCAACGGATCCAGGCGCTGACGATCGATTTCGTTCAGCTCTGCCGCAAACTTATCCAGCTCCGCGAGTTGCACGTCAAGATCGCGCACCGCACCGAGCGTACGCACGAGCGCCTTCCAGGCAGGGCGCTGCTTGGTGATCGACTTTGGCAGATAACCCTCGAACAGTCCCAGGCTGGTATCGAGTCGGCGCGCTGCAACCCGCAGTTCGTGCAAGCGTTCGTCGTCCTCGCCGAGCCGCGCCGCGGGCTCACAGGTCAGCCAGGTCCACAAATGGCGACGCAGATTGGCGCGCGCGACTTCGCCGATACTGAGCGTGGGATCAATCAACATCGAGCCAAGGTCCGTCGACACCGGCGCGGTGAGGCCGGTGGACTTCAATCCCACCTCGTACTTGGTGTCCGCTGCGGCTTCGAGCTCGCACTCGACGCGCAACTGGTCCACGAGACCTTCGAGGGATTGCGCGGGTTCCGTGAGCGCTTCCACGTCGACTCGTTTGAGGCGCGCCTTGGACCCGCCGTCGGCACTCGCGACGATCGTTTCGTCCAGCGCGATCTCCGCGGCCTGCTGACCCTCGTCCTTCATGACCGCAAAACACTGCCGCTGGGTGCGCACCCGAAACAACGTGCGCAGCGGCCGCGTGCCGGCTACAGCCTGGACCCGCGCACCAACCGGTCCATTGCTTTGCGCAAAAGAAGTCTGTTCAGCTGAAGGCAGCGGCTCATTGATTTCACGCCGGATCCGGAGCCCATCGGTCCCGGGCGTGAGGTCCTTCAGAGTCACTTCCGCCTGGCCCGGAACGTCCCGCAGGCGCAACGCGAATCCGGCGCGGTGGAAGCTCCAGTCCTCTGTATCCAGGTAGGTGTCGTAAATGGTGCGGCCCGGACGAGGTTCGATGGTGAAACCGCCGAAGCCACGATGATCGCTCAGCCACTGACGCACCTGCGTCAGGTCGCGGGCGGCGAGCTGCCACTCGATTTCCTGCTCAGGGTGTGCCACGGCTGGAATGGTCCGAGCCACTTCTTCTACATCGCCAGGCATGGGCGCGATTCTACAGGTCGAGATCGCGCAATCCCAAGAGAATCGCGGTCCTTGTTAACGTCGTGTCAACGCCCTTCGTCACCCTCGAGAGTGGATAACCGCGTTTGCACCAGTCTGGTCGCGAGCAACCAGTCGATCTGCTCGGCGCCGTGCGCCTTGACGGTCAGCTCGTCGAGGATTTCCTGCTGAATGCGGCCCCTTTCGAGTGCCAGAACATACGGAATCTCGTGATGAAACATGACCATGGAGTAGCGGGGTATGAATTGTTCGGGGAAGCGTTGCTCGAGTTGCAGTGACAGTTCCTTTTGCAGCACGAACCGGGGATCGCGCACCGAGTCGCGCATCTCGGTGTAGTTCTCCAGCGCCATCTCCGCGATCGCATCGGCGTTGGGCTTGCGCACACGATCGACGCGCGCGAACACCCGTCCCCAGTCTTCGTATCTGTCGAGCACTGCATCGAGCGCCACGCAGTCTTCGAACGCGCAATTCATGCCCTGGCCGTGAAACGGCACGATGGCATGCGCAGCATCGCCGATGAGCATGGCACGATCGGCGAATTTCCAGGGCGCTGCACGCACGGTCACCATGGTGCCGGTCGGGTGGGCGAAGAAGTCCTCGCTGAGATCCGCGATGAGCGGCTGAGCATCCGCGAAGCGGCGTGAAAAGAACCTCTGTACAGCATCGTGGCTGGTGAGCGTGGCGAAACTCTCCGGCCCTTCCGCCGGCAGGAACAGTGTGACGGTGAAACTGCCGTCGATATTGGGGAGCGCGATCAGCATGTAACCGCCGCGCGGCCAGATATGCAGCGCGTTCATTTCCATGCGGTGCTTGCCACCGGGGCCGGGCGGGATTGTCAGCTCCTTGTAGCGGTGCGACAGCACTGCTTCGCTCGCCTGAGTGCGGCCGTCCGCGTGCATCGCGGCGCGCACCGCCGAGCTGGCGCCGTCGGCACCGATAACCGGCGTCGCAGCTACCTCTTTCACCCGGCCGTCGCTCTCGTCGATCAGGCGCAGACGCCCGGAATTGAAATCGAGGCCCTGGCAGTTGTGTCGGAACTGAACCTCAATCGATGCGATACGTTCGAGCTCCGTCATCAGGAGCTTGTTGAGTTCAGCCCGCGACACGGAATAGATGACCTCGCTGTCGTTCTGGCCGTAGCGCTGCAAAGTCGTGCGCCCGTGCTCGTCATGGATCATGCGCCCGCGCATCGGGATCATCAGTGGCCGAACCGCATCGAGCACGCCGGCGCGTTCCAGTGCGTGAATGCCCCGATCCGCCAGCGCGAGGTTGATCGAACGCCCGGCGCTGATGGCTTCGCGACGCATGTCGGGGCGACGTTCGTACACAGTGATCGGCAAGCCGCGGCGCGCGAGGAAGATGCCCAGCAGCGAGCCGGCGGGGCCGGCACCAACTATAGTGGCAGGGGAGAACTTCACATTGTTCAGTCCGCGAGGCTTGCGGTCAGCGCGTCAACGAACTCCCAGACCTCTGCAAAAGTGTTGTAGAGCGGGACTGGCGCAACGCGAATGATGTCCGGCTCGCGCCAGTCGCAGACGACATCGCGTTTCTCGAGCGCTGCGAACACGCGCTTTCCGGACCGTACGCCCGAGCGCAAGCGCAGCGAGAGCTGACAGCCGCGTTCGCTTGGATCGCGGGGTGTCACGATCTCGATCTGCGGGGAGAGGCGCTCACTGACCAGGAATTCAAGAAATCCAGTGAGCTGCCGGGATTTCTCGATCACGCGTCCCATGCCGGCTTCGCGGAACGTTGCCAGCGAGATCACCAGCGGTGCCATCGACAGAATCGGCGGATTGCTGATCTGCCAGCCTTCGGCACCAGACAGCACTTCGAACTCTGGCTGCATGAGGAAGCGCTTGGCTTTGTCGTGGCCCCACCAGCCGGCGAACCGCGGCAGGTCGGAGGCTTCCGCGTGCCGTTCATGCACAAAGCAGCCGGCAACGGCTCCTGGTCCCGCGTTGAGATACTTGTAGGTGCACCAGCAGGCGAAGTCCGCGCCCCAGTCGTGCATGCGCAGCTCGACGTTGCCCGCGGCGTGCGCAAGATCGAAACCAACCCTCGCACCCTTGGCGTGCGCAGCGCGCGTGATGCGCTCGATATCGAAACTCTGTCCGGTCCGGTACTGCACGCCGGGCAGCATCACCAGCGCAATGCGATGCCCCTCGCGCGCCAGCAGCGCTTCGAGATCCTCGTGGCGGAGACACTCCTCACCGCGGCGCGGTGCTGCTTCGATCAGGGCCTGCTCTGCGGAATAGCCGTGATGGCCCAGGTGCGACACGACCGCGTAACGGTCGGAGGGGAAGGCGCCTTGCTCGATCAGGATGCAGTGCCGCTCGGAAGTCGGCCGGTAGAAGCTCACCATCATGAGATGCAGGTTCACGGTGAGCGTATTCATGTTCACGACTTCTGCGGCCTTCGCTCCGACGAGAAGCGCGGTGTCGTTGGTGAGTTGCTCGTGATAGGGCAGCCAGGGGCGGCGCGCTTCGAGGTGACCGAGAACCGCGTAGCGGGCCCAGTCCTCCAGTTCCTCATCGATCAGGTCGCGCACGCCTTTCGGCTGCAGGCCGAGCGAATTGCCGCAGAAATAGATTGCAGTCGGACGCGTGCGCCCTGGGGGCAGGTGAAAGCGCGCGCGAAAGCCCGCCAGCGCGTCGCTGCGATCCAGCGCTTCGGCATGCGCGCGTGAGGCGTCGAAGCTCATGCGGGCTGCAATCGGTACAACACAGGTCGACTGGGGGCGGCATCGCTCACGAACGGTGCGATCTGCAGATCGAGCAGGTAGCGGCCGTCGCTGATCGAATCGGGAACGTAGATCAGTTCTGTCACGCTGGCACGGGGTCTTTGCGACTGTGAATAGCTCGTGCTGCCCGCGGGCAGCCCCCAGAAGATGCGATGTGCGCGCAGCCGGCCTGCATCGTAGGTGCGGTCGATCGATGGCAGGTCCACCAGCAGATGCTCGATATCACGCGCGACACACAGCGCTGCAGCTTCGCTGGAAAGAAACGGTGGCGCAGTGTCTGATCCGTAGCGGCGGGTGCGCTTGCCTGGGTCGTTGGGAAGTGTCCTCAGCACCAGCGCGGTTACATCTGACGAGGGGAGACGGTCCCAGAGCTCTTCCAGTACCCGTGCAGTGATCAGACGATCGCCGTTCTGCGCAGGAGGGTCGGAGGATTCATCGCTCTCTTCGATCGGTACTGGATTGGCGGAGAGCAGCAGCGCCAAAGCGAGCCCACCAGGCACCTGCTGATGCACGCTGACTCGTTCCGCCGTCACGTGGCCCACACATTCCGTATGTGTGCCATTGCAGTGGGGTACGAAGTGCAGCTCTTCGCAGTTGCAGCTTCCGCCAAGTCGCACGTCGCCCACAAATGAGCCGGCACGCATTGGCGCCGCGCTCGCCGGTGCCGCGTCGAAATGTGACGGTTGCTCGCCGGCGAAATCGTACGGGATCGAAATATCGAGTGGCTCATCGAGGTCAGCGTGCACTGCGCCTTCGGCAGTGGCGATCGTAAGGCGCGTCATTCGAATCGCTTCCGATCGAGATTCAGCCACTCGAGTGCCGTCCCATGCAGGAGACGGGCAACCGTGTCGTCGTCGAGCTGCATCGACTCGATCATCCTGCCCGGGTGGTCTTCGCCAAGTGGAAACGGGTAATCGCTCCCGAGTGCGACGGTGCGCGCGCCCATGAGTTTCATCATGTAGAGCAGCAGGTCCGGATCGTGGACCAGGGAATCGACATAGAAACGGCCGAGATATTCACGCGGGTTGGTCTGATTGGCCACGGCGACCAGGTCCGGGCGGGCATGGAATCCGTGTTCGATGCGACCGAGGGTCGCCGGAAAGGCGCCCCCGCCGTGTGCAAAGGCTACGCGCAGGCGCGGGAGTTTCGCGAACACGCCGCCAAAGATCATGCAGCAGATGGAGAGCGAAGTTTCCGCAGGCATCCCGACGAGCCACGGCAGCCAATAGCGCGACATCCGCTCCCGGCCCAGCATGTCCCAGGGATGCACGAATACCGCGGCCTCGAGATCCTGCGCAGCAGTCAGTATTTCCAGCACGCGCGGGTCATCGAGATTGCGTCCGTTGACATGCGAGCCGATCTCGATGCCCGGGAGCTTGAGGCTGCGCACACAGCGCTCCAGCTCCTGGATGGCGAGGTCCGGCTCCTGCATCGGTACGGTACCGAGCCCGATGAAACGCGTGGGGTAACGATCGACCAGACCTGCGATGTGATCGTTGAGAAAGCGACTCAGGTCGAGCGTATCGGGTCCGCGGGCCCAGTAATTGAACATCACCGGCACCGTCGAGAGCACCTGCACGTTCACGCCAGTGCGTGCGCAATCCTCGAAACGTTTGTCGGCATCCCAGCTATTGGCTTCGATCTGGCGGAACAGCTTGCCTTCCTGGACCATGCGCGCGCAGCCGGGGCCGGTGTGCTCGATCTGCACCCAGCCGCCGTATCCATAGCGTTCCTGCAGGTTGGGCCAGTTCTCTGGCACCACGTGGGTGTGCATGTCGATCTTGAGCATGGCGCGCCCGAGCTAGCCCTGGAACCGCGGCAGTCGGCGGTGACTTGATCGGGTGGGTCCTTTCGAGACCGTGAAAAACAGGACGTTTTTCACGGAGCCTACAGGGACGTATTTACGGCGTTCTCGAAAGGACCCACCCGATCGAGGCGCCGCCAGCAAGCCGTTCATAAAGGAGCTCGCTTGGGCGGCTGCATCACGGCGCCGCAATGCTTGCAGGTGCGCTTCTCGAGGCTCGAGAAGAAGCGCTCGAACACCGGCGGCAGCTCCGTCTCAATGTTCTTGAGCTCGAAATACTCCGAATGCAGCTGCTGGTTGCAGTTCTCGCAGTACCAGAGGAAGCCGTCCTGTTCGCCCGGGCGGCGCTGCCGCTCCACCACCAGCCCCACGGTGTTGGCGAAGCGTTGCGGGGAGTGAGGCACGTGTGGTGGCAGCAGCAGCACGTCGCCCTCGCGGATCGTGACGTCGACGGCCCGTCCGTCCTGCATGGTCTTCAACACCATGTCGCCCTCGAGCTGGTAGAAGAATTCCTCGCCCGGATCATCGTGAAAATCTTTGCGTGAATTCGGTCCGCCGATCGCCATGATGATCATCTCCGCATCCTTGAACACCTGCTTATTGCCGACCGGCGGTTTGAGCAAGTGGCGGTTCTCATCGATCCAGCGGTGCAAGTTGAAGGCTTGAATGGGTCGCATGACAGCTCACTCCGGGAGCGTAGCAATACACTTGAGCTCGATCGCGATCGGGCCCGGCAGGCGCGCAACGCCAATGGTCGTTCGGCACGGGCGAACGCCGCCGAAATACTCGGCGTAGATTCGATTGTAGATCGCGAAATCGCGCTCGAGGTCGGTCAGGAACACCGTCACGTCGACGAGCCGTTCCCAGCTCGAGCCCGCGTCCTCGAGAATGATGCGCACGTTGTCGAACACTGCGCGACATTGCGCTTCGATGTCGTACCGAATTACGCGGCCGGACGAGTCCAGTTCGACGCCGGCAACTCCCTTCTCGCCGCGCTTGCGCGGCCCCATCCCGGAAATGAACAGCAGGTTCCCGACGCGTCGCGCGTGAGGGTAGGAGCCGAGCGCCTCAGGCGCACGCGATGAAAGAACGATGTCCGATGTCATGGCATAGCTTTCAGTACTTGACGCAGACGTTGCGAGGCTCGGTGAAGAAGCGCATGGCCTCGAAGCCACCTTCGCGACCGAGGCCGGAGTGCTTGACCCCGCCCATTGGCGTGCGCAGGTCGCGCAGCATCCAGGTATTCACCCACACCAGCCCTGATTCCAGGCGCGCGGCCACGCGGTGACAGCGCTCAATATCACGGCTCCAGATCGAGGCCGCGAGTCCGTACGGCGTGCCGTTCGCGATGCGCAGCGCATCGCTTTCGTCGCCGAAGGATTGGAGTGTCGCGACGGGACCAAAGATCTCCTCCTGGTTCGCCGCGCACTCCGCTTTCAAGCCGTCGATGACCGTGGGCTCGTGGAACCAGCCCCTGCGGCAGCGCGCGGTGTCCACTATCGTGGTCTTGCCACCGCAGAGAATCTGACCGCCGTCGGCGCGTGCCTGTTCAACTGCCGCAGCCACTTTCTGCAGATGCGCCTCGGATACGATCGCGCCCTGGTCGGTTGCGGATTCCAGCGGGTCGCCGACACGCAAGCGCTTCACCCGCTCCACGAATGCCTCGCGAAAGCGCGCATAGATCGTGTGCTCGATGAGCACGCGCGAGCCACACAGGCAGATCTCCCCCTGATTCGCGAACGCCGCGCGAACTGCGCCTTCCACCGCGCGCTCGAAATCGCAATCGCCGAACACCAGCGTGGGATTCTTGCCGCCGAGCTCGAGCGCGAGCTTCTTGAACTGTGTTGCGCCCGCCGCAGCGATGGCACGTCCTGTGGAGGTGCCACCCGTGAAGGAAATGGCACGCACTTCCGGGTGCGCCACGATGGCCTCGCCGACATTGCGACCTGCGCCATGGAGCACATTGAGAACGCCGTTCGGCAGTTTCGCCTCGATGCAACGCTCCGCAAGCAGTGAAGCAGTGAGTGGTGTCACTTCTGATGGCTTGGCGATGACGCAATTGCCCGCGGCGAGTGCGGGAGCGATTTTCCACGTGAGCAGATAGAGCGGCAGATTCCACGGCGAAATTCCGGCGACCACGCCGTGGGGCTGGCGCAGGGTGTAGTTGATCGCGCCCACTTCCATGGCGTGTGCTTCGCTCGCGAACTGTGTCGCAGCACCGGCAAAGAACCGCAGGTTGGCGATGGCGCGGGGAATATCGAGCGAGCGGGCCAGGCTCAATGGTTTGCCCGTATCCTGGGACTCCGCGCTCGCAAAAGTGTCGAAATCGCGTTCGATCAGATCCGCGATCCGGTTGAGCCAGGCGGCACGCTCGGCGCCGGGCAGGTCGCGCCAGCCGACAAAGGCGCCGCGAGCCGCTTCCACGGCCTGCTGCACATCGCTCGCGTCTGATTCCGGAGCGCGCGCATATGCCTTGCCGGTAGCCGGTTCGTACACATCGAACCAGCGTCCCGAGCGGGCGGGCTGGGTACGGCCGCCCACATAGTTGAGTAGATCGAGCATGGCGGGTGAGGTAGGAATGCCGACATTATAGACGCGCCGTCACCACAACCGGCGCGCGGACGCTTTCTAGTCGGCGTCCGGCCTCTGGTGCGTGCGACAACGCAGGCGTACCGGATCGCGAGGCTTGTCCAGGCGAACCGCGCAAAGGCTGCCACCCCATACGCAGCCAGCATCGATGGCAAGCACGTTGTGGTGGTCGTAGTAACCGAGCGTCGACCAATGACCACACACGATGCGGGCATCGCGGCTGGCTCGGCCAGGCACCCTGAACCACGGTAGCCACGGGGCACCCACATCGCGTGGCGCATCCTTGAGTTTCAGATTGATGCGGCCCTTGGCATCGCAATAGCGCAGACGCGTGAAGCAGTTGACCATGAACCGCAACCGATCGTAACCGGTAAGCGTCTCGCTCCATTTGTCGGGCTTGTTGCCGTACATGTGCGTGAACAGGCGAGTCGGATTGGTGCGCAGGGCTTTGCGCACCTCCGCGGCAGCCGAGCGGGCGAACGACAGGCTCCACTGCGGCGGCAAACCCGCGTGCACCATCGCGAGGTCGAGGGTCTTATCGTGATGAAAGAGCGGCCGATGGATCAGCCATTCGAGCAATCGATCGCGATCCGGCGCTTTGAGCACCTCCTCCAGTGTGTCCCCATCACGCAACTGTCGCGTGCGACTGTGGACCACAGCCAGCAGGTGCAGGTCGTGGTTACCGAGAACGACGACAGCATTGTCGCGCAGCGCATGCACGCGGCGCAGTGCTGCGAGAGAGCGCGGACCACGATTGACGATATCGCCCACGAACCACAGCCGGTCGCGATCGGGGCGGAAGCGAATACGACGAAGAAGATCGCCGAGTTCCTGGTCGCATCCTTGGACGTCGCCGATCGCGTAGAGCGCCATTTCCTAGTGAAGCACTCCGGGCATCGCCAGTGTAAACGGTGCAATCGGCGCGTCGAACTGCTGGCCGTCGTCCGCGACCATCTGGTAAGTGCCCTGCATGGCGCCGACCGGCGTCTCGATAATTGCGCCGCTGGAGTAACGAAAGCCCTGGCCGGGTTTCAGATACGGCTGCTCGCCTACCACGCCGTCGCCGCGAACCTCCTGCACCTTGCCGTTGGCGTCGGTGATGATCCAGTGGCGGGTCATCAGCCGAGCGGGCACCAATCCCTCATTGCGGATCGTGATGGTGTACGCAAATACGAAGCGGCGCTCGCGCGGATCAGACTGATCATCGACGAAATTAGTCTCGACGTCGACACGGATCGCGTGACGTGTCTTTTCACGGCTGGAGCCGGTAGCAGTCATGACACCAGTGTACCGGAAATGAATCGCCGCTAGTGCAGGCGAACCGCGAGTACATCGCACGGGGATGCGTGCAACACTGTGTCCTCGGTGAAATTCAGCAGGATTGCGAGGCCGTGGCGCTCGCGGCTGCCGAGCACGATCAGGTTGACCTTCTGCTCCTGCGCCACGCGGATGATCTCCGCTTTTATGTTACCTGCCTCCACGAAGCATTCGCTCCCACCCAGCCCGAGGGAGCCGGCGAGCTCCTTGAGGCGGACGCGCGCGCGCTCGATGAGCTCCTCTTCGATCTGGACCGAGGGCAAGAGCGTCTCGCCCATCGGCTCCACGGGCACGTACTCGACCACGTGCAGCAACTGGATAGTGGATTGATAGCAGGCCGCGATAGCCTTCGCCCGTTCGCCGACCACGTCGCTATCCTCAGTGAGATCCACGACGAGGAGAATCTTGCGGTATTCGTGCATGGCGGTCTCCGGCACTGGACCGGCCGATTATAGCGGGGACCCGCTGACAGTTTCTCAGGCGTCCAACGAGGCGGCGATCAGGGCAAACTGCCGCGGCTCGAGCCTCTCCGGGCGCAAGCCCGGGTCTATTGCCAGCCCGCGCAGCTGCTCTTCGCTCACCAGTCCCTTGAGTGCGTTGCGCAGTGTCTTGCGCCGCTGTGAGAAGGCGGCGCGCACCACGCGCTCGAAGCGCTCGGTGGAGAGGATCGGAAATGCGGGCCCGGCAAACGGAGTGATGCGCACTACCGCCGAAGCGACCTTTGGCGCCGGCCGAAACGCTCCCGCTCCCACATCGAGCACCGACTCAACACGCACCCACGGTGCGAGCATCACCGTCAGGCGGCCGTAAGCCTTCGTTCCAGGCACGGCGACCATGCGCTCTACCACTTCCCGCTGCAGCATGAAGTGCATGTCGAGAATCGCCCCACGCTGCGCCAGCAGATAGAACAGGAGTGGGGTTGAAATGTTGTAGGGCAGGTTGCCGATGACGCGCAGCGGCTTGCGGTCGGCGCGCAGGGTGGTGAAGTCCACATCCAGCACATCAGCAACGATCAGCTTCAGCGGCGCGCCGAACCGCGCCTGCAGGGCGCCCGCCAGATCGCGATCGATTTCGATTGCAGTCAGTTCGCCGGCGCGCTGCAGAAGGGGTGCGGTAAGGGCCCCGCGTCCCGGGCCGATCTCGATCAGTGCCTGGTCGGGCCGCGGATCGATCGTCGCGACGATACGCTCGATGACCTTCGGATCGTGAAGAAAATGCTGCCCGAAGCGCCTGCGCGCACGAGCTTCCCTTCTCATGCGCTAGCCCTGCGCCAGCTCGATCGCCTGCTGCAAGGCCGCCGCAAGACTGCCGACATCAGCCTGCCCCGTGCCGGCGAGATCGAGTGCGGTGCCATGGTCGACTGAAGTGCGAATGAACGGCAGGCCGAGCGTTACGTTTACGGCCCCGCCGAAACCCGCAAACTTGAGCACTGGCAATCCCTGGTCGTGATACATGGCGAGCACGACGTCGGCGCCCGCGAGCGATCGCGGTGTGAACGCCGTGTCCGCCGGCACCGGCCCGCTCGCATCAACGCCATCCCTGCGTGCCGCGGCAACTGCGGGCGCGATGATCTCGATCTCTTCGCGTCCGAGGTGACCGCTCTCACCGGCGTGCGGGTTCAGTCCGCACACCAGGATGCGCGGTCGCGCGAAGCCGAAGCGCTTGCGCAGGTCCGCGTCGATGACAGCCATCACTTCCTGTAGCAGTGTGCTGCTCAGCGCCTCGCTCACGGAGCGCAATGGCAGATGGGTGGTCGCGAGCGCCACGCGCAGGCGCTCCGCCACCAGCAGCATCACTGGCCGAGACGTATTCGTGCGCGCCGCGAGGTACTCGGTGTGCCCGGTGAAGGCCACGCCGGCTTCATTGAGAACGCTCTTCTGTACCGGCGCCGTAACCATTGCATCGAACTCACCGGCCAGACAACCATCGACCGCACGGTCGAGGAGCGCGAGCACGTAGCGGGCGTTGGCCGCGTTGAGCCGGCCCGCTTCCACAGGAGTCGCCAACACCGTGGCGATGACGCGCACCATCCGCGCACGGTGCGGTGTCCGCTCGGCCTGAGGTGAGAATTCCTCGATCTGTGGGTCGAGGTTGAGAAGTCTGGCGCGGGCAGCGCAGCAGCCCGGGATCCGCGGCGATCACCAGCTCGCAGGGCCAATCCTGCTCGACGAGCTTCAGGCACAGATCCGGACCGATCCCGGCCGGCTCGCCTGAGGTCAGGATTATTCGAGGGAAGCTCTGCACAGATTTCAAACGTCGCCTACGGTGCAGATGCTAGGCGCACCGTGCAGCCAATGGTCGCATGCGGGCGCCCCGAGCGCGCTACATCTTGTACTCGACGTAGGCCTCGTCGCGCAGCCGGCGCAGCCAGAGCTCGGTCTCCTCATCGGCCTTGCTCTCGCGCAGCGCCGTGTATGCGCGTTGCCGGCGCACTTCGTCGGTGTTGTCGTGCGTGCGCGTTCCCAGCAGCTGGACAATGTGCCAGCCGAACTGCGTCTTGAAGGGTTCGCTGATCTCGTTCTCCTGCAATCCTGTGAGCACCTTTGCGAATTCAGGCGCGAAGGAGTTCGGTGACTCCCATCCGAGATCACCGCCCTGTGTCGCGGAACCGGGATCTTCCGATGTCACCGCCGCCACGCCGGCGAAGTCCTCGCCGTCGAGAATGCGCTTGCGCAGTGCTTCGAGCTTCTGCTTCACGGTGGCATCGTCCTGCAGCTCATTGGTGCGCATGAGGATATGGCGCGCATGCACCTGGTTGACCATGACCTGCTCTTCAGCGCCGCGCCGCTCGTTCAGCTTGATGATGTGAAAGCCACTGGGAGTTCGTACCGGCTCGGCGATGTCGCCGGGTTGCATCTGAGCGACCAGATCGGCGATGAAGGTTGGCAGTTGCGGCCCTTTGCGCCAGCCGAGTGAACCGCCGTCAAGGGCAGTCTGGCTGTTCGAGTAGGTTACCGCCAGCTGCGCAAAGTCCTCGCCCTTGCGCGCTCGCTCGTAGACGTCCCGTGCATGTGCGCTTACTTCCTCGAGCTGTCCAGGCGTCGCCGCCTGGGGCAGGGCGAGCAGGATGTGCGAAATATTGAATTCCTGGTTGTCGATGGAGCCGCTCTGCTTGGCGAGGTATTGGTCGATCTCACGCGGCGTAACGTTGATCTTCTCCAGCACGTCGCGCCGACGCAGCAACGAAATGGTCATCTCCTTGCGCATCGATTCGCGATAGGCGGAGTAGTTGATGCCCTGCGATTCCAGGGCGCGTGGCAGCTGATCGAGAGTCATCTTGTTGCGCTCGGCCACGTCGCGCAGCGAGTTGTTGAGCATCTCGTCCGACACCTTCACGCCGCCGCGGTCGGCGCGCTGCAGCTGGATTTCCTGGACCACGAGACGCTCGAGAATCTGCTGGCGCAGCACGTTGGCCGCCGGCAGCTCGGTGCGCTGCTGCTGCAGCCGTTCAGTGACCATCTGGACCTGTTCATCGACTTCGCTTTTCAGCACCACGCCGTCGTTGACCACCGCGGCCACACGATCGAGCAGAACGCCACTGGTAGCGAGTTCGCGGCTTTGCGCAAACGCCTCGGCGCTCAATAGAACCAACAGCAGGGGGATAAGGGATCTGGTCAGGGGCATAGAGGAGAATCCGCGGTAATCAGTGCTTTATTGGGTGCGCGAGTATCCTCGAATTGCGTTCTCGAGAAAAGCGTCCGCGGGCACTCCGACACTGCTCATGCCGTTGAGTTCCAGCTGCAGGGCCAGGGAGCTGTCGCGCTGGCCGGTACGGCTGCTGACATAGCGCCGCTGCACGAGGCGCACGCGCCAGCAACAGCTCACATATTCGAAACCTGCAAACTGGTCGATCAGTGCCTCGTCGCGCAGCGAGTAGATCGCACCCGTATAGACGTTCCAGCGCCGCGCGATTGGCCAGGCGACCGACCCGTCGACCTGCTCGATCAGGTCGCGCCGGAAGCGGTATCCAAGATTCACGACCGACTGCGCGGCGGGCTTGTATTGCACGCTGATCTGCCCCTTCTCGCTCTGGGTGGCATCCGGATTCCACTCCAGTCCCAGGCGCATGTTCCAGTGCCGGTAGGCGCTCAGCTCGAGCTCCCCGACGAAGTTCGAGTACTGCCGGTTCGACGGCACCTCGTCGGGAAGCAGTACACGCGGACTCTCGAAGTACCATGTTTCACCGAGGGTCGCGCTCAGGTACTGCTGCCCGTTCGCGGTGTCGATGAGCCGCGCGGTGACGCCGCCGCTGAGCTGATTGGCATCGCTCAATCGGTCAGCGCCAACAAAGCGATTGCGGCGGAACAGCTCCACCAGATTCAGGTCCGGAATCCCGGTGTCGAACACCGGCAGATCGTTCTGATCGCGAAAGGGCACGTACAGGTACAGCAGGCGCGGTGCAAGGGTCGCAATGCGTTGGGGCGTGATGCGCTCGAAGGTCAGGCCGCTGTCCAGGCTGAAGATCGGCGCGGCACGCGATGGCGAGTTGGCTGCGCCGGTCGCGACGTTATCGAGCTGGTAGCCTGTATAACGATAGGCTGCTTCGGGCACGATGTAGTAGCCGGGTCTGCGCAGCGGCCAGCGTATCTGCGGTTCGACGTCGAGACGCCCGCCGGTCACGCCCTCATCGCGCGTGAAGTACACCATCTCGCCGTCGAGCTGGTACTCGAGACCGAGCGGCGTGTCTTCCCACAGCCCGCGCGCCAGGATGCGCGGCAGAATCGTGTACGGTCGCGATTCCTGCGGAATGGTCTGGTCGATGGTCTGAAAATTCTCAGCTTGACCGACAAGCGTCCAGTGTTCCCCGTAGTAGCGCAGCTGCGCATCGCGCTTGACGTACAGCGTGCTCGTGATCTCGGAACCCTGGCCGAAGTCCTCGAAATAGTTGTTGTCGCTGACGTTGGCCGCATCGGCAACGAAGCGCCAGCGTTCCCAGAAATCGCTGCGGTTGGTCCAATGCACGTAGCTGCGATTGTCGTTATCGCGCAGCTTATCGCTGGGCAGGACGAGTGCATCGATCTCGCCGCGATCCCCATGACCGAGATAACGGAATTCGGTCTCGAGTGCCAGGCCCCGATTGGTCCAGATCCTGGGCGTCAGCAGCAGATCGTAGTTGGGGGCGAGATTGAAGTAGTACGGTGCGCCCAGCTCGACTCCGTTGCGGTCCGAGACACCAAACTCGGGGAACAGGAACCCGGACTTGCGTTCATTGCCCAGCGGGAAGGAGATGTACGGCGTGTAGAGGATCGGCACGCCTTTGAAGTCGAGGCGGATGCGACGTCCGCTGCCATTTCGAGTGGCCGTATCCAGGTCGATGTCTCCGGCCTTCAGCACCCAGTCTTCATTGCCCACCGGGCAGGTCGTGTACCTGACATCGTCGAGACTCACCTGTCCGTCGCGCTTGACCACGATCTCCTTGGCGGATCCGCGCGCAGGCCGTGACGGCAACTCGAATTCCGCACCGCCGAACGAGGCCCCGCCGGCGGCATCGTAGGTGCCTGTAGCGCCGCGTACGCGGACCACCGGGTCCTGGTACTCGACGTTGCCCTCTACCGAGAGGCTCCGCGTCGCATCGTCGTACTTCACATCTTCCGCACTGAGATGTCGGTCACCTTGTCGCACGTCCACTTTGCCTTTCAATAGCGCATCGCCGGTACGGCTGAGCTCGGCGCCCTGGCTGCTGACTTCGATGTCTTCGTCGGCGGGGCTGGTGGTGGAGGTCGGAGGCGGTAGCGGAGCGGCAACGGGGCCGCAGAGTTGTTCCTGGTCCTCGCTCTCTGCGTTCGCGCAACAAGGCTCATCGGCCGCCGCGCGGCTGCAGGCCAGCACGAGCAGGAGTGCGAGTTGCGCCGGGAAGCTGGAGCGAAGTGACAACGTGATCAAGTCTTTGATTTTTACCGGGGTGTTGCGTTCGGACACATTATAATGACGTTTGTTTCCCCACGGAGATCACTCATTAGCGACACGCGACTCGAACTGCTGCGTGACTGGCTGGCCAACGAACTGACTTTCGGCGCAGACCGCATTGCGCCAGCATCGGGTGATGCCAGTTTTCGGCGCTATTTTCGGGTCTGGCGCGACGGCGAAACGTTCATCGCAATGGATGCGCCGCCCGGACGCGAAGATGTGCGGCCCTACCTGATGATCGCCCGCATGCTCGCAGAGATCGGTGTGCATGTGCCGCGGATCCTCGCCGAGCAACGCACGGATGGATTCCTGCTGGTCACCGATCTTGGAACGCGCCATTACCTCGAAGATCTCACCGCGAACCACAACGTCGAGTCGCACTATCTCGACGCAATGATGACATTGAATCGCATCCAGTCGCGAGGCGCGGAGCATGCGCGTCATCTGCCGACGTACGATCGTGCGGTGCTCGAGCGCGAGATGAAGTTGATGCCTGAATGGTTCTGTGGACGGCACCTGAAGCTCGACCTGACCGCCGAGGACCAGCAGGCGCTCGCGACAACCTTTGAGCTGTTGTGTCGCGAGGCGCTGGCGCAGCCGAAGGTGTTCGTGCACCGGGACTATCATTCACGCAACCTGATGGTGTTCTCGGGCGACAATCCGGGTGTGCTCGATTTTCAGGACGCAGTGAACGGTCCTGTCACCTATGACCTGGTCTCATTGTTCCGTGACTGCTACATCGGGTGGCCGAAGGAGCGCGTGCACGACTGGGTATTGCGCTATCGCGCCATGGCACTTGCATCGGGTGTAGACGTCGGCGCGGACGAGAACCAATTCCTGCGCTGGTTCGACCTGATGGGCGTGCAGCGGCATGTCAAGGTGCTCGGCATTTTTTCGCGGTTGTTCCATCGAGACGGCAAGGCCGAGTATCTCGACAACCTGCCGCTCACTCTCAAGTACGTCCAGTCGACCTGCGCCTGCCATGCCGAGCTCGAGCCGCTTGGACACTTTCTGCGCACACGGGTAGCGCCAATCCTGGCGGAACGCACGGCCGAGGCGCGCGCGTGAGAGCGATGATCCTTGCCGCGGGACGCGGCGAGCGCATGCGGCCCCTGACCCTCGAAACTCCCAAGCCGCTGCTGGAGATTGGTGGGCGCCCGCTGATCGAGTACCACCTGCGAGCGCTGCGCGCAGCGGGAATACGGGACTTCGTGGTCAATCTTTCCTGGCTCGGGGAGCGTATCCGCTCGGTACTCGGGGATGGCGCACGCTGGGGTGTGTCGATTCGCTACACCGAAGAAGGTCCGGAACCCTTGGAGACGGGTGGCGGGATCTTCAATGCGCTCTCGCTCCTGGGCCCCGCACCGTTCATCGTAATCAACGGAGATGTCTGGACCGACTTCCCGTTCTCCGGACTGTCGCTGGCCGAGGAAGCCGCGGCGCATCTCGTGCTGGTGCCCAACCCCGCGCATCACGCGCAGGGCGACTTCGGCCTTGAGAACCGGCGCGTAAAGCATGCGAGCGGCACGACTTATACGTTTTCGGGTATCGCCATGTATCGGCCGGAGTTTTTTGCCGGATGCACGGCGGGCCGGTTCCCGCTGCTGCCCCTCCTGAGACGTGCGATTGATGCAGGGACACTCGCCGGCGAGCTCTACGATGGGATCTGGAGCGATGTAGGCACGCCCGAGCGGTTGGCGCAATTGCAGTCAGGTAAAATCGCCTGAGGTTCTTGCAGGCATCCCATGGCCACATTCAAAGGCATCCCCATCGTACCGCCCACCGAGCGGGTTCGCAGTGGCGAAAAGTACCGTACGCCGCAGGGTTTCACCGCGATCAAGGATGGGGTGAAAGCCCAGGCCGAGAGCGACCATCGCGCGCTTGGTGGTAAGCCGCGCTGGCTGAAAGCCCCGCTGGCGAGCGGTGTCGCGTTCGATACCGTGCGACACATCGTGCGTGAGCATCGGCTGAGCACGGTGTGCGAGGAAGCCAAGTGCCCGAACATCGGCGAGTGCTGGAACGCGGGAACTGCGACCATCATGGTGATGGGTGCGGTGTGTACACGCGCCTGCAGATTCTGTTCCGTGGATACGGGCAACCCGCACGGCTGGCTGGATGCGGAAGAGCCCGCCAACGTTGCGCGCTCGGTGGGCCTGATGAAGCTCAAGTACGTGGTGCTCACCTCCGTCGACCGTGATGACCTGACCGACGGTGGCGCGGCCCATTACGCTGCATGTGTGCGCGCGATCAAGGAAGTGAATCCGGGCACGGCGGTCGAGGCGCTCACGCCGGACTTTCAGGGTGTGCTCGCGGACGTGGAGATCGTGATCGACTCCGGCGTCGATGTCTTCGCACAGAACGTCGAAACCGTGCGCCGGCTGACGCACCCCGTCCGCGACCCGCGCGCCGGATATGACCAGACGATTGCCGTGCTGGCCCATGCGAAGGCTTACAAGCCGGGCGTGCTGACCAAGACCAGTCTCATGCTCGGTCTGGGTGAATCGGACGCGGAGATCCTCGAGACGCTCGAGGACCTGCGTACCGCTGACGTCGACATCGTTACGCTTGGTCAATACCTGCGACCGACGCTGAACCATCTCCCCGTGGAGCGATTCGTGACGCCGCAGGAATTTGCGCAATATCGCGAAGCGGGGCTGGCGCTCGGGTTTCTCGAAATCGTTTCCGGGCCGCTGGTGCGTTCGAGCTATCGCGCCGAGCGAGCCCTGGAGCGCAACAACGCGGGACTCGAGGTCTCGTCGGCAGCTTCGGGCTGAACATGGCAACGGTGATCGACCCCCGCACCGTGCAGACACCCGAATCCGTCTTTCGGCGGCTCGGTCAGGTGGAGTACGTGCCGACCTGGCGCGACATGCAGCGCTTCACCGAAGGACGCGATGCTTCGACCCCGGACGAGGTCTGGTTTCTCGAGCATCCGCCAGTCTTCACGCTCGGCCTGAATGGACGACGCGAACACGTCCTTGCTGCCGGAGACATTCCGGTGGTGCACGTGGATCGTGGCGGACAGGTCACCTATCACGGACCGGGCCAGCTCGTGGTGTATCCGCTGATCGATATGAAGCGGGCTCGGCTGCGTATCCGCGACCTCGTGACCTGCCTCGAAGAATCAGTGATCGAGCTCTGTGCTGAACTCGGCATCCATGCCGAGGCGCGGTGCGATGCGCCGGGTGTATACGTCGGCGGGCGCAAGCTTGCGAGCATCGGCTTGCGCGTACGGCGCAGCTGCAGCTATCACGGTCTCGCGCTCAACGTCTGCAACGATCTGCAGCCTTTTTCGCGCATCAATCCGTGTGGCTTTGCCGGACTCGAAGTCGTGCGGCTCGCCGACTTGTCGCAGTTGCAGGACCCGCAGGATGCCGCCGCTCGGCTGGAGCCGATCCTGCGGCGGCGACTCTATTTCTTCTTGAACAGCTCTTCGAGCCTGGTGCGGGAGCTGTCGGCGCTTCCACCACCGGCCGTCCCGGCCTGACCCCCAAACATCGCGTCGAGTGCCGTGCGCGACTTGAGCTCCGCGGTCTGATCGCGGGGACGATAAGCATCGGGACGCGGTTTGAAGTAGTCGCAGAAATTGGCGCGGTCCTTCTCCTTGACCTCCTCGGCGATCGGCTCGCGGCAGCTCTTGGCGACGGAAGTGTCGTAGTCGACGCACATCCGGCAAACGTGCAACTCCGCATGACAGGCCGGGCATTCCTCGAGTCTGCGCAACGGCAGGGTCAGAGCCGCCAGGGATGCGCCACACTTCCAGCAGACCAGCGTGTTCACAGCGCGATCAGCACATCTTCGGAGGCAGTGAGCTCGCGATACAGCGCATCGAGCTGTTCACGGCTGGACGCTCGGATCGTGAAGGTGAGCGCAATGAAATTCTCATCCTTGCTCAGCCGTTCGACGATCTGGCTGTCGCTGAGCGTGCCGGCGTGGCGCTCCACGATATCGCGAGTGAGACGCCGGAAGTCCGGGCTCGCGCGCCCCATGACTTTGACCGGAAATTCGCACGGGAACTCGAATACGTCAGGCACGGCACGTATCCGATCAATACGCCGGCGTGCCCACGAGCTCGCGCTTGTAGGACTCGAGCGCCGCATGGATCTGTTTCCACACGGGCCCTGGCGCGCCCGTGCCCACGGGCTGTCCGTCGAGGCGCGTGACGGCGAGTGTGCCGATCGTGGCCGCAGCGATGAACACCTCCGGCGCCTCCCTGAGCTCGGTAGTAGTCACTGGCGCCGCGCGGAACGGGATGCGGCTACGGGTCGCGAGCTCACTGACTACATCACGCGTCGTCCCCGGGAGGATGCTGTGCGATTTGGGCGGCGTGCGGATCTCCCCGCCGAGTACCACGTGCACCGTCGTTGAGCTGCCTTCCATCAGGAGCCCATCGCGAACCAGGATGGTCTCGGCCGCGTTCGCGTCGACCGCGAGCTGCTTGAGCAGGACGTTGGCGAGGAGTGCTGTCGACTTGATGTCACAGCGTGACCAACGGGTGTCTTCGGCCGTGACCGCGGCCACGCCGCGTTCGAGTCGCTCGCGCGTCAGGGGCGGCAGTGCCGAGGCGAACGCGAACACTGTGCGCTCGATGTCGGGCAAGGGAGCGTGATTGCGTCCGTACTCCGCTCCGCGCGATACCTGCACATACAGGTACATGTCGCCACCACCGTTGCGCGCAATGAGCGCGTCACAGAGCGCCGCCCACTGCTCGCGCGAATAGACCGGGCGCATGTGCAATTCGCCCAGGCTCCGGTCGAGACGCTCGAAGTGCTCGCGAAAGCGAAATACCCGCCCGCCATACACCGGCATCACTTCGTAGACGCTGTCGGCGTAGAGGAACGCGCGATCAAGAGGTGAGACGCGCGCGTCCTTCAACGGCACGAATTCGCCGTTGAGATACGCGACTGGGAACGGTTCGGCCATTACTCAAACCACAGCAGCATGGTGTCGACCATGCGCCGCCACCAGCCGCCCTGCGGCACATCACGCACCGGAAAGACGTTGCCCTGGCCGAGGACCTGGTCACCGAGCGCAACGCTGAAGGTTCCGACTGGCTTGTGGGCGGAAAGCGGCGCAATGAGCCGGTGCTGGACGTTGATCGTGGTCTTGATGCTGCTCAGCTGCCCGCGCGGCACCGTGACGTACAGATCGTGACGCAGGCCGATCTGTACGGGAGTGAATCCAGCCTTCCAAACCCGGGCGGTCTGTAACGGCTCGCGCGCCGCGTGCAGCTTCTGGGTTTCGTAGAACGTGTAGCCATAGTTGAGCAATGCCTGGCTGGCGTCTTCACGAGCTTTCATCGAAGCGGTGCCCAGGACCACCGAGATCAGCCGCATGTCGCCGCGCTTGGCGGAGCTCACCAGGCAGTAACCGGCGGCATCGGTGTGCCCGGTCTTTATCCCATCGACCGTCGGGTCGCGATCCAGCAGACCATTGCGGTTCTCCTGCCGGATCTTGTTCCAGGTGAACTCGCGCTGCGAATACCAGCGGTAGTAGGTGGGAAACTCGCGAACGATCGCCGAGCCCAGGAGCGCCATGTCGCGCGCCGTCATGTAGTGCTGTTGCGAGGGGAGCCCGGTGCTATTGACGAAGTGCGAGCCTTTCATTCCGAGCTGCTTTGCGTAGGTGTTCATCAACGCAGCGAAGGTCTCCTCGGTGCCGCCGACGCGCTCGGCGAGTGCGATCGTCGCATCGTTACCCGATTGCACGATCATGCCCTGGATCAGGACGTCGACCGGGACCTGCGTGCCAACCTGCACGAAGGTGCGCGATCCTTCAGCCTTCCACGCATGCTCACTGACGTTGACCGTTTCCTTCAATGTCAGCTTGCCATCCTTGAGCGCGTGGAAGACCACGTATGCGGTCATCAACTTGGTGATGCTTGCAGGGTCCAGGCGCTGCTCGGAATTACTCTCCGCCAGCGTACGACCGCTGTCGTGGTCGACGAGCACGTAGCTGCGCGCCTGGACATTCGGCGGCGGCGGCACTGGCACGGTGGCCGTGAACGCGGCATTTTGAATCAGCAGCAGGCCCGCAAGCGCCGGGGTAACGACAGTGGTCAGTTTCATCTTGGATCCCGTGAAAACGCGCAGTTTATCCGGTTTGATGCCGCTGGCCAGATGTTCAATCCACCGCGAGCCGTGCGTCATCGATGCCGATGCCCTTGAGCTCCTGCACCAGTCGATCGAACTCCGCGACCGAGGGTACGGGTCCTACGCGCACGCGATACAGCGACTTGCCGCCGACCTGATCATTGCGCACGAACGCGGGGCCGATGCCGGCGGAGCGCAACTTCTGCAGCAGCCGTTCGGAATTCGCCACATCCGCGAAGGCTCCCGCCTGGACGTAGAGAGTGTCGACTCGCGCTGGCGCCGCGGGGACGGCGCTTGGTGGCAGTGCCGCCCCCTGAGCGTCGACGCTGCGCACTTCGACGAGCGCGGTGCCGTCGCGAATCATGTCGAGCCGGGTTGCCGCGGAATACGACAGGTCGATGAGGCGGTTGGCGACGAAAGGTCCGCGGTCGTTGACGCGCACTACGACGCTGCGTCCGTTGCTCAGGTTCGTCACCTGCACGTAACACGGCAGGGGAAGTGTCTTGTGAGCCGCCGTCATCGCGTACATGTCGTAGGTATCGCCGGTCGCAGTGCGCCCGCCGTGAAAGTCCCGTCCGTACCAGGAAGCGACACCCCGCTCCAGGTAGCCTGCGCTGGAGTTGAGGATGAAGTAGCGTCGCCCGTCCACCTCGTAGAAGGGTGGATTGCCGCTGCGACTGCGCGGCTCGACTTGCGGCACGGCGTCCGGGATCTTGGTGACATCGGCGGGCGGAGGAGGCGGTGGTGTCGGGGCGGGCGCGGGACGTGGCGGAGTGGCTCTACACGCGCCGATCAGCACCAGCAGCACCGCGACTGCGAGGCGACCCGATGTGTGTGCGAGGTTGCGCGCCTCATGAGGCCTGTGCAGAGCTTCCTTAGCCCGGCGGTTCATCGCTGAACACACGCTCGAGTATCCGGTTGGCAAGATCGTTCACCGCCATCGCGTAAAGCGGGCTGCGATTGTAGCGGGTGATGACATAGAAATTGTTGAGGCCGACCCGAAAGCGCACTTCATCGGGCTCGTCCGCCGCGATCAGCATCGCGGGTGCGTCATCCGGTAGCGACTCCTTGAATTGCACGCCTTTCGCGCGCAGCGAGGCGATGGTCTCGTTGAGGGCCAGGGGTCTGGAGTCGAGGCCATTGGCGTGCTGCTGATCGATATCGACATCGGTGAGCACCACACCGTTGGGTTGCCAGCCGTGCACGCGAAAGTAGTTGGCAACGCTCGCGAGGATGTCTGCCCAGTCGGACCACAGGTCACGCTTGCCATCGCCGTCGGCATCCACGGCAAAGCGGCGCAGGCTCCCGGGCATGAATTGCGGGGCACCCATCGCTCCGGCGTACGAGCCGACCGCCGAGAGCGCATCGAGCGATTCCTCATGCGTGAGCAGCAGAAACTGTTCGAGCTCACTGGTGAAGTAACTCGAGCGCGCAGGATAGTCAAAAGCAAGCGTACTGAGCGCGTCGAGAACTCGATAGCGTCCCATGATGCGGCCGTATGAAGTCTCGATTCCCAGGATCGCGACGAGGTACTGCGGCGCGACGCCATAGCGCAGCGCGGTTTCGTCCAGGAGCTCGCGGTGCTCGGACCAGAACGCGGCTCCATCGGCAATGCGCTGCTCGGTCAGAAACCGTTCCCGGTATTCGTACCAGGCGAGAGCGCGCTCGGCGGGCTTTGACATCGCATCGAGGATTCCTTGCTGCGTCTGCGCCTGGCCGAGGAGCTGCACCAGCTCGTCGCTCGAAAAGCCGTACTGCGCGCTCATTCGCGCGATGAAGGCCTGCACCAGGGGACGCGATGGGTCGATGTTGACGCTCGCCGGTTCTTCACCGGCGCTGACCGTTGCGATGACAACCAGGCCGGTGATGAAGGCACGGAGCGCAGTGCGCGCGGGAGTCAGGATCATCAATGCAGGTCTTCAGCGTCCATGCGGGTTAGGGCAGCTCTGCACAGGTTTCATATGGCGCGTTACGTCGCTAACGGTGCAGATGCTAGGCGCACCGCGCAGCCAATGGTCGCTTCCATTGGCAAGCGGTGCAACAACGCAGCTGCCCGTTCGCGGCGCAACCCGTACGGGACCGGTCTCGGCAAGCTTCTGGCGGCGTTGCGAGTCTTGTCGATATCGACATATCGACTGCGCCTCGCGCCTAGCCAGAAGCTTGCGGAGGCACGGTCGCGCTCATGAAACCTGTGCAGAGCTGCCCTAGCTCACGACCCCACGAGTTTGCGATGGGAATGCAGCGACATGAGGATACCGAAACCCGCCATGAGGGTCACCATCGAAGTGCCGCCATAGCTGACGAGCGGCAGCGGCACACCGACCACCGGCAGAAGACCACTCACCATTCCCGCATTGACGATCACGTAGACAAAGAAAGTGAGGCTGATGGTGCCGGCGACCAGGCGCGAAAAAGTATCCTGGCATTGCAGCGCCAGGTACATGCCGCGCGCGATGATGAAGAGATATAGCCCGAGCAGCAGCGTGAGCCCGATGAGACCGAACTCTTCGCCCGCGACCGCGAAGATAAAGTCCGTGGAGCGCTCGGGCAGGAACTCGAGCTGCGCCTGGCTGCCGTTCATCCATCCTTTTCCGAATACGCCACCCGAGCCGAGCGCGATCTGCGACTGGATGATGTGATAGCCCGCGCCGAGCGGATCACTCTCCGGTGTGAGGAACGTGAGCACGCGCTTGCGTTGGTAGTCGTGCAGCATGCCCCAGCCCAGCCAGGCGAGCGCCGGCAGCAGTGCCATCACGGCGATGATGACGCGCAGGCGCAGGCCCGCGAGCAGCACGACGAACACGCCCGAGGCAGCGATCAGGAGCGCAGTGCCGAGATCAGGTTGTTCGGCGACGAGCGCCACCGGAAACACGATCATCAGCCCGAGTACCACCACCAGCTTGAGGTCCGGCGGGAGCGGCCGCTCGTGCAGGAACCAGGCACACGCCATCGGCACCGCGAGTTTCATGATTTCCGAGGGCTGGAAGCGCAGCACTCCGAGATCGAGCCACCGCTGTGCGCCCTTGCCGATATCGCCGATCACCGCGACGATCACGAGCAGCAGGATGCCGATCGTATAGATCCATGGCGCGAACATGCGCAGGTGCTTCGGGCTCGCCTGCGCGAGCAGCACCAGCATGATGAGTCCGAGGCACATGCGCAGGAACTGTCCGCGCGTGAGCGCCAGGTTCTCGCCGGACGCGCTGTACAGAATTACCAGACCGAACACCGCGGTGGCGCAGATGCCGAGCAACAACGGACCGTCCAGTCTCAGTCTGCCGAGCAGGCGCGCCGACGCGGTGAGCGTGCGTCGTGCAGTGGAAGGTTGCAGGTCGTCGTAGATCATGAGGGCGGTGAGGCTGGCGGTGAGGGCGGAGTTGGGGGCAACAGATATGCGTCCATGACTTTGCGCGCCACAGGAGCGGCCACACTGGCGCCGTGGCCTCCGTTCTCGACCAGCACCGCGACTGCAATACGCGGCGCGTCCGCGGGAGCGAAACAGATGAACAGTGCATGATCGCGCATGCGTTCCTCGACCTCCTCTTCCTTGTACTTTTCGGTCTGGCTGACGGTGAATACCTGCGCTGTTCCGGTCTTGCCCGCAATCTGATAGGTCGAGCCGACCGCGGTTGCGCGCGCGGTCCCATGCGGAGGACTCATGACGCCGATCATCGCATCGATTACGCGCTGCCAGCGCGCGCTTTCATCGGCATCCACCGGCGGTGACGGCCGTGGCGGCAATCGCCGTACTTCACCCGTGTGTGCATTGCGCACTCCCGTTACCAGTCGTGGCTGGAAGGTGGTGCCATGCGCGGCGATCACGCTCGCGACATGTGCCAGCTGCAGCGGCGTTGCCAGCATGTAGCCCTGGCCGATGCCGAGGATGACCGTGTCACCGGGAAACCAGACGCTTTCACGCGGGTAGGTCCTCTGTTTCCATTCGCGCGAGGGGACGAGGCCCGGCTTTTCGCCGTCGATGTCGATGCCCGTGCGCTGGCCCAGGCCGAACTTGCCGAGGAAGGTCGAGAGCCGGTCGATGCCAAGGGCCTGCGCGACACCGTAGAAATAAGTGTCGCAGGACTGTGCAACCGCCTCCTGCAGATTCACCCAGCCATGGCCTGAGGGCTTCCAGTCGCGATAGCGATGGCTGCTGCCGGGCAGCGTGAAGAAGCCGCGGCAGTAGCGCACCTGGGAGGGATCGATCGCAGCGTAATCGAGCGCCGCGAGCGCGATCACCGGCTTGATCGTCGAGCCGGGTGGATAGGCGCCGCGCAGCACGCGATTGAAGAGCGGGCGGTCGATATCGGTTTCGAGGGCGCCATAGTCGGCGCGACTCAGTCCGCGGGCGAAGCCATTCGGATCGAAACCCGGCACGCTCGCGAAAGCGATCACGTCGCCGTTGGAAGGATCTATGGCGATGACTGCGCCGCGCTTGCCGACCAGTGCCTCTTCCGCGGCGCGCTGCGCACCCAGGTCGAGACTCAGGATCAGATCACTGCCGGCGATCGCCGACTTCGACGAAAGGTCGGCCTGCAACGGGTTCTCGGCTTCCACCGGTCGACCCTGCGCATTGACGAGGATCTGGCGAAACCCCGGCGAGCCGTGCAGTTGCTTCTCGTACGAGGACTCCACTCCGACCTTGCCGATCAGCGTGGTTCCCGCGTACTCGCCCGCATCGATGCGCAACACGTCCTGCTCGCTGATCGCGCTCACGTAGCCCAGCGCGTGAACGGCCATCGCCCCGAAGGGGTAGTGGCGGGTAAGACGCGTACGGATATCGACGCCCGGCAACTCGTGCCGCCGTACGGCGAATCGGGCGACTTCCTCATCCGTCATCTGCAAGCGGACAGGCACCCCCTCGAACAGCGGACGCGAGCGGATCAAGCGTTTCAGGCGATCGATGTCATCGGCATCGACCAGGCCAAGGCCGCTCAGCGTCCTGAGTGTGGCGTCGACATCGGGAACCTGCTCGCGCGTGAGCTCGAGCTGGTAGGCGGGCAGGTTCTCCGCCAGGACCACGCCGTTGCGATCGAAGATCAGGCCGCGATTCGGCGGCAGCGGCTCGACGCGCACCCGGTTGCCCTGGGAGAGATCGAGGTAGTAGTCGTGCCGGACCACCTGCAACTGCACGAGCTTCACCAGCACCGCGCCGACCAGCACGGCCATGATGATGCCAGCCGCGATCGCCCGTCGCAGGAACATGCGCTGCTCGGCCCAGTGATCCTTGATGCGGACGCGGCTCGCCACGGCTAGGAGTCTGTCTGACTATGCCGCATGAGTCGCGTTGCGATCAGCAGGCGATGGCTGCTGGGCGCGAGGTGCAGGCCATGGTCGATTCCATGGCCAAGCCTCGCAACGCCGCAGACACGCCTGCTCATCGCAACCCGCACGGGACCGGACGCTTTTGGCCTGCAGCGTCGTTGCAGTCTCCTCATGTGGAGTAACCACACAGCGTCGCCTGCGCCTAGCTGCAGGCCAAAATCGTCGCGGTCGCGGCCATGCGGCATAGTCAGACAGACTCCTAGGTGCGCTGGTAGGCGTTGCCGAGAAGCCCGGCGAAGAGCGGCCAGAGTGCCGCGCCGGTGACCGCCGGAATCCAGCGGGCGTAGGTCGTGATCGGATGGCCGGTCATGCCGTCGATCCAGAACAACATGAACTGGTAGACCGCGAGCAACCAGAACACGGTGAGCGCCTGGTGCCATACAGGAAAGATCCGCACGCGCAGGTGCAGCTTGATCGCGATGTAGCTCGCCAGGCACAGCGCCAGGGCATGTTGACCGAGCACGACGCCCTTGAATGCGTCGAGCAGCAGGCCCGCGAGGAATGCGAGCGTGAGTCCACCGGCCCTCGGCACCATGATCGACCAGTACAGCACCACGATCACCAGGAAATCGGGGCGCGCGATGTTGAGCCAGTGAGGCAATGGCAGGACGCTGAGAATCAGGCCGGCGAGCACGCTCAGCAGCATCGGCACCCGGTTCAGTGCGTCGTGGCTCACGGCTTGGATCCTTGTGCCGCGGGCTCAGCGGGCGCGACATCAACATCGATCGGCGGCTCGTCGGTCCAGATGAGCAGCACTTCGCGATCGCGATCGAGCCGCGCCGCGGGCTCAGCCGATATAGCGGCCAGCGTCTGCGCGCTGCCCTTGTCGACCTTGGTCACCGTTGCAACCGGGTAGCCGGGCGGGAACACGCCGCCGAGACCTGAGGAGACCAGCAGGTCTCCCACCTTGATGTCCGCGTTGGTGGGCAGGAATGGCAGGCTCAACCGTCGCAGGTCCAGGTCGCCGGTGCCGAGCGCGATAGTGCGCAGGCCATTGCGATTCACCTGGACTGGAATCGCATGCTCGGCGTCGGTGATCAGGATCGCCTCGGAGGAAAATGTCCCGGCGCGCGTGATCTGTCCGAAGATCCCGGTGGCATCGAGGAGTGGTTGGCCCTTGAAGGCGCCATCGCGTGTGCCCTTGTTGACGATCACCCGGTGGCGGAACGGATTGAGATCCACGCGCAGGATCTCGGCGACCACGAAACGCTGGGCGACGCGCGAAGTGGCATCGCGCAGTCCGCGCAGGCGCAGGTTCTCCTGCTCGAGATCGGCCAGGCGCATCAGTCTAAAGTCCGCATCGCGCAGCCGAACCGACAGTTGTGCATTCTCTTTCTGCAGGCGCTCGCGGGTCGCGAACACCTCGTGCAGCCAGTCCCAGAACGCGGTCGGTGAATTGACCGCCACCTGCACCGGATAGGTCATCATCGACAGGCCGCGGCGCGCGGCTTCGAGATAACCCTGGCGCTGATCGAGCCACATGAGCCCGATCGAGAGCAGCCCGAAGAAAAAGAAGCGTAAGCCGGGCGACGGGCCGCGCCCCAGGATCGGTCGGGACTCAGCGTTGCGAAACGCGACCATTGGTGAGCCGGTGGCTCACTCCAGTCCGAACATCCCCGGCCCGTGTTCGTCGGTGAGCTCCAGAATTCGGCCGCCGCCGCGCGCTACGCAGGTGAGCGGATCGTCAGCGACTACGACCGGCAGTCCGGTCTCTTCCATGAGCAGCTTGTCGATGTCACGCAGCAGGGCGCCGCCGCCAGTGAGAACGATGCCGCGGTCGGCCACATCGGCGCCGAGCTCGGGCGGAGTCTGTTCCAGCGCCTGCTTGACGGCGCCGACGATACCCTGCAGTGGTTCCTGCAGCGCTTCGAGAATTTCGTTGCTGTTGAGCGTGAAACTGCGCGGCACACCCTCGGAGAGATTGCGTCCCTTGACCGACATCTCGCGCACCTGCTGGCCCGGGTATGCAGAGCCGATCTCGAGCTTGACGCGCTCGGCGGTCGCTTCGCCGATCAGGATGCCGTAGTTGCGGCGCACGTAGTTGGTGATCGCCTCATCGAAACGATCGCCACCGATGCGCACTGAAGAGGCGTACACGATGCCATTGAGCGAGATGACCGCGACTTCGGAAGTGCCGCCGCCCACGTCGAGCACCATTGAGCCGCGGGCTTCGTGCACCGGTAGGCCCGCGCCGACCGCGGCCGCCATCGGTTCGTATACCGTATCGACGCTGCGTGCACCGGCGCCTTCTGCACTTTCCTTGATCGCTCGTTTTTCCACCTGCGTGGATCCGAACGGTACGCACACCAGCACCCGCGGACTCGGGTTGAGCAGACGATTGCCGTGCACCTTCTTGATGAAGTACTGCAGCATCTTCTCGGTGTAGGTGAAGTCGGCGATCACCCCGTCCTTCATCGGGCGCACCGCGGTGATGTGTCCCGGCGTGCGACCCAGCATGTTCTTGGCTTCAGCGCCGACCGCAAGGATGACTTTGCCGCCGCGCGTCGGTTCGTCCTGCACGGCGACCACCGACGGCTCGTTGAGGACGATGCCGCGGCCGCGAACGTAGATCAGAGTATTGGCAGTGCCGAGATCGATCGAGAGGTCGTTGGAGAAATAACCTCTGAGGCGCTTGAACATGTTGCGGGTTGGACCTGACGCGGGACGGCGGAAAAAAAGTTGCGGTACTCTAACAACGGGCAGGACTTTCAGCAAGGCGAAGGTGTATGATTACACGCGGATTTTTCAGCCTTTTCTGTGTCCCTTTTCACTGTTCTTCCATGAGCCTCACCCGCACCGACGTCGAGAATATCGCCCGCCTTGCACGTCTCGAGATCGCGGAAAGCGAGCTGACGCAGTACGTCGGCACGCTGTCGCGCATCATCGATTTCGTCGAGCAGCTCAATGCCGCCCAGACGAGCGACGTCGAGCCGATGGCGCACCCGTTGAGCGGTCAGACCCAGCGACTGCGAGGCGATGAAGTGACAGAGCGGGACGAGCACGGGAAATACCAGAAGAACGCGCCTTGCGTCGAGGCGGGTCTGTATCTCGTGCCCAAAGTCATTGAATAGTCCCTTTTCTTCATGCATACACTGACGATTGCCGAACTTTCCGCGGGACTGCGCGCGCGACGCTTCTCCAGCGTCGAGCTCACCCGCAGGCTCCTCGAGCGCATCGAGCGGCTGAACGGGGGACTCAACGCGTTCCTCACCGTGACGGCCGAGGCGGCTCTCAAGGCGGCAGGTCGTGCCGATGAGGAGCTTCAAGCGGGTCGAGGCGGTCCGCTGACCGGCGTGCCGATCGCGCACAAGGACATTTTCTGCACGGAAGGCATCCGCACCAGCTGCGGCTCGAAGATGCTGGACAACTTCGTTTCGCCGTACGACGCGACCGTAGTCGCGAGACTGAAGGAAGCCGGTACGGTCCTGGTCGGCAAGACGAACATGGACGAGTTCGCGATGGGATCGTCCAACGAAACCAGCTACTACGGTCCGGTGCGCAACCCGTGGAATCCGAAGTGCGTACCGGGCGGGTCCTCCGGCGGCTCTGCTGCGGCCGTCGCCGCACGCCTCGTACCCGCTGCGACCGGCACCGACACCGGCGGTTCTATCCGTCAACCCGCTGCCCTGACTGGCATCGTCGGCGTGAAGCCAACCTACGGGCGCGTATCGCGCTACGGAATGATCGCGTTCGCTTCGAGCCTCGATCAGGGTGGGGTGCTCACCCAATCGGCACAGGACGCCGCGCTCCTTCTTGGCGTTATTGCGGGGTTCGATCCACGCGACTCCACGAGTGTCGATGCGCCCGTGCCCGACTACGTCGGCGCGCTGGACGCACCGCTCAAGGGTCTGCGTATCGGGTTGCTGAAGGAATTCTTCGACGAGGGGCTCGAGCGGCGCTGCGCGGAGCGCGTCAAGGCTGCGCTCGAGGTATTCAAGGCGCTGGGCGCGCAAACCCGCGAGGTCAGTCTGCCTGCCTTGCCACTTTCGGTGCCGACCTACTATGTCGTTGCGCCAGCAGAATGTTCATCGAATCTGTCGCGCTTTGACGGCGTGCGCTTCGGGCACCGCTGCGAAAACCCGCGCGACGTCCTCGACCTGTACATGCGTTCTCGCGGCGAAGGCTTCGGCGCAGAAGTGAAGCGGCGCATCATGACCGGAACCTACGTGCTCTCGGCGGGTTATTACGACGCGTACTACCTCAAGGCGCAGAAAGTCCGTCAGCTGATCAGCGATGACTTCCGGCGCGCCTTTGAGCAGGTAGACGTGCTGATCGGACCGACGGCGCCCACCCCGGCGTTCGAGATCGGCGCAAAAACCGACGATCCGATCACGATGTATCTCAATGACATCTACACGATCGGCGCGAACCTGGCGGGACTGCCCGCCGTGTCGATTCCCTGTGGGTTCGTCGAGGATCTGCCCGTCGGCCTGCAGATCATCGGTCCGGTGTTCAGCGAGGCGAAGCTCCTGAATGCTGCGCATCAGTACCAGAAGGAAACCGATTGGCACCGGCGGGTGCCCCGCGGCTATGAGTGAGTGGGAGACAGTCATAGGGCTGGAGATCCACGCGCAACTGGCGACGCGCGCGAAGATCTTCTCGGGCTCGTCCACCGCGTTCGGCGCGGCGCCCAACACGCAGGCGAACCTCGTCGACCTTGGGTATCCGGGCGTGCTGCCGGTGCTCAACGGTGCGGCGGTGGGGATGGCGGTGAAATTCGGACTTGCCATTGGCGCCAACATCGCGCGCCGCTCGGTGTTCGCGCGCAAGAATTACTTCTATCCCGATCTGCCGAAGGGCTACCAGATCAGCCAGTACGAGCGGCCAGTGGTCGAAGACGGCGCGCTCGACATTTTGCTCGAGGATGGAACTCGCAAGACGGTGGGCATCACTCGCGCGCACCTGGAAGAGGATGCCGGCAAGTCGCTGCACGAAAGCTTGAAGGGGTTTACCGGGATCGATCTCAACCGCGCCGGCACGCCGCTTCTGGAAATCGTCTCTGAGCCGGACATGCGCTCGGCCAGGGAGGCGGTCGCGTACCTGAAGAAGGTGCACACGCTGGTGCGCTACCTCGAGATCTGTGACGGCAACATGCAGGAGGGATCGTTCCGCTGCGATGCCAACGTCTCGATCCGGCCGAAGGGTGCGGCGAAGTTCGGTACACGCGCGGAGCTCAAGAATCTCAACTCGTTCCGCTTCATCGAGAAGGCAATCAATTACGAAGTGGCGCGGCAGATCGAGATTCTCGAGGGCGGCGGCACCGTGGTGCAGGAGACGCGCCTGTACGATGCCGACCGCAACGAAACGCGTTCGATGCGTTCCAAGGAAGAAGCCAACGACTACCGCTACTTCCCGGATCCGGACCTGTTGCCGCTCGCCATCGATGAGGCTTTCATCGAGGCAGTGCGCAAGACTCTTCCGGAGCTGCCAGATGAGAAGGCGGCGCGTTTCGTGCGCGAGCACGGTCTCGTGCAATATGACGCCGATGTGCTCACCGCGAACCGCGAGACCTCCGACTACTACGAGACGGTTATCACCGCCCTGGGCGGTGAACCCAAGCTCGCAGCCAATTGGGTGATGGGAGACCTCGCCGCCGCCCTGAATCGCGATGGGCTTGAGATCACCTCGAGCCGGCTTTCACCGTCGCAGCTCGCGGGCCTGCTCAAGCGAATCACTGACGGCACGATTTCGGGCAAGATCGCCAAGGAAGTGTTTGAGGTGATGTGGGCCGAGTCCGCCGAAGCGGATGCGGTCATCGAGTCGCGCGGGCTCAAACAGATCACCGATTCCGGCGCCATCGAGCGCGCCATCGAGCAGGTGATGGCCGCGAATCCCGCGCAGCTCGCTGACTATCGCGCGGGAAAGGACAAGTTGTTCGGTTTCTTCGTCGGCCAGGTGATGAAAGCGACTGGCGGCAAGGCCAATCCGGCGCAGCTCAACGAGCTGCTCAAGCGTAAACTGCCCGGGTGAGACGCGTGGCCGATCGCGATCGCATCCGTCGCTTCGTATTCGAGAACAGCCCGCTCCGCGGGCACATCCTGCACATGGATAGTGCCTGGCAAGCCATGTGCGAGCACCACGAGTATCCGCCGGTGGTTCGTGAAGTGCTGGGTGAAGCGGCTGTGGCAGCGGCATTGATCGCTTCGACGCGCAAGTTCGATGGGACGCTCACGTTGCAGCTGCAAGGGCCCGGCCCGATGCACCTGCTGGTCGCCCAGTGCAGCCACGGCTTTGGATTGCGGGGTGTCGCACGCTGGACCGCGCAGGTGCCGGCAAGCGATCTGCGCGAGATGGCCGGGGACGGCAAGCTCACCGTCAGCGTCGAGACAGCAGACCTCGCAGCGCGTTACCAGGGTGTGGTTCCCCTCGCGAGTGGCGGCCTCGCCGCTTGCCTCGAGGCGTATTTTCGCGACTCCGAGCAGCTTCCGACCCGCATCTGGCTCGCGGCGAATTCCCGGTCCGCGGCCGGGCTGCTCCTGCAACGCCTCCCCGAACGACGCAGCAAGCCTTCCCTGATGATGCTCGACGAGCAGGACCCGGCCGAGGCGTGGAACCGCATCGATCAGCTCGCCAGCACCCTGACCGAGGCTGAGCTCCTCGAGCTGCCACAGCGCGAACTGCTGCGGCGCCTGTTTCACGAAGAGGACGTGCGGCTCTTCGAGCCGGCACCGGTCTTCTTTCGCTGCCGTTGCTCGCGCGAGCGCGTCCGGGGCATTCTCAAGTCGCTGGGGCGCGAGGAGATCCGCAGCATCGTGGCGGAGCGGGGGTCGGTTGAAGTGCGCTGCGAGTTCTGCAATCGCTCATACCAATTCGACGCGATCGACAGCGAGCAGATCTTTCACGTCGGGTCCGAAGCTCCACCGAATACACTCCAGTAAGGTCCCCTGGTAGTGCGCCGCTTCATCGCCCTGTCCGTCCTGCTGGTTGTGAGCGGCCGGTCGGGCGCACAAGAGCTCGAGCCGCGCGCCTACTCCCCGAGTCCAACCGGCACCCACTTCGTGGTGTTTGGCATTGGCGAATCGAGTGGTGGGGTCTCCGTGGACCCGGCACTGCCGATCGAGAACGTGTCCGGCACGATCGACTCAGTAGTGGCGGCGTACGGACAGACGTTCGGCCTGTTCGGGCGCAGCGCGAGCCTTGGGCTGATCGTGCCGTACGTGGATGCGCAGGTGAAAGGTGACGTCGCCGAGGTCACGCGGAGTGTCACGCGAACCGGATTTGGCGACCTCAGGTTGCGCTTCACACTTGGATTGCTCGGTAGTCCTGCGCACTCGCCACGCGAATTTGTTCGACGTACGCCGGGGCCGGCACTGGGTGCGAGCCTGATTGTGGTAGCGCCCACCGGCGAGTACTTCCCCGACAAGCTGATCAACATCGGCGCCAATCGCTGGAGTTTCAAGCCAGAAATCGGTCTGACCTGGCCGCGCGGGAAGTGGTACTTCGAGTTAACTGGCGGCGTATGGCTGTTCGGCGATAACGATGATTTCTTCGGCGGCGTAGTGCGCGAGCAAGCCGCCCTTACGAGCTTGCAGGCGAATGCCAGCTACACGTTCCGGCCGCGTCTCTGGCTCTCCGCGGGCTGGACCCACTACACCGGCGGGCGAACCACGGTCGACTCAGTACGTAAGTCCGACTGGCAAGACAACGATCGTTACGGCGTTACCCTCTCGATTCCCCTATCGACCCGGCAGTCGCTCAAGTTCGCCGCCAGCCGGGGCGCCACGACCCGAATCGGGGCGGACTTCGACAGCTACGGCATCAGTTGGCAGATGGTCTGGTTCTGAACCTTTCCGTGATCTAGATGCTTGCCAAGTAGCCGTCCCGGCATGTATATAAGGACATCCTTATATCGTTAAGCGTTATGACAAGCAGCCCATTTGCCGAAGTCGTCGAGAGCCTGCGGGCCGTCGCTGAAACGACGCGCCTGCGCATCTTGAGCATCTGCGAAAAAGGCGAGCTCACCGTTGGCGAGATCGGACGTGTGCTGGGGCAGAGCCAGCCCCGGGTCTCCAGGCATCTGAAACTGCTCTGCGATGTCGGTCTCCTGCAGCGATTCCGGGAACTCAACTGGGTTTACTACCGGGTGCCGCCCTACGGGCGCGGGGCGGAGCAGGCCGCACAGGTTCTGGCCTGGGTCGATTCTGAAGATCCATCCCTGCTCCTCGATCAACAGCGCGCCGCCGAGGTGCGTGCCGATCGCGCCCGCCAGGCTGCGGAGCACCTGCAGGAAAAAAATCGCGATGCGCTGCCGAGCGGGCCGGAAGAGGAGTCGGGCCTGCGCGCAGCGCTGCTGCAAGGAAGTGGCGCAGGACAGTCTCGGTGATCTGCTCGACATCGGCACTGGAACCGGACGCGTCCTGAATTGGCTCGGCTCGCGGGCGCGCCACGCGATCGGCGTGGATCTGTCGAGCGATGCGTTACGCGTCGCTCGAACCAACGTGCACGGTGCCGGCCTGGCTCACTGCGTACTGCAACAGGGGGACATGTACGAGCTGGCCTTCCCGCCCGCATCCTTTGACACGATCACCATCGACCGCGTCCTGTCGCGCGCGAAGTCGCCGGGCGCCGCACTCGCAGAGGCGGCACGCCTGCTGCGGCCGCAGGGGCGCCTGATCATCGTCGAAGACTACGATCGGCTGGACGCGCAAGGCAGCGCAGCGCGCCATCCGCTCGTCATCCTGCGTGAATGGTTCGCCAGCTGCGGCCTCGGTTGCGAGCGGCTGCGACCGTTCGATACAACGCGCGAACATCTCATCATTGCCATCGGGCGCAGATCCGCGGCCGTGCAAGCTGCGGCCTAGCAGGAGCGTCCCAATGGCAGACCCCCGCATCGTCGATCGAATCCAGGAATCCGCTGCGCGGCTCAAGCGGCCGGTTGAAGTCTCGTTCGAGTTCTTTCCCCCCAACGATGCTCAGATGGCCGAGACGCTGTGGTCTTCGGTGCAGCGGCTCGCGCCGCTAAATCCCCGCTTCGTCTCCGTCACCTACGGCGCCGATGGTTCGACTCGCCAGCGCACCCATCACCTCGTGCACCGCATCCAGAGCGAGACGACGCTCACCGGGGCGCCGCATCTCACCTGCATCGGCGCGACACGCGAGGAACTCATCGAGATTGCGCGCTCCTACTGGGCCGACGGCATCCGCCACATCGTTGCCCTGCGTGGCGATCCGCCGCAGGGCAGTGGCCCATATCAGCCCCAGCCGGACGGTTTCGCCTACGCCGCCGATCTCGTCGCCGCATTGAAACGAGTCGCCGACTTCGAGATCTCGGTGGCGGCCTATCCCGAAGGGCATCCTCAGGCGCCGAGCACCGATTTCGACCTGGATAATCTCAAGCGCAAGATCGACGCCGGCGCCGATCGGGCCATCACGCAGTTCTTCTTCGAGCCAGATCTGTTCCTGCGCTTTCGCGATCGCTGCCAGCGCGTCGGCATAGGTGTCAGCATCGTGCCCGGCATTTTGCCGATCACGCGCTTTCCGCAGTTGCTCCGATTCGCCGAACGCTGTGGCGCGTCGGTTCCGGATTGGTTGCAGCACCGCTTCGATGGCCTCGACAGCGATCCGGAAACGCGTCGCTTGATTGCGGCCAGCGTCGCGATCGAACAGGTCCAGGCACTGCAGCGCCACGGCATCGACGAGTTCCACTTCTACACACTCAATCGCGCCGAGCTCACCTACGCCATCTGTCACGCGTTGGGTGTGCGGCCACGGCTCGCTGAACAGCGCGCGGCGTCCTGATCGACCCCATGTCGGAACGCACTACGCGAATCGCCGCGCTGCGCAGGCTCTTCGAGCAGCGCATCGTCGTGCTCGATGGCGCCATGGGCACGATGATCCAGCGCCACCAGCTTGATGAGGCTGGCTACCGTGGCGGGCGCTTCCGGGATTGGCCTCGCGACGTCAAGGGCAACAACGATCTGCTGACGCTGACACAGCCCGAAATCATTGAGGGTATTCACCGCGCGTACCTCGAAGCGGGCGCGGACATGATCGAGACCAACACCTTCAATTCGAGCGCGCCCTCGCAATCCGATTACGGCATGCAGGAGCTGGTCGGGGAGCTCAACTACGAAGCGGCCTGCATCGCCCGGCGGACAGCGGACAGTGTTGCGCGCGCGACCGGTGTGCCGCGATTCGTGGCCGGCGCGCTCGGCCCGACCAATCGGACCGCCTCACTGTCGCCCGACGTCAACGACCCGGGTATGCGCAACATCACCTTCGATGAGCTGGTAGCGACGTACGGCGAATCGACGCGCGAGCTGCTCAGGGGTGGAGCGGATCTGATCCTGGTCGAGACCATATTCGACACGCTGAACGCGAAGGCCGCTTTGGTCGGCGCGAGTCAAGCGATCGAGGCATCGGGTGAAGACATACCGATCATTATCTCCGGCACGATAACCGACGCTTCGGGCCGCACCTTGTCGGGTCAGACAACCGAAGCGTTCTGGAACTCGATCCGGCATGCCCGGCCGCTCGCCGTCGGCCTGAATTGCGCGCTCGGTGCGAAACAATTGCGGCCCTACATCGAGGAGCTCGCCAGCCTGGCCGATTGCTATGTGTGCGCGTATCCCAACGCGGGCCTCCCCAACGCATTCGGTGAGTACGAGGAGGCGCCGCAGGAAACCGCGGCGATCCTGGAGGAATTCGCGGCCAGCGGGTTCGTGAATCTCATCGGTGGCTGCTGTGGCACCACGCCTGATCACATCCGCCTGATCTCGACAGCAGTCGCGCGCCATGCGGCGCGCAAACCCGGCGTAGTCCCGGGCAAGATGCGTTTGAGTGGCCTCGAGCCGCTCAATCTCGATAACCAGAGCCTGTTCGTCAACGTCGGGGAGCGCACCAACGTCACCGGCTCAGCCAAGTTCCGCAAGCTGATCGAAGCGAACGACTATGCCACGGCGGTCGACATTGCGCGTCAACAGGTCGCCAACGGCGCGCAGATGATCGACGTGAACATGGACGAGGGCATGCTCGATTCGGAGGCGGCGATGGCGCGTTTTCTGCGCCTGGTAGCCGCCGAACCCGATATCTCGCGCGTGCCGATCATGGTCGATTCCTCGAAATGGTCGGTGATCGAGTCCGGGCTCAAGTGCGTACAGGGCAAGGGCGTCGTCAACTCGATCAGCCTGAAGGAAGGTGAGGAGTCGTTCATACATCATGCACGACTCGTGCGCCGCTATGGCGCGGCGGTCGTGGTGATGGCGTTCGATGAAAAGGGGCAGGGAGATACCCTGGAGCGCAGGGTCGCCATCTGCGAGCGCGCCTTTCGCATCCTGACGGAGCAGGTCGGTTTCCCCCCCGAAGACATCATCTTCGATGCGAACATCTTCGCGGTCGCGACCGGTATCGAGGCGCACAACAACTATGCGCTCGACTTCATCGAAGCCACACGCGAGATCAAGCGCCGCATGCCCGGGGTGCGCACCAGCGGCGGCGTCAGCAACGTGTCGTTCGCGTTTCGCGGCAACGACCCGGTACGCGAGGCGATGCACTCCGTGTTTCTCTATCACGCAATCCGCGCCGGGCTCGACATGGGCATCGTCAACGCGGGCCAGCTTGCCATCTACGAGGAAATCGCCCCGGAGCTGCGCGAACGGGTTGAGGATGTGATCCTGAATCGCCGACCCGATGCCACGGAGCGGTTGCTGGAAGTCGCCGCACGTTTTCACGGCGAATCGGGAACCCGTCGACAGGAAGAAGAGCTCGAGTGGCGGAGCTGGCCGGTTACGAAGCGCCTCGAGCACGCGCTGATCAAGGGGATCGACGAATTCATCATCGAGGACACCGAGCAGGCACGTCGCGAAGCGGACGCACCGCTCAAGGTGATCGAAGGGCCGTTGATGGACGGCATGAACGTGGTCGGGGACCTGTTCGGTTCCGGAAAAATGTTCCTGCCGCAGGTAGTGAAATCTGCGCGCGTCATGAAGAAGGCCGTCGCGCATCTGGTGCCGTTCATCGAGCGCGAACAGCAGGGGGCCAGGCAAACGAACGGCAAGATCGTCATGGCGACAGTGAAAGGTGATGTGCACGACATCGGCAAGAACATCGTCGGCGTCGTGCTCCAGTGCAACAACTTCGAAGTCATTGACCTGGGCGTCATGGTGCCGAGCGAGAAGATTCTCGAGACCGCGCGCCGCGAAGGCGCGAGCCTGATCGGCCTGTCGGGACTGATCACGCCTTCGCTCGACGAGATGGTGCACGTAGCGCGCGAGATGCAGCGCCAGCAGTTCACGGTTCCGTTATTGATCGGCGGCGCTACCACCTCGCCGGCGCACACCGCGGTAAAGATCGACCCGCAGTACCAGGGCGCGGTCGTATACGTCAAAGATGCCTCGCGATCGGTGGGCATTTGCCAATCCCTGGTCACCGAAGCGAAGCGCGCCAGCTTCGTGGCGCGCATCAAGGACGAGCACGAGAAGCGCCGTGAGCAGCATCGCGGCAAGCACGTGAAGGCCCCGCAGTTGTCGCTTGGGCAGGCGCGCGCCAATCGTCTTCGCATCGACTGGCACGGCTACCAGCCGCCGAAACCGATCAAGCCCGGCATCACGGTATTTGAGGATTACCCGCTGGCGGAACTCTCGCGCTACATCGACTGGATGCCGTTCTTCAATGCCTGGGAATTTGCCGGTCGCTTCCCCGACGTGCTCACGGATGCGGTCGTTGGCGAGGCGGCAAGCAATCTCTACGCGGATGCGCGCCGCATGCTCAGAACGATGATAGAGGAACGCTGGCTCACGGCGCGCGCGGTGCTCGGGCTGTTCCCGGCGAACTCGATCGATGACGACGATGTCGAGGTTTATGTCGATGACTCACGTGCGCGCGTGATCGAGCGGCTGCACTTCCTGCGCCAGCAGAAAGGCAAGGCAGAAGGTCAGCCACACAGCTGTCTCGCCGATTTTGTCGCTCCCAAAGCGAAGGGGGTCGACTATATCGGCGCCTTCGCAGTCACGACCGGTCTCGGCATCGAGCCGCATGTCGCACGCTTCGAGGCGGCACACGATGACTACAACGCGATCCTGCTCAAGGCGCTGGCAGACCGGCTCGCCGAGGCGCTGGCGGAGCGTCTGCACGAACGAGTGCGGCGTGAGTTCTGGGGCTACGCGCCGGACGAGCGGCTCGCGAACGAGCAACTTATCCGCGAGGAATATCGTGGCATACGCCCGGCGCCGGGTTATCCCGCGTGCCCGGATCACACCGAAAAGGCAACGATCTGGCGTCTGCTCGACGTCGAGCGCAATACCGGAATGCGGCTCACCGAGTCCTTTGCCATGTACCCGACCGCTGCGGTGAGCGGCTTGTATTTTTCACACCCGGACGCGAGCTACTTCGCGGTCGGCAAGATCGACCTGGATCAGGTACAGAGCTACGCGGTCCGCAGAGGTATCAGCCTGCAGGAAGCGCAACGTTGGCTTGCGCCGAATCTCGGCTATGATGCCGACACCGATGCAGACGCGGCATGATTCGTGAGCCTTCCTGATTCCGCCAGCCTGATTCTCCTGGGTGTGCTGGTCGTACTGGCACTCTTCTTTATCTGGCGCTGGTGGACCATTGCGCGCGGCGCGCCCGGCGGGCGCGAACGCCCGGGGTTCCTCGATACGGTCACGGGCTTTGTCACCAACTTTTTCGATACGCTCGGCATCGGGTCCTTCGCGACCACCACGGCGATTTTCAAGTTTCGCCACCGCATGCCGGACGAGCAGATTCCCGGCACCCTGAATGCCGGCCATGCGTTGCCGACGGTGGTGCAGACGTTCGTTTTCGTCGCAACGGTCGAGGTCGATGTCACGACGCTCATCGGGATGATCATTGCGGCGGTGCTCGGCGCCTTGCTGGGTGCCGGAGTCGTTGCGCGGCTTCCACGGCGAGCCATCCAGGTCGGGATGGGCCTCGCGCTCCTGGCAGCGGCAACCCTCTTCGTGCTGGCGAACCTGAAGCTGATCCCCGGCGGTGGCGAAGCGCGCGGACTCACCGATGGCCTGCTCGTTATCGGTCTCGTGGTCAATTTCCTGCTCGGCGCGCTGATGACGCTCGGCATCGGGCTCTATGCGCCGTGCCTGATCCTGGTGAGCCTGCTCGGCATGAACCCGGTGACGGCATTTCCGATCATGATGGGCTCCTGCGCGTTCCTGATGCTGCCCGCGGGCCTGACGTTCATGAGGGCCGGCCGCGTGAATTTTACTGCCATGCTCGGACTTACCTTGGGCGGAATTCCTGCGGTGCTCATCGCTGCCTTCCTCGTGCGCTCCTTACCGCTCGAGCTCCTGCGTTGGCTGGTGGTGATCGTCGTCATTGTGGCGGCGACGATGATGCTGCGCTCCGCGATGCGAAGCGCCGTGCCGGGCGCGGTACCGAGCCAGGGAGAAGCCTGATGCAGCCTCGTTGGCGGGGTGTGTTCCCTGCCGTCACGACACAGATGAAGAAAGACCAGTCGCTCGATCTCGAAGCGACGGCACGGCACCTCGAAGTGCTGATCGATTCCGGCGTCGACGGCCTCGTCATGCTGGGTTCGCTCGGTGAAAACGCCGCCCTCGAGCCGGAAGAGAAGAAGCGCGTTCTGGCCATCGCGAAGGAAACTGCTGCGGGCCGTGTTCCGGTGCTCTCCGGGGTGGTCGAAACCAGTACTGCGGCCTCGATTCGCTACGCGCGGGAAGCCGAGAAGATGGGACTGGACGGCCTGATGGTGCTGCCCGCCATGATCTACCGCGCCGATGCGGCGGAGACGCTGGCGCACTTTCGCGCGGTTGCGCGCGGCACCGGCCTGCCGATCATTTGCTACAACAACCCCCTCGCTTACGTCGTCGACATCACACCGCAGATGTTCGTCGAGCTGGCCGAGATCAGGAACCTGGTCGCGATCAAGGAATCCTCGGGTGATGTTCGCCGCATCACGGATCTCAGGAATGCGGTCGGGGATCGCTACGAGTTGTTCTGCGGCGTAGATGATCTGGTGCTCGAGAGCGTTCTGCTCGGCGCAACCGGCTGGATCGCGGGGATGGGTCTGGCGTTTCCGAAGGAGAACCAACTCTTCTGGGATCTCGCCATCGCCGGGGACTACAAAGCGGCGCGCGAGCTCTATGCGTGGTACACGCCGCTCCTGCACCTCGACACGCCAGTGAAGTTCGTCCAGTACATCAAACTTGCCATCCAGGAAACCGGCCTGGGCGCCGAATGGGTGCGCGCGCCACGCCTGCCTCTCGAGGGCGACGAACGGCGACGCGTCCTCGAAATCATTCATCAGGGCATCGAAACGCGACCACAGGTTCCGCTGCGGCGCCGGGCGTCATGAGCACGCATCGGGTGCGGGTCATCGATTCGCACACTGGCGGCGAACCGACGCGTGTTGTCATTGACGGCGGGCCGCGCCTCACGGGATCTCTCGCCGAGCGGCTGGCGCAGTTTCGTCAGCAACACGATTCGTTCCGTTCCGCCGTAGTGAACGAGCCGCGCGGCTCCGACGTGCTGGTCGGCGCACTGCTCATGGAACCCGTCGATCCCGCCAACGCTGCGGCGGTGGTTTTCTTCAACAACGTCGGCTTCCTCGGCATGTGCGGTCACGGCACGATCGGTTTGATCACGACGCTCGCGTGGCTGGAGCGTCTCGCGCCGGGTGAGCACCAGGTGGAGACACCGGTGGGAATCGTGCGCACGCGTTTGCACCCGGACGGGCGCGTCTCGGTGCGTAATGTGCCGTCGTATCGACACCTCAAGGATGTCGAAGTCGAGGTCGAAGGGCACGGCGTCGTGCGCGGCGACGTGGCCTGGGGCGGTAACTGGTTCTTCCTCGTGAGCGCTCACGGCAAGAGACTCGAGCTCAGCGATGTGGATGGGCTGCTGGATTACACCTGGCGCATTCGCCGGGCCTTGGAGGATGCAGGCGTCAGAGGCGCAGCAGGCGAGGTCATCGATCACGTCGAGTTGTTCGGCGAGGCCCACAATTCCGGCGCTGACAGCCGCAATTTCGTGTTGTGTCCCGGCCGTGCCTACGATCGTTCGCCTTGCGGCACCGGGACGAGCGCCAAGCTGGCGTGCCTGCACGCGGACGGCCAAGCTTCAGCCGGGCGCGACCTGGGTGCAGGAAAGCATTACGGGAAGCGTGTTCGAAGGATCGGTTGCGATCGACGCCGGACGAATCTTGCCGAGCATCACGGGCCGGGCGTGGATCACCGCTGACAGCACGCTGCTTCTCGATTCAGAAGATCCATGTTGCTGGGGAATACAGCCGGCCCTCAGTGCGCCGCGCGATTCCGCCACAGGGCATAAACGCCAATCATCATCCAGATCACGTTGAGCACCGCTGAGGGCAGCGCGCCGTTCCAGCCGCTGTTCACAATGAACCCGGCAGCGCCCGTGAGGTTCATCGTCATCGAACCTCGAAGACCGCTTCGACTTCGACTGCTACATCGTAAGGCAGTGCGCTCACGCCCACGGCCATGCGTGCGTGGCGGCCCGACTCGCCGAAAATCTGAACGAAGAGATCGGATGCCCCATTCATGACCTGGGAATGCCCGGTGAACTCCGGTACGCCATTGACATAGCCTGCGACGCGCACGCAACGCACGATGCGATCCAGGTCACCGCCGAGAGCCGCGCGCGCGTGAGCGAGAACGTTCATCGCACAGAGCCGCGCGGCCTGTTGACCCTCTTCGATCCGATACTCGCGCCCAAGCTTGCCGATGAAGCGCCGCTCTCCGTTCCACTGCGAGAGCTGGCCGGTCATGAAAAGCAGGTCGCCGGTGCGCACGCAGGGAACGTAGTTCGCGCCCGGTTTACTCGCTTCGGGCAACTCGATGCCCAGGTCCTTCAAGCGCTGGTCAATGCGTCCGGCCATATGCCCATCCCGGCTCCGAGGTCCGCTTGCGTCTGAATTCGCGGCCTGCGCGGTTCTTCGCGCGGGTGCGGTGGAATGACGCGTCAGGCATTTTCATGCAGCAGCAGCTTACTACTCTTCAAGGCTGCCCGATCGGCACATACAGCGCGCTCGGGTGGCTCTTGTCGTGGAACAGACGCACCGTCACGGTACGCGCGTCCGCGACCGATTCTCCGGCGACGACGCCACCAGCGTTGTAGTTCTTTTCGGCGTACATCGAGTGCACCGGCGAGATCACGAGCCGCAGCCGGCTGCCCTTTTTCACCATCAGGGACACGAACGTGAAATGGTTGAAGTCGTATCGGAGCGGTTGCTTCGTCGTGATCAGCTTGGGTTCTCGCGAGCTTTCGCGGTAGCGCGCACGCAGGACATCGCCAGTCAAGTAGATGCTGCTGCTGTCCGGCGCAATCTCGAAGACCCATACGTTGAAATCAGTGTCGGGCTGATCGATCGCGATCCACGTGGACAGCTTGAACGTGCCGCTGATCTCAGTGTCGCGCTCGAATGGTGCCGTGTGATAGACGAACTGCTGATCACGGCGTGCGTGCACCAGGCGCTGCTCGATGAGTATTTTCTCCGGATCGATCTCAACCTGGTGCGCGGCGATGCTGACATCGCGGGGATCGAACACGTACTGATCCGGCGCGCCACGGGCGGGTTTTCCCGCTTCAAGCGTTCCCGAGTGGAACAGGTCGGTGGCATTCACTGCGGAGTCGAGAGCGTAGGCGCGTGACTCAGACGTAACGCCCTCGAGCGTATCGGAATAGCGCCAGCGATCGGCGCCCATCACGTAGTAGGCGACAGCCTTCTGCAGAAAAGCCGGCTTCGCGCCGCCCTGCATGGTCCAGCCGTACCAGTCGACGTGAAGCTTGGGCAGGTCCACGAGACTCGCTTCGCCGAACGTGAGACCGCCGAATTCTGCTTTCGGCGTGCGCGTACCCGCGTGGTCCCAGGGACCGATGACGAGATAGTGTCGCGCTCGTGCCTCCGGCGAGGCGCTCTTCATGTACTCGCGATAGTGGGTGAGGGCTCCCGGCTGATCGTCGTCATAGCTGCCGGTGATGGTGAGAATCGGGATGGAGAGCCTGGCGTATTGCTCGGCAGTCGGATTGTAGGTGTCCCAATATGCGTCGGGATGCGGATGGGCGAGCCATTCCTGGAAGATCGGTGAGGGATTGCCGAGCATGACGTCGAAGTCCTTGAAGGGCCGGCCCGACTCGAACCAGCGGCGATAGGTCGATTGCCAGAACTCCGTGTCGCCAAAGATCCGGTCCTGTGAGGCGCGGCCGCCGGTGAAGGTAAGCCACTGCACGTCGTACGGAAAAAAGATGTTGTACTGCATCGGGAAGTCGACGCCGGCGTAGGGCGAGGCGACCGGAACGATGGTTGCGAGGTGCGGCGGGAACTCCTTCGCGGTGGCCCATTGATCGTAGCCCGCGTACGAGCCGCCCCACATCGAAACCTTGCCATTGCAGTAGGGTTGCTGCGCCAGCCATTCGACGATGTCGTAGCCGTCCCGCGCTTCCTGGATAAAGGGATGAAACTCGCCTTGTGAGTTGCCGCGGCCGCGGACGTCAATGGTGAGAAATGGCAGGCCGTGCGCAGCAAAGTAGACACCACGGTCGTGATAGCTCTGAGCGATATAGGGAGTGAGCGTGAAGATGCACGGCGCGGGCGCATGCTGCTCCTTCGGCGTGTATACGGTGGCGTTGAGCTGCACGCCGTCACGCATCGGGATCTTGACTCCCCAATGAAACTCGATCTTCGCTGCGTCTACAGGTGTTTCCGTCGCGTAGACCGACGACATCCAGAAAGCCGCCACGAAGAATGAAGCGAGCGCTCTCATGATCTGCCTCCGTTTGGGCACATATTCATTTGGAACCTCTCCGGGCTCAGCCGGACTCGAATGCGAGCAGGTAAGAACGTCCGCCGAGCGCGCGCATCTGCCACAGAATCCAGTTCTGCCGCTGGCGCACGTAAGCTGAAGGCGAGCGAACACTGAGGCGCCGCGGACTCGGCAACACCGCAGCGAGGAGAGCGCCTTCTGCCGGCGTCAGTCGCGCGGCTGACTTGCCATAGAAGTACCGGCTGGCGGCGCCGACGCCGTAAGTACCCCGGCCGAACTCCGCGATGTTCAGGTACATCTCCAGGATGCGCTGCTTCGGCCACAGCGTTTCGATCAGGATCGTGAAGTAGGCTTCGAACCCCTTGCGCACGAAACTTGGGTTGTTCCACAGGAAAAGATTCTTGGCGACCTGCTGGCTGATGGTGCTCGCGCCTCGCAGCCGCTTGCCATGTTGGTGCTGGCGGATCGACTCATCGATCGACTTGAGATCGAACCCCACGTGCTCGGCAAAGCGTTGATCTTCGGCTGCGATCACCGCAATCGCGGCGTTGGGGGAGATGCGTCGATAGTCGACCCACTCGTAGCGGGTCTGGTATCTGCGATCGCCGCTCACCAGCGCGTCGATCCGGGCACTCATCATGAATGCCGAGCTCGGCGCATCGAGCCAACGCAGCGCCAGCACCGTGAGCAGCGTCGCGCCGAACCACAGGATTGCGACCCAGATCAGGAATCGCGTGATTCGCCGGCCGAGGCTGCGCGCCGCCATCGCCGCTGATCAGAACCAGAGCTTGCTCAAGCTGCGGGTTGCACGCGGCGCGCCGACTCGATCATTACGCTCTCAAGCGGCGCATCATCGTAGCCCTTGCGCTTGCCGGTGCGCACCTTGGCGACCTGATCGATCACGTCCATGCCGCGCGTGACGCGACCGAACACCGCATAGCCGAAATTGCCGGACTTGTGGTCGAGAAAGGCGTTGTCCTTCAGATTGACGAAGAACTGCGAGGTGGCGCTGTCGACTGCGTTGGTGCGCGCCATCGATAGCGTGCCGCGCAGATTCCGCAAACCATTGGCGGCTTCGTTCTTGATCGGCGGTCGGGTTTCCTTGGGATCGAACTCCGGCGTCAGGCCGCCGCCCTGGATCACGAATCCGGGGACGATGCGGTGAAAGATGGTGCCGTCGAAAAACCCATCGTCGACGTAACGCAGAAAGTTCTCCACGGTGATCGGGGCATCTTTGGGCTCGAGCTCGATGGTGAATTCCCCGAGCGAGGTCTTGAACAGCACTGTCGGTGACATGAAAAGCTCTCGTGTTGCAGTTTCAATTGCATCCGGCGGTCACGCGCTCGTGTCCGGCCAGATCCTGGCGGGTGCGTATGGTACTCAAACCATGCCGCGAAAACAGCGCGCGAACGGCCGCACCCTGTTCGGCGCCGTGCTCGACGGCGAGCCATCCGCCTGAGCGCAGGTGCTCGCGGGCCCGCGCCAGGATCTGTTCGATGGCTTCCAGCCCGGTTCGACCCGGCGTGAGTGCTGCGCGTGGCTCATGACTGTTATCGCCCGAGGAAAGGGCCGGATCGTCGGCAGCCACGTAGGGCGGATTCGACACGATCAGATCGCAATGCATCGCGCCGACCGGCTCATACCAGGAACCAGCGAGAAAGGTGACATTGCCGATCTCGAGTCGCTCCGCGTTGCGACACGCGAGAACCAGCGCTGGCGCCGAGACGTCCGTAGCAGTCACGCGGGCGTTCGGGCGGTCGTGGGCAATCGCGAGCGCGACAGCGCCGCTGCCGGTGCCAAGTTCCAGTACTCGCGAGTGAGTTTCGATGGGCAGGGTCTCGAGCGCGATTTCTACCAGAAGTTCGGTTTCGGGCCTTGGAATCAGCACGCTGCTATCCACTTCGAAGTCGAGTGACCAGAATTCACGCCGTCGCACGATATACGCGACGGGCTCGCCACTGAGGCGACGTTTGACGAGCTCACGAACCTGGGCGGCGAGCGCGGGCGCTACGGTCTCACCCGCATGGCTGTGAACGAAACTGCGTGGACGCTCGAGGGTATGTGTGAGCAGAAGTTCCGCATCGAGGCGCGCACTCGGGCTCGTCGCCGTCAAATCCGCGATCGCACTTTCGAGCAGGTCGCTGACCGTGAAAAGACTGTCACCAGTCGCGGCTGTGCTCATGGGCGCAGCCCCGACGTTAACGTACAATCGCGCACCATTCGTGAGCCTCGATGCCGACGGCAGGGATTTTCATGCAAGTCTACTCCAGCGTGCTCGAAATGATCGGCCGCACGCCATTGCTTCGGGTCAGTCGCTTCGATACCGGCCAGTGCGAACTGTATCTGAAACTCGAGCTGATGAATCCGGGTGGTTCCATCAAGGATCGTATCGGCGTTTCCATGATCGAAGAGGCGGAACGACGCGGCCGGATACATCCCGGCGACACCCTGGTCGAAGCGACCGCCGGCAACACCGGGCTCGGCCTCGCATTGGTAGCTGCACAAAAAGGTTACAAGCTGATCCTCGTGCTTCCCGACAAGATGAGCCAGGAAAAGATCTTCAATCTGCGCGCGATGGGCGCGGAGGTGGTGCTGACCCGATCGGATGTCGCGCGCGGCCACCCGGAGTACTACCAGGATCTCGGCGCACGCATCGCACGTGAACGGGGCGCCTATTTCATCAACCAGTTCGGCAACCCGGACAATTCCAAGGCCCACGAGGCCACGACCGCGCCCGAGATCTGGGAACAGATGGAGCACAAACTGGACGCTATCGTTGTAGGCGTCGGCAGCAGCGGCACGATTGCAGGACTCACCAAGTACTTTCTGAGCGTCGCGCCGCACGTCGATATCGTGCTGGCCGATCCGCAGGGCTCGGTCGTCGCCGAGTATGTCCGCAGCGGCCAGATCACGCGCAAGACCGGCTGGCTGGTGGAGGGGATCGGTGAGGACTTCATTCCGGACATCGCGGATTTCTCGCTCACCAAACGCGCATACAGCATTCCGGATGCGGAGTCGTTCGCGACCGCACGGGCGTTGTTGCGCAAGGAAGGCCTGCTCGCGGGCTCATCGACCGGCACGCTGCTGGCGGCCGCGCTGCGCTACTGCCGCGAGCAGAAGACGCCGAAACGCGTGCTCACGTTTGCCTGTGATACCGGCAACAAGTACCTCTCCAAGCTCTACAACGATTTCTGGATGGAGGACGAAGGCTTCATCCAGCGCAAGAACTACGGCGATCTGCGCGACCTGATCGGCCGCCTGCACACCGAGCATGCCGCGGTGACGGTCGGTCCCAGTGACATCGTCGCCACCGCACACAATCGGCTGCGCAATGCCGGCTTCTCACAGTTGCCGGTGCTCGAACACGAGCGGTTGATCGGGGTGCTCACGGAAGAAGACATCATGCGGTTCGTGTTCGGGTTTCCGGAGCGTCTCGATGCGCCGGTGCGCGATGCGATGCAGACCGCGTTCATCAGCGTGCCCAAGGAAATGCCGGTCAACAGCCTGGTGTCGATCCTGCAGGTCGCGCCCTACGCGGCAGTCACTGATGGCACACAATTCCTCGGCATCATCACGCGCACCGATGTGCTGAACTACCTGCGCCGGCAGAAGCCGAAAGCCTGACGGTCGGGAGAGACTCGATGCAGAAAGATCGCAAAGCAGGCTTCGCTACTCGCGCCATTCACGCCGGCCAGCAGCCGGATGCGACGACGGGCGCGGTGATGTCACCGATCCACGTGAGCTCGACTTACGCGCAGTCGAGCCCGGGCGTGCACAAGGGATACGAGTATTCGCGCACGCAGAATCCGACCCGCATGGCGTATGAACGCTGCATCGCAGATCTAGAGGGCGGCGTGCAGGGTTTTGCCTTTGCCTCCGGGCTTGCGGCGACTGCCACGGTTCTCGAGCTGCTGGACAGTGGCGCGCACGTCGTAGCGATGGAGGACCTCTATGGCGGCACGCGGCGCCTTTTCAGCCAGGTGAGGAAGCGCTCCGCGGGACTCGACGTCAGTTTTGTCGATATGGCGGACACACAGGTGCTCGCGAAAAGCCTGCGGGCCGAAACCCGGCTCATCTGGATCGAAACACCTACCAATCCAACGCTGCGCATCGTCGATCTGAAGGCCGTAGCGGCGATCGCGCGCGCGCGCGGCATTCTCACCGCGGTGGACAATACCTTCGCGACGCCGTGGATCCAGCGGCCGCTCGAGCTCGGCTGTGACATCGTGGTGCATTCAGCGACCAAGTTCCTCAACGGACACTCCGACATGATCGGCGGGATCGTCGTGGTGAAGGATTCAGCACTTGCCGAGCGCATGGCTTTTCTACAGAACGCCGTCGGCGCCGTCGGCAGTCCCTTCGACAGCTTTCTCGCCCTGCGCGGACTGAAGACGCTGCCGCTACGCATGCGCCAGTGCAGTGAGAGTGCGTTGAAGGTTGCACAGTGGCTGGAGAGTCACGCGCAGGTGGAGCGAGTTCTGTACCCGGGACTGCCGAGTCACCCGCAGCACGCGCTCGCTCGAGCGCAGATGCAAAACGGCTTCAGCGGCATCGTGAGCTTCTTCATTCGCGGCGGGCTCGAAGCCGCGCGCCGGTGCCTCGAGCGCTGCCGCATCTTCGCGATCGCCGAGAGCCTCGGCGGAGTCGAGAGCCTGGTCGATCATCCCGGCATCATGACGCACGCGTCGGTGCCCGCCGATCAACGCGCCGCGCTCGGCATCAACGATTCGCTGATCCGGCTCTCGGTAGGCATCGAGGATGTCGAGGACCTGATCGCCGATCTGGAACAGGCGCTTGGCTAAAAGGAGTATCTGCCATGCAACGACGCAAACTTGGCCGCGAGGGCCTCTCCGTTTCAGCACTCGGTCTCGGCTGCATGAGCCTCGGGATCGCGGAAATCTACAGCAGCTCGGTGCGCGATGACGACGATGCCATTTCGCTCATCCATCGCGCGCTCGACCTGGGCGTGACGTTCCTCGATACCGCCAACGTCTATGGCGATTCGGAGGTGAAGGTCGGCAAAGCGCTCAAAGGCCGGCGCGACGGCGTGGAGTTGGCGACCAAGTTCGGCTTCACCGAGGCAAGCTCGACCCAGAGCCGCACCGGCGGCATCGACGGTCGGCCCGAGAGCGTGCGCAAGGCATGCGAGGCCTCGCTTCAGCGCCTGGGCGTCGATCATGTCGATCTCTATTACCTGCACCGCGTCGATCCCGAGACGCCGATCGAGGACACCGTGGGCGCAATGGCTGCTCTCGTGCGCGCGGGCAAGGTGCGCCATCTCGGTCTCTCCGAGGCGGGGCCGGCAACCATCCGGCGCGCGCACAAAGTTCATCCGCTCAGCGCGCTGCAGACTGAATATTCGCTGTTCAGCCGCGATCCCGAGGACGAGATTCTGCCCACAGTGCGAGAGCTGGGCATCGGGTTCGTGCCGTATTCGCCGCTCGGCCGGGGCTTTCTCGCCGGTCGCTTCAAGCGCATCGAGGATCTGGCGCCGGACGATTGGCGCCGCGCCTCGCCCCGTTTCCAGGGCGAGAATTTCGCCAGGAACCTGGCCTTGGCCGAACACGTGACGTCGCTTGCACGCAGCAAACGTTGCACGCCCTCGCAGTTGGCACTTGCCTGGTTGCTGGCGCAAGGCGAAGACATCGTGCCGATTCCGGGCACCAGCAGCACCGCGCGGCTCGAAGAGAACGCCGGTGCGGTCGATGTGCGTCTGTCGGCGGAGGAGCTGAGAGCAATCGCAGCCCTTTCACCCAAGGGAGCGGCTTCGGGCCCACGCTACGCGCCGGGCATGATGGAGATGGTCAATCGCTGATCGAAGATATTCGATCAGGCTCGCGCCGGTGCGCTCAACGGACACTCGAAGCTGGCAGGCTTCAACACCAGCACGTCGCAGGGCAGGACATCGAGCACTCGCTCCGTGGTGCTGCCGACCGCTACGTTGTAGATCCAGCCGCGCGCATAGGCGCCCATTACCAGCAGGTCGATACCCTTCTGCCCCACAAAGCGCAGCAACGCTTCGGAGGGTGTGCCCGCGACGACGTGACGGCGTCCACTCAGCACCGGGTGTGACCGCAGCAGCGCGGCAAAGTCATAGCGCACCATCGCCTCGTTGTCCGTGATCACCTCGATCGGAGCCACCGCAGCCGCCATCGACACTGCGTGCACTGTTGCGCGCGCGGCCAGGGCGCTGACCGGAGTGTAGGCATGCACTGCGTGGAACTCTCCGTCCGTGGCGAGCGCGAAGCGCTCGGCGGCGGCAAGCAGCGTGTGATCGAGCTGGGCCGGCTTCTCTCCGGGGTGCGCGACATCCACGGCCGCAGCGATTCGAGGGCGCGCGTTCCACGGTCCCGGGCGCACGAACAGGAGTGGTGCCGGACAGAGGCGCACCAGTTGCCAGTCCGTGTTTCCCTGCCACGAGCGGCGCAGCAGGGTGTGGGGATGCGCGTCCTTCATGACCAGCGACGGCGATGAGCGCAGCACCTTGCGCACGATGCCGACGTGCAGCGTCGTGTCGAACGACACATCGACGCTGGCGTCGATGCCATCCTCCCGCAAGCCCTGTGCCACGCGCTCCGGGTCCAGAGACTCTGCGGCCTGCACCGCATCGCGCGGCGTGCGGCACACGAACAGTTCCAGCCGCGCGCCGAAGGCACGTGCCAGCTCTCGCGCTCGAGCGAGGGCCGGGTGTTGAGTGGCGGTGGGATCGATGACGACGAGAATGTGCTGTGGTGTGTCCATGGTGCCTGCCTCAAGTAGTGGCTGCATCATGTCAGTGAGGCTGCGGAGCCGGTATCGTCACTTGCCGCACGGGATATGCGGAAAACACCTAGTGCATTGCGAGTGCTGCTACATGCAAAGTAAGACATGGCGGATTCCACGAATCAAATGCTGCCCGAGGCGGCAACCGAGGAGTTGCGCGCTCTCCTCGATGCAGCCGTGGATGCGGTAATGGTCATCGATGCTGCCGGCCGCATCGAGACCTTCAATCCGGCGGCCGAAAGGCTCTTCGGCTTTTCCCGGCAGGAGGCCATCGGCCGCAACGTCAGCATGTTGATGCCCGAACCGGACCGCAGCTCCCATGACGGATACCTGCGCCGCTATCTCGCGACCGGCGAAGCACGCATCATCGGCATGGGGCGCGAGGTCCAGGCGCAGCGGCGGGATGGCTCGATCTTTCCGGCGGCACTGTCCGTGGGCCGTGTGGCCGGCGTCGATCCGCCACGCTTCGTCGGTTTCATTCACGATCTTTCCGGGCGCGTCGCAGCCGAGAACGAAGTAATGCAGGCGCGTGAGCGTCTCACGCATGTTGCGCGTCTCAGCACGATGGGTGAGATGGCAGCGGGGCTTGCACACGAGCTCAACCAGCCGCTTGCCGCAATCACCACCTACGCGCAGGCCTGCCAGCACCTGATCGCGCGTGGCGCCGCTGCGAGCACCGAAGAGATCCGCGACGCGCTGGTGCAAATCAGTCAGCAGGCGCTGCGCGCCGGCGAGGTGATCAGGCGCCTGCGTGCGTTCGTCAGCAACCGGGAAGTGCGTCAGGAGCAGGTCGACTGCAACCGCCTGCTCGAAGACCTCGCGGCCCTGGCGCGTCCCGATTCGCGGGCGAACGATGTGCGCCTGCTGTTCGACGTCGAACAGCAGCTGCCGCCGTTGACCGCCGATCCGGTACAACTGCAGCAGGTACTCATCAATCTCATTCGCAATGGAATCGATGCGACGCTACAGAATGGCAGCAGACGGCGCGAGATCGTGGTGCGCGTCGTGCGCAGCGGCGAGGGCGTCGAGTTCTCGGTGCGCGATTACGGGCCGGGCGTGGAGCCCGGAGCAATCAAGAATCTCTTCAATCCGTTCTTCACCACCAAGGCACACGGTACCGGGCTCGGGCTTGCTATCAGCCGCACTCTCGTACTTGCCCACGGCGGCAAGCTCGCGTACCGTCCGGCGCCGGACGGTGGTGCCTGCTTCTACTTCACCGTGCCCGTCGTACCTGAGGAATCGGTATGAAAGAACAGCCACCGACGGTATGCATCGTAGATGACGATGAAGCCGTACGCGGTTCCCTCAAGCTGCTGCTGAAGACACTGGGCGTGCCGGCGCTCGCCTACGGTTCCGCGCAGGATTTCCTGGCTGACTTCGATCCACAGCGCAGGGGCTGCCTGGTGCTCGACATCCGCATGCCCGGCATGAGCGGTCTGGAGCTGCAACACGAGCTCAACACGCGCGGCGCACTGTTGCCGATCATCTTCATCACCGGGCACGGCGATGTCCCGATGGCGGTTGAAGCCATGCAGCACGGCGCCATGGATTTTCTGCAGAAGCCATTCCGCGACCAGGACCTGCTGGATCGCATCAACAAGGCTCTGGAAAGAGACCGCGCCGGGCGCGACCTGCTCGGCAATCACGAGCGCATACAGGCGCGTATCGCTGCGCTGACACCGCGCGAACTCGAAGTGCTCAAGCTCGTTGTCGCCGGTAAGGCGAACAAGGTGATCGCGGGCGATCTGCAGATCAGCCAGCGCACCGTCGAGATCCATCGTGCCCATGTGATGGAAAAGATGAGTGCGAATTCACTCGCGCACCTGGTGCGAATGGTCATCGAGGCCGGAGGGCCTGGTCGCCGCGCGAACGTAGCTGGGGCCGAAATCCCGCGCTCCGTGCGTTCAGTAGACAATCATCGCTGCGATGCGCACTCCGCGCTTGGTGCGCGGCACGCGGTTGGCAAATTGTCGCGGCTTGACCACGAGCAGGTCACAGGTGAGGTCATCGAGCACGCGTTCCGCAGTGTTGCCGATGAACGCCGCCTTGAGGCCGGACCGGGAAATCGCACCCATCACCACCATCGAGCTGCGGGTGCGTCGCGCGACCTGGGGAATAGCGAGCATCGGACGATCCTCCACGAGGTGCCGTCGGGCGGTTGGAATACCTGTGGATTGCAGACAGGTCTCAAAGGCTGCGCGTGCCCGCGCTAACGCCCTGCCCTCGATATCTGCGGTAAGGTGCGCGCCGAAAGGGGGTTCCGGCATGTCCGTGGGCATCGGAACGTACGCATGGGTCACATGCAGCGTCCCTCGCAACGCCCGGGTCACGGTGTTGCCAAGATGCAGAATTTCCCCGTCCAGTTTGGCTGGCTTCGCAAATACGTGAGTGGGATCCACGGCGGCAAGAACCACCGGATGCTGATAGCGGCGAGCGCTTTTCACGATCAGCACCGGCACCGGACTCAGCCGCAGCAGCTCCCAGTCCGCCATGTGGAGCAGCCAGGTAGCAACGTGCCGGCCCCGGTGACGCTCCGCGACGATCAGGTCCGCGTGCGTTCGTTGCGCGCGACGAACCACCGCTTCATAGGATGGATAGTCCCAATCCACTGCCGTCGTGACTTTGAGATCACGCTGGCGAACGCCGCTGGCGATTCGTTCAAGGGACCTCAGGTAGCGCGCTTCCACGCGCTGCTTCATCAGTTTCACTCGTCGGTCGGTGGGGCTTCGCGTATCCAGATGGACAGGGCTGTCGATCGCGTGAAACAGTTCGAGGCGGGCACCGAGACCGCGCGCGAGCTGCGCCGCCTTGATCACTGCGGGCGGGTTACTGGAACTCGTGTTCTTGATCGCAACCAGAACTCGGCGAATGGATGGCATAGATCTCTCGCACTTGGCGCCGGAGCTATCCAGCGTACTCCAGATCGCTATGGTGCCGCGGTGTCGGGTTTTTGAAATCCGGAGCAGTGCGTAGAATCAGTCGGAAACTACCTACAACCCGCGTCGGTCGTCGCGGCACGTGCCTCGTGCCTCACCCATCGAGCTGATCTAGACTGGTCCCAGGAGGAGGACGCCCTATTCTTGCCATGCGCTTGCGAGCGCCCCGGCGGCCCTTGCTGTTGGAGGAGCACGAACTCCCGTGTTTGCAGGAACATGAAGTGCTGCTGCGAGTGCTCGCTTGCGGCGTATGCAGGACGGATCTGCACCTCGCGGACGGCGAACTTTCGAACGCGCGCTATCCAGTCACACCGGGACATGAGGTCGTCGGGCGGGTGGTCTCGAAGGGCTCCGCTGTGGTCGAGGTTCTCACCGGGGACCGTGTTGGCGTGCCCTGGCTTGGCTCGACGTGTGGCGTGTGCAGGTATTGCCAGTCCGGCAGCGAGAATCTGTGCGATCAGGCCCAGTTCACCGGATGCACGCTGGATGGCGGTTATGCGCAATTCGCAGTTGCGGATGCGCGCTACTGTCTGTCGATACCCGAGCGCTATGCCGATGCCGAGGCTGCGCCGCTCCTGTGCGCGGGGCTCATCGGCTACCGGGCCTATCGCGCCGCCGGCGTGGGAGAGGCACTCGGCATCTACGGCTTTGGCGCCGCCGCGCACTTGCTGGCGCAGATTGCCGCTGCAGAAGGTCGCCGGGTGTTTGCGTTCACGCGGCCGGGGGATGAGCCGGCGCAACGCTTTGCCCTGACTTTCGGATCTGAATGGGCCGGGGGATCCGATCAGGTGCCGCCAGTGCCTCTCGATGCAGCCATCATTTTTGCTCCGGTTGGCTCACTGGTGCCCGCCGCGCTCGCCGCTGTCCGCAAAGGAGGGCGCATCGTGTGTGCGGGCATTCACATGAGCGATGTCCCATCGTTTCCCTATGCGCTGCTCTGGGGGGAACGTTCGATCGCCTCGGTCGCGAATCTGACGCGCGCCGACGGCAGGAACTTCATGGAGCTCGCAGGACGTATCGGGCTACGTCTGAACGTCGAACTTCTGCCACTCAGCGCCGCGAACGAGGCGCTCGAGCGCCTGAGGATGGGAAACTTGCAGGGCGCGGCCGTCCTGGTTAACGCGTGAGATGATACTCAGCGCCCGCCGCGGCCGAGCTCCTGCATGCGCTTCAGCCAGCCAGCACGTTTCGCGTCGCTGAGCCCTTCCACCATACCGATGATGCTGGTGCGCACCGGCCCGATGCCACAGAACGCGAGCACGTTGCGCTCCAGGCTCTTCAGGCTGTGGGCACGAAAGTACCAGCGATAGAAGAACGCGGGCATGCCCATGGTCACGACGATGCGGGCACTCTTGCCGCGCAGCAGTTTGCGTGGCAGCCGACCCTTGGTGGTCGCGGCCGCGAAGGCAAAACCGGGGCGCAAGGCCTGCTCGAAGAAGGCCTTTAGCGCTGCGGGCATGGAGCCCAGCCACAGCGGGTAGAGAATCAGCCAGTGATCCGCCCATGCCAGGTTCTGCTGGCATTCATGAATCACCGCGGGCGGCGCCTGGCTCCGGAACTCTTCACTGGTTCGCAGCATCGGAAAATCCAATGCCCCGACGACGATCGTTCGGACCTCGTGCCCGGCGCTCTCGGCTCCCTGTCGATACGCCCGTGCCAGTGCGTGCACATAGCGTTCCTCACCCGAATCAGGATGCCCGTCGATGATGAGGATCCGCTTTTTCACTGTCACCGCCTCCGGTGCGCACCCATGCATTGCTTCGCACAATAACGGTACCGGCGCCGCCCTCGATGCGCATTTTCAGCTAGACCATTGCGCAAACTACCTAGAGGAACGAGTCTGGCGCTGGAGCACACTTGCGCATGGCCCGGACAATTGCAGGCGCTAGAGAAACATGAAGCCGATCCTGGCCGTGAATTGCGGCAGCTCTTCGCTGAAGTGCGCCGTCATCGATGTGGACGCGCCGACGCGCCTGCTGGATCTGCGCATCCTGGACCTGGGCATGCCCGGGTGCCGGATGTTTGTGAATGCCGCGGATGGGCGCGCCTGCACCTGTGCCGATGTCGCCGCCGCCATGAACCTCGCAATCGAGGAAATCGTGCGTTCACCCTGGGGCTCGCGCCTGGTCGCGGTCGGGCATCGCATTGTCCATGGCGGTGCCGAGTTTTCCGGTCCGCTGTTGCTCGATGAGGCGAGCATCGCCGCCATCGCGAAAGTGTCGGCCCTTGCGCCGCTGCACAACGCTCCGGCGCTCGCGGCCGTGGCGGCGGCGCGCGAGCGACTTGGCTCGATTCCGCATGTCGCGGTATTCGACACCGCTTTTCATGCCACTCTGCCGAGACGCGCGCGCGAGTATGCAATCGCACCCGAGCTGGCAACGCGGCTCGGCATAAGGCGTTATGGCTTTCACGGCACGAGTCACGCGCATGTGATGCGCAGCGTCGCGGCCTGCATGGGCAGTGTGCCGCAGGACCTGCGCATCATCTCCTGTCATCTCGGCAACGGGGCGAGCGTAGCGGCGATCGAGTATGGTCGCAGCGTCGAGACCAGCATGGGCATGACCCCGCTCGAGGGGCTGGTGATGGGAACGCGCTGCGGCGACATCGATCCGGGGATTCTGCTGCACCTGATGCGCAGCGGCGGCTACGACCTTGACGCCGTCGAGCGCCTGGTGAACTCGGAATCGGGCCTCAAGAGCCTCACCGGCACGCAGGATATGCGGGAGATCGAAGCGCGCGCAACGGACGGCGACGAAGCCTGTCGGCTCGCGATCAGTCTGTACGCGCATCGCGTGCGCAAGTATGTAGGCGCTTATGCAGGCGTCATGGGCGGTGTCGATGTCATCGCCTTCACGGGCGGCATCGGCGAACACAGCGCCATGATTCGCCATCGTGTCGCACAGCGCCTGGAATTCCTGGGCGCGGTGCTGGATGAAGACCTGAATCGGGCTGCCAAGGTCGATGCGACGCGCCCGACTGCAGAGATTTCGGCGGCGCGCTCCCGCGCGCGCCTGATCGTAGTGCACGCCGACGAAGAGACGCCTATCGCGGTGGAAGCGGCCGGGCTGCTGGACGCAAGCACTGCGGTGCGCTCCGTGCGTGTGCCGATCGCAATCTCCGCGCGACATGCACATCTGTCGCGGCGCACTCTAGACAGCGTTTTCGGCAAGGGATATGTGCTGCGGCCGCGCACCTGGCTGTCGCAGCACGGTCAGTTTGCCGCCGAGGAGACCGTCAAGCTGGTGGGGCCGCGCGGCAGCCTTGAACAGGTTCGGGTGATGGGACCGCCGCGCCCTTGCGACCAGGTCGAGATCTCGCGCAGCGATGAATTTATCCTGGGGATAGATGCGCCCGTGCGCATCTCGGGGGATATCGCCAACACACCAGGCGTTACGATCCAGGGGCCCGCCGGACGCGTCACGCTGGCGAATGGCGTGATCTGTGCGCGTCGGCACCTTCACCTCAATCCCCGTGAGGCTGCCGGTCTCGGGCTTCGAGATCACGACTGCGTCGAAGTCACCATCGACACACGCGGGCGTGAGCTCCGTTTCGGCGATGTCGTCGTGCGCGTTGGGTCCGACTACCAGTTCGAGCTACACCTCGACACGGACGAGGCCAATGCAGCCGGCGTGCAACCGGGTGATACGGGCGAACTCAGAGTTCACACGCGGTCGGCCGGATCGGCCGCGACCGACCAGGAGCATGCAATCCATGTGTGATCCAGCCGCACCGCGCTGGTCGCAGAACCGTACTGGATGGAAGCTGCCCGTCGCCGCTCTGGGCGTGGTGTTCACTGCAGTAGCGATCGCATCTACGGCGCGGGTCGATGAGCTGATCAAGGCGGCGTTGTCACTGGACGCGAGCCCGAAGCATGGCGCCACGCTCTACTACGATCAGTGCCAGGGGTGTCACGGTGTGCACGCTGAGGGCGATGCACCCAACCTGGTTCCGTCCCTCGCAGGTCAACGTCAACTCTACCTCGTTAAACAGCTGGCCGACTTCGTCGAGCTGGAGCGCGAATCCCCTGAAATGCACAGGAAGGCAGCAGTCGCGGGGCTCGACGCACCGCAGGCGATCATCGACGTGGCGAGCTATCTCAATGCGCAGCCCGTGCTGAAGCAACCGCAGGTCGGCGATGGGTCGCTGACGAAGCTTGGCGAAGGCATGTTCCGTGAGCAGTGCGCGAGCTGCCATGGGGATGATGCGCGCGGCGATGAGGACGGCTCGGTGCCTTCGCTGCGCAACCAGCACTACTCGTATCTGTTGCAGCAGATGCGCAAGATCGGCGCAGGTCATCGGGCGGACATCGACCCCGACCTGGCTCGCTTCCTCGAGAGCCTCGATGGCGAGGAAATGGCGGCCTTGGCCGACTACCTGTCGCGGCTGCGCGGACCTGTGCCCGATCGACGCCGACATGCGCAGCGATGGCAGCGTCGTCTACCAGATGGATCGAGGAGATGCCGGTGAGTGACCTGAAGCAACATCCTGGTGATCGTTGACCCGACCGCCGAGCAGCAGCCGGCGCTCGAGAAGGGCGCGGCGCTGGCGCGGCGTTTCGGCGCATGCCTGGAACTCTTCGCCTGCGACACCAGAATCCTCGCGCGAGATCCGCATGGCGCAGCACATCGCGGGCGGCTCCGGCAGCCCTTCACGCGGATCTCAAGCCGATGCTGGAATCACTGGCGGCGCGTGTGCGAGATCGTGGCATCGAGGTCACGATCGAGAGCCGCAGTGCAGATCCGCTTACACGCCGCGGTGCTCGAGCATGCACGCAGCATCGGCGCGGATCTCGTCGTCAAGGACACGCATCATCATGCAGCGCTGATGCGCACCCTGATCACCAATACCGACTGGCACCTGATCCGGGGCTGCCCGGTACCCTTGCTGCTCGCCAAGCCTGCCGCCTGGCGGGAGCAGCCGGTGCTGATCGCTGCGGTCGATCCCCTCCATCCGGACGACAAGCCCGCAACGCTCGATCACCTGATCCTGGAGTGGAGCCGTGATCTCTCGCAACGATTGGAGGGCATCGTGCACCTGGCGCACGCCTATCTGCCGCTGCTGATCTTTGGGTCGCCAGCCGGAGCCTTGCCGGCGATGGCCACGGCCGTACCCGACGAGATGCTGATGGCGGAAGACCGGCGCCGGCGCGCCGAACTCCTGAAACTCGCACGCGCCTATCAGATCGACGAGCGCAACATTCACCTGCATGATCGATTCGCCGGCCGGGCTCCTGCCGACGCTGGCCAGCGAGCTGCACGCGGACCTGGTGGTGATGGGCGCTATCTCGCGCAGCGGAATGAAACGCGTCTTTGTCGGCAGTACCGCGGAAATCGTGCTCGAGACCCTGCCTTGTGACGCATTGATCGTGAAGCCCCCCGATTTCGCCGAAGTACTGCCCTTCTGAGTAACACCGCAAACAACTACGTCGCGAAGATCTCCGAAGACAGGTGGGCGCGCAGCGCCTCCTCCCCCTGGTGCACCAGGTCCTTCGGCACCTCGGCGACGACGCTGGCACGCAATGGCTTCGAAAGTGCGGCGCGCAACAAGCCCAGGAACGCCGGCCCAGCCATCAGCACCAGGCGATCGAACTCCCCGGGCGTTGCCGCATCGAGTTGTTCGGCGATCTGGCGCGCGAAGAGCTCTGCCTCGTGTTTGCGCGGCCGGCGCTCGCCCCCGGTTCCATGGTGCGCGACCGCCCCGCGGCGACCGGTTGCGGCCGGTGCATGATCGAACACTCGCCCGGGCCGGTCTGATTTGAAGTCGCGGTCGTGCAGATGGGCCTTGGGATCGGTAAGGCGTCCGGCAGGTTGCAGCCCGGCGTCCGGCCGGGCGATGTCGTAGAAACGCGCTTCTCCCTGATCGGCCACCACGATTCGAACTCGCACGTCGTTACTCCTCGAACTCAGAGCTTGGGGATCGGAGGGCTGGCGCACAGCTTTTCTCGATGGCGCCGACAGCCGGTGCAGCGCCTTTAAGGATAGAGAGACGCTCGCTGCTCGCGGCTCCGCTGGTTGTCTGCGAGCCTGCTCAGACCCGCCAGCTGCTCCGACACTGCGGCGAGCAGATCGTCCATGGAGACGACGCCAACCAGCACGCCGTCTGCATCCATCACAGGCGCCCGGCGCACGCCACGCACCCGCAGGCGGTCGATCGCATCGACGATCGACTCGCTCTCCAGAAGCGCGAGCGGCTTGCCGGTCATGGCTTGCCCGACGCTCAGGCAGAACAGATCCGCCGAGTGGCTCAGCTGGTTACGGACGATATCCCGGTCCGTCACGACGCCGATCGGTAGGCGCTTTCCCTCGCGCTCTTCGATCACGACCACCATGCCCACATGCTGATCGCACATTTCACGGGCAGCGAGCGATAGCGGGTCGCTCGCCAGCGCAATGACGACTTCACGATTGCAGATGCGCCCGATGTTCATGTGTGCTCTCCTCAGCGGCAATGGTTCGAATGCGCTCATGAGACGGCAGAAGTTGCATGAGCGCCATACGTAACAACCGCGACGCCTGGGGGCACGCCTTCCGTCTGAAAGCGGGCGAGCGCTCGCACTTGCGGCGGGTAACGAAATTCAGCGCCCGGGATGCCGCAGCCGCGTGAGCAGGATGTCCAACGCCAGAAACAGCCCCGAGGCGGCGGCGATCTCCCAGATTCCGAGCTTGAGAGGGCAGGCGAACACTGCCAGCGGTAGCACTGACTCGGGCAGCTGATCGAGACCGAGGATTTCGCTGCCCGGCACGCGCCCCAGGCGTCTCTTCGCGGCGCTCGACAACGCGTCCGCAAGCAAAGCGATGGCACCAACGCCCATGCCGAGCAGATACCCCGATGCGAGGGCCTCGGAGACAACGGCGCAGGCCAGCACTCCCGCGATCAAGCCGCGCCACGTCTTGTGAGCCCCGAACAGTCGCTCGCCATCGCGAAGCATCACGCCGAAGTCCAGCGGTGCCGCCCAACGATCGCCGCAGACCCGACCCAGCGCCCAGGGAACGCTGTTCGCCACCGCGATCAGCAGGAAGCCGCGCGTCGCGCTCTCGATATCCATCACGACCCCAACGCTTTCGGCTGTCGAAGCGGATGCACCGGCAGCACCGCCGAACGCCGGCTGATGCGCCGTTAGTGCAGATAGGCCTCAGTCGCGTAGCGGCGCATCATCCTGTGGCTGTTGAAATAAGCCGCGTTCTTAGCGATCGCGCCTTTCATCACCGCCACCCAGCTTCGAGTACCCGTCACTTCGGCATAGTAGAGAGGAAGTATCACCTTCTCGAGCTTGTCGTAGAGGGACGCCGCGGTCGCGTCATCGGTACCCGATCCGATCGCCCAGCCCGTCACGCCTTCGATGCAACCTTCGATCCACCAGCCATCGAGCACCGACAGGCTCGGCACCCCATTGAACGCAGCCTTCATGCCGCTCGTGCCCGAGGCCTCGAGCGGCGGCAGTGGCGTGTTTACCCAGACGTCGGCGCCTGCAACCAGACCCTGTGCGAGCGCGAGGTCGTAGTCCGGCAGGTACACAGCGCGGATCGCTCCGTCGAGCGCGCGCAACCGCGCGTGGAGTTCCTCGACGAGTCCCTTGCCGGCTTCGTCGTGCGGATGGGCCTTGCCGGCCAGTACGATCTGGAACGGGTGCTTTTCGGCGATTGCCCGCAGACGCGGCAGATCGTCGAAGAGCAGATCCGGGCGCTTGTAAGCTGTCATGCGCCGCGCATAGCCAAGTATCGGCACATGGAGTTGCAACTCAACGCCCGTGAGCGCGTGCACACGTGCGATCAGGGTTCGCTTGGACTGAGCGTGTGCTTCTGCGATCGCGGCATCATCGATGCAGCAATCGACGCGCGCGAGCAACTCCGGCTCGTGACACCAACCAGGGAAGTGGTTGTCAAAGAGCGTGCGAAAGCTCTCGCTGGTCCAGGTGGCCGGATGCACGCCGTTCGTGATCGCGTGCACACGATAGGCTGGAAACATCTTCTGAGAGAGCTCGGCGTGGCGTTTCGCGACGCCGTTGATGTACTCGCTGAGATTCAAGGCGAGGCACGTCATGTTGAGCTCGTCCCGGCCGGCAAGGTGTTGCAGCGTGGTCAGATCGACCAGCACGTCGCTCCCGCTGCGACGGGCGCCGCCATCGAAGTCGATGGTAGAACCGAGCACGCGCCTCACGAGCTCGTAAGAAAAACGATCGTGGCCGGCTTCGATCGGTGTGTGAGTCGTAAAGCAGCAGTGCTCGCGCACGCGCGGAATGTCGTACGCCACCTCACCCTGGCGCATGTGCTCGGGCGTATGGCCGAAGCGACGCAGCAGTTCCAGCCCGAGCAGGGCCGAGTGACCTTCGTTCAGGTGGTATTGGCTGATCTCGAACCCGAGCGCCTGCAGCATGCGTGCGCCGCCGATACCGAGCACGGCTTCCTGTTTCAGACGATAAGCCTTGTCGCCGCCATATAGATAATGTGTCAGCTCACGATCCTCTGGCTCGTTTTCGGCGAGGTCGGTATCGAGGAGTACGACCGGCTGGCGACCTCCCATGGAACCGTCGAGGACGAACAGCCACGCTCCGATCCAGACGGAACGACCCTCGAGCGTCACGGCGATCTTCGCGCCGAGCTGTCGCGCATGGCGTGCAGGGTCCCAAGGAGCAGATTGCTCGAGCTGCCGACCCGAAGCATCGAACGTCTGGCGGAAATAGCCGGCGCGGCTGACCAGGCTGACCGCGACCAGTGGCAGCGCAAGGTCGGCTGCCGAGCGCATCGTGTCTCCCGCGAGCACGCCAAGCCCGCCCGCATACGTCGGGATGTCTGTGCGCAGCGCGATCTCCATCGAGAAGTACGCCACCCGGGGCTCATGGAGGAATTCTTCGAGCATTATTCTCCACTAATCTACCTGACGCGCCTGCGCCCCAGATCAGCTTGCGTAGTGTTGGGCCATGGGCTGACACGGTAAATAGGTTCTCGTCGAGCCGCGCTAGGTATATCTACGAATTAGTCAGCGGTGCATTACAAGGTAGGCTGAGCCCGGATGCAGCGTGAGCCAGTGAGCTAAGGGAAGGCGAATATGATTCAACAGAGGCAAACCAAGCAGACAGCGAAACTGCCTGCTTCGCCGCGCCAGCACGAGATCACGGTCGCCAGGTTCATGCCGGAGGTCGCGCGAGCCCAAGGCGCACTCAGGGCAGCGCAGCGTACCCCCACGGAGCCGTCGGCGCGGGACTCGTACGGCTGTGTGGAGTGGTTCAAATACCAGGAGCATCCGCTCGACAAGGGAACCTGACCTCCAGTCCATGCGTCTGAGTTTCTACGGCGCTGCCCGGCAGGTCACGGGCTCTTGTTTTGGAAGAATCGAACTCAGTGACTGAGGAACACACGGAGCTCGAGGCGGTCGACGCCTGGTGGCGTGCGGCCAATTACCTGAGTGTGGGGCAGATCTACCTTCTCGACAATCCGCTCCTGAGAGAGCCGCTCATCGCGCGACATGTGAAGCGGCGCATTCTCGGCCACTGGGGTACAACGCCCGGTCAGAATTTCATCTACGCGCACCTCAACCGAATCATCCGCAAACGCGATCTCGACATGATCTACGTCGCTGGGCCCGGACACGGTGGGCCCGCTCTGGTGGCAAACTGCTACCTTGAAGGCACTTACAGCGAGATCTATCCGCATATCTCGCGGGATGAGGTGGGACTCAAGAAGCTGTTCCGGCAGTTTTCCTTTCCTGGCGGGATTCCAAGTCACGTAGCGCCCGAAACGCCGGGCTCCATTCACGAGGGCGGAGAGCTTGGCTATTCGCTGAGTCATGCCTTCGGCGCCGCCTTCGACAATCCGAGCCTCATAGTCGCGTGCGTCATTGGCGACGGTGAGGCGGAGACCGGGCCCCTCGCGACGGCATGGCACTCCAACAAGTTTCTCAACCCGGCGAGCGATGGTGCCGTGCTGCCGATTCTGCACTTGAATGGCTACAAGATCGCGAACCCCGCCGTGCTCGCCCGCATTCCACGCGGGGAGCTGCGCAAGCTCCTGGAGGGTTGCGGCTGGACACCGTATTTCGTGGAGGGGGATCAGCCGCAGCCGATGCATGCGGCAATGGCGGTGACACTCGAGCGGGTCATCGATCAGATCCACGACAGTCAGCTGGCCGCAAGAGCACGAGGCGCCCGCGCAAGACCGCAGTGGCCCATGCTTGTGCTCGCAACCCCAAAGGGCTGGACCGGGCCTAAAGCCGTTGATGGATTGCCGGTGGAGGGCACCTTTCGCGCCCATCAGGTGCCCCTGTCCGATCCCGTCGGAAATCCCTCGCATCTGCGTCAGCTCGAATCCTGGCTGCAGAGTTATCGGGCGCACGAGCTTTTCGATGCACGGGGTCGCCTGAACACGCAGCTCGCCGCGCTGGCACCGACGGGCGAGCGACGCATGAGCTCTAATCCGCACGCCAACGGCGGTCGGCTGCTGGAAGATCTGCACATGCCGCCGGTCGGCGAGCACATGATCGACGTAGCTTCGCCCGGGGCCACTTCGGCAGCAGACACGCGCGTGCTTGCCAGTTTCTTGCGCCGGGTTATCGCCCTCAACGAGGAGCGACGCAATTTTCGCATTTTCGGGCCCGATGAAACGATTTCGAATGGCCTTGCGGAACTCTTCGCTGTGACCAACCGGCAATGGAATGCAGAGCTCGTACCCACGGATGAGTACCTTGCGCCGCAGGGTCGGGTGCTAGAAGTGCTGAGCGAGCACCAGTGCCAGGGATGGCTCGAGGGATATCTGCTCACCGGGCGGCATGGGGTCTTCAACAGCTATGAGGCTTTCATCCACATCGTCGACTCGATGTTCAATCAGCATGCCAAATGGTTGAAAGTATCAGCAGGTCTCGATTGGCGGCCGAGGATCGCCGCGCTCAACTATCTACTCGCGTCTCATGTCTGGCGGCAGGATCACAACGGGTTTACTCATCAGGATCCTGGCTTTCTCGACGTCGTCGTCAACAAGATGGCGGTCGGTCGCGTATATCTGCCGCCGGACGCCAACTGCCTGCTGGCCGTCATGGATCACTGTCTGCGCGCTCGTCACTGCGTAAATGTTATCGTGGCCGGCAAGCATGAGGCTCCGCAGTGGCTGGCGGCGGATGCAGCGATCCAGCACGTTGCGGCCGGCATCGGTATCTGGCGCTGGGCGAGCAACGATGAGCACGGCGGCCCGGACGTAGTCATGGCCTGCGCCGGCGATGTTCCAACTCTCGAGACGCTGGCAGCCGTTTCGATCCTGCGCCGTGCCCTTCCGGACGTGAAGATCCGGGTCGTGAACGTCGTGGACCTCATGAAGCTCGAGCCCCAGTCGGAGCATCCGCACGGTCTTTCCGACCCGGATTTTGATGCGATCTTCACCGCCAACAAGCCCATCATTTTTGCGTTTCACGGTTATCCGTGGCTCATCCATCGGCTGGCGTACCGCCGCACGAATCACGCCAATTTGCACGTGCGCGGCTACAAGGAGGAGGGCGCGATCACGACGCCGTTCGACATGGCCGTATTGAATGACCTCGACCGATTTCATCTCGTTGAGGACGTTATCAACCGACTGCGCCGGTCGGACGAGCCCGCACGGGATCTGAAACTGCAGATGCAGCGGCGCCTGGCCGAGCACCGCCGATACATCGTCGAGCACGGCATCGACATGCCCGCGATCCGGGAGTGGGCCTGGGCTTCTTAGCAGTTTCGCGCCCGCGAGTTGTAAACGCAGGGCGGGCGGGAGAAGGACCACGCATGAGTGGATCTACGTAGAGACGATCGGATAACGCGAATTCCAACGATTGGCAGAGCTCGCGATGATTTGCACGAAGGTGCCGAGACGAATCAGCTATCTCACGTCCCAAGAGAGGGGTCTCACATGAACAGACTTCTTCAGATGACTCTCGCTGCAGCGATCCCGCTCCTGGTTCAGCCTGCATTCGCGCAACAGTCGCCTGCAGCAACAAAGGAAGCTGCGCCGGCACAGTCCGCGCCGACTCCGCAGTACGTGGACCAGCAATTTGCAAAGATGCAGGAGCAGATGGTTACGATGCAGGCGCAGATGGACAGGATTCGCCAGACCAAAGACCCGCAGGAACGTGAGCGGCTCCTGCAGGAGCACTGGACCACGATGCAGAACGCCATGTCACTGATGCACGGCGGACCGGGCGGCATGATGATGGGTAGCGGGGGCGGACACATGATGGGCGGTCGAATGATGGACTGGTCGGACTACCGCAATCTCACACCGGAGCAGCTCAAGCAGCGTCAATACATGATGGACCGGTGGATGCCGATGCAGCAGATGATGATGGACCAGATGATGCAGCACCAAGGGTGGATGATGCAGCGCAAGCCAGCCGAGGCACCGAAGAAATAGTCAGAACTCAGGGCAGGAATCTCGTCTGCCCGAAGAGATCGCCTGGCGAGCTGCGGGTATACGCGCATCGACTTCGCAATCAGTATCGCGACGAACAGTCGTCGACAACCAAAGACCATCGCTTCGCTCGCTCGGTTCGTTTCAGGCACTGGCCGGGTAGTACCGCTGCTTTGTGAGCTCGGCCGCGACCAGATACAGCCCAGTGATCAGCACCACCGTCGCGAGGACTTCGAAGGGCAGGGGCACAAAACCGATGAGCGGCGCAAGCGGCAGGTAGGGAATCGCGAAGGCGAGGGCGCCAACGAGGGCCGTAGTCCAGAGCAGGGTCGCGCTCGGCCGGCTGCGCCAGGGGAGTCGGCGGGTGCGGACCACCAACGCCACGGCCAGTTCAGTGAGCAGCGACTCGACGAACCAACCCGTGCGAAACAGCGCCGGTCCAGCTGCAAAGAGCCCCAGTAGCACCGCGAAAGTGAGGAAGTCGAACAGTGAGCTCAGCAGTCCGAACGCGACCATGAAGCGTCCGACGAACCTGATATTCCAGCGCCGGGGCCGCTCGATCAGCTCGCGATCGACGTCGTCGCTGGCAAGCCCGATCGCCGGTACATCGGAAAGGAAGTTGTTGAGCAGGATCTGCCCGGCAAGCAGCGGCAGGAAGTCGAGCACGAGCGATGCGACCGCCATGCTGATCATGTTTCCGAGGTTGGCGCTCATCGTCGTCAGCACGTACTTGATCGTATTGGCGAATGTGCGGCGCCCTGCCTCGATCCCGCGACGGATCACGTTCAGATCCCGTTCGAGCAGCACGAAGTCGGCAGCATCGCGCGCGACGTCGACCGCGTCATCGACCGACAGGCTGACATCGGCCGCGTGCATTGCCGGCGCATCATTCACGCCATCGCCGAGGAAGCCGACGACGTGCCCCATCTTCTTGAGCGCCAGGATGATCCGCTCCTTCTGGTTCGGATCGACGGCGACGAACAGATCGGTTTTTTCCGCGGCGTGCCACAGCGCCTCATCGTTGAGCTCGTCGAGATCATGCCCGCTGAGCACTCGCCGGGCAGGGAGTCCGACGAGGTCGGCTACGTGACGCGCGACGAGCTCGACGTCGCCGGTGATCAGCTTGACGCCGACACCTAGCTGAGCGAGATCCCGCAGCGCACTGGCGACGCCAGGCTTCGGTCGATCCGAGAACACGAGAAAGCCTGCGAAGGTCAGATCACATTCATCCTCGCGACCGTAGGAACCCTCGAGCGGCAGGGATCGCGTGGCGACGGCGAGTACGCGCATGCCGGAAGCGCTCCAGGCGCGAAAGCGATCGCCCAGCAACGTGCGAGAGCGCGAATCGAGCGGGGTGCCGTCCGCAAGTCGGGTGCAGATCTCGAGAACCTGCTCGACCGCGCCCTTCGTGATCAGCTGCGCGGACCCGTTCTCGCGCAGCACGACGCTCATGCGCTTGCGCACGAAATCGTAAGGAACCTCGCCCAGCTTGATGAAGCTGCTTCGGTCCATCGTGCGAGCCTGGAGAATCGCGGCGTCGAGCGGGTTGGTGAACCCGGTCTGCAAGGACGCGTTGCGGGCACCAAGCTCGAGCACGCGCTCGCACGCGACGCCGTGGGCGTCGTAAGCGTTCTCCACGGTGACCACGCCTTCGGTCAGCGTGCCGGTTTTGTCGGTGCAGAGAATATCGATGCTGCCGAGGTTCTCGATGGCACTGAGCCTGCGAACCAGCACGCCGCCGGCCGCCAGCATCTGCGCGCCACGGGCGAGATTGACCGTGAGGATTGCGGGCAGCAGCTCCGGGCTCAGGCCCACCGCGAGGGCGACGGAAAAGAGCAGCGTTTCGACGAGTGGCCGTCCGAGTAGCGCGTTGATCGCAAACACCGGCACGACCATGACCAGCGCGGTGCCGATGAGCAGGTAACCGAAACGCCGGGTGCCGCGCTCGAACTCGGTCTCTGGTGCCCGCAGCGCCAGGCGGCGGGCAATTGCACCGAATTGCGTCGCGCTGCCAGTGCGGATCACACGACAGCGCGCGCTGCCACTGCGAACGTTGGTGCCGAGGTATACATTGCTCCTGCGCTCGGTCAACGGTCCGGTCTCGAGTATCGGGCCGCGTTTCTTTTCGACTGGAAAACTCTCGCCGGTCAATACCGCCTCGTTCACGAAGAGGTCGGTAGCTTCCAGCAGCACTGCATCCGCTGGCACGAGGTTTCCGGCCGAGAGCAGGACCACATCGCCGGGCACCACCTCGCGCGCGGGAATTGTTGCTTCCACGGCGTCGCGAAGGACCCGGACCCTCACTGCAACCCGTGACCTCAGTTCCTCGAGCGCGAGCTGAGCCCGATATTCGCGCGCGTAGCCTATACCGACACTCGACACAACGATCACCAGCACGATGCAGGCATCGAGCCAGTCGCCGCTGGCGGCGGCCGTGACGACCGCGAAGAGCAGGAGCAGTTGCAACGGACTGCGCAGCTGATTCCACAGCACGCGGGCGCGCGAAAGCGCGCGCCCAGCGGTGATTTCGTTGGGTCCGTGCTCGCGAAGCGCAGCCGAGGCCTCGGCGGACGAGAGTCCGCTGTCCCGCGGGCGGGAATCGGTGTATGCGGGCACGTCCGTCAGCATGAGCAGGCGCCGCCGCTGGTATCAGAGCACGCTATGGAGCGACTGCAGGCCACACAACTCGTACTAGTACGTAGCCCGGCTCGGCCGCGGGACGGTAAGTAGTTTCCACCTGGGGCTACGCACTGCTCCGGATGCCGAAAACGCGACGACCGCGCAGGATTCATGGCCGAACCCACCCGTGAACTGCGGTGGGTGAGCTGTCGAACCGCGTAGGCAAAAGCCCGGGAGCCCGAGGAGGATTGAAAATGAGCATGAATGTCGGTGAGCTTTGCAGTCTGGATGTTGTGAGCGCTCCGGCCGACGCCTCGCTCGCGACCATCGGCGGATTGATGCGCGATGAGCACGTCGGCATGGTCGTCATCACGAAGGCCCCGATGGACGATAACATTGCGGCGGGGATCATCACCGATCGCGATCTCATGCGCGCGCAACTGGATAGATCCGCAGACTTTCCCCGCCTGCGCGCCGAGGACATCATGAAGGGCGATCCGCTGGTCCTGAGCGAAGAGGATTCGATCGACAACGCCATCCAGCTACTGCGAGCACGTGGTGTCCGCCGCGCTCCGGTTGTCAGCTCCCATGGTCAGCTCGTCGGCGTGATATCAACCGATGAGCTCGTTGCGCAAGTCGCCCGCGAACTTGCCGGCCTGGCCCAGCTTCTCACACGGCAGCCCCGGCAGGAACGCAGCTAAAGGATGCGAACCAGCGCGGCGCAGCCTAAACACGCCGGGCTGACCCGCGGCGAAGCCGCGCGGCGACTGATTGCCGAGGGTTACAACGACCTGCCGACAGCGCAGGCGCCCGGCACGGCACGCGTCATTCTGTCTCTGCTCGCCGAGCCCATGTTTCTGCTGTTGTGCGCGGCAGTGGGCCTTTACGTGCTGCTGGGCAACGTGCGTGAGGCGCTGGTGCTTGCCTCGTCGCTGGTCGTTGTCGTCACCATCACAGTGCTGCAGGAGCGGCGCGCCGAGCGGGCACTGGCGGCCTTGCGCGAGTTGTCGAGTCCGCGTGCCGCCGTGATGCGCGATGGCGAGCTGCAGCGCATCGCGGGGCGCGAGGTCGTGCGTGGCGACATCGCGCTGTTGAGCGAGGGTGACCGCGTGCCGGCAGACGGACTTCTGCGCGAGGCCACCGACCTCATGGTGGATGAATCGCTCCTCACCGGGGAAGCGGCGCCAGTGTCGAAGCACGCGGAGCCGCAGTGCAGGGAAATGTCGCGGCCGCATGCCGAATCGCACGGGTGCGTGTATTCAGGAACGCTGATAGTGCACGGGCACGGTATCGCTGAGATCGCGGCGATCGGCGCTGCCACGGAGATCGGCCGCATCGGTCACGCACTCGAGCTGCTGCAGCCGCAACGCACGCCTCTCTACCGCGAAACCCGGCACATCGTTCAATGGCTGGCCGTGTGCGGAATCCTGCTGTGCCTGGCGGTGGCGGTTTTGTACGCGCTGTTGCGCGGAGACTGGATCGCGGGAGCTCTTGCCGGAATCACGCTCGCCATGAGCGTCCTGCCGGAAGAGTTTCCGGTCGTGCTCACGGTGTTCCTGGCGCTGGGCGCCTGGCGTCTGTCCAAGCGCAGCGTTTTGACGCGCAGGATGCCGGCGATCGAAACGCTGGGTGCCGCCACGGTGCTGGCGGTGGACAAGACTGGCACGCTCACGGAAAACCGCATGACCGTGGCGGTATTACATCAGGGAACGCAGCGATTACACCTCGATGCTGTGGCTCCCGAAGTCACCGCACCCATGAAGGAACTGTTGAACGCTGCACTGGCCGCGTGTGAGATCGACCCGTTCGATCCGATGGAGCGGGCGATCGTACGCGCGGCCGAGGGACACATAGCCGACGCGGCGCGGCAGCTTGGCGGGATGACACTGGTGCGTGAATACGAGCTCAGCGCTCAGCTCCTGGCGGTCACGCACGTTTGGAGGCGCGATGACGGCAGTATTTATGTGGCCGCCAAGGGCGCACCGGAGGCAATCGCCGTGCTGTGTCGGCTCGAGCCGGGTGCTGCAGCACGGTTGCTCGGGCAGACGGAGGAACTCGCCGCTGACGGCCTGCGAGTGCTCGCAGTCGCAAGCGGAGAATTGTCCGGGGAGGCACTGCCCGAATCACCTGGCGATCTCGGGCTGCAATTGCGCGGCCTGATCGGACTATCGGATCCGGTTCGAGAGGCTGTCCCCGCCGCGCTCGAGGAATGCCGCCGCGCTGGTATTCGCGTCATCATGATCACGGGAGATCACGCCGCGACAGCGCGTTCCGTGGCGCGGGGCATCGGTCTCGACACATCCGCGGGGATTCTGACCGGCGCACAGCTCGCCATGCTTGACGAGGCCGAATTGGCGGAGCGGGTACGCACCGTCAACGTGTACGCACGCACACCGCCCGACGAGAAGCTGAGGCTGGTGCGTGCACTGCGGGCGTGCGGCGAGGTCGTCGCCATGACCGGCGACGGAGTGAACGATGCGCCGGCGCTCAAGGCAGCGCACATCGGCATCGCCATGGGAGGGCGAGGCTCGGACGTCGCTCGTGAGGCCGCAGCCCTCGTGCTACTGAACGACGATTTTGCTGCGCTTGTCACCGCGGTCGGCGTGGGCCGCCGCATCTACGAAAACATCCGCAACGCCATGAGCTATTTGCTGGCGGTGCACGTTCCGCTCGCGGGCATCGGCCTGTTGCCGGTGCTGGCCGGCTGGCCGCTGCTGCTATTCCCGCTGCATGTCGTGTTCCTCGAGTTCGTGATCGATCCCGCGTGTTCGCTGGTCTTCGAAACCGAGCAACGCGGCAAGGAGCTAATGCGCCGGCCACCGCGAGATCCGCGCCAGCGCCTGTTCACGGGCACGATGGTGCTCGGGAGCCTGGCGCTCGGCGTCGCCAACCTCGCAGCCGTCGCACTTATCTACGGCGTTGCGCTGCAGTATGCCGCCCCACCGGAGGCACGCGCGCTGGGATTCGCAGGCCTCGTAGCAGGAAACCTGATGCTGATTCTCGTCAATCGTTCGCGGGACGATTCACTCGTGACGGTGCTATCGCGCCCAAACGCGGCTTTCTGGTGGATCAGCGTGTTCGCGGCGACGGCTCTCGTCCTCGTGATTGCGGTGCCGCCCGCAGCCGACGCGTTCGCGTTCGGCCGGCCATCCCCGCTGAGGCTGCTGGCGGCCGTCGTTCTTGGCGGCGGCGCCGTCGCGCTCGGCGGCTATCTGCGCGCTCATCACCATCGCTGGCAGGGATGAGGCTGTGCGCAGTGACCGCGCCCCGAGTGCAGTCGCCGCGTTGCGATAAGGGATTCCCGCGACGCACCTGTGGTCTGTGCGTATTGGGCAGCGCGCGCCTGAAGCGCATCCTACGCAGACGGTCACGCAAGGTGCGTGTCGAATCGATCGAAAGGAGGTTGATTTATGAGTCTCATTCGCTGGGAGCCCCTTGCGGGCATTGATGATTTCTTCGATCGGCTTGGGCCATCGATGCTGGGCCGGTGGCCACGGGTGTTCAACGAAAACGGCACCCGCGCCGAGTGGGCGCCGGCAGCGGATATTTCTGAGAGCGAGAAGGAATATCTCGTCAAGGCCGAGCTCGCGGGCGTCAAGCGTGAGGATGTCAAGCTCACGATCGACGATGGCCTGATCACGATTTCCGGTGAGCGCAAGCAGGAGAAGGAGCAGAAGGACGAAAAGCTCCACCGGGTCGAGCGTTTCTACGGGTCTTTCACCCGCAGCTTCACGGTGCCGGACAACGTAGATCAGAAGGCGATCCGTGCGGAAAGCAAGGATGGCGTCCTGTACGTGCACCTGCCCAAGGCCAAAGTGGAGAAGACCTCGCCGGTGCAGATCAAGGTCGAGTAAAGGTGCTCACGGGCCTTCAGGATGCGGTGGGGTATTGCCCGCCGCATCCGCGGGAGCGAGTCGTGATTGCACCGTTTTGATTCCGGCATCTGTCGAAAGCAGCCAGTTGGTGTCTATTGTCAGCGCGTACTTGCGCTCGCCGGGGGTCAGCTCTTCCTGTGTCGCCAGCTGATGTTCCAGCACGGCGCGAGTCGCTTCGGAGGGATCGAGGCCGACGCGGGCTCGTGTCTCCAGGCGAGCGTGGAGCTCGGCAAGATTCGCATGGCACGCCAGGATGATGAACGGAATGCCTCGCTCCTGTGCCAGTTCCCGAAACCATTCGCGCTCCGTGGCCCGCAGGAATGACGCATCGACGATGACCTTGAATCCCGCCTCCAGACCCGCCTTCGCGCACTCCCCCAGGCGCCCATAGACGCGATCAGTCGCGTCTGCCGTGTAGTGTTTCTCGCCCACCCCTGAGTTGCTGCGCTCGAGCGGCCGCAAACCGGCAAGGCGCTTGCGCTCCAGGTCCGAGCGTACCCGCACCGCCTGAATAGTCGGGACAAGGCGCTCGCTGAGCCACGATTTGCCGCAGGCCGTCACGCCATGAGTGATGAGGAGCGCGGGGCGACTGCCGGAAATGAGTTCCGCGGCCACCCTGATGCGACGCAGGCCGCGTGCGTTCAATGCCTTCGCGCTCTCCGCCGAGACGGACTGCGCGGCGAGCGCATCGATCTTGGCGCGTACCAGCGCGCGATAGACGGCGTACAGCGGAAGGAGGCGCAAACCCTCATAGTCGCCAGTTTCTTCCATGTAACGGCTGAGGAAGACGTGCGCCAGATCCCCCCGGTCGTGCGCGGCGACATCCATGAACAGGAATGCGACATCGCTCATCACGTCGATCCAGCGCAGATCGGGATTGAATTCGATGCAGTCGAATGGCAACCACTGGCGTCGCCAGCGCACGATGTTGCGGGCGTGCAGATCGCCGTGGCATTCGCGCACGTTGCCCGCCCGCTTGCGCTGTGCGATGAGCGGCGCTGCCTCTAGTCGAGGGAGTGCTGCAGCCATTCATCGAGGTGCCGAATCGAAGCGAGATCCTCGGGCGCCGCGAAGTGCTGTTCCAACACGGGCAGGTTGTCGAGAACCTGACCTCTGACAGCGGACACCTCTCCGAACGCAGTGTCCGGGCCGGCAACCGCAGCAGCGCGATGAAAGTCGGCGAGTGAAGTGGCGAGTGACGTCAGGTCTTCGGAAGTCACCGCGCCCGCATCGAGTTGACTCGACAGCTCCTGGGATGGATCAAATTCATGCATGCGCACTGCGTACTCGAGCGCCGGCCCGCTGCCTCCGATGTGCAGCTGACCGTTCTCGCTCGTGACCGGGAGCACATCCAGGTAGAGATGAGGAGCGAGCCGCTGATTGAGCCGCAGTTCCTCCGCGCACAACTCGCGACGTTGATCCAGCGTTCGGGCGTCGAGAAAGTCGTAGTGCACTGGCTTCTTGATCTTGTACGCGTAGTGTCCGGTGAGGACGATCCAGGAAATATGCGTCTCAACGACGCGCAGATTTGTGACCGCGTGAGGAAACGCGGCAGGCGAAAGCTCCCGGATGTCAAATGCCGTGCTCACCGTCAATTCCTCTCATGACGCGCACCGCCGCCTCGCCACTTGCACGGCAATCACCTGCGCAGCGCCCGGCCCAGCTTCGCTGCGGATCGGCCCGGCTTAACTGACCCGGGCGGCGACCGTCGCGATCACGAGCAGGATGAGCGCGATGATGAACGCAATGACCACGTATCGAAGATGCGGTCGTTCCGTTTGCGTGTCTGCCGCTTTGTATCTTCATTCGACTACCCTCCCGCAGTCGCCTGCCTGCCAAGCTCACACATGGCGTGCGGTCGGGAAAGTCGTATCAACCGCGCTGCCATACGTAGAAACCGCATGGGGCCGCTCTGGTGCCGGCAACAAGGCGACGCTGGTTTGGGACGGCTCTACGTATTCTCCAGAATGGCGACGTAGCGCATTCGCGATTAGCGTACTTCACATGGAACGTGAAAATGATGGCTTCGTGGATCGGACCCAGGCGGGCCGTGCCTTGGGGCGCATCGTTCGCGAATTGAAGCTGCAGCCGCCGGTTCTCGTGCTCGCGCTTCCTCGGGGAGGCGTGCCAATTGCTTATGAGGTGGCGAACGCGCTGCACGCGCCACTCGACGTCCTCGTCGTGCGCAAGATCGGCATGCCGGGTCAGCCGGAGCTCGCGATTGGCGCGATTGCTTCGGGCGGCATCCTCGTGCGTGAGCCGGGCGGGGGCGGGCAAGACTGGCTAGATGCTCATTTCGGACGACTTGCGCAACGGGAGCTGGCCGAGGTTGAGCGCCGCGAGCGTGCCTATCGCGGGGGGTTGCCGCCGCTGGATTTGCGCGGCCGGACTGTAGTGCTCGTCGACGACGGGCTCGCGACGGGCGCCACAATGGTGGCCGCCATCCGGGCGGCGCGTCAGGCGGGCGCTCATCACGTGGTTGTTGCGGCCCCTGTCGCGTCCGATGCAAGCCGTAGCGCGGGTCCGAGCGGAGGCCGACCAGGTCGCGATCGTGCAGACGCCAAGATTCCTGTACGCGATTGGCGCGTGGTACGAAGACTTCGATCAGGTCGAAGACGCCGACGTCCGGCATCTTCTGGCGTCGAAGCGCACAGTCGCATGCACTGTGCACCCGCCAAGGGCGCCGCATAACAAGCGATGGGGCATGTACGTATTGCGGTCCGCTGCTGGGAAGCGTGAACCTTGCGTCCATGGCATCAGGCAAATCATCCATGCGGCCTGAAATAGCAAGCGACAGCATCGCAGTGGTACTCGCCGGCGGGAACGGCACGCGTCTGGGAGATCTCACACGCCGGCAGTGCAAGCCCGCGCTGCCTTTCGGCGGCCATTTTCGCAACATCGATTTCACGTTGTCGAACTGCGTCAACTCACAGATCCGGCGCGTCGGCGTGCTGACACAATACAAGTCGCAGACGCTCATCGGGCATCTCGCCAATGGCTGGAACTTTCTGCCGCGTCAGCTGGGCGAGTTCGTCGACGTGTGGCCCGCGCAGCAGCGCTTGCAGGCCGCCTGGTACGCGGGCACGGCCGATGCGGTCTATCAGAATCTCGACCTGATCCTCGCACAGCGTGCGAGGTACACCTTGCTGCTGGCTGGCGACCACATCTACAAGATGGACTACCGACCGATGCTCGAGCAGCACGCGCAAAGTGGCGCGAACGTGACGATCGCCTGCGTTCCGGTCCCACTTGAGGAGGCTGAGCTCCTTCGGAATACTCGGAACCGATGCGGCGCACTCGGTCCGCAGTTTCAGGGAGAAGCCCGCGCCTTCAAGCCTCGATGCCCGCGGCGGCAAAGTGTTCGCCTCGATGGGCATCTACGTGTTCGATACGGACTACCTCGCCTCGCGACTCGCGCGGGATGCGCGCGTCGTCGAATCGGCACACGACTTTGGCCGCGATATCCTGCCCGCAGCAGTGCGTGAGGACTGCGTTGGGGCGTTCCCCTTCACCGATGAGTCCGGCAAACATGGTTACTGGCGCGACGTGGGTACGCTCGATGCCTATTGGCAAGCGCACATGGAACTGCTCGCCGATGCACCGGCGATGGATCTCTATGACCCCGATTGGCCGGTCTGGACTGCGCCCGAGCAGCTGGCGCCCGCCAAGCTGATATACACCCGCGGTCATCGCGGCTTCGTCGCCAATTCCATGCTCTCGGGAGGCGTAGTCGTTCGCGGCGCCGAAATCACCAACAGCGTGCTTGGAACCCGTGTCCAGGTCGGGCGCGATACCGTGCTCGACGAGAGTGTGATTCTGCCCGGCGCGCGCATCGGTGCGAATTGTTTCCTGCGGCGTGTGATCGTCGACGGCGAGACGCAGATTCCTGAAGGCACGATCGTCGATGCTCGCATGGACTCGTCCACGGCGGTTACTTTGCTCACTCGCGAGTGGGTTGCAGGTGCAAGCGGGCGCTCTTCGCCGCAAGAGTTGATCTTGCCGGCCCTCGCAGACCGCAAGACGGATCAGGGCAACTGCGTATGGTCAGCGGGTGCACCGCGGGTTCAGACTCTTAGTGTCGCAAGCTCCCCTTCAACCGAGAGACTGTCATGAGTACAGCGAAGAAACATCATTCGCGTCGCCTGGACTCGGCTGTCGTGCCGCCCGTCTTGGCCCCGACGGCATCCGCGGTCACGCCGGATTCCGCCACGATCAGCCCGTTCATCGAGCCCGAACAGCGTCACGCGATGATCTGCGAAGCCGCCTACTATCGGTCGGAGCGTCGTGGCTTCTGTCCCGGCCGTGAGTTGGACGATTGGCTGACGGCCGAGCGAGAAATCGATCAGGCGCTGACGTCTGGGTGTGTCAGCCCGGTGGATAGGGGAAGCTTCGCATGACCGCGAGGCAGGTGCTGTTCGGTTCGGCGGCCCGCGAGAAGGTTCTGCGTGGTGCGACGCAGCTCGCCGATGCCGTACGTATCACGCTCGGACCGAAATCCAAGTCGGTCCTGATTCAGAAGAAGTGGGGCGTACCGGTGGTCTGCAACGACGGCGTGACGATCGCCAAGGAGATGGAGCTCGCGGATCCGGAGGAGAACCTCGGCGCGCAGATGCTGCGGCAGGCCGCGGAGAAGACCGGCGATGCCGTCGGTGACGGCACGAGCACGGCGACGATCCTTGCACACGCCATCTATGCCGATGGCGTGCGCAACGTGGCCGCCGGTGCGAGCGCGATCGACATCAAGCGCGGGTTGGATCGTGCTCTCGAAGCGGCCGTGAAGGCGCTGGGCACACTTGCCAAGCCGGTCGGCAGCCGCAAGGAAAAAGCGCAGGTCGCGACGATCTCCGCACACAACGATCCGACGATCGGCGAGCTGGTCGCCGATGCCATTGAGAAGGTGGGCGACGATGGCGTGATCACGGTGGAGGAGTCGAAGACCACTGAAACGATACTCGAAGTCGTCGAAGGCATGCAGTTCGACCGCGGTTACCTTTCACCCTACTTCGTGACCGACACGAATACGATGGAGGCAATCCTCGAGGAGGCCTTCGTACTCATCTGCGATCGCAAGCTCAACATCCTCAAGGACATCATCCCGCTGCTCGAACAGGTGGCAAAGTCCGGCCGCCCGATCCTCATCATCGCCGAGGATATCGAGGGCGAAGCGCTGGCCACCCTGATCGTCAATCAGATCCGCGGCGTGTTGAAGAACGCGGCCGTGAAAGCGCCGGGCTTTGGTGATCGCCGCAAGGCGATGCTGCAGGACATCGCGACGCTGACGGGCGGCGAGCTGATTGCCGAGGAACTGGGATTGAAGCTAGAAGATGTCAAACTCACGCAGCTCGGCCGCGCCAAGCGCGTGATCGTCGATAAGGACAACACCACGATCATCGGCGGCGCTGGCGACAAGGCCGCGATCCAGGGCCGTATACAAATGATCCGTAAGGAGCTGGATAAGGCCACAAGCGACTACGACCGGGAAAAGCTCGAAGAGCGCCTCGCCAAGCTTTCGGGCGGAGTGGCTGTGATCCGCGTTGGCGCACCCTCCGAGTCGGAGATGAAAGCCAAGAAGGATGCCCTCGATGACGCCATCAGCTCCACGAAGGCCGCGGTCGCTGAAGGCATTGTCGCAGGCGGAGGTCTCGCGCTGCTGCGCATATGCCCCGCGGTAGCCGCTCTCGAGTCGCAGACCAGCGGCGATGAGCGCACGGGCGTGCAGATCCTGCGGCGCGCGCTCGAGGCGCCGACGCGTCAGATCGCCGAGAATTCCGCGGCCGATGGCGGCGTGGTCGTCGATCGCATGCTGAATGGCACGGGGAACGTCGGCTTCGACGCCGCGCGCAAGCAATTCGTCGACCTGTTCGAGGCGGGGATCGTCGATCCCGCCAAAGTAGTGCGCCTGGGGCTCGAGAACGCGGTTTCGGTCGCGGGGGTGCTGTTGTTGACGGAAGCCACCGTTACCGAAAAGCCGGAAAAGAGCGAAGAGCGTGCGCCGATGGGGGTTGAATGAACTACTACATCGCCAAGGACGCCCGGCAACCTTTTGACCAGGTCGTCGCGCAAGTCATCGAGCGGCTCAAGGCCGAGGGTTTCGGAGTGCTCACCGATATCGACGTCAGTGCCACGTTGAAGTCGAAGATCGGAGCGGAGCTACCGCCCTATCGGATTCTCGGCGCCTGCAACCCCACGCTAGCCTATGAAGGGCTCAAGATGGAGGACAAGCTCGGCGTCCTCCTGCCCTGCAACGTCATTGTCCGGGAAGCCGCGGACGGGCGCGTCGAAGTCGCCAGCGTCGACCCGGTGGTAGCGATGGAGCGCACGGGCAATCCGGCTCTCGCCCGAGTCGCCATCGACGTACGCAAGCGCCTGGCGAACGTCCTGGAGAGCATTGGCTCTTGAACAGAGTGGCTACATTGGCGGTACCAGCGCCAGGCGGTTGCGCCCATTGAGCGGGATCAATCGCATCCTGGTCGCAATCGCTGACCCGGGCGCGCGTCGTCAGCCCGCCCTGGCGAAGGCGATGCAGCTCGCACGGCGCACCGGCGCCGAGCTCGATGTATTCCATTGTCTATTCGATCCGCGAATCCAGGGCACGCTCGTATATGGAAGCGCCAACCCGGAGCGTCAGATCGAGGAGCTGGTGGAAGCGACCCGGGTTCGGCTCGAGCGACGCGCGGAAGTTCTTGCGCGCTCGGGACTGCGCGTTCGGGTCAGCGTGCGCTGGGACTATCCGGCACATGAGGCCATCATCCGGCAGGCTCTGCGACACAAGGCCGACTTTGTGATTGCGGCGACTCGGCGCCACCGCGCGCTCGCACGCGCGTTCCTGAGCAATACGGATTGGCAACTTATTCGCCTGTGCCCGGTGCCAGTGCTGCTGGTGAAGTCGTCACGCGCGTGGCGCGGCACGAAAGTCATGTGCGCCGTGGACCCGTTGCACTTGCGCGCCAAGCCCGCAGCACTCGATCCGCGCATCCTCAAGGTCGGCGCGCAACTCGCGCGCGCTCTTGGCGGACAGCTGCATGCCGTTCATGCGTACACGCCGCTGCTCGAATATCTGCCTGGAGTGATGACCGAGCCTCTGCCAGTCATCGTCACCGGCGCAGAAGCTCGGGAACACGCAAAGCGCATCACTCAGAGAGTCGCGGTCGAGACCCGGCGTTTTGCGATCAGCAAGCGCAGTCTGCACGTGATCGCCGGCGAGCCGGAAGAGGTGCTGCCGCGACTCGTGCGGCAACTGCACGCCCAGATCGTGGTCACGGGCGTCGTGTCGCGTTCGGGGCTGAACAGACTCTTCATCGGCAACACGGCTGAACGGGTCATCGACGAGCTGAATTGTGATTTGTGCGTGGTCAAAGCTCCCGGCTTCCGCACCCCGGTGCCGGCGCGCGCTCGGCACCTGCCCGTCGCCGTGCTGCCGTAGAACGGCCGGCCGCATCCTTGAGCGGCGTGTAGGCGGTGAGATCGCACGTGTCGGTGCTATTTCACCTGCACGGTTCTAAGGTATTCCACCAGCCGGTCGATCAGCTCCTCGACTTGCGTTTGCTTGTCAGGATTCCCGCTGTCTGCAAAATAGAACTCGTATCCCCACACGGGCATCTGGCGCGAGCCATGCACGCTGGCATCGACGCGACCATCGATGGTCTTGCGCACCTCATCAGCGGGATAGGTTCCGCCACGGCGCTTCGCGAGCCGTGTGAGATCAGGGGGTGCGATCTTGAAGTAGGCGGCGACGGGGCCATTACCGTCGGCCAGCTCGCCGTGGCAGGCCGCACAGAAGCGGAAATAGAGCTGCTTGCCGTCATACCCCGACAACTCTTCGGCCGAGGCGAGGGTGAACGGCGCCAGCGCCAGGAGAATTGTCGGCATCATGAATCGTCGCGCAGAGATCATCGTCATGCTCCTTGGTGTGTTGACAGACTTCCGCAGTCCGCACTTCTTGAGATCAGAGATCAGCGGTCCTGCGGGCGCCTCGAAGCCAGGTCCGGGCTGAGGCGTGAGAGGTAATCCGCGATGCCCTGGCGCTCTTCGAGGGTCAGTTTCCGAATTCGCTTCACGTGTTCTGCATCCATGCCAGGGCGCTCGCCGGCCGCGGTCTCCCCGAGCTCGCGCATCAGGTATGCGTAGTGCTGTCCCGCAAGCCGCGGCCGCATGCGGCGCAGCTCACCCTCGCCCAGCGGTCCGTGACAACCCTCGCACTGGATGAAATAGGCATTGGCTCCGCGTTGCAGTGCTTTGCCGTCGCCAATGCCTCCTTCGAGCGGCGGCCAGCGCGGCAGGCTCTCGGCATAGGATGCGACGTCCAACAGATCCTGAGCTCCTTCCAGACTGTGGCGCGAAGCAAAGTTCTGCATGCGCTCATCCCAGCGGCGGTCGTGGCGGAAGTCGACCAGCTGCTTGACCAGCACCGAGACGTGCTGGCCCGCGATAGCAGGAACGGTCCCGTCCCGGGCGCCAGCCCCGTCCGCCCCATGACAGGCCGAGCAAGTCTCGAAAAGCTGCGCCCCATGCTTGAGATCGGGTGTCAGCGCGAGCGCGGCCTGGAACTCCGCGATGGCCGCGGCCGTATTCTCAGCGAAGGTTGGCGCTTCGGCATCGAGGTGGGTGGCACCCAGCGCCAGAGCAGATCCAGCAACCATCACCGCTATGACCCGCATCATTTCCGGTCCTTACGAGCAGCGCGTGCGCGGGCAGAAATCAGTCCGACTGCCACCAGGCCAGAAACTCATCGAACTCGATCGCGCCGTCGCGGTTGTGATCGATCGCCGCGAACCCGATGCGGCACTCTTCCGCCGACATGCTCCCTTCGAGGCCGCTCAGGAAGTTCACGAACTCGTCGAACTGCATACGACCGTCGTGATCCTCATCGAAGTATTCGAAATCCTCGCGCAGCTCGGCTCGCTTCTCGGCGTCTCGGGTGCGCTCGCGGTTCTGGCTCATGTTCGCATACTCGCAGATATTTCACTTCTTGAACAATGCAAAAAGCCCTGCGGCACGCCGATGTTGGTACGGCAGAACCGCCAGCGCCATACGCATTTGCACCGATGCCCGTGGCTGGAGGTCAGGAGGCGGTCAGCTTCCTCAATAGAGCAAGCAGCTCATCGGCGTCCACGGGCTTGCTGATGATGCGAAGGTTTTCGTCCGCAGGCAGTTCCTTGATCGCGCCCGAGGTGTCGCCGGTCACGAGAATCGCCTTCAGTTTCGGATCAAGCACGGCTCGCAGCGCCGCGATCACCTCCGTACCGGTTCGTTCGTCAGCCAAATGATAGTCGGTGACCAGCACGCTGAGATCGGGATTGTTGCGAGCCTGCCGCTCTGCCTCCGTCAGCGAAGTCGCGGTGGTGACGCGGTAGCCATCGACCCGGAGCAGCATGCGCGTCGCCGCCAGCACCGCCGGATCGTCTTCGACCAGGAGGACATGCGATCGCTGCGGGCTGCGCGCGTTAGCAGTGGAGGACGTCGTGGCCGCAGGCGGTGTAGCCTGGTCACTGCCGCTGCCTTGCGGCAGGTCGAGTGTAAAGGCGGAACCCTTGCCGGGCTCGGAGTGCACGTCGAGCCGCAGACCGAGGAGCTTCACCAGGCGTTGCACGATGCTCAGGCCCAGCCCGTAACCTTCGCGCACCGAATTTGTCGGCACGCCCACTTGGTAAAACTCATCGTAGATATAGCGAAGCTGATCCGCCGGAATACCGATCCCAGTGTCAACCACCTGGATGCGCACCCTGGCCGCCTCGTGTAAGCAGTTCAGGCGCACGACACCCTGGCGTGTGTATTTGATGGCGTTCGCCATCAGATTGCGCAGGATCTGCTCCACCAGCGAGCGGTCGCAATGCACGTAGTCCACGCATGGCTCGATCTGCAGCTCCAGTCCCTTGGTCGCCGCGAGCGCGGCGAATTCCCGGCGCAATTCCTCGAGCAAGCTCGCCACGGTGAAATCGCTGAGCTCCGGCTTGATGGCACCTGACTCCAGCTTGCTGATATCGAGCAGCGCGTTGAGCAGGCGCGACATGGCGGCGATCGCCTGGTCCTGCTGGACCAGCACGTCGCCGAGGTCGGGGCTGTCCGTCATCCGGTGCAGCGTGCCGTTCAGCAGTGAGAGGGCCTGCAGGGGTTGGCGCAGATCGTGACTCGCCGTGGCGAGGAAGCGGCTCTTTGCCAGGTTGGCACGGTCCGCTGCTTCGCGCGCCTCATCGGCAATCCGCCGCGCCTGGTCCGCCGCTTCGCGTGCCGCCATTAGTTCTGCCTGGATGCGTTTGCGACTCGTGACATCACGAATGGACGCGGCAACGAGTGCCCGATTGCCGTCCTGAATCGGGCTCAGGCTGATCTCGACGGGGAACTCCAGACCATCGCGACGCCGTGCGAATAACTCCAGGCCCGCGCCCATCGGGCGCATGCGTCCGTCGACGCCAAACCGCTCGCGATGGTGGCCATGGCGCTCGCGAAAACGCTCCGGCAGCAGACAGTCGACGCAGCGGCCAACGAGGTCACGGCGCTCATAATCAAAAACCGTGAGCACCTGTTGATTCGCGAACAGGATCGTTCCGGCTTCATCGACGATGACAATGGCGTCCGGGGCGGCTTCGAGGGCATGCCGCACGAGTTCGGACGATAAATGCTGCGACATGCGCTGATCCCCTGGACGCGCACATGGTTCTGCAGACGATTGTGCATCCCTCGAAATATGGACGCAACGCTGGAGGGTTCATTCCGAAGTCCAACGACGGCAGGACCGTGCATCGTCTGACGGTTCGCGCCGTGCCGGTCGACGGCTTCTGGTCGATCAGCGTGTACAACGCGAAGGGCTTTTTCCAGAAGAACGCGCTCGACAGTTAATCGGTTAACAACCTCACGGCCCGAACAGGGACGGGTCCTTCACGGGTCCAGTTCGGCGGTTGCACCGCGAAGACGATGAACTGCCTCGTCACGCCATCGAGCTGGAGGTACGTGGTGCGCCAGTATCGGCGGCGCCGGCAGATCCTGGACGGCACGTGGCAGTTTCCGGTGGCAAAACCCGTGCAGTGATTTGCTGGATGAGTTCGCGCGTCCCTGTCGCTGCTGCGGCAATTACGTATGGCGTAAGCGAGCACGTGGTCGATACGATGGTGTGCCTCAAGCAGGGGAGACCACGATGAAGTCCTCAGGAACGCAGAAGCTCAGCTCCGCCCCGCTCATCGGACGCGTGGCGTTGCTAAGTCTCTTGTTGTCCGTGTGTCTGCGGGCGGAAGCTGCCGATCCCGCCATCGGAACATGGGAGCTCAATCTTGCAAAGTCGCACTTTGAGCCCGGTCCAGCGCCCAAGAGTCAGGTGCGTACCTACGAAGTTCCCACGCAGGTGACACAGTTGAAAGCCAGAGGAGTTGACGCCGAAGGAAGACCGACAACCGTAATGTATCCCGCGCCACAAGCCGCAGGGGTCGTAAGGATGATGGCTAAGGGAGTTGACGCCGATGGCAAGGCCAGCCTCAGTGAGTATACGGCCGGCTATGACGGCAAGGATTACCTGTTCACCGGCAACCTCAACGCGGACGCGATCTCTTTCAAGCGCATCGACGATTTCACGGTCGAGGCGACGACCAAGAAAGCCGGCAAGGTCTTGACCAGTGGCACCCGCACAGTTTCCAAGGACGGCAAGGTCATGACGATCACGCTTAAAGGGACCAACGCAAAGGGCGAGAAGGTCAGCAATAGGCTGGTATTTGACAAGCGATAGCACGGCAACCGCTCGCGCCTGGTTCCGGCGGTGGCACATTGATAGCCAAAGCCTATTCGATAGATAGAAACAATCAATTCGATACTTATGGGAGCTGGGGCTTAGATTCTGCTCATTCTTGAACCGGCTGGTTGAGTGCAGAGACTGAGGAGAGAGCACATGTCGAGCGAAGCAAAATGCCCGCTCAATCACACTGCGGGCGGCGGTACTACGAACCGTGACTGGTGGCCGAACCAATTGCGGCTCGACATGCTGCACCAGCATTCTTCCAAGTCGAATCCGATGGGGGAGAACTTCGACTACGCCAAAGAGTTCAAGACTCTCGACCTCGCGGCTGTCAAGAAAGATCTCGCAGCGCTGATGACCGACTCCAAGGACTGGTGGCCGGCGGATTTCGGCCACTACGGACCTCTAATGATTCGCATGGCGTGGCACAGCGCCGGCACGTACCGCACCGGTGATGGCCGCGGTGGCGGTGGCAGGGGCCAGCAGCGATTCGCGCCTCTCAACAGCTGGCCTGACAACGTCAGCCTCGACAAAGCACGGCGCCTCCTCTGGCCGATCAAGCAGAAGTATGGCCGCAAGATCTCCTGGGCCGACCTGATGATCCTTGCTGGCAACGTCGCCCTGGAAACGATGGGATTCAAGACCTTCGGTTTCGGTGGCGGTCGCGAGGACGTGTGGGAGCCGGATCAGGATGTCTACTGGGGCGCCGAGGACAAGTGGCTGGACGACAAGCGCTACTCCGGCGAGCGCGATCTGGAAAATCCGCTCGCTGCCGTGCAGATGGGTTTGATCTATGTGAATCCGGAAGGCCCGAACGGCAATCCGGATCCGATCGCTGCCGCGAGAGATATCCGCGAGACGTTCGGCCGCATGGCGATGGATGACGAAGAAACCGTCGCGCTGATTGCTGGTGGCCACACTTTCGGCAAGACGCACGGCGCCGGCCCTGCCACACATGTGGGGGCGGATCCGGAATCGGCCGGCATCGAAGAGCAAGGCCTCGGCTGGAGGAGCAGCTTCGGCACGGGCATCGGCACTGACTGCATCACAAGCGGGCTGGAAGTCACGTGGACCACCACGCCGACAAAGTGGGGCAACAATTTCTTCTGGAACCTGTTCGGCTACGAGTGGGAGCTGACGAAGAGCCCGGCCGGCGCGCAGCAGTGGCGGCCGAAGGGTGGTGCGGGCGCCGGTACGGTGCCGCATGCGCACGACCGTTCAAAGCGTATCGCGCCTTCCATGCTGACCACCGACCTCTCCCTGCGGTTCGACCCCGTTTATGAAAAGATCTCGCGGCGCTTCATGGAGAACCCGGATCAGTTCGCGGACGCGTTCGCCCGCGCCTGGTTCAAGCTGACCCACCGCGACATGGGCCCTCGTGCACGCTACCTCGGACCGGAAGTGCCCGCGGAAGATCTGATCTGGCAGGACCCGATCCCCAAGGTCGATCACCAGCTGATCGACGCACAGGACATCGCCTCGCTCAAGAGCAAGGTGCTGGCGTCCGGACTGAAGGTCTCGGAGCTGGTTTCGACCGCCTGGGCTTCCGCGTCCACGTTCCGCGGCTCCGACAAGCGCGGCGGTGCAAACGGTGCCCGCATTCGCCTGGCGCCGCAGAAGGATTGGGAAGTCAACCAGCCTGCACAGCTCGCGAAAGTGCTGCTGACGTTGGAGACCATCCGTGAGACGTTCAATGGCGCGCAGTCCGGCGGCAAGAAAGTTTCACTCGCCGACCTGATCGTGCTCGCCGGCTGCGCAGGCATCGAGCAAGCTGCGAAGAACGCGGGCCACAATGTGACGGTTCCCTTCACGCCGGGACGCATGGACGCCTCGCAGGCGCAAACCGATGTGACGTCCGCCGCCGTGTTGGAACCGATCGCGGACGGTTTTCGCAACTACCTCAAGACGAAATTCTCTGTATCGGCCGAGGCGCTGCTGGTCAATCGGTCGCAATTGCTGACGCTGACTGCGCCTGAGATGGCGGTTCTTGTTGGCGGCATGCGTGTCCTCAATACCAACTTCGGACAGATCAAACACGGCGTCTTTACCAAGCGGCCGGGGGCGCTGACCAACGACTTCTTCGTGAACCTGCTCGATATGGCCACCGAGTGGAAGGCGGTCTCGAAGGACGCCGACGTGTTTGAAGGCCGCGAACGCGCTACGGGTGAAGTCAAGTGGACCGCGACGCGTGTCGATCTCGTAATCGGCTCAAACTCCCAGCTCCGCGCTCTCGCTGAAGTCTATGCATGTGCGGATTCCCAGGAGAAGTTTGTCCATGACTTTGTCGCGGCCTGGAACAAGGTAATGAACCTCGACCGCTTCGGAAGTGAGGATGTGCTCCACGAGTTGCCGGAGCGGTAAACTCGCGGAGAAGGAGTTCTGATCGAGCTGTGCCAGGCGAGTGGTCGCCGGTGGAGCATGATCGAATACACGACCGGGCCGATCCGTCATGAGGTCACGGTCGCGAAGGCGAGCTTTGTCATCTCGACGGGAACTCACTCCTGCGCCGCGAGCTGCTCGGCCTGATATTCCTGCGTCAACGGCCCGATCAGCTCGTCGAGCCGGCCATCGATGATGTCCGGCAAACGGTAGATCGTCAGCTCGATGCGATGATCGGTGACTCGTCCCTGGGGGAAGTTGTAGGTGCGGATGCGCTCGGAGCGATCGCCGGAACCGATCTGGAGCTTGCGTGTCTGAGCCTGCTCGCGCTGCTGCTTTTCCTGCTCTGCCGCCAGCAGCCGCGCCTTGAGCAAGGACATGGCCCGGGAGCGATTCTTATGCTGGGAGCGCTCGTCCTGGCACTCAACGACTATACCTGTCGGCAGGTGCGTGATGCGCACCGCCGAATCGGTCTTGTTAACGTGCTGGCCACCGGCACCCGAGGCGCGATACGTGTCGACGCGTAACTCCGCGGGATTGAGCTCGATTTCCTCGATTTCTTCCTGCTCGGGAAGAATCGCGACCGTGACTGCCGAGGTATGAATGCGACCCTGTGCTTCGGTCTGCGGCACGCGCTGCACGCGATGGGTACCAGATTCGAACTTGAGCCGGGAAAACGCACCGCGCCCGACGATGCGGCTGATGATTTCCTTGTAGCCGCCATGCTCGCCCGGATTCTCGCTCAGGATTTCCACGCGCCAGCCCTGGGTTTCGGCGTAGCGCGCGTACATGCGAAACAGGTCTCCGGCGAACAATGCGGCTTCGTCGCCACCGGTTCCGGCCCGCACTTCGAGGAAGATATTGTTGTCATCACGCGGATCTTTCGGGACCAGCAGTTGCTGCAGCGCTGTCTCCTCGGCTTCCAGCCGAGCGCTCAGCGTTTGCATCTCTTCCTCGCCGAGCGTGTGCGTCGCTGGGTCGGGATCGGCCGCCATCTCCTGCGCAGCGCTCATGTCCTGTTCGATGGCGCGAAACGCCGCGAAGCGTTGCGCTATCGGCTCGAGCCGCGCGTACTCCATGGAGAGCTCGCGGAAATTCTTCTGGTTGGAGGTTGCGGTGGGTTCCGCGAGCAGACGGCCGACCTCTTCGAAGCGCTCGGCAAGTCTTTCAAGTTTCTGACGGATCGAGGCCTTCATGACGGCGCGCGATTGTGGGGCCGGTCCCAATACAACACAAGACGGCAACACGAGACCGCAACCCAATGCCTGTGAGCTATAGTTACCCCATGTACACGTTTCATTCCTCGATTCGCAGCGTCATCGTGTTGAGCAGTTTGGCGGCACTCGCGTGCGGCTGCGCTACGACTACGACCCAGCAACCCAGTCGCACCGCGACGAAGAATGCCACGGATGCGGACACGCATCTGGTAGTTGCCGAGATTGCCCTGCAGCGTGGCGATTCCCTGGCAGCAGCGACGGAGTATCTGGCCGCTACGCGTGCCTCACCGGACGTGAGCCTCGCCGAGCAGGCTACCAAGATCGCCTTCGACAACGATCAGCAAACCATCGCCATGGATGCGGCGCGGCGTTGGCTGGAGCTGGATCCTGCGAGCGTGCCGGCGCATCGCTATCTCGCGGTGACGGCTCTGCGGCTCTATCGCCTGCCGGAATCGATCGACAACTTCGAGCCGGTGCTGGCGAGCTACCCGACACCGGGCGAAGGGTTCATGGACCTCTCCAACACGCTCGGGTCCGAGGACAACGCTTATGGTGTGCTGCAGGTGACGCGTGCGCTCGCTGCGCCGCACTCGCGCCTGGCGGAAGCCCAGTACGCAATCGGCGCCGCTGCGCTGCGGACCTATGACTACAAGCTGGCAGTCGACAGTGCACGGCGCGCAGTCGCCATCAACCCGAAGCTGATGGAAGCCCAGCGACTGCTCGCACGAGCGCTCGTGGTCAAGGGCGATACCGCCGAAGGGATCGGCTTGGCGCGCGCCCAGGTGCAGAGCGCGGGCGATGTCGAATCGAAACTGGAGCTCGTGCTGCTGCTTTCTGCCGCCGGGTTCGACACGGAAGCGCGCAACGAGCTCGCGAAACTGCTCGAGGTGCCGGATGCGCGTGCCGAGGCGCTTCGCAGCCTCGGCGCGCTCGATCTGAACGAGGGCAAGCTCGACGATGCCACGCAGCGCTTCAACGACCTGCTCAGCACCGGGCGTTACGTCGGTCTCGCTTTCTACTCGCTCGGCAATGTGCAGGAACGTCGTCGTGATGCGCTTAGAGCGATCCGCTACTACACCCGCGTTACCGCGGGCCCGCTCGCGGCGGAATCGCAACTGCGCGCGGCAAGATTGCTGTTGAGTACCGGAGCCCGCGATCAGGCGATAGAGCTTCTCGACTCCTACGTCGAGGAGCATCCCGAGGACTACGTGCAGATCTCGATCGGTCGGGCGCGTCTGCTGGCCGACGAAGGAGACGCTGACGCAGCCCTGGACCTGATCGAGCAGAGCCTGGCACGCTACCCCGACAACCTGGCGCTGCAGTACTCGCGCGGCCAGATGCTGGAGCGCGTCGATCGCGTCGATGAGGCGATCAGCGATCTGCGCACGATGGTGAAGCAGCGCCCCGGTGATCCGCTGGCGATGAATGCGCTGGGTTACACGCTGGCCGATCACTCGCTCGATCTGAAGGAGGCGCGTTCGCTGATCTCCAAGTCGCTGGAGATGACACCGGACAGCCCGGCCATCCAGGACAGCCTGGGATGGGTACTGTTCAAGCAGCAGCAGTACAAGGAATCGATGCGCTGGCTGACTCGTGCCTACGCGAACGAGAAGGATGCTGAGATCGCGGCTCACCTCGGAGAGACACTCTGGGCCATGGGGCAGCACACGCAGGCACGGGCAATATGGGACGAGGCGCTCGCCGCAGACCCCAATCATCGGTACCTGCTCAATACACTGCGCCGTTATCCTGAGTAGTCCGGGTGTGCGCTCTGGTGCGGCGTTTCACTTCACTTGCACCCGCCACGCTGCTCGCGATTAGCGCGGTTTTCACCGCCTGCACTTCGCTGCCGACTGCCCCGGCGACGGATTGGCCGTCGGCGAAGAGCGCGCGCCAGGCGCTCTCGCATTGGGAAATGTCAGGAAGAGCAGCGGTGGTAACGGAAAGCCAGGGCTGGAGCGCGAACGTCACCTGGAATCAGGCCGAGGAGATTTCGGAGCTGAACCTGCAGGGGGCGTTCGGAGTCGGTGGCGTGCATGTGCGCAGTGACGGCCAATCGGTTGAGATCGACACCAGCAAGGGCGAGAAGATCTCGGATCAGGATGCGGCCGCGGCTCTCGAGCGCGTCATCGGTGTGGCCTTGCCCATCTCGAGCTTGCGCTACTGGTTGCTCGGTGTGCCGGCACCGGGTTCCGACGCTGAGGAGGAACTGGATACGCAGGGACGGCTGGCTGCGCTCAAGCAGAATGGGTGGTCGATGGCGTACGACAACTACGAGTACCAGAGTGGCAGCTGGCTTCCGCGGTCGCGTACGACTCGAAAGTGGTCCGGTCCGCGTCAAGGTAGTTGTCGATCACTGGAGCATGTGAGGTGACGGCCGAAGTCTCGAAGCCCGGGACTGGCACTTGGCCTGCACCGGCAAAGCTCAATCTCTTCCTACACATCCTCGGCCGCCGCCCCGACGGTTATCACGAGCTGCAGACGGCATTTCAGTTCGTCGACCTGTGCGACGAACTCGTACTCGAGCCACGCAGTGACGGCAAAATCGTGCGCGCCGAGGGTCCCGCCGAGATCTCCGCGAGCGTTGATCTCAGCGTTCGTGCCGCCGAACGACTGCAGGCGCACACAGGGGCGGGTGGCAAAGGGGTCACGATTCGATTGCGCAAGAAGATTCCCCTGCAGGGCGGGCTGGGGGGCGGGAGCTCTGATGCGGCGACCGTCCTGGTGGCCCTCAACCAGCTCTGGGGCCTGGGCCTTCGTACCGAGGAATTGGCGCGCATCGGCCTGCAACTCGGCGCGGACGTGCCTGTTTTTGTTCAAGGTCATGCCGCCTGGGCCGAAGGGGTGGGGGAGCGATTGCGGCCCATCGAGCCGCCCGAAACGCCGTACCTCGTGATCCGCCCGGGCTGCGCCGTGAGCACCGCTGAGGTGTTTCAGGCCCCTGAATTGACACGAAATTCCCCCGCCATCACAATACGCGCCTTTTTGAAGTCGGGGGGTCGCAACGACTGCGAGCCGCTGGTGCGCTCACGGTTCCCCGAGGTGGCTGCAGCGCTCGACTGGCTCGGCCGATTTGCTCCGGCGAGATTGACTGGTACGGGCTCCTGTATCTTCGCGCCGTTCGCGACTGTGGCGCAGGCGCAGGCAGTCGCGAACGACGTGCCAGCGCGCTGGCAGGGTTTCGTGGTTCAGGGGCGCAATCGTTCTCCGCTGCTGGATCGGCTGGCAGCGTCGAGATGAACTTGCGCTCAGGCAGGCGCAACCTCAGCGCAACAGAGAGTGTTTTCGGCTGGGGTGTCGCCAAGCGGTAAGGCAGCGGGTTTTGATCCCGCCATACGGAGGTTCGAATCCTTCCACCCCAGCCACTATGGATCACTCCGGAGCACCAGTAGAACGTTCGTCGATGGCGCTGTTTTCGGGCAACGCCAACCCGGCGCTCGCGCAGGAAATCGCGCGGCACCTGATGGTGCCGCTCGGCCGCGCGGTGGTCGCGCGGTTCAGTGACGGTGAGGTGAATGTCGAGCTGATGGAGAACGTTCGCGGACGCGACGTCTTCATCCTGCAGCCGACCTGTCCGCCGGCGAATGACAACTTGATGGAGCTGCTGCTCCTCGTGGATGCCTGCCGGCGATCGTCCGCTGCGCGCATCACTGCCGTCGTGCCGTATTTCGGCTATGCACGGCAGGATCGACGCATGCGCGGCGCGCGCATGGCGATCGCGGCCAAGCTGGTGGCGAACATGATGGCGAGTGCGGGCGTCGACCGGTTGCTGACGGTCGATGTGCATGCGGAGCAGATCCAGGGATTTTTCGACATCCCGTTCGACAATGTTTATGCCTCGCCGGTGTTGCTGGGCGATGCGTGGCGACAGAGCTACACCGACATGGTCGTAGTGTCCCCGGACGTCGGCGGCGTGGTTCGGGCGCGCGCATTGGCGAAGCGCCTCGACGATGCGGAGCTCGCCATCATCGACAAGCGGCGCCCGCGGCCGAACGAGTCGAAGGTGATGAACATCATCGGCGAGGTCTCGGGCAAGACCTGCGTGATGATCGACGACCTGGTGGATACCGCGGGTACGCTGTGCCAGGCGGCGCAGGCGCTCAAGGACGAGGGCGCGAAGCGAGTGGTCGCGTACATCACCCACCCGGTGCTCTCGGGCAACGCGGTGGACAGGATTTCGAAGTCGGTGCTCGACGAGATCGTCGTGACCGACACCATCCCGCTGCGGCCGGATGCGCAGGCCTGCCGGAAGATCCGGCAGCTGAGCGTGTCGGGACTGCTGGCGGAGACGATCCGACGCATCAGGGACGAGGAGTCGGTGAGCAGTTTGTATGTTGATTGAAGAATGGGCGTATTGAAGTGCCACCTCTGGTCGCGGAGCGTGGTGTGTCTGAAGTGAATTGAACGGAGAGAGAAGCAAATGAAGATTTCATTCGAACTCGGCGCCGAGTTCCGGGACGACGAACAGGGCAAGGGTGCGAGCCGCCGCCTGCGTCATTCCGGCAAGGTGCCTGGAATTCTGTACGGCGGGCACCGCGAACCGCGCGGGCTGTCGCTCGATCACCAGAAGCTGCTGGCGCTGCTCGACAACGAGCGCTTCTACAGCACGATCGTGAATGTGCGCGTCGGCGATCAGACGCAGGCCGCCATTCTCAAGGACGTGCAGCGTCACCCGGCTCGTAACGCGATACTGCACGTGGACCTGCAGCGCGTGGTGGAGACGGAGAAGATCCGCATCCGCATTCCGTTGCATTTCCATGGTGAGTCCATTTCACGCGGCGTGAAGGAGCAGGGCGGCATCGTGTCGCACCAGAAGACCGAAGTGGACGTGAGTTGCCTGCCCAAGGATCTGCCGGAATTCATCGAAGTCGATGTTTCAGGCCTGTCCCTCAACCAGAGCCTGCACTTGTCGAACCTCAAGGCGCCGGAAGGCGTGCAGTTCACCGAGCTCGCGCATGGCCGCGACGCCACGGTCGTCTCGGTCCACGCGCCGCGTGCCGAGGAGCCGGAGCCGACTGCAGTCGCCGCAGCTGTCGAAGGTGCAGTGCCGGCCGAAGGTGCAGCTGCTGCGCCGGGCGCAGCGCCTGGTGCGCCGGGTGCGGCACCGCCCGCTGCTGGAGCAGCACCTGCCGAGGCTGCGGGTGGCAAGAAGGAAGAGGCCAAGAAGGAAGAGAAAGAGAAGAAGGGCAAGAAGTAAGACGAGCGCGAACCGCTTGTCTTTCGTGTGGGCCGCCTTCGGGCGGCCCACTGATTTCGAGAGTCTCGGACCGGTTCTTCAACCATGGCTTCGTTTCCGCTGCGACTCATCGTCGGACTCGGCAATCCGGGGCCGGAGTACGCGCTCACGCGTCACAACGCCGGTTTCTGGTTCGCCGATGCGCTCGCGCGTCAGCACCAGGGGCATTTTCGGGCGCAGCGCCGCTTCCAGGGCGAGCTCGCGAAGATTCGTGTTGGCGAGGTGGAGATTGAGATCTTCAAGCCCCTCACTTTCATGAATCGCGGCGGGCTGGCAGTGAAGAGCCTCCTCGACTATCGCGAGATCGACCTCGCGCAAGTGCTGGTCGCGCATGACGAGCTGGACCTCCCGGTCGGGAGCGTGCGCCTCAAGTTCGGCGGCGGTGCGGGCGGCCACAACGGCCTCAAGGACCTGATCGCGCATTTGGGCGACAAGTTCTGGCGCTTCCGCTTCGGTGTCGGGCATCCCGGCAACAAGGACGAGGTGCTCGACTACGTCCTGCGGCGCGCACCCGCGACAGAGGAAGACCAGATCATCAAGCGGGTGGGCGATGCGGTTGAGATCCTGCCTGCGCTTCTGGACAAGGGCACCGAACACGCCATGAACAAGCTGCATCGATCGAATCCCATCGCCCAGCCGGACGACCAGGAGCCCGAGGCCTGATCCAGGGCCGTATCACCCATGCCTATTCAATGTGGAATCGTCGGTCTTCCGAACGTCGGCAAGTCGACTCTCTTCAACGCGCTGACACGCGCCCAGATCGCAGCGGAGAACTATCCCTTCTGCACTATCGATCCGAACGTGGGCGTCGTGCCGGTGCCCGATCCGCGACTGGAGCAGCTCGCGGCGATCGCGAAGCCCGAAAAGATCCTGCCCACGACCGTCGAGTTCGTGGACATTGCGGGCCTGGTCGCTGGCGCATCGAAAGGCGAGGGGCTTGGCAACCAGTTCCTCGCGCACATCCGCGAGGTCGATGCAATCGCACACGTCGTGCGTTGTTTCGAGAACGATGACGTTGTTCACGTGTCGGGCAAGATCAATCCTCTGTTCGATATCGACGTCATCAACACCGAGCTGGCCCTTGCCGATCTCGATTCCGTCGAGCGTGCGTACCAGCGCGCGGTGAAGGGAGCCAAGGCGGCCGAGAAGGACGCGATCGTGCGCCGCGACCTGCTCGAACGTCTTCGCAAGCAACTCGATTCGGGCTTGCCCGCGCGCGCCCTGTCAGTCAGCGATGCGGAGCGGGTGGTGATGAAGGAGTACCACCTGCTGACCGCGAAGCCGGTCATGTACGTGGCAAACGTCGCCGAGAATGGCTTCGAGAACAACCCGCATCTGGATGCGGTTCGCCAGCGCGCGGAAGAGGAGAAAGCGGTGGTCGTCCCCGTGTGCGCGGCCATCGAAGCGGAGATCGCGCAGCTCGAGGCCGTGGATCGCAAGGATTTTCTCGATGAACTGGGGCTCGAAGAACCCGGGCTCGATCGCGTGATTCGAGGCGCTTATCGGTTGCTGGGTCTGCAGACCTTTTTCACCGCTGGGCCCAAGGAGGTTCGCGCCTGGACAGCGCGTGCGGGCTCGACGGCGCCCCAGGCTGCGGGCGTGATTCATACAGACTTCGAACGCGGCTTTATCCGCGCGGAAGTGATCGCGTTCGACGACTACATCGCGGGGCGCGGAGAAGCGGGTGCGCGCGATGCAGGTAAGCTCCGTCTGGAGGGCAAGGAATACATCGTCCGTGAAGGCGACGTGATGCATTTTCGGTTCAACGTGTGACGGGCCTGCTCATCTACGCTCTCGATTACACGAGTCCCGGGATCCAGGAGTGAGCGCGTCAGCTTGACAGCCCCGGGAGGCGCGTCGAGAATCGGCCGCCTTTTCGCCCGGCCGGATCAATGGTGAGGTAGCTCAGACGGTTAGAGCGAGGGATTCATAACCCCTAGGTCGGCGGTTCGATTCCGCCCCTCACCACCAGCCGAGCAGCGGTGCTGCTTGCGAAGCCCCGCTGCCAACTGATCCGCGCCCTCGATGAGCGCTCACCCGCGCGCGTTGCGTCGTGCGCTGCCCCGCGTAGTTGGCTTCGTGACTTTCTCCGGTGTCCACGGCTCACCGGTTCGTTCCTCGATGAAGCGCCGAATCAAGCGCCGCAGGACCTGCGAAGGTGTGGCGTCCTCATCCGCGCACAGGCGCTCGAACAGCGCTTTCTTGCGTGGGTCGATGAGAATCGTCAGCCGTGCTGTGCGGTCTTCGAGTGGCACGTGATCCAGGTTGGCGGCAAAGTGCGCTCGCTGCCATTATAATCAAACTCGTATCAGCATAGCACCCGATGTGATGCCCCACTGATCAACTCATCACTTTCAGCCTGCCTGGCGCTCATCGCTCTGTGGGGCCTCATTGGGGTCGCGGGCCTCCTGCGTCCAAAGAGCATCGCCTTCGTCGGGCGGACCTTGTTCCCGCTGGGAGCACTTTGTGGCGTGGCGCTGGCATTGGTGGCGGGAGCTTCGCTCACGATGCCGGTGGACAGCGCGACGCTCCCGATCGGACTGCCGGATCTACCGTTTCACGTGCGTCGCGACGCATTGACGAGCGTCTTTCTCTTTCTGCTCGGCGCCGCCTCCGCCGGCATCTCGATCTTCGCGGCCGGATACTTTCGCCGCGGCCAGGGCACCGCGCCCGGCCTGCTCTGTCTTCAGTACCACCTGTTCCTCGCCAGCATGGGTTTCGTGCTGCTGGCCGATGACGCTTACGCGTTCATGGTGGCGTGGGAAACGATGGCGCTCTCCTCGTACTTCCTGGTGACCACCCAACACGGTCTCGCCGAGATCCGACGCGCCGGGTTTCTCTATCTCTTGATCGCGCATGTCGGGGCAATTGCCATCCTGCTGAGCTTCGGCGTCATGCAAGGGGGAAGCTGGCAATTCACATTCGATGCCATGCGCGCTGCGCAGCTCACTCCTCAATGGGCGGCTACCGCGTTCTTGCTCGCACTGTTCGGCTTCGGAGCGAAGGCGGGGCTCGTACCGTTGCACGTCTGGCTTCCTGAAGCGCATCCGGCTGCTCCCTCACCAGTCTCGGCGCTCATGAGCGGAGTAATGCTGAAGACCGCGGTCTATGGCGTGCTGCGTGTCACTTTCGATCTGCTGCCGGACGCCGCATGGTGGTGGGGTCTGGTGCCGGTGTCCATCGGTCTCTTCAGCGCACTGTACGGTGTCGTGTTCGCCGCAGTTCAGACCGACATGAAGCGCTTGCTCGCGTGTTCGTCGATCGAGAACATCGGCATCATCTTTACCGGCATCGGACTCGCCATCGTTTTCGGCGGCCTCAACATGCCCTCTCTGGCTGCACTCGCCTTGATCGCGGCGCTCTATCACAGCCTCAATCACGCGTTCATGAAGAGCCTGCTGTTCCTCGGCACCGGGGCGGTTCTGCATTCGACCGGCGAGCGCAATCTCGGGCGGCTGGGTGGCCTGATCCACCGCATGCCCTGGGTCGCCTGGCTCACGCTGGTCGGTGCGCTGGCGATGGCCGGTCTCCCGCCCCTCAACGGCTTCGTCTCCGAGTGGCTCCTGTTGCAGTCCTTTCTCTTCGCACACGAAGTGCCCGTCTCATTCGTCAACATGCTGCTGCCACTCGGTGCCGCGATCGTCGCGCTGGCCGCTGCGCTTGCAGCCTATGTGATGGTCAAGTTCTTTGGCGTGATCTTTCTCGGCCAGCCGCGCGAAGCGGCGCTCGCGCACGCACACGACGCAAACGTGCTCGAGCGCCTCGGCCTCGTCTGGTTGGCCCTCGGTTGCTTCGCGTTGGGTTTGTTCCCCACGCATGTCGTCGGCGCGTTACGCATAGTGGTCGAAGAGCTCCAGGGCGCGACGCTCCCCGACGTCCAGGCGCCCTGGTGGCTCCTCGTGCCTCTGCCTGAGCGACAGGTTTCTTATTCCGCGCTGCTCTTTTTCATCGCCATCGCCGGGGCGGTGCTTCTCACGGCATTCGCGGTGCGCCTCTTCTATCATCGGCGAGTCCGTCGCGCGCCGCCCTGGGACTGCGGTTTTGGCAGTGTGACCGCGCGCATGCAGGATACTGCGGAAGGCTTTGGTCAGCCGATCCGACATATCTTCGGGGACTTCTTTGCGGTCAATCGCGAGCTGCCGTCGCCTTTCGATCGCACTCCACGCTATCGCGTCACCGTCGGCGATCGAATCTGGACCAGCCTGTACCTGCCACTGGGCCCGCTCATCCAACGCGTGGCGGACTCGTTCGCGTGGTTGCAGCAGGGGCGTATCGCCACCTACCTCCTGTACAGCTTCGTGACGCTGATCGCGCTGCTGGCGCTCGTGCTATGAAGCCGATCGAAATTTTCGCTCAGGCGCTGGAGCTGATCGCAGCACTCGCCGCCGCACCGCTGTTCGTCGGCTGGGTCAACCAGTGCCGGGCCTGGCTGCAGAACCGTCGTGCCCCCAGTTTGTGGCTGCCCTACCGCGGCATTCGCAAGCTCTTTCACAAGGACGCGGTGATCGCCGCAAACGCTTCTCCGCTGTTTCGCGTGGCGCCCTACATCGTGTTCGGCTCGATGGCGGTCGCGGCGATGATCATCCCCTCGATGAGTACCGGGCTGCCGTTCACCGCCGCCGCGGATGCGATCGCCCTCGTGGGACTCCTTGCCACGGCACGTGTGTTCCTGTCACTCGCCGCGATGGACATCGGAACAGCGTTCGGCACGCTCGGGGCGCGCCGGGAGATGATGGTGGGATTTCTCGCCGAGCCCGCGTTGCTCATGGTGATCTTCGTCGCCTCGTTGATCTCGGCAACTACGGCCCTGCCAGCCATCACCGAGAATCTCGGCACGCAAAATCTCGGTCTCTATCCCAGCCTCGCCTTTACAGCAATCGCCTTCACGATGGTATTGCTCGCTGAGAATGCGCGCATCCCCATCGACAATCCGGCGACGCACCTCGAGCTCACGATGATTCATGAAGCGATGGTGCTCGAGTACTCGGCGCGTCACCTGGCACTCATCGAATGGGCGGCTGCGCTCAAGCTCTTTAATTACGCGTGCATCGGCTTTGCACTATTCGTTCCATGGGGTGTTTCCACCGGTATGAGCGGTCCGGGCGCGCTACTCGCCTCAATTCCTCTGCTCGCGGCCAAGCTCGCCGTGGCTGGCGCCGCGCTCGCTGTCATCGAGACACTGTCGGCCAAGCTGCGCATCTTCCGTGCACCGGAATTTCTGGCGGTCGCATTCCTGTTCGCCGTGCTGGGCCTGCTCGTGCACCTGCTGCTCGGAGCCTGAAGCCGTGACCGGTACTCCATTTAGCCTGCAACTGCTGAACCTCTGTGCAGCGCTTCTCCTCCTGCTGTCCTTCGCGATGCTCGCGCAACGACGCATCGTGAACCTCGTGAACCTGCTCGCGTTCCAGGGCGCCCTGCTGACCGTGGCGACGTTGCTGCTCGCATGGAGAACAGGGCAGGCGCACTTGTATCTGTCCGCCGTTCTCACGCTCGCGCTCAAGGCCTGCTTCCTGCCGTGGCTTCTGCATCGGTTGATCCGGCGCCTGCAGGTCTACTGGGACACGGAATCGCTGCTCAACATTCCGGGAACGATGCTCATCGGCGTCCTGGTGGTCGTATTCGCCTTCGGTCTGGCACAGCCCATCTCGGCGCTGGCCAGCACCGCGACGCGCAGCTCGATCGGCATCGCGGTTGCAGTAGTCCTGCTTTCCTTCATCACCATGATCACGCGCCGCAAGGCCATGTCGCAGGTCGTCGGTTTTCTCTCCATGGAGAACGGGCTGTTTTTCGGGGCGATGAGCGCAACGTACGGCATGCCGATGATCGTCGAACTCGGAGTGGCGCTCGACGTACTCGTCGCCGTGCTGGTCCTCGGCATCTTCTTCTTCCAGATCCGCGAGCAGTTCGACAGCCTGGACCTGCATCACCTGGAGTCACTCAAGGAAGGCAAGCCGTTCGGCGCACGCAGTTCGAGCGAAGACGGCGGTGGCTAGCGTGGAATTTCTCCTTCTGCTGGGAAGTCCGATCGCTGGCGCGCTGCTGCTCGGCGCGTTCGGCGCGCGTCGCTGGGCACCTGAACTGAATGCAGGCGTGAGCTTCGCGACCTTCCTCGCCGCCTGTGCGCTCACCACACGCGTCATCGGCGAAGGCGACCTTCTCGTGGCACACGAGCAGTTCTTCATCGACCCTTTCAACGTGTTCCTGGTGACGCTGACGGCTTTCGTGGGCTTGACCACCTCGCTCTTCTCGCGCCCGTACATGCGGGTGGAGATGGAGCACGGGCGCGTGAGCGCGCCGCGCTTGCGCCTCTACCACAGCATGTACCAGCTCTTCATGGCCACGATGCTGATTGCGCTGACCACCAACAACATGGGCCTGCTGTGGGTCGCGATGGAAGCGGCGACTCTGTCGACGGTTCTGCTCGTCACACTGTACCGGACGCCGGCGAGTCTCGAGGCGGGCTGGAAATACTTCATTCTCTGCGGCGTCGGGATTGCGCAGGCACTCTTCGGCACGATCCTGTTGTACTTCGCGGCCGAAAGGATCCTGGGCGCCGAGGGCGTGAGCGCGCTGTTGTGGACGCATCTGAATGGCGTGAAGAGCCAGCTCGAACCCGCCGTCCTGAGTCTCGCGTTCGTTTTCCTGCTCGTCGGCTACGGGACGAAGGTTGGGCTGGCGCCCTTACACAACTGGCTGCCCGATGCGCACGCCGAAGGTCCCACGCCCATTTCGGCCGTGTTATCCGGGCTGCTGCTCAACGTCGCCATCTACGCCGTCGTGCGTTGCAAAGTACTCGTCGAAGGATCGCTCCAGTCATCGCTCCCTTCGCACATGCTCATGGGTTTTGGCCTGCTCTCGGTCGTGCTCGCGGCGTTTTTGCTTTGGCGGCAGCGCGACGTCAAACGCCTGTTCGCGTATTCCTCCATCGAGCACATGGGCATCATCACTTTCGCCTTTGGCATGGGCGGCCCGGTGGCGAATTTCGGCGCGCTCCTGCACATGACGGTGCACTCGCTGACGAAATCGGCGATCTTCTTCGCGGTCGGGCACGCCGCACAGAAGGCAGGGACGCAGCTCATCGCGAACATCCGCGGACTCATCACGTTGAGTCCCACGGTAGGCTGGGGCCTGATGATGGGCTCACTCGCCATTCTCGGCATGCCGCCTTTCGGCGTTTTTGCGAGCGAGTTTCTGATCCTCACCACGGCCATGCGTGAACAGCCGTGGGCGACACCGATTCTGCTCGCCGCCCTCGGCGTTGCGTTTGCCGCCGTCTTTGGGCGCGTTCAGCCCATGGTATTCGGCGAAACGACCGCGAAGCGCTTGCCGCATCCGCCGGCGCTCTTGCCGGTCTTCGCACACCTGGGCCTGGTGCTGATGCTCGGGATCTACGTTCCGCCGTATCTGGCGGACTGGTACCGGGCGGCCGCGCGCTTGATCGGGGGCAACTGAGTGCCATTGCGAGCCTGGTTTTCGCGCAGCGATCCGCAACCCGGCGCTCCGGGACTGCGCAGGCTGGGCGTTTCTCGCGAAGAGTGGCGCCACGTCGCGGAGGATCTGTCTGCCGCGGGTGGCAGACTCATGGCGCTGTGGGTGAGCGGCGATGAGCGCGACTCACCCATCGTGCGCGCCGCATTTCTCGCCGAGCCGAGTGGTCTCGTGCTCAGCCTGCGTCTCGACGGTCCGGACGCGCGGTATCCGGGCCTCGCAGACCTCTTTCCAGCCGCCGCACGTATGCAGCGAGCGGCCGCAGACCTCGCGGGAGTCCGCTCGACCGATCCTGATGAGCGTCCGTGGCTGCGTCATGCCGCCTGGCCCAGCAGTTTTCGGCCCCTTCTGGACCCGCAACCTTCTGCGGATCTGTCCGAGCCCGCGATCGATGCCTATGAGTTCGTGCGCGTCGAAGGCGAGGGCGTGCATGAGATCGCGGTTGGCCCGGTGCACGCGGGCATCATCGAGCCGGGGCACTTCCGCTTCTCGGTGGTGGGCGAAAAGGTCCTGAGGCTGGAGGAACGGCTCGGCTACGTGCACAAAGGCATCGAGCGGCGCTTCACGGAGCTGCCCATCCTCGAAGGCCATCGCCTGGCTGCACGCGTCTCGGGAGACTCTGCCGTTGCATTTTCCTGGGCGTATTGCCAGGCGCTCGAGGGCGCGGCGGGAGCGCACATCCCGGCGCGCGCAGCGTGGCTGCGGGCGCTCTGTCTCGAGCTCGAGCGCGTCGCGAATCACCTCGGGGACCTCGGCGCACTCGGGAACGACGCCGGCTTTGCGTTTGGCCTCGCACAATTCTCGCGCCTCAAGGAGCACCTGTTACGCGCCACCGAAGAGGCGCTCGGCGCGCGCTACTTGATGGACGCGATCGTGCCCGGTGGTACGAGCGTGGATCTCGCGCAGTCCCGCTCCAGTCGGCTCGAAACGTGCGTGCGAGAGCTCGCGCTCGAGACGCTCTCGTTGCGCACGATCTACGACGAGCACGAGGGCGTGCGCGATCGGTTCGTCGGCGCTGGCACAGTCAGCGCGGAACTCGCCGCACGCTTGGGACTCATCGGGCTTGCCGGACGCGCGAGTGCGCGAGCATTCGACCTGCGTGCCGACTTGCCGTGCGAACCCTACGCAACGTTGGTGACGGCGAAGATCGTCAGTGCCGCGGGGGACGTCGCCGCGCGAGTCGCCGCGCGCTTCGATGAGTTACAGGAGTCCTGCCGTCTCATCTTGAAGATCCTGGAAGCGCTGCCGGTCGGCGCGTGCCATGCGCCCATAGCGGTGCCATCCAACGGCGCAGTCGGAATCGGATTGATCGAAGGCTGGCGCGGACCGGTACTGGTAGCGCTCGAGGCGGGCACGGCAGGCGCGATCCATCGCTGTCATCCGCACGATCCTTCGTGGCAGAACTGGCCCGTTCTCGAGCACGCGATCATCGACAACATCGTTCCCGACTTTCCCCTGATCAACAAGTCCTTCAACCTTTCCTACAGCGGCCATGACCTGTAACTAGCCATGGCGCACGGCCCACACTCATGCTGAAGACCCTGCGCAAGATCGCATCGATCGGCATCGCGACCGAGCCACCGCCCGCGGCAGATGAAAGCCTGCGCATCCGCGAGGACCTGCAGGAACGCATTCGTGCGCTCTTGGGCCGCGCGCTCTGCATTCGCCATGTCGATGCCGGTTCCTGCAATGGCTGCGAGCTCGAGATTCATGCCTTGAACAACCCGCTCTACAACCTCGAAGGACTTGGCATCCGGTTCGTCGCCAGCCCCCGGCACGCAGACCTCCTGCTGGTTACGGGTCCGGTGTCGAAGCACATGGAAGTCGCCCTGCGTCGCACGTATGACGCCACGCCCGATCCGAAACTCGTGGTTGCTCTCGGCGATTGCGGCTGCACCGGGGGGATATTTGGCGAGTGCTACGCTAGTCGCGGGCGCATTTCCAACGTGATCCCCGTCGACGTCGCGGTGCCGGGCTGTCCACCACACCCGACGCGAATCCTGGCAGGAATCCTGGCAGCGATTGCTTCGCACTCACCGTTACCAGGCCTTGCAACCGCCAGCGATTCGGCAGCGGTGCCTGACGTCCGAGATTTTCCGTGACCGATCGCCGATCATCGCTCCCGCGAATGAAGGATTTCGAGTTTCAGAACCCTGTACGTTTGGGCCAGATTACATCGACCTGGACAGAGGCCCGCTCGGAGTAACGCTCGCGGCCTGCATCATCGGATGGACGTCGGCAGTCTGCGCCGACACGGTGGAACCTATTGCCGCAGCCTTTCACGCGACAAAGCCAATCGTCGATATGCGGTTGCGCTCGGAGCAGGTCGAACAGGATGGCTTGCCCGAAGACGCCGACGCACTCACGCTGCGCGCGCGACTCGGCTTCGAAACCGGCAAGGCCTGGAACTGGTCGCTGCTGGCTGAAGCGGAATTGCTGTGGCCGCTCGTGACCGACTACAACAGCACCGTGAACGGCAAGACGCAGTTTCCGATCGTTGCCGACCCCGAATCCTACGAGATCAATCGGCTGGCGCTCGTGAACACCTCGTTGCCGGGGACGACACTCACCTTCGGGCGCCAACTCATCCTGCAAGACAACCAGCGCTTTGTCAGTCCGGCCGACTGGCGCCAGAACGAGCAGTCGTTCGATGCCGTGCGCGTCCTGAATCAATCCGTGAGCAATCTCGCGATCGACCTGAGCTACGTGAATCAGGTCAATCGCGTGTTTGGCAAGGAGTCGCCGGTTGGGCGTTACACGGGCGATAACTATCTGGTCAACGTTGCGTACCAGACGCCGGCGGGACGCTTTGCCGGGTTCGCGTACCTGCTCGATCTCGAGCAGGCGCCGACGGACTCTTCAACGACGATCGGTCTTCGCTATACCGGCGAGTGGACGTTCTCCGACGTCAAACTGGCGGGCTCCGCCACGTTCGCCAGGCAAGAGGACCGCGGAGACAATCCGCTGAGCTTTCGCGACGACTATCTTGCCGCCGACCTGAATGCGACGGCATGGCACTGGAGTGTCGGATTCGGCATCGAGGTGTTGGAGGGCAATGGCGTGAAGGGTTTCAGCACGCCGCTCGCCACTCTGCACAAGTTTCAAGGATGGGCGGACAAATTCCTCACGACACCGGTCGACGGTGTCGATGATCGCTACGTGACCTTGGGCTATGCGCGCAAGCCGCTCGGCCATATCGACTCTTTGACGGTGTTGGCTGTCTACCACCGCTTCGAAGCCGAGCGTGTCTCCGTCGATTTCGGTTCGGAAATCGACCTCCTGCTGCAGGCAAAGTGGAAAGCGTGGTCAGCGGCAATCAAATATGCCGACTATCGTGCCGACGGCTTCGCGACCGACACGCACAAGCTCTGGGTGCAGCTCGAATACGTCTACTGATCCGCGTCCAGACCTCCAAGGACTTACACGGCCTGTTGCTTGAAGGATCTCATGCGGGTGCGTGCGGACGCGCTTTTATCGCCTGACTGAGGTTGACGGCAGAGATCTGGCATGGGATGCTAAATTCTTAGCATAGTGAGAATTACCACCAGGTCTTGTCCCGTGACGCATGAATCGTTGAGCCGCCGCGAGCGGCAAATCATGGATATCGTCTATCGCCGCGGCGAAGCGACGGCGGCTCAGGTCCTGGCTGAAATGTCGGACCCGCCCAGCTACTCGGCGATACGGGCCTTGCTGCGTATCCTGGTCGACAAGAAGCACTTGCAGCACCGCTCGGACGGGCCGCGGTACGTCTACTCACCACTCGTTTCCCGGCAAAAAGCGCGCGCGAAGGCCCTTGCGCAGGTGGTCAACACGTTCTTCGACGGGTCGGCGCTTCGGGCCGCATCAGCGTTGCTCGGTTCATCGCAGCGGAAATTGACCAAAGCCGAACTGGATGAGCTGAGCGCACTGATCGACGCCGCACGCAAGAAGGGGCAGTGATCATGCTTGATCTGTCGACGGTCGCAGCCATCTCGTTGAAGACTACGTTGCTGATCATCGCCGTCGGCCTGATGTCCGTCGTCATGGCCAGGAAGTCGGCGGCCTATCGGCATTTCCTCTGGACATCCGCATTGACGCTCTCCTTGCTGATGCCGTTCGCCATTCTGTACTTGCCGTCCTACGACTTGATTCCACTTCCTTGGCAGACCGCGGAGCGATTGGTGCAGTTCAGCACCCACGCCCAGGCCGAAACGCTGTGGCCGACGATCTCGATCATCTGGTTCAGCGGTGCATTGAGCTTGCTGATTCGCAATGCAGTTGCCCATGCCGGTTTGATCCGCTGGGTACGTAGAGCGCGGCCCCTGGGGGCGGGGCGTTGGGCCGCGACACTGGATCGCGTGTCAAACGAACTGGGTTTCACCGGATCTCTGCACGTGCTCGAATCTGCCCGCGTAGTTGGTCCATGTACCTGGGGATTGATGCGGCCAGTGTTGCTGCTCCCAAGTGCTGGTGGTGACTGGCCGGAGTCGCAACGGCGCCATGCCCTTCTGCACGAGCTCGCCCACATCCGCCGCTTCGACTACCTCAGTAATCTTGTGTCGGCCCTCGCCTGCGCGGTGCACTGGTACAACCCGGTGATCTGGTTCGCGGCGTCGCAGGCAAGAAAACTCCAGGAGCAGGCCTGCGACGATGCAGTGTTGCTTGCCGGCGGAAAGCCCTCGGAATACGCACAGTTCCTGTTGAACGTCGCCGAGGGGTCGCGCGGTAGATCGGGCGTTTTCGATGTCGCGATGGGAGTAATGCAGCGCTCGCACCTTCACGCCCGCGTCGTCGCAATTCTTGATTCGTCGAGGACACGAGGACCGATGGACGTTTTGGCTCTCTTCGCTGCTTTTGTGCCGCTGGCGTGCTTGATGTTCCTTCTGGCGACAGCATCAGCGGGTTCAGAGCCTGCAGCAGGAACGTCGGTCGCGGCGCAAGCACTAGATCCGTTGCCCATACCAGCGATACCAGCGATACCAGCGATACCAGCGATACCAGCGATACCAGCAACGCCAGCGTTGCCAGCAACGCCAACGACACCAGCGAAGATACTCGAGTCCAGTGACGCTACGGATTCAGTTCCTTTGAGATCTCGCGCGATATTTCTCATGCGCCGGATACGACTCCGCGCTCTGTTCGGGGCGTTGATTCTGGCTCATCTCATCGTGGCGCCTGCGCCGGCGTTCGCTGGCGCAGCCTCTGATGAGGAGCTATTGGGTCTGTGGAAGGCGAACGGGCGATTCGGTCCGGACGCGCGCGGTCCGCTGATCATTGAGAAGGAAGGCGCGACCTACATCGCCGATATGGTGGGGCGGCGCTTGCCGATGCGCCTGGAGAAGGGCGAGCTCGCGTTTGATCTGCCGGACAAGCAGGGCAGCTTTCGCGGCAAGCTCGAGGGGAAGAATATCCTGGGCCACTGGTTTCGGCCCGGCACGCCGGTGAACGGCGCTGGCGCGAGCGCGCCGATAGCGCTGTCCCTCGTATCAGTCAAGCCGGACGGTGCCCATCGCTGGCGTGGCACCGTCGATCCGCTCCAGGACACCTTCACTTTCTATTTGCTGGTGCAGCAGCGGCCGGACGGATCGCTTGGGCGCAGTGCTGCGCAATCCGGAATTCGATTTCGGCACGCAGCAAGGAGTGGAGCGGCTGGTCCGCGACGGCCAGGCATTGAAGCTGATCGGCAAGCGGGGAGGAAACGAAAGGGAAGTCGGCACCGGAGGCTACGACGCCGACCGCCAGGTGATCACGTTAGTCTTCCCCGGTCGCGGCGGCAGCTACGATTTTGCGCGCGACGGCGACGACAGCGACTTCTATCCGCGCGGCAAACGGCCGGACCGCTATACCTACCACCCACCGCCGGCCCGCGACGACGGCTGGACCACCTCGACGCTCGAGGAGGCCAACATCGATCGGCCGGCCATGGAGCGATTCATCCAGAAGCTCATCGAGATGCCGATGGATTCGACCGATGCTCCGCAGATCCACGCCGTGCTGATCGCGCGGCACGGCAAGCTGGTGCTGGAGGAGTATTTCCATGGCGAGCATCGCGACAAGCTGCACCAGACGCGCTCGGCGTCGAAAAGCGTCACCGCCGTCATCGTAGGCGCAGCGATGCAAGCGGGCGCGCCGCTGAAGCTCTCGAGCCCGGTGTATCAGGTCATGAACGGCGGGAGCTTTCCGGAGGACCTGGAGCCGCAGAAGCGCACGATGACGCTCGAGCATTTGCTCACCATGTCATCCGGCTATTTCTGCGACGACACCAATGAGGAGGCTCCCGGCAATGAAGACAAGATGTGGGAACAGACCGAGGAGCCGGACTTTTACCGCTACACGCTGACGGTGCCGCTCGCGACGCCGCCGGGGGAGAACTCCGTCTACTGCAGCGCCAGCCCAAATCTTGCCCTGGGCATGGTCGGACGCGCGACCGGAGAGTTTCCCATCTACAGTTTTGACCGCCTGGTTGGCGAACCGATGAAGATCAACACCTATGCCTGGCCACTGGATCAGGCTGGCAACCCCTACGGTGGCGGTGGCGCGGAGTTTCTGCCGCGCGACTTCATGAAGTTCGGCCAGCTCATGCTCAACGGTGGGACCTGGGAGGGTCGCAGGATTCTCGGCCAGGACTTCGTGGCGCAGGCCAGCGCGCACTTGTACCACCTGCGCAATACCTACTACGGCTATCTCTGGTGGGGCGAGGACTATCCGTACAAGGACCGTACGGTGCACGCGGTCAGGGCCACGGGCGCGGGCGGCCAATACATCACGGTAATCCCGGAGCTGGATCTCGTCGTCACGGTCCTGGCCGGCAACTACAACAGCTCGGCTTCAGAAGCAAGTCCATCAATATGTTCCCACGACCATCCTGCCGGCGGTGCGGGAAGCGGGCGATGACAAGAACGCCCCGGTGACGGAACGGGAATACAAGAGTCCCTATGGCGCCTCAAAGGACGGCAGTCGGATCTTGCCGGGCACGACGCGCTGACTTGCGCGTCGGTGTAGGCTACTCGGCACCAGAGAGGAGGGCGCAAGGTGTCCGATCAGAACCCGTTCCAACATCAGCGCTGGGCCGAGATTCCGGAAGAAGCCATGAAGGGCACCATCACCCGACGCCTGATCACGGGCGAGCGGATGATGATTGCGCAAGTGGTCCTGAAGAAGGGCGACTTCGTTCCCCAGCATTCGCATCACAACGAGCAGCTGACATACATCATCAGCGGCGCCCTGCATTTTCATCTGGGCGAGAAGGGCGAGCACGAGCTGGTGGTGCGCGCAGGTGAAGTGCTCGTCATTCCCTCGAACCTCCCTCACTCGGCACTGGCGCTCGAAGACACTCTCGACGTCGATGTCTTCTCTCCGCCTCGCGAGGACTGGTTGAACAAGACGGACGACTACCTGCGCAAGGAAACCTGATCATGGCTTCGGCCATCATGCTGCGGGAGATCGGCGGGCCGGAGGTGCTGCATCTGGAGGAGGTCGCGTTGCCCGCACCCGCGCCAGAAGAGATTCGACTGCGGCAAACGGTCATCGGCGTCAACTTCCACGACACCTATGTGAGGAGCGGTCTCTACAAGACACTGACACTGCCAGGCATTCCGGGTGTCGAGGCGGTCGGCGTCGTCGAGGCGGTTGGAGAGCGCGTCACCAACTTGAAACCCGGAGATCGCGTCGGCTACATCACTGCAGCGTATGGTGCGTACGCGGACGCGCGCCTGATCGGCGCAGATCGCGTGATCCCGCTTCCGCCCGAGCTGGACGATCGAATGGTGGGTGCCGGATTGGTCAAGGCCCTCACCGCTCTCATGCTGTTGAAGAAGCTGCGGCCTCTCAGATCAGGAGATCTCTGTCTGGTACATGCGGCTGCCGGAGGAGTGGGCCGGTTACTGTGCCAATGGGCACATCATCTCGGTGCCGACGTCATCGGCACAGTCGGCAACGATCACAAGGCAGTGATTGCGCTCGATAACGGCTGCGACTACGTGATCCTCTACAACGAGGAGCCCTTCGCTCAGCGCGTGCGTGAACTCACGCATGGTCGCGGCGTGGATGTCGTGTACGACGGAGTAGGCAAGGAGACGTTTTCAGGCTCGCTGGAATCGCTTGCTGTGCGCGGCCACCTGATCAACTTCGGTCAATCCTCAGGCGCTGTACCGCCATTTGCGGTCAGCCTCCTCGCAGAGAAATCCAATACGGTCTCGCGGCCGCTCCTGTTTCACTACCTCGAAGACAGGCGAGAGCGGCAGGAGATGGCCGACGAGGTGTTCAATGCCCTGCGCACCGGCGTGCTTCGCGTTGAAGTCGGAGCCGAGTTTCCCTTGAGAGACGCCGCGGCCGCGCATCGCGCCCTGGAATCACGGCAAACCATGGGATCGACGGTGCTGATTCCCTGACCGGCCCGGCGTCGATCCAGCCCCCGATCACTTCCCCTGTTCGCGCCGCCCGGTGCGACAAACCCTCGGCTCGCTACAGGTCTGAATCAAGTGCAGTCCGGCCTCACGTGCCGAAGGTTAAGACCCCAGCCATACGCGGGGAGGGAATCATGGCCATCTCAGCTGCTACCGCCTCACCGGTCACGGGATGGCGTGCATTTCTGTCAGGTATTGCGCTCCTCGCGCCACTCTCAGCCTTTGCTGGCGAACTTTTGCCCTACTCGCCGCCCCAGGTTGTCGCCGCGACCGCGAACTCAGTACCGGAAGAGGTCTACCAGAGGTTCGCGAGCGATGTGCGGAACCTGAGCGCCGTGCAGCGCCAACAGCTCGGTGTGACGCTCGAGCAAAGTCGCGCGACCGCGACTCGCGAAGGCGACACGTCGCGTGAGCGGCATTACCAGCGTCTGCTCGACATCCTGCGGGCAACACCATGAGTACCCGCTGCTCAGCTCTGGTACGAATTCTCTTCAGTGCGTTGGCGCTCATGGTCGTGCGCGTGGGGCTCGCAGAAGTCAGCGACCCCCAGCTGCAGGCGATCGAAAAGAGCGTCGCCTACGGCAACGTCGCCCCGACTGCTGGCGACCCCCGAAGTTCTATCCCGCGTCACGGAGGAGGCTGCAAAGCGCTACCACGAGTTCAGCATGGAGCAGCAGCATGACAAGGTGATCTTCGCGATCCTGCTCAGCATCACGGCGCTGATCGCACAGTTCGTGGTGCTGCGCTCGTTCCCGGCTACCGACAAGAGCGCCATGCACGTGGTCAGCGCCACCGGGCTCATCTACATCGTGTTTGGTACGACGATCCTGGTCGTGATTGCGAATACCGAAGCGCAGCTGACCGCATCGATGGGCATCCTGGGAGCCGTGGCCGGGTATCTCTTTGGCCGCATCCGTCGCGACGACGGCCAGGAAGCGGAACACAAGAGCAGCGCACACTCCTGAAGCGCCCGCGGCTGGACATCCCGGCGCGGAGTAGACGCGCTCCGATCTTGACAGTTACACCTCCTCGGTCTAACTTGATTGAGCATTCAACTCAGTCAACATCGTGAGCGAGGATACCCGCAGTCGCATCGTGTTTGCCGCCATGGAGCTCTTCTGGGAGAAGGGCTACGCGTCGACGTCGATTGCGGATGTGCTCAAGCGCTCCGAGGCGAACAGTGGGAGCCTGTATCACTTCTTTCCCGGCAAACAGGACCTGTTGCTGGCGGTGCTGGGAACCTACCGCTCCGGCATCGACGAGATGCTGCTGCAGCCCGCGTGGGGCCACGTCAAGGATCCGATCGAACGCATTTTTGCGCTGCTGGCGCGCTATCGGGAGCTGGTAGTGCAGACCGAGTGCTTCTACGGCTGTCCCATTGGTTCACTGGCCCTCGAGCTGCACGAACCTGATCCGCCGGTGCGCGAGCTCCTGGCCGCGAACTTCCTGGCGTGGACCGAGGCCGTGCAGCGCTGCATCGTCGAAGCGGGCGAGCGCCTGCCCCGAATCAATTCCCGCGAGCTGGCGGAGTTCGTGCTGACCACGATGGAGGGCGCCGTCATGCAGTCGCGGACCTTCCGTGACGTGGCCTACTTCGACCGTTCCGTGAGTCAGTTGCGCGCCTATTTCGAGCTGCTCGCTGCGTCGGCGGCGATGCAGCCGAAACGAGGCACCAAGACAAGAAAACGTCGGAAGAGCAAATAACAGTAACGAGGAGAGGCACCATGGGTGACATCAATCATTGGGCGGTGATCGTGGCGGCGGTTTCCGCGTTCGTCATTGGCGGACTGTGGTATGCGCCGCCCGTGTTCGGTCGCAGCTGGCAACGAGCTGCGGGACTGAGCGACGTGCAGATCGCCAAGGGCAAACCGGCCGTCATCTTCGGCGGCGGCTTCGTGCTTGCGCTGATCGCCGCGTATGTATTCGCAATGTTCCTCGGCCCGAAGCCGGCGCTGGGCTTCGCGCTCGGTGCGGGTTTCTCGGCGGGTCTGTGCTGGGTAGCGACCAGCTTCGGTATCAACTACCTGTTCGAGCGCCGCAACGCGAAGCTCTTCCTGATCAACGGTGGCTATCACACCGTGCAATTCACGGTATTCGGCCTCGTGCTCGGACTTTGGCATTGAGGAGTACAGCCATGCGCGGAACATTTCTATTCTTGCTTGTCATGTCGGGAACTGCTTTGGCGGCCGACGCACCGCTGCAACCGCTGGAGTTTCTGGTCGGTCACTGCTGGCAGGGCGCGTTCCCGGACGGCAAATCGGTGGACAAGCATTGCTTCGAACCGGTGTACGAGGGGCATTTCATCCGGGATCGCCACGTCGTCAGTGGCGAGCAGCCTGTCTATTCAGGTGAGACGATCTACTGGATGGACAAGGGCACACAGCAGATCAAGTACCTGTACTTCGCTTCGGATGGCGGCGTGAGCACCGGGACGGTCGAAGTTCAGGATCGGACGCTCAGGTTCCCCAACGAGAAGTACATCGGCTCAGACGGCAAGGAACAAACATTGCGCACGGTATGGGAGCGCAAGGGCGAGGATGGCTACGTCGCAGTGACAGAACAGGAATCCGCGGGCAAGTGGGTCGAAGCGTGGCGAGTGGCGTTCACGCGCGTTTCAGGTGGGTCCGAAGTCGCCACCGGCAAGCCGGGCACGTGAGTTGCGGGACATGAGATGAATTGAGCGGCGCCGCGGTGCGGATGGCTCTACGGGCGGCTCCTGGCAGGCATTAATAGCAAGAACGTCACTCCAGCCAAGCTGTCAGTCCCAAGCTCATTGAGCTGATCGTTGGTTCTGGCATGGTGAAGAGCTGAGCATCGGGAGCATCCATGAGCGACCTCAGCCGGCGCGAGTTCCTGGCGTATGCAGCTGCCCTTGGCGTCTCGGCGGCGTGGGGAAAAGCGCGCGCCCGGAATTCGCGCATCGCGTGGACTGAGCGACGTGAGTTGTACCCGGAAGGCGTGGCGTCCGGCGATCCGCAGGCGGATGGCGTCATTCTCTGGACACGCCGTCCGTTCGCTGATGGCAAGAGCTCGGCGTCACTAACCGTGGAGATCGCCGAGGACGAGCGGTTTCACCGCGTCGTCGCCACGACGTCGGCGCCCGTCAGCCTTGCATCGGACTGGACCTGCCGCGTGCTGGTCGGGGGACTGAAGCCCTCGCGCGAGTACTGGTATCGCTTTACCGACGACAGCGGCGCGGGCAGTCGCGTCGGTCGCACGCTGACCGCACCTGCAGACGGCGATGCGCGCACGGTGCGGTTCGCATTCGTGAGTTGCCAGAACGTCTGCCAGGGGGCACAGAACGCGTATCGGCGGATGATCTTCGAGGACGAGCGCGCACCGGCCGCCGAACGGCTCGGCTTCGTACTGCATCTCGGGGACTTCATCTACGAGATCGTCTGGTATCCAGAGGACCGGCCGCAGGGCATGTACGACCGGCGCCTGCGCGACCTCGTGCGTTACGCGCACGGTGAAAAGGTCTCCGATTTCCACATTCCCACCACCGTCGATGACTACCGCGCCGTGTATCGCGCCTATCTGCATGATCCGGACCTGCAGGATGCGCGGGCGCGCTTTCCGTTCGTCGCGATGTGGGACAACCACGAGTTCTCGTGGCTCGGCTGGCAGGGATTTCAGAAGTTTGGCGATACGACGCGACCGACGCAGACACGCAAGGTCGCGGCCAACCAGGCATGGTTTGAATACCAGCCAGCGCGCGTGCGCCAACCCGGCACCACATCGCTCGAACGATTCGATGCGCCGAAGGTGATCGATGCGCCGGTCACTCGTTTCGATGCCGAGGGCCTGGGCGATGAGCCGAACAACCTGAGCGCGATCGCGAGTCTCACGGGATATCGCCAGCTTCGTTTCGGTCGCAACGTCGACCTGCTGATCACCGACCAGCACAGCTACCGGTCCGAGGAACCGACCACTCGACCGGAAGCCGCGGCGTTCACCAGCGACGATTTTCCGGATTTCATTCCACAAGAGGCGATGGAAATCCTCGATGCGGGCCGCGCTTATGCCGGCGGTCATCCGCCGGCGACCATCCGTTTCGGTACTAAAGAGGTTGCGAACTTCTGCAAGGATCAACCGCCGCAGACGATTCTCGGACTCGCACAGAAGGCCTGGTTTCTCGAGCGCCTCAAGACTTCCGGGGCGACCTGGAAGATCTGGGGGAATTCACTCGGCACGCTCGACTTTCGCGCCGATCCGCAGAATCTGCCGCCGAACCTCACCAAGCCGTGGCCCGGCGCGGGATATGCAGGTTTCGGTGGAGGCGATCACAGCGCTGCCTATGTCGAGCGCGCCGAGATCTACGACCTGGTACGCGACGCGGGCATCACGGGCTTCGCCACCGTCGCGGGAGACCGGCACAGCTTCTGGGCGGGTCTTGCCGCCAAATCACTGCCGCCGGACAAGTTCGAGCCCGTAGGCGTCGCGTTCATCACGGGCTCGGTTTCAGCGCCGGGTCTGCCGGAGGCGTACGAGCATCGCTTTCCCAAGGATCATCCGCTGCGCGCTTTGTTCCTCACGCAAAGGCCGGGCCAGGCGGCATGGGAACCGTCGATCAACCTGCTGCTCCATCACGGCGTGCGCACGTGCCTCGAGTATCAGGAGAGCGGTGACATCGAGCGCGCGCGTCGGCTCTCCAATCCCGATCTCTCGCCTCACCTGTCGTTCATCGACATGGGCGGACACGGCTATGCAACGGTGCGTGTGACGAGTGACGCGCTGGAATGCGAGTTCGTGTGCATCCCGCGTCCGCTGGAACGAAGCGATAAGGCTGATGGCGGACCGCTCCTGTATCGCGTCGTCCACCGAGCCCTGCTGTGGAAAAGGGGAGAGCGGCCACAGCTCGAACAGCGGATCCTCGAGGGCAGTCCCGCACTCTCGATCTAGCCCGCAAGTTCTGACGTTGCGATCAGAGCCCGAAGCGCAGCGCGCGCGCCAGCATCCAGGTGGCGGGTCGGCGCATCACTGGGCTGAGACCCAGCGGGCTGAGGAACATCTCGGCTGCCATGCGATGCGGGTAGTGCCGCAGGGCAATGCGGTGAACTTCATTGAGGAAGGCGCGAAATGCGCCCTTCACGTCGGATCTCTGCGGATACCGTTGCTGGTAGGCATGGCGGAATGCGCAGTAGCCGTCTTCCTGCGTGCTCTCCAGAGCCCGGCGCACCAGCACCGCCGCGACGCGTCGCCGTGAGATGCCCTCAGCCGCCATATGCGAACGGAAGAATCGGTAGAAATGCTTGAAGTGCTGCACCTCGTCGCGGCGAATGTGGTCGAGAATCTCGCGCAGCACCGGCTCGGGGGCAGCCTCGTACAGCATGCGGTAATACGTGGCGGTACCGGTCTCGACTACGCAGCGCCTTGCGAACTCGAGGACACGAATCGGCTGCAGCACCTCGGGTGTACAGAGGGCGCCGTAGTCGGTGAGGAACCGCCCGTAGGCATCGTGCCAGTCGAACCCGGGCCAGACCGTCTGCACGTATCTTTGCAGCGCACGTCCATGCTGGAGCTCTTCGGGTTCCCAGCATCCGGCGAGCCAGTCGCTGGCGGCGGGATCATCACGGAAATGTTCGATGAGATTGCGGGTGTAGAGGCTGGCGCCAGATTCGATGAACGATGCCGATGCCAGCAGGAAAAACAGCCGCTCATCACCCGCGACCAGGCTTGCGTCGATGCGCGCAAAGTTGATGTTGTCGACCCGCCAGGGCAGCTCTCGCCCGGTTGCGGCCAGCTGCGGGTTGATCATGTCGCTTTCGATGCCATGCGTGCGTCGCGGTTCCCTATAATTCGCTCTCAGCGTCGCAGCCCTGGAGAACGAGCGTGCAGATCGGAATCGTAGGACTTGGCCGCATGGGTGGCAACATGGCGCGCCGGCTCGCGCGCCGCAAAGTCACTGTCATCGGTTTCGACCGTTCGGCGGCGAAGCACGCCGCGTTCCGCGATGAAGCGGGCCTCACCGCGACCGATTCGCTCGACACGCTCGTCGCAGGTCTGAAGTCTCCACGAGTCGTGTGGCTCATGCTGCCCGCCGGCGCGCCGAGTGAAGGAATCATGCAGGCTCTCGCTGCGCGGATGCAGGCGGGCGATGTGATCGTTGATGGAGCCAATGCCTACTATCGCGACAGCATGCGGCACGCCACGGAACTGCAATCGCGCGGCATTCTGTTTGTCGATGCGGGCGTCTCGGGCGGAATCTGGGGACTCGAGGTTGGTTACGCGCTGATGCTGGGGGGCTCGGCGGAGGCCATTGCGCACGTGCGACCATTCGCCGAGTTGTTGGCGCCCGCGCCGGACGAGGGCTGGGTGCACTGCGGATCCGCCGGCTCAGGTCACTTCGTCAAGATGATTCACAACGGCATCGAGTACGGGCTGATGCAGGCCTACGCCGAAGGGTTTGCACTCATGCGGGAGAAGAAGGAGTTTGGGCTCGATCTGGGTGCGATTGCCGAGTGCTGGCGCCACGGCAGTGTGATCCGTTCCTGGCTCCTCGATCTCACGGCACCATTACTCACAGAGAGCGCGCGGTTGGCGGATGCGGCGCCTGTGGTCGCCGATTCTGGCGAGGGGCGCTGGACCGCACTGGAAGCTGTCGAACTCGGTGTGCCCGCACCGGTGATGAGCCTCGCACTGATGATGCGCTTCGCCAGCCAGGGCAGAAACGACTATGCGGCACGACTCCTGGCCGGAATGCGTAATGCTTTCGGTGGTCACGAGATCAAGAAGGAAGGTCCGTCAGCCTGAACTCGGCGCGGTTGCAGCGGCGGCATCGGCGAACACCACCGTGTCGTCGCGCGACACGCGAGTCGCAGGGATATCTCCCTGTCCCTTGATCAGCTCGCGCAGGCGCAGGGCTTTTTCTGCGCCGTTGACCAGCCAGAGACGCGCACGGGCGCGATTGATGCACGGCAGGGTGAGCGTCACACGTCGGGTGCCGGCCTGGAGTCCGGTTGCCGTAGCGTCACGATCCGTGATCTTCAACGTCGCATCAGCAGGGGCGAGGGACGCTGTGTGACCGTCTGATCCCAGGCCGAGCTGCACTATATCGATGATTGGCGGTGAGCCCACCAGGTCTTCCAGCGTCTTGGCGTACTCCCGCGCGGCGAGGTCGGGATCGGGACGCTCGACCGGAATTGCGTGCAGCTGCTTCTCGTCGAGTCGTCCACGCTTGCACAGCAGGTCATGAATGTGTGCAAAGTTGCGGCGCGGGTCTTCGATCGTGACGACACGCTCGTCGACCTGCGCCACTTGCAGTGCGTGCCACGGCACGTCGCGCGTGATCAGTTCTTCCAGCATCTTCCACGGCGTCTGGCCGCCACTCAGCGCGATGACGCAGCGGCCACGCTTACTCACATCCTCGGTGATGCGTGCTGCGAACCAGTCCGCGGCCATCGCGGCGGCGTTTGCTGGATCCCGGCCAATGAAAATCTGCATCTGTGGTACCTAGTTGCCCTGGGACTGTGGCATGCCTCCGACCCACACGCGCCGCACATTGAGGTCACTATCGAGTTCCACCAGATCCGCGCGGGCGCCAACCGCGATGCGACCCCGCTCCGCCGAGAGGTTCAGAAACTCGGCCGGATAGGTGGCCGCCATTCGCGCCGCCTCATCGACGGGCAGATTGAGCAGACGCACGGCATTACGGAGCGCCGTGCCCATGTCGAGCGCCGAGCCGGCGAGAACTCCGGCGGCGGTCTTGCAAACTCCTTCGGTGCAATCGACGAGTTCATCACCGAGCATGAAGGAAGTCTGGTTCGATCCGACCGAGGACATCGCATCCGTCACCAACAGCATGCGACCGCGCCGCTTCGCGGCGACTGCGACGCGTAGTGCCGCCGGGTGCACGTGATAGCCGTCGACGATGAGACCGCACCAGCAGTCCGGGTCATCGAGGGCCGCGCCGACCATGCCCGGATCCCGTGATTGCAGCGGTGACATCGCATTGAACAGATGTGTGACGCCCCGAACACCGGCCGCGAGGGCCGCGCGTGCGGTGGCGTAGTCGGCACCTGTGTGCCCGGCGCAGAGGATGATGCCGCGCGCTGTCAGCTCGCGGATCGCTGCCAGCGGCACGCGCTCCGGAGCAATCGTCAGTAAGGTTCGGCCCATGCCCAACGAGCAAATGAGATCCACGAGCTCAGGATCAAGCTCACGAAAGCGCGCGGTGTCATGAACGCCCGGACGTGCCGGGGAGAGCAAGGGCCCTTCGAAATGGATACCGAGCACACCAGAGTCACGCGCGAGCATCGCACCACGCACCGCATCGATCGCCGCCCGCATCACGTCTACATCCGTCGTGATCAGCGTCGGCAGGAGTCCCGTGGTCCCGAAGCTGCGATGTGCGGCCACGATGCGCCTGACCGACTCGACCGTCGGTTCATCGTTGAGCAACACACCGCCACCGCCGTTCACCTGGCAGTCAATGAATCCGGGCACGAGTCTTCGGCCTTCGAGATCATGTTGCTGCGAGCCGGCCACGCGTGGATCGTCGCGGCCGAGGAGGGCGGTGATCCTGTCGCCTTCGATGACGACCGCCCGATCTGCGACAAATCCCTCCGCGAGGAGAATCCTGCCGTTGACGAGTGCGGTGGTCATCACACGGTCTGCGTGACTTTGCGCAAACTTGGGGGCGCATCGGGATTGCGCCCACGTCGCAACGCGAGCGCGTTCACCGCTCGATAGAAACTTTGAATTTCGAGCAACGGCGTGCAGGCCGGATGCCCAATGGCGGGAACCGGAAGCACCCCCGGTCCAGCAGCGCCGCTCGCCGCGAGTAGAACGCGGGCGCCGCGTGCCGCGAACTCTTCGGTCAGGCTCACGAGACCAGGCCGGGTCTCATCATCCTGGGTAAAACAGACGATCGGAAATCCCGCGTCCACGAGTGTCATCGGCCCATGCATTACCTCGGCGCCACTGAAGGCCTCCGCATGCAGACCACAGGTCTCCTTGAGCTTGAGCGCTGCTTCTTGTGCCACGCCAAGCCCGAGGCCGCGTGCCAGGACGAAGAGATTCCGTGCATCGGCAAGCGATTCCACCACCTCCGACCAGTCCATCTCCCACGCTTCGGTCAGCTTGGAAGGGAGTGTCTGCAGCGCGTCGAGCAACCGCGCATCCTCTTTCCAATGGGCTGCCAGGAGAAGGATCGCGGCGAGCGAGCAGATATAGCTCTTGGTCGCCGCCACGCTACGCTCGGGGCCGGCGCGCAGCTCGATCACCGTGTCGGCCAACGCGGCCAGAGGTGAGTCGGATGCATTCACCAGGGTGACGACGCGGGCGCCCGCAGCTCGTGCCGCTTCCGCCTGGCGCAACAGGTCTGGGCTACGCCCCGACTGCGAAATCGCGATGAACAGCACCTCGGAAAGATCCTGCGTCGAGCCATAGAGGGAATTGACGGAAGGAGCGGCGGAGGCCGTCACAACGCCGAGCTGGGTTTCGAAGACGTACTTGGCAAAAGTGGCGGCGTGATCTGAGCTCCCCCGCGCACTGGTCACGATGAAGCGTGGCGGCCTGGCCCGAAGATCTGCGGCGAGGCTACGCACCAACGCGGTGTTGAGTTCGATCTGGCGCGCAACCGCGGCGCTGCTCTGCGCGGACTCACTGAACATCAGTGTGTCTTCGGGTCTGGGGCTGAGTTGCCCTGGGGCCGGGGTGCGCGGTGGTCGGGCCATGCTCTCGAGCGCTCCCCTATTCACTATTCAGCTCGGCGACGAAATCGTACGCATCGCCCCGATAGAGCGAGCGCGTGTATTCGACCGCACGCCCATCATCGAGAAAGGCACGCCGCTCGATCATCAGACCGGCAGTGCCTCGTGGGATGGACAACAGTCGGCTCTGCTCGGCATCGAGAGTGATCGCCCGCAGTCGCTGCAGGGCACGCTTGGGGCGACAACCGACGCGCTCCAGCGCTTCGTAGAGCGAGGACTTCACGCGCAGTGGGTCGGAAAGAATGGAGTGGGGGACGGCGCTGCGCTCGATCGCCAGAGGTTCCTCGCCCGCGAAGCGCAGGCGGTAGAGCCTGATCACCAGTTCTCCTGGCGACAACCCGAGCGCCATCGCTTCATCAGGCGTCACCTCGCCGACGCTGCGATCGAGGAACCGCGAGCGAGGATTGAGGCCCCGTGCCCGCAGATCGTCCGTGAAGCTCGTCAGCGTTGAAAACGACTTGACGATCCGCTCCGACACAAATGTACCGGCGCCGTGCCTTTGAGTGAGAAGGCCCTTGGAGACCAGGGCAGCAATCGCCTTGCGCACTGTGACGCGTGACAGCGAGGCGAGCTTCGCGAGCTCGCGTTCGCTCGGCAAAGCCCGGCCGGGCTGCAGCGATCCAGCTTCGATTGCATTGTGAAGCACGCGCTGCAGGCGCTCGTACAGCGGTGTGCTGTCCGGATTGCGCGGCCGATTGAGGCGTTTGAGATCGTTGAACAGGATTTCCATCGACAACCGCTCTGATCCTGAGGCAAGCAATAATACCAGTTAGATACCACTAATGACGAGATCGGCTTATCAGGATCAGAAAACAGGCCCTAAATGTGCTACTTGAGCTGATAGCGCCCTCGAGATAGTGGTATTTAAGTGGTACATCAAAGGACTTGATGACCTGAAGGCCTGCCGATGATCCGGTCATGAACAGCATCGCGGCGGCCGGCGGATACCGGTGCCCGCGGCCTGGGAATGCGGGGATCTATCCGTTCGAGGCCGGCGCGCGCGCGGTGGAGCCGCGAACCACGAGCTCAGGACTGAAACCGTGACTGCGCCCGGTGAAGTTGTGTGAGCCGAGTGCATTGGGACGCAGCTCCGAGATCAGCAACAGTGTCGCGGTACGCGCGATTTCTTCGGTCGCCTGGCGCGCCGTCGTCAATGCCGGCCAGGACTGGCGGGAGAAGGGGCTGTCTTCGAAGCCGGCAATCGAGAGCTGGTTCGGAACGTCGAGGCCCATGGAGCGCGCCGCCACCAGCGCACCGGCAGCGATTTCATCATTGGAGCCAAAGATCGCCGTCGGACGCTGCGGCAACGACAGGAGCTTGCGCGTGCCGCGAAAGCCATCATCGAACGAATAATCGCCCGGAAGCTCGAGCGCTTCGTCCGGTGCGATGCCGTAGCGCTCCAGCGCCAGCCGGTAGCCCTTGTAGCGCTCGAAACTGGACAAGTGTGCCGTGCCGCCCCACAGGAACCCGATGCGCTCGTGACCGAGTTGAATGAGGTGCTCGGTGATCGCGTATGCGGCATCACGATCGTCCACATACACGCACGGGAAGCCATCCTTGGGATCCTCGGCGGCGGAAATGATGCGTACGAAGTGCACGCCATTGGCGCTCAGGTACTGGAACAGCTCCGGTCGCTCCGACATCGGTGGCGCGAGGATCAATCCTGACAGCCGCGAACGCCGCGCGAGATCCAGCAACTCCTCCGCGATCTGGGGCGAGGCGGCATTGCAGGGGTGAATCTGCAGGCCGAAGCCCGTAGTGCGACACGCCGCGAGCACCCCGCTTTGCACGCTGATCACGTAGTAGGGATTCGGGTTGTCATAGGCGAGGCCGATCGCATAGGCCTTGGCGCTGCGCAGATTGCGAGCGGAGATGTCGGGGTGATACTTGAGCTCGGAGATCACTTCGAGCACGCGGTTGCGCGTGCGCTCGCGCACCGATGGCTCGTTGTTGATGACTCGGGAGACGGTCTTCGGTGAGACCTTCGATCGCTTGGCAACGTCCGTGATCGTCGCTTTGCGCACCCTCAGTACCCTTCTCAACGAGCTGGTGCGCTACCTTGTATCACAGCCGCAGCGTTTGTCGTCTCAATCACGCGCTGCGGTGCTGTCCTCAGGTGCCCGCCCGCTGGAGGGCGGAACCGTCTTTCGAGGCTGCCACGCCCAGACCGGCGCGGTGCCCCCGGAGCCCGAAGTACAGGATGTAGAGGTAGCAGGGGACCGTGATCAGCAAGAACACGGCCTGGAAGTTGAAGTGATCCTTGAGGTGCGCGAACAGGTTGGGGAGGATCGCGCCACCTGCGATGCCCATGATCAGGATCGCTGAGCCTCTCTCGGTGAACCGGCCGAGGCTGCGGATCGAGAGCGGGAAGATCGCGGGCCACATCAGTGCATTTGCCAGCCCGAGCGCCGCGACGAAGCCTACCGATACGTATCCGGACGTGAGGAAAGCGGCCACCGCGAACAACACGCCAAGAACTGCCGAGATGCTGAGCGCCTGCTGTTGCGAGATGTAACGCGGAATTGCGATCACGCCGGCGACATAGCCAAAGAGCATCGCGGTGAGGGTCAATGCGGTGAAGTACTTCGTCTGATCGGTCGGGATGTGAAAGCCCTTGCCATAGGTACCGATCGCATCTCCAGCGAGGACTTCGACGCCGACGTAAACAAAAATGCACAGCGCGCCGAGCCACAGATGCGGAAACTGAAACAGGCTCGTCCTCGATTGGCTGCCGCCCTCCGTTCCCTGGGCGTTCGCTTCAGCAGCGCGTATCTCCGGCAGAGGCGAGCGCACGATCCAGATCGCCAGCAGCACCAGCAGGCTCGCGAGCACGAGATAAGGTGTGTACACCTTGGCCGCGAACTCGTTGAGGATCGCGTCCTTCAGTTGCGGGCTCGCGGCCGCGCTCACGCGTGCTTCAAGCTGGCCGATGCCCTGCAGTACCAGGGCGCCGAGCACGATCGGACTCAGGATGCCCGCCACCTTGTTGCAGATTCCCATGATGCTGATTCGACGAGCCGCGCTTTCGATCGGGCCGAGAATGCTGATGTAGGGATTGGATGCGGTCTGCAGCAGCGCGAGACCCGAGCCGATGATGAACAACCCCGTGAGCGCGAGCGGATAGTGGCGCTGGGTGGCGTAAGTACCGAACACGTAGCTGCCGACAGCCATGACGAGCAGCCCGAGCGCCATGCCTTTCTTCATGCCGGTGCGCTCGAGGATCCACGAAGAGGGGAGCGCCAGAAAAAAGTACGCCATGTAGAAGGCGGTCGTAACCAGGAACGCCTTGGCGTCCGTGTCCAGATCGAAGGCGAGTTTGACGAAGGTGATGAGTGGGCCGTTGATCCAGGTGACGAACCCGAACACGAAAAACAGCACACCGATCGTGACGATTGAGGCGGCGTATGCCCGGTCGGGCTGTTGCGACGCTGGAGCGTTCGGCATGGCTTCAATACTCCCCGTTTGCTGTTGATTTTGCAGTAGTTCAGAACGTCGAAGGCGGCCTGCTGTCAACGTTGTCAATCTCGTTCAGGATTGCTCGCTGACGTTACCGCGCTGGCTTGGCAAGTGATCGCAGAGCAACAACACCGCAGCAAGACAGAACAGGCTTCCAATGGCTGAAAAACAGTCGTTTCGAGTCCCAGATTTACGCACGTTGCGACAGGCACACGAAACTACGACAGCTTGACATCGATGTCAAAACTGGCATACGGTCGGCGCCACGGTTCGATCTCACGGGTCTCGATTCGTGATTGGGGCGAGCACCTTGGCGGGCAAAGTCGCATCGATTCTGGCGACCGATATCGGCGGCACCTACGCGCGTCTCGCGTTAGTGGAGCCGGGTGAACGTGCGGCCCGGCGGCCGAAAGTAAGCCGTTTCCAGCAGTACGCGTGTGCGGACTACCCGAGTCTCAGTGCGATATTCAGCGATTTCCTTTCTGGCGCCGATGGCGCCGCCGTGCGTTGCGCAACGATCGCGAGTGCCGGCTTTCCGGTCGGCGACACGATGCTGCAATCGAATCTTCCCTGGCCGGTCTCGCTCAAGGATCTGCGCGAGCGTTTCGGATTTCGCGATCTGACGCTCATCAACGATTTCGCAGCGATTGCCTACGGCACGCAGTTCCTCTCACCCAGTGATACGACTCTGCTGAGTGGTGCCGGTACCAAACGCGGAGCGGGACCGACGCTGGTGATGGGGCCAGGCACTGGTCTCGGTGCCGCGGTGCTCGTTCCTCGCGACGACCATCCGATGGTGCTGAGCACTGAAGCAGGGCAGGTGGCATTCGCGCCAACGACCGATCTCGAGATTGAAATCCTCAAGGTCCTGCGCTCGCGCATGCCGCATGTGTCGAACGAGAACATCGTCTCCGGTCCGGGACTCGTCAATCTGCACACGGCGCTGGGCGTCGTGAACTCTGAGCGAACGCTGTACCGCACGCCGGCGGAAATCACGTCCGCGGCACTCGACGATGCCGAGCCCATGGCCAAGCAAGCACTGGACGTGTTCTGCGGGGCGATGGGCAGCGTTGCAGGACTTCTGACTCTTTTGTACGGCGCGCATGGCGGGGTGTTTCTCGCCGGCGGCGTGCTGCCACGTATCAAAGGCTATCTGCTCAAGAGCAGCTTCATGGAGCGCTTTGTCGGGACCAGCCCGATGCGCAGCCTCCTGGAACAGATTCCGGTGCACCTCATCGAGCACGGCCAACTGGGTGTGCTCGGTGCGGCGAGCTGGTTTGTCGACACCCATCCGGGAGAGTGAACACAGCAATGCGAATTACTGCGGGCGAGCTGAATACACATAGAGCGGTCGGGGCAGCGGTGCCCGCAGGCCGGAATGGCTACTGGTAACCAAATGAATAGGGGGCATGTTATGAGTTCCAGCAGATCGATCTCGAGAGACATCAAGCAGATCCTGTATGGATCCGCCGTCGTCGCGGGACTGGGGAGCGCGGGTATCGCGCATGCGCAGGCTACAGGTGCTCAGGTCGAAGAGGTCATCGTCACCGGCATCCGCTACAGCTTGCAGCAATCGATCGAGACCAAGCGCGACGCCAACGGCGTGGTCGACGTGCTTACGGCGGAAGACGTCGGCAAGTTTCCAGACAAGAACCTCGCCGAGGCGCTGCAACGCCTGCCGGGCGTCACGGTCAACCGCGAGTTCGGTGAAGGTGAGCGCATCAACATCCGCGGCACCGATTACCGACTCACCAAGACGCTGCTCAACGGGCATTCGCTCTCGACTGCCGACTGGTTCATTCTCGACCAGCTCAATACGACGCGCAGCTTCAACTACCTGCTGTCTGCCCGCAGACATCATCGGGCAGACGATCGTCTACAAGACCACGCAGGCGGATCTCGAAGAGGGCGGCGTCGGCGGCACGGTCGATGTGACGACACGCAATCCTCTCGACCTCGAGTCGATGACCATGTACGCGCGCCTCGAGGCCGCGTACACGGATCTCGCCGACGAGACCGATCCGAATGCCGGCGCCCTCTTCAGCTGGAAGAACAGTTCCGACACGCTCGGATTCCTGATCGCGGGCGTGTACCAGGACCGCAATATCCGTCGTGATGGCGTCGAGACCTTCGGCTATATGACGGTCGACATCGATCCGACTGCCGCCGTCAATAACGTGTTGGCACCAACGCTGATCGGGTCGGCGCTCTTTCAGCAGGAGCGCAAGCGCACCGGCGGCAATTTCGCCTTCCAGTTCAGGCCGAGCGATAGCCTCGCGTTCAACCTGACGGGCCTGTATTCGAAGTTCGATGCCGACAACATCAACGAAAACTTCATAGCCTGGGGTCAGCGCGCGATTGGCAACGGTGGCACGCTCACCAACACGACGGTCGTTGATGGCACTGCAGTGGCGGGCCGGATCGCCTCGTTGAACAACGGAACGCAGGACTTCGGCATCGTGTACGACGCCATCGATCGCTTCGCGCATTCCGAGTCGCGCAACATCGACCTGTTGACTAACTTCACGCCGGGCGAAGACTGGAAGCTGAGCTTGCGCGTGGGATACACCGACGCCGAGGGCAACACCGACAGCCAGCCGTTCGTCGAGTTCGGCGCACCGGCCGTATTCGACTACGACCTGCGTGGTCGTGCGCCGTCGGTGACCTACGTGGCCAATGGCAACGGCGTCGCCGTCGATCCGACCAATCCAGACAGTCTGCAGTTCATCTTCGGATCGCTGCACCAGATCCTGAACGAGGACGATGAGACCTACGGGTACATCGACGCTGAGCGTGCGTTGGACATGGGCGTGTTCAAGGGAGTGAAGTTCGGCGCCAAGTACACCGATCACAATCGCGAGCTGACCTTCAACGCGACCACCTACGGCGGGTTCTTCAATCCGTTCGTCAACCCGATGAATCCAATCGCGTCGGCTTGCCAGCCGGTGCCGTGTGCCCCGTCGAATTTCGCCGGCGGCCTGACGCCGGGGGACTTCCTCGAGAACGTCAGTGGTCCCGCGACACTCAATCAGTACTGGCAGGTCAACAAGAGCGCTGTCGAGAGCATCCTGTTCCAGCAACTCGACATCTCGACCGCCGCCGGTTCCGGGCGCGTCTACTACCCGCAGCAGAACTTCTCGGTCAACGAGAAGACCTACGGCGGTTACGTCATGGGCGACTTCGAGGGCGGCGGCTGGCGCGGCAATGTCGGCGTGCGCGTCGTGCGCACGGAACAGGAGTCGAACGGCAACCTGATCACCAACGATCCGAACGCGATCCAGAACCCGTTCGGAAACTACATCCCGATCAGCGTCGATCGTTCGTACACCGATACGCTCCCCAGTCTCAACATGGCGTACAACATGACCGACGACATCATCCTGCGTTTCTCGCTGGGACGCGTGATGACGCGGCCGGACTACAACGAGATCGCGCCGCGCACAAGCCTGAACCCGGGCGCGCTGAGCGGCACTTCGGGCAATCCAGACCTCGACCCGTTCCGCGCCAACCAGGCGGACCTGTCGATCGAGTGGTATCCGGGTGCCGGCAGAATCTTCGGCGCCGCCTTGTTCTACAAGGACGTCAAGTCCTTCATTACGGACAGGCCGGTCCAGGAATTCTTCAACGTGCAATCGGCTACCTCGCCGAACCTGGCGTGCACGCCGGTGAGTCCGAACGTGTTCAACTGCCCGTTCACCATCAACGAGCGCACCAACGGTGGTGGCGGACGCATGGAAGGCTTCGAGCTGCAGCTGACCCAGCCGATCTGGGGCGGCTTCGGCGTGACGGGCAACTACACGTTCACCGACGCGGAAGCGGACAACGGCGATCCGCTCCCGGGGGCGTCGAGGGACCAGTTCAACGTCTCAGGGTATTACGAGAATCAGTGGGTGAGCGCGCGGCTCTCGTATACCTATCGATCCGAGTTCTTCGTGACCTTCGATCGCACCACGCCGCTCAACGAGGATTCCCTGTCCTCGCTCGACGCGTCGGTGGTTTTCAATGTCATGGAGAACCTGGCCCTGACTTTCGACGGCATCAACCTCACCGACGAAAAGGTCGAGCAGTTTGCAGGTACCAAGGACCAGCCGCGTGCCATCTACGACAACGGCCGGACCTACTACGCCGGTGTGCGCGTGAAGTTCTGAAGCGTGCCTGATCCCCCTCTCCTTCGATGGAGAGGGGGGATCACTTTCAGCTCGGAGCGGGTGATCCCTCGCTGCGCTCAGGCCTCGTAGCCAAGCGTCGCCATGATGCGGCGAAGCGTGGGCAGGAATGGTTGCAAATGGCTACCGTAGTGTCGATGCCGGTTGATCGAGCGGTCGTTGAGTTTCTCGGTGACCTGCGCATAGCTCGGCGTGGGGGCGTGACGCCGATTCTCCTGGAAGGCGACGCACTGCTCTTCGAACGGCAAGCCCACATACTCGAGCAAGCGGCGCGTTTCCTCGCGCTGATTCGCAACGAACGATTCGTACTTCAGCACGTGATCCTTTACCGGAAGCTCGCGTCGGTAGTGCTCGACCAGGTCGAACACCGCGGCCAGATGATGAACGATGTCCTCGATGCGATATCCGCAATTGAAGCCGTGCGTGAGGTTATTCGCCAGCACGGAAACACACACATCGAGCGGATGACGCACGACATGCACGATGCGCGCATTCGGGAAGCTCATCCTCAGCAGCGGCAGCCAGATTTCGTTGAACGGCATCTTGTCGGTGAAAAACGCTTTGCCAGGTTCGAGCAAGCCATACTGCTCCGCGCGCGCGAGGTAGAAATCGCGAAACAGCGTCGCAGCGAAGCGATTGTCGGCCGTAAACGTGCGGGCGAGATTCTCCGGAAACAGTTCCGGGCCCGGGAACAGGAGGTTGGCGAGCCGGCGGATATCTCCCATGAACGAGAGCTCGCCGCCCGCAAGCACGCGCGAATGGCTCGACAGTACCTGCTCGATCATGGTCGTGCCCGAACGCGGAAAGCCGACGATGAAGATCGGCTGCGGCGAGCCGCTGCGCTCTTGAGTCGACGGCAGCAGGTCGAACCGGGAGCGCACGAAGAATTCCTTCAGGCGCGCGAAGAATGTTTCCACCGCGGGCGCGTTGTAGCTGAGCCCGCCACCCTGGGCGGCAAGCTTTTTCTTGCCGTCCACGAAGTCGCGCCAGGCTTCGTCGTAGCGCCCCAGCCGATCGTAGAGGCGGCCGCGCTCGAGCAGTGCATCGCCGTTGAGCGTGGGCTCGTGTTCGAGGATCGCGAGCGCTTCCCTGGCGCGGCCCTGGCGCGAAAAATAGCTGGCGCGGAGCAGTTTCACTGCGTCGGTGGAGGAAGCCGCCTCGGCACGATCGAGCAGCTCCTGCGCGCGCTTCAGATCGCCGCGCAGTTCGTAGAGCTTCGACCAGTGCCCGAGCGTGAGCAGATTTCCCGGCGAGCGCGCGTCGGCGCGCGCAAAGCAGGCGTCGGCTTCCTCGAGCTGGCCCTGGTTCATGAGGCTGATCGCAAGATTGGTGAGGAAAGCGGCGTTCTCGCCGCCGAGCTTCGAGGGCACGACGAAAGTGCCATTCGCCCGAAGGAAGATCGTTCGACTCGCCGAGCAACGTGCCGAAGAGACTGTGCGCTTCGGCATTGCGTGGATTCATGCGCAGTGCCGTCCGCGCCACTTGGTCCGCGTCGGCGCGCCGGCCTGTCGCATGCAACAGCCGGACAAGGTCGTTGTAGGCCCAATCGGCCCGCGGATCGATCTCGAGGACACTTTGCAGCGTTTGCATTGCGCGCGCCGTTTCTCCCAGGCGTTGCTGGGCAAGAAAGCGGATTTCGAGCGCCTGCGTGTCGCGCGCATTCGACCGGAGTCGTTCGTCCGCGGCCGCGATGGCTGCCCGCAAGTCCCCGCGCGCAAGCGCGTCGCGGCCGCGAACGACGCTCGGATGCGGTGCATCGGTCATGGGAAAAGCTGGTGCGGCGGGAACGGCATAGATGATGCGCGCTATGGTGCCCGTTTCGCGCACACTTGTTTAGTGCCGCAGCTCCGCGGAGTCATCCACTGATGCGGCGAGCCTGGTTCATCGTGCTGGTCGTGGCGATGATCACCGGGTGCGCGAGGGAGTCAGGTTCATCGCCGGAAGTCTCCGTGATTCCTGCGCCCCAGACTGTCACAGCAGGCAACGGTCATTTTCTCGTCGAGCGTCACACACCCTTGACTTTCGACGCCGATCCCGAGGTCGAGCGCATTGCGCGCTACTTCACGAGTCTGATCGCGCGCACGCAGGGTCTGTCGCTGGATGCCGTGTCTGGGCCTAGCGAAGGCAATCGCCCTGAGATCAGGTTTCAGCTCAGCGCCCCCGGGGACGCGCCGGAAGCAGAGGGCTATTCGCTCCAGGTGTCCCCCCAGCGAATCGTCGTCTCAGCTGGCAGCCCCCGGGGGCTTTTCTACGGAGCCATCACGCTTTGGCAGCTGATGACCGCCGAACAGGGTGATACACCAATTCGGATTGAATCCGTGTCGATCGTCGACCGACCACGCTTTGCGTGGCGCGGCCTGATGCTCGATGTCGCTCGTCACTACATGCCACCAGACAACATCAAGCAGATGATCGACTGGATGGCCCTGCACAAGCTCAACACACTTCATTGGCATCTAACCGATGATCAAGGCTGGCGGCTCGAGATCCGCAAGTATCCCAAGCTCACACAAGTCAGCGCCTGGCGCGTGCCTGCAGGAGCGGCGGGCATAGATGCCGCAACCGGGGGCCCGACGCGTTTCGGCGGTTTCTACACGCAGGAGGAAGTGCGCGACATCGTGCGTTATGCCGCGGAGCGCTACGTCACGATCGTGCCGGAGATCGAGATGCCGGGTCATGCGCAGGCGGCGATTGCAGCCTATCCCGAGCTCGGCTCGCGCGGCGACCGTCCGGTGGTGTCCCACGACTGGGGCATTCACACCTTTCTCTTCAACGTCGAGGACGACACATTCACGTTTCTCGAAAACGTACTCAGCGAGGTGATCGAGCTGTTTCCGTCTCCCTATGTCCACGTGGGGGGCGATGAAGCCGTGAAGGATCAATGGCAGGCTTCGGCTCAGGTGCAACGGCGGATGCGTGAACGCGGCATAGCGAACGAAGCGCAGCTGCAGGGCTACTTCGTCGCGCGCATTGGAAAGTTCCTGAGCGAGCACGGGCGTCGGCTCGTGGGCTGGGACGAGATCCTCGAAGGCGGCGTTCCCGCCGACGCCGTCGTCATGTCCTGGCGCGGCATCGCCGGGGGACGCGAGGCGGCGCGCCTGGGGCACGACGTCGTCATGGCGCCCTCACCCGAGCTTTACCTCGACCATCTGCAAAGCGAGTCGCGCGACGAGCCGCCCGGTCGTCCTGGAATCGAATCACTCGCACAGGTCTATGCCTTCAATCCGATTCCGGAACAACTTAATGCCGATGAGGCGCGGCACATCATCGGCGTGCAGGCAAACCTCTGGACCGAACACGTGCGCACCGTAGAGCGCGCTCAGCATGCCGTCTTCCCGCGACTCGCCGCACTTTCTGAAGTGGCGTGGTCTTCCCCGCAGCAGCACGACTGGTCGAGCTTCGTCGCGCGCATGCCTGCCCAGCTGCAACGCTACCGCGAGCTCGGTATCAAGTTCGCCGATAGCGCGTTCGCGGTCCGCTTTGCACCGGAATTCGACGCGACACGCAACCAAGTCAAGTTGAGACTCTCGACGCAGGCGGGATTCGGCCAGATTCGCTATACGCTCGATGGCAGCGACCCCTTACCAACCTCTCCGCTTTACGCTGCACCGATCGAAGCGACGCCGCCGCTGCGTGTGCGCGCCGCAAGTTTTGAGACAGCCTGGCGTCTCTCCGAGACCCGCGCAGGAGAATTCAGCGCGCGGATGCTGCGCGAACGCAAGAACGAGGAACTCAAGCTATGTCGCGAAAAACTGCCGCTGCGCCTCGAGGATGACGCGCCGCCGGGCGACGATCGCGCCGTGTTCGTCGTGGACATCATGGATCCCTGCTGGATCTACCCCGGGGCTCCGCTCGAGGGCGTGAACAGCATCGAAGTCACGGTCGGGCAGCTGCCGTACAACTTTCAGCTCTGGAAGGACGCCGCTGGAATCGTGACACACGCGCCCGCCACCGATGCGGGTGAGCTTCAAGTGAGACTCGATTCGTGTGAGGGGAAAATTCTCGCGTCGATGTCGCTCGAGCCGGCCCGCGGGCAACCTGCGCTGACCACGCTTGACGCGCCGCTCGCGCGCCTCGCGGGGAGTCACGACCTGTGCCTGTTCTTCACTGGCAAATCACCCGATCCGCTTTGGGTGATCGACAGCGTACGACTGCAGTAGCGAGGTTTCAGGGTGGAGTGGGGCGTCCTGTTTCCACGAAACTCTTGAGGCGCAAGAGCTGCGCGCTCAACACGGCATTTACGGGCGTGGCCAGCTCACCCAGTCCACCGGTGCGATAACCGCCCACGCTGTAACTGAGCTCGAGCCGACTTCCGTTCCCATCCGGAGCTACTTTCCAGCTCAAACTCCCGGCAACGCCCAGTGTTTGCAGTGGGCCGAGCCCACCCGTCATTCGCAACTGCTGGCCGGGAGCTGCGAACACGACGGTCATGTGCTGCACACTGCCCTGGTCGGCCAGGCGCTCGCAGAAACATCCGCCGGCCTTTGCTTCCAACCACAGGTTGCGCGAATCGCCCGAGTAGGTGTGCGCGGAGTCCCACCAGCTCCCGATCTGTAGCAGCGCTGCGTACACCTGCGGCGGTTTCGCAGCAATTAATGCCTCATTCCTCAGCTCGAAGCCGTTCTCGGAGCTGCCGACAACGTCGGCGCATGAAATGCCCGTAGCAATTATCGCGCTGAGCAGCGTTGCGACTCGTAATACCGATTTCATGATTGTGGAACCTCCCTGCGGCAAACGCGGTCATTATGCCGTCCGCTGGGAGGTGCAGATATATACGAACTGATTCGTAGTAAATATACTCACTCGCCTCACGCCTCCAGATTGTCCAGCGCAAAAACTCACGAGGACCACATGCGCGTTGCGAACCTTGGATTGCTCGCAATCCTGCTGCTGACTGCAGCGCATGCTGACGACGAAGTCACGCCACCTGCTGCACCAAGCGCGGAGCAGGAAGCAGCAGCGAGTGCTGCTCCAACCGAGCGGGCCGAACCGGTCTCCGAGGCCGCGCGCGATGAGCAGTCCCAGTCTGCGCCGGAAGCTGCAACCAAAGGATCACCAGAAAAGGCTTCCGAAGCTGCTGCAAGCGAACAGCCCGCCGAGCCTGCGAGCGCGGGTGCTGTGCCAAACGAGCCAGAGACTTCTGAAAAGTCAGCCAGGGCCGACGACGTGCCTCTGGACACGCAGATGACAAGACTCGGCTACACGCCGAAAGTCATTAACGGCGAGAAACGCTACTGCAAGGAGACTGCCGTTCTCGGCTCACGACTGAACAAGAAGACGATCTGCTGGTCGACCGAGCAGCTCAGGAACCATCAGGAAAGCGTGGATGAAGTGCGTGAGAAGGCTGGACAGAGGCAAACGTACCCAAGACCGTAACGGTCTGACTGACTGCATCACGAAACTGCGCGGGCTTTGAGCTCGATGCCGTACAAGACGTCTTCCGGACCCTCCGGCATGATGCGCACCCTGCCTTCGAAACTCATGCCCAGTTTTTCGAGCACCCTGATCGAGGCGTGATTTTCTGGCTTGGCGACTCCGACGATGCGGCTCAGGCCGAACGCGTGTCTGCCGTGCTCGAGTACTGCGCTTGCAGACTCGACGGCGTAACCCTTCAACCAGAACTCGGGCAAGAACGCGAAGCCGATATCGACATCCTGCAGAGCTTCCCGCTTGAGCAGACCGCACATGCCGATGGGCGTGCCATCCTGCTTGCGGTTCACGAGATACAGACCGAATCCGAATGTCTCGTAACTCGCGATTGGCCCCTTCAACAGGTAGTCGCGGGCATCGTCGAGCGTCCGGACGCCTTTGTCGCCGATGAACTCGAGAAACGAGGGCTGATTCAGCAGCCCAAAGATGAATTCAGCGTCGTCGAGGGTAAACCGGCGCAGTGTCAGGCGTGGTGTTTCGACCACCGCCACGCTAGCGCTTCGCGAGTAGCGGAGTGCAGCCGGCCAGCTCGCGTGCCGCGGCGATGACCACTTCCGGACGGTCGCGCTGGATGTAGTGGCCGCTCGCATCGACATTCACATGGCGTGCGGCCGGGAAGTCTGCGGCGATGTCATCCTGCAGACGAACTGCCGTGATGCGCGAGGCTGGCGTCTCGCCATGCAATGCACGGGTGCGTGAGAGCACGATCGTGGGAACGTTACCGGCAGGAGGGCTGTCGTGGACCTGCTCGCCCGCAACTGCGCTGTCGTTCAATTCCCGGCGCACGATCCAGGGCATGCTCAGCACGATGAGTTGTTGACCGCCGCCGGCGATTCCTTGCAGGCCGAGCTGCAACTGCTGATTCCAGTGGGTCGAGTCGACCAGCACCAGGCCGTCGATCTCGTGCGGGAATTGTCGAGCGAAATATTGCATGTACAGGCCGCCCAGAGAATGCCCGACGAGGACATACGGAGGCAGAACTCCTCTGCGCTTCAGCTCCGCGCGCAGCTCTGAGACGATGGTTGCAGCATCCCGGGCACCGCCTGCCGTATCGCTGCCCGGATAACCGGCGCGACTGTAGGCGATAGTGCGCGTGCAATGATCGGCGATCAACGGCTGAACGGTATTCCACACGTCCAGCGTGTCACCCAGACCTGCAGCAAGAATGACAGTTCGGGGCCCCTGGCCCGCGATTCGCATCTGCAGATGCTCTACGTCTGTGGATCCGAATGTGCAGGGTGCGATGGAGGCCAGCGCAAGCATTACCATCTGCGACCAAAGCAGTGGTCTGGTAGCGAAACGCCTGACTCCGTGGGCCCTCAGCATGTCCGGATCCCGTGCCTACAACTCCATTGCGGATTGCCTGCCCGGTCAGATCATACTGTTGACTGGCCACGGGTCTGTGAGTTGCATCGACATCTCCTATACAATTTCCGCAACGCGGACGGCGTCACATTTAGGGCGTCCGAAAGAATGACACACATCATGATTCGCCTTGGAATCCAGCGCTTTTCCTTCGGCATTGCAGCAGCGCTGCTCATCGGGCAGGTCACTGCCGCGCCGCTGAGCCGCGCGGAGATTGAAGCGCGTGTGGCGTCTGCCGGTGCGGATCTCAGCAACCTCGAGGCCCCTGGCGCAGATCTTTCCGGGATCGACTTCCGTGGCGCTAATCTTTTCGGCGCCAGTCTCAAGGGCGCCAATCTCACCAGGGCGAAACTGCGCGGCTGTAACCTCGATGTAGCAATCCTGCGCGACGCTACGTTGATCAATGCCGACCTGGCAGAAAGCAGCCTCTACTCGAGCGTGCTCGCCAACGCAGATGCCACCGGAGCTGATCTGCACGGTGCGCGCTTGATGGGCAACATGGATCGCGCAGTGCTCGAGAGGGCGGACCTCTCCGATACCAAGGGCGGTTCGGACATGGGAAACCAGCCGATGGGACTGGTCCGTCTCATTCTCACGCATGCCCGGCTCAAGGGTGCGAAGCTGAATCGTGCCGACCTCTCGCGCGCTGATCTGAGTTATGCGGATCTGCGCGACGCGGATCTGCGCGACGCGAATCTCACGCAGGCGAAACTTGCGGGTGTGGATTTCAGCGGTGCCAAGCTCGACGGCGCTACGCTGTCCGGCGCGGAGATCCACCACGCGAATTTTGCCGGCGCCACGGGGCTCGGCTCCGCGCGCGGTCTCGACACGACCGAAGGAAAAGAACTGGCGATCTTCGACTAGACGCCACAATCTCGACGCGTCCGAACAAGACAGGGGGAGTTCACCATGACAGGTGCGGGTTCGCTTGCGCATGATCAGTCGATAGGTGCGGTCGGTCTCCTCGATCGGGAACGAATCGTCGCGAAGGCGGGCTTCAATCGCTGGTTGGTTCCGCCCGCTGCGCTTTGCATTCACCTGTGCATCGGCATGGCGTACGGGTTTTCGGTGTTCTGGAAGCCGCTGCAAGGCGCGCTCGTGGGCCCCGACGGTACAGCTCTCGCGAGTTGCTCGGAACACGCAACCACTTTCAGCGACAAGCTGTCCGGAACCGTACGGGCACTGACAGCGACGGATTGCAACTGGACCCAGTTCGATCTCGGCTGGATGTACACCTTCTTCTTCGTGCTCCTGGGCGTCTCGGCCGCGACCTGGGGAGGGTGGCTCGAGCGCGCCGGTCCGCGCAAAGCGGGCGTGGTTTCCGCAGTCTGCTGGTGTGGCGGGCTTCTGATCTCGGCATTCGGTGTCTACACCCATCAGCTGTGGCTGATGTGGCTCGGCTCGGGCGTGATCGGCGGCGTCGGCCTCGGGCTGGGCTACATTTCGCCGGTCTCGACGCTGATCAAGTGGTTCCCGGACCGGCGCGGGATGGCGACCGGCATGGCGATCATGGGCTTCGGTGGTGGTGCGATGATCGGCTCGCCACTCGCGACGTTGCTGATGAATGCCTTCAAAACGCCGACCACTCCCGGGGTGTGGCAGACATTCATCGCAATGGGCGCAGTCTATTTCGTGTTCATGCTCATCGGTGCTTTCCGCTACCGCCTGCCGCCCCTGGGCTGGCGTCCGGACGGCTGGACGCCGCCGTCCAGCAATAACGTCATGATCAGCGCGAGGAGCGTGCACCTTAAGGATGCGCACAAGACACCGCAGTTCTGGTGTCTGTGGATCGTACTGTGCCTCAACGTGTCGGCAGGGATCGGCATCATCGGTGCGGCTTCGCCGATGCTCCAGGAAACCTTTGGCGGCGCCCTGATCAACGCACCGCAAGTCTCGTTCGACCAGTTCACGGAGGAACACAAGAAACTGGCCGCCGCGGTCGGCGCCGGCTTCGTGGGTCTGATCTCGCTCTTCAATATTTTCGGACGCATCTTCTGGGCGTCCTCTTCCGACAAGCTCGGGCGCAAGCGTACCTATCTCGTCTTCTTTACGCTGGGTGCGGCGCTCTACGCGCTGGCATCGGTCGCCGCCGATGCGAAGATGCTCGGAGTATTCGTCGCGTCGTTCTGCATCATCGCGTCGATGTATGGCGGGGGCTTCGCGACTATTCCCGCTTACCTCGCCGACATGTTCGGCACGCCCTTTGTCGGCGCGATCCACGGCCGGCTCCTCACGGCGTGGTCGACCGCGGGGATCCTCGGCCCGGTGGTCGTCAACTATATGCATGACCAACGACTCGCCGAGGGCATACCTGTCGATCAGATCTACGGTTCCATCTTCTATGTACTGGCAGCAATGCTGGTTGTGGGTTGGATCGCGAACCTGCTGGTGCGGCCGGTGGATTCGAAATGGAACATGAGCGAGGCCGATGTCGCGGCGGCACTGGTCGGGCACAAGCCCGTGGCGGCCGCGACTGCGGCACCGACTGCCAGCGGCATCGGCAAAGGCAGACTTGACGGGCCTGCAGCATTCTTCTGGGTGCTGGTCGGTGTCCCGCTCTTATGGGGAGTCTGGAACGCGCTCCAGAAAGCACTGGTGCTATTTCGTTAGGCGTGGTCGAGCCTTTCGCAGCGCGAGGACATCGATCACTGCTTCAACCACGCGTTCGGCCGTGAAACCGAAGTGACGGAAAAGGGCGCTCGCGGGTGCAGATTCTCCGAAACGGTCGATACCGACTACGGCGCCGCTGCGGCCCACGTACTTGCGCCAGCAGTCCGAAACCCCCGCTTCAACCGCGACGTGCGGCAACTCCGGCACCAGCACCTGGTTGCGATAGCTCGGTTCCTGGCGATCGAAGACGCTGGTCGAAGGCATCGAGACCACGCGCACCGGGACCCCTTCGGCGGCAAGGAGCTTCTGCGCTTCGACTGCCAGCGCAACCTCAGACCCAGTCGCGATGATCACCGCGCGCACCGTGTCCTCTGGCTCTACGAGGATGTAGCCGCCGCGACGCATGCACTCCGTCGCCTCGATCGAGCGCTTCTGTGCGGGCAGGTTCTGCCGGCTGAATACCAGGCTGGTGGGGCCAGCCCTGCGCTCGAGCGCCGCTGCCCATGCCACAACGGACTCAACTGCATCGCAAGGGCGCCAAACGTCCATGTTCGGAATGACCCGCAGCGCCGCGAGGTGCTCGATCGGCTGATGCGTGGGTCCGTCCTCACCGAGTCCAATCGAGTCGTGTGTAAACACGAATACCGTGCCGATCCTCATGAGCGCCGCCATGCGCAGCGCGCTGCGGCAATAGTCGGAGAATGTCAGGAACGTGCCGCCGTAGGGAATGAATGCGCCGTGCAGTGCGAGTCCATTCATGATCGCCGCCATTCCGAACTCACGCACCCCGTAGTGCAGATAGTTGCCCGCAGAGCCGGCGCCGATCGCCCGCGAGCCACTCCAGAGCGTGAGGTTCGACCCGGCGAGATCCGCTGAGCCGCCGATCAGCTCCGGAAGGACTGGCGCGAGTCCTTCCAGGACATCCTGTGAGGCCTTGCGTGTCGCTATGCTCTGCGCCTTCTGGTTGGTTTGCGTCATGAGCACGCGCACGCGACGAGCGAAATCCGCGGGCAGCTCGCCCTTCGTGCGCCGCTCGAATTCCTTTGCTTGCGCCGGGTACGCGTACGCATAGGTGGCGAACTTGCGCTTCCACGCTGCCTCGGCGCTGCGGCCGGTTGTGCGCGCGTCCCAGGCATCGTAGACGTGCGACGGGATTTCGAAGGGCGGATACGGCCAATCGATTGCCATGCGGGTTGCCGCCACTTCTTTCTCGCCGAGTGCGGCGCCGTGCGCCTCGTGAGTGCCGGCCTTATTCGGCGACCCTTGAGCGATCACGGTCTTGCAACAGATGAGCGATGGCTTGTCGGTGACTGCTCGGGCGGCGCGGATCGCCTGATCGAGCGCCTGGCTGTCGTGTCCATCAACGTCTGCAACGACGTGCCACCCGTAGCTTGCGAAGCGCTTCGCGGTATCGTCCGTGAACCATCCCTCGACGCGCCCGTCGATCGAAATGCCGTTGTCGTCGTAGAACGCGATGAGCCTGCCGAGGCCGAGCGTGCCTGCGAGTGAACAGGCCTCGTGTGAAATCCCCTCCATCATGCAGCCGTCGCCGAGAAACACATAGGTGTGGTGCGCGACGATATCGAAGCCCGGGCGATTGAACTCGGCCGCCAGCAGTTTCTCGGCGATCGCCATGCCGACTGCATTTGCTATGCCCTGACCCAGCGGCCCGGTCGTCGTCTCCACACCGGGCGTGACTCTATATTCGGGATGACCAGGAGTCTGCGAGTGCAGCTGGCGGAAGCTCCTGATCTCGTTCATCGGCAAATCGTAGCCACTCAGGTGTAAAAGCGCGTACTGCAGCATCGAGCCGTGACCGTTCGAGAGCACGAAGCGGTCGCGATCGGCCCAGCCCGGATTTGCCGGGTTGTGCCGCAGGTGTCGCTGCCAAAGCACTGCGGCAACTTCCGCCATGCCCATCGGCATGCCCGGATGTCCCGAGTTCGCCTTCTGGACAGCATCCATCGCGAGTGCACGCAGTGCGTTGATTGCGTCGAGAGGGCGGAAGCGAGCCCGCGACGACGCGGGTACCTGCAGATCAAGAGTCATAGTCTCTCTCCGTGAGAAGTACGGCGCCGGAAGAACGGCGCGCAGGGAGCGGTTGCATGCACATCAGGAGTAGTTCCCTGAGATCTCCGATGATGCCGTGCGGCCTGGCTTGCTCTACAGATCGCTTGTCGCCGTAGCCATAATCGACCGCGACGACACGACAACCTGCCGAATGGGCTGCGACCACGTCTATCGCGGAATCGCCGACGTAGAGCAGCTCCGCGGGACTGACAGCAAGACGAGTGCACGCAGCGAGCAGCATGTTTGGGCTGGGCTTGCGATCGGTACTGCGATCAGCACAAAGAGTGAACGCAAGGAGCGTATCGAGCTGCGCGGCCTCGAGCAGCGGCAGGGCAAAACGGCTCTCTTTGTTGGTAACACAGCACAACGCAATGCCGGCGCTCGCAAACTGGTGCAATGTCTCGGGTACTCCAGGATAGAGGCGGCTGCGCTCGAAGAGGTGCTCGCCATACAGGCGTGCGAATAGCGCTTCGGCGGCGGAACGCAGAGCCGCGTCAGGCGCGCTCATGCCCAGACCTTCCTCCAGTGCGCGCTCCACGAACTTGGCGACTCCGTCACCGACCAGGGCGCGGATGCGATGCTCGGCGAGCTCCTTGCCGCCCAACTCGAGCAGCATCGCGTTTGCAGCGGCGCAAAGATCGGGTGCGGTGTCGATGAGCGTGCCGTCGAGATCGAAAGCGGCGGCCCGGAAGCCCTCATCCGCCCCGGGCATCTGTCGCCTCCAGTGTCCGCGCGGCGGGTATGCGCGGCTGCCGCGCGAGGGCCTCCTTTCGGCGCTCCAGCAAACGCCAGATCATTGGCGTAAAAATGAGCTGCATGGCGAGGTCCATTTTTCCTCCCGGGCACACGATCGTGTTGGCCCGTGACATGAACGCGCCATGCAGCATGGACAGGAGGTAGGGGAGGTCAATGCCGCGCGGGTTGGAGAAGCGGATTACCAGAGAAGACTCGTCGGGCGTCGGAATGAAACGCGCAATGAATGGGTCTGAGGTGTCCACCATCGGCACACGCTGGAAATTGATGTGCGTGCGTGAGAACTGCGGACAGATGTAGTGCACGTAGTCGTGCATGCGTCGCAGGATCGTGTCGGTCACCGCTTCGGCTGAATAACCCCGGGTCGCCTTATCGCGGTGCAGCTTCTGGATCCATTCGAGATTGATGACGGGCACGACGCCGATCAGCAGGTCGACATGTCGGGCAATGTCCACGTCGCCGGTGACCACCGCACCGTGCAGACCTTCGTAGAACAGCAGGTCAGTTTCGTCGGTCATATCCTCCCAGGCAGTGAATGTGCCGGGCTTCTGTCCGTAGGGCGCTGCCTCCTGCTCGTCGTGCAGATACCTGCGTCGCCGTCCGCGGCCGCTCGCCCCGTAACTGCGGAACAGACTCTCGAGCTCCGCGAACAGGTTCGCTTCGGTGCCGAAGTGACTGAAATCGTGGTCGCCGCGCTCCAGCGCCTCGGCCATCTTCTGCTTCATCTCGGCGCGGTCATAGCGGTGAAAGCTGTCACCTTCGACGAACGCGGCATTGATCTGCTCGCGGCGGAAGATCTGTTCGAAGGTCCGCATGACAGAAGTCGTGCCGGCTCCCGATGAACCGGTGACTGCAATGATGGGATGTCGGGCGGACATGATGGAAGTTCCTGTGTTCTTTACGCTGGATCTCTGAGCAGGCTGCGGTTTCCGAACAGCGGCGCCTCGTACTCGAACTCGTTGTGATCACGGTGATAGCGCTCGATCCTTTCCACCTCGGCGCGGGCGCCGAACACAAGGCCGATGCGCTGGTGAAGATGCTCCGGAACGACACCGAGGATCGGCTCATAGCCGGTGCTGGCACGACCGCCGGCCTGCTCGATGATCATCCCGATCGGGTTGGCCTCGTAGAGCAGTCGCAGCCGCCCCGGCTTGCTGAGATCCTTGCGATCGCGCGGATACATGAACACGCCACCCCGCATCAGGATGCGATGCGCTTCGGCGACGAGCGATGCAATCCAGCGCATGTTGAAGTCCTGCCCGCGCGGTCCATTCGTGCCGGCGATGCACTCGTTGACGTAGCGCTTGACCGCCGGCTCCCAGTAGCGCGAGTTGGACGCGTTGATGGCGAACTCGGATGTGTTCTCGGGGATACGCAGGTCCGGATGTGTCAGCATGAACTCGCCGATTTCGCGGTCCAGTGTGAAGCCGTTGACACCCCGGCCAGTCGTCAGCACCAGCATCGTCGCCGGACCGTAGATGGCATATCCCGCGCACACCTGGGTAACGCCGGCCTGCAGGAAGTCCGACTCGCAGAGCGCACCCGAACGCTGCGGACAGCGCAGCACCGAAAAGATGCTGCCGACAGCGACGTTCACATCGATGTTGGAGGAACCATCGAGAGGATCGAAGAGCAGCAAGTACTCACCGCGGGGATATTCTTCCGGGATCGGGTAGGGCGCGTCCATCTCCTCCGAGAGCATGCCCGCGAGTCGGCCACCCCACTCATTGGTGCGCACGAAGATGTCGTTCGCCATCACGTCGAGCTTCATCTGGGTCTCGCCCTGGACATTGATCGATCCGGCGTTGCCGAGTGCGCCGGCGAGACCGCCCTTGCCGATGAGGCTCGCGATGCGCTTGCACGCCAGGCGTACGTCGTTGATGAGCGCGGTGAGCCCGCCGCTCGTGTCGTTGAAGCGGCGCTGTTCTTCGATCAGGAAGCGGGTGAGTGTTTTTGTTGTGCCCGGCGTCATGTGCCCTCCGCGGACGCATCCGTGAAAATGCGGCTTGCCCGGATATCAGCGACTTCGATCGTGATCAGGTGGTCTCTCGAGACTTTGCCACCCTGTGCAAGCAGGCGGCTCGCCTGCCGCAACCGTGCGCGATCGAGCGCATTACGCATCGAGCGCGCATTGGCGAAGTGCGGGCGGGTCTTGCGTCGCTCGATGTAATCCCGGAAAGCCGCTACCGCCTCGGGACTCAATCGGTACTGCAACTGCTCGAGCATCAGCTGCGCGATCGCGAAGAGTTCCGCCGAGGTGTAGTCGGGAAACTCGATGTGATGAGCAATGCGCGATGACAGGCCGGGGTTGGAACGGAAGAACCGCTCCATGCGGTCCTGGTAGCCAGCGAGGATCACCACCAGGTCGTCGCGATCGTTTTCCATTTCCTGCAGCAGGATCTCGATCGCCTCCTGCCCGTAATCGCGCTCGTTCTCCGGGCGATAGAGGTAGTACGCCTCGTCGATGAAGAGCACGCCGCCCTTCGCGCGCTTCAGGATCTCGCGGGTCTTCGGCGCGGTGTGACCGATGTACTGCCCGACCAGGTCGTCGCGCGTCACGGCCGTGAGATGACCTTTGCGCAGATAACCGAGCCGGTGAAGGATTTCCGCCATGCGCATCGCTACGGTCGTCTTGCCCGTGCCCGGGTTGCCGGTGAAGCTCATGTGCAACGCGGGAGCGCCCGTGCTCAGGCCCGCGCGTGTGCGCAGCCGATCGACGAGCAGGAGCGCCGAGATGTCGCGGATGCGGCTCTTCACGGGCGCGAGCCCGATCAGGTCGCGTTCGAGAGCGTCGAGCACTTCGCTGACGTGCGAATCGCGCAATTCGGCATCGAGTGCGATGCCGTCGTCCTGCAACTGCTCTGCCGCGGTGTTCATACAGCTCAGTACCGCTCGCCCTCGGGCTGCTCTGTCGCGTAAGAGCGGATCGTGTAACGCACGCTTCGGCCCGGCCCTTCCTCGCGCACCAGGCCGAAGCCCGGCTCCCGCGCCGGACGTCCGACGATGAATGACAGGCGCAGCGACTCGATACCTCGAGTCGCATCGAAGGCGTTCACCTTGACGTAGTGATTGGGAAACGTACGGCGGCAGTTGTCGATCTCGACCGCGATCCGTGCCGCGTCCTTCATGTCGAACAGCGGCATCCCGTACATTTCCCAATAGCTGTTGCGCGGATGCGGATCGTCCGTGTACTCGATCGCGACCGCCCAGCCGTTTTGCAGGCAATACTCGACTTGCGAACTGATCTGCTCGTCGCTGAGGTCGGGAAGAAAAGAGAATGCACCCTGGGTCAGTCGCATGGTGGCTCCTTGACTCACGCGGCAGTCGGAGTGGCGGTGAAGTCGGGCGTATCGGTGCTCGTGTAGTTGAAGGTGATTTCGCCCCAGGTATCGAGCGCGGCCTTGAGCGGCTCGCAGTGACGTGCCGCGGCGGCGAGGATCTGCGGGCCTTCATGCCAGATGTCACGACCCTCGTTGCGGGCGAACACCATGGCTTCCAGGGCGACGCGGTTCGCGACCGCGCCGGCAGCGATTCCCATCGGGTGACCGATGGTGCCGCCGCCGAACTGCAGCACCGTGTCTTCGCCGAGATACGTGAGGAGCTGATGCATCTGGCCGGCGTGGATGCCGCCGGAAGCGACCGGCATGACGTTGCGCAGGCCGGCCCAGTCCTGTTCGAAAAAGATTCCGCGCTGCAGGTCCACCGGGTTGTGCGGCTCGCGCAGCACGTTGTAGAAACCCTGCACCGAGTTCGGATCGCCTTCGAGCTTGCCGACCACCGTGCCAGCGTGAACATGGTCGACGCCCGCGAGCCGCATCCACTTCGAGATCACGCGAAACGAGATGCCGTGGTTCTTCTGTCGCGTGTAGGTTGAATGCCCGGCGCGGTGCAGATGCAGGATCATGTCGTTACGGCGTGCCCACTTGGACATGGACTGGATCGCGGTGTAGCCGATCACCAGGTCGATCATCACGATGACCGAGCCGAGGTCCTTTGCGAACTCGGCGCGTTCGTACATGTCTTCCATCGTTGCCGCGGTGACGTTGAGGTAGTGGCCCTTCACTTCACCGCTCGCGGCCTGCGCGCGATTGACGGCTTCCATGCAATAGAGGAAGCGGTCGCGCCAATGCATGAAGGGCTGCGAGTTGATGTTCTCATCGTCCTTGCTGAAGTCGAGGCCACCCTTGAGAGCTTCGTAAACTACGCGGCCGTAGTTCTTGCCGGACAGGCCGAGTTTCGGTTTGACCGTGGCTCCGAGGAGCGGCCGCCCGAACTTATCGAGCCGCTCACGCTCGACGATGATGCCGGTGGGCGGCCCATCGAAGGTTTTCACGTACGCGACCGGAAAGCGCATGTCCTCGAGCCGCAGTGCCTTGAGCGGCTTGAAGCCGAAAACGTTGCCGATGATCGAGGCGGTGAGGTTCGCGATCGAGCCGGGCTCGAACAGGTCGAGATCGTAGGCGATGTAGGCGAAGTACTGGCCAGGCGCTCCCGGGACGGGTTCGACCTTGTAGGCCTTGGCGCGGTAGCGGTCGCACGCCGTGAGCCGGTCGGTCCACACGACCGTCCAGGTGGCAGTTGACGATTCACCCGCGACCGCGGCGGCCGCCTCTTCGGGATCGACGTTTTCCTGTGGCGTGATGCGGAAGAGGGCGAGGATGTCCGTATCCTTCGGCTCGTAATCACCCTGCCAGTAGCCCATCTCGGCGTACTTGAGCACGCCTGCCTTGTAGCGCTCGGCCGCGGTTCTCGGTGTCGTGCGCTTCTCGATTCGTTTCATGCTGGTAGTCCCCTGCCTGAATGGGGCCGATCGTGCTTGCGTGAGCACTATTAGGTCCAGTTAGAAATTCTTCGCCGTGCTATAAAGAACCCTTATAGATATCTTGGGAGCAGCCGATGCGAAACGTCACCCTGCGACAGATGCGCGCGTTTGCTGCGGTCGCACGACTCCTGTCATTCACGCGTGCAGCGCAAGAGCTGCACCTGACGCAGCCGGCGGTATCACAGCAGCTCAAGCTCCTCGAGGGGGAGGTCGGCCTGCCACTGTTCGAGCACATGGGACGCAACCTGCATCTCACCGCTGCTGGCGAGGAGTTGCTGCCCTACGCGATCCAGGCAATCGAGCTGCTGCGCGAGGCCGGCGAAACCCTGTCCGCGATGCGGGGACTCAAGCGCGGAGTGCTCAAGCTGGGTGCGGTCAGCACCGCGAAGTATTTCGCGCCATCGCTTCTGCGCGCTTTCACGCCCGCCTTCCCGGAGATCACGATCAAGTTCTCGGTGGGCAATCGTGAGGAAGTCATCAAGGAACTGGCGGCGAACGACATCGACCTGGTGATCATGGGGCGGCCGCCCCGCGAGCTCGAGACCGAAGCTGAGGCCTTCGCCAAGCACCCCCTCGTCATCATTGCCGCACCGGACCATCCGCTCGCCGGCAAGCGGCGGATTCAACTCCGGCAACTTGCCGACGAGAATTTCCTGATCCGCGAGCAGGGTTCGGGGACGCGCGCGTCGATGGAACGGGTGTTCCGCGATCGCGGCGCGACTTTTCGCGCCTCTATGGAAGTGAGCAGCAACGAGACCATCAAGCAGGCGGTGATGGCAGGCATGGGCATCAGCTTCATCTCGATGCACACCATCAGTCTGGAGCTCAAGGCCGGCAAGCTGATCGTGCTGGATATCGTCGGCGGTCCGATCATCCGCGATTGGTATGTGATCCACCTGCGCGACAAGCGTCTCTCGCCGGTGGCCGCTGCGTTTCGCAGCTTCCTGCTCGAGCGCGGCGCCGCAATCATCCGCGAGGGGGTCGGGGTCGAACTGCGGCGCTCGCGCTCAGTACGTCAAGTCAAGACCTGAGAGGTCCGTGGCTCATTTCAGATTGAAGCGGACACCGACCCACGCGCCGAATGGCGGTCCAGCACCGAGGAAGCGTCGGATCGGTGAAGTCGGGAAAGACCTCCTGCGGTTCGCCCAGCAACCCGAAGGTTTCGTAGTCCTTGTCGAACAGGTTTTCGATGCGCGCGAAGATGGCCATGGCGTCGCTGAACCGATATTCGCCGTGCAGATTGAAGATCGCATAGCTCGTAGTCTTGTCGAGCAGATTCACCTCATCCCCGCGCAGATACACACCGGTGCGGTACGCCACGTCGGCGCCGACGCTCAGGTGCTCGTTGAACGAAAAGTCCATTCCGGCATTGACCATGTGTCGCGGAATACCGGGAATAGTTGCACCGTCTGGAACCTGCAGCTTGTCCTCGCCGACGATCTGCGGCGCAGCCGGATCGTCTTCGAACACGGGGTGGTTGGGGCTGTTGACGACGAAGCTGTCCTCGAAGGTCGCGTCCAGATAGGTGTAGTTGAGGAACCAGCTGACGCGCGAGAGCTCCTGTGACACGTTGAGTTCCACCCCGGCGCGGCGGGTGTCGCCGACATTCTGGAAGAAGCCGACGTTGGCCTGGGCTCCACCCGTGGTCTGAAACAGAATGTCGTCGTGATTGACAGTCTGAAATGCTCCAAGGTGCCAGCGCAGTTGATGATCGAGGGAGCCATCCACGCCCGCTTCGACGCTCTTCGCCACGACCTGCTCGAGCGGTGGGTCGGCCAGGAATGCGTTCGGCAGGCTGCACGGTGCGTCCTCGCTCGCACAGGCGAGCTCCACCGCAGTCGGGGCGCGGGCCGATTCGCTGTAACTCGCGAACAGTTTCACCTTCGGTGTGGCATGAAACGTCAAGCCGACCGCGGGATTGAACCGGTCGAAGTCATGTGAGCCGTTGAGGTCCGGGTTCTCACCCGTCCGGTCCGTCAGGCGGATGCGCGTGTTGTCATAGCGTCCCGCCACAGTCAGTGCGCTGCGCTCGGTCAGGTTGAACGTGTCGGCGAAGTAGAAGCTTTCGGTCGTCACCTTGCTGTCGATGCTGGTGATGGACTGCGCGGCAAAGATTCCGGTGCGGGTCGTGCCGCGATTCTCGAGCAGGCTCGCGACCTCGACAGTGGAGCGGTACGAGGTATCGCCAACGCTGTACGCCGTCCCGACCGTGAAGTCGTTTTCATGGCCGCGGATGCTGGAACGCGCCGAAAGCTGCAGGGAAGCGCCATAACCCTCCTGTTCGCGCCGGCCAATATTATTGATCGCATTGAGCTCCTCGCCGTCGAGTTCGGCTGGGATGGGATCGCCGTTCAGATCGAGCACTGGCTCGATGTCCGCATCGTCGGCCGCATTGCATTCGCCATCTCCGTTGATATCGGTGAAGCCTTCCTCGACCAACAGTTCTTCTCCGCCGACGTCGCATTGCTCCAGATTCGTGCTATCGCCGTTGAACGTGTCGGTATCGAGGGAACGGTAGAACACGTTGCCTCCGATCCTCCAGGTGTCGGAAAGGTTTCGTGATCCCTCGAGCTCCACATGCGTCAGGTTGTTCTCGGTAATGTCGGGAAAGGTGAACACCGCGGAACGGTCGATCGCGAGCAGCTCGGCGGGTGCTGGACCATTGCCGCGCAACTGGGTGTCTGCATACGCGAAGCTCAGATCGAGAGTCCAGTCCGCCTCATGCCGGCTCAAAGCGCCGAAGAAGCGCAGCGCGTCGGAATTGGAGAAGTCACGCCAGCCATCCTCGGTGAAGTAGTCGAGGTTGCCGTAATAACCCCACGCGCCGTTGTTACCTCCGTATTCCGCCACCGCGCCAATCCGGCCGAACGAGCCTGCGTAGGCTTGCACACCGCCGCCCTGGTAGTTGAAGCCGTTCTTCATCCGCAGCGACAGCGCTCCACCCAGTGTGTTCAATCCGAACACCGGATTGGCGCCAGCGAGGAGCTGGATGGAGCTGATCGACGAGAGAGAAATCAGATCCCAGTTGACGGTGTCGCCAAAAGGTTCATTGATGCGCACGCCGTTCTCGTAGACGGCGAGTCCTTGTGCGAGGCCCAGCAGCGGTGATGCCGTGAAGCCGCGGAAATTGACATCCGGCTGCAGCGGATTGTTTTGTGCCTGGTTGATGCTGACGCTGCCCAGCTCCCGATTCATGAAATCGGTCAGATCGAGGGCCTGGGACTGCCTGAAGTCCTCTGCCGTCGCAGTCTGCACGTTGGCCGGCACGCGATCGCGAGCAATGTCGAATCCGTACGGTGCCGCCACGACGATCTCTCCCAGGAGCTCGTCTTTGTCCGCCTGCGGCGGGCTGGCCGATGTCGATTGACCCGCGGCCAGGTTGCTGCCCAGCAGAAGGACAATCGCTGCACTACCGCGAAGCCGTGGCATCATGTCTCCGTCGACTCATTAGATAGTGATGTTCGTGCCCAGCGCGTTGCCGGCGGGCAAGGCGCTCGGAAACAAGCCTAGAATTCCATAAGAACCAGTGGCTTCGACAGAGAGTTTCCCATCGAATGATCGGGAATTTTTCCCGACGGGACCTGGACGAACAGCCATTGATCGCACCCGGACAACCAGAGGCACTTCGATGAACGTCGCGGAAACGAACGAGGCAGGACGGCATCTGGGACGACTGACAGCGCGGCGCGACCTGCTCGTCGTTGCAATCGTCACGTTGTCGGTCCTGACTCTCGCCGTTCATTTCGAGCTGAGCGAGTCGGTCCTGGCCGTCACGCGACGCTTCGAGCATCTGCAGCTCGACGAGCTGGTGCTCACTCTGCTCGCACTGTCGCTGTCACTCACCTGGTTTGCGTGGCGACGCTTTCACGATGCGCAGGCCGAGCTCGCACGGCGACGAGCAGCCGAAGAGCAGTTGGCGAAGCTTCTGCTCGACCATCGGCAGCTCGCGCAAAAGCACCTCCACGTGCAGGAAATGGAGCGCAAGTTCCTGGCGCGAGAGCTGCATGACGAGCTCGGCCAGTACCTCAATGCCATCAAGGTTGATGCGGTGTCGATTCAGGCCAAGGTGCCGGACGGTGAGTCGCCGATCTGGCGAGGTGCTGCCGCTCATCATTCAGCACGCGGACCATGTGTACGCGGTGGTGCGCGATCTGATCCGCAGGCTTCGGCCGATCGGGCTGGACGAGCTCGGTCTCGAGGCCGCGCTCGAGCAGTACGTCGATGACTGGCGGCGCCGATTGCCGCAGATCCAGTTCAAGCTCAGTCTGGAGGGCGACCTGGACGCGCTTGGAGAGCCGCACGCGCTCACGGTCTACCGCTTGCTCCAGGAAGGGATGACGAATGTGTCGAAGCACGCGGGCGCCGAGCACGTCGAAATTCGAGTGGAGCGCTCGCGCTCTGCCGCTGGGCGCACCGATGAGGTGCTCTTCAGCATGACGGACGATGGGCGCGGTGCCGATCTCAGCGCCGGGAAACCAGGCCTTGGACTGATCGGAATGCGTGAGCGCATCGAAACCCTCGGCGGGCGTCTGCAGGTCACAGCCGAGCCGGCCGGGGGCTTTGGCATCCGCGCACAAATACCGGCAGCGAATGCCGAGCAGGGAGCCGCCGCATGAGCGTGCCGATCACGGTATTGCTGGTTGACGATCATCCGGTCGTGCGCAAGGGCTACTGCCGGCTGCTCGAGGAAAGCGGCGGCATCAATGTAGTCGCAGAGGCCGCGACCGTTTCCGAAGTATTCGAGCAGTTCTCGAGTCTCGGACCGGACGTGGTCGTAATGGACATCGCGCTGCCAGGTGTCAGCGGCATCGAAGGCATTCGTCGCATCCTCACTCGTTGGCCGGACGCGCGTGTACTGGCTTTCAGCATGTACGAGGATCCCATCTTCGTCCGGCGGGCGATGGACGCGGGTGCAGCCGGCTACGTCACCAAGGCGAGCGCGCCGCGCGTGCTGGTCGATGCCATTCACGCGGTCGCCGCTGGCAAGCGCTATCTCAGTCACGACGTGGCGCAGGCGCTCGCCCTGGGCGCGCCCGACGCGGACGGGGCGCGCACGAGGCGTTATCGGCGCGTGAATTCGAGGTGCTCGAACTGCTCCTGCAGGGCTACCGGCTCGAAGAGATCGCGAAGCAGCTCTCGCTCAACCAGAAGACCATCGCCAACCACCAGTCTTCGATCAAACAGAAGCTCGGCGCCGGCAGTACGGCGCAGCTGTTCCGGATCGCGATGCGACTCGGCCTCGTGCCTCCGGTGTAGTCGGTTCTCTACCGGGGCGAGAAGCTCACCGTGAAGCCGATCAGGTAGGTCCGCTCCGGTGCCGGTTCGAAGTAGCGGGCGTTCACCGCATTCACGATCACCGAGCCCACGTAGCTTTCGTCGGCGATGTTGTCGACACGAACGAACTCTTCGAGTTGCCAGGAAGTCATGTTCTGGCGGAAACCGGCATGCCAGTTGGCGACTACATACGAATCCGCGACCGCTGAATTGAGATCATCCGCAAATACCTGATCGGCCCACCTCGCCTCCACGCCGGTGGTAAAACCGGATGGAGCGTGTCGCCAGTTGAGCTGCAGGTAAGCGGCGTTCTCCGGCACACCGGGAATCTGGTTGCCGGACAGGTCGACTCCGGCAAAGTTCACGAACTCCTTGAAGCGCGCACGCGTGTACGTGTAGGCAAGATCAAGCGTGAGAGCAGCGTCGAGCATCGACATCGACGCGGCAAACTCCACGCCTTCGCGACGGGTCTTGTCGGCGTTGACGAAGGTATTGCGGCCGGGGAACGGAGCCGGCCCGGTGACGATGTCATCCGAGGTGTTGGAACGGAACAGCGTGGTGTTGAGCTGTGCGTGGTCGCCAAGGCGCCACTTCACTCCGAGCTCCATGTTTGTGCTGTCCGCAGCGTCGAGGTCGAAGTTCAGGCCGGGCAAACCATCGGGCCGGTAGGCGAGCTCTGAGAAGGTCGGTGCTTCAAGGCCCTTGCCCGCGGAAGCGAACAAGTGAACGTCCGGTGTGGCCTGAAACAGGAGGCCCAGGACGGGCATGGTGCCCTCGAAGTCGATGCTGCCGCTGTCATCGGGATTGATGCCGACGATGAAGTGATCTTCCGAGTCATATTTGATTTCGCTGTGGCGCACTCCACCAGCGAGCTGCCAGCGTTTCGTGAAATTCCAGGACGCGATCAGGTATTGATCGAAGTCGTAAACGACGTCGTCCTCGTCGCGGCGCAAATCGCCCTTCTCGCCCAGCACGTTGACAAATCCGGTGCGCAGCTCATTCATCCGGTCGTACGCGGTACCCAGGGTCAATTCGTAGGGTGCTCCAGCCAGCTGTCCCGCGTGGTGCCAGCGCAATTCACCGCCACCGAAGTCCCGATCGAGGTCCACGACGCCGCCGGAGCCCGTGATCGCGACGCTTGGATTGGCGAGGTATTGCACGACCTGACGAGTGCCGTAGTAGCCGAGTGCGCGGATGCTGTTGTCGTCCGAGAAGTTGTGGTCGAAGACCAGCCCGCCCTGCGCGTGGTGAATGGTCTTGCGCGTGTTGAAGGCCTCGGCGCCGGTGCCCGCTTGCGATGGATCCTGATCAAGCTGTTCCTGAGTCAGCCCGAGCGGGTCCTGTGTGTCGGGCTGGTCGAGATAGTTTCCGAGGATCGTGAGGGTTGAGCCTTCACCGGCGTGATACCGCACCCACAGATTCGCCAGATCGCGTTGTGCCGCGCTGTGATCGCGGAAGCCATCGGTCTCAAAGCGCGACACGTTGCCGGAAAAGTCGAGCGCACCGGACTGACCTGAAAAATTCACTGCGCCGCGCCAGGTGCCATCTTCGCCGCCCGAGCCGCGCGCCTGGATCTCGTTGGGGCGCCGTTCGTCTGCAGTGATCAGATGAATGACGCCTCCCGAAGAATTGCCGTAAAGCGCCGCGAACGGCCCGCGCAACACCTCGACGCGATCTGCACCGCCGATGTCGAACAGAGCCGTCTGCCCCTGCCCATCCGGCATGGTGAGAGGAATGCCGTCCTGGATCAGCCGCACTCCGCGGACGCCAAAGGAAGCACGAGCGCCGAATCCCCGCGCGGAGACCTGCAGATCCTGCGCATAGTTGTAGCGATTCTGGACCACGATGCCCGGAATGGTGCCGAGGCCCTCGGACAGATCGACGCCGGGGCGGTGTGCACGGAGCTCATCTCCGCCGACGACATCGATGGCGACCGGAATATCGAATGCCGATTTTTCCGTGCGAGTGGCCGTGACCACCACGGATCCGGCGGAGGTCGCCGGCTGGGCTTCCTGCGCGACGGCTTCTGCCGATGCCATAGCTGCGATCCAGGCCGCTACGAGAATCCAGAAGGCTTGCATTGGAGGTTCCTTGCGATGCGACAGCGCATGTTCCATCGGAATCGGGTGGACGGAGATAGAGGGCATCATGAAACTCGCCTCATGATTTTCATGAGTCGGACGGAAACTCTGAAGGTCGCGGGCGAAAACGGCGGCTCAGTCTCGCTGCGTGCTCGCAAGCCGATGCACGAGTGGCTCGTTGGCAGTGTCACGGGAGAAACGCGCACCAGCAATCAGCAGTGCGACCACGCTGAATCCGATGAGCACCATGAGATCCACTGCGACATCAAAGTCCGCCGCGTAGGATCCAGCCGGACCTGCCATTGCCGCGTGCTTGAGCAAATCGACGCCATAGGTAAACGGGTTCAGCGTGGCGACGAAGCGTAGCGCCTGCGGCAGGTGCTGCACCGGGTAGAGCGAACCGGAGAGAAAGAAGACCGGAAAGATCACCAGGTTCATCATCGTGGCGTAGTTGTCCAGCGTGCGCGACCACGCCGCCACCAGCATGCCGAGGCTCGAGCAGGCGAGGGCAGTGCCCAGCAGTCCGGCTGCCAGCAAGGGAATCGACATCTGCGGGCTCAGGTACCCGAGCAGTGCCAGGATCACCAGCAACAGCAGCGCTTGCAGTAGCGCCGACGCCGTGGCGCCGAGAGCCTTCGCCAGTACGATCCAGAAGTGCTGGATCGGCGCGATCACGAGCATGCGCATGACGCCGGATTCCTTGTCGTAGACCGTGGCGAGCGCAGCCAGTATCCCGCCGAACAGCAGCGTCATTCCCAGTACGCCCGGCACCAGGAACGTCTGGTAGCCGGATTCGCCCTGCCTTGCCTGGACTGCGCTCAAGCCGGCACCGATTACCAGCAGCCACAGCAGCGGCCGCACCATCGCGGATAGCAACCGTCCGCGTTGCCGCAACAGCTTGAGTACCTCGCGTTCGAGCACGGCAACAAAGGGGCGCAGCAGCATCGTTACGCAGCTCTCTTCTGAGAGCTCCCCGTTTGATTGACCCAGAGGAACACGTCGTTCAAGTTTGGGCGCCGCCAGCGCACGGCTCGCGCCGTCACGGCCAGTTCGGCCTGTAGCGCAGCCAGCTCGGCGGGCTCACGGTCACAGCAGAATTGCACGCACTCGCCTTCGATCAGGGCCGAACCGAACCGCGACGCCAGCTCCTGGGCCAGCTCCTTTGGATGGCTGGTCTCGACCTCGACGACATATGTGCCGAGCTCTGCGATGAGCGCCCGTGGATGTCCGTTGCGGACGATGCGACCGGAGCTCAGGAATGCCACTTCGTCGCAGTCCGCAGCTTCCTCGAGATAGTGTGTCGTCAGGAGCACCGTTATGCCGAGCTGGGCCCGGAGCTGCGCGATGTGGCGCCAGATAGCGCGTCGGTTGGGCAGGTCCAGGCCGATGGTCGGTTCGTCGAGAAACAGGATCTGCGGCTGGTGGATCACGCCGCGCGCGATATCGAGTGCGCGTCGCATCCCGCCGGAAAGCGATGCGACCGGGTGATCGCGCCTTTCGCTCAACGCGAACAGCTCCAGCAACTCGGCGCTGCGTCGCCTGATTTCGGGACGGGAGAGGTCATTGAGCAATCCCGCGAAGCGCAGATTTTCTGCGACGGTGAGGGTGCGATCGAGTGCCGGCTCCTGGAACACGACCCCGATACTGCGGCGAACGGCAAGCCGCTGCTTATGCACCGAATGCCCTCCTACCCACGCCTCGCCGGAAGTCGGGCGGATCAACGTTGAGAGCATGTGAATCGTGCTGGTCTTGCCGGCGCCATTGGGGCCGAGCAGGCCGAAGAATCGGCCCTGCTGGATCAGGAGATCGACGCCGTCCACGGCAAGCGTGTCGCCGTAACGCTTGGTCAGGCGATCCGCCCGAATGGCGACCTCAGTCATTGAGAGGACAGGGCGCGCGAGTTGCGTTGATCGCGAAAGAACAGCAGCGGCTTCTCTTCGACGTGCGGCTGCGCGGCACGCGCCACTGCTTCTTGCACCAGATGATGATGCGGCGACAGATCGCATACCGGGTCAGCGTTGGCCGGATCGCCGGTGAACAGGTAGGCCTGGCAGCGGCAGCCACCGAAGTCCTTGGTCTTCTCCGGGCAGCTGCGGCACGGCTCCTTCATCCACGCATCACCGCGAAAGTGATTGAAGCCGGGTGAGTCGAACCAGATCGACTCGACGCTCGCCTCTCGCACGTTCGGGAACTGCAGGCCCGGAAGCATGCGCGCCGCGTGGCAGGGGAGGGCCGTGCCGTCCGGAATAACGTTGAGGAACACCGAGCCCAAACCATTCATGCATGGCTTGGGTCGACGCTCGAAATAGTCGGGCACCACGAAATAGATCTTCATTCGCTGTCCGGCTCGATCCCGAAAGCGCCGGGTGGTCTCCTCGGCCCGTTGCACCTGTTCGCGACTGGGGAGCAGCTGGTCGCGATTCTTCCAGGCCCAACCGTAGTACTGCGTATTCGCGAGCTCCACGTACTCGGCGTCCATGCTCTCGGCCATCTCGAGGATCTCCTCGACATGGTCGATGTTCAGCCGATGCAGAACGACGTTGAGCACCATCGGGTACTCATACTTCTTGATCAGCGCGGCGACCTTCGCCTTGAGCTCGAACGTGCGCGTGCTGCTCAGGAAATCGTTCATCTGCCGGGTGCTGTCCTGAAACGAAAGCTGGATGTGATCGAGCCCCGCGTCCTTGAGCGCCTTGATGCGCGTTTCATTGAGGCCGACGCCGGATGTAATCAGATTCGTGTAGAAGCCAAGCGTGTGCGCCTCTGCGACGATCGTCTCCAGGTCGTCGCGCATCAACGGCTCGCCGCCCGACAGCCCGAGCTGCACGGCACCCAATGCGCGAGCTTCTCGCAGCACACGTATCCAATCGTCAGTTCCGAGCTCCTGCTCGATCTGTGCGAAATCCGTGGGATTGGAGCAATACACGCAATGGAGCGGACACCGGTAGGTCAGCTCCAGCAACAACCACAGTGGCGGCCCCGGCCGGCTGGGCGGGGCGCTCAGGCTCGTAGTTCCAGCCATCTTTGCTCCAGGGCGTACGACACGAACGCTGTCACGTCAGCGGACAGGTTGGTAGCACCGAATGCCTGCTCCAGATCCGTGGTGATCTCAGCCAGTGTGCGCTCGCCATCGCAACGTTTCAGGATCTCACCCGCACTCGCATTGAGTTTCACCATCCCTTCTGGATAGAGCAGGACGTGAGCATTCTGCGCGGGTTCCCACTGCAGCCGAAACCCGCGGCTGATCGAGGGCTTTGCGGCGGCGTCAAACTCATTCATGTCGAGGTTCCATAGCGTAGAGCCATCGCATCATTCATCTGCCACAGCACGTCGAGCTTGAACTGCAGGATCTCGAGTGCACGCTCCTGGGCCGCGCGCGTATCGAACCAGTCGAGTGTGAAGGCGAGGCCGAATTCCACGTCGCGCCGCGCGATGCTGACCCGGCTCTGAAAATACTTGAGGCCTGCGGGATCGATCCACGGGTAGTGCGCGGGCCAGTTGGCGAGACGCTGCTTGTGAATCTCCGGCGCGAACAGCTCCGTCAGCGAAGAACAGACAGCTTCCTGCCACGGCGCGCGTCTTGCGAAGTTCACGTACGCATCGACTGCGAAGCGCACGCCAGGCAATACGTCGACGAGCTTCTCCACCCGATCGCGCTCGAGCCCCACCGCCTCGGCCAGTCGTAACCAGGATTCGATGCCGCCTGGGTCATCGCCGTAGCCGTCGTGATCGAGAATGCGTTGTACCCACGATCGACGCACCTCCCGATCCGGACAATTGGCGAGAATGGCAGCGTCCTTGAGCGGAATACTGATCTGGTAGTAGTAGCGATTTGCCACCCAGCCACGGATCTGTTCCGGGTTCGCTGCACCGGAATTCAGCATCACGTTGAACGGATGATGGATGTGATACGCGCGTCCCTTCTCCCGCAGCCGCTCTTCGAACTCGGGCCTGGTCCAGGCTGGTGCCGATGAATCAGCCGCGCTCATAGCACGATTTCCATCCCATCCCACGCCACTTCCACGCCGTGGCGCGCGAGCTCGGCGCGCTCGGGCGAGTCCTCATCGAGGATCGGATTGGTGTTGTTCACGTGGATCAGGATCTTGCGCGTGTCCGATGGCAGGCGATCGAGCCATTCAAGCATTCCGCCAACGCCGCTTTGCGGCAGGTGACCGATTTCGCGCGCGCGCTTGTGCGAAACCTCCTGGCGGATCATTTCATCGTCGGTCCAGAACGTGCCATCCACCAGTACACAAGCAGCTGACGCCATCGCCGCGCCAGACGTGCCCATCAATGGTGGCCAGTCCCGGCGCATAAAGCGCAACTCGACCCGAGCTCTGGTCCGTGAGCAGCAGAGCCAGGTTGTCTCCGGGCACCGGCGATTCCCGGTTCGGTGAGTACGGCGCCGGCTTGCTCGCCACCGCCAGCGCACGCCAGTGCACCCCAGTCACGCCATCAATCGTGAAGCCATCGCCCTCGAGATCGATCCGGCGCCGGTCTACTCCGCAATAGTGCGCGAGCACGCCGAGTATCGGATTGCCCTGGGTGAGGTCCGCGTACGTGCTGTCAGTACACCAGATGCGCCAGGGTCGGCTCGATTCCCGCAACATGTACAGGCCCGTCGTGTGATCGACCTGACCGTCGACCAGGACAATTGCGCTGATTGCGGTATCGCGAATGGCGCGCGCTGGCTGCAGGATTGGATTGGCCTGCAATTGAGCCGCGATGTCCGGCGACGCATTGACCAGCGCCCACGCAGTTTCTTCTTTGCCGGCGACGGCGATCGAAGACTGCGTCCTCGATCGGGCGCGCACGGTTCCTTTGCGTAGGCCGGCGCAGTTGCGGCAGTTACAGTTCCACTGCGGGAACCCGCCACCGGCGGCGGATCCCAGCACGCGAATCTTCAAGGGCGGAGAGGTGCAGCCTGCTCGCGCAGGCTGACACCAGGGCTACTTCAGCGATTGGCGATATACATCGTGATTTCCATGCCGAACCGGAAATCAATCGCTTGCGGAGTTTCCCACTTCATAACATCGCTCCTTCAGTCGGCGGTCTGACGACGGCCTGAAAATTGCCGCCACGAGCATCTTCCGCGCTAGTGAGCCCAGTCGATAGAGGATCATCATGAAAGTAGAGTCATGATTTTCATGAGTCGGGCCGAGGCGAAGTGCACCCGCGGCGAGCGGCGCTGATAACATCGGGTCATTGGTGGCCACTTCCTGAGAAAAGCAGCCCAAAATGAAGCTGCGAACCCGCCTGAACCTCGTGGTGGCCGGCCTGACCGCCACTTTCGTGCTCGTCCTGATCGCCGGCGAGGTCACGACCGCCCGGGATTCGGTGCGGGAGGAAATCGAGGCGGCCAATCGCGCGGCCTCGCAACTGCTGGGGCGTCTCGCCTCGATCTACTCGCGTGAAGGGGGGCCGGAGCTGCTGCGCCAATTTCTGCAGCAACTGGGTCGCGTCCACGCCAACGACATTACGCTGCAGTCGGCCTCCGGAGAGGTTCTGTATCGCTCGCCGCCACCGACCTATAAGGCAGGTCGCTCGGCACCGGACTGGTTTTCGCAATTGTTGGTACCGAACCCGGCCAGGCACACATTCCCGTTGGCGGGCGGGGTGATACTGATCGTGCAGGCCCACGCGTCACGCGCCGTGCTCGACGCGTGGGATGAACTCACCAGCCTGCTCGCGGCAGCGGCGATCATGCTCATCATCGTGAATGGGCTCGCATTCTGGTCGGTGGGACGCACCCTGGCGCCGTTTCCGGTCATCAGCCGCGGCCTTGAACGCATTCAGCGCGGCGATCTCGAGTACCGGTTACCCGTCCTGAAGGGTTCTCGAAGCGCAGGCGATAGGCACGGCGTTCAACCGGATGGCGCAGGCAGTGCAGGACAAGGTGCAGGCGGAAAGGAAAGCGCTCGAGGCCGAGACACAGCTCGAGGAAAGGCGCGAAATGGCGCGCATGGTCGAACAGCATGTTGAAGAGGAGCGACGCCTGATCGCGCATGAGCTGCACGATGAGTTCGGTCAGTCGGTAACGGCAATCCGGAGCCTGGCACTCGCCATCGCGAACCAGGGAACGGGCCGTGACCCGGCAATGATCGATGCCGCGCGCCTGATTGCCGAGGAAGCTGCGCGCCTTTACGACGCGATGCACGGACTCATCCCGCGCCTCGCGCCACTTTCGCTGGATTCGCTGGGGCTCGCCGCAACTCTCGAGAGCCTGGTGCGAGACTCACAGCGCCGTTATCCCTCAGTGGGGCTGTCGGTCCGACATGCGCTTTCGGCTGAGCTCGGTCCAAGCGTGACCCTCGCCGCCTATCGAGTCGTGCAGGAGGGGCTCATCAACGCGTTGCGTCACTCGCAGGCGACGCAGGTGGACATCAACGTGCACGCTGACGGTGAGCGAATGATCGTCACCATCATCGACGACGGCGTCGGGTTGCCGGAGCAATGGGCGCTTCCCGGACACTTTGGCCTGCGCGGCTTGACGGAACGGATCACGCATCTGGGCGGTGTGCTGAAGATTACCAATCGCGAATCCCGCGGCGTTTGTCTCAGCGCCGAGATTCCGCTGGCGGGCAGCACATGATCCGCGTTCTGCTGGTTGACGATCATGCGGTGGTTCGCACGGGATTTCGGCTCCTGCTGCAGTCACTGGCGGAGGTGGAGGTCATCGCCGAGGCGGAATCCGGCGAGGTGGCCTGTCAACGCTATCTCGAGCTGGCGCCGGACGTCGTCGTGATGGATCTCGCCATGCCCGGCATGGGTGGCCTGGAGGCGTTGCGGCGGATCCGAGCCCGCGATCCGCAGGCTCGGATACTGGCGCTTTCAGCCCACGATGATCCTGTGCATGCACGCCGGGCACTGCGGGAGGGCGCGCTGGGTTTTCTCTCCAAGCGCAGTGCGCCGGAAGCACTGGTAGAGGCCGTCACCACCGTGGGGGCGGGTCGTCGTTACATCGACATGCGGCTGGCGCAGAAGCTCGCGTTGGCGGAAATCGAGGGCGCTGCAAGACCGCCGATCGAACGGCTCTCGGAGCGCGAGTTCGAGGTCTTCATGCGCCTGGCGCGTGGCGCGACGGTCCAGAAAATCGCAGAAGACCTCAACCTGTCGGCATCAACAGTCGGCACGCACCTCTACAACATCAAGCAGAAGCTCGAAGTCACCAATCAATCAGAGCTCACTTTGCTCGCCATCCGCCACGGCATCATCGAAGCCTGATCGCGATGCACGCAGCGTTGCGCCTCAACCCGCGCTTCGTTCTCCTGCTGGTACTGGCAGTCGCGTGGGTCGCTGGGGCCGACGAGCCGCCAGACTCCCGTGAGCTCAATCTCAAACTGCTGGATGCAGCGCGCGCGGGCGATGAAGCTGCCGTTGAGGGACTGTTGCGCGCAGGAGCGTCCGTAAAGACACGCAATCGCGTCGGCGCGACGCCGCTGTTCCAGGCCGCTCGCGCAGGTCATACGGAGGTTGTGCGTACGCTGCTCACAGCCGGTGCCGAGGTCGACCAGGCGAACGTGGAGCAGGCAACGCCGCTCATGCTGGCCGCGCACAATGGTCATCTCGATGCTGCGACGCTGCTTCTCGAGGCCGGCGCCGACATCAATCACGTGGATCAGCAGCTGCTCTCGCCCCTGATGCACGCGGTCTACGGTGGCAGCACACCGCTCGTCGGGTTATTGCTCGAGCGGGGAGCGAAGGCCGATCTCGTTGACCGAACCGGAAAGTCTGCACTCGTGTACGCAGCAGCGTCCGGCAATCCGGAAACCGTTCGGCTGATCCTGGCTCACGGCGTTGACGTGAATCAGAGGTATGGGAATGAGCTGACCGCCCTGATGTGGGCGGCCGGATACGATCATGTCGAGGCCGTCGAAGCGCTCCTCAGCGCCGGAGCAAACGTGGACCTCCAGGACAAGCGAGGCATGACGGCTCTGATGATCGCGAGCGAGGAAGGGCACACCGCCAATGTGCAAAAACTCCTGGAACACGGCGCGGAACGAACGCTGAAAGACCATGCCGGCAAGACTGCCGGTGACCACGCCGCTGCGGGAGGTCACGCTTCGATCGTCGAGCTGCTGCGAGTCACCGGATCTCGCCCGTCTGCGAGCTCTGGTACACCGTAATCGAAGCGAGATAGTCGGCCAGGATGGCAAGGTCATCATCGCTGAAGGTCGTGAGCAATGAGCCCATGGCCGGTGCGTTGTTGCGCGCCTTGCTCTTGAAATCGAGCATCGTGTGCGTGAGGTACTCGAGATTCTGGCCCGCGAGACGCGGCACGCGGCTATTGCCGCGGAAATCGCCCAGGTGACAGGCAATGCAGGCGCCGGCATCGAGCGCCGCTTTCACCGCTGGAGCCTTCGCGGGGTCCGCTGCGTGGATAGTGCCGGGCCAGGTCTGCTTGGAGAAGTACTGCGCCAGCAATTTCAGGTCGTCTGGCTGGAGTGCCTGGACGATCGGACCCATGACATCGCTCTTGCGCAGGCCGCTCTTGAAGTCTTTGAGCTGGACATACAGGTAGTAGAACTCCTGGCCAGCCAGGATCGGGTTCTGCGGCAGCGGCGCGGCGCCACGGTCGCCGTGGCAGGCAAAGCACGCCTGCAGGGTGGCCTGCACCGGAGCAAACGCGTCATCGGTCGCGGCTGGCGCCTGCCATGAAAAGAGCGAGAGTGCCGATAGGGATAGTGCAATCCGAATAGTTCTCATCTCGCCAGGGTTACCGTGCTCAGGTACTGGAAGCGGCGCGCGCAGTAAGGCGCGGGCGATCCCTTTGGGACCACCCGCGCGCGATCAACCCTACCTACCCTGGGTCAATCTGACAGCGAGAAGGCGAAGATGTTGTTGCCGCGCTTGAAGTCCAGCTGCACATTTCCGCCAGCGGCTACGACGATGTACTGCTTGCCACCCACCGTGTAGGAGGCGGGCGGGGCGTTCACGCCTGCACCGCACTGGAAGCGCCAGAGCTCGCTGCCCGTCGAGGAATCGTAGGCCTTGAACCAGCCGTTGCCCTCGCCGGTGAAGACGAGGCCGCCTGCCGTTGCCAGGATTCCACCGATCATTGGCTGCTCGGTCTTGACCTGCCAGCGAATCTTGCCCGAGTTGTAGTCGACGGCCGAGATGTTGCCGGACTGCCCCTCGCTCGGTATGACCTTGAATGCGCCACCCAGCCAGAGTTTGCCGCCTGGATACGGCGTTTCCTCGACGTGGTAGGTCATCGGCTGATGCAGATTGATCGCGTAGGCCGTGTTCTGTGACGCATCGACAGCTATCGGCGACCATTCAACGCCGCCGTTCGCGCCGGGCAACATGCGTGCACCTTCCGGTGTCGGCAGCACCCAGCGGTTTTCCTGCGAGACCATCGGGTCGGAGAAACGGATCAGGCTGCAATCGCTGGCGCGATGAACGTAGACGTAGCCGGTCTTGCCGGCATGGAGCAATCCCTTGACCGTCTTGCCGCTCGCATCCTTCACCTGCGCAATGACCACCGGGCTGACTGCATCAAGATCCCACACGTCGTGCGCAATGTACTGGAAGTGACACTTGTACTTGCCCGTCGCGAGGTCGACTGCCACCAGAGAGTTGGTGTAGAGGTTGTCGCCGGGGCGGATGGCGCCGTACAGGTCCGGCGACGGATTACCGGCGACGAAGTACACGACTCCGGTCTCGCGATCGACGGCCATGTTCTGCCACACACCGCCGCCGAGGGTCTTGTACGGATCGCCGAGTTTTTTCAGCGCCGCCTTTTCGGCCTTGATGTCGCGATGCATGTCACGACCGGTGGCATCCTTAGTGGCCCATACCCCGACCGAGTTTTCGGGGGTCGTATTGAAGGTCCACAGGAGCTTGCCGGAGTCGGCGTCGTAGGCCTTTACAAAACCACGAATGCCGTACTCACCGCCATTCGTGCCGATGAGAACCTTGCCGTCCACGACCGTGGGCGCCATGGTTTCGCTGTAGCCGAGTTCCGGATCCGCGATCTGCTGTTCCCAGACCAGCTTGCCGGTCTTGGCGTCGAGTGCGACGAGCTTCGCATCGAGCGTGCCCATGTAGAGCTTGTCGCCGTAGGCAAAGACGCCGCGGTTGTTGGGGCCGCAGCAGTAGGTCGTGATCGGCCCCATGTTGTGCTTGTAGTGCCACAGCGATGTGCCGCTCGCTGCATCGAGGGCGTAAACGTGATTGAAGGAAGTCGTCACGTACATCACGCCACCCGAGACGATCGGCGTGGTCTCCATCGACTCCACCACATCGGTCTGGAATACCCAGGCCGGTCGCAGTTTCTTCACATTCGCACGGGTGATCTGCGATGCCGGGTAGAAGCGCGTCTGATCGTAGTTCCCGTTGGTGTGCAGGAAGTTGGTCGAGTCCTTCGCTGCGCCGTCGAGCATCGATTGACTGACACTATCGGCACTGCTCGCCTGTGCAAGCAGAAGTAGAAGGCCGGCGCAAGAAGCCGCCAGCGCACTGAAACCTGAGCGTGAACGCGTCATGGAATCCCCCTTGTCGTCCCTTTTGGCAGGACGCGAATTAGCTGTTTGCGCCACGGAAAAAATTGTGGCCCAGTCTGCGCTGCGACCTAGCACGCTGTGAGTCGAAGTGACTCACAGCTCGGAAAGCAGCTCTTTCATCTTGGCGTTGTACGCCTCTTCGGTGATGAGACCTTTGTCTTTCATTTCCTTGAGCGCGCGCAAGCGACGCTCGAGATCCGCTGTCTTGCTGTCGGCTGCGGGAGCAGTGGGCGCAGCTACAGGTGCCGGCGCGGGTGCTGCGCCCGCGGCTGCAGGAGCCACTGTTGCGGCAGCTCCGGTTGCTGCCGGCGGCGGACCTGGCTGGGGGGCGGGTGAAGCCGATGGTGCCTGCGCCGCTGTCGCCGCTGCGGCCGGGGATGTTGCGACGGTCTGTGCGCCGGCAACGGCAAGATCGATCGTCGCCCAATCGTCGCGTACGCCACTTGGCGTCGACTGAAGCGCGACTCCGGGTACCAATGTAAGCGCCAGTTTCTGTTTGCTGGCTTTCTCGCGCGTTCCCTGGCGGCGTGGAGTGAAATCCTCCCTCTGCCCGTAGATATTCTTCTTGCGGTAATTCGACTGCAGCTCCCCGAAGATCACGTTGAGCTTTCCGCCCTGGTAGAAAATCCGCCCGGCATTGACGGTCGGATCCTTGATCGAACTGCCTACACCGCGAGAATGACTGCCGATGGTGCTGAACGTCACGTCCTGCCGCGGGCCTGCCTTCGCGAGTCCCGAAGTCACGTAGGAGGCGATACGCCCAACCTCATCTGCAGTGAACGCAGTGTGCTGAACTTCCGTGCCGGTGTCGGGATCGACGATACGAATTCGCAGCGCGCTGAGGGAGCGCACGACTGTAGCGCCGTCCAGGGAAACCGGCTGATCGTTTGGCACAGTCGCAGCCTTGTCCTGAGGCTCGATCCTCACCCACTCATCATCCCCAGTCCAAAGCGACACCGTGCCTTGCGGAGCATCGTTCGCCGACCACGCGGCAGCACCCAACGTGAGCGCGAACAGACCCCAGGCCAGCACCGCTTTGCAGCGGCCCGACGAGGTCTGGCGCTCAGGACATCGTTCCAGTTTCTGAGAGCGGTCTTTCTGTCGCGACGATCGCGTGCCGCTCGTCGTCATCTGCAGTCTCACCCTGCATTCCCCGTTTCAAGGACAGTGGCGGCGCCTGAGGCGCCACCACTCTCAGCCTAGCGACTATTTGTCTGAATCAGACTTCTTAGTAGAACAGAATCGCGCCGAAGGCTATCGCGCTTTCTTTCGCCTTGTTGCCGCTGTGCGACGTCGACTCGGTGTTCGTGTACTCGAGGACCAGGTTCAAGGCACTCGTGATCGGATGATAGATCCCGAGGACATACGACTCGTTCTTCTCCACGAGGTCCGAAAGCACCGGAATGCCTGCCTCCGCCGAAGTCTGATCGAGGTTGCTCGCGCCAAAGCTCGCGCCGATCTTGGTGCCGATACCCGGGATCTTCCACGTGGCCTGCACGTAGTAGCCGTCCGAATCTCGCATGTTGCCGAAGACATCCATGGCGTCGAACAGGAAGTCGGTCGTGCCAACCCCGTCGCCCTTGTAGTAATAGCCGACGCCCTCCAGGCCTTTGAATCCGACCTTGGCGCCGATGTCATAACCCTTGGCGGTTTCCCCACTGAAGGTGGAACTCTCGACCTTCTGATAGATGAAGCTCGCCCAGACTTTTCCGTTGAAATCACCTTCCCAGGCGTAATTGACCTTGCCTTCCCAGCCATTGCTGCCGAGGAAGTCGGGAGCTTCCTGATTGAAGTCGGTAGCACTGCTGCTCGCGCCGGACAGATCGACGAGACCCCACGGATCAACCACTGCCAGGTTGAAACTGAAGCCGCCAAATTTCGGTGACGAATACTGGATCTGGCCTTTCCAGTCCGCGTACACATAGCCGACGCCAATGCGGCCCAACGACGTGTTGCCGCCGCCGCGCGTGAGATCGGAGACAGTGCCGACGCCGAGCAGGGTCATGTCGGACAGGATCGCGTCCGAACCGAAGATGCCCAGATCGCGACCGATCTTGATGCCGCCCCAGCCGCCGGACCACTCCAGGAACACCTGGCGGAAGTTCGAAGCGTTTAGCCCGAGACCACCATCAATGGCGCGGCCACCTTGATTGGCGCCATCGATGCCCGGCTGAAAGCCGATGGTGACACCGTACTTGGTGCTGCCCTCGGTCCTCTCCGCATGAAATCCGAGCCAGGATGGCAGGAGGCCGGTGCGGATGTTGGTGTCCTGGTAGTCAGCGCCGGAGATTGATCCGCAAGCGAGTCCTCCCAGGACGGGCCCGGTGGTATCCGAGCTGCAGTCGACGTTGCTCAGAAAACCATTGACGTTTCCACTGAACTCCACCTTCCATTCACCCACATCCATCATGCCGAATGCGCCCGCCCCCTGGGACGCCAACGTCAGTCCCAGCGCACCGGCGCACGCAAAAACAACTCTGCGAACGTTCATGACGAGTCCCCCTCGTGACCTAAGCGGTTAAAGTTGTTACAAGGCTACAAAACCTCGTGGCTACTCACAGAACCGATCTCAGCGCGGCAGAGTCTAGCACCATGTCCAAGCAAAACTGCGAATCCTCGCGTGTGTCGGCCTTCGTAACTCGGATGTCTTGGTTTGTGTTCCTGGCGCAACTGCCGTTCCTTGCGGGTGCCGAACGCGCCTACGTGTCCAACGAAGATGGTCAGACAGTAACGGTCATCGACACGGCGAAGGCCGCAGTCATTGCGACCGTGAACGTGGGCAAGCGCCCGCGCGGCCTCAAGCTCAGCAAGGATGGTTCCAGGCTTTACGTCGCGGTGAGTGGCCTGCCGAAGTGTCCGCCGAGCGTTCCCGATGAAGAATGCGAAAAGCTCGAACGCGATCTGCAGGCGGACGGCATCGCTGTGGTCGACACGGCCACGCTCCAGCTGCATGGCGTACTTAAGGCTGGATCGGACCCGGAAACCTTCGACCTCAGCGCCGATGGGCAGCTGCTCTTCATCACCAACGAAGACGCGGCGACGACCTCAGTACTGCACACGGACAGCGGCAAGATACAGGCGCAGATTTCTGTCGGACGCGAGCCGGAAGGCGTGCGCGTCTCGCCGGACGGCAAATGGGTGCTGGTGACCAACGAGTCCGACAACGCGGTTGCGATCATCGACGCGCAAGCCTTCAAAGTTCTGCGCTCCGTGCCGGTGGGCAAGCGCCCACGTGATGTCGCGTTTACGCCGGACAGTCGGACTGCCTATGTGTCGGGCGAGTTTGACAGCTCGGTGTACCGACTTTCGGTACCGGGCGGAACGCCGGTCGAGCGCTGGATGGAATTGCGCAAAGAGGCTCGTCCGATGGCAGTGCTGCTCGATGCGTCACGCGATCGCCTGTACGTAAGCACAGGCCGCGGCGGGACGGTCGCGGTCATCTCGCCAGCGACTCGCAAGCTTCTTGAAGAGGTCAAAGTCGGCGCTCGACCGTGGGGCATCGCCCTGTCAAAGGACGGCCGCACCCTATACACCGCTAACGGACCGTCGAACGATGTCAGCGTCGTTGATACCTCGAGCTTGCGCGTCACCAAGACCATACCCGTTGGGCAATCGCCCTGGGGCGTCGCTCTCGGTCCGACGCCACCGGCCTCGAAACACTGATGGCGCTCGCGGTCCCCCAGTCAGCCTATTTTCGAAGCCGAACCCCGCAGGCCTGATAAGCCTCACTTTCGAGGTCCCGATACTGCTTGCCTTCCTTCTTGGCCTCGTCGGTGTCCCGGAAAACCCCGCCTCTTTCGCCTGCCATGGAGGCATTACGCGCAAACGTCTCCCACTCGACGAAGTCGTCGTAACTCACCTCTTTGGCTATCCAGTCGATGGCGCACGAGCACTGATAGAGGTTGCCGAGCTCACCGCCGCTTTTCATCATGCATTCCTGAACGAACTCGACGCGGGCCGGGGTCGGAAAGCCTTGCTTGGTGCAGTCGCCAGGGGGTGTCTCCGCCACGCATACGGCGCCTGCGCCGAGGAGCGCGAAGGCAGCCGTGCGGGCTGCTCGAAGGATTCGGTTCGCCATCTTCGACCTCGCTTGGTGGGGGGCGGCGCGCCGATCGTACGCCGCACCGGAGACCTGCTCCAGCGGACAGGTTGTCGCGGCGACGCCATGGGTGTATTGATATGCGTCCAAACTAATGTCTAAGCGATTACACTACGTAGCTACTCTTTGAAAAGGCGATTGGAATGGTCATCTTCCGCGAAGGGGGGAATATGAAGTACGAACGATGTTCCGTGTTTCTTGGGGCAGGCATGCTCGCGCTGGCGGCGTATGCGAGCACCGCTGTAGCCCAGACTGATCTCGAAAAAGCCATGAGCTCCTCGTCCAACTGGGCGTCCCAGGCCGGTGATTACGCCAATCATCGCTATAGCGACCTGAAGCAGGTTAATGCGAGCAACGTTGCGAACCTGCAGGTGGCATGGACGATGTCGACGGGCGTGCTGCGTGGTCATGAGGGTTCACCGCTGGTGGTAGGCGACACCATGTACGTGCATTCGCCGTTCCCGAACAACGTGTTTGCGGTCAACCTCAAGGACCAGAGCTTCAAATGGAAGTACGAGCCGAAGCAGGACACCGATGTTGTTCCGGTGATGTGTTGCGATACCGTCAATCGCGGTCTCGCATACGGTGACGGCAAGATCTTCCTGCAACAGGCGGACACGACGCTCGTTGCTCTCGATGCCAACACCGGCAAAGTGGTATGGACTGCCAAGAACGGCGATCCGAAGAAGGGCGAGACCAACACCAACGCCCCGCACGTGTTCAAGGACAAAGTGCTCACCGGTATTTCCGGTGGTGAATTCGGCGTGCGTGGCCGCCTTGTCGCGTATGACGTCAAGACCGGCAAGCAGGTCTGGAAGGGCTACAGCACCGGGCCAGATGCCGAAATGCTGATTGATCCTGCCAAGACGATGACCTGGACGGACGGCAAGATGGCGCCCGTCGGCAAGGACTCCTCGCTCAAGACCTGGCAGGGTGATCAGTGGAAGATCGGCGGCGGCACCACCTGGGGCTGGTACTCCTATGATCCGAAGCTGAACCTGGTGTACTACGGGTCCGGCAATCCGAGTACCTGGAATCCGGCGCAGCGTCCTGGCGACAACAAGTGGTCGATGACGATCTGGGCGCGCGACCTCGACACGGGCGTGGCGAAGTGGGTCTACCAGATGACGCCGCACGATGAGTGGGACTATGACGGGATCAACGAAGTCGTGTTGCTCGACACCACGATCAACGGCAAGTCGACACCGGTCGCGGTGCACTTCGATCGCAACGGCTTCGGCTACACGCTGAACCGTGCAACGGGCGAACTGCTCGTGGCCGAAAAGTATGACCCGAAAGTCAACTGGGCGACCAAGGTCGACATGAAGACGGGACGTCCGATCGTCGACAAGCGTTATTCGCCGCAGACGACGGGTCCGGACGTGAACGTCAAGGGCATCTGCCCGGCGGCGCTGGGATCGAAGGATCAACAGCCGGCGAGCTACGACGTCAAGTCAGGCCTCCTCATGGTTCCGACGAACCATGTGTGCATGACCTATGAGCCGTTCCAGGTCGAATACACGGCGGGTCAGCCCTACGTCGGCGCCACGCTGACGATGTTCCCGGCGCCGGAAAGCCACGGCGGCATGGGCAACTTCATTGCGTGGGATCCGGCCAAGGGCAAGATCGTCTGGTCCAAGCCCGAGCGCTTCTCGGTATGGTCCGGTGCGTTGACGACTGCGGGCGACGTCGTGTTCTACGGCACGCTGGAAGGCTATCTGAAGGCCGTCAGCACGAAGGACGGGAAAGAGCTGTGGAAGTTCAAGACCCCGTCCGGAATCATCGGCAACGTGTTCACGTACCAGTACGACGGCAAACAATACGTCGGCATCTACTCAGGCATCGGTGGATGGGCGGGCATCGGCATGGCGGCCGGCCTGACCAAGGACACTGATGGTCTGGGTGCAGTCGGCGGATATAAGGACCTGGCCAAGTTCACGACTCTTGGCGGCTCCTTGTTTGTGTTCTCACTGCCCGGCGGGTCTTCGACCAAGACGGCGTCGCGGTAATATCAAACCTTACGGCCTGCCACGCTCCTTGGGAGCGTGGCAGGCCGCAATTTTGTCCGGAGGGTGATGATGAGACGCGGTTTGGTCACGCTCATTGCGCTTGCGCTGCTGGTTTCGACATCGCTCATGGCGGATCCGGCGTCGTCGACGACATCCAAGCAGCAGGGCCCGCTCTACACCGTGAAGGACGGCAACAAGGTAGATGCGAATACGCTGGCCGGCTGGAAGACCTGGCGCGCAATGGCCTGCGATCGCTGCCACGGCCCGACCCAGGAGGGTCTGGTGGGGCCGTCGCTGATCGAGTCGTTCAAGACCATCACGAAAGAGAGATTCCACGAGCAACTGATGAAGGGCAACCCGGAGAAGGGTATGCCGCCGTTTGCGACCAGCGACATGATCAACAAGAATTGGGAGTATCTTTACGCGTACCTGAAAGGTCGCTCCGATGGGAAAATCCAGCCGGGGCACCTGTCTGCGATTGAAGAGCAGAAATGAGTGCTGTCGACCGCTAGCGGTCGACGGGCCGATCTGAAGATCTCACATGGGCAGTGGTCTACGACGTGCAACGGCAGTCTCGCTGATGTGCGCCTGCGTGGCACTCGCGGGGCTGGCGCGCGCAGAAGACTCCGCGGGCACGTTGCGAGTGTGTGCCGACCCAGACAGCATGCCGCAGTCGAATACCACCGGTGAAGGCTACGAGAACCGCATAGCCGCCAGGCTGGCCGGTGATCTGGGCCGGCAACTTGAGTACACATTCTTCCCGCAGCGCATGGGCTTCGTACGCAACACGCTGCGTATGAAGGACGAAAGCACGAATCAATACAAATGCGACGTCATCATCGGCGTGCCGAAAGGCTACGAGCTCACCGCCACGACGCAGCCTTACATGCATTCGACGTACGCATTGGTGCTGCCATCGGGTGGCAAGCTGGCGCAGGTCCAGAGTCCGGATGACCTGTTGAAGCTCGCCCCCGAGCAGCTGCATGCGCTCAAGATCGGGGCGTTTGCAGGCTCGCCCGGCGTCGACTGGCTGCTGCGCAACAAGCTGCTCGATCAGGGAGTGTTCTACACGCGACAGAGTGGCGACGTACACGAGAATCCGGCGCTGATCGTCGAGCGCGATATGACTGCGGGCACAATCGACCTGGCGGTGGTCTGGGGGCCGATCGCGGGTTATCTTGCCGGCCGGCACCAGGGCGGCGAGGCCTGGCGAACTGTCGCCTTCAAACCCGATCCTGGTATCACGTTCGACTACGAGATTTCGATGGGTGTGCGATTCGGCGAGAAGGAGTGGAAAGACACTCTTGACGCCTGGATCGCCAGTCATCGCGGGGAGATCAACGCCATCCTGGCGAGCTACAGGATCCCGTTGGTCGATAACGGCAACCTGATCGCACCGGCGGCAAAAGACTCAACGATGTAGGCATGTTGGCATCGACGTGATTCGGTGCACTTGCCGCAGCCGCCTGAGGAGAAAAACGTATGAAGTCGAAAGCAGCCATTGCCTACGCTGCCGGTAAACCGCTGGAAGTGGTGGAGGTCGACCTCGAGGGCCCCAAGGCCGGAGAAGTGCTGGTTGAGATCAAGGCCTCGGGGATCTGCCACACGGATGAGTTCACGCGCTCCGGCGCCGATCCCGAGGGACTGTTCCCGGTGGTCTTTGGGCACGAAGGGGCGGGGATCGTCGTGGACGTCGGTCCGGGCGTCACGTCGGTGAAGAAGGGCGATCACGTGATTCCGCTCTACACGCCGGAATGCCGTCAGTGCAAGTCATGCCTGTCGGGCAAGACGAACCTGTGCACGGCGATTCGTGCCACTCAGGGCAAGGGCGTGATGCCCGATGGCACCAGCCGCTTCTCGATCGGCGGCAAGATGGTGCATCACTACATGGGTTGTTCGACCTTTTCGAACTACACCGTGCTGCCCGAGATTGCGGTCGCGAAGATCCGCGAGGACGCGCCCTTCGAGAAGGTCTGCTACATCGGCTGCGGAGTGACGACCGGCATCGGTGCAGTGATGAACACCGCCAAGGTGGAACCCGGCGCGAATGTAGTCGTGTTCGGGCTCGGGGGCATCGGGCTGAATGTCATCCAGGGTGCGCGTCTGGTGGGCGCCAACAAGATCGTCGGCGTGGACATCAATCCGCGGCGCAAGGCCCTCGCCGAGAAATTCGGCATGACGCACTTCGTGAACCCGAAGGAAGTGGGCGGGGACCTGGTGCAGCATCTCGTCTCGGTGACCGACGGCGGTGCGGACTACAGCTTCGAATGCGTCGGGAATGTCGACCTGATGCGCCAGGCGCTCGAGTGCTGTCATCGAGGCTGGGGAGTTTCGGTGATCATCGGGGTGGCTGGATCCGGGCAGGAGATCAAGACCCGTCCGTTCCAGCTCGTGACGGGTCGGGTGTGGAAGGGCACGGCGTTCGGCGGCGCGCGCGGCCGCAGGGACGTGCCGAAGATCGTCGACTGGTACATGGACAAGAAAATCAACATCGACGACCTGATCACGCACGTGATGCCGCTCAAGGAGATCAACAAGGCTTTCGATCTGATGCATGCGGGCGAATCAATCCGCAGTGTGGTTACGTTCTGATAAACGAGAAGGGGAAACCATCATGGCCGTTTCAATTCATCCGTCCGTGGACCAGGGCGTCCAACCCGGTTCGAAGGACTTTGCAGGTGGCACACTTACTTGCCAGTGCGCGTCGGCGCCGGTAACAGTGAGCATCAAGGGCAACGTCGCCCACAATCATGCCTGCGGCTGCACCAAATGCTGGAAGCCGAAAGGCGCCGCGTTTTCCGTGGTCGCTGTAGTCGGTCGCGACAATCTCAGCGTTACCTCCAACGGCAACAAGCTGAAGATCGTCGATCCGAGCGCGGCGATTCAGCGCTATGCGTGCACGGGCTGCGGCGTACACATGTACGGCCGCATCGAGAACAAGAACCATCCGTTCTATGGGCTCGATTTCGTGCACGTGGAGCTGTCCAAGGACAAGGGCTGGTCGGCGCCGGAATTCGCCGCTTTCGTGTCCTCCATCATCGAGTCGGGAACCAAGCCCGACCAGATGGGCGCGGTCCGCTCACGCCTGAAGGAGCTTGGCCTGCAGCCGTATGACTGCTTGTCACCACCCCTGATGGACGCGATCGCCACTCACACGGCGAAGGCGAAAGGCGTACTCGCCTAGCAGAAAAAGGCAAGACGGCGTCGGACTTTCGAGTCCGGCGCCGAGTTTCCTTGCCTAGAGCTTCACCATTACGTGCCTGGGCACGGAATAGTCCTCGAGCGCGTACAGCGACAGGTCCTTGCCATAGCCTGAGCGCTTCATGCCACCGTGCGGCATCTCGCTCACGAGCATGAAGTGCGTGTTGATCCAGGTGGAGCCGTACTGAAGACGTGCTGCCACCTGCATCGCCTTGCCGACGTCCTTGGTCCAGACGGACGATGCCAGCCCATACTCGGATTCGTTCGCCCACGCGATCGCCTGTTCCGTATCCTTGAAGCGCGTGACTGAAACGACTGGGCCGAAAACTTCTCGCTGCACGATCTCGTCGGATTGCCTGGCGCCCGCAACCACGGTGGGCTCGTAGAAGTATCCACCGCCGCCACGCGTCTTGCCGCCAGTCGTGATGTCGACGTGCCGCAGATCAGCAGCACGCTCGACAAATCCGGCAACACGCGAACGCTGGCGCGAGCTGATGAGAGGTCCCATCTCCACGCCTTCCTCCTGCTGCGTTCCCACTTTGATTGATTCGACCGCAGAGGTGAGGTCCGCCACCAGCCGATCGAAGATCTTCGCGCCCGCGTACAACCGGCAGGCAGCCGTGCAGTCCTGGCCGGCGTTGTAGAAACCGAAGGTACGCACCCCCGAAACGACCGACTTGAGATCTGCGTCGTCGAACACGATCACCGGCGCCTTGCCGCCAAGCTCGAGGTGAGTCCGCTTCACGCCCTTCGCTGCCGCCTGGAGAATTCTTTCACCGGTCGATACATCACCGGTGATTGAAATCATGCGCACCGCAGGATGCGAGACCAGCGGGGCACCGACTGTCTTGCCGCGCCCGGTAACGACGTTGATGACACCGGCGGGAAACAGCTCGGCGATGATCTCGGCGAGCTTCAGGGTCGTGAGGGGTGTCTGCTCGGAGGGCTTCAATACCACCGTATTACCCGCCGCCACTGCGGGCGACAACTTCCAGGCCGCCATCATCAGCGGGTAGTTCCAAGGCGCGATGGACGCCACCACGCCGACTGGATCGCGCCGGATCATGCTGGTGAACCCTGGGAGGTATTCGCCGGCGATCGCACCCGTCACGGTGCGCGCTGCGCCGGCGAAGAATCGAAACACGTCAGCGATCGCGGGTATCTCATCGCTCTTCACCGCCGCGAGCGGTTTGCCGCAGTTGCGCGACTCGAGCTCGGCGAACGTATCCGCCTCTGCTTCGATACGGTCAGCGACTTTGAGCAGCAGCGTGGCGCGATCCTTCGGCGCGGTCCGCGACCAGCCGTCGAGTGCACCGGCGGCAGCCAGGACCGCGGCGTTCACCTGCTCCTCCGACGCCTCCGGAACTTCCACGATGACCTTGCCGGTGGCCGGATCGAGGATGTCCAGCGCATCGCCTTTGCCGTTGGTGAACTTGCCCTTGATCAGGAGCTTGGTTTGCATGGCAGCCTCGTTGCAGAAGGACGTCGCGTGACGTCGAACGTCACACACGAATCACTTCGAGTCGAACTCTCGGGGTCGGGTGAAATAGTACGCCAACAGGATCGGCACCAGCGTCACGGCGATGACCGCAACAGCGACCACGTTGGTAATCGGACGTTCGCGGGGTCGGAACAGCTCGTTGAAGAACCAGATCGGCAGGGTCTGCTCATGACCCGCGGTGAAAAGCGTGACGATGATCTCGTCGAACGAAAGCGCGAAAGCCAGCATGCCTCCGGCGAGCAGCGCGGTCGCGATCTGCGGCAGCAGCACGTAACGGAAGGTCTGGCCGCCATCGGCACCCAGGTCCATCGAGGCCTCGATCCAGTTCTTCGGCAGGCGCCGCAGGCGCGCAATCACGTTGTTGTGCACGATCACGAGGCAGAAGGTGGCGTGACCCGCAACAATAGTCCAGAAGCCCGCCGGCACTCCTGCGAGGCGCATCGCTGACAGCAGGGCGATGCCGGTGATGATGCCGGGCAACGCGATCGGCAGCACGAACAACAGCGTGATCACGTTCTTGCCGGCGAATTGCGCCCGCGCCAGCGCGAAAGCCGCCAGCGTGCCGAGAAACAGCGCGAGAAGTGTCGCGGCTGCGGCGACGCTCACCGAAAGTCGCAGTGCAGCCCAGATGTCCTCGCGCGCGAATGCGACCGAGAACCAGTGCAGCGTCAGACCGGGCGGCGGGAACTGGTAAGTGCGATCTTCGGTAGTGAACGCATACAGGATGATGATGAGCACCGGGAAGTGCAGGAACGCAAGGCCGGCAAACGCCGCAAGCTTCTGGCTCGTAGAGGCGCTATTCCAGTCCCGCGGGCGTCTAGAGCGCATCGAAAGCCCCGAGGCGCCGTGCAAGCGTCAGGTAGATCGCGATGAGGATGATCGGGACCACGGAAAAGGCGGCTGCCAGCGGGATATTCCCCGCCGTGCCCTGCTGTTGATACACCATCATGCCGATGAAGTAGCCGGGCGCGCCGACGACGCTCGGAATGATGTAGTCCCCCAGCGTGAGCGAGAAGGTAAAGATCGAGCCTGCGGCGAGACCGGGCAGCGCCAGCGGCAGGATGACGTTGCGGAACGTCTGCCCCGGCCGCGCGCCGAGATCCGCGGACGCCTGGATCATCGACTGTGGAACCCGCTCGAGGGCGGCCGCGAGCGGCAGGATCATGAACGGCAGCCACATGTAGACGAACACGATGAACATGCCGAGGTACGAAGAGGCGAGCGATGGGCCGCCGATCACCGGGGTTGCGAGCGCAGTCTCGAGGACTGGATCGAGACCGATGGTCGTCAGGATCCAGCTGAGGATTCCCTGCTTGGCGAGAATCAGCCGCCACGCGTACACCTTGACCAGGTAGCTGGTCCACATCGGCAACATGACGCCGACATATAGAAAGGCCTTCATGCGCGGGCCGGCGTAGCGAGCCATGTAGTTCGCGAGCGGGAACGCGATTGCGGCGCTCGCGATCGTGACCGTTACGGCCATGCCCAGCGTTCTCAGGATGATGTCGACATTGGCAGGATGTGAGAAGAGCTGTCGATACGTTGCGAGCGTGACCTTGGGCACCACGGTGGCCGTAAATTCGTCGATGGCATAGAAGCTCTGCAGCAGGAGTGCGAACAGCGAACCGAGATAAACGGTCCCGAGCCACAGGAGCGGCGGCAACAGCAGCAGAAGGAGATAGAAGGTGCTGCGCCGATAGAAGAATGTCGACACTTCGCGCCCGAAGGATCCGGCCGTGCCCGTTGCGACTGCGGCGCTGGTCATGTCCACACCGCCATCGCGTCGAAGCCGCCGAGTGTCCGGTTACGCATCTTCCAGTGCCACCATCTGGCTGGCGGGCCAGGATACGTACACCTTGCCGCCAATCGCGAAGTTGACCTGACTGGAGGGAGACTCCGGTCTGACCACCGCGAGGGTCGAGCCATCGTCAGTGCGCAGCTGCCAGCGACTGCTGGCGCCGTGATACTGCACATCGATCACGGTCGCGGCGCAGCCGACCGTTCCATCCCTGGGTGTATTGCCCGCTGCGTCCAGCGCCATCGTTTCAGCACGAATCGCAAACGCGCGCGCAGTGCCACTCAGCCGACGAGCCAGTTCACCTTCAACCACGTTCGCCCCGCCGACGAAACGCGCCACGAACGCCGTTCGCGGCCGCATGTATAGCCCGCGCGGCGTGTCCAGCTGCTCGATGCGACCGCGATCGAACACCGCGACCCGGTCCGCCATGCTGAGGGCTTCGCCCTGGTCGTGCGTTACGTAAACGAAAGTGATCTTGAGCTTGCGTTGCAGATTCTTGAGCTCGATCTGCATCGCCTCGCGCAGCTTGAGGTCCAGTGCGCCCAGCGGTTCATCGAGGAGCAGCACGGCCGGGTGATTGATGAGCGCACGCGCCAGCGCCACGCGCTGCTTCTGGCCGCCCGACAATTGCATCGGTGAACGCTCGCCCATGCCCTCCAGCTGCACCAGCGCCAGCATCTCCTCGGCACGCTTGCGTCGCTCGTCGGACGCGATGCCTCGCACGCGCAGACCATAGGCGACGTTTTCCACCACGCTCATGTGCGGAAACAGCGCGTAATCCTGGAACACCGTGTTGACGTTGCGTTCGTAAGGAGGAACGCCGGTGACGTCTGCGCCGTCGAGCAGCACGTGCCCGGAGGAGGGCTGTTCGAATCCGGCAATCAGCCTGAGGCAAGTGGTCTTGCCGGAACCGGATGGTCCGAGAAGGGCAAAGAACTCGCCCGGTGCGATCGCGAGACTCACCTCGTCGACCGCCTTCACGCTGCCGAAGCGGCGCGAGACCTGCTGAAATTCGATGGCCGCCGACAACCGATTATCCAGCCCCTCTCCCGGCATGCCGGGAGAGGGGATTGATCGAGGCGCGCGTCAGCGTCCGCCCATCAAAGCAACGTAGTCGGTCGACCATCGACTGTACGGAACGCAGCTACCCTGTTCGCAGGTCGCTTCGGGCGTGCGCCAGAACCAGATCTTGTCGAAGTTCTCGAAGCCGTTGGTCTTGCAGCCCTCGGCTCCGAGCAGCTCGTTGTTTTCGCACGCGGCCGGCACCGCAGGCACCGAGCCGAACCACGCCGCCACATCGCCCTGCACCTTCGGGCTCAGTGACCATTCCATCCACTTGTAGGCGCAGTTCGGATGCGCAGCCTGTGCGTGCATCATCGTCGTGTCTGCCCAACCGGTTGCACCCTCGGCCGGAACCACGCTGTCGACAGGCTGTTTGTTGGCCTTGAGTGTGTTGACCTGGAACGGCCAGGAGCTCGAGGCGACGATGCCCTCGGACGTGAAGTCCTGCACCTGCACGTTGGCGTCGTGCCAGTAGCGCTGTACCAGCGGGTGCTGCTTGCGCAAGAGGTCGAGCGCAGCGCTGTACTGGGCATCGGTGAGTTCGTACGGATTCTTGATGCCGAGATCCGGTTGCTTTGCCATCAGGTAGACCGCGGCGTCGGCGATGTAGATCGGGCCGTCGTAGGCCTGGACGCGACCCTTGTTGGGCTTGCCGTCCGCAAGCTTCTGCGGCTCGAGGACTGCGGACCAGGACGTCGGCGCGGTCTTGAACACCTTGGTGTTATACATGAGGACGTTCGGTCCCCACTGGTAAGGTGTCCCGTAGTGCTTGCCGTCGACGAAGTGCCAGGGTGCTTCCTGCAGGCGCTTGTCGACCGTGCCGTAGCTCGGAATCAGGCTCACATCCACCGGCTGTACGGTATTGCCGCGGATCAGGCGCAGCGAAGCGTCGCCCGATGCAGTCACGAGGTCGTAGCCGCCTTGCGTCATCAGGGACACCATCTCGTCCGAGGTGCCGGCCACTTTCACGTTGACCTTGCAGCCACTCGATTTCTCGAAACCCGTTACCCAGTCGTAGCTCTTGTCAGTGTCGCCGCGCTCGAGGTAACCGGGCCACGCCACGATGTCGAGCTGGCCTTCGGACGCACCGAGCTCTTTCTTGGCCGGCTCGGCGGCCGGTGCGGGCGCTTCCGGCTTCTTCTGGCAGGCCAGTACCAACAGCGCCGGCAGGCACAAGGCCGCGCAGCGCACCCACAGGGGCGAGAAGTTGAACGGACGCATACGTTCTCCCTGATGCTCTTGTTTTGACTTCGTGGACGGGGCCGGCGGATCGTGCCGATCGGCGCAGGCTCTGTGAGGCGATCCATTGTAGGAGCCACTGGCGCAAAAGGCCAAAGCAACCGAAACTTCGCGGACGCCTCAGAAGTCTATCGAGCGTCGCCGCGGCCAGGGATCCTGATGAAGATTTCCGAGTTTTCCGTTCACCGCCCGGTGTTCGCGATCGTCATCAGCCTGCTCCTGGTGGTCGTGGGCCTGGTATGCCTCAGCCGGCTGTGGCAGACGGTACGCGAGTTCCCGGACATCAATCCGCCCATCGTCTCCATCGATACCAACTACCGCGGCGCATCTGCACAGATCGTCGAAACCAAGATCACGCAGCCGATCGAGGATCGCATCGCCGGCGTCGAGCTGATCGATAAGCTCCGCTCCTCGAGTGCGGATGAGCGCTCGCGCATCACGGTGGAGTTCGACCTGGAACGCAACGTCGACGAGGCGGCGAACGACATTCGCGATCGCGTCGGCCGGGTGATTGACGACCTTCCAGTCGAGGCCGATCCACCGGAGATCGCCAAGGCTGATTCCAACGATGACCCCATCATCTACGTGAATCTCTCCAGCAGCACGATGAACGTGCTCGACCTGACCGATTTTGCCGAGCGCAACATCGTCGACCGTTTCGCCGCCCTCCCGGGCGTCGCGCGGGTGAACCTGACGGGTTCGCGCCGCTACGCGATGCGCGTGTGGATCGACCGGCAGGCGCTCGCGGCCCGCGGCATGACGGTCGGCGACATCGAGGGCGCGCTGCGGCGTGAGAACGTCCAGGTGCCCGCGGGGCGACTCGAATCGCAGTTACGCGAATTCACCCTGAATACGGCAACCGGGCTCGATTCGCAGGACGACTTCCGGGGATTGGTCCTCGGACGCGGCGCCGATGGCTATCTCGTCCGGTTGGGGGAGGTGGCCAGCGTCGATCTGGCGGCCGAAAACGAGCGCAGCGTGGCGCGCACCAATGGCATTCCCGGCATCAACATCGGCATGGTCGCGCAGTCGAAGGCCAGCACGCTCGAGGTCGCACGCGCGGTGCGCAACGAAGTGGCGGTCATCAGCCACGACATGCCAAAAGGCACCGAGCTTGCGGTGCACGTGGATCGAGCGGTGTTCATCGAGGCTTCGATGCGCGAGGTGATGATCGCACTCGGCATCTCGCTGATCCTGGTGCTGGTCGTGATCTACGCCTTTCTCGGCAATTGGCGTGCCACGTTGATCCCCGCGGTGACCATCCCGATCTCGATCATTGCCGCCTGCGCGGCGATGTACGCGCTCGGCTTCACCATCAATGTCCTGACGTTGCTCGGCATGGTGCTCGCGATCGGACTGGTGGTCGACGATGCAATCGTCGTGCTCGAGAACATCTACCGGCGCATCGAGCATGGTGAGCAGAGCCTGCTCGCGGCGATCGACGGCAGCCGCGAAATCGGCTTTGCGGTCATCGCGACTACGTTGGTGTTGTCGGCCGTGTTCGTGCCGATCTCCTTTCAGTCGGGCCGAGTCGGAAGGCTGTTCAGCGAGTTCGGCTTCACTCTTGCCGCCTCGATTCTCTTCTCGTGTCTCATCGCTCTCACGCTCACGCCGATGATGACCTCGCAGCTCTTCGCCAGGGGAGCAATGCGCAGCCGTACCAGTGAGCTGGTGGACTCGGCGTTTGCCAAGCTGAGCCGGGGCTACAGCCGGGTGCTCGGACGCGCGATTGCGCGTCCCTGGGCGATCATCGGTGGTGCGCTGTTCCTGTTCGCTGCGACCGTGATCCTGTTCCTGCAGCTTCCCCAGGAAACGACGCCGAACGAGGACCGCGGCGTCATTCGCGTCATGCTGGTCGGACCCGAGGGCGCCACCATGGAGTACATGGAACGCTATGCCCGCCAGCTCGAGGACATCATGCGTGCGGAGGCTGCGGCGCACGGGGACATCAAGCGCTACAACACGCGCATCGCGCCCGGCGGCTTGTCGGGGAGCGGCGAAGTCAACCGCGCGGTCGGGTTCATCGTGCTCGAGGACTGGGGTAAGCGCACCCGCTCGGCCAGCGAGATTGCGGCGATCATGCAGCGCAAGGCCTCCCTGATGCCCGGTGTGCGCGCCTCGGTGTTCACGCCGACCGCGTTCAACTGGGGTGCAACCGCGCCCGTGCAGGCGGTACTGCAAGGTCCGGACTACGAGTTGCTGCGCCAGTGGAGTGAAAAGATCCTCGTCCGCGCCGAACAGAATCCGGGACTGACCAATCTCGATACCGACTACAAGGAACGCAAGCCCCAGATGAAAGTGTCGGTGGATCGCAATCGCGCCGCCGATCTCGGTGTATCGCTGGATACCATCGGTCACACGCTCGAAACCATGCTCGGCTCGCGCATCGTGACCACGTTCGTGAAGCAGGGGCGCGAGTACTACGTCATCCTGCAAGGGCGGAGCCAGGACCGGGCCTCGCCGAACGACCTCGACAACCTGTACGTGCGCTCGGACCGCACCGGCGAGCTGATTCCACTCAGCAGCATGGTGAGACTCGACGAATCGGCGACCGCCACACAGCTCAACCGCTTCGACCGCTTGCGTGCCATCACCGTGAGCGCCGGACTGGCGCCGAGCTATTCGATGGGTGAGGCAATCAAGTTCTTCCGCGATGCCGTCAAGCAGGAGCTGCCGCCCAGTGCCAAGCTCGCCTTCGACGGTGAGTCGCGTGAATACCTGAAATCGAGCCAGGCACTTTACTGGACCTTTGTTGGCGCGCTGCTGATCGTGTTCCTGGTGCTCGCGGCGCAGTTCGAGAGCTTTACATTGCCGCTCGTGATCATGACCACCGTGCCGCTTGCAATCGTTGGCGCCATCGTCGGCCTGTGGCTGTACGGGATGTCCATCAATATCTTCAGCCAGATCGCGATCGTGATGCTGGTGGGCCTCGCAGCGAAGAACGGTGTGCTGATCGTGGAGTTCGCCAACCAGCTGCGTGATCGCGGGGTGGAATTCGTGGAAGCGGTCAAGCAGGCCTCGCTTACTCGCCTGCGGCCGGTGCTCATGACCAGCCTGTGCAGCGCTTTCGGTTCGATACCGCTGCTGCTCGCGCACGGTGCGGGCTCAGAGAGCCGCCAGGCGATAGGAGTAGTCGTAATCTGGGGTGTGCTGCTGTCGATGGTGCTGACGCTGGTGGTGGTGCCCGCTGTGTACGCAGTAGCGGCGCGCAACACGCGTTCGCCGAAGTACTGGACCCGTGTCATCGAGCGCATGAAGCTGGCGCAACCTGCGGGCGAGCCCGAGTCGATTCCGGGCACGCGAAACTGATGGAAACCTGGCCGGCATTGCCCTACCGCACCTGGCGCGACACCTGCACGAACCTGCAGCTTCGCACCCAGATCGTCGGCAAGATCAGGCTGGCGCAGACACCATGGATCAACCACTCCTGGCATGTGACGCTCTACGTCACGGGACGTGGCCTGACGACCGGGCCAATCCCCTGCGGCGAGCGCGCCTTCCAGATCGACTTCGACTTCGTCCAGCATCGGCTGATCGTGACCCTGGACGATGGGCAATTGAACTCCATGCCCCTGGTCGAGCAGGCGATCGCGGACTTCTACACGGACCTTTTCGCGCTGCTGGAGAAATTCGAGCTGAAGATTCAGATCAACCGCACGCCCAACGAAGTTTCGAACCCGATTCCGTTCGACCGCGATCACGAGCATCGGGCCTACGACGCGCCGGCAGTGCACCGCTTCTGGCGCGCGCTGGTGCAGATCGAGAAGGTATTCACGCTGTTCCGCAGCGGCTTTCTCGGCAAGGTCAGCCCGGTGCATTTCTTCTGGGGCAGTTTTGATCTGGCGGTGACACGTTTCTCGGGCCGGCGCGCCCCGTTTCGCGGCGGAGGCACGCCCGGGTTGCCGGATGCAGTCGTGCAGGAGGCCTACTCGCACGAAGTGAGCAGTGCTGGTTTCTGGCCTGGAGGCGATGGCGTGGATGATGCGGCCTTCTACTCCTACGCCTACCCGGAACCGGAGGGGTTTCGAAACGCAGCGGTGCAGCCCGGCGAGGCTTCGTATCACGAGCAACTCGGCATGTTCACCCTGCCGTACGAAACCGTGCGCGTTGCGGCTTCGCCGGAGAAGACACTGCTCAGCTTTCTTCAAAGCACTTATGAGGCAGCGGCGGACCTCGGCCATTGGGATCGAGCTGCGCTTGACTGCGCGCTCGGCACGCCGCGGGTGCCACGACGTCCGTAGGTCCGCAGTTATCGACTCAGCGCCCGGCTGAGTTCCGCTGCTATTGCTGTTGCCCCATCGCCCGGATAGTGGCGCTCAAAATCGACGAGCAACGCTCGCGCCAGGCCTCGATCGCCTCCGTCGCGGGCGAGATTCGCGAGACGGATTGTTTCCGCGCCTGTCGCCGGCCGGAACTCGGGATCGGCCTCGATGTGACGACGCGCCACTCTTAGCGTTTCCGAGTAACGCTTGGCGCCGAGGAGAAGGGTGACGTAGTCCTGCGCCAGGCGCGAAGCGAGTCTGCGGTCCGGCCAGCGCAATAGCGTCTGCGCATAACCATTCATACTCATTCAGCGTGTGATGGTTCGCGGCCAGCCGATTCTGCGCTGCCTGCAACGCCTCCTTGTAAGCTCCGCCGCGCCAGTGTCCGTACAGCTCGTCGACGAACCGATCGTGCTCCTTGTTCTGCTCGGCCTGCTGCCGGGCATGATCCCGTTCCGGCGAGCGCCACGTGTCGATCCCGAGTTCGTGTCGGCGCTCATACAGCGCGCCGCCGATGATGCTGAACACCGCGAGCCACCCGTACATCAGGCATGCGATCGCCAGCGGCAAGCCGAGGAGAGTGTTGGCCAGCCGGGTGCTCGCGAAATACGCCGCGAACGCCAGCACCAGGATCGCCAGCCAGATCACGAGATAGTCCGAGCCCAGTCGGCGAATCGTCCCGATCAGGACGCGCGGATTCAAAGCCGTGACGATGCTGCCACTGCTGCCGAGCACCGCAATACAGGCCGGCAGGAGCACGAGAGCCAGCGCGCGCAGTGCAAACACCACGTCGGCGCCGACGAAGGGCTTCAGCGCCGCCGTCGCGCCATAGAACGTGCCGATGATCAGGAGCTGCCCGAGCGGCCTTTGCTCATCGAGAGGATTGACCATCTCGAGCGACAGGACAGGAGGATCTCCAAAGCCACGCGCTGCCGTGTCCAGAACCACGAAGGCGTATTTCAGGAACCACGACAGCACGATGAGCGCGAGCGGCAGGCCAAGCAAGCTGGCACGAGTGGCGAGAGTGAGGAGTACGGCGAACGCGGCGATCAGCAGGAGTGGCGCCGGGCTGAGCGGACGTCTCAAGTGTGTCAGGAGAGATGACAGGGTCATGAGCGCGCTTCGAACCGTACCAGATGTCAGTATGATTGCGCGCCACGCTCCACGAGGAAAAGAGCAATGCAAACCCGATGGCCTGTCATTTGTTTAGGCCTGCTGATCGCGGCCTGCCAATCCTCTGCCGACCGGCCGGCGGAAACGTTCGACCTGATTCTCAAGGGCGGCACCGTCTACGACGGCACGGGCAAGCCCGGAGTAGTCGCGGATGTGGGCGTGCGGGGTGATCGGATTGCCCGAGTCGGTGATCTTTCAGGATCGACGGCGAAGTTGATGCTCGATGTCAGCGGTCGGGCGGTTGCGCCCGGATTCATCAATGTGCTGTCGCACTCCGAAGAGTCATTGATCGCCGATGGGCACTCGCAGAGCGAGATTCGCGAGGGAGTGACTCTCGAGATCATGGGCGAGGGCTTTTCGATGGGGCCATTCAACGCGGCCATGAAGGCTGAGGCGCTCAAGCAGGAGTCTGATATCAAGTATCCGATCGAATGGACCACGCTCGGTGAATATCTCGACTGGGTGGCGCGTCGCGGGATCTCCACCAATATCGCCTCGCTGGTCGGCGCGACTACCGTGCGGATTCACGAGGTGGGTTACGAAGACAAGAAGCCGACGCCTGAGCAACTGGAACGCATGAAAGCGCTGGTGCAGCAGGCGATGGAGGAGGGCGCTCTGGGCGTCGGCAGTGCCCTCATCTATGTACCGGGCAGCTTTGCATCCACGGAGGAGATCATCGAGCTGTGCAAGGTCGCCGCCCGCTACAACGGGATCTATGCCACGCACATGCGTAGCGAGGGCGATCGCTTCCTGGAGGCAATCGACGAGACGGCGCGCATCGCACGTGAGGCGGGCATCCGCGCAGAAATCTTTCACCTCAAGGCTGCGGGAGAATCCAACTGGCCCAAGATGGCGCAGGCCATCGAGCGCATCGAGGCCGCGCGTCGCTCCGGCGTCAAGCTCACCGCGGACATGTATCCGTACACCGCGGGTGCGACGGGACTCGACGCGGCAATGCCGCCGTGGGTGCAGGAAGGCGGGCTCGACGCCTGGGTCGAAAGGTTGAAGCAACCCGACGTGCGCCGCCGGGTCGCGGAGGAAATGCGCACGCGCTCGCCGGGCTGGGAGAATCTTTACGCTGCTGCCGGCTCGGCGGATCGTGTTCTGTTGATCGGGTTCAAGAATCCGGCGCTCAAGCCTCTGACCGGCAAGTCACTGGCGGAGGTGGCGAAGATGCGCGGCAAGTCGCCCGAGGAGACGGCAATGGATCTCGTAGTCGAGGACCACACGCGCGTAGGCACGGCCTACTTCCTCATGTCCGAAGACAACGTGCGCCTCGGCCTGAGGCAGCCGTGGGTGAGCATCGGTTCGGACGAAGCGTCGATGGCGCCGGAAGGTGTGTTCCTGCTGCAGAATCCGCACCCGCGCGCCTACGGCGCGTTCGCACGTTTCCTGGGTCACTACGCGCGAGACGAGAAGGTCGCGACGATCGAGGAGGCAGTGCGCCGCATGACGCGGTTGCCTGCTGAAAACTTCGCGGTCGAGGGTCGCGGCTTGTCTCGAAGCCGGCTGCTTCGCGGACATCGTGGTCTTCGATCCGGCCAAGGTCCAGGATCTTGCAACCTTCGCCAAGCCGCACCAATACTCGACCGGTGTGGTCGATGTGTTCGTAAATGGTGTGCAGGTGCTGCGTGACGGTGAGCACACGGGCGCGACACCGGGCCGGTTCGTGCGCGGCCCCGGCTACAAGGGCGGGCGAATGCAGATTCCGAGAGAGCCGCAAGCCGAGCGAACGCACATAGGCCGTCAGGTTTGTATGGGTGGACGTCGGGTGACACCTGCCGACGGCGCCGGCATCAGTGTTCGCGGGTTTGGTTTGTAAGGCACTACCAGAGTTAGCGTGATCCGGCGCTGGCGGCACGGTCTGTCACCCGGCGGCCGCCCATACAAACCTGACACTATCTGAGTATGGCGGCGCGCAACTGTTTCGCTGCTCGCCGTCCCGCATCGAGTGCCCAGCCATTGACGACTGCGAGGCGAAAGCCACCCGGTGGCATGGAATGCGCGGCCTCGGGTTCGTCCGCGTGGAACGTGACCTGGATGCTCGAGAGCGACGGATTCTCGAGCAGCGACGCGACCAACGTGTCCGGCGGCGCGCGACGCCGCGCCGTATGCGGCCCCCATGTCACGACGCTGAATCCGTCGCGCCGGTCGCGATCTTCATATCGCCAGCGACCCGCTGCGTAGAGTTCCACGACCGCGCTGACCCACGCATCGCCGCCGTACAGATCCGGCCATTGATCGGTGAAGCGCAGGTGGCACTCGATGATCGTCCCGTCGATAGTTTCAAGATTCACCATGCCGGTGTAGCCGCGCAGGTTCGATCGCAGCCATGCACTCAAAGACGCTTCGAGTCCGGGCCGCGAAGCGCCCATCACCAGCCAATGATCGAAAGTGCCCCCGCCGGCAGAGTCTCCGCGGGCATGACGCCACCAGTGTGCCTCGCCGTCGATCACCACTGCATCGCTGCTCACGTGCTCGCCTTCGTATAGATGCATCCACATGTGCCCGGGCGTTTGTGATGCAAGGTAGTCCGCACGGGACTCGATGATGCGGCTTCCTGCACCCATGCCGCGCAGGTTGTAGATCGGCTTGCTGAACACCGGATAGTGCTGCGGCTCGATGCCGTGCGGGCCGTGCTCGATGCCCTGGGTTGCGCAGATCAGCAGCTTGTTGAAAACCCAGCGCTGCGCTGGGAAACAGCGCCAGCTCTCCATGTCGTCCGTCGGAACGACGACGTCGTCAGGACACGGTACGCGTGCGAAGTACTGCTCGCGCCAGGGATCGCGCTCGATGATGGGCATGCGGCACATTGTTCAGCCCGCGCCGTCATGGTTCAAGACCGCCACAATTCGCCACGATTCCTCGCCACCGCGCCGCAATTGTGACCCGCCGCGAGCGCAATCCACAGTTGCAATAGAGCCTCGAAAGGACCCCGAGGTCTTGCACACCCTCAACCGCAACTGGAGAACCGACATGAAACCGAGATACAAGACTATTGTTGTAAGCGCGGGGCTCGCGGCCCTCGTCGCTTCAGGAACTGCAAACGCCGCTGCGCAGGATGCGACCAAGCCAAGCCAGAAAGAAGAAGCAATCGGCGTCTTCAGTGGTATGGCGATCGGCGCGGTCGCAGGCGGACCGCTGGGCGCCATCGCCGGAATGACCGTTGGGGCACTGCTCGGGCATCGCTTCGATGCCAAGAAGCAGCAGCTCGCCACGCTCGATCAGCGGCTGGAGGAATCCGATCAGACCATCACGCAGTTGGCTGCGGAGCTGCGCGGCTCGCAGGAGCGCGTCGCGTCACTGAGCGAGGAATTGCGCACCCAGCCGCTGCCGCCCGCCGTGCGCTCGAGCCTGCGCGGCGACGTGCTTTTCCGCACCAACGACAGCACTCTCAATGGCGATACCGAGGCTCAGCTCACGCAGCTCGCCCAGGCGCTGGCTCGAGTGCCAGAGGTGGTCGTGAAAGTCGACGGCTACGCTGACCCCCGCGGCACTGAGAGCGAGAACCTGAAACTCTCCAGCGACCGCGCGGAAGCGGTGCGCGCCGCGCTCATGGCGGGCGGCATCGCGGACAGCCGCATCGTGGTCTCTGCGCATGGCGAGGACGGCGTGACCACGCCCGAGGGCGACATCGATGGCTATGCGCTCAATCGGCGCGTGGTCATCACGCTCGAAGGGGCCAACGCCCAGGTCGCGCAGAGCGCCACCGATCCGACAACCGACCCGTGAAGGCTCCGGAGTTCGGGGTGGCACGAAGCGTCGCGCTGCTTGACAGCCCGCCAACTGCGGCGTGACGCTCGTGATCGAACCCCGGCCGCCCCGAACTCCGACCCGCGAGTCGCACGATGAAAACAACCCAGTCACGCATCATCTCGTTTCGAGACACCGTCAGTCCTGAGGCGTCGACGCCGGCCGCGAAAGATCTGTTGTCGGGCAAGCCACAGCTGACGCTCTGGAATCACTACACGGACCCGAGCAACCAGTTTTTTGCCGGGGTCTGGGCCAGCACGCGAGGCAAGTGGCGCGTGCACTATGTCGAGCACGAATTCTGCTGTATGACCGAAGGACGGGTGCGGATCACCGATACTGCTGGCGAGCGCTGGGAATTTGCGGCGGGGGACAGTTTCGTCGTGCCGGGGGGCTTCGAAGGTACGTGGGAAGTCCTCGAAGACTGCCGCAAGCTCTACGTCATTTTCCAGGCGTCCGCTCCATCCTGAGGCGAATACGCGCGCCGTTTCGGCGCGCGACGCCTTCCGAAGCTCGCTGCATTGGTGCACGCACGCAAGCGCGCTGCCCGATCATCGTGCACTTTCATGCGTTTCATCGTCCCTGGTGCTCCGGATCGCGATCCGGGCGGTGCAACGGCGCGTGGCATGCTTTCTGCAGAGATGCAGCCCATGTCCAACAGACAATGGGAGCTTTCAATGCATGACGCTGCAGAAGGATTGAACCGGCCCCTCGGCACGCGAGCCCGGAGCAGGACTGCAAACTCTCCGGGTTCGCGTTGCATCTCAGCCACATCTCTCGTCAAAACGTCTTGCGCGTGCCGCACGCATGCGGCACTGCTATGATGCCGGCGCGCAACGGGAAGGGGGTCTCATCGGACTTCCAATGTAAAGGGGAGAAATTCATGCGGAGCTGGTTTGCGATCGCAGCGGGTCTTCTTCTGGCAACGGGAGCGGTTCAGGCCCAGGTGACGGCAACCGTCACTGCAGTGAGCGACTACGATTTTCGTGGCGTCAGCCTGTCAGGTACGGATCCAAACCTGCAAGGCAGTATCGACTGGGCGAACGACAGCGGTTTCTACGCCGGCCTCTGGGCGAGCGGACCGTTGGACTTCGGCCCGGGTTCGGATGCCAACGTGGAGACCGATCTTTACTTCGGCATCAACGGCGGAGCGGAGGAGGGATTCGGCTGGTCGGCGGGCTTCGTGTACTACTACTACTGGCCCGACGGTGACAACGTCGACTATCCCGAAATCTTTGTCGGCGGAAAGTACCAATCATTCAGCGGGAAGCTATGGTACACGAACGACTACGGCAACCTTGGCCCCGACGCGTGGTATCTCGAAGGCAATTTCGACCATGACTTGCCCTCCAACTTCTCCATCCACGCACACCTCGGCTACAACTACGGCGACTACTGGAAGCATATCAACGGCGACGAGACCTATGATTGGTCGGTCGGCGTTGGCTATCAGCTGGGGAACTTCACCCTGCTGTTGAAGTACGTCGATACGGATACCGACGTTCGCGATCAAGAGCGATGCCTTCAACAACGAAGGCCGCGTGATCTTCTCGATTGCGACCACGTTCCCCTGGGCAAGTGGTACTTGAGTGAACCGGAGAGAGGGCTCGGCGGCCCTCTCTCCCTTTACTGCAGAGTGCGGATTACTGTACTGATCCGCCCGAACAGTTCGTCGATGTGAGTCTTTTCGATGATGAGTGGCGGTGATAGCGCAAGCACATTACCGGTCACGCGCGTCAACACCCCCTCATCAAAGCAACGCGTGAACAATTCGAAGGCGCGCGAACTGCCGTCGGATCTCGCTTCCAGCTCGATCGCACCGATCAATCCGTAGTTGCGCAGATCGAGCACGTGCGGCAACCCCTTCAGGCTGTGCAGGGCCTCCTCCCAATACGGTGACATCTCCCGCGCACGCGTGAGCAGCCCCTCGTGCTGATAGATGTAGAGCGTCGCGAGTGCAGCGGCGCACGCGACCGGGTGTGCCGAGTAGGTATAGCCATGGAACAGCTCGATGGCGCTTTCCGGGCCCTGCATGAAGGCGTCGTAAATGAATTTACGGGCGAATACGGCTCCCATCGGGACACAGCCGTTCGTGAGCCCCTTGGCCGCCGTGATGAGATCGGGCATCACGTCGAATTCCTGCGCGCCGAACGGAGAGCCCAAGCGCCCGAAGCCGGTGATGACCTCATCGAAGATGAGGAGAATGCCGTACTTGTCGCAGATTTCACGCAATCGCTTGAGGTAACCCAGCGGCGGAAGGATCACTCCAGCGGACCCTGAAACCGGTTCGACGATGACGGCGGCGATGGTTGAAGCATCGTGCAGCGCCACGAGCCGCTCCAACTCATCGGCACGCTCCACGCCGTGCTGCGGCAGCCCTCTCGAGAAGGCGTTGCGGCCAAGATCGAGTGTATGCGGCAGGTGATCGACGCCGGCAAGCAGCGTTCCGAACGCCTTGCGATTGTTCACCATGCCGCCGACCGAGATGCCACCGAAACCAACGCCGTGATAGGCCTTCTCGCGGCCGATCAGCCGCTGGCGTTGTCCTTCGCCGCGAGCCCGGTGATAGGCGAGTGCGATCTTGAGCGCCGTGTCGACGGATTCGGACCCGGAGTTGGTGAAGAAGACATGGTCGAACCCGGTGGGAGCAATACGCGTGAGCCGATTGGCGAGCTCGAACGCGGCCGGGTGGCCAAGCTGAAACGAAGGCGCGTAGTCGAGAGTAACGAGTTGTCGGTGGACGGCTTCAGCGATCTCGCGCCGATTGTGGCCGGCGTTTACGCACCACAGACCCGCTGCCCCGTCGAGAATGCGGCGACCGTCAGCACTCCAGTAATACATCCCGTCGGCGCGCGCGAGCAGGCGTGGATTTGCCTTGAACTGGCGGTTCGGCGTGAAGGGCATCCACCACGCTTCCAGATCTGAGCGCGGAAGATTGGGCGGCAGCGGTGCAGTGCTCATCGAAGGACTCCTGGAAGCGGGCGAGCCGAGAGGTTAAGAAAAATTGACACGAACGACAAATGTGGCCCAGATTTGCCTCTGATTGTTAATTATCTTAAACGGTAACGACCGACCATGACGATCGATGTGGGTGCGCACCTGCGCGCAGTGCGTGGAATGTACGGCCTTTCCCAGCGAGAGCTCGCCAAGCGTGCCGGAGTCACCAACGGCATGATCTCGCTCATCGAGCAGAATCGGGTCAGCCCCTCGGTGAGTTCGCTGAAAAAGGTTCTCGACGGCATTCCGATGTCGCTGGCGGAATTCTTCACACTCGACCTGAGTGCCGGGCCACAGGTTTTCTACGCACGCGAGGAGCTGACGGACCTCGGGAGCGGGGAGGTGTCCTTGCGGCTGGTGGCAGCCAAGCGTCCCAATCGTGCACTTGCCATTCTTCATGAGCGCTATGCCCCCGGCGCTGATACGGGCGCAGACATGCTGAGTCACAAGGGAGAAGAGGGCGGAATCGTGATTCGTGGGCGCGTCGAGCTCACCGTCGGTGCAGCTACGCGCGTGCTCGAGACCGGCGATGCCTATTACTTCTCGAGCGCGGTGCCACATCGGTTCAGAAACGCCGGGCGCGAGGAGTGTGAGATCATCAGCGCCAGCAGTCCGCCGACCTTCTGAGACGCGCTGCCAGCCATGTCCGAAACTCTACGCAGACCCGATTGGCACGCGCTCGCGGCCGCAATTCGTCCGCGCGCGCAGGCCTTCATCAACGGGCGCTATCTCGACGCTGCCTCCGGGCAATCCTTCGACTGCCTGAGCCCGATCGATGGGCGGCGCCTGGCCCGGGTGGCGGCCACCGATAGCGCAGATGTCGATGCGGCCGTCGCCGCGGCACGCAACGCATTCAATAAGGGGACCTGGTCACGCATGGCGCCGGCGCGTCGCAAGCGCGTGCTGCTCAAGTTTGCCGAGTTGATCCTGAAGCACACCGAAGAACTGGCGCTGCTTGAAACACTCGACATGGGCAAGCCGATCGCGGATAGCACGCGCATCGATATTCCGGCGGCCGCGCGCTGCATCACCTGGTTCGCCGAGGCGATCGACAAGATCTACGACGAAGTGGCGCCCACTGGGCACGACGCATTGGCGTTGGTCACGCGCGAGCCAGTCGGCGTGGTTGGCGCCATCGTGCCGTGGAATTTCCCATTGCTGATGGCCTCCTGGAAGCTTGGCCCGGCCCTGGCCGCCGGCAACTCGGTGGTGCTGAAGCCGTCCGAAAAATCGCCGCTCACGGCGATCCGCGTGGCCGAGCTCGCAAGCGAAGCGGGACTTCCGGAAGGTGTGCTGAATGTGTTGCCGGGCTTCGGCCAGACTGCAGGCAAGGCGCTCGCACTGCACATGGACGTCGACTGCGTCGCGTTCACCGGATCGACTGCGACCGGTCGCTTGATGCTGCAATATGCGGGGCAGTCGAACCTGAAACGGGTGTGGCTCGAGTGTGGCGGCAAATCACCGAACATCATCATGGCGGATTGCGCCGATCTTGATCGCGCGGCGCGGGCTGCGGCCTTTGCGATCTTCTTCAATCAAGGCGAGATGTGCTCGGCCGGCTCACGCCTCATCGTGCAAGAAGCCGTTCACGACCAGGTGCTCGAGAAGATCGCCGCAATTGCGCGCACCATGCAGCCAGGCGATCCTCTCGATCCCAGCACGACGCTCGGTGCGATCGTCGATGAAACGCAGCTCAACACCGTGTTGCGCTACATTGATTCCGGCAAGAGCGAAGGTGCACGCGTGGCGCTGGGTGGAAACAGAGCACGTGAGAGCAGCGGCGGGTTTTACGTCGAGCCCACCGTCTTCGATGCCGTGACACCGCGAATGAAGATCGCGCGCGAAGAAATTTTCGGGCCGGTTCTCGCGACGCTCACCTTCAAGACCGCCGAGGAGGCGCTCGCGATCGCGAACGATGTGATCTACGGACTGGTTGCCGCCGTTTGGACTCGTGACATCACGACGGCGCACCGCGTCGCCCGGGCCCTGCGGGCCGGTACGGTGTACGTCAACTGCTATGACGCCGACGACATCACGGTGCCTTTCGGCGGGTTCAAGCAGTCGGGCAACGGTCGCGACAAGTCCCTGCACGCCTTCGACAAGTACGTTGAGCTCAAAACCACCTGGATAGACCTGTCATGACGACCGTTACGGTTGCTGCCACGCAGATGGCCTGTTCGTGGGACCGCGAAGCGAACGTCGCAAACGCGGAGAAGCTGGTGCGCGAGGCGGCACGCAAGGGCGCGAACGTCATCCTGCTGCAGGAGTTGTTCGAGACGCCCTATTTCTGCAAGGACCACAACCCAAAATACTTCGATCTGGCGCGAGCCATCGACGGACATCCGACCGTGGCGCGGTTCGCGAAGATTGCGCAGGAACTCCGCGTCGTCCTGCCGCTCAGCGTGTTCGAGCGCGCCAACAACGCGTACTACAACACGCTGGTGATGGTCGATGCCGACGGCCAGGTGCTCGGCACCTATCGCAAGGCCCACATTCCGGAAAGCCCGGGCTATCACGAGAAATTCTATTTCTCCCCGGGCGACACCGGATTCAAGGTGTGGCCGACGCGCTTCGGCACGCTCGGCGTCGCGGTGTGCTGGGACCAGTGGTTCCCGGAAGGCGCTCGCGCGATGGCTCTGCTCGGCGCGGAACTGCTTTTCTACCCGACCGCGATCGGCTCAGAGCCGCAGGATGCGAGCCTCGACTCGAAGGATCACTGGCAACGCGCGATGCAAGGTCACGCGGCGGCCAATGTCATGCCGTTGATCGCTTCGAACCGCATCGGCGAGGAGCGGGGTGAGCGTTTCTCCATGACTTTCTACGGGTCATCGTTCATCGCCGATCACACCGGCGCCATGGTGCGAGAAGCGGACCGGAACTCGGAGCAGGTCATCACTGCATCTTTCGATCTCGAGGCGATCCGCAGCTACCGTCGTGCCTGGGGCCTGTTCCGCGATCGTCGCCCGGATCTCTACGGACCGCTCACCACGCTCGATGGCGCATCCGGCCATCCGCGCTGATCGTGTCGCCTTTTACCTTCTACGCCTCGGCACCGCGAGGCCTCGCCGACCTGCTCGCTGAGGAGTTGCGTCAGCTGCCGGCCCTGGAGGTCGCGGAACGCGGCGCGGGAGTGAGCTTCCACGGCACGCTCGAGACGGGGTACCGCGCCTGCCTGTGGTCGCGGATCGCAAGCCGCGTGCTGCTCGAGATCGGGCAGTTCGAAGCCGACACGACAGACGCCCTGTATGCGGGCGTGCGGCAGGTCGACTGGCGAGAGCACCTGAGGCCCGAGGCAACGATTGCGTGTGAGTTCACCGCCATCGAATCCGCGATAGACCACTCGCATTTCGCGGCGCTGCGTATCAAAGACGCAATCGTCGATCAACTGCGCGAGCACACCGGCTCACGCCCGACGGTGGATACCGATCAGCCCGACCTGCGCATTCACGTGCATGCGCAACGCCGCCGCATGACCGTGAGCATCGACCTCGCCGGCGAAAGCCTGCATCAGCGTGCTTACCGGGTGCGCGGTGTCGCCGCGCCATTGAAGGAAAATCTCGCGGCCGGAATCCTCATGCGTGCAGGGTGGCTGCCAATTTCCAAGGAGGGCGGCGCTTTTCTGGATCCGATGTGCGGCTCGGGCACGCTGCCGATCGAAGCGGCCCTGATCGCATGCGACATCGCACCGGGACTGTTGCGGGAGCGATTCGGGTTCCAGGGGTGGCGCCAGCATGATCCTGCGCTCTGGACGGCGATACGTTCTGAAGCCGATGAACGGCGTCGCGGAGCAAAGCCGGCTGCGCCGCTGCGCGGATTCGATCACGATCCAAAGGCCGTACGCGTGGCACTGGAAAATCTCGAGCGCGCCGGCTTGCGGGGCATTGTGCATGTCGAACGCCGCGAACTGGCGCAGATCGATCGCGGCGGCAGCGAGCGCGGATTGTTGTGTGCCAATCCGCCATACGGAGAAAGGCTCGGTTCGGGATCCGATCTCGAAGCGCTCTACGCGCAGCTCGGCGAACGCCTGCGGGAGGAGTTTGTAGGCTGGCGGGCGGCGATTCTTACCGGCAATCCGCAGCTCGGTCATGCGGTTGGAATCCGTGCCAGCCGGTCGCACACCTTATGGAACGGGGCACTCGAGTGTCGCCTGCTCCGCTTCGACATCGAACCGCGTCAATTCAGGGTCGAGCGCGAGCACTCTGGCGCGGTTCTGCGCGATGCGCAGGCGGCACGCTCACGACCCGGCGCTGCTATGTTCGCCAATCGGATCAGGAAGAACCTGCGCGAACTCGAAGGTTGGGCACGCGCGGAGGGAATCCAGTGCTACCGCGTGTACGACGCGGACATGCCGGAGTATGCATTCGCCATCGATCTTTACCAGGGCAAGGAGCGTTGGCTCAACGTGCAGGAGTACCAGGCACCGCGCACCGTCGATGCACTGGCCGCGCGCACGCGCCGTGATGAAGCATTGTCAGTGTTGCCCGAAGCATTCGCGCTCGACCTCGCTCACATCCACATGCGGACGCGCCGCCGCACCAAGCGCGGCGAACAGTACGAAAAGCGCACGGACGTGGGCGAATATCACGCGGTAGATGAGGGCGGACTGAAGTTCTGGGTCAATTTCACAGACTATCTCGACACCGGATTGTTTCTCGATCACCGGCCAACGCGGGCGATGATCCGCGAGGCGGCGTCCGGCAAGCGCTTCCTGAACCTGTTTTGTTATACGGCGAGCGCCACGGTCTATGCCATCGCGGGTGGTGCGCGCACCACGACCAGCGTGGACCTCTCGAACACCTACCTCGAATGGGCGCGGCGCAATCTGCAATTGAACGGGCAGCTCGGCAAGCAGCAGCAGGCGGTGCGCGCCGATTGCCTGGCGTGGCTCGACGAACAGGTATCCCTCGGCGAACGCGGCCCGCGTTACGGGCTGATCTTCCTCGACCCGCCCACTTTCTCGAACTCCAAGAGCATGCGCGAGCTCCTCGACGTGCAGCGTGACCATGCACGGCTCATCAACCTTGCGGCCGCATTGTTGACGCCCGACGGCGAGCTGGTCTTTTCGACCAACTTCGAGCGCTTTCGGATCGATGCGGGAGCGCTCGCCGGAGTCACAGTCCAGGACGTCACCGCCGCGACGATTCCCCGCGACTTCGCGCGCAGCCCGAGAATCCACCAGTGCTTCCGGATTCGCAGGGCGCGAACCCCTGCTTCAGCGGTGAGTGCCGATCCGCAATGAGCCGGTCGCGAGGAACACCTCGCGCAGGAAGATCAGCAGCGCGACGATGAAGCTCAGCATCGCGATGATGAAGAGCGAGGCGATGGGCACGGAGAGCTTGATCGTGGTGAAGGAGCTGAGGAACAGCGCCACGACCACCAGTGAAACCAGCAATGCGCAGATAGTGCAAAGTGTAATGGCGCGATTCATGAGGTGTGCCCGGCGCACGAGTACGCGCAGGTCATTCTGCAGTGCCGGCAACTCCTTCGGCTGCGCCTGCGTGGCGGCCTTCTCGACCGTGCGTGCGCGATCAACGACTCGGGCGAGGCGATTGGTCAGCACCGTGAGCATGATGCCCACGCCCGACAACAGGAACACGGGCGCTACAGCGAGTTGGATGACGTGGGCGACGGGAGTGATTTCGGTGGCCATGCGGGTTCCTGCAGTTGAGGCGATTCTACGTCAGCACGCTGACGCACAGGACATCCGTCACAGGAGATCGCGCAGCCGGTAGTAGAGCATCGCGAGGACGAGGGCCGGCCGGCGCAGTGCCTGCCCGCCCGGGAACTCCCGGTGCGGAATGCGCGCGAATACATCGAAGCGTTCCGCTGTACCTGCAACGGCTTCGGCAATCAATTTGCCGCCGATGCCGGTGAGCGCAATGCCGTGTCCGGAAAACCCCTGCAGGAAGTACACGTTGGGCGCCAGGCGGCCGAAGTGCGGCGCACGATTGAGCGTGATGTCGACGTGGCCTCCCCAGGAGTACTCGACCTTGACGTCTGCGAGCTGCGGAAAAACCTTGAGCATGCGCACACGCGTGGCTCTTGCCGTACCGGCCGGATCGAATCCCGAATAGCTCACGCGCCCACCGAACAGCAGGCGGTGATCGGCGGAGCGGCGAAAGTAGTCCAGGACCCAGTTCATGTCGGAGACCGCCATGTTGTTGGCGATCAGCGCTTGTGCGCGCTCGGCACCGAGCGGCTCGGTCGCAATGATGTACGTGGCGACGCCGATGATCTTGCGGGCCAGTGCCGGTGCAGTGCCGTCCAGGCTCGTATTGCCGCACAGGATGAGATGGCGGCAACGCACTGCGCCGTCGGCGGTCGTCACCCGCACCGGGTTGCCATTCTCGAAGCGTAAGGCACGCGTATTTTCGAAGATCCGCACGCCCTGACGCCTGGCGGCTGCGGCGAGACCCAGCGTGTAATTGAGCGGGTGCAGATGGCCGCTGTTCGAATCGTACAACCCCGCGATGTAGCGCTCGGTCTGCAGGCGCTCGCGAAGCTCCGCCTGCTCGAACAGGCGCTGTGACCGATAGCCGTAGTCACGTTCGAGTGCGATGGCCTGCTGCTCCAGCTCCGTGCGGTGTCGCTGCTTGATGGCGGCTTGCAGCTGACCGTCGACCCAGTCGCAATCGATATGGTGGCGCGAGATCAATGTGCGCATCAGTGTCAGACCTTCGACGCTGACGTCCCAGAGTGCTCGCGCGTCGTCGCGGCCGACGAGGGCCGCAATCTTCTCCTGACCGCACGCGAATCCCGGCAGGGCCTGAGCGCCGCTACGTCCCGACGCACCCCAGCCAACGCGCTCCCCTTCGAGCAGCACGACCTGGTAGCCGCGCTCCGCCAGGTGCAGCGCGCTCGAGCAGCCAGCGATACCCGCACCTACGATGCACACATCGCAATCAAGCGAACCGCGCAGGAGCGGGTGGGCGTCAGCGGGGTGTGCTGTCGCCGAGTAATAAGAGTGGATATGACCCTCAAGCAGAGGCATGTGTTTAAGATTCTGTAATAGTGAGCCGCACTTGACTTGCGCGAGGATAGCGGGGCGCGGGGTCCTCGGCCAACGCTTCCGGGCTGCCTACCCCACGCCTAAGCCTTGGAATCTCTGCAAACTTTCTTCGCTCCGCCTATGTTAAGTCTCGCGCGCAGCGCGGATGTGGTCTAATGCGCCGTCTTTGAACGCCCGCGGCTCTCGCGGGCTGTTTAATATAATTAACATGCGCGCAGCAAAGCCCATCATCGGCATACCCGCTGATCGTCGCCTGCTCGGCAAGCATTGGTTTCACGCGGTCGGCGAAAAGTACATCGAGGCGATTGTCGCGGCGGCCGATGCGATACCCGTACTGATTCCGGCGCTGGGCGCGGAATTGGATCTTAGCGCCGTGCTCATGCGCTTCGACGGCCTGCTCCTGCCGGGCAGCCCGTCCAATGTCGAGCCACACCATTACCAGGGGCCGGCCAGTGAGCCGGGAACACTCCATGACCCACATCGCGATGCGACGACGTTACCGATGATTCCCGCTGCCGTGGCCGCCGGGCTTCCAGTCCTGGCAGTGTGTCGCGGCTTTCAGGAGATGAATGTCGCATTTGGCGGCACGCTCTGGCAGAAACTGCATGAGGTGGAAGGACTCAACGACCATCGCGAGGACGAGGAGCAGTCGCTCGATATCCAGTACGGCCCGGCCCATGAGGTCGTGCTCGAGCCCGGTGGACTGCTGCGCGAACTGGCGGGCCAGGAGCGCGTCCGCGTCAATTCACTGCACTCGCAGGGCGTGCAGAAGCTCGGCAAGGGACTCGATGTTGAAGCGCGTGCGTCGGATGGCGTGATTGAAGCTTTCCGGGTTCATGACGCGCCGCGCTTCGCGCTGGCGGTGCAGTGGCATCCGGAATGGAAGGTGTTGAGCAACCCGTTCTCATCCGCTCTGTTCGCGGCTTTCGGTGCGGCGAGTCGCCGGCGCCTTGAGGAAAGATAGAACATGGCCAACAGCATCCAGCAGTTCTTCAAGGACCACGGTATTTCGGACGTCGAGGCGATCATTCCCGACATGGCGGGTGTGGCGCGCGGCAAGATCATGCCGGCCGAGAAATTTGCCGAAGAGGAAGGTATGCGGCTGCCGGAAGGCATATTCCTGCAGACGGTCACCGGCGAATATCCGGAGGATGACAGCGCCATAAGCCCTTCCGAGATCGACATCGTGCTCAAGGCCGATCCGCGCACAGTACGCGTTGTGCCGTGGGCGGCCGAGCCGACTGCGCAGGTCATTCACGACTGCTTCTACTCCGATGGCCGCCCGGTCACGATGGCGCCCCGCCACGTGCTGCGGCATGTGCTCGACCTGTACGCGGAGCGCGGTTGGGACCCGGTGGTGGCGCCGGAACTCGAGTTTTTCCTGGTTGAACCGAACATCGACTCCGACTATCCGCTCAAGCCCCCGGTGGGGCGCTCCGGACGCCCGGAAATCGGCCGGCAGTCCTACAGTATCGCCGCGGTCAACGAGTTCGATCCGCTGTTCGACGACATCTACGCCTTCTGCGAATCCCAGGACATCGAAATCGACACGCTGATCCACGAGGATGGCGCGGCGCAGATGGAGATCAATCTCCTGCACGGCAATGCGCTCGATCTTGCCGACCAGGCGTTCCTGTTCAAGCGCACCGCGCGCGAAGCGGCATTGCGCCACAAGATGTACGCGACCTTCATGGCCAAGCCGATGGCGCGCGAGCCGGGCAGCGCGATGCACATCCACCAGAGCTTCCTCGATCGCAAAAGCAAGCAGAACATTCTCAGCAACCCGGATGGCACACCGAGCCCGCTGTTCTTCTCGCACATCGCCGGGCTGCAGAAGTACCTGCCGGCCGCGATGTCGATGTTCGCGCCCAACGTCAATTCCTACCGGCGCATCACGCGCTACCTCTCGGCGCCCATCAATGTGCAGTGGGGCTACGACAACCGCACTGCCGGGTTGCGCGTACCGATGTCAACGCCGATCGCGCGCCGCGTCGAAAATCGCGTCGGTGGCGCGGATGCCAACCCGTACCTGGCGATTGCCGCCTCGCTGGCGTGCGGCTACCTGGGCATGATCGAAGGGCTGAAGCCTACCGAGCCGATCTCGGGCAGTGCTCACGACCTTCCTTTCGCCTTGCCACGGACCCTGGATGAGTCCCTGAAGCTGCTGCGCGAGTGCAAGCCGCTGGTCGATGTCTTCAGCGAGCGCTTCGTGCGCGCCTATTCCGCCGTCAAGGAAAACGAATACGAGACTTTCTCGCAGGTCATCAGCTCCTGGGAACGGGAGCATTTGCTGCTCAACGTTTAGTACTGTTATAAACAGGCCAACTACAACAACGCGGCCGGAAATCGGAGGACTCGTCATGATCAACGTACGACACGCCGGGCTGGGGATCCTGTGCGCGCTAGCTCTGGTAGCGTGCGGCAAGGGGGAGAAGGCCAAAGAGGCGGGAACTGAGCCGGCAGCTACGGCACCGGCAGCCAATACCGAAGAGAAGGTCGTCAACGTCTACAACTGGTCGGACTACATCGCCGAAGACACGATTGCCAAGTTCGAGAAGGAAACTGGCATCAAGGTCAACTACGATGTCTATGACGGTAACGAAGTGCTCGAGACCAAGCTGCTCGCGGGCAACTCGGGCTACGACATCGTGGTTCCCTCCGCCTCCTTCCTTGAACGGCAGATCAAGGCCGGCGTATTTCGCCCGCTGGACAAATCGAAGCTGCCAAATCTCAAGAACATGGATCCCGAGATCATGCAGCGGGTGGCGTTGCACGACCCCGGCAATCAATATGCCGTCGACTACATGTGGGGCACGACGGGCATTGGCTACAACCCGGACAAGATCGCCAAGGTGTTCCCAAACGCGCCGGTCGACAGCTGGTCGCTGGTGTTTGAGCCTGAGAACGCGGCCAAGCTCAAGGGCTGCGGTATCGCGGTGCTGGACTCCCCCTCAGAGATCACCGCGACTGTCCTGTCGTATCTTGGCAAGGATCCGAACAGCCAGTCCACCGAGGATCTGGCGCAGGTCGAAGCCAAGCTCCTCAAGATGCGGCCCTACATCCGCTACATCCACTCCTCGCAGTACATCAATGATCTCGCCAACGGCGAAATCTGCGTGGCCGTCGGTTACAGCGGCGACATACTGCAGGCGCGCGACCGCGCGGATGAGGCGAAGAACAACATCACCGTGAAGTATGCAGTGCCCAAGGAAGGCACGATCATCTGGTTCGACGTCATGGCGATACCGAAGGACGCGCCGCACCCGGACAATGCGCACGCCTGGATCAATTTCATCATGAAGCCGGAGATCGCCGGAGCCATCAGCAACGCCGTCAACTATGCCAACGGCAACAAGGAGTCGTTGCCTTTCGTGAACGACGACGTCAAGAACGATCCCGGTGTGTATCCCCCGCCCGAAGTGAAGGCGAAGCTCTACCCTGATTTGGCGGAGACGCCAGAGTTCACGCGCCTTCTGAATCGCACCTGGACGCGCTTCACGACGGGGAAGTAAGCGACGAGAACCTGAGTCTCTGGCGTCGGTCCGCGGGCACAGGCAAAGCCCGCGGGCGTCGCCGGAGACGCCACGTCTGAGGCCTCCTAAATGGCTAACTCGACCCGTTCCGAAAAAAAGATCGAGCCCTGGAACGATCCGCACGCCACTCCCTACGTGCGCATCGAGCGCATGACCAAGAAATTCGGCGATTTCGTCGCCGTGCACGATGTGTCGCTGAAAATCTATCAGGGCGAGATTTTCTGCCTGCTCGGCGGTTCGGGCTGCGGCAAGACCACGCTCCTCAGGATGCTCGCCGGGTTCGAAGTGCCGACGTCGGGAACCGTGTTCATCGATGGGGAGGACATGGCGGGGATACCTCCCTACGAACGGCCGGCGAACATGATGTTCCAGTCCTACGCGCTGTTTCCACACATGACCGTGGAGAAGAACGTCAGCTTCGGCCTGGAACAGGAGGGCCTGGACCGCGCCGCGATCCGCAAGCGTGTGACCGACATGCTCGAGATCGTCAAGATGGGTCCATACGCCAAGCGCAAGCCGCATCAGCTCTCTGGAGGACAACGTCAACGTGTGGCGCTGGCGCGCTCACTGATCAAGCGACCCAAACTTCTGTTGCTCGATGAGCCCCTCGGGGCACTCGACAGGAAACTGCGTGAGCACACGCAGTTCGAGCTGGTCAACATCCAGGAGCAGCTCGGTGTGACCTTCGTGGTCGTGACGCACGATCAGGAGGAGGCAATGACTTTGGCCTCGCGCATCGGAGTGATGAACCACGGCGAGATCGTGCAGGTGGGCACTCCCTCCGACATCTATGAATACCCGAATTCGCGTTTCGTAGCGGACTTCATCGGCTCGGTGAACATGTTCGAGGGCCGCCTGATCGAGGATGAGCCGGATCACGTGCGCATCGAATCCGAGGACCTGGGCGGCACGTTCTTTGTCGATCACGGCGTGAGCGCGGCGCCCGGCGCTCTGGTGTGGGTGGCGCTGCGGCCGGAAAAGATCGCACTCTCGCGCGAGGCACCGCCAGGCACTGAAAATCGTGCACGCGCTACGGTGAAGGAAATCGCTTACATGGGCGACCTGTCCATTTATCTGGCACAACTCGAGAGCGGCAAGACGGTGCGGATTACCCAGCCGAACACCGTCCGGCACCCCGAAGACCGCATCACCTGGGATGAGCAGGTCTACCTGCACTGGCATCCGTCCAGCGGCGTGGTGGTGACTCAATGATCAGGTGCTGCTGAAGGCGCTGTGCATGGCACGAAGCGCTTACCTCTCGCTCGGCGAACGCATCAGCCACGCGCTGGCGCAGCTGATCGAGGGCGTCACGCACAGCTCAGCGTATCTGTGGTCCCAGCGCTGGCTGCGCAGCCGCGGCATTACCGGTCGTGGCTTTGTTGTTGCCATTCCCTACCTTTGGTCGATGTTGTTCTTTGCGATCCCGTTCGTCATCGTCCTGAAGATTTCCTTCTCCGAGACGCAGCTCGCAATGCCTCCGTACGCGCCGCTCATCGAGTGGCTCGGCGAGCAGGCGCTCGCGATCAAGCTGCACTTCGCCAACTTCACGTTTCTGCTGAAGGACCCGCTCTACACGCGCGCCTATCTGACTTCGCTGGAGATCGCGGGTGTGTCGACGGTGTTCTGCCTGCTGATCGGCTATCCCATGGCCTACGGCATCGCCCGCGCCACACCGGAGTGGCGCAATGTCCTGCTGATGATGGTCGTGCTGCCGTTCTGGACCTCTTTCCTGTTGCGCGTCTATGCGTGGATCGGCCTGTTGCGCAGCAACGGCGTGATCAACAACGTGCTGATGGCCCTTGGGATCATCGATCAGCCGCTGGTGATGCTGCAGACCGAATTCGCCGTGTATATCGGCATCGTCTACTCGTATCTGCCATTCATGGTGCTGCCGCTCTACGCGAATCTCGAAAAGATGGATCTGACGCTGCTCGAAGCGGCGGCGGATCTGGGTTGCCGACCGACCAAAGCATTCTTCAAGATCACACTGCCGCTCTCCATGTCCGGCATCATCGCCGGCGCGATGCTGGTGTTCATTCCGGCTGTCGGTGAATTCGTGATTCCCTCGCTCCTCGGCGGGCCGGATTCGCTGATGATCGGCAAGGTGTTATGGAATGAATTCTTCAATAACCGTGACTGGCCGGTGGCGAGCGCAGTCGCGATTGCGATGCTGCTGCTGCTGGTGGTGCCGATCATGGTGTTCCAATACTTCCAGGGCCGGCAGATGGTCGCGCACCGCTGATGCCGCGACGCTCCTTCTTCGTGCTGACCATGCTCGCGTTCGGGTTCGCGTTCCTGTACGTGCCGATCCTGTCCATGGTCGTGTTCTCCTTCAACTCCTCGAAGCTGGTCACCGTGTGGGCGGGCTTCTCGACCAAATGGTATGCGGAGCTCTTCCATGACTCGCAGATGCTCAATGCCGCGAAACTGAGCATCAAGATTGCAAGCCTCAATGCGACTGGTGCCGTAATTCTCGGCACCGTAGCCGGACTGGTACTGGCGCGGTTCGGCCGCTTCAAGGGGCGCACGCTACTGTCCGGGATGACGACTGCACCGCTGGTGATGCCGGAAGTGATCACTGGCCTCTCGCTCCTGTTGCTGTTCGTGGCGATGGAGCAGGCGTTCGGCTGGCCGCAGGGTCGTGGGGTCACCACCATCACGCTGGCGCACATCACGTTCTCGATGGCGTACGTCACGGTCGTAGTTCAGTCGCGCCTCACCACCTTTGACGAGGCGCTGGAAGAAGCGGCCATGGACCTCGGCGCAAGGCCGGCCAAGGTATTCTTCGTCATCACGCTGCCGATCATCCTGCCGGCGATAATTTCGGGATGGTTGCTGGCATTCACGCTCTCGTGGGACGATCTGGTCATCACGAGTTTCGTTTCCGGCCCGGGCTCGACGACACTGCCCATGCTCATCTTCTCGAAAGTTCGCCTCGGTGTGAGCCCCGACATCAATGCGCTTGCTACCATACTGGTGCTGATCGTGACCGTCGGGATCGTGGCCTCGGCGTTTTGGATGCAGCGCCAGGAGCGTATCCGGCAGCGCGACGTGCAGATGGCGCTCGCAGCGAACGAATAAATGATCCGTCTCGGGTTCGATGTCGGTGGCAGCTCCATCAAGGGCGCCCCGGTGAATATCTCTTCGGGCGACCTGGCTCAGGCGCCTGCCACGATCCAGACACCCCAGCCCGCCACAACCATGGCCGTGGCCGATGCGATCGCCGGGTTGACCTCGCAGCTTGGCGCTAATGGCCCCATCGGAATCGCGGTACCCACTGTAGTGAAGGGTGGGGTCACCTGGACCGCGGCCAACATCGATGAAAGCTGGATCGGCGCGCCCGCAGAGGCGGTCATTGCCAAGCGCCTGAATCGACCCATCACGCTCCTGAATGATGGTGACGCGGCAGGCATCGCCGAAATGGAGCTCGGCGCCGGGCGCGGCCGCCGTGGTACGGTGATGGTCCTGATTTTTGGCACCGGCATCGGTACGGCGCTGTTCATCGACGGCAAACTCCTGCCCAACACCGAGCTCGGTCATCTGGAGCTCGGCGGCGTCGAAGTCGAGCAATACGCGTCGGGGCGCGCTCGTACCGTCGAGAAGCTCGACTGGCGCAAGTGGGCGAGTCGAGTGAACCCCGTGCTGGCTGCCTATCAGGCCCTGTTCTGGCCGGACCTGTTCATCATTGGCGGGGGAGTGACCGAGCATTTTTCGCAGTTCGGCGCCTTCTTGAAGTCCCGGGTTGAAATTCAGCCGGCACGCTTTCGCGCGCATGCCGGCATCGTGGGTGCCGCCCTCGCTGCTAACCACTGAGCGTCTCATGCCGTTCTCTTCCAAGCTTCCCGATGTAGGAACGACAATCTTCACTGTCATGACTCAGCGTGCCCAGGAACTGGGCGCGATCAATCTCGCACAGGGTTTTCCAGACTACGACATTGCTCCGGAGCTCTGCGACCTGCTCGACAAGTACGTGCGCGCCGGACGCAACCAGTACGCGCCGATGATGGGCGTGCCGGAGCTGAGACAGGAGATTGCACGCAAGCTCGAGCATACCCAGGGCGTAAAGGCTGATGCGGACCAGGAAATCACCGTCACCGTCGGGGGTACGGAGGCGCTGTTTTCGGCCGCCAGTTGTTGCATCGCTCCGGGCGATGAGGCGATCGTGTTCGATCCTGCCTACGACTCGTACGACCCGGCGGTGCGTCTCGCTGGCGGGCGCTGCATCCACGTCCCTCTCGAGCTGCCCGATTTCGACATGCCGTGGGAACGGCTGAGGGCCGCGCTTTCGCCGCGCACCCGGCTCGTCTTCCTCAACAATCCCCACAACCCTGCTGGCCGAGTTCTCGAGCGCCGCGACCTCGACACACTCGCGCAGCTGTTGCGAGGCACGAATGCGCTGCTGCTGTCAGACGAGGTCTACGAGCACCTGGTCCTCGACGGACGCCAGCATGTGTCGGTGTTGAGTCATCCGGAGCTGAGGGCCCGCGCGTTTGCGGCGTTTTCGTTTGGCAAGACCTTCCACGCGACCGGGTGGCGGCTCGGCTATTGCGTGGCGCCCCCTGCGCTGACGAGCGAATTCCGCAAGGCGCACCAGTTCAATACCTTCGCAGTCTTCACGCCCGTTCAGCATGCGATTGCCGAGTACCTGCGGAGCTACCCGCAGCGGATCGCGGAGCTGCCGGGATTCTTCGCCCGCAAGCGCGATCTCTTCTGTGGGCTGCTCGAGGGTTCAGGTTTCACGTGGACGCCAGCCCAGGGCGCCTACTTTCAGCTTCTCGATTTCTCGGCATTGAGCGGCGAAGACGACATGGTCTTTGCGGACAGATTGCTGCGCGAAGCAGGCGTCGCCACGATTCCACTGGCCCCGTTCTATCAGCACCCGCCGAAGCTCACGGTGGTGCGTTTCTGCTTCGCTAAGCGCGATGAGACCCTGCGCCAGGGGGCCGAGCGTTTGCGCCAGTGGTGCAAACGGTGAGCGCAGCCACACGCTGAACGCAGAGTGCGCGCGAAGCCAATCTGCAATCACCTCAGGATTCGCCGCGAGCCCATCGCTAACGCTCAGGCTTCGCCGGGGTCCAATTGGGTGGGCGCTTTCGAGAACGCCGTAAATACGTTCCCGTAGGCTCCGTGAAAAACGTCCATGTTTTTCACGGTCTCGAAAGCGCCCACCCAATTGAACCCCGGCGTCGCGTCAGCGTAGCCCGGTCTCGTGGCGCGCAATCACGAGGCGCTGGATCTCACTGGTGCCTTCGTAGATTTCGGTGATCTTGGCGTCACGGAAATAGCGCTCGAGGGGCATCTCCTTGCTGAAACCCATCCCGCCGTGAATCTGTACAGCCTGGTGGGTGATGTACATCGCCGCTTCCGAGGCGAAGAGCTTGGCGGTGCTGGCCTCAAGCGTGTTGCGACGGCCGGCGATGGCCGCTTCGTGCTTGTTCCACGCCGCGCGGTAAGTCAGCAGGCGTGAGGCCTCGAGCCGGCATTTCATGTCGGCGAGCTTCGCCTGGATCATCTGAAAGGTGCCGATCGGCGCCCCGAATGCCTGCCGGTCGCGGGCGAATTGCACCGACGCATCGTACGCAGCGCGCGCGATGCCGGTTGCCTGGGCGGCGATGCCGACGCGCCCGGCATCGAGGATCGTCATGGCGACCAGGAATCCCTGGCCTTCTTCGCCGAGGCGATTCTCGATCGGACACCGGTAGTCAACGAGTTCAACTTCACAGGTAGCGGAGGCGCGGATGCCGAGCTTGGGCTCGGTCTTGCCGCGGACGTAGCCCTTCTGCTGAGTATCGATGATGAAGGCCGTGATGCCCTTGGTCTTCTTTTCCGGCTGCGTGGTGGCAAACAGCACCATGTAGCGCGCCACTGGGCCCGAGGTGATCCACGACTTCTTGCCGTTGATCACGTAGTGAGTGCCGTCCTTCGAAAGGATGGCCCGGGTGCGCATGGCGCTCGCATCGGAACCGGACTGCGGTTCGGTGAGGCCATAGCAGCCGACCTCTTTGCCGCTCGCGATCGGGGTGACGTACTCGTGCTTCTGTCGCTCGGTCCCGAATTGCAGGATGCCGTTGCAGTAGAGCGAGTTGTTTACCGAGACGATGGTCGAGTGCGCGGCATCCGCCGCGGCGATCTCTTCCATGACCAGCACGAAACTGAGCGGATCGAGCCCTGCACCGCCATATTCTTCGGGCACCTCGATGCCCATGAATCCGAGCTCGCCCGCCTTGGCAATGGTGGCCGAGGGGAACTCGCCGCTGGCATCATGCCGCGCGGCTATGGGCACGATCTCGTTCTGCGCGAACTCGCGCGCTATCGCCTGGATCATCAGCTGCTCATCGGTGAATCTAAAGTCCATGGATTGGTCCGCGCGGTAAGAGGCCGCACATTATAATCTGCCGAGTCATGAAAAAGCCCACGCGCGTCAACCATCCGCCACAGGTCGAGCTGCCACCCGACAACCACTCACTTGTGGCGCCGATCTACCAGTCGGTCAAGTTCGAGTTCGATACCACCGAGGAGACGCAGCGCAATCTGCGCGGCGAGCGACCCGGCTTCTTCTATTCGCGCCGCTCCAATCCGACATTGAGACAGCTGGAAATGCTCCTCGCGGAGTTGCAGGGGCGCGACGAGGCATTGGTGACGAGTTCGGGCGTGGCGGCAATGGGGCATTGCCTGCTGGCGCTGCTCAAGCAAGGCGATCATGTGTTGTGCTTCATTGACTCTTATCCGCCGACACGGCACCTGATCAGGCGCCTGCTCGGGCGCTTCGGCGTCAGCCACACGCTGCTGTCGATCGAGGATCTCGACGGTGTCGAGCAAACGCTGGCGCAGAAGCCAACCCGCCTGGTCGTGTTCGAAAGCCCGACCAATCCTGTCACCAAGATCGCCGATATCGCGCGTCTGACACGGGCGGCGCGCGCACACGGGGCGTTGACGCTGCTCGATAACACGTTTGCCGGCTTTCATAACCACGGCCAGTACGATGTCGATATCTTCGTGCACAGCCTGACCAAATATGCCTCCGGGCACGGCGACGTCATGGGTGGCGCGGTGATAGCGCGAACGGAATTGATCAAGGCGATGCGGACCGACTTCGTTACCTTGGGCGCGTTCCTTGATCCGCATGCAGCATTCCTGATTTTGCGTGGCTTGAAAACGTACTTCCTGCGCTGTCGCGAGCAGGCCGCGAACGCGATGCAGGTGGCGCGATTTCTCGCCGGGCATGCGAACGTCACGCGGGTTTTCTATCCCGGCCTCGAGACACATCCGCAGCACGCCCTGGCTCGCGCCCAGATGCACGATTTCGGCAGCATCGTCAGTTTCGACATCCGAGGTGGCGCGGAAAGCGGCGGACGCTTTGCCGATGCAGTGCGCCTGTTCGCCAGGGCGGCGAGCCTGGGCTCAACCGAATCGCTGGTGATGCCGCCACAGCTGCTGCGCAATCGCGACCTGAGTGCCGCGCAGGCCGCGCTTGCAAGTGTTTCGGATAGTACGGTGCGGCTCTCCGTTGGCATCGAAGATCCTGAGGACCTGATTGCGGACCTGCGTCAGGCGCTGGAACTGTCCTGAGCGGTGGGGGACCCGATGACAAGCAAAACTCAATCTCAAGTGGACGACCAGCCTTCTCACCCGTTCAACCGCAAGTATTTTCGCGGCCTCCGCCTGGCGTGTACGCTGCTTGCCGCGGGACTCGTCATCGGCATTCTCGGTTATCACTTCATCGCGGAGCTCGATTGGATCGATGCGCTGCTCAACGCCGCGATGATTCTGACCGGAATGGGTGAAATCGATCCGCTCACTTCGACCGGCGCAAAGATCTTCGCGGCGCTGTATGCGCTGTTCTCGGGTATCGTGTTCCTGACCGCTGCTGGCGCGATCCTGGCGCCGATGTTTCACCGTGTGCTGCAGCGGTTCCACCTCGAGTCGGGGAAATGACGGAGCGATCAGGTTCTCCACACTACCTGCAGATCGCTCCAGAACACCGGTAGTTTGTGCAGCATCACCTGTATGCCGGGCACGTAGTGATAAGCGAGCCAGAAGAACACGATCGTGAAGCCAAGCCACAGAAGGCTGTCGCCCGCCGCATACCATCCATAGTTGTGGCCCGACGCCGCGGAGTACGAGACCCGGCTCGCGAGACGAATGGGGCCGGCGACCGCCACATACAGGAAGATCACTATCAGCAGTCCGGCCCACAGCGGAATGCCACTGGGCAACGGCCAGCCGAAAATCAGGCCCGTCGTCACCAGAGAGATCACGGTCAGAACCCAGATCACAAATACGGCGGCTCTGAGTATTCCGAACACTGGAACCATGAATCCGGCGAACACCTGAGTCGCATACCCGGGCGCCAGTTGTGGCCCGGCCTGGCCGTGAGTCCATTGCTGGCGCATGGAATGTCGCTGTTCACGCCGCCAGGCGCGGTTGCGTCGCCGCCACGCGCGCCGCCAGTGCCGGCCATCACGGAATTCGTTGTAGTGGCGCTTCGCGGTTTCCACCAGTTGCTGGGCGTTGAAGGGCAAGCCGCGCGCGGCAGCCCGTTCCTCCGATGTTTCCGCGTAGGGAATCACGAACATCATCACGACGTACACCAGGATCCATGCGCCCGTAGTGCCGAGCGCGAGCACGACGAAGAGTACGCGGACGACGGACACATCGATATTGAAGTACGCTGCCAATCCATTACAGACGCCGCTGATCAGTGCGCCTTCGCGCACCTGGTACAGGCGCTTCGGTGCCCCACCGTCCGCGGGGCGCGAGCCTTGCGGCTCGGACTTTGCGTTGGTACGTGCCTCGTCGTCGTTCCCGGCGCCGCCGTTGACCGGCCCCATGTCGCTGATGATCTGCCTCACTTCGACGGCGCTGACGACGTTCTTGTGCGAACCGAGGTAGCGCTGACATTTCTCGCCGATCGCCTGCTCGAGATCGAGGAGGATCTCGGCCCGATCAGGATTGTCCTTGAGTCGCGCAGCAGCATCGTCGAGATAGGTGCGCAGCGCCTCGTAACCCGCCTCATCGAGCTGATACGCATTGCCGTTCAGATTGATGGTGATGACCTTGTTCATGGCTACTGCCCCATCTCTTCCACAGTCGAGTTGATCTGCTTCCAGTATCGGTTGAGCTCTGCCAGTTGCGACTTGCCCTTGGCCGTGAGCTTGTAGTACTTGCGTGGTGGTCCTGCGTCCGACTCGCGCCATTCGTAGTCGACCAGATCTTCGCGGCGCATCTTGCTCAGCAGGGGGTAGAGGGTTCCTTCCTGGGTGGCAAACTCGGTGCTCCCCAGCTGCTGCATCATGTCGGCGACATACACCTTGTCGGCGGCGATGATCTTCAGGATCAGGAACTCGAGGAGTCCCTTGCGGATCGAGCTGAATTTCTCGTCGATGGCCATGGTATTAGGAAGGTACCTTTGATAAGCAAGGTACCAATAGCTTAAAAGGTAGTCAATACCGAGTGCCAGCGGGACAAGCTGGTTCGTGTCAGACCCGCAAAAGAGGAAATGCTTAAATCCCGCAGCTCCCTTCGGCCTAGAAGCTGCTCGCCACCCGCACCCGGTGCGGATGGTACGGCAGCACTTCCATCAGTTCGCCGCCCAAGTGGCGCTGCTGTACATGCCGCCAGAACTCCGCGGTCAGGATCTCGCCATGGACCTCCAGAAAGGCCTGCTTGAGGCCGGGGTCGAAGCCGAGGAATGCCATGAAGGTCTCAGGGAACACATCGTTGTCGGCGACGTAGAACCAGGCTTCACCGCGCATCTCGTCTTCCTCGCTCGTCGCCTGCGGCATGTCGCGAAAGCGACAGTCCGTGACCCGGCACAGCTCGTCGTAGTCGTAAAAGATCACGCGCCCGTGGCGCGTAACGCCGAAATTCTTCAGCAGCAGGTCTCCGGCAAAGATGTTCGTGTATGCGAGGTCGCGGATCGCTTGACCGTAGTCAAGCACCGCCAACTCCGCAGCCTCGCGCGCCTGACCACCGAGGTACAGGTTGAGCGGCGTCATGCGCCGTTCGATGTACATATGATCGAAGATCAGGTCCTCGCCGTCGACATGCACGCTGCCGGCTGCCTCGCCGTACAGCTCTTCCAGGAGCGGTGCTGAAAATCGCTGCTTCGGAAAACGCAGCCGCTTGAATTCCTGGGCGTCCACCAGCCGGCCGGCACGATCGTGCTTGAAAACCATTTCGTATTTCGCAATGACGTCCTGTCGCAGGATGCTCTTGGGATAGGGAAAGCGATCGCGGATGACTTTGAACACGATGTCAAAGGAGGGCAGGGTGAAACAGATCATCACCAGCCCGCGATCTCCCGGCGCATGCACGAATTCGTCACTCGACTGCTGCAGATGCCGGAACAGTTCCCGATAGCGTTCGGTCTTCCCCTGCTTGGCCCGACCCAACACCGTGAACAACTCGCTTACCGGCTTGCGAGGCAGCATCGACTTGAGAAACACCACGGCTTCGCCGACGCGCTCCAGGTCGACATGAAAATAGGAACGCGCGAAACTGAATACGATGCTGACGTCGGCTTCGCGCATCATCACCGCATCCACCAGCACGCCACCGTCGGTGTTCTTCAATGCAATCACCAGCGGCAGCGTCCAGCCACGCCCAATAACGCGCCCCACGAGGTACGCGCGCGTCATCTGGTAGAAGACAGGGCGGATGATCTCGATCTGTTCGACGGAGCGCCGCTCGCCGGCCTGCTGGCAATGCGCCGCCACTTCCGTTGCAACGTGGGCGACGCTGCGATCGAAATCCTTCCACGGCGTGTGGAAGCGAAAGTCGGTCAGAATCTGTTCGCACATCAGCTGCAGCGAGCCGCGATTCAAATATGTGTTGGTGACGACGTGCGAGGTGATGCTGCCGAGCGGATCGAGATCGAGCGCCACGAACTCCAGGTCCGCTGCGACACCCACAGTGCCGAACAGGCGGCGGGTGATCGAGCTGAAGAAGGTCTTGGTGAATTCGGTGTCGGGCAGGTGTTCGACGAGAATCGCGAAGTGCCGCCGGATCGAACGCCACAGTTCGGGGTCGAGCGCCGCCGGCCCGAGCTTCACCTTCAGTTGCGCAATCGTCGCGTTGACGAACCGATCGTAAAGCTCGATGCGCTGGACGGCATCGCGCTGGCTGCCGCGCCAGTCGCGAGCCTCAAAGTGGGCGGGCGCACGACGTGTGATGGCACGGAATTCGTTGTTGTAGTCGACGAACGCTGCAGCGACATCGTGGGCGCACTGCACGGCGAGGGCGGGATCGTGGAAGGCGCGAGAGTCGCTCGGCTGCACGGACTCGCACCCTACATGTTCCGGATCAAGACGTCTCCGAACTCAGTAGTGCTCACTTCTTTCGCGCCCTCCATCAGGCGCGCGAAGTCGTAGGTCACGACCTTCTGACCGATAGTGCGATCCATCGCCGCGATGATGGCATCGGCCGCCTCGGTCCAGCCCATGTAGCGCAGCATCATCTCGCCCGAAAGGATCACTGATCCGGGATTCACCTTGTCGAGATTCGCATACTTGGGCGCGGTGCCATGGGTCGCCTCGAACACGGCGTGCCCGGTCATGTAGTTGATGTTGCCGCCAGGCGCGATGCCGATCCCGCCTACTTGCGCCGCGAGCGCATCCGACAGGTAATCGCCATTCAGATTCATCGTGGCGATCACGTCGAACTCGTCGGGACGCGTGAGGACCTGCTGCAGCGTGATGTCGGCGATCGCATCCTTGATGATGATGCGGCCGGCTTTCTTCGCGGCTTCCTGTTCGGCGTTTGCTTCCTTTTCGCCCTTCGCGGCCTTGGTGCGTTCCCACTGCTCCCACGTGTAGGTCTGGCTGGCGAACTCCCGTTCGGCAAGCGCATAACACCAGTTGCGAAATGCACCCTCGGTGAACTTGATGATGTTGCCCTTGTGCACGATCGTCACGCTCTTGCGCCGGTTGGCCACTGCGTATTCGACCGCAGAACGGAACAGGCGCTCGGTGCCCTCGCGCGAGATCGGCTTCAGGCTGATCGCCGTCGTGTCGGGAAAACGGATCTTCCCGTACTGCTTGGGGAAGGACTGCTTGAAGAGTTCGAGGAACTTGCGGTTCTCCTCGGTGCCGGCCTCGAACTCAATGCCGGCGTAAATATCTTCGGTGTTTTCGCGAAAGATCACCATGTCGACTTTTTCGGGGTGCTTGACGGGCGATGGCACACCCTTGAACCAGCGCACCGGGCGCAGGCACACGTAGAGATCGAGCAATTGGCGCAGTGCCACGTTCAGTGAGCGGATTCCGCCGCCGACCGGCGTCGTCAAAGGTCCCTTGATCGATACGAGGTATTCCCGACAGGCAGCCACTGTTTCGTCGGGCAGCCAGGTATTGAACATCTGGTTCGATTTCTGGCCCGCGTAAATCTCCATCCATTCAATCTTGCGCTTGCCGCCGTAGGCCTTCTGCACGGCGGCATCGAACACGCGCACGCTGGCGCGCCAGATATCCGGTCCCGTGCCGTCTCCCTCTATGAACGGGATGATGGGCCGATCAGGTACCTGCAGGTTGCCGCCGCGGATCGTGATCTTCTCGCCCTCGGCGGGCGGATTGATCGTCATCGCTTTGGCTGTCGGGGACATGTCGCTCTCCTCAATGGAACGGCGGGGCAGCGAGGCGCGCATGCTAACACACGCACTTGGTCGCCTTGCTTCAACGACCAGCCAGTGTGGGCAAAGAGCCGCGATCTAGAAAGTCACGGACGCGATGGTCCCGGTGCGGCTGCTCTCGAGCGCGATCTTCCACCCGTAGCGGTCGCAGATGCGCTTGGTGAGGTACAACCCCACGCCGTAGCCGCCGGGGCGCGTGGTGAAGTTGCGATCGAAGACCTGATTCATGTGGGCGGGCGAAATGCCCGGTCCGCTATCGCGGATGCGCAACGTCCGCCCGGCGATTTCACATTGCACGGCGCCGCGGTCGGTGTGCGCGATCGCGTTACGGAACAAGTTCCCGATCACAATCGTCACCAGACTCGGTGGCGCTTGCACGCGTAGCGTATCGCCGCACATGCACTCTATGCCGACCGGCCGGCCGTTGAGCAGCTCGCGCTGCTCCTCCGCGATGCGCGGCATGATCTCACCCACATCGCAGACCGCGCCCGGGTCGGTCTCCGATTGCGCCTCGCGCGACAGCATCAGGAGCGCCTGGGTGAAGTCCGACATTTCGTTTGCCGCGCGGCGGATCCGGCTCAACGCTTTTTGCGCTGCCGGCCGTTCGCGTGTCTGGTCAGCGAGGATCTCGGTGGCGCCCTGGATCACGGCGAGCGGAGTGCGCAGCTCGTGACTGGCGGTGGCGGTGAAGGATTGTTCGCGCTCGACGAAGCCGTCCAGCCGCTCGAGGAATCCGTCGATGGAATCCGCGATCGGCGCCAGCTCGTGTTGCGAGTGGTCGGGGCCGAGGCGTTGATTGCGCTGGCGCGGATCGATGCGGCGCAAGCGCTGTGCGAGCGCCGTCACCGGCGCCAGGATGCTGCGCGAGACCCAGATAGCCGTCGCTGCAATCACCACCAGCGTGACTGCGATGATGCAGTAGAGCAGGCGCCACGCCCATTGCGTGCGCATCTCGTGTTGCGTGACATCGAAGGTGACGAACACGCGCCCGCTGGGCAGGTCCTTGACCAGCACCTGCATGAGCTTCGTTCCAACCGGCACGCGCTGATGGCAGCCGGGCGTGAGCATTGAAATCTCTCGCGGCAGGTCGGGCGAGCTTTGCCGGTAGAACGCGAGCTTGCCATCCTGAGGTGGCGGCAGTGCTTCGTGCCGTTCCACGTAGCCTGCATAGATCGCGAGATGAGTTTTCATCACGTCGCTGAGCAAACCCTGCTCGACGCGCTGACTGGCCCAGATGCTCCAGCAGGCAAGCAGCAGGAGCGTTAGACCGACGCAGAAAAAAATTCCCCAGACGAACCGGGCCCGCAGGCTGAGGTGACGCATCAGTCGGAGAGTGCCAGGCGGTATCCCTCGCCGTGGTGCGTATGCAGTAGCTTCTGCGCAAACGGCTTGTCGATCGCGTTGCGCAAAGCGTACATGTGCGCGCGCAGAACATCGCCGTCCGGCGGTTGATCTCCCCACAGCTCGTGCTCGAGCTCACGACGCGTAACGACCCGGTGCGTGTTCTGCATCAGCAATACCAGCAGCCGCCGCGTACTCGGATTGAGCTTGATGGCAACGCCATCGCGTTCCGCGTTCAAAGTGTCAGGGCAGTAAGTGAGATCTGCGACACGCAAAATGCCTTCGGTGGCGCGCGGCACGGCGCGGCGAGCCAATGCGCCGAGGCGTGCTTCCAGCTCGAGCAGCGAGAACGGTTTCACCAGGTAGTCGTCCGCGCCCGCCTCGAAGCCCGCGACCTTGTCGATCACGAGATCCTTGGCGGTAAGCATCAGCACCGGTGCGACCGAGCGAATCTCAGAGCGGAGTGCGCGGCACACGGCGAGGCCATCCATGCCGGGCAGCATCACATCGAGCACGATGATGTCGAAGGGCGTGGCGCGCGCCTGATTCAGGCCATCCTCGCCGGTGAGCACGTGGTTCACCTGGTGGCCCTTGGCAGCCAGGAATTCGCAGACGTTTTCCGCGATGTCCGGGTGATCTTCCACGAGCAGGATTTGCATGGCAGAAGTGTGGCAGATCCGGCGAAGAGTAAAAGAGTGATGCCCAGGGGCTCTGAGAGGCCTGATCCTGCGTCAAACCTTACAAACATCATATAACTTAATGAATGTCATAAATAATTAACCCTAAAGCAACGCTTCCGTAGCACTCCCACCCGATCCTGCCAACGTCCCGAAGTGTGCATGCGCCTTGTGCGGCATCCCGGGGGCAGGAGGCAGATGTCATGGTGAGCAGAGCGACACAAGTGATGCGCCGCTTCGACGCGGCGGAGCTGTCGCTATGCGTGCAGCTGAACCGCGCGTGCGCACGACGAAGCGTGCGCGAGTTCTTCCGCGCCATAAGCCGGTTGGGCGACGGCGTGTTCTGGTACGCCCTGATGCTGGTGTTGCCGATTCTGTTCGGCGACGTCGGTCGTCACGCCGCATTGCAGATGGTGGCGACGGGATTGGTCGGTGTCGCACTTTACAAAGGGCTGAAGCGCACTTTGGTGCGCGAGCGCCCATTCATCTCCGATGCGCGGATCCACCTGGGGACGGCGCCGCTCGATCGCTATAGCTTCCCCTCGGGACACACGCTACACGCGGTGTCCTTCACCATCCTCGTAAGCACGTACTTCCCGGAGTTCGCAGTGCTGCTCGTGCCGTTCGCAGCGCTGGTCGCGGCATCGCGCGTGGTTCTCGGACTGCACTATCCGACTGACGTTCTCGCCGGAGCAGTGCTCGGCACAGTTCTCGCGACCTTCAGCCTCTATCTCGTCGGCGCCTGAGCTACGACGTAGAGCTCACCTTCGCCCAGTGCGTACGGCTGTGCTTCGACGCCGCTGAATAGCGCGAGCACCTCCAGACCATTCGCCTCCAGCAGTCGCCTGAGCTCGGCGACGGTGTAAACCTGTTGCGACCCGCGCTGGCACCACGTCTGCGCACCCTGTGTGAGCACGTATTCGGTTTCGAGGCGGCTCTGAAAGGCATCGTAGCGATTGTGAATTTCGAAACGAATATCGCCGAAGTCATAACTCTCCCGCGGTTTGACGCTGGTGAGAATCGACTCGGCGCAGAGCGCGGTGTGAATCACTGCGCGCCCGCCGGGTCGCAGCGTGCCGGCGAGTGCTGCCAGGAATTCGACCATTCCTTCGTGTGCCAGGTAGCCGAAGCTGTTGCCCAGGCAGACCGCAGCATCGAAGGTGTGCGTCTGCGGCAGCTCGCGCATGTCGGCGTGTCTCAAGTCAACCGTGACCCCCGCCGCGCGCATGCGTGCTTGCGCGCGCTCCAGTGCGTCGCTCGACAGGTCGACGCCGGTGACAGTGTGGCCCGCGGCAGCAAGGGCTACGCTGATACGCGCTGAACCGCACGGCACGTCCAGGATCTTGGCACCTGTGCCGAGCTGCAGCTGCGCAAGGAGGAACTGCGTTTCGCGCGCCGTCACCTCCTCAGGAATCACGCGGTCCCATAGTTCGTTGAACGGCGCGATGAAGAAAGTTCGATACCAATCGGCGCTGGCTGCGGGGAAGCTCATGGCTGGATTCGCATTCGACTACAATTCCGCGTCCCTTGCATCCCGCATCGCCAGCAACCATGAGCCGAACCATTCGAGGTACCCCAGCACGCCATGGCTTCCACATGCCCGGCGAGTTCGAGCCGCACTCCGGCTGCTGGTTGCTTTGGCCTGAGCGCGGGGACAACTGGCGAATGGATGCGGGACCTGCGCAGAGCGGCGTTTGCCGCCGTAGCCGCAGCGATCGCGAAATTCGAGCCGGTGAAAGTCGGCGCATCGCGCGCGCAGTTCGCGAATGCGCGAGCGCAGTTGGCAAAGGGCGTGCGCGTGGTGCAGATCCCCAGCGATGATGCATGGATGCGCGATGTCGGACCGACAGTCGTCGTCAATGACCGCGGCCAGCGTCGTGGCATCGATTGGCGCTTCAACGCCTGGGGCGGCCTGAACGGCGGGCTGTACGTACCCTGGGACCGGGATGAACGCGTGGCGCGCCAGGTGCTGGCGGTCGAGCGGCTCGACCGTTATCGCGCGCCGCTGATACTCGAGGGTGGGGCGATCCACGTGGACGGGGAGGGCACGTGCATTACTACCGAAGAGTGTCTGCTCAATCCGAACCGCAATCCCGATCTCACGCGCCCGCAGATCGAGGAGTACCTGCGCGCCTATCTCGGGGTCGAGGTCGTCATCTGGCTGTGGCGGGGGGTTTATCTCGATGAAACGGACGGCCATGTCGACAACCTCTGCTGCTTCGTACGCCCTGGCGAGGTGTGCCTGACCTGGACCAATGACCGCGCCGATCCCCAGTATGCGATCTCCCATGATGCGTTCGAGCGCCTTTCGCAGGCGCGCGATGCCCGGGGCCGACGCTTCAAGGTCCACAAATTGATTCAGCCCGGCCCGCTCTATGCGACGCAGGAGGAGGTCCAGGGAGTGCGCGCGGTCTCGGGTACCCGCGCCCGCCCCGCAGGGCATCGGCTCGCAGGGTCTTATGTCAATTTTTACATCGCCAATCGGGGCATCGTGGTCCCGCTGCTCGATGCCAAACGCGATCGCGGCGCCGTCGCCGTGCTCAAGCGTGTGTTTCCGAAGCACAAGATTGTGGGCGTTGCCGCGCGCGAGATCCTTCTCGGAGGCGGCAATATCCATTGCATAACGCAGCAGATACCGCGTGCGCGACGGGCGCGGGTGCGGCGTTCGTAACCGCTTGTAACCGCCTTATAACCGCGATCCAACTGACGCCCAGACCCCGCTGCCGGTACCATCCCCTGGTTCGGTTCGGGGATGTCAGGTCCATATGTCGATAACACTGGATCAGGTTACAAAGCGCTACCAGGGCATGCCCGTCGTGAACGACGTCTCGCTCGACGTTCGGGACGGGGAGTTCTTCGTGCTTCTGGGGCCGAGCGGCAGCGGCAAGAGCACGCTGCTGCGTGCCATCGCGGGCCTGACGAGTGTCGATCATGGTCGCATTTCACTGCACGGCAGGGACGTGACCAATGTATCGGCTCGGCAGCGCGGCGTTGGCCTGGTGTTCCAGAACTACGCTCTCTTCAAGCACATGACGGTTGCGGAGAACATCGAATTTGCGCTGCGCGTGCGCCACGTACGTGCGAGCGAGCGACGCAAGCGGCGCAAGGAACTGCTGCGGTTGGTCGCGCTGGAAGGGCTTGGGGCTCGATTGCCGACACAGCTCTCGGGTGGCCAGCAGCAACGCATTGCGGTTGCGCGTGCCCTGGCCCACAAGCCCGAAGTGTTGTTGCTGGACGAGCCCTTCGGAGCACTGGATGCGAAGATCCGCGAAGAGCTGCGCCGCACGATCCGGCAGGTACAGCGTGAGCTGAAGATCAGCACCGTTCTGGTCACGCACGATCAGCAGGAAGCATTTGCGCTCGCCGATCGCATCGGCGTGATGAATCTCGGGCGGCTGCTGGAAACTGCGCCGCCCGATGAGCTGTACGCACGTCCTGCGACGCGTTTCGTGGCTACGTTCCTCGGTGCAGCGAATCTGCTGCTGGCACGCCAGACACCCGAGGGCATCCGATTCGGTGCCGCGCCAGTCGACATACCGGGAGCGCAACGGACCGACACTCGCCGCGAGCACGAGGTGGTTGCGGTGTTGCGTCCCGAAGAGGCAGAGCTCGCGCCGACATCCGAAGCGCTGGCGTCACCGTATATCGCGCACGGTGCCGTGGATGAAATCGTTTTTACGGGCGCGCTGGAGCGCATTCGCATACGGCTCAACGACGGCTCGGTCCCACAGCTCGTCGGCCCGGAGAACAGTTCGGGCGCGGGCATCCTGGAGGCGAGCCGTACGCAGCGCGAGCAACGGGCGTTTCCCCTTGCGCCCGGGCACAGCGTCGCGATCGGCATGCGGCGCATTCACGTCTTGCCGACGCCGCTCTCGAGCTACACCGTGTTCGGTGCGAGTGCCGAGGACGCCGAGCACTTGAGCCGCCATCCGTTCCTGCTGGATCTGGCAGCCCGCATGAAGACGCGGGTCAATGTGCGCGTGGAGCCGGCGCTTCGCCTGGCGAATGGCACCGACGGCGCGAGCTCTGCAGATCGCGGCGGAGTGGCAGTCCTCGCTACGGCACCCGATGTCATCGGCCAGATCGAATGGTTGCTGCATCAAGGGGTAACTGAGGCACTCGTGTTGCCACCGCCACCGACGAAACCACAACGGGTCCTGATTCACTGGTTGGATCGAGCTGCGCGCAGTGACACGATGGCGGTGGCCGCCAGCTTGTTGCGGCACGTGTCGGCTGAAGCGGTATACGTCGGCATCATGCCGCCCGGCACACCCGATAGCCATCGATCGCTCGGCATGCGCGCGTTGCTGGATGCGCGTTCCGAGGCGCAAGCGATGCACAGCCTCGACATGCGTACCGAGCTGCGCTTCGGCGATATCGCTACAGAACTGGCGGCGCAGCTGTTCGAATCGCCTGATCAGATGCTGATCCTCGGCGTCTCGGAAATCAGCCAGCTTCGCGAGCGCTTCGCCAGCTTGTTCGAGACTGCACCCGGCAGGCCGATCATGGTCGTCTATCGTCCCGCTGAGGGCACGCTGCGCGCATGAGCAACTTCCGGCAACCCAGTGTGCTGCCCGGTTTCGGCCTGACGTTCGGCTTCTCCATGGTCTATCTGAGTGCGATCGTGCTCATTCCTCTCGCCGCGCTGGTGCTCAAGGCAGGCACCATGCCGTGGAGCGAGTTCTTCCACGTGATCCTCGATCCGCGCTCGGTCGCTTCGTACCGCTTGAGCTTCGGCGCATCGCTGCTCGCCGCAAGCGTCAATGCGGTGTTCGGCTTCGTCATTGCCTGGACGCTGGTGCGTTACGAATTTCCCGGCCGCAAGATCATCGACGCACTCATCGACATGCCATTCGCGCTTCCCACCGCGGTTTCGGGCATTGCGCTCACGGCGGTGTTCGCGCAGAACGGCTGGATCGGCCGCTATCTCGATGCATTCGGGATCAAGGTGGCCTATACGTGGATCGGCGTGACAGTGGCCCTGACGCTGATCGGGTTGCCGTTCGTGGTCCGGTCGCTGCAACCGGCCCTGCAGGAAGTGCAGAGCGAGCTCGAGGACGCCGCCGAGACGCTGGGAGCGGGGCGCCTCTATATCTTCCGGCGCATCATTCTGCCCACCGTGACACCAGCGTTGCTGACCGGCTTCGCGCTCGCCTTTGCTCGCGCCGTGGGCGAATACGGCTCGGTGATCTTCATTGCCGGCAATCTCCCGATGAAGACGGAGATCACGCCGCTCCTCATCGTGATCCGGCTGGAAGAGTTCAACTACCAGGCGGCAGCCGCACTCGGCTTCGTCACCCTGGTCATCTCGTTTCTGATGCTACTCAGCATCAATCTGCTCCAGGCCTGGGGCAGACGCCGGATGGTTGCGGCGGGACGCTGATGGCCGGCGGCGGATATGTCCCGCAACTCGAAGACCGGGCCACGCGGCCGGGGCGCGATACGCTCATCTCATTGCTGACGCGCTGGCTCTTTATCGGCTTGTCGCTCTCGTTCCTCGCAGCTTTGCTGTTCGCGCCGCTTGCGGCGGTCTTCGCAATGGCGCTGGAGCGCGGTGTGGCGGCGTATTTCAAGAGCTTTGTCGATCCTGATGCGGCGTCCGCGATCCGTCTCACGCTCACCGTGGCGGCTGTCGTAGTGCCGCTCAATACTCTGTTCGGTATCGCGGCAGCCTGGGCGCTCGCCAAATTCGAGTTTCAGGGCAAGAGCTTCATCATCACGCTCATCGATCTGCCGATCGCGGTGTCGCCGGTGGTTTCAGGACTGGTGTTCGTGCTGCTCTTCGGTCTGCAGGGCTGGTTCGGCCACTGGCTGCAGGACCGCGACATCAGCCTCATCTTTGCGCTACCTGGCATCGTGCTCGCCACCATGTTCGTGACCTTTCCGTACGTGGCGCGCGAGTTGATTCCCCTGATGCAGCAACTCGGTAACGATGAGGAAGAGGCCGCCATGACCCTTGGTGCCGGCGGCTGGATGACCTTCTTCCGCGTGACGCTGCCCAAGATCCGCTGGGGGCTCGTGTATGGCGTGATCCTGTGCAACGCCCGCGCCATGGGCGAATTCGGGGCCGTGTCGGTGGTGTCGGGCCACATCCGCGGCCTGACCAATACGATGCCTCTTCATGTCGAGATCCTGTACAACGAGTACAACTTCGTCGGGGCCTTTGCGGTGGCTTCGCTCCTTACCTTGCTGGCGGTGATGACGCTGATCGTGAAGACGTTCATCGAATGGCGAACCGGCTACAGGCGGCGGTGACGGCAGCCCGATGCTGAAATTTCTGCGCAACGCCTGGGAGCGAGTGAGTCTCGACCCCAGCAAAGTGAGCCTGGGTTGGTGGCTGGCGATGACCAACCTGATCATCGTGGTCGTCGTGGTCGGAGGAATCTCGACCTTCGCGATCGGCCTCCTGCGCGATCAGGCGGACGCCCAAGGGCAGGCACGCGTGCAACTCGCCGGGGCAATGGCGCGCGAGGACATCCGTCGCGCAGGAGAGGATGCGCTCGGCGCGGCGCGTTCGGTTGCCGCCCACCCGACACTGACACGGCTGCTGGCTGAAGGTCGCGTGGACGCCGCTGCGCCAGTCTTAAGACGCTTTTGCCTGGGTCCAGCGGTCAGCGCCTGCGCGGTCGTCGACGGGCAACTGATCGTCGCGCAGGTCGGCGTCCCACTCCCCTGGGATGAGTTGCTGATCAGTGAGGTCGAACAGGGGGAGCGCTTTCTCGCAGCGCCAGAAACGCTGCAGAGCGCGGTGCTTGGCGCATCGGCCGCTTTCCCGACTCTCAACGGCGTCAAAGTGCTGGTGGCCCGAGTGCTCGATGACCGCGTGGCGCGACAGCTGAGCGAGCATGCGGGGCTCCCGGTGAAGCTCATCGACTATCGAACGTTCGCGGCCGCTCCGGTCGACGACTTCACGGCGTTGCACACGGCCGGTCTCGCCGACGGACGTTCCGCGCTCGCGCGCATCGAATCGCAGGATCTATACGCCGCAAGTTTCCCGGTATTCGCGGCGAGCGGTGAGGCGGTGACGTTGATCGAAGCGCGCCTGCCGACCAAGGAACTTGATACGGCAGTCGCGCGCCTGGTGAAACGGCTGCTGATCACGGCTTTCATCATCGGCGTGCTCGCGATGTTTGCCGGAATGTACCTCGGCCAACAGGTGGCGGGCCCGAGCCGAGCGCTGACGCAGGCCGCTGCGCGGCTCGGCAACGGGGATTTCTCGATTTCGATTCCCGCCGGCGGTGTTGCTGAAATGGGTGTGCTCGCGCGCACCATGGAGGACATGCGCCGCAATCTCGTGGATCTCACCGGCACGCTGCGGCGCCGTGAAGCCGAGGCTCAGGCGGTGCTGGCAGGCATCGTCGAGGGAGTGTTCGCAGTGGACCGCAACCGCGCGATCCGCTACCTCAACCCACAAGCTGCAAAACTGCTCGGCGTGAGCGCGACCGACGTCATCGGACGCTTCTGCGGTGATGTGCTCAAACCGCAACTCATCGACGGCGAGCGACCGTGCCGCAACCGTTGCCCCATCGTGCAGGCGCAAGCCGAGGGCAGTGCGCGGGCCGTCGAGCATCTCGTCCCCATCGAGGGCAACCCGCGCACGACCGTCATCACCAGCGCTGCCATGGTCGAGGGACTGCAGGTGCAGGTGATCCGTGACGAAACCGAGCTCGAGGCGGTGCGTCGCGCGCGCGACTCGGTGCTCGCGAATATCTCTCATGAGTTCCGTACGCCGCTCGCGGCACAGCTCGCTTCCATCGAATTGCTGCGGGGCGGGCTGGAAACGATGCCGGCGGAGCAGCGCGCCGAGCTGGTGCTGTCACTCGAACGCGGCACACTACGGCTCACGCGTCTCATCGACAACCTGCTGGAGAGCGTACGCATCGAATCCGGACAACTTGGCATTCGCCGTCAGAGCATCGATCTGCGCGACGTGGTCACGGACGCGCAGGCGCTCGTGGATCCGCTGCTCGCGCAGCGCCGTCAGAGCCTTGACGATCACGCTCCCCGAGAACCTGCCTTCGATCAGTGGTGATGCGCCGCGACTCACGCAGGTATTCGTCAACCTGCTTGCGAACGCCAGCAAGTTTGCTCCAGAGGCGAGCCGGATCCAGATCGGCGGCGAGCTGCGTGGGCAGAACATCGCAGTCTGGGTGGACGATCCGGGCACGGGCGTGCCGGCGAGCGGTGAGGCGTCGATCTTCGATCGCTTCCAGCGCGGCGCGGACGAGGAGCCGGCGCCAGGCGGGCTGGGACTCGGCCTGTGGATCGTCAAGTCGATCATCGATCGGCACGGTGGCACGATCAACGCGACGCGCACGGCGGACAATCACACGCGTTTCGTCATCACGTTGCCGGTCGAGCCCCCGATATGAAGATCCTGGTCGCCGACGATGACGGGGATCTGTTGGCACTGATCGGGTTTGCGCTCTCGCAGGCGAGCTACATGGTGGTCAAGGCAAGCGACGGACCGGCCGCGATCCGTCTTTTCGATGCGGAAGTGCCCGATCTGGTGATTCTCGACATCAACATGCCAGGCGCAACCGGCTTCCAGGTGTGCCAGACGATCCGCGCGCGTTCGGCGACCCCCATCATGATGCTCACGGTACGCGGTGAAGAGGAAGATCTGGTGAAGGCGCTCGAGCTCGGTGCCGATGACTACCTCACCAAGCCCTTCAGCCCGCGAACCCTGCTGGCGCGGGTGAAAGCACTGCTGCGCCGGGCGGGCAGCGCGCCTCCGGCAGAGCTTGCGGCAGGCCGCGTGAAGCTCGACGTCGCCGAGCATACGGTTCAGGTGGGGCCCGCAGCTCCGGTGCGCCTGACCAAACTCGAGCTCAGACTCCTGCAGACTCTGCTCGCGAATCACGGCCGCACAGTGAGCTCGGATCGCTTGCTGGTGCAGGTGTGGGGACATTCCGGTGCGGGCGATCGCCAATTGTTGAAGCAGCTCGTGCATCGCTTGCGTCAGAAGCTCGAGCCGGATCCCGGCGTGCCGCAGCTGGTGCAGACCGTGCCAGGCGCGGGTTATCGGCTCGTCGTGGAGTGATTGCGGGAGCGATGCCGCTCTTGACAGAACACGCCGAGCGAATCGCCGCCCACCTGGCTGCTCAAGCGGGTGGCGAGCTGCACGACTAGCGGACCTCCTGTCGCGACGCACGCCGCCGGCGAACGGCGCAACAAGTTACGGCGCGTAGATGCGATCGAAAACGCCGCCATCCACGAAATGTGTTTTCTGAGCTTTGGCCCAGCCGCCGAAGTCGGCGATGGTCACCAACGTGAGCTTGGGAAATTGCTGGGCGTACTTGGCGGCGATCTCGGCATCGCGTGGCCGGTAGCCGTTGCGCGCCGCGATCTCCTGACCCTCTTTGCTGTAGAGGTATTCGAGGTAGGCCTGTGCGACATCGCGTGTGCCGTGCCGCAGGACGACCTTGTCCACAACGGCAACCGGTGGTTCGGCCAGAATGCTCAAGGACGGTATGACGATCTGCACCTTGTCGGGGCCGAGCTCGCGGATCGCGAGCAGCGCTTCGTTCTCCCATGCCAGCAGCACGTCGCCGATGCCTCGTTGCACGAAGGTGGTCGTCGAGCCCCGTGCGCCCGTGTCGAGCACCGGCACATTCTTGTAGATGCGCCCGACGAACTGCTCCGCCGTCTTGTCGTTGCCGCCCGGCTGCTTCAATGCCCAGGCCCAGGCTGCCAGGTAGTTCCAGCGTGCGCCGCCTGAGGTCTTGGGATTCGGTGTAATCACCGAGAGGCCTGGCTTGACCAGATCTCCCCAGTCCCGAACTCCTTTCGGATTGCCTTTCCTCACCAGGAACACGATGGTCGAAGTGTATGGTGAGCTGTTGTTCGGCAACCGGCTCTGCCAGTTCAGCGGCAGGAGCTTGCCTTGCGTGGCGATTGCGTCGATATCCGCGGCGAGCGCCAGCGTGACGACATCAGCGGCGAGACCATCGATCACGGTGCGCGCCTGCTTGCCGGAGCCACCATGCGATTGATTGAACTTGATGTCCTGGCCGGACTTGGCCTTCCAATACTTCGCGAACGCCGCGTTGTAGCCGACGTAGAACTCGCGCGTCGGGTCGTAGGAGACGTTGAGCAACGTGACCGGCGCTGCGTGCGCCGGCAGCAGCGCGGCGAGCGCCAGCCCCACCAGCAGAAACGTACGTCGTGCGAAGCGAAATTGGGCCATGGTGATAACTCCGTGCAGCGCGCTGCGAATCAGAATGCCAGTGCAAATCGGCTCAGGAAGAACCTCTCGTCGTCGCGATCGCCAGTCGGTGTACCGCCTTCAAAACGCGTGATGCCATAGTTCAACACCCACTTGAGGTTCTGGGTCAGGTACCAATTCAGGCCGATCTCGATGGCGGACGCCTTGCTCGCTGATGCCGCGGGATCCGCAAACGAATTGGCGCCGCCCAGGAAGGCCTCGTCGTCGATGTCGAGCTCATGGTAGCGTGCAGTCAGCTCGAATGCGCCCCATGACTCGCCCAGCTTGAAGGTCGAGTTTGGCGTATAGCCGCGGAAAGTCTCCTCTTCGCCCGTCAGGAACCACGAGGCAGCGAGCTGCCAGGCATTGTTGTTGATCCTGCCACGAGTGATCCCGGCCGGCGTCGTGCGTGAGACCTCCTGCGAGACCTGGACGTATTCACCCAGCAATCCAAAGCTGCCGACGTAATAGTAGAACTGTGGCGAGTAGCGAGTCCGTTCGCCATCGGCGATCGTGGGTGTAGTGCCAGCACGATAGCGAAAGAAGGTCTGTTGCGGTGAGGTGCGGAATGCCGGTAGCAGCGGCTGCGCCGCCGTGCCGGTCGAATCGGAGCGGCCCGCTGCGATTCCAAATCCGAGGCCTCGCAACGCGAATGTGTCCGAGTTCGCGAACGGCTGCGTAAACAGGCGCACGATCAACTCCTTGTTGTCATCAATGTCCACGTCCGTGAGCGTCTCGCTGCTGCCGCCGTCGATGACGCCGTTTGAGTACTCTGCCGCGTAGCTGAAACGCCCGCCGAAAACGTCACCCTCGAAGGCCAAACCGATGTCGCGGTTGGGAACCAGGCTGGTCGGGAAGGCGCGCGCGACGAAGCGGATATCGCTCGCCGATTGCAGGCGCTCGAGGCCGAACGGCGACTTGAACTTGCCGGCAGTGATGCGAAATTCCGGCGTGAGCCGGGCGGTGATGAACGCGTCCTGGATCACAGTGCGTCCCTGTCCAAAGTCGGGCGTGAAACGAAAGTCCACGAAATTCGCCAGCGTGCCTTCGATGATCGGACGGGCGCGAGTCACCTGCCAGGTATCGACTGCGCCGAGATCGGCATCGTCCTGCATGAAGCGCCCATCCACTTGCAGAACCCCGCGCAATCGCACCTGGTTTGCGCCGTCAGGTGAGCGGAACGAGAATCCCTTGGTACTGGCCTGCACGATCGGTGTGGAGCTGACCGCGATCTTTGCGGTCTCGTCCTGGATCTCGAGTCGTCGCTCGAGAATCTTGATGCGTTCGTCCTGCGCTGAGCTGGCGGCAGTCGTCGCGGTCTCGTCCTGGACCTCGAGGCGGCGCTCAAGAATCTTGATGCGCTCCTCCTGCTGCTCCAGGCGCTTCAGCAGTTCAGCCTCAGTCTGTTCATCCGCGAGGGCCACTCCGGTCCAAAGCAGGATCGCGGTGAGACTGGCCCAACCGATAAGTCTTTTCATCGAAATCTTCCCCCGGGATTGTGCGCAGTACGCTGCGTGCGCGTCGCAGGCCGGCGTCAACACCGGCCAATTCATGCTGCGTGCAATGCTAGGAGGCGAGCGGTAGGAAAATCAGTCGAGGCCTGGTGACAGAAGGGTCACATCCGGACTGGCGCTCGAGGTCAGGGTGACAATCTCGCCACCACGGGTTGGTCGGACGGCTTAAAACTCGCGTCGAGCGAGCTCGAGCCACTCACGCTGCATCCTGCGGTAATGCGCCGGCGCGAGTTGAGCGCTCTCCAGCAATTCCTGGAACACCCGGCGCGCAGCGTCGAGATCACCGCGGCGCTTCAGGAGCTGCCCGTAGCGAGCGCGCGCCTCAGCACCCGGGTAGTAGCCGCTGAGCACGCGATATTCCTCGAGTGACTTGTCCAGATTGCCTTCGCCTTCGAGAGCCCGAGCATAGAGCAGATGTCCATCGGCGGACTTGAAATCGGGATTTTGCTGGATCAGCCGATCGAGTGTTTCGCGTGCGGCGCGGAAGTCCGCCTTACCGAACTCGGCGCGCGCCAGACCCAGGAGCAATTGCGGATCGTGCTCATAAAGGCCGTTCAGCGCATCGCGGTACGCCTCGATGGCGGCATCGAATTCACCGTGAGCGCTCAGCTCGTCGGCGTAGCGCCGGCGGCTGTCGATGTTGCCCGACACCTTCACCTCGTTCGAATAGCGCCGCAAGTCCCGCTGTGGGTCGAGCGTTCGGCGCACGGCGGCGGTAGCGCGCTGCGCGCCCCGACTTCGGATCAGACCCGGCAGCACTTCCGCGATGATGTAGGCAATCGATCCGGCGACGGGAATGAGTGCGATCGCCCAGATCCACAGTGAATTGCGACCGGTGCGAATCACGTGGACGATCAGCGCCACTTGTACCGCGAACATGATGATGAGATAGGCCATGGGGCTCTGCTGCGCGGCGGTCTGGCGAAAGAATAGCCGATCTCGGTGGCGCTGGCGTATCCGCTAATGCGCCTGGCGATCACCATGAGCAGGGAGTCCGAAGGCGACGACGTAGTCGCCCTGCTTAGTGCCGAGGCTCCCGTGTCCACCGGCTGCGATCACGACGAGCTGACGCTTTTGTGCGCTGTCGTAATAGGTCATCGGCGTCGCCTGGCCGCCCGCCGGGAGGCGTCCTTTCCACAGCTCCTTGCCGGTCTCGACGTCAAACGCGCGCAGGTAGTTGTCCATTGCGGCGCCAATGAAGACCAATCCGCCCGCCGTCACGATCGGCCCCCCAACGTGAGGCGTTCCGAGCGTCCGTGTCGGCACGAAGAACGGCAGCAGGTCACGCGTCGATCCCAAGCGGCACCTGCCATTTGATCTCGCCGCGGCGCAGATCCACCGCAGCCAGCGTTCCCCAGGGCGGCGCGGTACATGGAAGTCCCCAGGGCGACAGTAACGCCTCGCGGCGCATGCCATACGGCGTGCCGGCCTGCAGCGCGAACTCCGAATCCGGGAAGTCGCCCGAGCGCGCTGCGACGCGCACCTCATCGGACTTGATGAGAGTCACCACCATCGGCAGGTTGTTCAGCGGCACGATGGCCCACTGCCGTTCGCTGTCGAGCGCCAGGCCTCCCCAGTTGCTGCCGCCCGCGTAGCTCGGATAGAGGATCGTGCCCTGCAGACTCGGCGGCGTGTAGATTCCTTCGGAGTGAAGCCTGGCGATCTGACTGCGACACTTGCCGCGATCCCAGAATGTGAGACCCCAGGCATCCTCGGGTCTGACACGTGCGTGCGAAACCAGCGGCGGCGGCAACACGGGAAGGGGCTGCGTCGGCCAGGATTGCTCACCTGGAACATCGGAGCGCGGCACCGGACGTTCGCGGATGTCGAACAGGGGCGCTCCGGTCTCGCGATCGAACACGAACAACACGCCCATTTTCGTCGCCTGCACCACCGCTGCGACGTTCTTGCCATCGCGCACCAGCTCAGCGAGGACTGGCTGCGCGGCCAGGTCGTAATCCCACAGATCGTGATGCACGAGTTGCTGCTGCCATACGACCTTGCCCGTCGCCGCATTGAGCGCCACGAGCGAATTCGCGTAACGATTCGAGCCAGGCCGTTCGCCGCCGTAGAAATCAGGGCTCGCCGAACCGGTCGGAACGAACAGCAACCCGCGGGCTGGATCCACTGACATGACGCTCCAGGCATTGGCTCCCCCGGTGCGCTGCGCATTGCGCGCATTCCATTCCTTGCTGACCGGATCGGCGGGATCGGTGGGGATCGGGTCCCAGCTCCAGCGCAGCACTCCCGTGCGAGCGTCGAAGGCGCGCACCACGCCGCGTTCGAGCTCGACGCCACGGTTGTCGCCGATGGCCGTCCCCACGATCACCAGGTCCTTGTAGATCGCGGGAGGCGATGTGACGAGGTAGTCCGGTGCGCTATGGATTTGAATGCCGGAAGCCAGGTCGACCTCACCGCCGGGCCCGAAATCCTGGCACAACTGGCCCGTGCGTCCATCGACCGCGATCAGGCGTGCATCGAGCGTCCCCATGAAAATGCGCAGGCCGCAGACGCCTGTCGCCTTGGCAGGTGACTCATGCCATGCGCTGACGCCGCGCGATGCCGCCTCGGCGTAACGGCGTTTGCGATCGACCCTGGGGTCGTAACGCCAGCGCTGTTTGCCGGTCGAGGCATCGAGCGCGATGACGATATTTGTCGGCGTGCTGAGGTAGAGCGTCGTGTTGACCAGGATTGGAGTGGCCTCGAACGCCAGCTTGTCAGCGCGCGCGAATCCTTCGCCGAGTTCGCCGGTGCGGTATACCCACGCCTGTTCGAGTTTGCCGACGTTGTCGCGATCGATCGCCGTGAGCGTCGAATAACGCTGTCCAAAGTCATCGCCGCCGTAGTGTTCCCAGTCGCTCGCTTCCTGGGCGAGGGCTGTTCCCGGGAGTAGGAGCGAAAGCAAGAGCAGGTACGTGCGCGGCGTTCGGACCATGCGGGGTATGTCGAGTTGCGGCGCAGTGTAGCGACTCGGACGCGGACCACCAAGTCACCGTGCAGGGCGGTTCGCACACTGTCGGGGTGGACGTGCGCGAGGTTCACTGCTAAATCTGGCGACCCATGAGCACCGAATCCCTGTTCCAGCAGGATGCGTATCTGAAGTCGTGCGCGGCGCAGGTGCTCGCATCCAGCGATGCCGGCATCGAGCTGAACTGCACGGTGTTCTATCCGCTTGGTGGCGGGCAGCCCGGCGACAGCGGCTGGCTGCGGACCAACGATGGGCGTTCAGTGCGAATCATCGATACGCGTAAGGGTGAGCAGGGCCGGATTCTGCACATTCCGGAAGTGAAGCCGCCGGATCTGGGCGTGGGCGATGCAGTTGTCGCTGCAATCGACTGGGAGCGACGCTATGCGCACATGCGGATGCACACGGCCCTGCACCTGCTCGGCTCGGTGCTGCGCTTCGGTGTCACGGGCGGTCAGATTGCTTCCGATAAGAGCCGGCTCGACTTCGACACGCAGGAGGAGATCGATCGAGACCGCGTCACGAACGCCCTCAACCAGCTGATTCGCGCCGATACCACCGTGACCTCGGAATGGATCACGGACGAGGAGCTGTCGCGGCAGCCGGAGCTCATTCGCACCATGTCGGTCCGCCCACCAGTCGGTGCGGGTCGAATCCGTCTGCTGAGCATCCCGGGCGTGGACCTGCAACCCTGTGGCGGCACGCACGTAGCCCGTACCGCTGAGATCGGGCCGATGCAGGTCACCAAGGTGGAGAACAAGGGAAAGCACAACCGGCGCGTGTATATCAGTTGGGGCTCGACTCCTTCTTGAACTCCGCAAGTTCCAACGCGGTTTCTCGGCGATGGGCGGCAATCGTCGGCTGCTACGCCGCGCTGCTCTCGGTTGCTGCCGTTGCCCAGGACCCGACGGGGCGGGTTGACACTGCGAACGCGGACGCAAGCGCCCAGGATCCCGGTCGTGCGCGCATCGGGTTGGTCTTGAGTGGTGGTGGCGCCCGTGGCGCGGCACACGTCGGCGTGCTCAAGACACTGGAAGAAATGCACGTGCCGGTCGATGCCGTCGTGGGCACCAGCATGGGAGCGGTCGTGGGGGGCCTTTATGCCTCGGGCATGTCGGCGGCGGAGATCGAAAAGCTGATCAGCTCGATCGACTGGCAGGATGCCTTTCGCGACCGCCCATCGCGCAAGGATCTCGCCTATCGCCGCAAGCAGGATGACCGCGACTTTCCGGTGCGCCTGCCGCTGGGACTCAAAGGCGGCAAATTCTTGTATCCGCGCGGCCTGATCCAGGGACAGAAGCTGAACCAGATGCTGCGTTTGCAGACCCTGCCGGTGTCGCAGGTGGAGAGCTTCGACGATCTGCCGATTGCGTTCCGCGCCGTGGCCGCCGACGTCGAGACCGGCGCAACGGTGGTGCTGGATCACGGTGACCTCGCGACCGCGATGCGGGCCAGCATGTCGGCGCCCGGAGTCTTCGAGCCGGTAGAAATAGACAAGCGAGTGCTGGTGGATGGCGGCCTGGCAGAAAACCTGCCGGCTGACATCGCGCGCGCCATGCACGTCGATGTGCTCATCGTATCGGACGTGAGCTTTCCCCTGCAGAAGCGCGACACGCTCCTCTCGCCACTCGATGTTTCCAACCAGATGGTGGCGATCCTGATCCAGCGCGAAACCAAGCGTCAGCGCGCGACCCTGACCGAGCGTGACGTCGTCATCGAACCGCTGCTCGGCGGCATGACGTCGTTCGACTTCAGGAACGTGGAGGAGGCAATTTCGAGCGGTGAAGTCGCAGCGCGGACGGTGACCACGCGTCTTGGCGAGTTGAGCGTACCAGCCGATCAGTACGCGCAATATCTGGCGCGACGCAGTGCGCGCGAACGAGAGGGCCCGCAGATCGCCTTCGTGCGCAGCGACGAGCGCTCCAAGCGCTATGCCAAGATCATCGAAGCCGCGATGGAGCCCCTGGTGGGCAAGCCGCTCGACAGCAGCGGCCTCGAGAGGCGCATCACCGAGCTCTATGGCCTCGATCAGTTCGAAACAGTCGACTATCGACTGGTGCGCGATGGCGATCGCGACGGACTCGAGGTGAGCGCACGGCGCAAGTCCTGGGGCCCGAACTACGTGCGCTTCAGCCTCAACCTGCAGGATGACTTCGAGGGCAACAGCAGCTACAACGCCGCCTCGCGCTTCATCATTACGGAAGTCAATCAACTGGGCGCCGAGTGGGTCACGGATCTGCAGGTGGGCGAAAACCCGCTGTTTCGCACCGAGTTCTACCAACCGTTCACCTATTCGCCACGCTACTTCATCGCGCCGCAGTTCCTGTTCGAGATTCGCAACGTGCAGTTGCTCAACGATCAGGAGCCGATTGCGGAATTTCGGGTACGCAGCCAGGAAGCGGAACTCGCCGTGGGTCGCGGGTTCGCTAGCTGGGGCGAGCTGCGCGTTGGCGTGCGACGTGGTTTCGGCCAATCGCGCGTACACATCGGTGAGCCCACGCTGCCGGAAGAGGACTTCGATACCGGGGAATTCATCACCAGCTTCCGCTACGACGAGCTCGACAATCTGAACTTCCCGCGCTCGGGCCAATCGGTGGAGATGCAGTGGACGGCCGGGCGCACCGGTCTCGGCGACGATGCGTCTTCGGACATTCTGAGCCTGGATGCACTGGTGGCGCGAAGTTGGGGGCGACACACGCTGGTCTTGTGGGCATCAGGCGGTTCGACCGTGCACAGTGATGCCGCGACTCCCCCAGTCCAGGATTTCTTCACCCTGGGTGGCTTCCTGAATCTCTCCGGCCTCACCGCCAACTCAGTCGCCGGACCGCACTTCGGCATCGCACGCGCGCTCTACTACCGCCAGATAGGCCGCGGCGATCGACCTGGATTGCTCAACGTTCCGGTGTACGCCGGCTTGTCGCTGGAAGTGGGTGACACGTGGGCGGAGCGATCCCAGGCGAGCTTCAGCAACACGCGCAAGGATGGGAGCTTGTTTCTGGGTCTGGATACTTTCCTGGGGCCGCTGTATCTCGCAGTCGGTTACGACAGCGAGGGCGAGACCGCCTTCTACCTCTTCATGGGCAGACCGTTCTAGTCGCCCCAAAAGATTCGCCCTAGAGACTACGGCTCTCCGCCAGCTTCTCGACCTTGACGAACACGAGCGCCGGCCGATCACCGCTGCGCGAATATTCGTGCTTGCGACTCATCTCCTCGAGTGCCCGATCACGCTCTGCTGCCGTGGCGAACCAGTGGTACTTCTGCCATTCCGGGCCGAGGAGGCCACGGAACGGATCGTTGTCCCGCAGGCTGATGCGGATCCCGTAGGGACGTTGCTCCTGGGTGATCGGTCGATGCAGGTTGTGGATATGGGCGATGGCCATTGCGATTCCGTCGAATGGGCGGCGCAGATTAATCGGGCTGTCTCGCACCCGCAAGTCACTGCCACTTGCGATCGCTGGCGCCCTCACGATCAGCCCAGCCCAGCACGCGACGCGTAATGAAGGTGTAGAGCTTCTTGCCGCTGCTCATCCAGATGCGGTTGAGCAACGACGGAGTGGCAAGAATCTGCAACTCGCGCCGCGTCAGGCGCTGAGGGCAGTAGGTGCGCTTGTGCTTGAGCAGGTGACGGATGTCCTCGCGCGCCAGGATGCGGAACAGCCGGCTACGGCGCGGTGAGACGAGCGACAGCTGAAAATCGACCAGCGCCGCGTGACCCTCGGGCGTAACCAGCCAGTTCGGTTCCTTGGCCAGGTCGTTATGAACTACGCCCGCGCGGTGCAGGCGCCGCAACAGCCCGAAGGCAGCACCAAAGAAACGCGTGTCGCGCGGGCGCGCAAGCTGCATCGGGAAGTCCCTCGATCCAGCCGCGCCTCAACACCCCGGCCGAGAAATCGTGAAACGTTGGCACACCAGGAACAGCGTGCAGCGCTTGAAGAGCTCGCGCTTCGCGCCGTGCGAGGCGATAGGCGAGGGCACGCAACCACCAGCGCGAGCGGCGCGCGTCGCGCTCCACGAGCAGGCTCACGTCGGAGCCGACCCGCCGCTCAACCCGGCACACCGTGCCGAACAGGTCGGACTTGAGTTCCATCAGATCTACGAGCGGGTCGCCTTGCGTAGCTGTTCCTCGCGCACACGCTTGCGTTCCAGCAGGATCTGTTGGGTTTTCTTGAGTGTGCCCGATTGCGGCGAAAGGTGCAGACCGGTCTGCACGTCTCTCAGCGCAGCTTCAACCATGCCTTTGCCCAGGTACGCAGCGGCGCGATTGTTCCACGTGCGCCAGTTGCTGGAGTTGAGTTCGATAGACTCGCTGCACTTGGCGAGCGCGAGCTCGTACTGGCGCAGCCCCACGTAACCCGCACAGAGGTTTGCAAGACCCGCGGCGCGATCCTCGGGCGCATTCGGGCGATTGAGTCCCGCCAGCGTCAGCTCAACACCCTGCTGATAGTTTCCACGCTCCAATTCCTGCGCGCCGGCACTGAGAAGCTCATTGGCGCCGATGACGGTGAAGCTGCTCGACGAGGATAGAGAGTCGGGGGGCGGCGCCGACGCAGCCTGCGCGGCGAGCAGCGCCACAGTCAGAAGAGCCCAGCACCTGCTGTTGGTCATGGACGGCACGATCGGTTGGCAGGGGCAATTTAGCACCGCCGCCTGTCGGCCGGCAGTAACCGGTCATCGGGCGGGAGCCCTCGAAGGTGCCGAATCGAGGTCGGGCTGAGAACCCGATCACAATGCATAAGCGCTTTAGTTTCATATGATTGCGCCCGATTTCGATGGGCGAGCAGCAAGCGGGGCCGCTGCCACGCAACCCCATCACCAGCGTTACGGATCACACCATGCGTTCGACAAACAGAGGCGGTTGGCGAGCTGTCGCAATCCTCGTCTTCCCGGGCCTGATTCTGGCCACCGGCTGCAGCCACGAGCTTCCGCCACGCGGCGCGCTTCAGCTCATGGAGGACCCGGCGGTGCTGCAGGGGGTCGTGCTCCGCTGCAACGAGTTGCAAAGCGCCGCGCTCACCGACCGCGAGTGTCGCAACGCTCGCGAAGCAGTCTCACGGCTCGAGGCACAACAGCCGCCGACTGCTGACAAGGCCGCCCAGGAGCAATTCGAGAAGGCGCGTGAAGCACGCCGCGCGCGTGATGAGCTCGAGCGGCGTCGCCGCGAGGCCCGCGAAAAAGTCGATCCGTACACCATGCCGCTTGCGCCGGACATGGCGCCTCCTCAACCCGCGGCCGAGTCCAGCGCCGCGACGTCGACTGCCTCGCTCTCGAACAGCTGAAGAGCCGCTTCACCACAGCACCAAGGCGGCGGGCCAGTGAAACGTCCCCCGCAACACATCGCATGTGCTGATCACTGCGAAGAGGGCGAACAGACTGGCCGCGTCCAGGAAGGATTTGCGGAACACGCCGAAATTCACAGGAGCACTCGGTAGCACTTCAGCTTGCCAATGCCGCGGCACGAATCGCGGTACGTGCGCGCAGTAGAGTCGAAACGCCTCCCCGAATCGATCCAGCAGTACGCGCTCCTCGTCGCCGGTTGCCCGCGCGTGCAGTACTGCGAGCACCACTACTGTTGCCGCGAAAAGCATCACGCTGCCGGAGGCGAGGCCAATACCGGCGCCCGCCAGTGTTGACAATGCGTAGAGCGGGTTGCGGCACAGGGCATACGGTCCCCATGTCACCAACTGCTCGTCCTTGAATCCGGCGATGAATGCCGAGCACCAGATGCGACCGAGCGCGCCCGCCGCAAGCAGCATGAGGCCGAGGACTCGCGCCAGTTCGCCACTCCAGTGATGGGTCCAGGGACGCTCAGTCACGGCGACCAGCACCATGACCAGCAGGTACCACAGCAGGATAAGTCGCAGGCGGGGAGTGCTGGCGGAGCGTGTCATGTTCGAGTTGTCGCTGCGCGCCCAATCCTGGAAGAATCCGGGCGGATATTGCGGCATCGGCGGTCGTGGAGTGACCTACAGTCCTTAGCGCGGGGCCGCGCTTGCGAAGGTCAGACGAAATTGCACCGGCGCAATCCGATCAGCGCCCCATGCGTCGTTGATAGGCATTCGTCAGACGATCCTGCAGGCTCGCGTCCCCTGTCACGGAAAAGCTGACGTGGATTGATGCGTCGGCCTGCGTTACCACGGTAATCAACACGCGTGGACGATCCCTTGTCGCCGCGCAGGGTGCCGCTGGTGCGATCTTCGGAGGTAATGCGGACGCCTTCGTCGGAGGCCGCGCCACGAGCCGCCTGCCATGACGCCTCGAATCTCTGGGGAATGGACGACGAGACTGGAACGGGTGTGTACGCTGGTTCGGTATAACAACCCTGCAGCATGAGGCCAGCGGCGGCGGCAATACCGGTCGCAACAGTCCTGAAGTTGGTCATGCTCTTCACTCCGTTCTCGTCAGCGGTTCGCCGGACGTCTGGAACCAAGTCTAGCAGCGGTACCGACACGCGCGTGCGGTATCAGCGGGAGAAAGGCGCTACCTGTGAATAGTGGCGGGGCCGCCCCGGGTGGCGCTGACGAGGTGGGCGTGAAACGGCATGACCACCTGGTCGCCCACTGTGACATCGCGCAGCGTGTCCTGCATGTCCGCAGCGATCTCGCGCACGATTGCGGCGCGCGCGTTCGCATCGAGATGCTGCATCGATGGGATCGCGGCTGTGTCGACATCAATTTCCCCGGCGAGAAACCCGTCCGGGTCAGGGAAACGCGCGGTCATGGAGGCGGACTCGACCTGCACGTGCGTGAAACCCGCATCCAGCACCAGACGGCGCACTTCGGCGGAGTCGCCGATCGCAAAGATGTCCCGCACGCCAGAGAGGCCCGCACGATGCTCGATCGCTTCGTCCAGCCGCCGGTAGAACGGATGCTGCTCGAAGCTCTGCCAGACGCTGAGTGCCAGGCGGCCCTCCGGGGTGAGCACGCGGTACATCTCCGTGAGCGCTGCGTGCCGATCCTCGAAGAACATCAGTGCGAACTGGCACGTTACCAGGTCGAAACTCCCTTCCGGGAACGGCAAGGATTCGGCGCGCCCCTCGTGCCACTGCACTCTCAGGCGTTCCTGCTTGGCCATGGTGCGCGCCACGTCCAACATGTTCGGATTGGCGTCCAGGCCAACGGCCTTGCCTTCGCTGCCGACGATGGACGCGACGCGCCGCGCAACGACACCCGTGCCGCATGCCACGTCGAGGACGCGCTCACCTGGTTTCGGCTTGGCGCCCTCGATGAGCCGCGAAGCCCAGGGCGCGAACAACGCCGGCACCATGTAGCTTTCGTAGGTTTCGGCCGGATTGCTCACGTCGCACCGTCCTGTCGCGAGTCTGTTCGTGTCTTGCGCTACGCCATCATACGATAGCGGCTCTGCACGTCACGCCGCTGGTTGCACATTGGCGTTGGGCCGGAACAGGTTGGTCGGATCGTATTGTCCTTTCAGCCGCGCCAGCCGGTCGTAGTTGGCACGCACGCGACGCTGCGGATCTTCCTGCCACATCTCGTTCACATAGAAGCCGTCGGTCATTGGCTCGACCTTGCTCCGTGAGCTGGCCCCGGCAAGTCGAACACGAGCACCTCGGCATCGCGCCCGTCCTGCAGGGTCAACCGATCGATCTCCGTCGCCATCAAGGCGTCACCCGCGTTCAGCGCCGTACCGTTCGCTTTGAGGGCGCCACGCGCAAGGTGAACATAGACGCATCGTCCGGGCGCAAGCGCGAGCGTCGCGTTTTCCTCGCCGCTGAAGAGCCCGGCGTACACACGGGCATCCTGGTGAATCAACACCGAGCCTTGAGCTCGATCGGGCGAAGCGATCAGGCGCAATCGGCCGCGTTTCTCGGCCGCCGGGTAGTTCGTCTCCTCGTACCCGGGTGCAATGCCGCGCTGGTTCGGTTGAATCCAGATCTGCAGGAAATGCACACCTTCGTTACGCGACGGATTGAACTCGCTGTGCGTTACGCCGCTGCCCGCGCTCATACGCTGCACGTCTCCAGGGCGAATGATCGAACCGTTGCCCATCGAATCCTTGTGCTCGAGCGCGCCTTCCAGGACGTAGCTGATGATTTCCATGTCGCGATGCGCATGAGTGCCGAAGCCGGCTCCCGGCGCCACGCGATCTTCATTGATGACTCGCAGCGGCCCAAACTCCGTGTGCTCGGGATCGAAGTAGTCAGCGAAGGAGAAACTATGGAAGGATTTCAGCCAGCCATGGTCGGCGAACCCTCGATCATTACCATATCTTACTGCGATCATTTGGCTGCTCCGGCGGCATTAACGCTTGTTAATCAGCGCGCCGCGCCGCGCCCTGCTACATTGCACGCCGCCGCCGCGGCGCGGATGCAGCGGGAGACGATAATGCAGCGCACGGTACTCGTCCTATTGTCGATTCTGGTGGTCAACGGTTGCGATGGCTCGAAGCCGCAACCAGCGGCGTCCGATTCTTCACCACCAGCGATTGCGGGGCAATCGTCATCGATGCCCGAGGGCGCTCACAACATGCCGCGCATTCCCGCGACGCTTGCAGACTGGGCGCGGGGTGCGACGCTGTTCGACAAGCTGGGCACTTTCCACCGCAAGATTGCGACGACCTCGACCGAGGCACAACAGTACTTCGACCAGGGCATGCGCTTTCTCTGGGCGTTCAACCACGACGAGTCGACGCGCTCGTTCGCTCGCGCCGCCGAACTCGATCCGCAGTGCGCGGCCTGCTACTGGGGTGTGGCGCTCACAGTCGGCCCCAACTACAACCTGCCGATGATGATGGAGCCGCGCGCGAAGGTCGCTTTCGACGCATTGCAACTCGCGCAAAGCAATGCCGCTCACGCAACACCGGTAGAGCAGGCGCTGATCGGTGCACTTGCGCACCGCTATCCCAACGCACAGCCGCTCGACCCTTCGAACTCGGCACCTGTGCTGGCCGCGTACGCCGATGCGATGAAGGGCGTCGCGCGGCAGTTTCCCGATGACCTCGACGTTCAGACCCTGTATGCCGAGGCACTCATGAACATCACGCCGTGGAAGCTGTGGAGCCCCGACGGCAAGCCTTCGCCAGGCACGCAAGAGATACAGAAGACGCTGGAATTCGTGATGTCGCGCGATCCGCGGCATCCCGGCGCGAACCATTACTACATACATACGTTGGAGGCCTCGCCGTACCCCGATAGAGCAGTGGCTGCGGCCGAACGCCTGCGCGGCATGATGCCCGCAGCCGGACATCTCGAGCACATGCCCGCGCACATCCTGCAGCGGGTCGGTCGTTACGAAGAAGCGGCGGAAGCGAACCGCAAGGGTGCCGCGGCGGATGAACTCTACTTCAAGGCGACGCGGCCACCGGACTACTATTCGATGTATGCCGCGCACAATTACCAGTTCCTGGCCTACTCGGCGGCAATGGAAGGCCGCAAGGCCGAGACGCTTGATGCCGTGCGCAATTCGCGCCGCATCGTTCCCGATGAGGTCCTGCTTGCCATGCCTGGTTTCGACTGGTTTCTCGCCGAAGAGTACGCGGCCACGGTGCGATTCGGCCTGTGGGACGAAATGCTGGCGAAGAGCGCACCTGATCCGAAGCTTCAAGCGCTGACTGGCGGATATCTCTACGGCAAAGGGGTGGCGCTCGCCTCCAAGGGTCGGGTTGATCAGGCCAGGGCGACGTTGGCCGAGCTCGAAAAGCTTGCGCAAGCGACGCCAGCCGATGCGCCCTCCGGTTTCAACACCACGAAAGACGTCCTCGGAGTAGCCGTGCCCATCGTCACCGCCCGCATCGCCGCCGCGGAGCGGCGGTTCGAGGAAGCGATTGCGCAGTTGCGCGAAGCCGTGATGCGGGAGGACAAGCTCGCCTACGACGAGCCCAGGGATTGGTTCTTTCCGGTACGCCACATGCTCGGCGCGCAGTTGCTGGCCGCGAACCGGCCGTCAGAGGCCGAGGCGGTGTATCGCGAGGACCTGTTGCGCAATCCGTCAAATGGCTGGTCACTTTACGGGTTGAGTGCCGCGCTCAAGGCGCAGCACAGAGCTGTGGAGGCCGCAAGCGTCGATGCGCAGCTGCGCGCGGCGTGGAAAAACGCCGATGTCGCGTTGACCGCGTCGGCGTTCTGAGGCTTGCCTGGGATCAGTTCGCTGCGCCGCCGCTTGCCACTGCGGCGCCAGCCTTCACCGGCATGTAGACATCGGTCTGCAGCTTGTCGCCCGGCGTGGTCACGGGATCGCTGATGTATTGCTCCCACGAGGGGCCGTTCGCATCCAGTCCTTTCGCGACCATATAGTCTTCGAGCGCGCGGTACGCATCCGGCAAGGTCGAGTGACCGCCGATGTGAATGCCCTTGAGCGCGCGTCCCGCGTAAGTGTGACCGATTCGGACACCAGCTCCTGATGCTGCCGTGCGGATCGCTTCGGTCACGCCCGCTACGGGAATCGCAGCCTGAAATCCCCAGCCGCTTTCATCATAGAAGCGATTGACTGCGATGGGCGCGCCGTTTTGCGTGAGGGCGTTCGACTGCATGAACTGCCCGATCCGGGAGTAGGCAGAGGCCAACGCTTTGGAGATTGCATCGGGGTCAAGGCTGGTGACGCCCTCCACGTAGGCGATGTCGATGGCGTTGGCGTCCACCTCGGTGATTTTCAGCGTCTCACCCGCCGCGACGGGCACCGGGGTCGACTCCGCGAGTGCCTTGAGCTTGCCGAGCCCATGCTCATATTCGCTGCCAACGATCGAATCCATTGCCAGGCCGAAGTACCGTCCCAGGATGTTGTTTCCGAAAGCAGTGTCGAACCCCCAGGTTACTTGTGTGCCCGCGCCCGCCGGAGCGAGGGTCAAGACCGAGTCACCGCTCCCCTGGGAGCCAAAGTCGAGACGCGCGCGCACGCGCTGATCGGGAACAGACTCGATGATTTCCTGGGAGCCGGTGCCGACCGAGGAGTCATCACTGGACCACTCGAGCCGGGAACCGACGCCGCTTTCCGGGCCGCTGAAGGAATAGCGCGCTTTCGGGTCCTTCTCGAACCACGGCGACCACTCATTGAAGCGGCGCAGATCGTTGACGATGTCGTAGACCGCCGTGGGGGGCGCCGCGACAGTTACGGAGCGTTCGACATGCGCGGCCGAAGGCAGCAACAGGCCGACGAGCGCGAGCAACACGATGAGCGCCACCAGGCCAATCAGGATCGGCTTGAGGATTTTCACGGCTGGTTCCTGTTCGCGACCGCGGCACTATAAGTCGTGTGCCGGCACGCTGCCAAAAGATGGCCAAAAGATGGCCAAAAGATGGAGTCATTTCTGAATCCGGCGATCCGCGAGCTGCGAACTAGGATTTCCGCTCGCTGATTTCCACGCGGCTGCGCGCCGAATCTGCACCGCGTCTGCATCCAGCGCTTCCCCATCCGCGAACAGTCGGCGTGACAAGGGCTCATGTCGAGCCCGAGAGAAGACAAGGGAAGACACCATGAAACACCACGTCCGCTGGATCACGGCGCTGGCTGCCGCCGCGATACCACTACTTGCCACCGCGTCCAGCCACCGCGAGGCGCCGAACATCACGCGCTTTCCGACCGTCGATTCCACCGACTTCTACATGTTCATGAGCTACGAGGCCGGTCGAGAACACTACGTCACGCTGCTCGCAGACTACATTCCACTCCAGGATCCTTACGGCGGGCCGAATTACTTTGCGCTCGATCCGTCTGCGCTGTACGAGATCCACATCGACAACGACGGCGATGCACGCGAGGACCTCACGTTTCAGTTCCGCTTCAATAACACGCTGGCGAACGGGAACCAGGGTATCAAGCTCAACATCGGTCCGAGCGGCAGTCAGCAGGCTGTGGCCGTACCACTCAAGAACGTCGGGCCGGTGAGCGCGGGCAGCAACGCTGCACTCAATTTCCGCGAGTCTTACACGCTCTCTGTCGTGCGGGGCGATCGGCGGCACGAACCAGGCCAACCGATCACCAATGTCGCTACGGGCGGCAGCACGTTCGGCAAGCCGTATGACTACGTGGGGACCAAGACCTTCGGTGATGCGAGCGCCTATGAGGCCTACGCGCGCAGCTTCCTTTATGACATCAGCATTCCGGGTTGCTCGGGCCAGGGGCGGGTATTCGTCGGGCAGCGCGATGAGCCATTCGCCGTGAATCTCGGCAAGGTGTTCGACCTGGTCAACCTGGTGCCGGTCGAAGGCGACAGTGCTCCGGGCGCAGGCGACGGTAAAGGCTTCCCCGGCGGCATCACGCAGGATCGCGCCAACGATACGATCGCCGACAAGAACATCACCACGCTGGCGCTGGAAATCCCGGCGGCCTGCCTGGCGGGCAGCGGCAACGGTGTGATCGGCGCGTGGACGAGCGCCAGCCTGCGTCAGGCGCGGATTCTCAATCCGCGGCCGACGTTCAATCGCCCGGAGCTCAACGGCGGTGCATTCACACAGGTGTCCCGCCTGTCGATGCCGCTGGTCAACGAGGTGGTGATCGGTATTCCCGACAAGGACCGCTTCAATGCGAGTGAACCCAGGGACGACGGGCAATTCGCGACCTATGTCACCAACCCAACGCTCCCGGCATTGCTGGACGTCTTGTTCCGCGACGCCGTGAACCAGACTCTCGGCACCAGCATACCCAATCTCGCACCGGCGAATTTCCCACGCAGTGATCTCGTGACGGCATTCCTGACCGGCTTCAAGGGAGTGAACCAGCTCGCCAAGGTCACGCCATCTGAAATGACGCGGCTGAACACAGGGATTGCCGCGACTCCAGCCGCGCAACAGAGCACTTTCGGCGTCGCCGGTGGTGATCTGGCGGGATTCCCGAATGGCAGGCGTCCGGGCGATGACGTCGTGGACGTAGCCTTGCGGGTCGTGATGGGAGCGCTTTGCTACCCAATTCCCGTCAATGGGCAGCCAACCGATCTCGGCCTGTGCAAGCCGAGCGACGCCCCGGTGGGCAACGTGCCGTTCACGGATGGTGCTCCAGTCAGTGCTGCGGATTTCGATACGCGCTTTCCGTACCTGCGCACGCCATTCCCTGGCGCATCCAATTGAGCGGCGCGAGCCACAGGAGAACTACCATGCGTATCTCAATTCGCTCCGCAATCTTCGCGACCGCCACGGCATTAGCCGTGGCGGGGTGCGGCGGCGGCTACAAAACTCAGCCGGCACCAGCCGACGGGCCGCCCTCGCTCTCCATGATCGGCGACCTGGCGATCGATCAGGACACGACCACGGCGCCGCTCCCATTCACCGTGGATGATCGTGAAACCGCGGCGGACAACCTGGTCCTCACAGTGACTTCATCTGATGCCGGCATCGTCGCTCCGAGCGGGCTGACCATCGCGGGCAGCGGGACGTCGCGAACGTTGATGATCAGTGCGGTGGAAACGGCAATCGGCACAACGACCATTTCGTTGAATGCCAAGGATGGAGCCGGACAGAGCGTTACGCGCACCTTCGCGGTGACCGTGAGGCCCGTGTTCGTCTCTTTCACGAGATTCACCACTGAGACCTACGCGGCCGAGGAGAACTCAGACGTCCGTCAGCTCAAGGGCTTCACGCTCGACGGCGACGCGGATGAGAATCCCGGCGCTTTCGACACCTTGTTCTGAGGGAACCTCGTGGTGGGTCCGGCCTGCGGACCCGCCACATTTCTTAGCGGGGAAAAACTCGATGCGAGCCCACTACGCCGTGTTGCTCATCTGCCTTGCCGCTGGCACGCTGGAACCGGCGAGTGCGGCACCGTTCGTGCCAAGCAATCCTTCGCTCGTGGTGCTGCACGTACCCGCCAATCCCGCGGTGGAGCGTCTCGCATCGCTCGAGGCTGCGCTGCGCACCGATCCTGACAATACCGCGCGCATCTACGCTCTCGCCGACGCCTACATCGCGATCGGACGCCGCACTGGAGAACCGCGCTATTTCGGTCGTGCCGAGGTGCTGCTGACGCCGCGGCTGCAGAGGCCGTCCGCACCAGTCGAACTACGGCTGCAACTTGCCGACATCCTGCAGTATCGACATGAATACGAGCGCGCGCTTGAACAGATATCGCAAGCATTGGCACAGGATCGCAACAACACACGTGCCCACCTGATGCGCGCTGCGATCTGGCAAGCGTCGGGGCGGTTTGAAGGCGCACGCGCGGAATGTGGCTCACTCCTGGCTGCGGGCGAGAGTGTTGCAGGCAGCGTTTGTCTCGCGCAGGTCATCGGCATGACCGGCCAGCTCGAGCGCGCCCACGTGCTGCTGTCGCGACTCCGCGCTTCCTTGTCGCCGCCATGGCCGCCGTACGCGAGCTGGATGCTTGCTGCGTTAGCGGATCTCGAAGAAAGATCGGGAGACATCGCGGCAGCGGAACGGAGCCTGCGTCGCGCGGTCGTGGCGGATCCGAGTGACTACTACGTGCGCTTTGCGCTTGCAGATCTGCTGTTGGCGCAGAATCGTGCGGGTGAAGTCTCGCAAGTCCTGCAAGACCTGCCGCGTACCGAAAGTGTGCTGATCAGACTGGCCGAATCACAGGCCGCACTGCATGCCGGCAAGCCCAATCCGTATCTGGCAACACTTACGGACCGGCTTGAGGCGGCCCGGGCCCGCGGCGAACGAATCCACGCACGCGACCTCGCCAGAGTCCAGCTGCGACTGCTGGGAAATCCCGCCGTCGCGTTACGGGCAGCCCGGAACAACTGGGCGCAACAGCGTGAACCCGCCGACGCGCGCCTGCTGGTCGAATGCGGACTCGCTGCGCGCGATCGCACCGCTGTCAATGAGGTCATCGAGTGGCGACGTCGTACCTCCTACCAGGACGCGACGCTCGATACGTTGCTCGCACGTGCTTCCGCAGGCTGATGTTCATGCGCGCGCTGCTACTCTCGCTGAGCCTTGCCCTGTTCCCCGGCCTCTCGTTCGGCCATGCATTGAGCGGCAGTTACCTGACGCTCAAGGCGGATTCGCGCGCACGACATCTCGAAGGGCGGTGGGACATTCGTATCGCCGATCTCAACGACGCGCTTGACCTGGACGTCGACGGCGACGGGGCGGTGACCTGGGCGGAGCTCGATCGCGAGGCGCCGCGCTCCTTTGAGTACGTTCTGTCACACCTCAACGTGCAGCAGGGCAAGGCGAATTGCGCGCTGAAGCGGGCTCGCCAGCTGCTGGACGAACGTAGTGATGGCTACTACCTGACGCTCGAGTTCGCGGGAGTTTGTCCGCCGGGCAATGGGTCACTGGCGGTAGAGTCGCGGCTGTTCTTCGATCGCGATGCCTCGCATCGCGTACTGCTGAAAGTCGCGCTCGGTTCCGAGGTCCGCTCGTCGCTGCTCTCTCCGCTGCAACCGCGCTGGCAGGCGCCGCGGCAGGCGAGTGCGATCCAGACAGTGGGTGCCTTCATCAAGGAGGGCATTCGGCACATCTGGATCGGGTACGACCATATCGCCTTTCTGATCCTGCTGTTGCTGCCCGCCGTACTGGTTTCCCGCACCGGCGTGCATGGTGATGACGATGGTTCCTGGGAGCCTGCGGCTCGATGGACGGGAGTAGCGGGCACGGTGTTGCAAATCGTGACCGCGTTTACGATCGCGCACTCGATCACGCTTTCGCTCGCCGCGTTGGGGTTCGTCGTACCACCGGAGCGGCCAGTCGAGATCGGGATCGCCGCTTCGGTGATCGTAGCGGGCATCGTCAATCTTTATCCCCGCATGGCCCGACGCGGCACGCTGCTGGCTTTCACGTTCGGGCTGCTGCACGGCTTTGGGTTCGCCAATGTCCTGCGCGAGCTCGACCTCACATCGACGTCTCTGGCCTGGCCGCTGGCAGGATTCAATCTTGGCGTCGAGATCGGTCAGCTCACTATCGTGCTGCTGGTCTTGCCGATCATCTATGCCGCCCGGCAATCGCCCCTGTATCTGCGCCGCATCGTCCCGGCGACGTCGATCATGGTCGCAGTGATGGCGGGCGCCTGGTTGATGCAGCGCCTGGCTTGAAGCGCCGCCCGTATCTGCTCGTCGGGCCAGGATACTTTGCGGCTCGAGCTATGGGTCTGGTCTGTTCTGGCGTCAGTGCGGCGGTTCCTGGCCGGGATTCGGATCTTCCATCGGGTAAGTCTTGGTGTCCGGTGCGGCTGGTGGGCTCTGTGTCGCTGGCGATGCCTCCGAAGCAGCCGGCAGCAGCCGGAGCAGCCGAAGTCGCGGGTTGCGTCGCAGCAGGCGCGACAGCGTTCGCAGCCGTGCGAGTGCCTCGGTCCAAGGTCTCGATGAAACGACGCGCCGCGGGTGGCAGTGGCTCCGTACTCGCGAAGATTTCGTCCGTCTTGATGTCCGGCTTGCCGTAGTAGATCGCATTCGCTTTCTTGTCGATCGCCATGACCGACCCGTCGATCGCGATCCCTGCGAACAGGCCGCTCGCGCGCGAGTACGAATAGACCTCCGAGAGATTGATGTCGGTCGCGGCCGAGGTCTGCCGTCCGACAGGTCCAGCTGCGACGGAAGCATCGGCGCCCAGGGTGACTTTGCCGCCCGTAATTCCCTCGATGCTCCGGTCTGTGGTGAGAACCAGGAGCAGGTCCGCGGTCTGCACGCCAACCTGCCAGCCAAAACTGCCGCCGCCCAACGTGATGAAGCTCGGATTGCTCCACCCACCCTGCGCATTGCGCACCACCAGGACACCCTTGCCACCCCTGCCGCCGATGCCAAGGCCGACTTTCACCACGTTCGGAATCACGGCGATGCCATGGGCCCGCGCGAGCAACCAATCCGGTGCCCGCTGATCCGGCATGGCACTCAGCTCCTCCACGACTTGCGTGGCCTGCAGCAGCCGCGCTTCCTCACGTGTCTGCGCAGTCGCGAACGTCGGAGCCAGCAGCAAAGCCGAAAGGAAGCAGGAAATGCGATAAGTCAACGACATGATTCCCCCATGGACCCATTGAACGTTCGCAGTCAATGCGACCGCGGACCGCTGTATCGGTTCCGGATGATTATTGCCCGGGGAGGATTCTACCGCGTGCCAGTGAGAAGCAGCTGATCGGCTTGCGCGCCGCGGCCGTGAGTATTGAGGAACTTGGCTGCTCGCTTACGGGCCACGAGAGTCAGCTCGTCATGATCGCCAAGTGCCGCCCGCAGCGCGCGATAGCTGCCCAGGAGAAGAGGCTCGGCCTCGGTCGCTTCGCCGAGCGTGGCAAGTGCCTCGCCCAAGGCACTTTGTGAACGCGCTGTGCGCCAGCTCGCCGCCCCATAGGTGCTCGTACAGACATCGACGGCATGCCTGAGCGGAGCGATCGCGCCGCGTGCGTCACCGGATGACAGACGGATCTCACCCAACAGGTGTTCGGAGGAGGCAATGTAAGGATGATCAGCGGGAAGTTTCTCCCCATAAATGCTCAGGGCGGCCGCCACGTTGTCACGCGCTTCCTCGAGCCTTCCGGCCTTCCATTGCACGAAGGCCAGCGAATCGAAGAACACTCCGGTTTCGACCGCGCGCTCGCCGCTGCTCTTTCGAGTGATCGCGAGCGCCTGGCTCACGAGCTCCATTGCTTCGTTCAGCTCATCGCGCCGCTCGTGTACGGTGGCCAGCGATTGCAGCACACCCGTGAGTTGCGGGGAATTCGCGCCGAACACCTGGCGCTTGAGCTCGAGCGCCTCGTTCAAGGCCTTCTCGGCCTCGGCAAGGTTGCCACGCTTCATCAGTTCGTAGCCCAGCGAGCCGAGTGTCTGGGAATAATCCGGGTGCGTGCGCGGAACGCTGTACGCGTAGATTCGCAGCGCCTGCCGATGAAATTGCTCGGCGGTCGTCAGATCGTCCTTCCACAGCATCAGGTTGCCGAGGTCCGAGAAGGTCGCGGCCACTTCGCTGTCCAGAGGCCCGCGCTGCTCGGTGTAGATCGCGAGCGCCTCGCGCAATAACTTCTCCGCTTCGTTGATGCGGGACGGGTTCGTATAGAGCAGTCTGCCGAGCCCCACCATCACGGCAGCCACCTCCGCTTTGCGTTCTCCATATACCTGGCGACTCATCAGCAACGCCTGCCGGTAGTAGCTCTCGGCGGAGGCCGCGTTGCCTGCCATTCGCAGGGCATCCGCCAGGTTCCTCAGGCTGGTGACCACAAGTGGCGTGGGCCCGTTCGCCGCCTGCCTGCGGATCTGCAGCGATTGCTCGAGCAGTGGAATGGCGCGCTGCTGATCACCCTGGCGCTGGTAGGCATAGCCGATGCTGTCGAGCATCTGCGCGCGAACCTCGGGTTGCTGGCTCAGATCGCCCTGAATTCTCGCCGCGCCTTCTTCCAGTAGTTGACGGGCGGTAATCTCGCGGCCCTGCGCCTTGAACGGATCGGCGGCCGAGAAAATGTCGACCATGAAAGCCGACACCTGGGCAGCTCGATCGCGCTCCTGGGCGATGACTTTGCTCTGTGCTTCCAGTTTCTGTCGTTGCACCCACATCAACGCCGCGAATCCCGCCAGCGCGACGATGACGATCGACACCAACGCAACGGCCGCAGCGTGGCGTCGCACCAGCTTGTAGGCACGATATCGGCGGCTTCCCTGGCGGGCGCTGACGAGCTCGCCTGCCAGATGCCGCCTGAGATCGGCAGCGAGCTGCGCAGCGGTCTCGTAGCGCGCTTCGGGCTCTTTGCGCATCGCCTTGAGGACGATCTCATCGAGATCGCCTCCAAGTGCGCGGCGCAACCGGTCAATGGTGCTGCTGCAAGCGGCAGCCACTGCGGCTGGATCAAAACCGCCGGGCTCGAGCACCGTCTTCGAGCGACCGGAGCGGAACAGGCTGCTGGGTCGGGGCGGGTCTTCATTGCAGATCGCGCGCTCCAACCCCTGCATCGTCGAGCTATGCAACGCATACGGGGAGCGATCGCAGAGGATCTGGTAGAGGAGCACGCCGAGCGCATAGACATCCGTGGCGATCGTGATCGGACGTCCGAGGACCTGTTCGGGCGCCGCGTGCTCGGGCGTGAGCAGGCGGTCCTGCATGCGGGTGACCGCGAGGGTGTAGGTAGCGGGCTCGGGTGCCAGCAGCTTGGCGATGCCGAAGTCGAGCAGCTTCGGAGTGGCATCGGGGGTCACCAGGATGTTGGCGGGCTTGAGGTCCCGATGCACGACGAGATTGCGGTGAGCGTAGTCGACCGCTGAACACACCTTCTCGAACAACTCCAGGCGCGCACGGATACCGAGCTTGTGAGTCCGGCAGTATTCGTCGATCGGCAATCCGTCGATGTATTCGATCACGAGGTAGGGGACGCCAGCCTCGCTTTCGCCACCGTCGATCAAGTGTGCGATGTAGGGATGCTCGAGATTGGCAAGGATTTGCCGCTCGGCGCGCAGTCGCGTGCGCAACTGCGGATGCACGGCCATCTGCTCTACCAGCTTGATCGCGACACGCTGCTGAAACTGCCGGTCGGCACGTTCCGCCAGGTAGATCGTGCCCATACCGCCATGCCCCAGCACGCCGGTGACGCGATAGCCGCCGAGCAACGTGCCGATCAGGCTGGCGCGCTTGTCTTCCACCACCTGCGTGGCCGCGCTGTCGATCGCATCACGCACGTGCTGGTCGCCGTGAGCATCAGATTCGAGCATCGCCTCGACTTCACGGCGCAGGTCCGCATCCTCGCCGCAGACCAGCTTCAAGGTGGATTCGCGTTCCGCGGGCGGACTTTCGGCCACGCGATGAAACGCGATTTGCAGTCGCGCCCAACGCTCAGGTGTCATGCAGAGCGGCGCGGATCGTCTTGGTGAGCCACGCCTTGGCAGTACGCAGTTCTCGATTCAGCGTCGAGACCGAGATGTCGAGCGTAGCCGCCGTATCTTCAACGCTCAACCCGGAGAAATAGTGGATCTCGACGATGTCAGCCAGGCGCCGGTCGACGGCGGCGAGCTGGCTCAGTGCCTGGTCGATCTCGATGATGCCGAACCCGATGTCGGGAGCTTCAGCGTCGTGTTCTTTGATCTCGAACAGCGTGACGCTGCCGGCGCGCTTGTCGGTGGACCGCCCCTTGGCATGATCGACCAGGATCCTTCGCATGAGGCGGGCAGCGATCGAAAAGAAATGCCTGCGATCGACCCACGGTACGTCCATCGCGGTCAGGCGTTCATAGGCTTCGTGCACGATCGCCGTCGCCTGGAGGGTATGACCGGGACGCTCGCGCTTCATGAAGCGATCGGCAAGCCGCTTCAGCTCGTCGTACACCAGTGGAGTCAATCGATCGAGCGCATCGGCCTGTCCGGAACGCCAGTCCCGCAGGAGTTGGGTCACTGAGCTGGGTCGAGTCATAGCACTCGGGTTGTTCGCCCTGCCGTTCTGCGGCGATTACGATGACGTCGGTCTCGATAGGCATGGCCAACATGACAGCAAGTCCCTGAAAAGTCTAGGGACAAATGGGAGTTTGCGGCCGTCGTAGCAACGCGTTGCACTGCGAAACTTGCTCCGCAAAGCCGTGTCCATGAAAACTCTTTGTAATTTTTCTTGCCCAAGCTGAGAAGCGATACGCTCTTTTCTCGCTATTCCTTATGAAGGGGCCCGAACGGGCCAGGGACTCTGGTATCGCAATCAACCAACAACCCTACTTCCGGAGCACCATTTCATGCATAGACCTCTACTGGCTGCCCTGCTGGCAGCTTTCGGCCTTGGGATCGCAAGCAATGCAGTTGCCGATAACGTCCCATTTCCGATTCCACCGAGATTTGCTGACACCCTGCCGGCGCCAGACTCACCTGGTTTGACGGACAACGTGCCGTTCCCGATTCCCCCGAGGTGAGATCTGGCTCGAGGCCGACGTACGCGCAGGAGAAAACCGTGTATCGCATGAACAGAGGAAAGATTCGCCAGGTCGTGCTCATGAGTGTCACCGCGCTGGTGTTCGGTGCCGGTCTGGTCCCGGCGGCGACATCGGGTCATTCGGGACTGTCGGCACTGCCGACAGCGCTCGAACGTCAGCCCTTGTGGGTTCCGGGCGGCGAAGTGCCGATGTCCACATACCTGCACTCCGCTCACGACGCGCTTCCCGCTCCCCCGCGCTGAGGACACCTTGGTAGGGTAGGTGTCCTGCGCAAAATCCGCGGTGTGCTCACGCACACCGCGGTTTCTTTATTTTCATCGCGACCTTGGACCCAATCGGTCAATAATCGCCGCCATCATTTCGGCGGGCGAATGGACATGCACGGTTGTCGGTCGCACAGGATCCTTCCTGTCTTTCTAAGTGTCTTCGTGATGAACCTCTCGGCCACCGGACCGGCGTGGGCCGAGTGGGTGTCACGCGAAGAAGCAATCATGGGCACGCGCATCGCGGTGGAGTTGTGGGCTGCGGATCACGCGCGGGGCGATGCGCTCATCACCAGGGTCATGGACGAGATGCGCCGGGTCGATGAGTTGATGAGCACATACAAGCCCACGAGCCAGGTCTCACGTGTCAACGCCGCAGCTGCTACGCATCCGGTAGTCGTCGATGCGGACCTGTTCGGGCTGTTGCAGACGGCGCTCGAGTTCTCGCGCATCACTGAAGGCGCTTTCGACATCACGTACGCGAGCGTGGGTTATCTCTACGACTACCGGCGCCATATCAAGCCGAGCGATGAGGCCATCGCCAAGGCCCTGCCGGCAGTCAGCTACAAGCATGTCATCCTCGACCCTCAGGCGCACAGCGTGCGTTTCACGCAGGCCGGGGTGCGCATCGATCTCGGAGGCATCGCCAAGGGCTGGGCGGTCGATCGCGGCATCGAAATCCTGCGCGCCGGCGGCATCGAGCATGCGTTTGTCACGGCGGGCGGTGACACTCGCATCATCGGCGATCGCTTCGGTGAGCCATGGATGGTGGGCATTCGCGATCCGCGCCAGGAGGGCAAGGTGATCGCGCGCATTCCGCTCGTTGATGCGGCGCTATCGACTTCCGGGGACTACGAGCGATTCTTCGAGGCAGACGGCGTGCGCTATCACCACATCCTCTCGCCGTCCACCGGCAAATCCGCCAGCGCGGTGCGCAGCGTCACCGTCATTGGCCCGAACGCGACGCGCACCGATGGGCTGTCCAAGACAATATTCGTGCTCGGGATCAAGGAGGGAATGCGCGTACTCGATGCGCTCGGCGACGTCGACGTGATCGCGATCGACAAGGACGAGAAGATCTACTACTCAAAGGGACTCGCGCGGCCGGGAGCGCAGTAATCGCTCGTCAAGCGCATTCTTCTCTTGCGGACCTAGAACAGGAGCGGGTGGACGTCGGGTGACACCTGCCGACGGCGCCGGCTTCAGTGTTTGCGGGTTTGCCTTGTGACGGCACTGGATGAGTGAGCGTGATCCGGCGCCGGCGGCACGGTTTGTCACCCGACGGCCGCCCGGGACTGCTCGCCTAAATCCTAGAACCAGATCGAGCCGAACAGCTGCACCACATTGGCCTCGAAACTGTAGAGCGGCTCAGTGCCGGGCGGCACAGGCACACGGATGTCGCGGAAGTCCTTGTAGTCGAACCACAGGTGTTCGACGCGCACATTGAGCGAGCCCTTCTGCACGAAGCGCGGCCAGCCACCGGGAAACTCGTAACTCGCGCCAACGCCCAGACCGTAACTCTGGAACGTCGCAAGTTCCTTGTCACGTCCCAGGAAGTTCTGCGCATCGGCACGCGGGAACAGGTCACTGTAGAAATCGGCATTCTTCTGTGTGTAGTAGCGCACGCTGGCGTCGAAGATCCATTTCTTCTTCCACGGCTGCGTGTAGCCAACATCCGCGGTGTGCGCGGTGATGCCCCAGGTGTCCGAGTAGAAGCGGTATTCGCCGTTGACAGCAGCGCGGAACGGCAGGTAGTACCTGCCGTTCACGGCAATTGCATTGCTCGTGTGCGTGCGTGGGTAGACCTCGGCCTGGAAACTGTAGCCAGTGCCGCTGGTCGGATCGAGATAGCGCACCGAGCGGTACGGGTTGTTGAGGAACCCCTCATCGGTGATGGTCTCGAAAGCGGCGCCCAGGATCAGGTTCTTGGTAATGATCTGCGATAAGCCGACGCTGTAGGAGCGACGGTCGAGAGGCTGCTCGAACGTCGGATCGCCACGCCGTCGCACCGTGTCCCACCCGCGCGAGTACCCGAGGGTCACGGTGGTGAGGTCGCCGAACATATCCTGGCTCAGGCTGAATGCGGCGGTGTTGGCCTCGTAGTCATTCTCGGAGCTGTTGATGAAGTTGAGGCTGTAGGTCGTCTTGCCGCGCAGTGCGTCGACGCCGAGGCTCCATTGCGTGCGTTCTTCCTTGTAGGGACTGGCAGTGGTGACGACGTCGATCGATGCGCTCGACACCATGTCCATGTAGAAGTTGCCGACGACCGATACCTTCTCCAGAAATCCCTTGCGCACCAGCAGCGACGGGCCGTCGATCTGCACGCCGCCACCGTCGTAGACGTGATACATGAGATCGGCCCGGTCCTCGGGCAAGACACCCGCGAGCGCGCTCCCGGCCAGGGCGGTAAGCGCGACCAGGCACTGCAGGCGATGCAGGTGAGTGCGCATCACTCCTAATTACAACCGCAACCGCCGCCCGCGCTGCCGACGGCGCCACGCGCGCCTTCGCGCGCTTCGAATACGTGCGCGATGTAGGCGCTCGACACGGGATCGCGATTGAGCGACATGATGGGATCTGCGAGCCGGTCACGCTCATAGGGCTTGACCCACGGCTCGACGCCGCTGCAACCGACGAGCACGAAAGTTGCCAGGCCCATGAGTGCGAGCGCGAGTCGTTTCATGATTGCTCCCGTTGGCCTGCTGCTAGGACATCATTCGCGGATCAGCGCCCGCACCTGATTGAGATACTCGTTCTCATCGCCCGCCTTGTAGCCGCGATGCAGAGAACGGACGTTGCCCTTGCGATCGATGAACACCGAGCTCGGCATACCGCTCACATTGTAGAGCTTGCTGACCTGGTTTTCGCGATCTAAGAGGATCGGAAAGCTCACCGGTGTTTCCTTCAGCCAGTTGGCGGCGCCGCTCGGATCGGGCTCGACGTTCACGCCGAGGAGGGTGAAGCCCATCGGCTTGTACTTGCGATACATCTGCTCGAGCAGCGGCATTTCCTGGCGACACGGCCCGCACCACGTTGCCCAGAAGTTGATCATGATGACCTGCCCACGGAGCTGGTTGAGCGCCACGGGCTTGCCGCTCAAGCTGTCGAGGCTGAAATTAGGCGCGGGACCGGATCCGTCGCCAGCCAGCGACAAAGACGTTGCCAGAATGCCGCAGAGCAGGGCGCTCCGCGCGATGCGACCGATTTGATTCACCATGACTGCCCATCCTCCGTCGTCAGTTTCCGGAAACCGCTAGTTTCCTCAGAAGAAAACCGTGATTCCGATATGGGCTTCAAGGTTATTGGTCGCCTTGTTACTTCCCAGCAGATCCGTCGCAAAAATGTGATCCCGGAAGTCCAGGTGCAGCGCCAGCCAGTCGGTGGCCAGCACCCGGGCGCCGACGCCGAAGTTGACGGTGAACTTGTCCTCTTGGGCGAATCGGGTGCCCCCGATGCCACCGATCAGATAGAGCGCCGAGTTCATCGCGGTCTTCTTGCCAAGGAAAATCTCGCCTGGCAGGAAGTTGTAGCCGAAGGAAATGTTGTAGTAGGTGAAGTCGCGATTCTCGGTCACGCGCACGTTGGCGAGTTCCTCGATGCTCGACAACCCTGCCTCGGTGCGCGCCACCGCGGCCTCGACGAACAGGTCTTCGGCGATATGGTAGGCGAGCTGCACCCCGTACAGCGGGTTGGTGCCGAAATCCTCGATACTCATGATGCCGGCGAACGCGCCGATTTCGAAGTTCTCGGCGTCGATCTTGGGTGGCTTGATCTCGCGCCGTTCGACTTCCGGCACGATGATCCCGCCTGCCTCCCGCTCCGACTGCGGAATGGAGATATCCTCCGGACCGCGATGCGCACAACCGGCCAGCAGAGCGCAGCCTAGAAGAAAAACGCGAATCCGCCTCTCCATTCGTCGATTTCCTCGTTGTCGTTGCGGCTGGTGAACACTACGTAACTGCGGTATTCGGCGCGGAACATGAAACGCCGTGTGATATAGACGCGCACTCCGCCACCCACGTAACCGACCTGATCGGTGCGGTCTTCCGATTGTCCCAGAGTGACACTCGGTTCGGTATGGATGACTCCGGTGCCGAGAGTGAAAAAAGGCGAAGCGCGCCACTCGGGCACGAATACATGGGTGAGCCCGAGCGTGCCGAGGTAGCTGTTGGAGAACTCGCCCAGCACATGCGAAGCGCCGAGCTCGAGCGAAAGCTGTGAATTGAAGGCGAGTGCGCCATAGATCGAGATGACGCTGGCGCCGTCAAAATCGCCGGCCAGGACGCCCGCTTCCCAGCGGTGCTCGGTGAATGCTTCGCGCGACCCATCGTTGAAGACCATCTGCTCGCCGTCGGGTTGCAATGTGCGCAGCATCTGCGTCCGATCGACCCAGCCCTCACGGCGGTCCTCGGTGCGAACCTTGAACCAGTCGGTGCGTCGCTTGAGGATCTCGATCGCCGCGCCGCGCTCCACGACGTGAAATACGGGATAACCACGCCCCGGACCCGTGTGCAGTTCGATGAACGGATCGGCGACGACGGCGTGCGCGTACTTCTCTTCAGCACGGACCTGACCGGCAGGAAGGCAGTACAACAGCAGTGCGAGAAGCGGAAACCACCGCATTCCGTCAATTGAGCGGCGCGGCAAAGGGGTTGTTGTAGTACTGGGCACCTATATCCAGCCATTCCGAGAGCAGTCGCTTCTCCGCCGGCGTGAGGAAGTCTCTGTGATCCACCGTGCCCCCGCCCACGTCGAAACGGTCGAAGAACCGCGTTGACGCGCGCGCACTCCCGGCAGCCATCGAAGGACTCACCGGCACCGTCACCTGTGTCGGCAGGCCGGTGACCGGATCGATCGGACCCGGCACCAGGCAGTCCTGGAGCGCGCCCATGTTAAGGCACTGCTCGTTATCCGAAAACAGCAGTTCGCGATAAGAGTTGAAATGATCCGCCTGCTCGTTGGAAAGACCGTCAGACAGGTCGAGCTGGCCCGCCGGTACCTGCGTAGCTGCCATCGCATCCTTCGGGCCGTGGCAGGTATTGCACTTGTGGTTGATCACGACGCCGTTGCCGTCCACGTCCGGCATACCGTCATTGTTCGCGTCGACCGTGCGATCGAGGCCCCACAGCGGATGAATGATCTTCTCGTAGTTGATCACGACGCGGCAGCCGCCTGACCAGCCGGCCATACAGCCGGACGACGTTGGTGCCGCGGTCTTCAGATCACCATAGCGATACAGGAAGCTCGCGTCCTTGGGCCGAACCATCGGGTCGGTCCAGACGTCGTCGAAGATCACGTCGACACTCGGTGAGAGCGCACGACAGCTGTCCGTCGCACAGCTGCTGCGCGAAAGGGTCTGCGCCATGGTCTCGCCCATGTCGGCGAACAGCGCGGGATCGGTATTCGGGAAGGGCTGCCCTGTCGTCGGCGCGCCTGGGTTGATGGAGGCGAACAGGTTCGCGCGACCATGCGAACGAGTGCTCTGCGGATCGTGGCAGCCGTTGCACTCGAGCACTTCACCCGGGCGCACCTGCAGCCAGTTGTTGTGGCGCGGCCCGATGCGCCGCCCGTTGCGATCCAGGATCGAAATGTCCAGTGCGACGTTCGCGGGCACCTTGACTCGCACCGAACCGTCGGGCTGCACTGGCACGTAGCCCAGAATCTCGCGCATGAAATTGACGGTGCCGAAGGCTGTATTGCGGAAATCGAGTACCTCGTCGTCCGGCATCGACACCGCCTTCTCGATGCGCAGGAAACGGGCCGGTCGCTGGTCGGCAGTCGTTACCCCGGGGTTCCTCACGGTGGTGATGCCACCCGGTGCCGTATCCACGCCATCGACGTCGTACACGCTGCGGATGTGCAGGATGCCAACGCCTTCGCCCACCAGCGTCGAATCCAGATCAACGCCTGATACCTTGTCAAGGATGACCGGCGGGAGCGTGCGCGGCTGCATGGTGACGACGTCGTTGATGATCACTCCTTCTTCAGGAGGAACGACCGGGATCTGCGTGTTGCTATCCTGATCGTAGATCCAGATGCCGTAGAGCGGCGGTGCCGGCACGGTCGCCGGATTGGCGAGGCGATCCGCCGTGCAGGGCACGATCACGTTGTTCTCGAGCACGCGGCACAGACTCCAGCTCACTAGCATGCGGTGGGTGCCGTCCGTCAGCGGATAGACGCTGCTGAACAAGCCGCCCTCGGATGGGAGCGTCGGATCGGTCTGGACCTGGTTCACCGTCGCCGGCTCCTGCGCCGGACCCGCTAACACACCGACGTTGGGCAATGTCGGCTGTGTGTTCTCGACGTAGTTCGTCGTGTCGATGGAGACGACATCGCCACCGAACAATGTTCCGGAGAAAGGCCGGATCAGCGACATGACGCGACCATTGATGAGCTGGCGCGCCTGGAGGAATTGCACCGCCTCGGTCGAACTGACGATCTGGTGGCTGTGCTTGCCGTACAGCAGTTCGAGACCAGTGCCATCCGGGTTCACGCGGTACAGGCTCATCTCATCGTTATTCGGGGCATGATCCCAACGAGTGAAGACCACCTGTCCGTTGGCGAGCACTGACGGATCCATGTCGTTGCTCTGATTGAAGGAGATCTGGTGGATGTCGCTGCCGTCCGCGTTCATGACGTGCAGCACGAAGGCGTCCTGGTTGCGATCCTCATCCTGCGCAGCGAACTGCGGTTTGCCCTCATCGAGCAGGATGGCGCGTGACTGACGCTGGCGAGTGGAGGAGAAAACGATGCGTCCGTCCGGCAGGTAATGCGGTGCGACGTCGTGGCCTTCGCTGGCGACCGTATCGGAAGGAATCACGCGGCGCAGCGTGTCGGTCGGATGGTCGTATTCCCAGATCGCCCACTTGGGCAGATCCTCTTCATCGGCATTCTCGTCGAACGGTCCGCGCATCGCGAACACCAGTTTCGTGCCGTCGTACGAAGCCTCGACGTCGCGCACATCCCATTGCTCGGTATCGCCGGTGACGCGCTGAGTGATGTTGTGCTCGGGCGCGCTCGGGGCGGCACGATCTCTTAGATAGAGGTCGGCGTCTACATTGAAAGTGCGCAGGACCTTGGCGTTGTCCTCGAGCTGCATTGCCATCGGGTCGGTGGGAAGCGTGCGCTTGACGTATCCGAGCGCAAAATCGACCGTGGCCGGATCGGGCCCCTGGCCGCTGCCGAGACTCGGTCCGCTGCCGCCGCCGCCGCTGCAAGCCGTAACCACAAGAGTGCAGAGTGCAAGCGCCACGGTGCTGCCGGCGGTCCGTACCGTCGTGGCTGCATCGCTTCGCTCGCTGTGCCTGATCATCATGTCATCCCCGGATCCTTGAGCCGGATCCGCCTCCGCCGCGCCCAGGTCGGGCGGGCTTCTTTACTCAATCACGGTCCGAGTGCTTGCGCGGCTCGTGAACGACATCACAGTTCTCAAAAGTCCTTGCACTCGACTTCACTCACCAGGTGCTCAAACGACGCAACGTAATGCAGTCGGAGACACCGTGCGCGCTTCACGCTGTGACTCACATCACGCGTGCCGGAGCATGCCTGCGCACTTTCCGGATGCGCTGCAGATACTGGAAAAACAGCCATTTCCTCACTCTTTGCGTGCACACGGAAACAGCATTACCTGCAGCAGTGCATGTCGATGCTTATACACGCGCGTGACGTGCCGCGTAATGTCGCAAGCGGGAGACGTCGGTGTACTGAGACATTACGGCGAGCCTCGACCGCTGCGTATATTGCCGCCCGACGCGAAGCCACTTCAGTGGACTTGGGATGAAGTCATGCACACGAGGACGCCCATGAACACGGCGAGACAACGCCCAGCGCGGCGCGCAGCCGCGACCAGCGCAGCCCTGACAGGCTGCCTGCTGACGATTGTGGCCGCGATTGCGGTTGCAGGTCCGCGCGAACAGGCGAAGCGCATTCACGACCGCCTGGTCGGCACGCCGCCGAGCGACGCGGTTCTGAACCAGATGGAGGCAGACATCGTGGGAGGCAGTGCGCTCAACGCCGCGTTGCGCGCGATCGATCCCATGAGTCCGACCTCAAGCGCGTTCTACTCGGTCACGCTGAAGAACTTCGCGACGCCGTGGACCAATCGCGACCAGACGGTGTTCGCACCGCTCAACGATTACACCGCGACCGTCATCGGCATGGTGCGCGATGACATGCCGTTCAACCAGGTGCTGTCGGCCGACATTCTCTACACCGGGCAGGGCATCTCGCCCGGCTATGCGCCGAACAGCAACGCTCACTACCAGGCCATGGAAGATCAGAACGCGGACCTCAGAACCGTCCTGACGCAGCAGGCGCAGTCGGCGTTGACAGGAATTCCGGCGACGGCGACCGCCGGCGTCATCACGAGCCGCGCTGCCTCGGAGGCGTTCTTCATCGCGGGCACCAACCGCGCGATGTTCCGCTTCACACTCATCAATCACCTGTGTCATGACCTCGAACAGATTCATGACACCTCGCGCCCACCCGACCGGATCCGCCAGGACGTGAGCCGCAGCCCCGGTGGCGACAGCCGCATCTTTCTGAACGGCTGCATCGGCTGCCACAGCGGCATGGACCCGATGGCACAGGCCTTCGCCTTCTATAACTACGACGAGACTTCGGGTCGGCTCGTGTACACGCCCGGGCAGGTGCAGCCGAAGTACCTCATCAACATGGACAACTTCAAGCCGGGCTACGTCACGCCGAATGATCATTGGGACAACCGCTGGCGCCAGGGACCGAATGCACTGCTCGGCTGGTCGTCAACACTTCCAGGTAGCGGCGATGGCGCCAAGTCACTCGGCCAGGAATTCGCGGGCAGCGAAGCCTTCGCGCAGTGCCAGGTCGAGAAAGCATTCCGTAACGTCTGCTTCCGTGATCCGAGCGATCAGCCCGATCGCGACGAGGTCGGGCGGATCGTCGGCGTCTTCAAGGCGAACAACTACAGCCTGAAGCGCGTGTTCGCCGAAGCAGCCGTCTACTGCAAAGGCCAGTGAGGGAGAGGACCATGAGCTCATCGGTCATCAGGACTCAGGATTTTCCGGCCGCGCAGATTCGGCGCGCCGGTCTCCTTGTCGCGCTCACGGCACTTGCGCTTTCGGCATGCAGCGGCGGCGGCCCGGAAACCGTAGTCAATCCGGTTACGACGCCGCCCAATCAGCCGACGTATTCGGGTCCGGCGCCCGCGACCGCGGACGTGCAGGCATTTCGCATCAACCTGTGGGAGAACATCAAGGCGACGAATCGCTGCGGCCAATGCCACACCGTCGGCGGCCAGACCCCGATGTTCGCGCGCCCGGATGACGTGAATCTCGCTTACGACGCGGCCAACACGGTCGTGAACCTGACCGATCCTTCGCAGTCGCGCATGGTTCTGAAGGTCGGCGGTGGCCACAACTGCTGGCTCGGTTCAGCGGCCGCCTGCGCGGACATTCTTACGACCTGGATCACCAATTGGGCCGGCGCTGCCGCGGGTGGCGGAACGCAGATCAAGCTGCTGGCGCCGCCGATGAAAGACGTGGCCTCGAGTCGCAATTTCCCTGCCACGCCTCCGGCTGCCTATACCGGGGTGCACGACCTGCTGACTCAGTTTTGCTCGCGCTGCCACACGTCGGGTGCGGTAACTCCGCAGTCGCCGTTCTTTGCAGCCGCCGACATTGATGAGTCGTACGCGGCGGCGAAGACCAAGATCAATCTGGACAATCCGGCACAGTCGCGCCTGGTGGTGCGTCTGCGCGATGAGTTCCACAATTGCTGGGCCATTCCGGCCGGCGGCGCCCCGGACTGCCCTGGCAGCGCCAACCGCATGCAGACGGCCATCGAAGCGATGGTCGCCCAGATCCCGCTCACGCAGGTCGATCCGGCGCTCAAGATCAGCAAGGCACTCGCTCTCTATGATGGCACTGTCGCGAGTGGCGGCAACCGCTTCGACGGCAACGCGATTGCCAAGTGGGAGTTCAAGACCGGCAGTGGCGCGACAGCCTACGACACCAGTGGCGTCGAACCCGCCCTGAACCTCACGCTCTCCGGCGATGTGACCTGGGTCGGCGGATGGGGCATCAACGTCAAGGCTGGCGGCAAGGCCCAGGGCTCTACCGGTTCCAGCAAGAAGCTGCACGATCTGATCACCGCCACGGGTGAGTACAGCATCGAAGCCTGGGTCGCGCCCGGCAATGTGATGCAGGAGGACGCGAACATCGTCAGCTACTCCGGCGGCAACATGGCGCGCAATTTCACGCTGGCGCAGCAGCAGTATCAGCTCGACTTCGCCAATCGCAGCTCGGTGACCGACGCCAATGGCACGCCCTCACTCGTGACCAATGCCGACGATGAGGATTTGCAGGCGACGCTGCAACATATCGTCGTGACCTTCGATCCGGTCAACGGGCGGCGCGTCTACGTCAACGGCGAAGACACGGGTGATCGGGATGCCGCGGGCAACGCCAGCCTCAGCGACTGGGACGACACCTTCGCCTTCGTACTCGGCAATGAGGTCTCCGGCAACCGCCAGTTCACGGGTGTCTACCGCCTGGTGGTGCTGCACAACCGCGTACTCACGCCGGCACAGATCCAGCAGAACTTCACGGCTGGTGTCGGCGAGCGTTACTTCATGTTGTTCAGCGTCTCGCACCTGGTGAACGTGCCGCAGAGCTACGTCATGTTCGAGGTGAGCCAGTACGACAGCTACAGCTACCTCTTCAACAAACCGACCTTCATCAGCCTCGATCCGGCCGCGACACCGGGCGGCACCATTCCAATCCGGACCATGCGCATCGGCGAGAACGGCATCGAGTTGCCCGTGGGCCAGGCCTATCGGACGCTCGACACCGCAATCAGCGACTCGCTGTACACGCCCGCGACCGGTCAGCCGCTCGCGAGCATCGGCACCATAGTGTCGCTCGAGAAGGGTCCCCTCGATGACCTCTTCTTCCTGAGCTTCGATGTGATCGGCACCAACACCAACGTCAGGACCGAGCCGGCGCCGCTGATTCCGGCACCGCCCGCGCCCGTGCCGCGTCCGTCCGACATCGGTGTGAAGACCTTCGACGAGATCAACGCGTCGATGGCCGAGGTCACCGGCGTGAGCGCCAACACGCAGAAGGTCAAAGACACCTTCACGACCGTGAAGCAGCAGCTGCCTCCGGTGGAAGACATCAAGGCGTTCCTGGCCTCGCACCAGGTGGCAATCGCGCAGATGGCGATCGCCTACTGCAGCGCCCTGGTCGATGACTCGGCCAAGCGCACCGCCTTCTGGGGCTTCGACCCGGTCAATGTGGATCTCAACACCAACGCCTCGCAGGTCATCGACCCGCTGGTGGACAAGGCGATGGGCGTGAATCTCACCTCGCAGCCGAATCCTGGCGCCGTGCGCGCAGAACTCGGCAGCCTGGTCTCGGGCAAGTTGTGCGCCAGTAGCTGCTCCGGAGCGACTCGCAACGCAGTCGTCGTGAAGGCGGTTTGCGCCGCGGCGCTGGGCAGCGCAGTCACTACGGTGCAGTAGATACAAGTACCTTGAGGATACGAGCCATGATCAGACGTGGAAAAAAGCGTGCTCTCGGACTCGATGAGCCGTTGCGTCATCCGGATCACAAGAAGCCCGTCACGCGCCGCGACTTCCTGGCGCAAGGCTTCCTGACGGGATCCGCGACCGTGGTCGCGCCGAGCCTTCTGGGCTTGCTGCTCAATCCGCGTGTGGCTCGCGGAGCGCTCTCGTCGGACATCAATACGCTCCTCGGCGTCTGCAAGATTACTGCTGGCGCGGGCAAGGTCCCGTTCATCTGCTTCGACCTGGCCGGTGGCGCGAATATCGCAGGTTCGAACGTGCTGGTTGGGCAGCAGGGCGGGCAGCTCGATCTTCTGTCGACTGCCGGTTATTCGAAGCTTGGTCTGCCGGGCAACATGACGCCCGCGAGTTCGACGACCAATTTCATAGATACACAGTTCGGCCTGGCGTTTCACACCGACAGCGCGTTCCTGCGCGGCATGCTGACGCGCACGGCCGCCACCACGATGGCGAACACGAACGGTGCAGTCATTCCGGCACGCTCCGAGAACGATACCGGCAACAACCCGCACAATCCGATGTACGGTATCGCGCGCACCGGCGCCAAGGGCGAGCTGCTGACACTCATTGGTTCGCAGAGCTCGGACTCGGGCGGCAACTCGATGGCGCCCGCGATGATGATCGATCCCACGGTGCGACCGACCAAGATCGATCGCACCAGTGACGCCAAGGGCCTGGTCGATACCGGCGAGCTCGGCACACTGCTCGGCAACCAGGCTGACACAGTGTCGGTCATGGAGTCGATCGAGCGCATCAGCAAGATGAAGCTCGACACGGTTAACACGCAGCTCGGCAATCCCGGCGATGCAGACACCAAGCAACTGACGCAGTGCGGCTACGTCAAGACGGCGTACCTTGCTGACAAGTTCGGCAACCCGGCGGCTATCGATCCTTCCGCCGATACGCGCATCAAAGGTCCAGCGGGCATCTTCACCGACGCCGAGTACACGGGCGATCGTGAGTTCGAAAAGACTGCCTCCGTGATGAAACTGGTCGTCGACGGATATGCCGGAGCCGGCACGATTTCCATGGGTGGTTTCGATTACCACACGGGCGATCGCTCCACGGGTGAAGGTCGCGACTTCCGCGCCGGCGTCTGTATCGGCGCGTGCCTGGAGTTTGCGGCGCGTCGTGGCGTGCCGCTGATGATCTATGTCTTCAGCGATGGCTCCCTGTCGAGCAATGGGATGATCGACAGCTCCACAGGTGGGCGAGGCAAGGGCGTATGGACCGGCGACAATCAGTCGACGGCGTCCTCGTTCTTCCTGGTCTACAGCCCGAACGGCCGGCCGGCCGCGATGCGGCAGCAGATCGGGTTCTTCCGTGCGAGTGGCGACGTGGAAACCGCTTCGCATCCGGGCGCCAACGCCGTCAACCTGCTGGTGGAGACCGTGATCCTGAACTACATGGCGCTGCACGGCGAGCAGGGCCAGTTCGCGACGCTGTTTCCGAATCACGGCCTGGGTAGCACCTCGCTGCGCGACAGCCTCACGGCGTTCGGCCAGATCATCTAGGGCACGCACGATCGGCGGCGGCTACGGGTTCGCCAATCGCTCCAGCGCGACTCTCGTAGGACAGTGACGCGAGCATCGCCGGGAGCGAGATCCGTCTCGTCTGCGACCGCTTCGACAGCCGCACTTCGTATCCGCAGGTCTCTGTATTCGCTGCGTTTGTCGCCAAGAGGCGACGGCGGGATTGTGCGCGCGGTCGCGTATTATGTTCGCCCGGCGTGTAAGCTCCGTCACTCGCGTGCCGGAGGCTGAAATCAGCGAGATGGTGCGGATGTATTCATTTCGAAATTCACTCACCGCGCGAACCAGGCGCGTGCTAGCAAGAACGGACATGTGCGTGCGCACTGCCTGCGCCATCCTGCTCCTTGGCCTGGTCCTCGACTCGCAGGACGCGCGTGCCGATCTGGCCGGGAACGCGGCGCCGGACTTCGTTCTGAAGAGCCTCGCGGGCACGAACCTGCGCCTGTCGGAATATCTCGGTGAAGTCGTCATGCTGAATTTCTGGGCGAGCTGGTGCGGCTCGTGCCGCCAGGAAATGCCGCAGCTCGATCGCCTGTATGCCACGTATCGCAGCGCCGGGTTCGTGGTACTCGGCATCAACGTCGATGACGACGTTGCACGCGCTCTTGATCTGGCGCGTGCGCTCAACGTGACTTATCCGATGATGCTCGATCCTGACAAGAGCGTCGCCCCCAAGTACCGCCTGGGCGAGCTGCCGATGAGCGTGCTCATCGATCGTTCCGGTGTCGTGCGATACGTGCACAACGACTACCAGGTGGGCAAGGAACAGCCCTACGTAGCGGAACTGCGCCGTCTCCTGAACGAGTAGACACTGCCTTGCAACAGTCCTGAAATCTCATCGATGAGGTGCCGGAAGTGCGATCGCGCAATGATTCTTTACGCCGAGTACGCGGAGTGCAGCACCTGACGCGGCTGTGGCGCGTCAGCGTCGCGTCGTTGGTACTGATGTGCGCAGCTGCATCGGCCGACGATGCAGCGCCGGCCGCGAACCTGCCTGCTACGCCGCCGCCTGCTGCTTCGGCCGAGGGCGCCGCACCGGGTGATTTCAAGAGCCTCGATCAGGAAGTGCAGGGGCTCAAGACCGAGGTCATTGAGCTCAACAAGGATCTGTTCGTGCTCGAAGAAGAGCTGCTGTTCCCAGCCAATACGCAGATCGCGGTTTTTGTCTCCCTCGATGTCGGAGATTTTTTTGCCGTCGATTCCGTGACCCTCAAGATTGATGACGATGAAGTGGCCAACTATCTTTACACGCAACGCGAAGCCGAGGCGCTGATGCGCGGTGGCGTGCACCGCGTGTATCTCGGCAATCTCAAGGTCGGAAAGCACGAACTGGTCGCTTTCTTCACCGGCAAGGGCACGCACGAGCGCGACTACAAGCGGGGTGCGACGGTCAAGTTCGAAAAGAGCATCGGCGCCAAGTATGTCGAGCTCAAGATCAGCGACCGGGTGCGCAAGATGCAACCCGAATTCGTCATCAAGGAGTGGGAGTAGGGCGTGCTCTGGCGGCGCGCAAGCATTGCGGCACTCGCCGTGTGGGTGCTGGCCGGTCGCGTCGGCGCCGCCGAGGAGCCTGCCGCGGCTGCCGCACCTGCGGCGCCGAGCGGCACGCTGGCACCAACCACGATCAAGGATCTGTACTACGGCGATGTACTCTTCTATTTCTACCAGGACGACTACTTCAATGCCCTGACCCGCCTGCGTGCTGCTCAGGACAAGGGTCGGGTTTCGCATCACGTCGATGAAGCCGAGCTGCTCCTCGGAGGACTCTACCTCTCCTATGGCGAGCATCTCGAGGCAGGCAAGATTTTCGAACGGCTGCTGGCGCGTAACGTTTCTCCTTCTGTCGCCAACCGTGCCTGGTTCTACCTCGGCAAGGTCTGGTATCAGCGCAGCTACTGGTCGGAAGCCGAGGGCGCGTTGCGCAAGGTCAAAGGTGAGCTCCCACCGCGGCTGGAAGCCGAGAAGCGCAACTTGCTCGCGCAGGTGCTGATTCAGCAGGGGCGCTACGACGACGCGATCGCCGAGCTCAACGGCTGGCGCGGGCCGCCGGACTGGACCGCGTACGCTCAATTCAACCTGGGCGTCGCGCTGGTACGCAAGGGACGGATGAACGATGCCGCGACGATGCTCGATGGCGTCGGCCGGATGCAGACCAGCGACGAAGAGCTGCTGGCGCTGCGTGACAAGGCAAACCTGGCCCTCGGCTACGCGTACCTGCAGAACAATCAGGCCGCCAATGCGAAGCCGGTTCTGCAACGCGTGCGGTTGCAAGGCGCGCAGTCCAACAAAGCACTGCTTGCGGTCGGATGGGCAGAGTCGGCCGACAAGAACTATCGCGAGGCGCTGGTGCCGTGGATGGAGCTGCACCGGCGCAATCTCCTCGATGCCGCGGTCCAGGAGTCATATCTGGCCGTGCCCTTTGCGTTCGCGAAGCTCAATGCCAATGCACAGGCTGCCGACTACTACAACACGGCGATCCTGTCTTACGCGGACGAGTCGACTCGCATCGACGAGTCGATCGCGGCGATTCGCAACGGCAAGCTGCTCGACACGCTTCTGACGCACGATCGTGCGGGCAACCAGGGCTGGTTCTGGCAGCTGGAGAATCTGCCGCAGGCGCCGGAGTCGCGCTATCTGTACCACCTGCTCGCCGGGAACGAATTCCAGGAAGGACTCAAGAACTACCGCGACCTGAACTTCATGCAGCGCAATCTTGCGGAATGGTCGCGGAGCCTGGTGGCGTTCTCGGACATGGTCGATACGCGCCAGGCCGCCTACGAACGGCGTCTCCCCAAGATCGATGCCAGCCTCGCCGGCGTCGATCCGAAAGAGCTGCAGAGCAAGCGCGTCGAACTCGAATCACGGCTCAGTGCGGCGGCGACCGCCGGCGATGTGGTCGCGCTCGGGACGGCGCACGAGCAGGAGATGTGGTCCAAGATCCAGAGCCTCGAAGATGCTCTCGCGGCGCAACCCGACGACCGTTCGCTCGATGAAACGCGCGAAAAAGTGCGTTTGCTCAAGGGCGTGTTGTCCTGGCAGCTCGATGAGAGCTACAAGGCGCGCGTCTGGACTACGCGTCGGAGCCTCAAGGACCTCGATCTGGCTTTGCGCGAGATGGAAAAGCGCTGGCTGCGCGTTCAGCAGGCGCGCGACAGCTTCCCGAACGACACCGCAGGATTCGCCACTCGCGTCGCGGCGCTCAAGCCGCGCATCGACGCTCTCAACACTCGACTCGCCGCTGCGGGCCGTGCGCAGGGCGATTACCTCGCAGGGATCGCGATCAACGAACTCGAGGCGCAGAAGGAGCGTCTTGCGAGCTACCAGGTCCAGGCGCGCTTTGCGCTTGCGAGCATCTACGACCGCGCGGCGAACACGGGAGCTACACCGTGAAGCGTCTGGTGGCCGCACTCATCGGCTGGTCCGCCCTGTTGGCGGCAACGAACGCCTGGTGTGGCAAGCCCAAGCCCGCACAACCAACGATCGGGGACCTCTCCGGTCGCCAGGTGGAGGTGCGCACCGACAAGCCTGTCGATGCGGGATCGGCCCGCGCGATGGAGAACTATCGCGAATTCCTCAACCTGAAATCCAACGACCCCGCGCTGCGCGCCGAGGCGATGCGCCGGCTCGGTGACCTGAACCTGGAAGCGAGCGAGATCGAGCGCGGCGAGCGCGAGCAGAGCAGCGCTGACGCGCTGCAGTCCGGTGAAGCGATCAAGCTCTATACCGCGCTGCTCGAATCGTATCCGGAGTATCGCCAGAGTGATGGCGTGCTCTATCAACTCGCACGCGCGTACGAGAGCAACGGGCAGCCTGAGCAGGCCCTGGACGCGCTCGACCGGTTGGTGAGCCGCTTCGGCTCCAGTGCCCTGATCGATGAGGCGCAGTTCCGCCGCGGTGAGATCCTGTTCAGCGCCAAGCGCTATCAGGAGGCCGAACGCGCCTACGCGGAAGTCATCCGGCGCGGCCCTCAGTCCACCTTCTTCGAGCAGAGCCTTTACAAGCACGGTTGGTCGCTGTTCAAGCTGGCGCGTAGTGATGAGAGCCTCGGCTCCTTTGGCCTGCTGCTGGACCGCAAGCTCATAGATCCGAAGGATCCCACCAAGGTCGTGGACATGCAGACCTTGACCCGTCCCGAGCGCGAACTTCTCGAGGACACGCTCCGCGTCATGAGCATCACGTTTTCGTATCAGGATGGCGCGCAGTCGGTGGATGAGTTCGTGGCCAAGCGCGGCAATCCCCGCTACTCGTACCTGCTCTATTCCTCGCTCGGCGACCTCTACATCACCAAGGAGCGCTACCAGGACGCCGCGCAAACCTACGAGGCCTTCGTCAAGCGCGATCCTATCGATCCAAACGCGCCGCTCCTGCAGGTGCGCGCAATCGAGGCGTACCGCAAGGGCGGATTCGCTTCGCTGGTCCTGTCCGGCAAGGAACAGTTCCTCGAACGCTATGGCTTCGGTTCGCCATTCTGGGCCGGCCGCGAGCGCGCCCAGTTCCCTGCGGTCGTGGCCGAGCTCAAGAGCAGCGTGAAGGAGCTCGCCCAGTATCACCATGCCGAAGCGCAGAAGACGAAGAAGCAGTCCGAGTACATGCTGGCGGCCCGCTGGTATCGCAGTTACCTCGACTGGTTCCCGAACGAACCCGAGTCGGCGGACAGCAATTTCCTGCTCGCGGAAGTGCTGTTCGAAGCCCATCAGTATCGCGATGCGACCAAGGAATATGAGCGCACTGCCTATGCGTATCCGTTCAATGCCCGTTCGGCGGAGGCTGCGTACGCTGCATTGCTGAGCTACGACGCCTACGAGAAGCAGCTCAGCGATCCGTCGCAGGCGGCAGAGAAGCAGGCCTGGCACGCCGCGAGTGTCGATAGCGGGCTCAAGTTCGCGACCACGTATCCGCAACACAAGGAAGCTGCCAACGTCCTCACGCGTACGGCTCGGGAGCTGTTCGAGATCAAGGATCTGGACCGCGCTGTCGATACTGCGCAGCGCGTGCTGGCACTGCAGCCGCCGGTCGACGCGACCAAGCAGCGCACCGCGCTCACGGTCATTGCTCACTCACGCTTCGACCAGGGACGTTACGCGGAAGCGGAAGCCGCCTATCTCCAGTTGCGTGCTGTGATTCCGCCGGGAGACAAGGAGCAGAAGGAGATCACCGAGAAGCTCGCGGCCGCTGTCTACAAGCAGGCTGAGGCCAAGAAGGCAGCCGGAAATTCCGTCGGTGCCATTGACGATTTCCTGCGCGTGGCACAGGTCGCGCCGGATTCGAGCATTCGCCGCAATGCTGAATATGACGCGGCTGCCGCCCTGGTAACAATGAAGGACTGGCCACGGGCGATTGAGGTTCTGGAAGGATTCCGGCGCAATCATCCACAGGATCCGCTCAATGCCGAGGCGACGCGCAGCCTCGCCGTCGCATACACGGAGACCGGGCAATCGGCACGCGCCGCCGCGGAATTCGAGCGCATTGCCGACACGCCGAGCGAGACCGCCGAACTGCGGCGCGAAGCGCTGACACGTGCAGCGGACCTGTATCAGAAGGCCAGCGATCGCGGCGGCGCGATTCGCTGCTACACGAAGTTCGTCGAACGCTTCCCTGCGCCGCTCGACCCGGCCATGGAAGCGCGGCAGAAGCTCGTCGACATGGCGGCCGCAACGCATGACATCAAGGAACGCGACCGCTGGCTGCAGAACATCATCGATGCGGATCGCGCTGCGGGCGGCGCGCGCACCGAGCGCAGCAAGTATCTCGCTGCGAAGGCGACGCTGGTGTTTGCCGAGCCCGCAGGCGCCGCGTTCGCGCTCGTCAAGTTGAGCGCGCCGCTGAAGAAGAATCTGGCGCTGAAGAAAGATGCGATGGAACGGGCTCTCAACGCCTACGGTAAAGCCGCTCAATACGGCGTCGCTGAAGTGACGACGGCCGCGACCTACCAGATGGCAGAGCTGTATCGCACGCTCGCCAAGGACCTGATGGAGTCGGAGCGTCCGAAAAACCTCAAAGAGGATGAGCTCGAGCAATACAACGTTCTGCTCGAAGAACAGGCGTTTCCGTTCGAGGAGAAGGCGATTTCGATCCACGAGGCGAATGTCGCGCGCGCCAGCGAAGGCGTGTACGACGAATCGGTGCGCAAGAGTTTCGAGGCGCTGGCCAAGCTGAAGCCCGCGCGCTATGCAAAGGCGGAAATCAATGCGGAGTTCGTCAAGGAATTGCGCTGAAGCGCTGAGCCTTGCGCTCGCGCTTTGCATCGCCGGCTGCGCCAGCGCGCCGCCGGCGCCGCCTCCCGTGGCCGAGCCGGCGCAAGCCACGGCTGCGCCAGCCGAGCCGGTGATTCCGGAGCGCGCCAACCAGCAGTTCGCGCAGGCGGTGGCCTTACTCCAGGCCGGAAAGTTGACCGACGCCGAGCTCGAGCTCAAGCAACTCATCCTGGCGTATCCGGAATACCCGGGCCCATACGTCAACCTGGGGTTGCTCTATGAGCGCGCGGGCAAGTACCCCGAGGCGGAGCAGGCCTTGCGCCAGGCCACGCAGAAGGGCATGCCCAGCGCACTGACCTACACCGAGCTCGGCATCACCTATCGCCAGCTCGGCCGCTTCAAGGACGCCGAAAGCGCCTATGGCGAGGCCATCAAGATCGACCCGAACTACGCGCCTGCTCACTTGAACCTCGGCGTGCTCTGCGATCTTTACCTGCAGCAGCCGCAGCGAGCACTCGAGGCCTTCGAGCGCTACATGGAGTTGTCGGGGAACAGCGACAAGCGTGTTGCGACTTGGATCGCGGAACTCAAGGCACGCGTCGGCTCCAATCCAAAACCGCAGACTGCCGAGGCTTCACCATGACTCGCCTACGTAGCGCAATTGTTGCGGGCTCGCTGTTGTCCGCATTCGCCGTCTCGGCGCAGACCGTGCCGCCGGCTGAGGAGCGTGAATCGGTGATGCCGCAAGCCGAGACCAGCGCACCGACGCCGGTTGCGAGCCCCGCAACGGACAAGGCGTCGGCATCAGCGCCGGAGAGTTCTCCGGCAAGCTCCGCTCCCACCCCTGGAGGTGCGCCTGTCGACGGGAAACCTGCGCCGCGCGGCTCGCAGTTCAAGACCGTCGATCGCTTGGAGCTGGAAGGCTCATCGATCACGGGTAACCGCGAATTGCCGAAGGTGCTGTACATCGTGCCGTGGAAGAAGGCCGATCTCGGCGATCTCATCGGTCGCCCTGCCAACAGTCTGATCGATGAAGTGCTGGCGCCCGTGGACCGCGATGTGTTCAAGCGCCAGATCGAATACTTTGCAACGCTCAACGGCGAGGCTGCAGCGAGCTCGGCACCAACGCCGCCCGCTGCGCCGCCGGCACATTGAGCCTGCACTCACGTTTTTGAAGAGGAGACCCGCATGGACCTTTACGCCCACATAGTCCGCTTCTTTCAGGGAGGCGGCGCTTTCATGATCCCGATCGCGATCGTCGCCGCCCTGGGACTGGCGATAGCGCTCGAGCGCTACATCTACCTGTCGATCGTGAGCCTGCGCAATCGCAGCCTCTGGAACGACCTGACGCCGCTGCTGGCGCAGGGCGATTTCAAGCGCGCGATTACCATGACGTCCAAGTCGGACGCGGCGATCGGCACGATCCTCAACTATGGCCTCTCGCGCATTCAGTCGGCGCGGCGCCGCGACGACATCGAGAAGGCGATGGAAGAGAGCCTGATGGAGATCGTGCCACGGCTCGAGAAGCGCACGCACTACCTCGGCACTTTCGCCAACATGGCAACGCTGCTCGGCCTGCTCGGCACCGTCATCGGTCTGATCAGCGCCTTCGCTGCCGTCGCCACGGTGAATCCCGCGGAGAAAGCCAACCTGCTCTCGTCCAGTATCTCGGTGGCGATGAACTGCACCGCGTTCGGCCTGATGGTGGCCGTGCCGCTGGTGCTGACCCACGCGGTGCTGCAGACCAAGACGACGGAACTCGTCGACAGCCTGGAAATGGCTTCGGTGAAGTTCCTGAACAGCATCACCGAGCGGCGCGGCGATCTCGCGCCGGCTACCTGAGCTTCCAGCCCGCTAAAGGCATCCAGCCATGTATTCGACGCGACAGGCACGCGCGCGGCTGATACGCCGCCTGCGCCGTGACAACGGCGAGGCCCTGAACCTCGTTCCGATGATCGACATCTTCACGGTGCTCGTGACCTTCCTGCTGATGACGGCGGTGTTCTACCGCACGGTGATCCTCGAGCTCAATCTGCCGACTGCGCAGAACGAGTCGACGCCGCCGCCGCCGACGTTGCAGCTCGAAGTCATGGTGCGCAAGGCCAAGATCCAGGTCGCCGATCGGGGCACCGGTCTCCTCCAGGAGTTCCCGAACGGCATCAAGGGTTATGACCTCAACGCGTTGTCGCAATTCCTGCAGCGGGTGAAGGAGCGATTTCCCAGCAAGCTGGACGCAGCGATCCTCCTCGAACAGGACATCCCGTATGACACGCTGGTGCAGGTAATGGACACGGTCCGCGTCGTGGACCAGAAACAGGGCGAGCGCACCGTGCAGGCGGAGCTCTTCCCGGAAATCTCGATCGGAGATGCGCCGCTATGAGACTTTCAGGTCGCGCCAAGCGAATGATCATCCACCAGGAGCGCAATCGCGCCGGCGTGTCGCTCAATCTGATCCCGATGATCGACATCCTGAGCGTGATGGTGTCGTTCCTGCTCGTGTACTCCACCGAAGTCGAGGTGCTGCAGAACACCAAGGGCATCGAGATCCCGGAGTCGGTCGCCGAACAGAAGCCGCGCGAGACGGTGGTGATCATGATCACGCGCGATGAGCTGCTGGTGCAGGGACAACCGATCGCGCAGATCGCCGACATCGAAAAGATGCAGGGCACGATCATCGCGCCGCTCAAAGCTGCGCTCGAACGCCCCACGGTCGCGATGCCGCGGCGGGTGCTCGAGCGCGATATCGCCGGCCGCGAGCTCACGATCATGGGTGACAAGGTGGTGCCCTACAACGTGCTCAAGAAAGTGATGGCGACCTGCACCGACGCGAACTTCGGTCGCATCTCGCTCGCTGTATTGCAGAAGGACAAGCCGGTTGCCATCGCGCAGGTCCCGTAACGGCGCGGAGTAAGCACAGTGCTCAGACCTTACTACCGCGAATTCGAACTTCCGTGGAGCGTCAACGACGAGGATCGGGAGCGCTTCAAGAAGATCCTGCTGTGGGTAATGAGCCTCGTGCTGCTGCTCATGATCGTGATTCCGCTGCTGCCAACGCCGCAGCGCAAGGACTCCACCGAGGAACAGGTGCCGCCGCGGCTTGCGAAGCTCATGCTGGAGAAGCGCGAACCGCCGCCGCCTCCACCGCCTCCCAAGGAAGAGCCGAAACCGGAGGTCAAGAAGGAACCGAAGCCGGAGCCGAAGCCGGTCGACCGGCAACAGGAGGCGCGCAAGAAGGCAGCCGTGGCCGGGCTCCTGCCGTTCAAAGACGAGCTCGCCGACCTGCGTGACAATCGCATGGTGGACATCGCTACCGCGAATCGCCCGCTCACCGATGTCGTGCATGCCGGCGACATGGCGCAGCGCTCGATGATCACCTCGAAAGTGGGCCAGGGGAGCGGTGGCATCAATACAGCACAGTTGAGCCGGGGATTCGGCGGTGGCGGCGGAGGACTTGCGGGGCGCTCAACCACGACAGTCTCGAGCGGCATCGCTAACGGTGAGCCGAAAGCGGTGCGCAGCGGCAGTGGACAGAAGGCCTCGCGCAGTCGTGAAGAGATCGAGCTGGTGTTCGATAAGAACAAGGGCGCGATCTATGCGCTCTACAACCGCGCATTGCGCGATAACCCGGCCCTGCAAGGCAAGGTGGTGCTGGAGCTGACCATTGCCCCCTGGGGCGAAGTGACGAATTGCCGCGTAGTGTCCAGCGACCTCAACGATCCGGAGCTGGAGCGAAAGCTCATCACGCGCGTGAAACTGTTCCGCTTCGAGGACCGGGATGTCGAGGCGGTCACCACCACCAAGCCAATCGATTTCTTCCCTGCGTAGGCACAGCAGACATGCGAGCCATGTGCCCCTCGGTAATCCTTCTCATCACGCTGGGCGCCGCTACCGCGTATGCTGCCGATCTGCTGTCGGCGATCAGGCTTGCGGACACGGTCATCACCGGCGAGCGGCGCATCGCTATTATCGAGACGAGTCACGGCGAGCAGCGCTTCATCACCGAGGGTGAGACGGTCGCCGGATGCCTGGTGAAGCATATCCGTGTGGACGGGGTGGACCTGGAGTGCCGCGGCCGGGCGCGATCACTCGGATTCGCGGGGCGCGCGCGCAGCGCCGCGGCACAGCCGGCCGCCCGTGTGTCGATTTCATGACACCGCTCGTCGCCGACGGGCGCACGTTGCAGCGGGCCGACTCAAGCAATAATAATGTGCAAAGCGGGGGAATCGCGTGAACATTCAATCCGAGATCGAATACTTCAGCGAGCTGACGGCCATCGACAAGGGCCGCTTCCTGGCCTTACTCATGCACGAGCTGGCGGAGGAGGCCAAGGGCACGTACGGCCCGGGCGCCGAGCAGGTAAGTGATGGCGCGCATCTGCGCTTCATCAACGAGCTCCAGCACCGACTGAGCCGGCTTGTCTACCAGTTGCTGGGCGAGGACCCGGCGCGGCCGGGGGATGATGTGTTGGTGCGCATGCTGCTGTCGCCGCGTGCGGACAAGACTGCGGAACGATTCATCGCCAGCGCGTACCGGCGCGTGTTGCAGGGCTTCGACCGCCACGATACGACGGTCCTGTTGAACCAGTAGGCTTTCAATTTCCCGGCCGCAGCTTGTCGGCTTCGGCGGCATCTGCCTCGAACAGCGACTCAAGCTGTTGGGCCGCCTCGAGCGCACTCTGCACCAGCTTTTTTTCGTCATCGTGGATCGCGTGCTGTCGCGAGAGTGTCGTCTCGTCGTGAGCGCGAAAGCGGGTAACCGTTTCGACGGCCTGCGCCTTAGTTAGTCCCAGCTGCTCCAGCACCCGGGTCGCCATTTCGAGGCTCGAGCCGTAGGTCTCGCGGATCACGTTACTGATACCGAGATCCATCAGGCGAAATACGTGCTGGCGGTTCCTGGCTCGCGCGTAGATCTTCAGGCGCGGAAAGTTGTGACGCACGATCTCGGCAGTACGGACCGAGGCTTCGACATCGTCGATCGCGAGCACCATGATCTCAGCCTGGTCGGCGCCGGCCGCGCGCAATAGCTCGAGGCGTGAAGCGTCGCCGTAATAGACCTTGCTGCCGAAGCGGCGCACGAAATCCACCTGGGCCTCGCTGGCATCGAGCACCGTGAATTTCAGATGACGGGCAGTCAATACTCGCGAGACGATCTGGCCGAATCGGCCGTAACCGGCAATGAGAATGCGCGGCTCACGCTCCTCGATATGATCGAATGCGCGCGACGTGCTACCCGTACCCTTCCCGGCGAGCAGGTCGCGCAATGACAGCAGCACCGGGCTGAGCGCCATCGACAGCGTTACCGAGATCACGAGCAGGTCCGCTAGTGGCGCGTCGATGATCCGATCAGCCAGTGCGAGCCCAAAGAGCACAAAGGCGAACTCTCCACCGCTCGGCAAGGTGAGCGCGAGGCGGCCGGAGATTGCGCCGGAGCTGCCCGATGCCCGACTGATCGCAAATACCGCGACGATCTTGATCAACATGAAGCCGGCTGTCAGTCCGAGAACGGACCAGGGCTGTGCCACGAAAAGGCCCAGGTTCGCGGACATGCCGACCGCGATGAAAAACAGTCCGAGCAGCAGGCCCTTGAACGGTTCGATGTCCGCTTCGAGCTCATGACGAAATTCACTGTCCGCGAGCAGCACTCCGGCAAGGAATGCGCCGAGCGCCATGGAGAGCCCTACCTCGCGAACCGCGAGTGCGGTTCCGATGACGATCAGCAGCGCCGCAGCCGTGAACGCTTCAGTCGTGCGCGTGCGAGCCACCAGCCTGAGGAGCGGGCGCAGAATGAGGCGGCTGCCGACAACCAGCGCGCCCAGGACACCGATGAGCTTGAGCGTCGTAAGCCATAGCGGCCCGGCGTCCGCAGCCCGGTCGCCAGGTGCCAGAAGCGGGAGCAGGGCGAGTACCGGCATCACCGCAATGTCCTGGAACAGCAGGATGCCGAACGCCGCGCGACCGTGATGGGCGCGCAACTGATTGCGCTCGGCCAGCAGCTGCAGGATCAGGGGTGTGGAGGAGAGCGAGAGCGCGAATCCGACCACCAGCGCTGCCTGCCACGTCAACCCGAGCCAGAGCGCGACGGCGCCGAGCAGCAGCGTAGTGATGATGACCTGCGCTGGACCGAGCCCGAACACCAGGCGTCGCATGACCCACAGGCGCGATGGCTGCAGCTCGAGGCCGATCACGAACAGCAGCAGTACCACGCCGAACTCGGCGAAGTTCATCGTCTGTTCGACGTCGCCACCGAGTTTCAGGCCCCAGGGTCCGAGGGCGATGCCGGCCGCGAGATACCCGAGTACCGATCCGAGTCCGAGCCAGCGAAACAGTGGCACGGCGATTACTGCGGCCAGCAGGAAGATGGCCACGTGTTGCAGCAGGCTCATGGATGCACCTCGACCCCAAGGACGAGGCACATCCTACGGTACAGCGCGGGACTCCAGCACGAAGACGCGGCGCGCCAGGGCAGACTCGAGTGTCGTAGGGTCGTAGAACCGGCGCAGCAGACCGGCTTCGAACAGGGCAGGGTTCGCGGCAACGAACTGCTCCCACGTATCCGCGGGGTTGAGCACCCGATGTGTCTGCAGCAGCGACATGTAGGCGACCGTGACGGTCTCATGGTAGCGCTCGGGCTGCCCGTGGCTGGCTGCATAGCGCTGCAGTGCTGTGCGCATGCGGTCGAGGGCGGCGCCAAAAGGCATCCCCTGCAGATACATCCACCCGGCACGCAGGTGATCGCCGTGTCGAAATGCCGTCGCCGGCAACGTGCAGCTCTCGAACGCTGCGAGGAATTCTTCGTCCGTCATGGGGCTCTCCGGGCACGCTCGCGCAGCCGGTGGCTGTCGCCCGCGCGCAGCTCCAGCCCGTAGATCCGCCTGAGATCGCGGACGTGTGCGAGTGTTGCCGGGGCGAATGGTGTCTTGCCCTCGAGCGCATGCAGGGCAATGCCCTCGATGAGATCGCCGAGGCTCATGTCCTTGTACTCGGCCAGCGCCTTCAGGACCTTCAGCAGCCGTTTCTCGATGCGAATACCGGTCTGCACGCGCTCGATCGTCGGTCTTGTCTCAGTACCCATAGTATGCAGCTCATGTACATATGTACCAATGTATAAAATACGCTAGCGCACCACCTTTGTCGAGGACGGCAGTCTTGGGCGGCCGTCGGGTGACAAACCGTGCCGCCAGCGCCGGATCACGCTTACTCACGTAGTACCCGACAATGCAAACCCGCAAACACTGAAGCCGGCGCTGTCGGCAGGTGTCACCCGACGTCCACCCAAGACTGCGCAGGAGGCGAAGCTCCCTTTCAACACCAAGTGCAGGAGGATTCGGACATCGGGTCTGGGGGGATTGTGCCAACCCGGGCGCGCAGTGTTCGCGGGTTCGCATTTTCGGGCAGCACGCCATCAAACGTGATCAGCCCGGGTTGGCACAATTCCCCCACCCGGTGGCCGGATCCGACTGCCCTTTTTCTGCAGCCATGGCATCATGCGCCGCTTCGCCATGCACCGACACGACATCGAATTCGCGCCCAAAGACGCGGCCCTGCGCGAGGACGTGCACGCCCTCGGCGCACTGGTCGGGGAGATCATTCGCGAGCAGGGCGGGGCAGAGCTGTTCGCGATGGTGGAGGAGGACCGCGTAGCGGCCATCGCGCGCCGCGAGGGCGAAGCGGAGGGCGCCCGCGAACTTACCATCAGAGTGCAGGATCGGCCGCCGGCAATTGCGCGCGACCTGGTGCGCGCGTTTTCGACCTGGTTCCAGGTCGTGAACCTGGCCGAGAAAGTGCACCGCATCCGGCGCCGCCGCCAGTACTTCACCAGCCAGAGCGCACCTCAGCCCCAGGGAGTCGCCGATTGCCTGTTGCGCCTCAAGGAGCAGGGCCTGTCGCTCGAGCAGGTCATGGAGCTGCTCCGCACACTGCGCATCGAGCCAGTCTTTACCGCGCATCCGGTCGAGTCCACGCGGCGCACAATGCTTCGCAAGCAGCAGCGTATCGCACAGCTGATGATGCTGCGCCTCGATCCAACGCTGACACCCCAGGAGCTGGCGAGCGTCTGGGGCCGCGTGCGCACGGAAATCACCACCGCCTGGCAGACTGAAGAGCACCCGCGCCTCAAGCTCACCGTGGCGGACGAACGCGAGCACGTGCTGTTCTATCTCAGCGAGATCGTCTATCGAATCGTGCCCGCCTTTTACGAGGAAATCGAAACCTCGCTGCGCAACGTGTTCGGCGTGGCGGCCGACCCGATCGAGCTGCCGGTGATTCTCGATTTCGGTTCCTGGGTCGGTGGCGACATGGACGGCAATCCCGATGTACACGCCAAGACGATCCGTGAAACGCTGGCGCGGCACCAGCAGCTGATCATCTCGAACTACTTCAGCGAGGTGCAAAGCCTGGCCGAGAAGCTCAGCCAGAGCGCCAGTCGCATCAGCATCTCCACGCCACTGCAGAAGCGCATCGATGAATACGCCGCATTGCTGCCGGCTGCGCAGGCCGCGACGCCAGCGCGGCATGACCGCATGCCGTACCGCGTGTTCATGGCGCAGGTCGCCGAGCGGCTGCGCAACACCTACCAGGCTGGGCCCAACCACTACGACAACGCTGGGCAGCTTCTTGCCGACATCGAGCTGGTGGCATCGAGCCTGCTGGCCAATCGAGGTCGCTACGCGGGCTATCACGCCGTGCGCCGGCTCCAGCATCGAGTCCGGACTTTTGGTTTTCACCTTGCGACGCTCGATGTGCGCCAGCACCGCGACGTACACCAAGAAGTGCTGGCGCAGGGTCTCGGCGACGAGGAGTGGTTCAAGCGCAGTGACGATGAACGCCTGGCGCGCTTGCGACTGGCACTCGAGAGGGATCAGGGCCCGGTCGAAACTCTCGATGCCGTGGGCCGGCGTACGCTGTGGGTCTTCGAAGCGATCATGCAATGTCGCCACAAGTACGGCCGGCTTGCGATCGGGGATTACATCGTCAGCGGCGCGACTGGTCCGGATGATGTGCTGGCGGTGATGCTGCTGGCACGCTGGGCGGAAGCGACAGACCGGCACAGCGGTGAAGTGCCGTTTGATATCGCGCCGTTGTTCGAATCAACGCTCGCCCTGGAGCAGTGTGGCGATGTCATGCGCCGCCTGCTCGCGGAACCGGTCTACCGCAGACATCTGCAGGCGCGAGGCAACCAGCAGATCGTTCTCATCGGCTATTCGGACAGCAACAAGATGGCCGGTATCGCCGCGTCACGCTGGGCCACACATCGCGCCCAGGCGGAGCTCGTGCGCACGGTGACAGACAGCGAGGTCAGACTCACGGTATTTCACGGTCGTGGAGGGTCGGTGAGTCGCGGTGGCGGGCGCATCGATGCGCTGGTGCGTAGCGCACCGCCCGGTGCCGTAAGCGGTCGCCTGGTCGTGACCGAACAAGGTGAGGTGGTGAATCAGAACTACGGGCTGCGGCCGGTCGCCATGCGCAGCCTCGAACGCGCATTCAACGCCATGGGGCTCACGCTCGCAGGGGCTCGGGCGCAGTCGGCGGAGGATTCGCGCTACCTCGAGGTGATGGCGACTTTCGCTTCAGCCAGCCGCGCGGCCTACGAGCGGCTCGTGACCGGAGATGCCGCCTTCTACGAGTATTTCCGCCAGGCAACTCCGGTCGATGCCATCGAGAGGATGCAGACCGGCAGCCGCCCGCCTTCACGGGCCGAGCGCAGCGATTTCGATTCGTTACGTGCGGTGCCGTGGGTATTCGCCTGGACCCAATCGCGCCACATCCTGCCGGGATGGTTCGGGGTCGGCACGGGTCTGAAGGCGATTGTCGAACGGTACGGGCGCGAAATCCTCGAGCAGATGCGTCGCGAATGGTTCTTTTTCTCCGCTCTGCTCGACGATGTGGAGGCGATGCTCGCCCGGACGGATCTGGGCATCGCCGCTTTCTACAACGGGCTCGCCGAGCCCCGGCTGCAGCACTTTTTTCAGGATATTCGCGCCGAGTTTGAGCTCGCCTGCCAGCTGCTGCTGCAGCTCAAAGGCAGCACGCAGCTGCTGGACGGCGACCGCACGCTGCAACGCTCGATCCTGCTGCGCAATCCGTACGTCGACCCGATGCACCTGATGCAGGTGGACCTGCTCAAGCGCTGGCGCCGCACCGAGCGACGCGACAACGAGCTTTTCCAGGCGCTGCTCGCCTCCATCAGCGGCATTTCGCAGGGGCTGCACAGTACCGGCTGAGCCGAGGGAAGCTCTGCACCGGTTTCATGGTGCGCGTTGCGTCGCCAACGGAGCAGATGCTAGACGCACCGTGCAGCCAATGGTCGATTCCATTGGCAAGCGGTGCAACGACGCAGCTGCCCGTTCGCGCCGCAACCCAATGGGACCGGCCTCGGCAAGCTTCTGGCGTCGTTGCGAGTCTTGTCGATATCGACATATCGACTACGCCTCGCGCCTAGCCAGAAGCTTGCGGAGGCACGGTCGCGCCCATGAAACCGGTGCAGAGCTTCCCTTGCCGCGTGTGCGGCAGCTCACGTTTGACAGCGCTGCATACCGCGACCGCGTACCACTTCATTTTCCTCCTCGCATGGCTGTGGCGTGGGGCACACACCCGTGCTTATGTCACCTGTGATGGCCCACTGAGTTTCGCCAGTTCGTCAACAGCGGCTCGCTTACTTCATTCAAGATGGGTTCAGTTGGCTGCGGCTAGTCTCGAGCCACATATGAGCAAGAATGGATCGCGGGTTCGCCCGCAAAGCACCGACTACCCGTTCTTCGGGAGCGACCGGCGTGGTGAGCGCTGGCGCGAGTGGGCACAGGGCCACAACCAGAGCAGCGAATTCGATGGCAATTCGACTCTGGTGAAGCGCTCCTGGTTTGGACGGCTCTTGGGCATGTTGCCGAAGAAGTAGTAGTCAGCCCTCGGCAATCACGGCCACGCTCTGGCCGGGTTGCAGGCGTTCGCCACCGCGTACCACTACGCGGTCTCCCGCCGATACCTTTCCCTTGATCTCCACCAGTCCTCCGTTGCCGATGCCCGTGCTCACGGGCACCCGTTCGACCGTGCCGTTCGGCATCACGCGCAGAATATAGGCGTCGTCATTGCGCAGGATCACCGCATCGCGCGGAACCGCAACCACGGTCAGCGGTGCGCTGGTCGGCACTTCGACGTTGACCGGCGATCCGATGGGCCAGATCCCGTCCGGGAGGGAGACGCGGATTTCCATCTGGCGCGAGCGCTCATCGCCCACCGGGATTACGGCACGGATGGGACTGTGCACTTCGCGATTGGCATGATCGAGCACGCGTACCTCGCGGCCGCTGCGAACGAACGCGGCGACCTGCATGGGTGCTTGCGCGCGCACCTCTATATGAGAGGTGTCGACCAGCCGGGCCAACTCACCACCGGCGGCCACAAACTCACCCGGCTGATGTAGCCGCTCCACCACCTGTCCGGCGAAGGGGGCGGTCACCCGGGCCCGAGCGATGTCGTGCAAGGTCTGGTCGCGTGTTACGCGCGCCTGGTTGATCTCCTCTGCCGTCATGTCGCGCTGCGCGACTGCTTCATCGAGCTGCGACTGCGAGGCGATCTTCTGCTCCATCAACCGCTGGAAACGTGCGACCTGTGAATCCTGGTACTTGCGGCTCGCCTGCAGGCGCGCAATCGTCGCGTCGTTCTCCCGCAGGTGTAACTTCAGCAACGAGTCGTCGATCCGCGCGATGACGCCGCCGCGCTCGATCTGAGTGCCTGGCTCCGCGACCCACGTGAGCCGTCCAGGCGTTTCCGCGGCGATGCGCGCATCGTTGCGACTCACGACCGTGCCGGTCGCAGTCATCGTCGTGGTGATGGATTCTTTGCTGGCCTTGCCAACCCTGACGGGCGCGGCGGGCGCATTTGGCTCCTGTGCGAGGGACACCTCAAATGCTGCGAGCGTCAGTGCGATGACGCCGCTGACCGCGAGAACTGCATGCTTCATATAGGTACTCCGCGCCATCATGCGACTCGCTCGAGTCTCGGCGGGGTGAGTTTGCGGGCGGGCTGCGTTTCGGTGTCAGGCTCGCGCTCGCCGAGCCGCAGCAGCGCCGGCAACAGCAGCAGCGTGAATACCGTGCTCACCGTCATGCCACCGACGATGACGGCACCGAGTCCGCGATACAGCGTGCTGCCGGGTCCAGGCACGACTGCGAGCGGCAACATGCCGACCAGCGAAGTGGCGGTGTTGCAAAGGATCGGCCGGATGCGCAGCTGAATCGCCTGCACCACTGCTTCGCGCCGCTCGACACCCTCACGCTCACTGGCTCGCGTCTGATCGACGAGCAGAATCGCGTTGTTGATGACGAGCCCCATCATGATCACGAAGCCGATCATGGTGAGCAGGTCGAGCGGCTGGAAGCTGATGAGATTGAGTGCGCGCAGCGCCAGCACACCGCCGACCGTCGCCAGCGGAATCGTCAGCACCACCAATAGGCTGTCTTTCACCGAGCGGAACATCGCCGCCATGATCAGGAACAGCACCAGGATCGCGAACGCGAAGTTCTGCCCCATGTTGGTGATCGCGTTGCTCAGATTGTCGGCGCTGCCACCGTAACGAATGCTGCCGTCGGCGGGCAGCATCTTCTTGATTACGGGTTCGATATCGCGCTTCAGGATCTCGATCGATTCCTCGAGCGACATCTTGCGCGGTGGCGAAATGCCGAGCGATACAGTGCGCTTGCCGTCGACGCGCCGCAGGCCACCGGGCCCGACCTTGGTTTCGACCGACATCAGATCCCCGAGCGGCATCACTCCGCCTGCGGGAGTCGCCAGCGGCACGCTTGCCAGCTCTTCTGGCGTCTTCCAGCCCTCGGCGCGCAGGATCACGTCGAGGCGCTTATTGCCATCAAAGTAATCCCCGATCCACAGGCCATCGCCCATGGCTCGGATTACGTTGCCCGCGGTGGCACGATTCCATCCTGCCTCGGTGAGGCGGCGATCATCCGGCGTAACGCGCAGTTCCGGCTCGGCGGCTTCCAGGCCTTGCCACGGCTGGACCTGCGCGCCGGGCATGCGCTTCTCGATCTCCTGCATCGCGGCGCGCGCAACCGGGAACAGCGCGGTCACATCCGCCGACTGCAGCATCAGGTCGATGTTGCGCCCGTCGCCAAAACCGCCAAAAAGGTTTCCCTCGGCAACGAACGATTCCATGTCGGGGAAGCCGACCAGGATTTCCTCCTTCAGCAGCCGTTCGAGCTCGGGCAGCTGTGATTGATCCTGGACGCGCGCGCCGATGGTGCCGCCACCACCCGGCCACACGAGCACGTAGTAATTGAGGAGTGCGGGTTGTTTGACGCCCTCCATGTACGGGCGCATGCGTTGCGCGATTGGCTGCACGATCTCGCGGTCGATGGTGTCCACGCTCGCGCCGGGAGGAAATTGCAGGAAGCCGTCGATTGCGGCGCGCTTGACCGGCGGCAGATAGTCCAGGCGTGGCAGCAGCAGCCAGCTCAGCAGGATCGGCGCGCTGATGAGTCCCAGGATGAGCAGGCGCCGCCGCTGGCGGCCATCAGTGACAGCGACGATGCGGCGTGCGAACCGGTCGGAGTTCGCCTTGACTTCAGCACGTAGTGGCGGCGGCTTCACCCAGCGTGAAACAACCACCGGCACGACAGTTACCGCGACCAGCATGGAAATGACATTGGCGATCGAGATCGTGAGCGCCAGGTCCGCGAACAGCTGGCCCTCGGCGTCCTTGAGCCACAGAACGGGAAGAAATATTGCGACAGTCGTGATCGTGGACGCGAGGAGCGCCGGCCACACTTCCTGCGTGCCGCGATTCGCCGCGACCTCCGGCAGCTCGCCGCGCTCCTGCAGGCGCAACGTGTTCTCGAGCACGATGATCCCGGCATCGAGCACCATGCCGACACCGAAGGCGAGCCCCGCCAGGGAGATGACATTGAGTGTGCGACCCGTAAGTTGCAGAGTGATGAAGGTCGCCAGCAGGCAGATCGGAACCGTGAGGCCTACCAGGATCACGGCGCGCGTATGCCGGAGGAACAGCCACAGCACCCCGAGCGCGAGCAGCACGCCGGCGAAGAGATTGCTCGAAACCAGGTTGATCGCCTGGTTGATGAACAACGACGGATCGAAGGACTGCTGGATGGTGAGGCCCATTTCCTTGAGCGGCCCATCGCGCAGCTCCGCAATCTGCTCCTTTACCGCACCGAGCGTATCGAGAACATTCGCACCGCTTTCCTTGATGATCTGCAGCCCCATCGCCGGATTGCCGTTTTGCATGGCAAGGCTCTGGCGATCTCCGCGCCGCACCTGGATGTCCGCAACGTCTCGCAGTCGTACCGGGCTGCCATCGCGCCACGCCAGGATCTGCTCGCCGAGATCGTGCGGCGAATAGCGACCCGCGAAGCGCAGCGCGTAGTCACGCCGGCCCACTTCCACGTATCCGCCGGAGGTGTCATTCGCCGTGCCCGCGACTGCGGCGACCGCAGGAATCTCGATGCCCAGTTCCGCGGCGCGATACGGATCGAAACGCACCTGTAACTCTTCCGGGGCACTCGCGTTGATATTGACGACCGCGACACCTGGCACGGATTCGATGCGGGGCTTTACGACGTCCTCGAGAAATTTCTGATAGTTCTCGATTGGACCCGGCGTGCCCGGCAGCAATTGCACGAAGAACCAGCTCAGCGTCTGGTTGGCGCCGCCTCCGCCGTCCTCGCCCAGCGAGATGACCGGCGGAGTCGCGTCGCGTGGCAGGGTCGGCAGCTGGTTCATCCGGCCGATGACGTCCATCATCGCCGCCCGCATGTCAGTGCCGACATTGAACCGCAGATTCATGGAGCTGCCGCCGGCGTTCGCAAACGCGTTGAGCTCCTTCAGGCCTGGCAGGCCTTGCAGGGCTGCTTCCTGTGGTTCGATGAGTTCCGATTCCACCTCAGCGGGCGCTGCTGCGCGCCAGCCGGTGAAGATCGACATCTGCGGCTCTTCGATGTCCGGGAACAGCTGGATCGGAAGTTTGAGCGCGCTGTAGACGCCGAACGCGATGACCAGGGCCATCGTGATGATCACGGCCGCGGGGTTGCGGAGCGAACCATCGGTGAGCTTCACGTACACGCCCTCCCTAGGGGCTGCGATGAATCATCTGCAGCGTTCCACGCCTTGACGCCGCTCGGGCAGATGAGTTGCCGCTTGCAGACTTCACCCGCGGAGGATTAGTTCCGCTGCGATGACGGCCAGCGCACGGCAGTAGTCCTCGCGGACTCTACGCGTGGACACCATCAGTGTCGTGCGCTTGGAATTGGATGAGAGAATCGAGCCGCTGGTTTGAATCAGCGAGCGGTTCGTACCTTTCTACCGTGACTCGAACCCGTAAACGCAGCCGATCCGACTCGCTGGGTGAACGCAAAAAAATTTTCCAATGCGCGGCTGTCTCGGCGCATGCGTGCACTTCGTTGGCAGCGGCAGCGACATTCGCGAACACGGACAACTGAGAAGTGCCATCCGGCGACGTGGGCCGCTCGAGTCAAAGGGGCGGGTGCCGGCCCTGCCGATTCCTTCTTTAATAGAGAGAGCTTGCCCAGTCCTGATGACTGTATATAATCACAGTACCTGTAGCCAGTACAGGTTTCTTTTGTTTTTGCAGCTCAAACAGCTCTTACACCGGGATCTGGATCTGCCGACTCCATGGTCGCTTCGCTCGATACGTTGTTTTCTTCCGCGGTTCTCTGGAGAGCGAAGGGAGCTGTGCAGGTTTCATCCACCTGCATACCAAGCGAATACGCGCTTCTCGATGAGCGCTTGCCTGGTGGCGGCTGGCCCTGTCCCGGCCTCGTCGAAGTCCTGCATGCATGTGCTGGTATCGGTGAGTTGAGTCTTTTCATTCCGGCGCTCAAACGGCTGATCGCCAGCGAGCAAACTCCCGTGGCACGCAGCATCGCGTGGCTCAACCCACCATATCTGCCTTATGCACCGGCGCTCGCCGAACGCGGCATCGACCCGGCACGGCTGCTGGTGAGCAGAACACTTACCCCGACACAGACACTGTGGGCGGCCGAGCAGGCCTTGCGCTCGGGGGCCTGTCTCGCAGTGCTGGCGTGGATCGAGAACGCGAGCCTGCATTCGTTGCGCCGCCTGAAGCTCGCTGCGCATGCGGGAGGTTGCCTGGGAGTGTTGTTCCGTTCCCTGTCGCAACGCACGCAGGCTTCTCCGGCGACTTTGCGACTCGCTTTATGGGGCGACGATGCGCGTCTCGCGATCGAGATCGTAAAAGCGCAGGGTGGCAAAGCGGGCATCGTAATGCTGGATCGACGCTAACCCCTTGGCCGTGATTCATGCCCGTGTTGCGCAACCTGTCTCTGTTTCCTTGCGAACCTGTCGCTGAGCGTGCGCACGCACAAGCCCAGCCCCGCCCGGCCCGTGCTCTGCGCGAACCGCCTCACGAGGCGAAGCTTTCCCGCACAGCAGCCCGCCGGCTCTGGCTGGCGATCGATCTGCCGCGGCTCGCACTGGAAGCAGTCGAGGACTTTTCGGCTTCGCAGGGTTCGCTGGGCGTAATCGATACGCAGAGTCGCCAGCAGATCGTGCTCGCCTGTAATGGCAAGGCACACGCTGCCGGAGTTCGTGTCGGGCAGTCGCTGAATGCCGCGATCGCACTGGAGCCCGATCTGCAAGTTCATGCGCGCGATGCGGCGCGCGAACACGCACGACTCGTGCAGCTCGCGGCGTGGTGCCAACGACAGTTCACGCCACTGGTGAGCCTCGAGCCACCGGATGCATTGCTGCTGGAAGTAAAGGGCAGTCTGAAACTGTTCGGCGGTGCGCAGGCGTTGGTGGAACGCCTGACTGCGGGCCTGCGCGAGCAGGGAATGACCGCGCGCCTCGCCCTGGCTCCCACACCTACTGGCTCTCTGTGGCTGGCACGATCACGATCCGCGCCGCCCGAAAGCGCTGCTGCAGCCACTGGTACCGTGATCATCGAAAAGCCCGCCGAACTGACCGGACATCTCGCGAACGTTGCCACCAGTTCCCTGCGTTGGCCCGAAGAGGTCATGGTGCTGCTGCTCAACATGGGTGTGCATACCGTGGGCGATCTCATGCGTCTGCCGCGCGCAGGGTTTGCCCGTCGCCTCGGGACTCGCTGGCTGGATGAGCTGGATCGCGCATTCGACCGGCGTGTACAGGCCCGCCGCGGATTTCGCAGCCCCGAACGTTTCGATGCCCGGCAGGTCCTGGAGCATGAAATCGAAACCGCGCAGAAGCTCGAGTCGGCGTGTGGGCCACTGCTCGAGCGCCTGCAGCGTTTCCTGCGCGAGCGAGAAGCGGCGATCGCGTTATTGGGTCTGGATCTCAAGCATCGAACGCATCCGCTGACCCGGCTTCGCATCGGCCTCGCATTGCCGAGCGGCGAGGCAGTGCATCTGCGTGGCCTGCTGGCCGAACGACTGGCGGCGCTCGTATTACCGGGCCCGGTCATTGCCCTGCGATTGCGGTCCGGGGCGCTGCTCCCCGCGATGCCTGCGAATGGCTGGCTGTGGAAGCAGGCGCACGCGCAGGAAACTATGGATGCATTGCCGCGACTGATCGAACGCCTGCGTGCCCGGCTCGGTAACGAGCGGGTGTTCGGCGTATGTGCAGTTGCGGATCATCGACCGGAATGCGCCTGGAAAGTCGGTGCCGGGAACGAGATTCACGATCTGCCTCGCGTCGATAGACCCCGTCGGGCGGCTGAGCGTCCTTTGTGGCTACTGGCACAGCCACGCGAGATCGTGCGCCAGGGAAAGAGATTACGTGGCCCGGAACGCATCGAAACCGGTTGGTGGGACGGCCGCGAAGTGACGCGCGATTATTTCGAGACACGTGCCGAGGATGGCGCGAGATTATGGGTGTACCGGGAGCGCCGCGCCCCGCAGCACTGGTACGTGCATGGGCTGTTCGGATGAATGCCGCAGGCTTGTCATGCCTTATGCCGAGCTTCACTGCAGCAGCAATTTCACCTTTCTCCAAGGCGCCTCTCACCCTCACGAGCTCGTCGAACGAGCCGTGGAGCTTGGCTACAGCGCCCTGGCGCTCACGGATGAGTGCACCGTCGCGGGTGTCGTTCGGGCGCACGAAGCCGCAAAGGATGCGCGGTTCAAGTTCATCGTGGGCAGCGAATTCGTGCTCGTGGATGGGCTGCGGTTGGTGCTGCTCGCCACCAATCGCACGGCTTACGGCCGGCTTTGCCGTCTGATCACCCGTGCGCGCCGCAGCGCGCACAAAGGCAGCTATAGCCTTGCACGTGAGCAGATCACCCCTGCGGATCTCGGCGACTGTCTCGGGTTGTGGTTTCCCGGCAATGACGTGGATCCCGCGCAAGGTGAATGGCTTCAGGCTCTCTGCCCGCAACGCACCTGGCTTGCAGTGGAGCTGCTGCGCACGGGGGACGATCGCGGCCGGCTCGCCGCGCTGACGCGACTCGGCAAGGCGTTGAATCTGCCGCTCGTGGCGAGTGGTGGTGTGCAGATGCATGTACGCGAACGGCGCGCGCTGCAGGATTTGCTCACCGCGATCCGGCTCAACAAGCCGATAGCCGCAGTGGGCTATGAATTGCAGCCGAGTGGCGAGCGGCACTTGCGCTCATGCACCGAGCTGGCGCGCTTGTATCCGCGCGCGTTACTCGAGGAAACCGAGCGTGTTGCCGAGCGCTGCGAGTTTTCGCTCGATGAGCTGCGCTATGAGTACCCGCAAGAGCTGGTGCCGGCGGGCGAGAACGCTGCAGGATGGCTGCGCCAGCTCACTGAAGAGGGCGCGCGCCGACGCTGGCCGCAGGGAGTGCCGGAGCACGTGCGGGCTCTCATCGAGCACGAACTCACGCTGATCGCGGAATTGCGATACGAGGCCTACTTCCTCACCGTGCACGACCTGGTGCAGTTCGCAACGGGGAGAAAAATCCTCTGCCAGGGACGCGGTTCGGCCGCCAATTCCACGGTCTGCTATTGCCTGGGCGTGACTTCGGTCGATCCCGGGCGGCAGGACGTGCTGTTCGAGCGCTTCATTTCCCGAGAGCGCAACGAGCCGCCCGACATCGACATCGACTTCGAGCACGAGCGGCGCGAAGAAGTCATCCAGTACGTGTACGCCAAGTACGGCCGGCACCGTGCCGCCATTGCCGCCACGCTCATCACTTATCAGCCACGCAGCGCGCTGCGCGATGCAGGCAAGGCAATGGGCCTGGACCCGCTGCAGGTCGAGCGACTGGCACATGCAATGCACTGGTGGGATGGCAGCCAGGTAGCCGACGAGCGCGTGCGCAGCGCGGGCTTCGATCCTCGCAATCCATTGCTCGCGAGGCTCCTGGAGCGAGTGCACGAACTGATCGGTTTTCCGCGCCATCTTTCACAGCATGTGGGCGGCTTCGTGATCTCACGTGGCCCGCTCGAAGAGCTGGTGCCGATCGAAAATGCCACGATGCCTGATCGCACCGTGATCCAGTGGGACAAGGACGATCTGGACACGCTTGGGCTTCTGAAAGTGGATGTGCTGGGACTCGGGATGCTCTCGGCACTGCGCAAATCGCTCGAGCTGCTGCGCGATTTCCGTGGTCACGAGTACACGCTCGCTTCGATCCCGCCCGAGGATCCGGCCGTTTACCAGATGATCCAGCGCGCCGACACGGTCGGGGTGTTCCAGATCGAGTCGCGCGCGCAGATGTCGATGCTGCCGCGCCTGAAGCCGGAAAATTTCTACGACCTGGTGATCGAGGTCGCGATCGTGCGCCCGGGGCCGATCCAGGGCGACATGGTTCATCCCTATCTCCGGCGCCGCAACGGCGAGGAGCCCGAGAGCTATCCGAGTGCCGCGGTGGAAAAGGTTCTCAAGCGCACGCTCGGCGTGCCGATCTTCCAGGAACAGGTGATGCAGCTCGCCATGGTGGCGGCGGGATTTACGCCGGGTGAGGCTGATGACCTGCGCCGCTCGATGGCGGCATGGAAACGGCGTGGGGGCCTGGAGCATTTCGAGCAGCGGCTTCTGAGCGGCATGCGCGAGCGCGGCTACAGTGACGAATTCGCGGCGCGCATCTTCAGGCAGATCCTGGGCTTCGGCGAGTACGGCTTCCCGGAGTCACACGCCGCAAGCTTTGCGCTGCTGGCGTATGCCTCGGCGTGGATCAAGTGTCACCAGCCCGCGATCTTCACCTGTGCGCTGCTCAACAGTCTGCCGATGGGCTTTTACGCGCCCGCACAGTTGGTGCGTGATGCGCGTGCGCATGGCGTAGAGGTCAGGCCCGTGGATGTGCTCGAGAGCCAATGGGATTGCACGCTCGAACGGCGTGAGGATGGCGAACCTGCATTGCGACTCGGATTGCGATTGGCGAAAGGACTGTCTCAGGTGGCTGTCGAGCGACTGGTGGCGGCGCGCTGCGTACGAAGCTTCGAAAACCTGCAGGATCTCGCGGAGCGAGCGCATCTCGGGCGACGTGACCTCAATGCGCTGGCTGATGCCGGCGCTTGTTCACGGCTCACCGGAAACCGGCATCGAGCGGTGTGGGAAGTTGCGGGTGTGGAAGCAGCACTGCCGGTATTCCCGCAGATCAAGGTGGCCGAAGGCATCCCGATGCTCGCCGCACCGACCGAAGGACAGAACCTGCTCGCGGACTATCGTGCCCTCGGCCTGACGCTCGGGCGCCATCCATTGGCGTTGCTGCGCGAACGGCTGCGCGCGCGTCATCTGCTGACCGCCAAGGATCTCGATGCACTTGCACCCGGCACCAAAGTGCGCACGGCCGGGCTCGTCATCACGCGCCAACGTCCTTCGAGCGCGAGCGGGGTAATCTTCCTCACGCTCGAGGATGAGACCGGTCATGTGAATCTCATCGTTTGGCCCCGCGTTGCCGAAGCCCAGCGGCGCCACTTTCTCGAAGCGCGGCTGCTCGAAGTGCATGGCGAGCTGCAGCGGCAGGGCGAAGTGATGCACGTGATCGCAGCGCGATTCACCGATCTCAGCCGTTGGCTGGGAACATTGGCGGCGAAATCGCGCGACTTTCGCTGAGCGGTGGTGTCATATGACGACGAAGGTCTGCCCGAGGAGTCAGCAATGACGCAGGAAACAGCAGTGGTGGTAGGGGTCGGTCCGGGCCTGGGTGCGGCGCTCGTCCGGACGTTCTCGCAGGCGGGCTATACAGTCCTCGCGGCAGCCCGCAGTGCCCCCGTCCTGGAAGAAATCTCATTGCCAGGCAGCCCGGGCCGGGTCATCCCGGTCGCATGCGACGCGAGGGTGCCACAGCAGGTGGAGGAGTTATTCAACACCGCCGAGCGACAACACGGACCGTTGCGGGTCGCGATCTTCAACGCCGGCACTTTCAAGAAACTGGATGTAACAGACACCTCCCCGGAGGAGTTCGAGCACAGCTGGCGTATCGGTTGCTTCGGAGGGTTCCTGGTCGGGCGCGCGGCTGCTCGCGCCATGCTCACGCAGGGCACCGGCACGATCCTCTTCACCGGCGCCACCGCTTCGCTCAGGGGCGGTGCGGGATTCGCGAATCTCGCCTCGCCCAAGTTCGCCCTGCGCGCGATCGCACAGAGTCTGGCGCGCGAGCTGAGCCCGAAGGGAATTCATGTGGCGCACGTGATCATCGATGGCCAGATCCATTCACGGCGCTATGAGCACCTGCTTGGCGACCGGGGCCCCGATTCTCTGCTGGAACCAAACGCAATCGCCGAAGCGTACCTTGGACTTCATCGCCAGCATCGCAGCGCGTGGACGCACGAGCTCGACCTGCGACCCTGGGTGGAGAAGTTCTGAGGCACAGGACGTGCAGCCGATGACGGCGCATCAGCCTGTGAGTTCGAAGTCCTTTGGAGGTTCGGGGTCCTCGGACTGTGGCTCGATGCATTCCTTGCCTTCGTTGCGAGTGTTGTTCACGTATTTGCTCACCGGGTAGTACCTGAACTCCTGCACGGTTCCCCCAGCAACGGTCTGTCCGAGTGCGCTGACATCATCGTTCGCAGGGTCGAGCCAGGAAGCGTACTGCTCCTCGCGCAGCACGACGGGCATGCGGTCGTGCAGTTGCGCGAGGCTCGGCGTGGGCGTGCGCGTGAGAATCGAGAAGGTGAGAAGTGGTTCGGAGCCACTTTCCGGATGCCAGCGGGACCAGAGTCCCGCGAAACACAGCGGCTGCAAGCCCTCGAGGTGAATGAAGTAGGGCCGGCGAACCGGGCTGATTTCACCGGTCGTGGTATCGACGCGCGCTTCGCTGCGCCACTCGTACCAGCCTAAAGCGGGCACCAGGCAGCGCGCACCGCGAAATGCCGCCTGCCACATGGGCAGGCTTGCGGCATCTTCCGAACGCGCATTGATGGTGAGCCTGGGTGGCTTCGCCTGCTTCCACCAGCCGGGGATAAATCCCCACTTCATCGCACGTGCTTCGGGACCGTCAGCGCCGGCAGTGACCACGGAGAGCTGCATGCTCGGCGCTGCGTTGTAGATCAATTCGAAAGGATCATGCCAGCGCACTTGCACGGCGCGTTCCAGCGCCGCCATGACACGTGAGACGAATCGGGCGCACATGCAGCGAGTATAGGGTATGCGCATGCGAGCGACTGTTGGTCCCCGACACGGACCAGCCGGTGCGAATCACAGGCCGTTTCGTCCCTCGGCGCTTGCTGCAACACGATGCAATTCGTAGCTTGCGGCGCACTGGCCGAGAAATGCCAGCGGCGAGCACAAGAAGAGGGGATGCATCATGAAACGCTTATGGACAGCGGCGCTGGGCACTCTCATGAGCATGACGGGTGTCTGCGCAGCGCAAGCTCAGGCCACGAATTCCGCTGCACGCCTGCAGGAATTTCGCGTGCAGCGCGATGCCATGAAGCACGGCGGCTTATCCAGGCTTAGCGGAGGATTGGTTCGACTCCAGCAGGCGCAGGCAGGAGCCGCGAAGCAACGCAGCCTCTCCGTGGTGCGCGCGGGGCGCAATCCACTCATGAAGGTGGTCGACGGCTTCGATCGTTGTCGATGCGATCGCAAAGCCTGGTCAGGCACAGGCGCTGCGCACCGAGCTCGTGAGTCTCGGCCTGCAGAACGCAACTGCGTTCGGCAACGTCGTGTCGGGCCGTTTGCCCGTGAGCGCACTTGCCGATCTCGCTGTCGTCAGTTCCTTACAGTTCGCGCGGCCGGCCGTGCGCGCACACGATGCCGGACTTGTGACCTCACAGGGCGATCGCTCGCTGAATACAGATGTGGCGCGCGCACGCTTCGGAGTTGATGGCACGGGCATCCGGGTCGGTGCGCTCTCCGACAGCTTCAATTGCACCACAGGGCCGTTGCTGCCCGGGCAAATGCACACGACTGCAGCGCAGGACGTCGCGAACGGTGATCTGCCTGCGGGAGTCGTGATCCTCAAGGAAGACCCGACCTGTGAGGACGGCATCGACGAAGGGCGCGCAATGCTGCAGATCATCCATGACGTGGCGCCCGGTGCGCGTCTCGCGTTTCACACTGCGGACGACGGCGAGGCGGACTTCGCCAACGGCATCGTGCAGCTGGCAGTACAGGCGGGCGCCGATGTCATCGTCGATGACATCAGCTACCTCACCGAGCCGATGTTCCAGGATGGCAACATTGCGCAGGCCGTCGACTACGTGCGCTCCAAGGGCATCGCCTACTATTCCTCGGCGGGCAACCGCGCCCGGCAGTCCTATGTGGCGCGCTTCCGGCGCTCGGGCCTCTTCGGCGCATCCGGCGAGCAGCACGACTTCGATCCGGGGCCGCGCGTCGATACGTTACAGACCATCACGCTCACGACGGCGGCAATTGAAGTCCTGAGCTTCCAGTGGGATCAGCCGTTCGCGTCGGTGAGCGGCGCGCCCGGGGCCACCAGCGACCTCGACATCATCTTCTACGACCTCGACGGCGACCTGATTCCGTTCTGCGACGACAATCTCGAACCGGCCGTGTGCCAGCTTCCCGGCATCGATGTGAACCCGGGCGCCGATCCGGTCGAGCTGGCCGTAATCTCGAATCAGAGCGGTGCGGATGTGCAGGTCGCCGTCTCGCTCGAGCTGTTCAGTGGCCCACCGCCAGCAGTCACGAAGTACGTGTACTTCGACTTCGGCGACGGAGCCATGACAGTTGATGACTTCGATACCCAGAGTCCCACCACGTTCGGACATTCGAATGCGGCCGGAAGCGAGGCGGTGGGTGCGGCTCCCTGGTACAACACCGCAGAGTGGGGTCCGGCATTCCACCCGGAGTGCGTGCCCGCGTGCCTGGAGATTTTTTCTTCGGCCGGCGGAACTCCGATCCTGTTCGACATCAATGGCAAGCGTCTCAAGAAGCCGGTAGTGCGGATCAAGCCGGGCGTGGTGGGGCCGGATGGCGGCAATACCAGTTTCTTCTTCGCGCCCTATCCGTTCGAAGTACCGGGCAGCACCGAACCGGACGAGTTCCCGAACTTCTTTGGCACTTCCGCATCCGCTCCGCACGTCGCGGCGGTGGCTGCGCTGATGCTCGACCAGCGCAATGACGGGATCGCAGCGGGGAGTAACTGGAAGGTCTGCGTGAGCGCGAAGCATCATAAGGAGCAGACACTGATCCTGCCGCCGGCCGCAGCGGCGCAACGCATCGCCTCGGGAGCGCGCTTTCGCGACTGCGATGCGATCACGCCGCAGGAGATCAACGACGTCCTGCGCGACACGGCCGAAGACATGAGGTTCGCTGCCGGGCGACTGACCGAACCGTTTGTCGTCGGTAGAAAGGGATTCGACGCGGATACCGGCTACGGCTTCGTCAATGCGGTGAAGGCCATCAGCAAAGTGAAGAAACACTGATACAAAGCCGATCTCGACTCCAGCGAGCAGGTTCCTGCCCTTGACGGGTGCACTCCGGGCCTGAGCGTTGGTCCCCGGAGGGGTCACAGGGAGTGGCCCCTCTGTCTTTGCAACAACTCGTGTACCGTAGGCACCCTCACGTCGGGGACCCTCATGCGGCACCGAGTCAGTCCGGCATCGAAGGTACAGTTCCAGCAATGACGCGATCGGCAGGGGCGAGCACGATCCTGCTGACGACCGTGGCGATGATCGCCTTCGCCGCCAATTCGCTGTTGTGCCGGATGGCGCTCGGCGCTCACCTGATCGATGCGGCCACTTTCACGACCGTCAGGCTGTCGTGCGGCGCTCTCGTTCTCGTGTTGCTCGTGGCCCGGCAGGGGCATTCGCTGCGCATGCGCGCTGACGCGGTCGCGGTCGGCGCGTTGTTCGGCTACGCGATCGCGTTCTCATTTGCCTACCTCGGCCTGTCAGCCGGAACCGGAGCTCTGATCCTGTTCGGCGCCGTGCAGATCACGATGATCGCTGCCGGCCTGATGAGGGGAGAGCGCTTGCCGGCCCTGGGGTGGTCAGGGCTCGCGGCTGCTTGCGCTGGGCTCGTGCTATTGCTCGCCCCCGGCATCTCCGCGCCGCCCATTGATAGCGCGTTGCTGATGACGCTTGCGGGCATGGCCTGGGGGATTTACTCGTTGCGGGGGCGCGCAGTGTCCGATCCCCTGCAATCAACCGCCGCAAATTTTGTCTGGACCGTACCGCTCGCTCTGGTCTCGATGCCCATGCTTGCTCAGCCCTGGCACGCGTCCCCTCGGGGACTGGTCCTGGCGGCAGCCTCCGGCGCATTGGCATCCGGGCTGGGCTATGTCGTGTGGTACGCCGCACTGCGTCGTCTGCCCGCCATTCCCGCCGCCACAGTGCAACTCTCGGTTCCAGTAATCGCTGCCCTGGGTGGCGTGCTCCTGCTTGGAGAGCACCCAACCCCGCGCCTCCTGGTCTGTAGCGCCGTCGTGCTGGGGGGCATTGCGCTCGTTTTGCGCAGTCGGCTGGCCGCGCTTCGGGCCTGACTGAATCACGACGGGTTCTTGCGTCCTGTCGCCACATGGCGACAGATTGCGCCGCTCCGCCGCTGGCGCCATTCCAACGGCCGAAATTGCCAACCGCGTAGCATTCACCCCGCGACCCACTGGCTAAAGTCCCGCGGCACATCCCCGTTGAGTCAAACCGAGGAAGGCTGCATGGGGCTTTCGGAAACGATCGTGGCCGCGATGATTGGCGCGATGGCGACCATCATGACCGCGACTTTTCAGCTGGCGATGTCCTTACGTGGCCGGGCCAAGGCTGAGACACGGCCCAAGCGCAGTGCCGCGCGCTCGCTGGTCACGCTGGGCGTGATCGTTCTCGCTTCGGCGGTGGGCGGATTTGCCTATTCGGAGCTGCGTGCCGAGCGCGTGCGCGAAGACACGCGTCAACTGCGCGAGGAGCTGTCCAGCCAGCTCAGGGAACTTGCGACATCCACCGAGAGGCTCGAACACCTGCGCTCCGAGCAGACTGAAACGGCCAGCGCACCCGCGCAGCCGGTGGCCTTCACCGGACCTGCAAGTTCTGAAGCCATTCTTCGATTGCATCCCTGCCGCGTCGAGCCGATCAGTGTCGGCGTCGAGACCCCAGCTTGCGACGAGGCTACGGCGGAGCGCGTGGCGCTGTGCGCTGCCGTGCCCCTGCAGGCCAAAGTCTCCGGGGTCGAGCTCTTTGCAAAGCCCGACGATGATCTGCAGGCTTGGGAGGCGAGCAAAGTCGAGTTCAATCACGACCTCGAGGGAACCCGATTTGCTGATGCGCCGTACGATCAGATGCAGGGGGGCGAGCATCGCTCGGTCTGCGTCAATTTCGCCCACTGGAACAGCGCCCACGGGCACGTGGCCAGACTCCTGGTCCACTACGTCCTCGCGATAGCTCCGCCCGGACCTCAAGCCACCCTGGCGCGCTCACAGTAAGACGCGCGCCCGGGTAGAATCCGCGACTGTTCCTCGCGGAGCCTCCCCATGTCCGAGCTTCGACTTCTGTCCGAGCACGCCTGCTTCGGCGGCATTCAACGTTTCTACGCGCACCCCTCGGCTGAATGCCGCACGGAAATGCGCTTCTCGGTCTATCTGCCGCCCCGGGCGAAGTCCGGCGCTGTGCCGGCGCTTTACTACCTCGCCGGGCTCACCTGCACCGAAGAGACCTTCATGATCAAGGCGGGCGGGCAGCGCCTCGCTGCGGAGCTCGGCCTCATGCTCGTCACACCGGATACCAGCCCGCGCCAGGCTCGCATTCCCGGCGATGATGCGAGCTGGGATTTCGGGCTGGGAGCGGGGTTCTACGTGGATGCGACGCAGGCACCCTGGTCGCAGCACTACCGCATGTACAGCTACGTCACCAAGGAGCTGCCGGCACTCATCCAGGGCGAATTTGCGGTACGCAAGGATTCGCAGGGCATCTTCGGCCATTCGATGGGCGGGCATGGCGCGCTCATCTGCGCATTGCGAAATCCGCAGCAATATCGCTCGGTCTCGGCATTTGCTCCGATCGCGGCGCCGATGCGCTGTCCCTGGGGACAGAAGGCCTTCAGCGGCTATCTAGGTGCGGAGCGGGAGTCCTGGGCTGAGTACGACGCGAGCGTCCTGGTGGCGAAGCACGGTTTCGAGCGGCCGATCCTCATCGATCAGGGCAGCGCCGACAAATTCCTGGCCGAGCAACTCTACCCGCAGGTCTTTGCGGACAGTTGCCGGCAGTCCGGCACCGCGCTGACGCTGCGCATGCAGGACGGCTACGATCACGGCTACTACTTCATTTCCAGCTTCGTCGCCGATCACCTGCGTCATCACGCAGCACAACTCGGCACCTGACCGGTTGCTTCTTTGCCCTGCGGCATCGAATATTCGTGCATGCGTGCGGCAGTCTTCTATGGGAGAGAGGATCTTCGGCTCGAAGATGTGCCCGAACCGATGCCGGGCCTCGACGAGGTCAAGCTGCGTGTCCAGTACAACGGAATCTGCGGCAGCGACCTGCACGAATACTACGACGGTCCAATCACTACGCGGCGCGATCCGCATCCGCTCACCGGGGTCAAGAACCCCGTCATCCTCGGCCATGAGTTGAGTGGCATCGTCGTTGGTTGCGGCGATGGCGTTGAGGATCTGGAGATCGGGGACCTCGTCGCCGTGGAACCGGTGGAGACCTGCGGACGCTGCTTGTTCTGTCGCGCGGGACAATACAACCACTGCGGCCTGCTGGCCTTTCATGGCTACAACCGCGGCGGCGGCGGCCTGTCTCAATTCACCGTCGTGCGCCGATCGATGGCCCACAAGCTTCCCCGCGGGATTACGCCAGCCCAGGGCGCATTGATCGAGCCGATGGCGATCGCGTGGAGCACCGTCAACCGTTGTCGTGTCCAGGCGGGACAGGTCGTCGCCGTTCATGGCGCCGGCCCCATCGGCATCGGTGTACTGCTCACGCTGCGTCGGCGCGGTGTGCGCGTAATCATGATCGATCCGTCTGTCGCCCGTCGCGCCGTGGTTGCGGCGCTCGGTGCTGAGCACGTGCTCGACCCGCGCGATACCGACGTCGTCGTGGCGCTGCGCGATCTCACCGGCGGACGAGGCGTGGATGCCTCCGTGGACGCAGCGGGTGTCCCGGCCGCATTTCAGGCGGCGCTGCGGGGAACGGCTGTGGACGGCAACGTAGTCGTGGTCGCCATTCACACGCAACCCCTGCAGATTCACCCGATGGAGATCCTGATGTCGGAAGCACGCATTACCGGTGTGGCGCTTTCCTGCGGCGCCTTCCCCAGCGTGATTGCCGAGATGGCGGCCGGCGCATATCCCGCCGACGGTTGGGTCGAGACGATTCCCTTTCCGCAACTGATCCGCGATGGCTTCGAGCGTTTGCATCGCCAGGATGGCGTCAAACTGCTGGTCGACGTTGCGGGCACCACCTGACAGGAACTCAGCGATCGTGTGCAGCATCACTCGTCGCAATTTCGTGGCGGGCGCCGCCGGAACCAGTGCCGCACTGTGGCTGGCGCAGCGCTCTTTCGCCGCTTCCAGACTGGGGCCGATCTATTCGGAAGTGGAACGCCGCCACCAGGAGGCAGTGGCACGACTGCAAGAGTGGATTCGCCACTACGGCATCGCCGCCGAAGACAACCAGGTGACCGAAAGCTGCGAGTTCACGATGGGCTTGTTACGCGATGCGGGGTTTCAGCATGTCGAGAAGATGCCGACCGACAGGCACCCCGGCATTTTCGCCACGTTGGACGCAGGCGCAAAGCGCACCCTCGGCATCTATTTCATGTACGACGTCAAGCAGGTCGAGGGACAGGAATGGTCGGTGCCGCCGTGGGAGGCCCGGCTGGTCGAAATGCCCGATGTTGGCACGGTGGTGATGGGTCGCGGGGCAGTGAATCAGAAAGGTCCGGAGTCTTCCTTCCTCGCCGCGTTGCATGCGATCCGCGGCGCCAAGCGCAAACTGCCGGTGAACCTGGTACTGGTCGCGGAAGGCGAGGAGGAAATCGGCTCACCGCATATTCGACAGCTCGTACTTGCGCCAACGGTGCGCGCCGCGCTCGGCAAATGCGACGCAATGCTGATGCCCGATGCGGCGCAGGACCGGGACGGCAGCATCACGATCTCCCTTGGCGCCAAGGGCGTCGTCGAAGCGGAACTCGTCGCGAGCGGCGAAAAATGGGGACGTGGACCGGCCAAGGACATTCATTCGTCGAATCGTGCGCGCGTCGACAGTCCAGCCTGGCATCTCGTGCAGGCGCTCAACACGCTGATCGATGCCAAGGGCGATCCGGCGATCGACGGCTTGCTGGACAAGGTGAAACCGATTTCCGCGGCGGACAAGGCTATGCTCGATGTGGCTGCGGAGCGCATCGGCGAGGAATCGACCAAGAAATCGCTGGGCGTGCAGCACTGGGCGCGCGATGCGAGCTGGCGACAGGCGCTGGAGGATATCTGCGGCCGGCCTACCGTGAACATCGAAGGCCTGGTGGGTGGTTACACCGGGCCTGGTGGCATGACGATCCTGCCGCACCGTGCCGCAGCGAAACTGGATCTGCGCCTGGTCCCGGACATGACCTACGAGGACACGGTCGCGAAGCTCAAGGCACATCTGCAAAGCCGCGGCTACGGCGACATCGAGGTCAATGCGACCGGCGGCTACGATCCGACTTCGACCGACGCCAATTCGCGCATCATCCAGGCACAGAAATCGGTGTATCGAAACGCGGGGATCGATCCGATCATGTGGCCGCGGCGTGGAGGCTCGTGGCCGGGCTACGTGTTCACCGGCGCACCGCTCAATCTCGCGGCGGCTCACCACGGTCTTGGACACGGCGCGCGGGCCCACGCGCCGGATGAGTACTACCTGATCGACTCGAAGAATCCGAAACTCGCTGGCATGGACGGCGCAGTGCGCTCGTTCGTCGATATCCTGTTCGCGCTGGCTTAGCGCTTCGCAGCCAATGAGTCGTCAGCGGCAGCTGGCGACGCCAGGCCGACACGAAAGCAGACATGGAATGCGCTGCCGCGCCCCGGCGCGCTGACGACCGAGATCGCAGCGCCGTGCGAGTCCGCAATCGCGCGCACCACGGCGAGGCCAAGACCTGTGCCACGGTCGGAAGTTTTTGTCGTAAAGAATGGCTGGAAAATCCGCTCCAGCGTTTCTTCATCCATGCCGCAGCCGTTGTCACGCACGGTCAGCCGCACATAGCTGCCTGGCGCGAGGTCGGCCAAGGTGTCAGGCTCATTCGCTTCAACCAGGTCCTCGGTCACGCTGATCTTGATGATGCCAGCCGCGGGGGCGATCGCCTGCCATGCGTTGATGCACAGGTTCATCAGGATCTGCTGAATCTCACGTGCATTGACGGGGATCGCTGGAACCGGGTCGATCTGAGTCTGGATCCTGATATTGCCTGGCAGCGAGGCCGACAGCAGGTCGAGCGACTCGCGCACGATCACTCCCAGGTCATGCGGCTGCCGTGGCTCGATTCCGTTGTGTCCAAAACAGAGAATCTTCTGCGCCAGGTCGCCAGCCCGCTCGGTCGCGCGCGTGATCTGGCTCAGATGACTGCGAGCGCGATGGTCATCCGGCAGCGTGAGCTGGGCCAACTCGACGGCGCCAATGATGGGAGCAAGCGCGTTCTTGATCTCATGCGTGAGCTGGCACGCCACAGTACCGACTGCCTCGAGGCGCTGCGCATGCAATATCTCATCGTGACGCGGTTCGTCCTCGTTGATTTCGCGAAACGACCAGATGCGATTCTCGCGTGAGCTGCCGTCATCGTTCAGCGGCGCAGTGCGGCACTCCACCTGTTGTCCGTTGGTCAGCTTCCAGGTCCATTTTGCGGCCGCCACCGAATCGAGCCCAAAGGCCGTGATCATGTCCTGCACGGTCTGTGGTTCGTCGACCAGACGCAGCACCGCATTCCAGACATCTGCTTCGACGTTGAGGCGCGTTTCGGCCCCGACCTGCCAGAGACTTCTGAAGCGATCATTGGCATGCGCGACAGTACCCGCGTGCGAAATGATCACGATGCCATCGCCGTTCTCGTTGCCGTACCACTCCAGCAGGAGCTGATCGAGGCAGGGATCGTCTGCCAGCACGCGCACAGCGCCTGGCTCCCTGCGGATTGCGGTCGAGGGAACGCCAGAATGCACTTCGCCGGCGATCGTGCGGGTGCCGTGCCGGCGGTTACGCATCGCCACGTCAAGTGCGGAGATCGATCTGATTGTCGCGCGCGTGTGAGCCATCCGTGACACCGGTGGAAAAGTGAAAACCGTGTGCGGACAGTAGCTGCAGCGCCCCACAATGCGAATGCATGGAGTCCCGTAGCAGCGAGGGGAAGACTACCTAGGGAAGCAGGGGGAATTCTCAGGCATCGACAATGCGGTTGCGGACAGCGTAGCGGACCAGGTCTGCGAGCGAATCGAACCCCATCTTGCGCATGATGTTGTTGCGGTGAGTCTCAGCGGTCTTGACCGTGATGCCGAGTCGGCGCGCGACCTCCTTGTTGGTCTTGCCTTCTGCCAGCAGCTGAACGATTTCGCGTTCACGCGGGGACAAGCTCCCGCCGATGGCTGCTGCAGAGAGACCGCCGGATCCGAGGTACCCCTTCAGGATCAGCCGCGCCACTTTCGAGGTGAAATACGGTTTGCCATCGAGCAGCGCCTGGATGGCGGCGATCAGCTCCTGACCCGCGTCAGACTTCAGAAGGTAGCCAAGCGCACCGGCATCCAGGACTTCGCGCACCACCTGTTCGGATTCGTGTGCAGTCAGAATCAGCACGCGCGTTGCCGGTGCTTCGGCAACGATGCGGCGAGTGGCCTCGAGGCCGTTCTGTTCTGGCATCGCGAGATCGAGGACGGCGACATCAGGCTGGTGCTGGATCGCAAGCTCTACCGCCGTTCTGCCGTCGCCGGCTTCCGCCACGACGCGCCAACCCTCGACTTCCATGACCACGGCACACAGCCCGCGTCGCACGAGCTCATGATCGTCGGCGATGAGAATCGAGGCCTTCTTCACGCGACTACGGGCGAGGTGAACGGCACCGATGCGACGATCGAGGTACCCGTGGAATCGGACTCGATGGTCAGCTTGCCACCCAACTGGCGCAGGCGCTCGCGCATTCCGGCAAGACCCACGCCGGTCGCCTGCATGGCGGCAGGAACACCCGACACTGCGAGGCCGCGACCGAAGTCACGCACCTCGATGCAAACGCGATCAGGCTCCGTCTTCAGGCGCACGCGCGCCAACTGGCTGCCAGAGTGTTTCTGAATGTTCGAGAGCGCTTCCTGCACGACCCGAAACAGCGACAGCTCCTGGTCAGGCTGCAGTCGCACGCTCGTCGCGGGCAATTCAAGCTGTACGGGGATGCTGCTGCGCGCGGTGAACCCATCGACCAGCCAGCGCAACGCGGTCGGCAACCCGAGCTCGTCGAGCAATGGCGGGTGCAGCAGGTAGGCCGCCGTGCGAATTTCCTGCGAGCACTGGCGGGCAAGCTCTGAGCATTCGGCAAGCAGCTGACTCACCTTCAGATTCTTCGCCGGATCCTTCGACTCGAGCGCAGCGACGGCGCGATCGATCGTCACTTCCAGTGCTGCGAGCACCTGGCCGGTCGAGTCATGCAGCTCACGTCCGATGCGGCGCCGTTCCTCGTCCTGCAGCTGCATCAGCTTGCCGGCAAGGATGCGGATGTCCTCGGCGGCGCGCGCGCTTTCCGCGTTGGCGAATGCATGACCGACCTGGTCGGCGAGGCCGCCGGCAAATGCTATTTCGTCCGGTTCCCACGCCCGACCGCGCGCCTGCTGCTCGAGGCACAGAACCCCGATCAGGCCTCCGGACAAGCGCACGGGCGAGTCGAGCAACGCGCCGACCTTCCACGGCACGAGATAGTCGTCTCGCAGCGAGCGAGGTCCGCGGATCGGTGTGGGCGTCGGACACCGGAACCGCGCGATCGGTGTTCAGCGCCGCGAAATAATCCGGGTAATGCCCGGCCGTGAGATCGATGCCGTGCAGGTGCCTGCCAGAGTCCGCGTCGTAGCGATCCAGGCAGCGCAGCGTCGCCCGATCCTCATCGAACAGCCACACGCTCGCGCTGTTGACGCCCAGGGTGCGTGCCCCGTTTTCCGTGATGAGATGCAACCCGGCGATAAAATCACCCGAAGCCAGTAACGGATCGATGGCGAGCCTCAGCAATACCGTCGACTGCGCCTGTAGCCGGGCGGTGAGCGCCTTCTCCCGTTCAGCGTGCTCGCGGCGGGCAGTGACGTCCTGCAACATCGTCTGCGCGGCGGGGCGCCCGCCGAAATCCACGCGCACTCCGGTTGCCTCGACCCACACCAACGTGCCGTCCTGGCGGATCACCTGCACTTCGATGGGCGGCGCCGGCACACCCTCCGTGATGATGCGGCGGGTGCGCTCTTCCAGCAGGCTCAGGTTGTCGGGATGAGCGAAGGAAAGGACCGGGCGATCAATGACTTCTTCCAGAGTCGCTGCGCCCACGAGTCGGACCGCGGCCGGGTTTGCGAACAGGCAGCGCACGCCATCGTGCACGAGGATAGCCTGCGGCAACGCGTTCACGAGCGCGCGATAGCGCTGCTCGCTTTCCCGCAGCGCTTCATCGGCGCCCAATTCGCCTGGCGAGGGTGATTGCGGCACATCCATACGATCGGGATCCGTGCAGTAGCGCCATTCTTGGTCCGTCGAGCGGCAAAGTCACGCGTTCGTGGGAACGAGCAGTTGGAGCCGGTCCGCTGTGTGGGTCTGGCTGGCTGATCTTTCCCTGGCCCGTTCTTCCTTGATTGTGCCAAAGAAGCGTTGACGTACAGCGCGAAAGGTAACGCCCAGGGCGGCAGGATGCATCGTTCGTGTCGGCCGTGGGGAAGATCGGCCAGCCAGACCCACACAGCCACGGCACGGATTGCTTCACGGAGGAGGAGCGGCGGTCAGCTCATCTGCGGTCACGAACCGCGGCGCGATGTCCACCGGAACGTCCGCGAGGCGATCGAGCAGGCGCTTCACCTCGGGCCGGATCACGACCATGCGCTCGAGTAGCGCCTTGGCTCCGGAGTAATCGCCGGTCGCCTGGATCGTCATGATCTGGCGAGTCAGCGCTGCAACGGCCTTTCGGGCCCTGGCGAAGTTGAGCCGGAATGTCCCGTCGGGCTGTACTGCGATAGCACCCTGGTCGAGGAGAGTATTTACCTGCAGCGCCATGCCCCTGGCGTGCGAATCGGTGAAGCCGAAGCGCAGAGTGCGAAACGTTGAGGCGAGGAAAGTCGTGTAGAAGGCGCGCTCCTGGCTCTTCGGCACTACGCCCTTGTCGGCGAGATACTGCAACGCCCACAGGCCCGAGATGTCAGCCTTGGCTTCCTCGAGCGGACCGTTGAGCTCTTTGAGCTCCTGGCGCACTGTCGTCTCGCGTCCGCCGACGCGAATCGTCTGCGGGCCGAGCCCATGCATCAGCTCGTGCATGAGAATGTGCGTGAAGAAGGGCTCGAATGCGACCAGCGCCTGGTCGTCTGCGGCGAGCACGCGCTGGGAAATCGGTACCAGCACGTTGTCGAATTTCGCCTGCTGAAAATTCTTGAGCATTACGCGCTTCGAGCCTTTGAGCGCGACCACGCGTTCGTCGTTTGGCAGGTTGTACGCCGCAGTCTGCACACCGTGGTTGCCGTCGCCAGAACAGAACACGACATCCGCGACACGGATCGGTGAGAAACCCCCGAGCTTCGGATTGCGGAATTTCGCCTCGATGGGCAGGTGATCTTCCAGTTCCTGCAGTTCGCGGCTGAAGCGCGCCAGCAGTCCCGTTGCCTGGGCATCGGTAATCAGGATGAACGCCTCGAACGCCGCTTTGAAGTTGAACCACTCATCTTCATAGACCTCGTACGGACCGATCGTCGGCTCGATCGATGCATCGAGCTCCATCCAGGCGATGTCGCTCTGGTAGTAGTCGTTGCTGAGGAATGCGCGAGCCCGCTGGTCCAGGAAGCTCTTTAATGTTGGCTGCGTCGTGGCCGCTGCAGCTTCGCGCAGCAGGCGCGCCGCCTCGGTGAGTTCGCCCTGGTATTCGACGCTGTACGGCACTGCGGTGAGCGTCCCCGATGGCAGACGTCGAATCGTGGTGAAGAACCCTTGCGCAGCCTCGCGCTCCTTCGCCGGCAGTGACTCCATCCAGGCCTGCACTTCCTCGCGCGTTGCGTCGCTCGGATAGAAATTTCCCCCCTTCGGCTTGACATCGACGCCCGGGATGAAGGGCAGGTTTTCATCCAAGTGCTGACCACGGTCCCTTGTTGATCATGAAGTAGCGCAGGCGCGACTGCCCGAGCGGCGATGCGTCATTCAGGAGCAACAACAGCGTGCTTGGGCCGATGGCCGACACCTGGCGCATGAAAAGCGGATCGAACAGCCGTGCAGCCTCGATCATCCTGCGCAGCGCGAGCTTTTCGTTCTCAGGCAGGCTCGAAACGTCGACCTTGACGTCCACTGGGACGAACCGCCTCGCCATCCCATCGAGCTGCGCGGCCGGGAATACCAACTCAGTGGCGAACACCGTGCTGCTCATCAACAGACACACAGAGAAAAAGGATGCGCGCATCTGCAGACCTCCTCGGGCGCAACACGCAAAGCGACACATGAATTTCGGCAACTAATGCCACACAGAAAGACTACCACCGCCCTCGTGCGCGAAATCGCTGTCGCTAGCATGCAGCAAAGGCATTCAGAAACCGCATCGGGCATGCACGTCGCGGCATTGCCCGATGGCCTTTGGCCATTGAATCGCGATCTTGAGGAGGACTCAATGATCTACCGTAACAATCAACTGGCACGCGCCGTAAGGTACGCACTGCTTGCAAGTGCCGCCACGGCCGCGAGCACCAGCATGCCTGCGTTCGCGCAGGAGGCGCAGGAAGCTGCACCGGCGTCAGAGATCGGCACTGTCGTCGTCACGGGTTCCCGCATTCCGCAACCCAACCTGACCAGCATCAGCCCAGTTACCTCGGTCGGCAACGAGGAGCTGAAGCTCGAAGGCGTCACACGCGTCGAGGATCTGGTCAACAATCTGCCCCAAGCGGTCGCCGACTTCGGCGGCAATATCTCTAACGGTGCGACCGGCGCAGCGACGGTGAACCTTCGCGGCCTGGGCTCGCAACGCACCCTGGTGCTGGTGAACAGCCGTCGCCTGATGCCGGGCGATCCGACGCAGAACGGCGCTTCCTCGCCGGACCTCAACCAGATTCCCGGTGCGTTGGTCGAACGTGTTGAAGTTCTCACCGGCGGCGCCTCGGCAGTGTATGGCGCGGACGCCGTGGCCGGCGTGGTCAACTTCATCATGAATGACCACTTCGAAGGCGTGCGCCTCGACGCGCAGTACGCCATGTATCAGCACGACAACAGCAACAGTGCGGCCGACGTCGTCACAGCGAGCGGCTTTCCGACGCCCGACAGTAACGTTCACGATGGCTATTCGCGCGACTTCACGTTCCTCATGGGCATGAACTCCGGCGACGGCCGTGGCAATGCAACCGTCTACGCCGGCTACCGCACACTGTCGGCGATCACGCAGGCCAACCGCGATTTCAGCGCATGCACGCTGGGCTCGGGCGACTCATTCTCCTGCAACGGTTCGGTGACTTCAGCGCCCGGCTTGTTCGTGCCGGTCAACCAGGATCCGGCCGCTTTCGGATCCCCGGCGGATCCTGACAACGGCTTCTTCACCATCGATGGCAGCAACAATTTCCGCCCCTATGACTTCGGGACGGACGTGTACAACTTCGGGCCGCTCAACTACTACCAGCGACCGGACGATCGCTACACGGCAGGCCTGTTCGCGCACTACGACATGAACGAGCACGCGACCGCGTACACCGAGTTCATGTTCATGAACGACAAGACAGTGTCGCAGGTTGCACCCAGCGGCGCGTTTTTCGGTTCCAACAGCGGCCAACCGCCGTTCTACGGCAACTACGTCGTCAACTGCGACAATCCGTTGTTGTCCGCCTCGCAGGTCAACGCGCTGTGCGATGACCCGGCGGTGAATCGGCAGCCGGGCCAGAACGATGTCTTCCTCGGCATCGGCCGACGCAACGTCGAAGGTGGTGGACGTCGGGATGACCTGGAGCACACCTCCTATCGCGGCGTGCTCGGCGTACGCGGCAACTTCGGTGAAGCGTGGAGCTACGACGCGTACGGCCTGTACGGCACGACCGTGTACAAGGAAAACTTCCTCAACGATTTCTCCGCGGCACGTCTGGGCAAGGCCCTCACCGTGGTGAACGACCCCACGACCGGCCAGCCCGTCTGTCGCGTGAACGCAGATGCCGATGTCACCAACGACGATGCGAAGTGCGTGCCCTACAACATCTGGCAGATTGGCGGCGTCACGCAGGCGGCGCTCGACTATGTACAGGTGCCGGGATTCAAGCAGGGGCAGACGGTCGAGGAAGTCCTCAGCGGTTCCGTCACCGGGGACCTTGGCCAATACGGGGCCAAGATGCCCACCGCCAATGACGGTCTCGGCGTCGCGTTCGGCGCGGAATATCGCCGCGAGGAGCAGGAGCTCAAGACCGACCAGGCCTACCAGACCAACGACCTGCTCGGCCAGGGCGCTCCTGAGCTCAACACGATCGGTTCGTTCGATGTGAAAGAGCTGTTCGTCGAAGCCCGCATGCCGTTGGTGCAGGACAAGACCGGCGCACAGGACCTGGCATTGGAAGCGGGCTATCGATACTCGGACTATAGCCTCGGCTTCAACACCGACACGTACAAGTTCGGTCTCAACTACGCGCCTGTCGAAGACGTCCGCTTCCGTGGCAGTTACCAGAGAGCAGTACGCGCGCCGAATGCGCAGGAATTGTTCCTGCAGGACCGTGTGCAGCTCGACGGCAACTCCGATCCGTGCGCGGGCGACATCGATACCGCAACCGGGATCGTGACCGGAGGCGCGTCGGCTGCGCAGTGCGCTCTTTCAGGAGTAACGGCGGCTCAGTACGGCTCCGTTCTGGAGAACCCCTCAGCGCAATACAACGGCCTGGTCGGCGGCAATCAAGACCTCGATCCGGAGAAGTCGGACACATATTCATTCGGGTTCGTGCTCACGCCGACGTTCCTGTCGCACTTCAGCTGGTCGGCGGATTACTATGACATCAAGGTGGAGGGCCTGATCAACAGCGTCGGGGCGGATGTGATTCTCAACAACTGCCTCAACACTGGCGATGCAGGCTTCTGCAGCCAGGTGCATCGCGCGCCCGGATCCGCATCGCTCTGGATCGGCAACCAGGGCTTCATCGATGACCCGATCATCAACACCGGATCGCTGCGCACCAAGGGCATCGATACGGAGGTGAACTACTTCTTCGACATGGGTGGCAACGCGGGACGGCTCGCGTTCCAGTTGATCGGAACCTATGTTGATGAGCTGATCGTCCAGCCAACCACAGGGTCGGCCACGTACGACTGCAAGGGCCTGTACGGGCTTTCCTGCGGCGTGCCGACGCCGGACTGGCGCCACAAGCTCAGGGCAACCTGGTCCACGCCGTGGAACCTCGACCTGTCATTGAGCTGGCGCTTTATCGACAGCACCAAGCTCGATACGACGAGCTCCAATCCACAGCTCAACGGCGATGTCCCGGCGACGGACGCCAGCATCAAGTCGATGAGCTACCTGGATCTGGCGGGCTCTTACACATTCAACCAGAGCATCACCCTGCGGGTCGGAATCAACAACCTCACGGATGAGGATCCGCCGCTGATCGGGCAGGACAGTTGCCTGAGCGTGTTCTGCAACGGCAACACGTTCCCGCAGCTCTACGATACGCTCGGCCGCTACGGGTTCGTCAGCGTGACTGCTGACTTCTGACCTTCGTCACCAGCGTTGACTCAGCGGCGGGCTTCATGCCCGCCGCTTTTTTTTGAGGCATCGATATGCCGGGAGCGATCACTGCGCGGCGACCACATCGGCACTCGTCTTGGGAGCGAGCAGCAGGGGCTGATGGGTGCGCGCGAGCGCAAACGGTTGCGCAAAGTGTGCTCGTCGTAGCTCGCCCCGCGGGGCGCACCTGACGCAAATCGGCGACAGCACCATGATTGTCACGCGGCAGAAATCTTTTCGGCGAGCGCGGTTTCTCTGTAAGTCACACAACGTCAGCGCACGAACCTGACGCGGCCGTCGACCAATTGATTCGTTGGCACGGCGACTGCACGCCGGATCGCGTGCGCCCTCATGGGTATTTTCACGCCCTGCTCGCAGGTGCATGTACAAATTCGAATTCTCCCAGTCGCTGCCGCGCAATCAAAACGCTAGGAGCGAATGCTCCAGTACATCGTCACTTGCGACATTGTGCGGCGTGCGTGCGTTACACGCCGAAACCACGCAGCTGATTTACGAACGTGTGACAAAGTTTTTCCTGGCGTGCGAGCGCGTGAATAAAAACTCAACGCATGTCGTCGCTCGTTGACGACGCACTACGCGCAGCGTGTCGCACTCTGGAGACTCTTGACCGAGTGCTGTCGATTAATAGACTCGCACACGTCGAGCAAGAGCCAAAGCCGCTGAAAATCAACTTCGTAACGTTTCACGGAACAATCGACTCGCGGGTTTAGGGGATCCGCACGACAGTTTTGTTCTTCGTCGTGAGCTGCGCGCACTGCGCAGCACGTTGCGCGCTCATCTGCGGCCACCGCTTCATTTGTGCAGACAGGATCTCGGTTGCCTCGCGCAACGGAGAAGTCTTGGTGGACTGAAGTTTTGTTTTGTGTTCGCGCCACTCCGCTCGTTGATCAGGGAAGGATCGCATTGGGGGAACGAGGTGCACTGGAGTATTCATCATGCATTTGTCACGCCGCGCACGCTGGGATGTTCGGAGTTCGCTTGCTGCCTCATTCCTGATCGTCATCGCACAAATCATTCCTGCCGTTGCGTTGGCGGCGAATCGCCCACCCACGATATCGGGTACACCGATCACCAGCATCAAGGCCGGCGACTACTATTATTTCCGGCCCAAAGCGTCCGATCCGGAGGGCAAGACACTCCGTTTTTCAATCGCCAACAAGCCTGCATGGGCGAACCTTTACGCACCGACATGGCACTCTCAGCGGACATCCGACCGCTAGGTACTTTCGGCAACATCCGCATCAGCGTCAGTGATGGCGTCAATACGGCCTCATTGGCCGCGTTCTCAATCAAGGCAACATCATCCGCGGGTTCCGGGAATACGGCGCCGAAAATCTCCGGCACGCCTCCCAGTGCGATAAACGCGGCAAATGCCTATAGCTTCCAACCGACGGCCAGCGACGCCAACGGCGACAAGCTCACGTTCTCGATTGTCAAACTACCGGGCTGGGCTTCGTTCAGCACCTCGACAGGAAAGCTCTCAGGCACTCCCAGCGTGGCGGACGTCGGAACGTATTCGGGCATCGTGATCAGCGTGAGCGATGGCAAGGCAAGTGCTTCGCTGGCGGCGTTCTCGATCGCTGTCACGCAGAACTCAAACGGTGCAGCTACCCTGACCTGGGTGCCACCGACGCAGAATACGAATGGTTCCGTGCTGACCAATCTTTCCGGGTATCGGATCTACTACGGCACCAGCCCCAGTGCGCTCAACAAGACCGTCACACTCAACAACGCCGGCCTGACCGCCTACGTCGTCCAGAACCTGGCGCCCGCGACCTACTACTTTGCGCTCAAGGCGCTCACGTCGAGTGGGGCGGAAAGCGCGATGTCGCAGACAGCCAGCAAGACGATCAAGTGAGGAGTGCTGAAAGCCGCTGCGCCAGTTTCTAGGCGAGCTTGACCGCGGCGTTGGTCCGGATGGATTCGTAGATCGCGAGCATGATCTTCACGTCGCGCAGGCCCTCTTCACCCGACACCCTGCTGGGCTTGCGCTCCTGGATGCAGCGCGCGAAGTCGTCCATTTCCACGGCGAATTGATCGCCGCCTGGCAGGTTGATCTCCTTGCCATCGCTGCGTCGCCCATGGATGCCGCCGTAGTAGAAGGCGGGATCGAGCTCGAACCAGCCGTGCTCGGCTTGCGCCCTGAAGCGAGCGATACCGTGTGCGTTGTAGCTCGCCGAACAATACGCGAGCGCGCCGCCGGGGAATTTCGCCTGCCACACCACTGATTCATCGACTTCTGCGAACTTGACCGGATCCGTTTTCGACTCGGTCGCGGAGATGAGTATCGGCTCTTCGCCCGTCAGGTAGCGCATGGCCTGCACCGCATAGACCCCGACGTCCATCAATGCGCCACCACCGGCCAGCGCGCGTTTCAGACGCCACTGGTTGGGATCACCTACCGAAATGCAGAAACCCGCTTCGACGATGTTGACCGCGCCCAGCACCTTCTCGCGCGCCAGTCTCACGCACTCGAGGTTGTTGGGCTCGAACTGCAGCCGGTATGCGACGCCCAGCATGCGATCCGCCGCCTTGCACGCCGCCATCATCTGCTCGCAGCGCTCGCAGCGAGATCTCCATCGGCTTCTCGCAGTACACATGCTTGCCGGCCTTGGTGGCTGCGAGCGTGTGCTGAAGATGAAGCGCGTTGGGCGTGACGATGTAGACGACGTCGATATCGGGGTTATCGGCCATCCGCTCCATCGTGTCGTAGGTGTAGACGTTGCGATCTGCAATGCCGTATTGGGCCTTCCAGCGCGCGGCCTTGTCGGGCGAGTCGGTGATGAGACCCGCCAGGCGGCAGTACTGTGTCTTGAGCAGGGCCGGGGCAATCTGCTCGGCGCTGAGCTTGCCGAGTCCGCAAATGGCAAATCCCAGTTTCTTCCTGGAGGAATCCGCCAGCGCTCGCGTAACGCTGGTGCTGATGAAGGGCGCAGCAACGGCCATAGTCGCAATGGCCGCGCCGCGCCGCACGAACTGTCGACGGGTCTGCATGCTCATGCGGCCTGCCTCGTGAATCCCAGGGGATGAGGACTGACTAGCGCGGATTCGGACTGGGCACGGGTTCCGGGTGCGCTGTGAGCACGCGCGAGACCTTGGGACCCAGCCAGCGTTCGATGTCATCGATCAGCGTGAATGCTGCCGGCACGATCACGAGCGTCAGGGCAGTGGAGGTGATGAGACCGCCCATCACCGCGACCGCCATCGGCGCGCGGAACGAGGCATCGCCGTGGATGCCAATCGCGACCGGTAACATGCCCGCCACCATTGCGACCGTGGTCATCACGATCGGGCGTGCGCGTTTGTGGCCCGCTTCGAGGAGTGCCGTCATCCGGTCCTTGCCGGCGCGCATCTCCTCGATCGCGAAATCCACCAGCAGGATGGAATTCTTGGCGACGATGCCCATCAGCATCAGGAAGCCGATGACGACCGGGAGCGACAGCGGGAATCCCACGATCAGCAACGCGACGGCCGCACCACCGATCGAGAGGGGCAGGGCGGAGAGAATCGTGATGGGCTGGAACACGCGCGCGAACAGCAGCACCAGCACGGCGAACACCATCAGCACGCCGGTGAACATGGCGATCGCGAAGTTGGTGAACAGCTCACGCATCACTTCTGCATCGCCGACTTCCACCTTGCGCACGCCCTCCGGCAGATTGCTCAGCGTGGGAAGCGCGTAGATCTTTTTCAGTCCCTCGCCGAGCTCCACGCCGTTCAGATCAGCCTCGAGCGCAATACGTCGGCTCTGGTTGTAACGGCGCACGCGCACCGGCCCTTCCCCGAAGCTGATATCAGCGACGGCTTTCAACGGCACCGGTGTGCCCGAGGCCGTCGGCACCGGCAGGTTTTCCAGCGTGCCCAGGTCGCGCCGCGCGCTCTCCACCAGGCTGACGCGAATCGGGATCTGCCGATCGGAGAGGGAAAACTTGGGCGCATTCTGCGGCAGGTCACCCATCGTCGCGATCCGGATGGTCTGGCTGATGCTCGCGACACTCACGCCGAGCTCGGCGGCCAGGTCCAGGCGCGGCCGGATGATGATCTCGGGACGCGGCAGGTCGCCGTTGATCCGCGGTTCGCGCAGTTCCTTCAGGGTGCGCATCTCTTCCACCACCTGCCGCGCGGTACGGTCGACCAGCGCCGGATCATCGCCCGTCAGGTAGATGGTGATGTCGCGCCCGTAGCCGCCGCCCGACTGCTTCTGGAAGTTGATGCGGGCGTCCGGAATTCTGCGCAGCTCCTTGAGGACGCGATCCTCCCACTGTTGCTGCGTCATGTTGCGGTCCTCGCGCGGCACCAGGGAAATGAACAGGTTGGCGATGCGCACTTCGCCGGTCTCGTCGGCGCCGATGCTTTCCACGACATCCGTCACTTCGGGCTGGTGCTTCAGGACGTCGTACGCCGCTGCGGATACGCCTGCGGTCTCTTCGAGCTGAACGCCCGGGGGCAACTCGATGTTGAGCTGGGAGCTTGCGAGGTCCGCCTCGGGAACGAAGGACGTCGGGACCATCGAGAGCACGACCAGCGACAGGATGAAGAACAAGGTGCCACCGGCGAGCGTTCGCCAGCGGTGATTGACGCACCAGCGCAATGTCCTCAGGTACCAGGTCATGATCGGCCCGTCGCCGTGGACCTTGATGTTTTCCGACTTGAGTGTAAAGGCCGCAACGACCGGCGTGATAAGGCGCGCGACCAGCAACGAGAAGAACACGGCGGCAGCTACGGTGAGGCCGAACTGGATGAAGTACTGGCCGGTGATGCCGGGCATGAAGCTCACCGGCAGGAATACCGCAATGATGGTCGCAGACGTTGCAACCACCGCAAGACCGATTTCGTCGGCCGCATCGAGTGCCGCCTTGTAGCCTGTCTTGCCCATGCGCATGTGGCGCACGATGTTCTCGATTTCCACGATTGCATCGTCCACCAGCACGCCGGCGACCAGCGACAGAGCTAGCAGACTCACCTGGTTCAGCGTGAAGCCCATCCACTGCATGAACGCGAAGGTCGGGATCGCCGACAACGGAATGGCGAGCGCCGAGATCGCGGTGGCACGCCAGTCGCGCAGGAAGAACCAGACCACTGCCACGGCGAGGATCGAGCCCTCGATGAGTGCCTCCATCGCGGACGAGAACATGCGCTTGGTGTAGTCGACGGTGGTGAAGACGACCTTCAGCTTCACCTGCGGGAATTCCTTGCCGATCTTGTCGATCTCGCGCGTGACGAGGTCCATCACGGTCACGTCGGAAGAACCCTTGGACCGGAACACGCCGAACGTAGTCGCGGTGCGGCCGTTGAGCCGCGAGACGCTGCGGATTTCGGCAACGCCATCGCGCACTTCCGCGATGTCGCTCAGGCGTGCCACTCGTCCGCCTGGCAGATAGATACGCGTCTGACCGAGCTGCAGAGCGGTGTGTGCCCCGCCCAGTACGCGAATCGACTGTTCGCCGCCGCCAACCTGCAGACGTCCGCCCGGCGCGTCGAGATTGATCTGGCGCAGTTGCTGATTGACGTCCACCGCTGTGAGCCCCAGCGCCTGCATACGCGCCGGATCGAGCTCGACGCGGATCTCGCGATCGACACCGCCGCCGCGCTGCACCTGTGCCACACCGTTCACGGCCAGCAACCGCTTGGTGACGGCGTTGTCGACGAACCAGCTGAGCTCCTCTTCCGTCATGTCCGTGGTGCTGACGGCGTAGTAGACGAACGCTCCACCTTCGACATCGATGCGCTGAACGAGCGGTTCTTCGATGCCCTCCGGCAGATTGCTGCGCACCTTGGAAACGGCATCGCGCACATCGGTCACGGCGCGGTCGACGGGTGTGCCGATCTGGAACTCGATATAGACGAAAGCAGCGCCTTCGAGTGCTGCCGAAGTGATGTTCTTGACGTTACCGACGCTCGCGACCGAGCCTTCGATCTTCTGGATGATCTGCGTCTCGATCTCGGTCGGCGCCGCGCCCGGTTGATTGACTGTGACCTCGACCAGCGGAAAGGAAATATCCGGGCTCAGGTTGATAGGCAGGCGGATGAAGGCGACGGTGCCGAGAAAAAACAGCACCACAAACAGCACCACTGGCGGTACCGGATGCTTGATGGCCCATGCCGAGATGTTCTTGATCATTTGCGGGCCTGCTGCGCCGCTTGCGGCGCGAGTTCGACGGCCTCGCCTTCACGCAGGAATCCGCCCGCCATCGCGATCACCTTCTCGCTACCGTCAAGGCCCTCACCGATGACCACGCCGCCAACTGTCGTGTCGGCGACGTGCACCGCACGACGCTCGATCTTGTTGCCGCCGTTGACGACATAGACGTAACTACCCTTCAGATCGGAGAGCACCGCGGTCTGCGGCAGCACGGGGCGTCTCGCTTCGCCCACCACGATCTGACCGCGTGCGAATGCGCCCGGCCGCAGGGCCGGATTAGACTCCAGTGCGATACGCACTTCGCCCAATCGGGTTTTCGGATCGATGACCGCACCGAGCAACCGCACCTTGCCGCTGAACGGCGCGTCATAACCCGTCAGATAGACCGTTGCGGCCTGGTCGAGGCGCACCCGCGCAAAATCCTGTTCTGCGAGCGAGCCACGCATTTCGATCTCACCGCCGCGCGCCAGGCGGAACAGCGGCTCACCACCCGGAGCAGCGGTCTGTCCAAGCTCTGCGGTACGCGTGAGCACCAGGCCATCCGCCTGAGCGCGGAGTTCCGTGCGATCGAGGCGCGCCTGCATTTCCGCAAGCTGTGCGGCCGCGACGTTGACGCGCGCCTGATCCGTGACCGAAGCAGCCCGGCGCCGCTCGATTTCTTCCGCAGACAGCGCACCGGCGGCCTCGACCCCTTTGGCTCGCCCGTACTCTGCCTGGGACAACGCTGCTTGCGCGCGCGCTTCTTCAAGTGACGCGGCCAGGCGCTTCAACTGCGGCAACAGCACCGATTGATCGAGCTTCGCCATGATCTGTCCGCTCTTGACCTGGTCGCCGGCCTCCACATAGATGGCGACGATTCGACCGGCTTCGCCTTCTGCGCCTATCGGCACGTCATAGCGGGCGAAGATCGTGCCGCTGAAGGTGACGCTCGCCGTCACCGGCATCACTCGTGGCGTGATCACGGTGACCAGCGGTGTGGATTGCTCCATCAGTGGGGCAACTTTCGGCGCTGCCGACGAGAAGTGCTGCTTCGCCCAGACCAGTGCGATCGCGACTATCAAGACGACGAGCCCCGCCACCCACCATTTCGGTGGGATGTTCCTGACTTTCTGCAAGCGCCCCGAGAGGCTGCGGTCCTGGTAAGAACCAGCCTGCGCGGGCACGTGATCACGGTTCATGGAAGCGACCTTGCGGAGTTCGAAGTCCTGTTCGGGTTGCGCGTTCAAGCGGTTTCTCTGCTGTCGTTGTCGTGGCGCCACAAAGCATGGCGCGGGGCCGCGAAGTTTAGCGCGCCGCAGTAAAAATTGCGCCTTTGGCGGCAACGCAGGTGCGAGCCGCTGCAAAATGCGGATAAAGCGAATGCCCTGCGCAACGCCGCGGCCGCCCGCGGCTTCAGCGGCTGAACTTGCGGCGCTGATGTGCAGTCCATCTGACAATAAGACGTTGCACGCGGCCGCAAATCGACAGCAGGGAACAGATACCGTGGCTGAGTCCGATCTCGCATAATCGCGCGATGCGCCGCGTCGCCAGCCTGCTGCTTCTGACAGTGACCGCCGTGTTCGCGAGTGCCGTCACCGCTACCACGGTCGTATCGAATCGTGCCAAGTCCAAAGTCTCCGTACCGCTACCCAAGCCGCTCGATGTCGCAGAGGCTGGACACTTCGCCGAGCTCGCGCTTGCGTGTCTGCACCGGGAGTATCCAAACAAGATTGCGCACGTGCTGAACAGCGATGCGGATGCGCGCCCGCCGCGAGAACTGACTCCAGCGTTCTACGGTTGTTATGACTGGCATTCGGCCGTGCATGGGCACTGGCTGCTGGTGCGGCTGGTGCGCCTGTATCCGGATGCGCCGTTCGTGACTGTCGCGCGGGCTGAGCTCGCGCGCAGCCTCACCAGTGAAAACATTGCCGGCGAAGTCGCCTACCTGGAAGGCGAGGGGCGCGAGGCGTTCGAACGTCCCTACGGGCTCGCGTGGCTGCTGCGGCTCTCGGCGGAACTGCGCGAGTGGGAGGATCCTCAAGGCCGCGAGTGGCTCGCCGCGCTGCTGCCGCTCGAGGCCGCGGCGGCTGCCCAGTTGAAAGAGTGGTTGCCGCAACTCGCCTACCCGATTCGCAGCGGCGAACACAGCCAGACCGCGCTTTCATTCGGGCTGATGTGGGACTGGGCCCTGGTGTCCGAAGACACGGAGATGCGCAATCTGCTCGCGACCAAGGCCGGTGAGTTCTACTCGCAGGACAAGAAATGTCCGCTCGCGTTCGAGCCGTCGGGCACGGATTTCCTGTCCCCTTGCCTGGCCGAAGCGGATTTCATGCGCCGCGTGCTCGACCGGAAAGCGTTTTCGCGCTGGCTGGGACGCTTCTTCCCCACCCTGGCGAGCGACGATCCGACCGAATGGTTGAAGCCCGCAGTCGTCACCGATCGCAACGATCCGAAGCTGGCGCACATCGACGGACTCAATCTCAGCCGTGCCTGGATGCTGGATGGGATCGCGAGCGCTCTGCCGAAGAATGACCTGCGAGTCAATGTGCTGCTGATCGTGGCAGCGCTGCATCGACAGGCCGGACTTCCCGCGGTACTGCACGTGTCGTATGTCGGCAGCCATTGGCTGGGTACCTACGCCGTCTACTTGACGAGCCGCGCCGGAATCAATGCGGGTCGACCCGAAGTTTCCGCCAGCGCGAGCGGCGCGACGTAGCAGGGCGAGTCAGCGCGGTGTCGCGAAGACCTGCGTCCAGTAGATACCGTCTTCACTCACGGCATTCACCGCGTAGGCGACACCCATCTGCGTGAAGTCGGGATTCATGACATTGGCGCAATGTTCGGGGCTTTGCAGCCAGCCCTGAATGACATCCTCCACGCCGGGCGTTCCGGCGGCCACGTTTTCGCCGACCTTGGCCCACTTGTAGCCGGCGCGCGCCGCGCGCTCGGCGACACTGGTGCCATCGCTGCCTCGATGGGTCATGTGGCCGTGCCGTGCCATGTCCTCCGAGTGAGTGAGCGCAGTGCGATCGAGCTTGATGTCCAAACCGACAGGTCGTGCGGCGCCAAAATTCTGCCGGCCGCATTTTCTCGCCTTGGCACGAGCTTGGTTGACGAGTTCGAGAGCGCGCTTGCGAATCACGGCGACATCCTTCGCCTGCGGCAGGGTGAAAGGCGTCGCGAGCACGATCCAGACGTCCTTGCCTCGTTCCCAGGCTCCAGCACGCTCAAAATCCGCGTTGAGCACGTCCGCACAGAAGCGCTCGGCGATCACACGAGTAAGGGCCTTTTCGTCCGGAGTTCCAGCGATCGAGATCGAAGTGGATAGTCTTGCATGGAAGTGCGCCGCAGCGACCGCCTCGCCGAGCGCAGCGCCGCTCGCCATCCGCATCGCGACCTCACTGAGCGCGGGATCGCGGACCAGCTTCGCACTGACACCCGCCTTGCCGCTACAGCCCTGCGTGCGTACCGAGTTCAGCGCATCCAGTGGGCCACCCGACACCAGACCCGGTGCCAGAGCGGCGCTGAGCGCGATCCATGTCGCGACCCTCCACACCGTACTCATAACGCATGAACATAGGCCAGCTTCGGCTCAACGCGCAACGCCGCTCCGGCGGCCCGCGCAGCCGCGGGTCGACTCCGTCAGTTGTTCGACCCGGTACCGGACTGGACGATCGGTTCGCCGCGCGCCTCGAGCCACGCGGAACGTGCAATCGGCTGCACCCACCAGGAATCGAAGAGCTGTGTGCGCGCCGGATCATCGAGCGTGTAGGCGGATGCAAAGCTGGTCGTGTCGAGTGCCTTGCGCGTCGCCTCGAGGTCCAGCCCCTTGGCTACAGATGCCGCGACTTGTTCGCGGATCGCGGTGAGCATGCTCGCAAGTTGTTCGATGTAGGCACGGTCGTGCAGCACGTCGCCGTGTCCGGGTATGAGCGTATCGAAAGGCAGCGCACCGATCGCCTGCAGCGCTGCGATCCATTCGCGCGGGAAGCTGCCGATACCGTACGGGATCGGATGCACGACGATGTCGCCGCTGACCAGGACTCGATCCTGCGGCAGCCATACCGCCGCGTCGCCGTCGGTATTGGCCTTGCCGAAGTAACGCACTTCGATGTCGCGCTGGCCGCGGTGCAATACCAGGCGCTCGTCAAAAGTCGTGTCCGCGGGCGTGATCTGAATTCCCTGCAACGCCTGATACATGACCTTCAGATCGTCCAGCATTCGGGCCGCGCCTGCCGAAAGTGGCTTGCGCCTTCCCGCCTCCTCGAGCTCGTGCATGTAGTCCTGGATCTGCTGTGGGTAGGTCGTGATGTAGGTCATCGGCGGGCCGGTCATGTCCCGATAGGTATTGTCCTGGCTGATGATGCGAATTCCAGGGAAGGTGGCGCGATACACCTGGTTGCCAAAGTTGTGATCACCATGCCAGTGAGTCGTGATGAGCGTCGATACCGGCTTGTCCGTGACGGAACGGATCAACCGGATCGCATTCGTGGCGGCGAGCGGTGAGCCACCGCCATCGACCACCACGACGTCCTGCTCATTGACGATCACCGTGACATTGCCTTCGACGGGCGGGCGCAGCGCGTCGGGCCGGCGGATGAGATAGATCTGCGCCTTCACCGGCAAGAGCTCCAGATCATAGATCCCGTCGCTACGCGCGGGCGCCGCAGACAGCAGGGCCATGCACAAGAGGGCTGCGAAGGTTTTCATCGATGCCTCACCGCTACCAGGATGAAACCTGAATATGTGCCACAAAATGCCTGCGCTGGGAGTCTTCCGCGGCGTTCAGGCGGGAGGCCGCGACGGGCGGAGCGCTGGCGCGACACAAGGGCACAGGCACCCGACGAAGCGTTTTGCAATCTGTGCCGGCCACGTGGGACGAACAGTGCTGCGCACTCGTCGCGCGTCCGGGCCCGTTCGTCGCGTTTTTGATGTCGTTCGTCGCGCACCCGTCTCATCCGTGCCGCCATCCGTCCCATCGGCCGCATAATGAGTGTCATCCACACCGGGCGCGTTACGCTTCAACCTAAAATCCCAGCAGACAGGTTGAATATCCATGTCCACCATGAGCCTGACGCGCGATCCGAGGTATCGCGCCGGTGACGGAGGTTGGCCGGCCACATCAGCGAGCCCAGCGGGGCGCGACCCTCAAGCGGTGACGCGACAGAGTACGACGCACATCCAGGTGTTCAGCGCGTTGTTCTGGACCTCGATGTTCCTGATGCACACGTTGCAGACCACGCTCGTCGAGCAGTACACGGATGGCGCCTCGATTTTCTGGCGAGCGATCTTCAGCACCTTTGGATTCGTGCTGTGTCTGCCGCTGGGCTGGGTGTTGCGCAGGACCTTGGGCTGGGACTTGCGGTACAAGGCCGTCGCAGTGGCTCTGGTCTGCGTGCCCGTTGCTGTCACTTACGCAACCCTCGGACATCTCGTGTGGTTCAATCTCCTGCGCCACAGCCTGCCGTACGGCGCCCTGGTGAATATCGCCCTGCAGTCGCTGTACAACCTCGTCATTTTCCTGATGTGGTCGGGGTTCTGCGCTGCGATCCTGTATGCGGCGCGCCTGCGCGAGCGCGAACGCAGTCTCCTCGAGGCCCGCGCGCTCGCGCACCAGGCCGAGCTCGAGATGCTGCGCTACCAGATCAACCCGCATTTCCTGTTCAACACGCTCAATGCGGTTTCCGCGCTGGTAGTCACCGGCCAGACGCAGGCGGCCGACCAGGTGATCGCAAAGCTCGCGCGTTTTTTCCGCAACGCCCTGAGCCGGGAAGGTGCTGCCAAGGTGAGTCTGGGCGAGGAAATAAGGGTGCAGGCGGAATACCTGGACATCGAGCTCACCCGTTTTGGCAACCGGGTGCGGTTCACCACCGCGATCGCGGACGGGCTCGATCGTGCACTCGTGCCGCACCTGATCCTGCAACCTTTAATCGAGAACGCAGTCAAACACGGCGTCGCGCGCATGTCCGACGCGGTCAGCATCCAGGTCCGGGCGATACGGCGCGCGCAATCGTTGGTACTCGTGGTGCAAAACGATGCTCCAGTTCACCCCACCATTCGTCCCACCGCGAGTTCGCGGGTCGGTCTCGCGAATGTCGGCCGGCGCCTGGCGAGTTTCTACGGGTCGGACGGTGCGCTGGCGGTGATCGAGCGCATGGGGAGCTTTACGGTCGAGCTGAGCCTGCCACTGGAGATCGCGGCATGAGCATGCGGGCTATGAGCATCAACATGCGGGTGCTGGCAGTCGACGACGAGCCACTGGCGCTGCAGCGCCTCGAGTGGTGCCTGCGAGACCTGCCGGAGGTCGAGCTCGTCGGCAAAGCGCGCGATGGCCGCCGCGCGCTCGAGCTCATTCGCTCCCTGTCACCCGACGTCGTATTGCTCGACATCGAGATGCCCGAACTCAACGGTTTCGAGCTCATCGATGCCCTGGACGACGAGGAGTTGCCACAGGTCGTTTTTGTTACTGCCTTCGATCATTTCGCCGTGCAGGCCTTCGCCACCGGCAGCGTCGACTACCTGCTCAAGCCGGTGGAGCAGGATCGGTTGCGCATGGCGCTGGAGCGAGCGCGCACGCGCATCGAGCTGCGAGATGCACAGATGCGGGTCGGCGAGCTCAAGACGCTGGTGAATACTCTGCGCCAGGGTCGCCGCGCCGCGCTCGAAACCCGCTACGAAAATGAGCTCTGGGTGCGCGAGGGCGACAGCCGGGTGCGGATTCCGGTGAACCTCGTCGAGCGGATCGAGGCGGACGGCGACTACGTCCGACTGCACGTGGGGCAGCGCGTGCGCTTGCTGCGCGCGAAGCTTGGAGCACTTGCCGAGCAGCTCGATCCCAGGCTGTTCGTGCGCGTGCACCGCTCGGAGATCGTGCGGCACGACCTGGTTGCTGCGATCCGGCGGCAGGACTCCGGGCGTGCGTACGCGGTCATGCCCAGCGGCCGTGAGATTCCGATCAGCAAACGCTATCTCGCGCGTGTGGTGAAGACGTTACGCCTGGTGAAAAACGACCCGGAGCCAGAGCGTAGCTAGTTCCTTCGCCGTCCGTTCGACGCGATATCAGGTCAACTCGCAGCACGGTGCCGATGCTCCACGGCACGCAGCGGCTGATTCAACGCATTTTCATTTTCCGCGCGCGATTTCGCGCCTAGCGTAGTCGCCTGTGTGATCGGCGCAACGCGGTTGCGGCCGTTTCGGGATCCAGCAAAAGGCAGGTGACCAGGTGAGCCTGACGATTCGCAGATTCCACTACGCAAGTGCGGCGAATGGCAGCCTTGCGAAGAGTCCGACGCGCGACACGGAAGTGCATTGGATATGTGCGGGTCGCAACCGCTACGAGGTCGACACACGCGTGCCCTCGATCCATGCCGCATGGCACGGGCGTTATCAACTCACCGTCGATCAACGCGCGGCGGTACTCGATGACGAAGTATTCCTGGTTCTCAATGCCGGCCACGCCCTGAACGCCGCTTTCCGCCGCGGGACTGCCGGGCGGGCGCTTGCAATCTACTTTGGGCCGGACCTGTTTGCGCAGGCCTTCGATGCGATCGGCAGGAACGCGGAGGCGATTCTCGCGCCGGTGTCGGACGGCGAGCGACCGCTGTTCCATGAGCACGTTCGGCCGCGCCACCCGGCCATTGCTTCCGTGCTGCGCTTCATGGCGCATCACATCGAGCATGGTATCGAAGAGACGCTGTGGTACGAGGAGCATGTCGCGCTGCTGCTGGAACGGGTATTGCGCAACGAAGCGGATATTGGCAGGCACGTGTGCTCGCTCGCGCGCGCTCGCGCGCGTACGCGTCGTGAGATGTTCCAGCGCGTTGCGCGCGTCACTGACCTGATTCACTCCGCGTACGAACAGCCTCTGAACTTGCGCGAACTCGCCGGACGCGGCGCGCTGGTCGATGTTTCACATGCTGCGCGAGTTCAAGGCAGTGCATGGCCAGAGCCCGTATGAATACCTGCAACGGCGCCGCACCGAAGCGGCGATGAGGCTTCTGCAATCGACCGATCTGGCGGTGGCAGAGATTGCCGATCGCGTCGGCTTCGATGATCGCAGCACATTGGTACGGCGTTTGCGCCGCTATCACGGCATGGGCCCGCGTGAGCTGCGCGCCCTGGCACAGGTCGAAGGCGATGCGGCCGCGGCACCAGCTGTGCGCCACGAGCGATCGGCTCGTACCGGGAGCGTGCTGGGCTATCCTGCCTGAGACGCCTCGCGGCTCAATGTTGCTGCGGCTTCCTGAGATAGTCGTTCCGATCCGCTGAGCGGACCCGAATCAGCGGCTGCGCACCGCCACGCGCGAGCGTCAGAGGCACATCGGTGCCGACCGGTCCGAGGCGCCAGATGCTGCGGAACAAGTCCGCCAGGCCAGATACGGGTTCACCCGCGACCTGCAGGATCAGATCGCCCGGTCGCACGCCGGCGCGAGCCGCGGGCCCTTGCGCGGCGAGCCCGCTGACGACCAGGTGTCCTTGCATCTCCATCGTGTACATGCCGAGCCACGGTCGTGGTGCACCTGCCGGTCGTCCGGTGCTCGACATCTGCTCGAGAATCGGTTCCAGCAGATCAATGGGCACGAACATGTTTGCCTCGGTCTTATCGGCCGACTGCTGCTCCTGCACCAGCAATGAACCGATGCCGAGGAGCCTGCCCGATTCATCGATGAGTGCCGCACCGGACCAGTGAGGATGTGCGGGCGCGGTGAAGAGTGCCTCATCGAGTACGTACTCCCAATAGCCCGCAAATTCGCGCTTGGCGATGATCCGGGTATCCAGTGCGTGCCCCAGCCCGCCGTGACTGATCGCAAACACTCTTGAACCGGTCGCGACTGTGCTTGAAGAACCTCGCGGTAGCGGCGGCAAGGCCAACGGCCCGAGCGGCAGGACCAGCCCGAAACCGGTGGCATAGTCGAAGGCGAGGGGATGACCCGGAACGACAGTTCCGTCGATGCCGGTGAGCCAGATCGATTCTGCTTCGGTAATGAGATAGCCGACCGTAAGGAGCAGGCCATCCTGGCGGATGAGGACCGCATTGCCGGTTCGTTCGGTTCCCAGCACCGAAGCGGTGAAAGCATCCCCGGGCACTTCGGCTCGCAGGGCAACGACTGAACGGAGCGCCTCATCCAGATCGAAACGCAACTCCGCCGGGCGCGGTTGAAGCTGTTCGGGAAACACCCAATTACTCAATTGATCCATGCGGCGCTCGAGTGTCGTAGCCAGCCTGTGCACCTATCTTACGTTCGATGCGCAGGCGCACGGCAAGTTTCACTGGCCCGCGTCGGCGGCTGTTGCGCACGCCCATCGGCCTATGGGGGATTCTTTCCTGCTCTGTTGGCGGGTCCAACGGCCTCGGATTCAGGCTGATACGCTGCGCGACCGTGACAGATCCAGTGATGAGGATGACGGCAATCCGATGACGTAGCATTGGCGCATCTTCAGGAGGTTCCGTTCATCATGACCCCAAGACTCGCGATTCTGACGCTGTGCCTGGCCGGTGCCACCAGCCTGGCGCCACCTGCCCGGGCTGCCGACGCGCAGGACAGCACCGTTTCTCGGCCCGGTGCCGCCATCGGCGATTTCGGGCTCGATCTCAGCGCCCGCAAGCCCGGCGTGAAACCGGGCGATGACTTTTTTACCTTCGCCAATGGCCAGTGGTACGACAGTTTCACCATTCCCGAGGATCGGACCACCTACGGCACCTTTGTCGTACTCGACGATACCGCGCGTAAGCGCGTGCGCGGCATCATCGAAGATGCGGCTGCGAAGAAATCCGCGCCCGGTACACCGGAACAGAAAATCGGGGACTTCTATGCGAGCTTCATGGACCTCCAAGCCATCGAGGCCGCGGGACTGAAGCCGGTCCACGGCGACCTGGACCGAATCCGCAGCGCGCGCTCACTTCCGGACATTGCAGCGTTGTTTGGCTCGCCCGGTTTCGAATCCACCTTTTCCGTGGTATTCGACCCCGACCTGAAGAACCCGGATGTCTATGCCGTGACCATTGGCCAGGCGGGCCTGGGACTCCCGGATCGCGACTACTACCTCAAGGATGACCCGAGGCTTAAGGAGATTCGCGACAAGTACGTAGCGTTCATGGAGCAGATGCTCACGCTCGTTTCCTACCCGGAGGCATCCAAGCAAGCCAAGGCCATCATGGACTTCGAAACCGCGATCGCCCAGGCGCAGTGGCCGATCGAAAAGCAGCGTGACGTGGAAGCGAACTACAACCCACGCACCAAGCAGGAACTCCTCGAGCAGGCCCCCGGCTTCGCCTGGCAGGCGTTCCTGGAGCCTGGGCGCCTCGGCACACGCGAGAAATTCGTGGTCGGCGAGATCACAGCCGTGCAGGACATCGCGAAATTGGTAGGGAACACCGACCTCGATACGCTCAAGGCGTATCTGACTGTTCACTACCTGACCGATCACGCTCGCTACCTGCCGGCGCGTTTCGATGACACGGTGTTCGCGTTCTATGGTCAGACGCTGCGCGGGCAGCCGAAGAAGCGCGAGCGCTGGGAGCGCGGCGTCGGGCAGGTCAACGATTCGCTCGGTGAGCAGGTCGCGCAGGTCTACGTGCAGAAATATTTCACCGCCGACTCCAAGGCAAAGATGCAAGCGTTGGTGAACAATCTGCTCGCGGCGCTAAAGGTTCGCATCGAGGGGCTCGACTGGATGACACCCGAGACCAAGAAGCGTGCGCAGGAGAAGCTCGCGAGTTTCATCAGCAAGATTGGCTATCCCGACAAGTGGAAGGACTACTCCAGCCTCGAGGTGAAGCGCGACGACCTGATCGGCAACGTGCAGCGGGCTCAGGTCTGGCAGTGGGACTACCAGGTCGATCGTCTCGACAAGCCGGTCGATCGCGCCGAATGGGGCATGCTGCCCCAGGAGGTCAACGCCTACTACAATCCGCTCAACAACGAGATCGTATTTCCCGCCGCGATTCTGCTGCCGCCGTTTTTCGATCCGAACGCCGATGCAGCAGTCAATTACGGCGCAATAGGATCGGTCATAGGCCACGAGATCGGCCATGGCTTCGACGACCAGGGACGCAAGTTCGGCCCCAATGGATCACTCACCGACTGGTGGACGGAGCAGGACGACAAGGCTTTTACTGCACGCACTCACAGACTCATACAACAGTATTCGAGCTTCGAGGCGCTGCCGGGTCTCAACGTCAAGGGCGAGAACACCATCGGCGAAAACATCGGCGATCTCGGCGGCCTGAACATCGCATACGAGGCCTACCAGATCTCGCTTCACGGCAAGAAGGCGCCGGTCATCGAGGGGCTGAGCGGTGAGCAGCGATTCTTCCTCGGCTGGGCGCAGGTCTGGCGCGAGAAGTATCGCGACGACACGCTGCGTGAACTGGTGCTTTCGGATGTGCACAGCCCGCCCAAGTTCCGTGTCAACGGCTCGGTGCGCAACATGGATGTGTGGTATCGCGCTTTCGACGTGAAGCCGGGAGACAAGCTCTACCTGAAACCCGAAGACCGCGTCAGGATCTGGTAGGTCAGCGTTTTCCGGTCCGATCCAGGAGGCTCAGGAGTTCTGAGACGCCCTGCAGTGCGAGATGCGGACGTTGGGCGGCCGGCAGGTGCGAGCCTTCGCCACCGCTCCACACGCCAGTGCGAACTGCGATGCCCAGCGCGCCGACGCGTCGTGCCATCAATACTTCGATCGCCGGATCGTCGCCTACTATGGCCAGCTCGGCGGGATCGATGCCGAGGCGTCGGCACGCGCACCGCGCTGCTTCCGCAGCAGGTTTGCCGAGCACTGTCGCCCGTTTGCCCGTGATGCTGGTGATCGCGGCGCAAAGCACGCGCGATGAGGAGAGGACCCTTCCCTGTGCGCTGGCGAAGTACGGTGCCAGCGAACCGGTATAGAGCCGCGCACCGGCGATGATGGCGTCGCAGGTGGCCTGGATCTCATCCATCGTGAACTCGCGGTACCAGCCGACGAATACGGCTTCGACGGGCTCAGGCGCGGTGCCGCGCACGATCTCGAGTCCGGCCGCCTGCAAGGGTCGCCACACACCCTCGACACCCAGTACGCGCACGCGCCGGTAACCCATGCGGCTGAAGTATTCGGCCGCCACGCTGCTGGGCGTAAGCGCGAGGTGATCTGCGACCTGGATTCCCGCGTGGCGCAGCTCCTGCACGTATTCCTCGGGCGTGCGCACGGTGCCGTTGGTGAAAATCGCATACGGCACCTGCCGCTGCTGCAGTCGCTCGAGGAGTTCGACCGCGCCGGGGAGCGGCTTGATCGAGCGATTGTTGCGGTCGCCGAGTACCAGCGTGCCATCGAGATCGAACAGGAAAGCGCGCGCGGTGCGCAGGCGTGCGTGCACGTCGGTAGCGGCATCCATGGAATCAGGCCCGGCGACGCAGCTCGAGCCGGAAGTTCGGTTTTTCGACGATGAGTTCCGTGGCATCGCTCCTGCGGCTCATCTCGCGGATCAGGTCCACCAGTGGGCGCGTGTCGGGGTTGTAGCGGGTGTCGGCGGGCTGCGCCGCGAGCATCGCATCGACCTGCTCCGCTGGCATCACGGCGCGCAACAGGAATTCTTCATCCGTCATCGCCTTTCCCAGACGACGTTTCAGCTCGCTGAGGGTCGGAGGCGGTGGTTCTACAGCCAGTTCGCGCGCCCGTGGGCGCGCCAGGATTCGATCCTTGATGTTCGGATCGACAGGAGCCGTGGGTCGCCCGAAGCGCCCGATCACATAGCGGATCACCTGGTCCGGAACATTTGCGTAGCGCTCGGGACCGATGACATTGAAAAGCGCCTGTGTGCAGACGATCTGGGGAAAGGGCGTCACCATGATCGGATAGCCAAGCTCCGCGCGCACCCGTATGGTTTCCTCGATGACTGCGGGCAGACGATCGCTCAGGTCCAGTTCCTCGAGCTGACGGACGGTCGTCGTTATGGCGCCGCCCGGCAGTTGATGGCGCAGAAACGCGGCGTCGTACTCCTGTGGCGCTCCCGCCGGTAGTCCCTCGGCATCCGCAAGACTGGAGAAGTACCTGGCAACTCGCTCCAGCGAAGCATCATGGATATCCACCGCGTGTCCCAGCTCGCGCAGGTTGGCGACGACCCGCTGTGCGTCCGGGAGCGATGTGCCATTGGCGAGTGGTCCGCAAGCGACATGCAACACATCGATTCCGAGCTCGGCAGCCGTCATGTACGTCAGCGGCGCCAGTCCGATCGTGCAATGGGAATGCAGCTCGAGTGCCTTGGCGCCAATCCGGGCGCGCACGGCCGGTATCAACGTGCGCGCGCGCTCAGGAGTCAGGAGCCCGGTCGGATCCTTGATGTACAGCCGCGCGACATCGGGCGATGCCGCCAGCGCGCCGGCGAGATCCGCGTAGAACGCATCGTCGTGAACGGCGCTGATCGTGTAGGTGAGCCCGGCGAGCACTTCACCGCCCTCCTGGCGGATCACTCGCGCGCCATCGAGGAGCGCCTGGCGATCGTGCATGGGATCGATCAGCGCGAATCGTGATATTCCGTTGATCACCAGGGTGCGGTATGCGAGCCGCATGAACTCGGGATCGGAAGTTTCCCATGAGATGAAGCGAAAGCCGGTGGTTATGAATTGCAACGGTGTGTTGGGCGCTGCGGCGTGCATGCCCCGAATCAGCGTCCACGGATTCTGCTGGTGCGTGCGCACGCACACGCCCATGTGAGTGCTCGAGGTGAAGTCGATCGCGTGCAGCCCGATCCGATCCATGACTGGCGCAATCTGCAGGGTCTGCGCGATGTTCAACCCGGTGGCGCCCCAGATGCTCTGGTTGCCGTCCCGGATGCAGACATCGACGAGCTTGATATGCGACATGGCAGCGCTGACTCCGGTTTCGATTCTAACCTCCGTTGCACTCATCGGAGCAAGATCCGCCAAGTGACGGGCGGCAATCCGATGCTAAAATCCCGCGCCTCATGTCGGTTTCATCCTTTGCTCTCTTCGACACGGCTATAGGCCGCTGCGGCATCGCGTGGTCTGAACGCGGTGTGGTTGGCATTCAGCTTCCCGAGCGGCGTGAAACCGAGACGCGGGAGCGCCTGCGCGGGCGTTTCCCCCAGGCACGGGAAGACTCTCCGCCACCCGAAGTCCAGATGGCGCTCGATGGAATCGTCGCGTTGTTGCGCGGGGAAAGCAGCGATCTGTCCACGGTAGCGCTCGACCTGGACGGCGTATCACCCTTTCATCGGCGCGTTTACGAGATCGCACGCACGATTCCCGCCGGCGCCACGCGTTCGTATGGCGACATTGCGAAACAACTCGGCTCGCTGGGCTCGGCGCGCGCGGTCGGTCAGGCCCTCGGGCGCAATCCATTCGCGCTGGTGGTTCCTTGCCATCGCGTCCTCGCGGCAGACGGCCGGCTCGGCGGGTTCTCCGCGAATGGGGGCATCGCGACCAAGCTGCGTCTGCTCTCGATCGAGAATGCACATGCGAACGGGCAGCTCGCACTGTTCGAAGGTGACGGCGCCTTCGGCTTCGATCCGGCCGCCGCGCTCGAGCATTTGCGCGCGGTCGACCCGACGTTCGCAGGGCTCATCGATGCGGTCGGCCCTTTCCGCATGCGACTGGACCGGACGCCGAACGTCTTCATGGCGCTCGCCGAAGCGATCGTGTACCAGCAACTCAACGGCCGGGCCGCGGCAACGATCTTCGCTCGACTGTGTGCGTTGTTTCCGGGCGGACACGCAGGACCCAATGCCGAACAGATCCTGCGAGCAAGCGATGCGAGACTGCGAAGCGCCGGACTGTCGCGCTCCAAGATGCTCTCGCTGCGGGACCTTGCTCGCAAGGCGGTAGATGGCAAGATTCCGACGCTCGCTGAAGTGCATCGCATGGAAGATGAAGCGATCATCGAGCAACTCACCGAAGTACGCGGGATCGGGCGCTGGACGGTGGAGATGCTGCTGATATTCCGGCTCGGCCGGCCCGACGTGCTGCCGGTGGACGATTACGGCGTTCGCAAGGGATACGCGATTGCTTTTCGCAAACGCAAACCACCAGACCCCAAGGACCTGCAAAAGTACGGTGCACGCTGGCGACCGTATCGGACGGTCGCGAGCTGGTATTTGTGGCGGGCGACAGACCTTGGGAAAGACCTGCGTCTGAAAGCCTAGGCGACTGCCAAGGCCACACTGCGAGGCGCACTGCTGCTCGGGAAACATCTTCTCGTAGGGAGTCGTTGCGATTCCCAGCGCAGCGTGCGGCCGACGAGATCGCAGCCGTCGCGATACTTTTCAGGAATTGCCTCCCGGGCAGTTCGTTGCCCGCCGCGGCGCCCCGGCGTAGCCTGCGGATCATGCTGGTAACGACACCACTGCAGCGCGGACCGATCACCGTCGTCGACTGTCGCTGCACAGCAGGACCCGCAGATCGGCCCTTCCTCGAGCTTCACGGCCAGCACACGGTTTCCTACGTGCGCTGCGGCACCTTCGGCTATCAGCACCGCGGCCGGTCATTCGAGCTCGTGGCCGGCTCAGTTCTGGTCGGCCATCCGGGCGATGAGTTCATGTGTACGCATGATCACGCCCATGGCGATGAGTGCCTGTCCTTTCACGTCGATGCGGAGCTCGCCGACTCACTTGGCGCCGGAGCCGGGATGTGGCGTGTCGGCAGCCTGCCACCGTTGTCCGAACTGATGGTGCTCGGCGAGCTGGCACAAGCCGCAGCAGACGAACGCAGCGATGTCGGCCTGGACGAGGCTGCCTTGTTGTTCGCCGCGCGGTTTACAGAGCTGGTGCGCTCGTGCAAACACGATGCGCCGCAAGCCCGCGCAGCTGATCGCCGGAGGATCGTGGAGACAGCGCTGTGGATCGACGAGAACTCGCAGGAGGCGATCGATCTGCAGAAAGCGGCAGGGCAAGCAGGCTTGAGCCCATTTCACTTCCTGCGTCTCTTTACGCGCATCCTGGGCGTGACACCGCATCAGTACCTGGTGCGCTCGAGGCTCCGTCGGGCGGCACGCATGCTGACGGACGAGGATCGGCTGATCAGCGACATCGCTTACGAAAGCGGATTTGGCGACCTGTCGAACTTCGTACGCAGCTTCCATCGCGCAGCCGGCGTCTCGCCGCGCGAATTCAGGCAGGCGGCGAGAGGCGAGCGCGTCGCCATCCGCGATCGGGGCGCGGCCTCGAGCACGTGAGCGATGCTTGCGTAGTGGTAAGCAATAGATTACCGTAAGAAATGGCTTACGATACGGCGCTCGCCGCGCTTGCCGACCCCACCCGCCGGGAAGTTTTCGAACGGCTCCGAACCGGTCCGCGTGCCGTAGGGGAGATTGCTGCGGAAATGCCGGTGAGTCGGCCGGCCGTCTCGCAGCATCTCAAGGTGCTGAAAGAAGCCGGGCTGGTTGGCGATCGTGCCGAAGGCGCGCGGCGCGTGTATTACATCGACCCGCACGGACTCGGCCCGCTGCGCAAATGGCTCGATCAGTTCTGGGATCAGGCGCTGGTGGCGTTCCAGGCGGAAATCGAGCGCTCACGGCCGCCGGCGGAAGCGCAGTCGAAGGACAAGAACCATGAATCGGATCATCACGCCCGCGCCCGTCCGCAAAAGCGTTCGCGTGGGCGCCCCGCCCGCACACGCGTTTGAAGTCTTCACGGCGGGGGTGGCCCGGTGGTGGCCGCTGACGCATTCGATCGGTACCTCGCCAATGAAGGAAGCCGTGATCGAGCCGCACGCCGGCGGACGCTGGTTCGAACGCGGCCAGGACGGCGCGGAATGCGATGTCGGCAAGGTGCTGGTGTGGGAGCCGCCGCATCGTCTGGTCCTCGGCTGGCAACTGAGTCCCCAGTTCAAGTACGACCCGAAGGTGACCTCCGAGGTCGAAGTGCGCTTCGTCGCCGACGGGACCAACGCCACACTGGTGGAGCTCGAGCACCGCCATCTCGAACGTCATGGCGAACAGGCGGAAACGTTGCGACAGGCAGTCGATGCACCCAACGGCTGGAGCAACTTGCTGAATCTGTACGCGGCTGTGGTCGCGCAATGACCCGACACGCAGGAGAGTTGATATGTTGAACCTTTACGTGTTTCCACCCTCGCCACGCGCCTTCAAGGTGGTTGCGCTCGCCGCGCACCTCGGCATCGACTACGAGAAGCGCATCGTCGATCTCACTAAGGGCGAGCAGAGGCGCCCCGAGTTCACCAAATTGAATCCGAACCAGCGCATGCCGGTGCTGGAGGAGGACGGCTTTGTGCTGTGGGAGTCGAACGCGATTCTCCAGTACCTCGCGGACAAGAAGCCTGCGAGCGGCCTGCTGCCCGCGGACCCTCGCGGTCGCGCAGATGTCACGCGCTGGCAGTGCTGGGATCTCGCCAACTGGGATCCCGCGTGCGCCATCATGATCTTCGAGCGCCTCGTCAAGAAACTCCTGCATATTGGCGACCCCGACCCGGTGGAGATCGCCAGGGGCGAAGAGCGCTTTCACCGCGTCGCGGCCGTCCTCGACGCGCACCTGAAAGGGCGCGAGTACATCACGGGCGACAAGCTCACCGTTGCGGATTTCTCCATCGGCGCGCCATTGAATCTAGCAGCGCCGGCGCAGCTTCCGGTGTCGGGATATGCTGAGATCAGGCGTTGGCACGCAAACCTCTCGGAGCTGCCGGCGTGGCGACAGTCGATCGCAATCCCGTCCAGCACCTGAGAGCGCTGCTAAAGCAAAACTTAAGGCTCATAAAGAGACCGTGTTTGTTCCGTTGATGGCGCGGGAGCAACCTGCCAGCGTCCCGACGAATCGTGATATCCGCGATTTGCGGCCAGGCAGGAGGCATAGGATGAGCAAGCGACAGTACTCGATCTTCGACACGATCATTGCCCGCATCAGCCAGGGTTCGGTGCCTTTCGATGCGGTGTACTGGATCGATCCCGATGATGAGCGCGCGGTCAGCGCGGCGGATGCGGTCGATTCACGGCCACAGAGCGCCTCACGCAATTCACAGCGACTGGCGGTGCAGGAGTGCGCTACGTGCGATTGACTGGCGCGGAAGCGGCGTCCTCCGGCGTGAGCGGAGTCCTGACCTACGTGGCGCCGGGGCAGGGAAGGCCGCGGAATTACGCGGATGACCCGCCGGCGGGTGTGCCACAGTCAACGGCGCGATACGAGGATCGCACTGTCGCCATCAGCAATCTGCGCCAGGCATCCGAAGTGTTTTCCGTCGACCGCGAGGGCTTTCAATTCGCGGCGGCGGCGGGTGGTTTTCATCGCTTTGACGATCGCGATGCGATCGAAACCAGCTACTACGCGGAGGCACAGCACCTGGTCGCCGAACTGACTGGGGCGTCACGCGTAATCGCCTTCGATCACACGCTGCGTCATCGCACCCCCGGGGACTCGCGTGGCACAGCCGTCACGCCCAGACCGCCGGTACACCGCGTGCACGTCGACTTCACCGCGACCTCTGGGTGGCGCAAGGCTGGTGAGATCCTGGGCGATGCGAATCACGAGCTGCTTCGCGGGCGCTTTGCAGTCATCAATGTCTGGCGGCCGATCCGCGGTCCACTGCAGGATTCACCGCTCGCGGTGAGCGATGCCCGGAGCGTGCCATTCGAGGATCTCGTGGCGACGGACCTCATCTATCCCGACAGGGTGGGGGAGTTCTACACCGTAAAATTCAATCCGTCGCATCGGTGGTTCTACGCCCCACAGATGAAGCACGAGGAAGTTTTGCTGATCAAGTGCTTTGACTCCTCAGATGATGGCATCGCGCGCTTCGCCCCACACACGGCTTTCGTCGATCCGACCGCATCCGCGAACGCGTTGCCGCGAGAGAGCATAGAAGTCAGGACGCTCGCCTTCTTCGACGCGTGATCAGCTCTCATGGGCCGGGCAGCGCGGTGTTGCGAAGGTCAATGCCGCTTTCTGCGATGACATAGAGCATTGCGGACCACGCCGCGACGTTCTGCTCCAGGTCACTGCGATCCACTTTGTTGAGGGTGTCGTCCGCGGAGTGATGCGTGGCGAAATAGCCTCGTGCATCCTGGCTCAATCTCACGATCGGCACGCCGGCCTTGCGCAGGTCTTCGACGTCGGTTCCGGCGAATGTTGCCGGCTTTTGATCCGGCAGGATTCCGAGCGGGGCGAGGATGGCCGCGAGCTCGAGCAGGCGTGGGTCATTCCAGGCGTCAGCCGAGAATGCAATCCGGTAGATCCTGCCGCTTCCCATGTCGCTCTCACTCGCGAGCACCACCCTGGGAGTCTCGTCACGGTGCGCTTGAGCGAAGGCAGCACCGCTCCCACCCGTCTCCTCAGAGCCCCACAGGACGATGCGGATCGTGCGGCGTGGCCGCTGTGGCTGCTGCGCGATCAGGTGGGCGGCGGCCAGGCAGATCGCCATCCCGGCACCGTCATCGGTCGCGCCTTCTGCAACGTCCCAGCTGTCCAGGTGTCCACCGATCACGAGCATCTCGGTGGAGGTATCGCGGCCGACAAGGTCGCCAACCACATTCCACGCCGGTGCCTTGGCGATGACAGTGGACGCCAGGCTCATGCGCACCGTGACCGGCTGTCCGCGCGCGACCAGGCGTTCCAGGAGTTCGACGTCCGGTACGCCAAGGGCAGCGGCGGGAATGCGCGGCGCGCCTTCCGCGTAACGAGTTGCACCTGTATGCGGCAGGCGCGAGTCGCCAGTCGACAGCGAGCGGACCAGAAACCCGACCGCGCCACGTGCTGCGGCAACTGAAGGGCCGTCGCGTCGGCCGCGTGCTGCAGCTCGATAGCCTTCCTCACCCTGCGCGGCGGTGATGGGGTGATTGAGCACTGCGATGCGATTGGCCAGTGCTCCTGCAGGCGTAGCCGTCAAATCCTCGAAACTCCAGAACATGGCAATCTGCGCTTCGATTCCTCGTGCTGGAGTGGGAACACTGTTGCCGAGTCCGAGTATCGCGAGAGCGTGCGGGTAGGGGGCCGTGACCTCTGCGGACTCGGCGCCGCGAAACCACGCGTTCTCCTTGACGAACTCCTCGACGTGCACATCTTCAAAGCCCAACGCTTTCAGTGTTGTCACGCCCCAATCTCGGGCACGCGCCATCGCTGGCGAGCCGACCGGCCGCGCTCCAATCTCAGTTGTCAGCGACTCGAGGACACGCCAGGCCTGAGATCCGGCGAGCGCCTGATCGCGCAAGTGTTCTGCCACGCGGCGGATATCGCTGTCGGCTTCGGCAGCACTAACCTCTCCAGCCAAAGTCGCGCAGAGCAACACAGCTGTTGTGGCAGTCGTCAGTGACGCGTATCTGCAGGCGCTGCTCGTCACGAAGTCACCTTCTTCAAGGCGCTGATGAGACGGTCGATATCGGCTTCTGTGGTGTAGAGGTAGCAGGAGGCTCGTGCGGCCGTCGGAACTCCCAGGCGCTTCAGGAGCGGCAAGGCCGCAAGGTCACCAGCGCGGATGGCGATGTGTTGATCATCCAGCGAGCGCTGGACCTGCTGCGCATTGAGACCGGTAATCTCGAACGAGAACACGGGGATTCTACGTTCGGCATCCTTGGGTCCCAGCAGGCGCAGACGCGGGATCTCGCGAAATCCCTGCAGTGCATAGTCGGTCAGAGCACGCTCGTGCTCCATCACGGCGTCGCGGCCCAGCGAGTCCAGGAATCGCATCGCAGCTGCAAGACCTAGTGGCCCGGGCGCATACGGCGTACCCGCTCCGAACTTGTGCGCCGCATGCTCGAGCTCCACGGACCCGCTCTCGAGCTCATGGGCCATGTTGGAACCCGCCTGATACGGAGGCATGGATTCCAGCAAATCGCGTCGTGCCCACAGAACCCCGGTACCCATTGGACCCAGCATCTTGTGGCTGGAGAAGGCCATGAAGTCGCACCCCAGAGCCCGCACGTCGATGGGCACATGCGGCGCCGACTGAGCAGCGTCGATCAATGTCAGAGCGCCGGCCTGTCGCGCGTGTGCGCAAATCTGTGCGGCAGGGTTGATGTAGCCGGCGACATTCGAGACATGGCTGAACGCGACGATGCGTGTTCGATTGCTGAGCTTGCGATCGAGGTCCTCGAGCGAGATGCGTCCCTCGTCATCAACGTCGACGAATCGCAGTCTGGCGCCAACACGTTCGGCCGAGAACTTCCATGGCAGCAGGTTCGATGCATGCTCGGCTACAGTCAGCAGGATCTCATCGCCAGCTCGAAGCCCATGCGCTTCCCAGGCGCTAGCCACGAGATTGATTGCCTCCGTGGTGCCTCGCACCCACACGATTTCCTCCGCGGTGACCGCGTTGATCCAGGTAGCCACCGTCTGTCGTGCGTCTTCGTACTGCTCATGTGCGCGGCGCGCCAACGCGTGCTGGCTCTTGCCCGGATTCGCGTTATCGCGCGCGTAGAAGGCGGTCAGCGTGTCGAGCACGGCGACCGGACGTTGCGTCGTAGCGGCGCTATCGAGATAAACGAAATCCGGACCAGCGGGCGAATTGGAGAGGGCGGGAAAGAACCGCCGCCAGTCAGTGGCGGGGGCGGCCGCCGCAACGTTCTCAGACCGCGCCTCGATGCAGGAACCGGCCACAGCGCCGCCGGCGAGGCGCAAGAGGTGTCTGCGCGTGATCATCCTGTCTCCACTGCCCGGGTGCTGACCTGCACCGCGAGTCCGTTGGTGCTTTAGGGAATGCTCTACGGTATGATACTATTATATCGTCAGTTATATATTTAGGATATGGTCATATCTAAGAGCCAAACGACACGCCCTGCAGTTTCGCGCGCTAATCGGGAATGGTGGGTGTTCGCGTTCAACCTGCCGGCGCAGCCTGCTTACGGCCGCGTAAAGATCTGGCGACGTTTGCAAGACGTCGGTGCGGCATCGTTCAAGAACGCTTTTTACATCCTGCCCGCGCTCGATGAGCTGCTGGAAGACTTCGAATGGACCTTGCGCGAAGTGCGCGCCGCAGGGGGCGACGGTGTGATTTTCAGAGCGACGGTGTTGCAGGGAATGTCGCACGAGGAATTGATTGCGCTTTTTGACTCCGCCCGGGGTGAGCAATATCGCGAGCTGGCTGATGCCATCGCCACGTTCAACGCCCAGTGCGAGCGCAAGCGCACCAGGCCGACACCGGGCGAAGTCGTCGGTGCCCTGGCTCGTTTTCGCAACCGTCTCGGTGCGATCGAAGCTATCGATTTCTTCCAGGCTGATGGACGCGAACAGGCTCATGCACTGTTGCGCGATCTGGAATCACATGCCGCACAACCGGCATCGCCGAAGGAGGCTCTCCCCATGAGCGCCACACGATTGGACGAGCTGCAGGGGCGCACCTGGGTCACACGCGCGAATGTGCATGTCGACCGCATGGCGAGCGCGTGGTTGATCCGACGCTGGATCGATCCCGAGGCGCGATTCAAGTTCGTCAGCGAGCGGCAGTATCGCGCGGCCGCGAATGAGCTGCGTTTCGACATGTACGAAGCTGAGTTCACGCATGACCCCGAGCGCTGCACATTTGAGGTTCTGGTGGCAACGCTCGCGCGTGAGGACGAGGCGTTGCAGGCCATCGGGGAAATCGTTCACGATCTCGATCTCAAGGATCAGAAGTTCGGGCGCGAGGAGGCCGCCGGGATCCAGCAGTTGCTGGCGGGCATCGTTGCCGGCAACGCAAGCGATGAGGCCCGCCTTGAGCGGGCGTACATCTTGTTCGATGATCTGTACGGCTCGTTCGCGCAGGATCGCTAGGACTTGTTCGATACGACTCAACTCTTATTGTTCATGACGGCGACCCTGGCGCTGAATCTGGCGCCGGGACCGGACGTCCTGTACGTGTTGGCGAACAGCGCGCGTCACGGGATTCGGGGCGGAGTATTTGCGACTCTGGGCGTTTCCGCGGGCATCGTGTTTCACACCTGCATCGCTGCGTTCGGCATCGCGGCTGTGCTCCTGGCACACCGCTGGGCTTTCGACGCGCTGCGAATCATCGGCGCGCTGTACTTGATCTGGCTTGGGATCGCAGCATGGCGGGCCGCGGGCATACCTGAGCTTCCCGGAACGATCGATCCAAGGTTGAGCCAGGTGTTTCGCCAGGGCCTGATCACCAATGTGCTCAATCCCAAGGTGGCGCTGTTCTTTCTGGCCTTCCTGCCCCAGTTCGCAGATCCGGCGCGCGGCAATATCACGCTGCAGGTTCTGACCTTCGGCGCACTCTTCATCGTCTCAGGGACGATCGTGAACCTGCTCTATGCGTGGGCGGGCGGGTCGCTGAGCGCGACATTGCGCCGTGACGTGCGTTGGCAGCGCCGCCTGAATCGGATTTCCGGCACTATTCTCTTCGCTCTCGGTGGCAGATTGTTGTTGTCGCCGCGTCTGAGCTGAGCGGCTATCTCCACTCATTCCCGCCCTGGTCCTGGACTTCGGCGAACGAGTCGCGACGCGACAGCCCATTGAATATCGAATCGCGGACGAACAACTTCGAGCCGATGGCAGCCTCGAACGAACCCGACGCGCCCTCGACATAGCTGTTGGCGATGTGTACGACCGCATCCTGCACCACCACGCCGGTTCCGGAAGCCACGATGCGACTGTTGGTCAGATAGAGCTCGCATCCGGCGCGCGCGGTGACTCCATCTCCATTCACGTAGATGGTGCGATTGTCGAGATGAACCATGCGCTGACCCTCGCAGATGATGGGCTCGCCCTTGCGCATTCCGGCCTCGGCTGCGGGTTCGGCGGCAGTAGTGGGTGCTGAGGAGACGATGCTGATGCCTGGCCCGCTGACTTTGACCTGGCCATCCGCACGCTCGATCGTGTAGTCCTTGCTCTCTTCCGGCATGGATGATTTTGCCGCCTGGACCGGTGTTGCAGGCCGAGCCTCAGTGGTCTTTGACGCCGGCGCCGGTGGTGCTGCCTTAGTGTCATATCTGGATGCGTCTGTAGCCGATGTCTCCGGAGCAAATGGCTCAGCTGGCTCCGTCTCGGCTGCGGGGCGTGCGATCTGAGCGCTCAACTGCGAAACCGGCACGGCGGCGAGCTCGCTCAGTCTGACGGCCTGCACCTGCCCGGTGCGTTTGTCGCGAACCGTGAAGACTCCCGCTTGCGTATCGGTGGCGACGACTTCGAGATTCGGGTTGCGCTCGAGTGCCATCCGCGCCCAGGCGACTTCCGTGATGCCTTGCGAAGTGGCGGGTACCTTTGATTGCTGACACGCAGCCATCAAGAACAGAGTCGAGCAGATGACTGTCAGGCAGACGCCCGTTCGGAATCGATTCTGAGAGTGAGCGTCCATGTAACCTCCGCTCGACAAGCCGCACCGTGACCTATCGTCACTCCAGCGCGAGCGCGAGTCCATCCTGTTTGCGAGTCCCGGAGGCTCTGGGGCGAAGATTTTTGGCTCGCGACGTTCAGTTTGCTTTTTTTCGGATCGTAAACGCTGCAGACAGGGCGGCGGCGAGCGAAAGCGCAGCGGCGATTAACATAACGAGTCGGATCGAATCGACGAACGATCTCGGTGATGATCTCGCTCGCGAGCTTGCGCTGGGACTCCGCAAAGTGTCGCGGCATTGTTGGAATTACAAACCCACCGCGTGCCTGATCGACGACGACTCTCACGTCCGACGAAGGTCTCGTGTTTTCGAGGCGCGTGTCGAGCGACTGGTTGAGCGCACCAAGTGCAACGGTTCCGAGCACCGCGATCATCAGCAGGCTTGCGACCGACGCAACAGCGTTGTTGATTCCGGATGCGACGCCCGTCTGGCGCGCGGGAACTGCGTTGACGACAGTTGTCGTCAGCGGCGCGACGGTGACAGCCATCCCGACGCCGAGCACGGTCATTGGCGCCAGCAACGCCCAGTAATGCGGACTGGGCGTCGCCAGCGCCAACAGCACGAATCCCAGCGCGACGATTGCAGGACCAACGATGAGCGGGATCCGAGCGCCAACCCGATCGGCTAAAGCGCCGGCGCGACGCGACAGGATGCCGAGGATCAGCGCGAAGGGTAGAAACGCGGCACCTGTGGCAGTGGCCGAGTAGCCATGCACCTGGATGAGGAGGAAGGGAACGAAGAAGAACGCGCCACCCAGCGCGCCGTAGAGGAGCAGCGTCAGCAAGTTGACACCGCTGAAAGTGCTGGAGCCGAACAAGTCGAGCGGCATCATCGGCGAGCGGCTGCGTCGCTCTTCGAGCACGAAGATCACCAGGAGCAGCGCTCCGCCGACGATCGAACCGAGCACGATCGGGCTGCGCCAGCCGAGCGTTGCGGCTTCGATAAGCCCATAAACCAGTGCTCCGAGGCCCGCAAACACCAGTATCGCGCCACGCCAGTCCAGCGCGGATCCTGCTTGCGGATCGCGGCTCTCGGGCAGGTGCCGCAGGGCGATCCACGCGGCGAACGTCGCGAGCACCGGGTTGATCAGGAAGATCGCACGCCATGAGGCGTGATCGACCAGCCAGCCACCGAGTATGGGACCGAGCCCGGCGGCGATCGCCGACGCGCCGGACCACACCCCGATCGCTGCGCCGCGCTCCTTCTCTTCGAATGCCGCGCCGATGAGCGCAAGCGAACAGGGGATCAGTAACGCTGCTCCGGCGCCCTGGATCGCACGTGAGACGATCAACACGGCCACGTTGGGGGCGAAGCCACAACCGAGAGAGGCAAGCCCGAAAGTCAGGACCCCGATCAGGAACATGCGCCTGCGCCCGAACTGATCACCTGCCGCGCCGCCGATCAGCAGCAGCGCCGACATGCACAGGGTGTATGCGTTGACGACCCACTGCATCGCGGCAAGCGACGTGCCGAGGTCGGTTTGCATGCGCGGCAGGGCAACGCTGACGACCGATTCGTCGACGAACGCCATGGTGGAAGCGAGGACCGAGGCCGTCAGTACCCAGCGTTTCTGTCGGCGGGCACAATCGAGCACGCCGCGGGTCGAACGGATTACCGCCTCGCCGCAGGGGCGCGCCTTGGGGTTGACCATTTGGGTGCCTCCGGCGGGGGAGTATCCCCTTGATGTCCGCCGCACCGCCACAAGATCCCCGCAACGAACTGCAAGGGAACCGGACGACATGAGCAACCGCGATCCTCGCTCCTGGATGTGGGCTGAAGCGCTGGAGCTGCTGGAGCAGGCCGACAGCCTGCATCGGCAGTTCTATCGCGCCGTCGGCCGTCCCGGAGTGCAACTGCATTGGGAACCCCCGGTCGACATCGTGGAGAGCGCAACTGAGATTGCCATCCTGCTGGCGCTCCCCGGGGTGCCGCCCGAGCAGATCGAATTGCAGCTCGACGATAACGGCGTGCTGGTGAGAGCGGAAAGACACTCGAGCGCCAGTGGCCGCGCAGCGCTCATCCGGCGCCTGGAAATTCCCTACGGCTGCTTCGAACGTCGCATCCCCCTGCCGCAGGGCCGCTACGAGCTGACCGAGCAATCCTGTGTCAACGGCATCCTGCAATTACGGCTTCGCAAGCACTGAGAAACCGAGACAGCCATGAGCGAAAACGAGTCACCTGCGACTGCAACGCCCACCCACCGTCTCCGATGACATGCTCGTCATCCTGCCGGTGCGCAACATCGTCCTATTCCCGGGCACGGTGCTGCCGATCGGGATGAATCGCGAAGCATCGATTGCCGCCGCGCAGGAAGTCGTGCGCGCGGAACGCAAGCTCGGAGTTCTCCTGCAGCGTGATTCCGACAAGGACGACGTAACCGGCGACGACCTGCATCGCATCGGTACAGTGGCTTCGGTGCTTCGGTACGTCACGGGTCAGGACGGGGCGCATCACCTCGTGCTGCAGGGTGAGCGTCGGTTTCGCGTGCTCGATTTCCAGCCGGGGCTGCCCTACCTCATGGCACGTGTCGAATACCTGCCGGAGAAAACGCAGACTTCCAGCGAGATCGAAGCGCTGGTCCTCAACCTCAAGCGCCTCGCCGCCGAGGCGATCGGGTTACTGCCGCGCGCCCCCGCAGAGCTTGCGAACGCGGTGCAAAGCATCGAGTCTCCGTCGGCGCTCGTGGATCTCATCTCGAGTTTCCTCGACATAAAGGTCTCCGAGCGTCAGCAGTTACTCGAGACTCTCGACCTCAAGGCACGCCTCGACCGGGTGTCGGAGCTGGTCTCCCACCGCATCGAGGTGATGAAGCTGCAACGGCAGATCGAAGAACAGACGCGTGGTGCCATCGATGAACGCCAGCGCGAGATCCTGCTGCGCGAGCAGATGAAGCAGATTCAGAAGGAGCTGGGCGAGGATGCGGGGCTCTCAGAGGAAATGAAGGAGCTCGGCGAAGCAATCGACAAGGCTGGCATGCCCGAGGAAGCACAGGAACAGGCCAGACAGGCGCTCAAGCGCCTGGAGCGCATGCCGGATACCGGGCCCGAGTACTCCATGCTGCGAGCCTGGCTCGACTGGATGATCCAGCTGCCGTGGTCGAAGCTCGATGAGGAAGCGATCGACATCGCCAACGCGCGCCGCGTCCTCGACGAAGATCACTACGGGCTCGACAAGATCAAGAAGCGCATCCTCGAGTTCCTCGCGGTACGCAAGCTGAATCCAGAGGGACGCAGTCCGATCCTGTGCTTCGTCGGGCCGCCTGGTGTCGGCAAGACCTCGCTCGGGCAGAGCATCGCTCGTGCGCTGGGCCTGAAGTTCGTGCGCACGAGCCTCGGCGGCGTGCACGACGAGGCGGAGATTCGCGGCCACCGGCGTACGTATGTCGGTGCGCTGCCGGGCAACATCATCCAGGCGCTGCGCAAGGCCGGAACGCGCAACCCGGTACTGATGCTCGACGAGATCGACAAGCTGGGTGCCGGCATTCACGGCGATCCATCATCGGCGTTGCTGGAAGTGCTCGACCCGGAGCAGAACAACACGTTCCGCGACAACTACCTCGGCGTTCCATTCGATCTGTCACGGGTGCTCTTCATCGCGACCGCCAACGTGCTCGATACGATTCCCGGGCCGTTGCGCGACCGCATGGAACTCATCGAGCTCACCGGGTACACGGAGGACGAGAAGGTCGAGATCGCGAAGCGCTATCTGGTCAAGCGACAGCTGGACGCTAACGGCCTCAAGCCAGAGCAAGCCTCGATCACGGAAGAGGCACTGCGACATATCGTGCGCGACTACACGCGCGAGGCGGGTTGCCGCAATCTCGAGCGGGCGATCGGCGCGGTACTGCGCAACGTCACGGTTCGCATCGCGGAAGGAACGATCCAGCAGCGCACGATCGAACCCGATGAATTGCGCTCGATTCTCGGCGCGCCGCGCTTTGAAAGTGAGGCCGCGATGCGCACCAGCGTGCCCGGCGTTGCGACTGGTCTCGCCTGGACTCCAGTGGGCGGCGACATCCTGTTCGTCGAGTCGACGCGCATTCCCGGCAACGGCAGGTTGATCCTGACCGGCCAGCTCGGCGATGTCATGCGTGAGAGCGCGCAAGCGGCGTTGTCGCTGGTGAAATCTCGCTCCGAGTCCCTGGGGATCGATCCGCAGCTATATAAGAAGAGTGACCTGCACATTCACGTACCCGCCGGCGCGATCCCAAAGGATGGACCCAGTGCGGGCGTCGCCATGTTTACGTCGCTGGTATCGCTGCTCACTGCCAGGACGGTGGCGAGCGATGTCGCGATGACGGGCGAGGTCAGCCTGCGCGGGCTCGTCCTGCCGGTCGGTGGCATCAAGGAGAAGGTGATCGCCGCGCATCGGGCCGGGATACGCACCGTGCTGTTGCCGGCGCGCAATCGCAACGACGTCGAGGATGTGCCGGAGAGCGTTCGCAAGGAACTCAAGTTGGTGTTCTGCGAGCGCGTGGACGATGCACTGCGCGCGGCGCTCGGTATCACGACGCCCGTAGCGGAGCTGCGCGCGGCGGGTTGATTGGTAGCGGTTGGGTCCCGGCCGGGATCCTACCGCTCTAGATATTGGCGACGAGATGGTGCGGGTCGTAGTTCCTTCAGTACTGACTGATGAAGCGCAAGGGGATCCCTGGCGTTCGCTCGAGCGGGTATGCGGAGCGACTCTCGTGGTGGATGACCTCCCTCCTGCACCGCTTTGCGGACCAGGGCGAGTTCAATCGCAAGATCCAACTCGCGGAGCTGGAGTACCTCGTCGATTCACGGGCCGCGGCCACGGCACTCGCGGAGAACTACGTTGGTTTGAGAGCGTAGGCGGGCCTGGTGCGCAACATGAGCAAGAATCACCCTGAGCCGGAAGCCATCGGCCAGATTACCGCGGACGATCCGGCGTCGCTGGCGAAGCGCGTTGGGGTGCACACACGGTCCCGTAACGTTGGCGCACGATCTCGACCGATTCTGAGGCCGGTTATTGGGTGCTTCAGTTGCTGGGCGCAAGATGCACATCTCCGTGGCTGTCGACGTACACAGTCACCGTGACGAGGTGCTGACCGACGCACGGGCCCCGCAGGCACAGGCCACTCGTGATCTCGAATTCTGCTCCGTGCCCGGAGCAGGCGATGCGCTCGCGATCGGGGCTCAGGTACTCGTCCCGGCGCCACGCGAGGGGCGTGCCCTGATGAGGACATTCGTCGCGATAGGCGAAGACGTCAGCGCCGCGCCTGACGAGAAAAATGTTGCCCGCCCCGACTGCTGGCGCCGGAAACCCGCGTGCTGCGCCGTCGGGTATGTCGTCGAGGCGGCAGAGACGCTGCCTCAGGGTCACTTGCCTGGCGGTGGCCCCATCGGGAACCACTTCGCTCGATTCTGGAACAGGAAGAGCTGCGAGGTGTCGGCGTTCGCCGGCGCTTCCCGCGCCTTCCACGCGTCGTCGTGCAGGTCCATGTCGGCGTCGTACTCCACGTGACAGCCCAGCGGGCTGTTGAAGTACCAGAACCAGTTCGAGCCGAAGAGGTGCCGTCCCGGACCCCAGAAGGTCTGATAGCCCTTGTCGGAAAACCGGGTCCCGGCGTCGAGCATCTCGGTGGGACCCGCGAGATGGAACGTGAAATGCTCGACCCCTTTCATGAACGGGGGCGTCTGTATAAGAAATAAGGTGTGGTGCTCGAGCGTGCCGGCCGGGCGCAGGAACGGCCCGACATTCGTAAAGCGATCCGTGCATCGGAACCCGAGCCGGCGGATGTAGAAGGCCTCGGCCTTAGCGAAATCCGGCACGAAATAGACGACATGTGAGAGCGTCGCCGGGAGTATCTCTCTGCCTGGCGTGGCGCCGATCTCGTTGACATTCCGCGACGGCGGCAATCCCGGCGAGTTCACGTGCTCGGAGGTGCCCTTGAATGCGCGGCGCACGCTGACCTGAAAGCGCAGGGCAAAGCCCGCGTCATCCACCGCGCACAGCGCGCCATCCTTTGTCTCACGCACCAGGCGATCCTTCGCCAGTTCGCGGCGTATCGATTCGAGTGTTCCGGTGTCGGCTACGCCGTACACGGTCTCGCGCAGTTGGGTGGACGTCTCCATCGGAGACGGCAGAGTGGCGTCTTCTTCCCGCCGGATGACGACGGAGGTGCCATCGGCCGCCTCGAACCGGCCACCGCGCTCATCGACATCGATGGGCATGAGTCCGTAGTCCGTGAAGTAGCGAGTGCTGCCCGCGACGTCCTTGACGCCAAAGACCAGCGAATCCAAGCCAACGATGTTCATGCTCTTATCGGCTCCTCTATTTCGCTCAGCTGCTTGAGAATGTGGGCGGGAGTGGCATCGCCAATGATCCGCTGCAGGAGCGGTGTGTTGTCGAATATGAAATCACGCAGGGGTCGGAATGGGCCCGGCATGCGGTGGAACAGCTTACCGGTAAAGTACGCCTGTTGACTGACGCGCGCCGTGTGCGGCTTGCGCCGATCCTCGAACGCCTGCAACGCGCGCTGCACCGATGCATCTTCGCGGATGTTGCAGGCCGCAAGCTCGCGAGCCAGGAAGTAGCCGTCCTCAATGGACATGCCCGCCCCGTAGGCGGCATAGGGCGAGGTTGGGTGTGCGGCATCCCCCACGAGCGTCACGCGTCCTTTCGACCATTGCCCGAGTGGTGGACGGTCGCGAATCTCCCAGCGCTGCAGATGCTCGCGGGGTGTCTGGTCGATCAACGACCGCAAAATTGGCGAGAAGTCTGCAGCCCGACGGCGTGAAAACTCGAGCAGATCTTCAGTGAACGCGGCACCGGGGTCGCACGCCTCCAGCACCCACCATTCGTACCCGTTGCGTCCTTCGTGGCGGATCGGGGTATAGCTGGCTTGCGTCGTGCGATTGTGTGCCACGACACCCTCAACGGGAGTTGGTCCATCAATGAAGAGATAGCCCCCCACGAGGTGCAAGCCCTGGTGACGGATGGGTTCGTTCCCCCACAGCACCTCGCGCACCGTCGAGTTGATGCCGTCCGCGCCAACGACGACATCAGCTTCCGCAGGAGCGCGCCCCTCGAATTCGACGACGATACCGCGATCCCGAGGGTGCAGGCCGACGACTCGATGATCCAGCTGCAGCATGCCCGTAGGTAAGGCTTCCAGCATTCGCTTGTAGAGACCCCAGCGCAGCATGCCGATGAACCCGCCGCCGTAATCGCGCACCACGTCCGCCGGTAGATTCACATCGGCGCGCAGCTTGCCGTCGAAGCGCTGAAACTGAACGTGACACGGAGCGCCCAGGTCAACCGTGTCAACACCGAGAAGACGCAATACTTTCTGTGGAGGAGGCCAGAGGTTGAGGATGTTTCCGGCCGCCTTGATTTCGTGATAGCGCTCGTACAGGGAAACTTCGAACCCGGCGCGGTGTGCCGCCAGGGCCGCGGCCATGCCTGCCGGCCCCGCACCAATGACCGCGATCCGTCCTCGATTCTCACTCCCACAATTCACCGTCCGGACCTCCCCTGGATTGCTCAGGGCGATCTTAGAGAGCGCTGGGACATTGCCATAATTGCTTCCATCGATTTCAAGCATGCATGAAAGCTATGGTTTCCGCGTAGAGCGCTACCGCTTGCTGTTGCCATTCGCCGGACAGATAGCTGCCAGCGATACCATCGATTTGTTGGGGATCGTGCGTGACGCTACGCTCGGCTGGTATAGCCAGGTTTTCGGTATGAGTTCGCCAGAGCCGGTACTGGAGGAGTTTCTCAGGAGTGCGGGTCTGGTGACCGGTGCGGAGCGTGTGCGATGGTCTCCATTGGGTGGCGGAGTGTCATCCGAAATCTGGCGAGTGGATCTGCCGCGCTGGACCCTCTGCATAAAGCGAGCACTGCCTCAGCTCAAGGGCGCTGCGGAATGGTTCGCTCCGGTGTCGCGCAACGGATTCGAATGGGCCTGGCTCGAGTTCGCCTCCCGGCTCGCACCCGCTCATGTCCCCGAGCCCATCGCCCACTCTGATGCACTCGGAATGTTCGCGATGTCGTATTTCGACCCACAGAGCTATCCGATCTGGAAGCAGGAGCTCTTGCAGCGCAGAGTCAGCGCGTCCTTTGCGGGCGAGGTAGGGGCGCTGCTCGCGCGTCTCCACGCCGCCAGCGCCGGAGATGCAGCACTCCGGCAACGGTTTCGAACACTCGCCATCTTCGAAGCGATACGCATCGAACCCTATCTGCTTGCGACCGCGCGCTACCATGTTGATCTGTCGCCGCGCTTGCATGCGCTCGCGCGATGTACCACTGATCAGTCGCGCGCGCTGGTCCATGGCGACGTAAGCCCGAAGAATATTCTGATGGGGGCCTCGGGCCCGGTGTTCATCGATGCCGAATGCGCATGGTATGGCGATCCCGCCTTCGACCTGGCGTTCTGCATGACGCATCTCCTGCTGAAGTGCCTGGTGCATCCCGACATCGCGGGCTCATATCTGCAAGCTGGCGCAGGGATGCTCTCTGCCTATCGGAGCGGGATCACATGGGAGACGCCGGACGGTCTGGAGGAGCGCGCGGCCGCATTGTTGCCCGCATTTCTCCTCGCGCGCGTGGACGGCAAGTCACCGGTTGAATACCTCGTTGATTCGCCCGAGAAGCAAGGCCTGGTGCGTGAGGTTGCGCGACCGCTGATCGCACAGGCGCCGCTTCGCATCGCCGATGTCATGCATGCCTGGGAGACGGCGGTTTGTGCTACATACGGTCGGCGTGCAACGAAGGAGTAACGATGGATACACGATTCGATTCAGTCGCCGCGGAATATGAGGCCCGTGCTGAGCGCGAGTCGCGCGAGATGCACAACATTCCACCCGACCAGATGATGGCACGTCGCGATGAGATGCTTTTGCCCGTAGGGCGGGAAACCGCCGCGTTCCTGCAGTTGCTCATCCGCGGGTCGGAGGCGCGGAATATCGTGGAAGTTGGTACCTCCTACGGTTACTCGACGCTGTATCTTGCCCAGGCTGTCCGTGAGGTGGGTGGCCGTGTGATCACTATCGAACTGGCCGCGGCGAAGTCCCAGTACGCTCGCGAGGCGCTGACCCGCGCGGGATTGGCGGAGCATGTGGATTTCCGGGTCGGCGACGCTCTGAAGGTGATCGGCACTCTTTCCGCGCCGATCGACTTCGCGCTCATCGATCTGTGGAAGGATCTGTATGTTCCGTGCCTCGAACTCATCACGCCAAAGCTGCGCTCCGGTGCGATTGTCGTCGGCGACAACATGCTGCAGCCGGAAATGGCGCGGCCGGCAGCATTGGCCTATCAGAAGCGTGCGCGCGAGCTCGAATTCGATTCGGTGCTGCTCAATATCGGCAGCGGTATTGAGGTGAGCCGCAAGCGCTGACCTTACGCGCTGCCGAAACGCGGGGTGCCCGCATATCGGACGCGGGCGTACTCTTCGATCCGCAGGAGCTGGTTGTACTTGCAGACGGTACTCGACGTGCGCAGGGAACCGATCTTGATCTGACCGACAGACGTGCCCACGGCAAGATCCGCAATGAACACATCTTCGGTCTCTCCGGAGCGCGCCGAAACGATGGCGTTGTACCCCGCCGCGCGCGCGGATGAGATGACCTGCAACGTATCGGTCAGTGTGCCGATCTGGTTGGGCTTGATGAGTACGGCGTTGGCAACGCGCTCGCGAATGCCGCGCGCAAGCCGCTCGGGATTGGTGGTAAAGAGATCATCGCCTACGATCTGAATGTGTGATCCGAATTCCGAGGTCAGCTGCGCCCATCCTTCCCAGTCGTCCTCATGCAGGCCATCTTCGATCGAAAGAACGGGGTAGCGTCGCGTCCAGTCCCGGATTCGCGCGATCATCTGCGGAGTGCTGTCGGTGCGACCTTCAACTTCCAGGCGGTATTGGCCGCTGGAATCGCGCAGAGAAGTCGCAGCTACATCGATAGCGATGCCGATGTCGTCGCCCGGCCGGAGTCTCGCGGCCTCGATGCACTCGATCATCATTTCAAGTGCCGTAATGGGAGTTGGCAGACCTGGGCTCAACCCGCCCTCATCCGCAAGCAGCGTCGCCATACCGCGTTCGCGCGCCACCGCATCGGCGGCAGCCCGCACGCGCGCAATCGTGTGGATGGCTTCGGACATCGACCGGGCACGCAGGGGAATGGCGAGGAAGTCCTGGATATCCATGCTCCGCCCCGCATGCAACCCGCCGCTCAGGATGTTGACCATTGGGGTCGGCGACAGATACGAGTCGCTTCCCGAGAGCTCCGCAATGTGCACGAACAGCGGTCGCTTCAGCCTCGCCGCGGCGGCCCGGCAGCTCGCGATCGAGACCGCCAGAATTCCGTTTGCACCGAGCCGGCTGAGTTGCGGCGTGCCGTCCAGTTCACGTAGACGCGTATCGAGGCGCTCCTGGTCGGCCGCTTCGTAACCTTGAAGAGCATAGGCGATTTCAGATTGCACGTTCGCGACGGCGCGGAGGACACCACGCCCCTCGTAGCGCTCAGGATCGCCGTCGCGCAGCTCGTGCGCCTCAGAGGTACCGGTCGACGCTCCGGACGGAACCGAGGCTCGCCCCAGCGTGCCATCCTGCAGCTCAACTTCTGCCTCAACCGTAGGCCGCCCGCGCGAATCGAGTATCTGCCGGGCCCGAACGGCGTGGATTCGCGTCAACTAGAGCAACTCCAGGTGCGCCGCGCTCATCCCGAGAACGCCTGTGCGGCACCGGCATGAACGCGCATGATCTCGCGGGCGAGCTCACGCGTGCGCGCCCGTCCAATACCGCATTCCGTCGCGATACCGAAGCCCTGCACGAACGCGCTCGCGGTCTTCATTCGGCGCACAGTACCTTCCACGCCGTCCTTGGCATGCACCAACCCGAGATACAGCTCGGTCGACGGATCGCGCTTCAAACTCCTAAGCGGCGCGAAGTACGCAGCATCGGCGCGATCCATGGGTACCGGCATGTGAATCCAATTCACCGTTCGCCCCGCATTCTCGAGGATCAGATTCGCGAGTTCGACTGCTTTGCCCAGGTCTGCAGGTTCAACAAAGTGCTTCGCATCCATGTCCCCGTAGCACAGGTGAAATCCGAGCTCCACGCCATTGGGTACTGCCACCGACAGACGCGCGAAAGCGTCGGCGAACGCCTGCGCCATGCCCGGAAACGATGGCATGATCGCTACCCGCCCGTCCCACTGGATCATCTCGATACAGACGTCCCATTGAATGGCGAGATCGGCGTGAGGGATCGCGGCGCAGATCTTCGCGACCTCCCTGAGCATCGCTGCTTCGTATGCAGGAAGGACCTTCGGAAGGTCCAGCGGCACAACAAACGCGCCGATGACTGCGGCCGGCGTCGGCAGACTGACCTGGAAACGAGTGCCGGCGTCGACGAGGCCGCGCTTGCGCGCAGTCAGAAAGTCCTGGTACGAGGTGCGTGCCTCGCGCGCGTACCCAAGCTCGCCGAAATGAATATCACCGGCTGGCGCGCCGGGCTTCACACGCAAGACGCAGAGGCCCATGCCCGGCACCGCGTTGTCGCTCGCGGGCTCGAGGAATGACGTCGCACGCAGCACCGGCCATTGATAACTGATCCACAATCTTCGGCCGCCGATTTCTCCGTCCGGACAGCGTTTTATCAGTGCCTTGACAGTTGCACCTACGCTTTCGAATACCTCTTCGGTGGAATCGAGGCCGATACTGCCGACAAAGTGCACATGGGTGACCATGAATCAATCCTCAGATAGGTTGGGCAAACACAGGAAAGAGACTCGCCACCAGCGCGACGCGATTGGCTTCGGGCGTTGGACGCTGCTCCCACTCGCCGATTTGCAGGGACGCATCGTAGATACGCTTGCAGCGCTCGAAGCGGCGGTTCAAAAACGCCGTGAACAGTGCCTCGATCGGCTGGTCGCGGACCAGCAGCTCGCCGAGTACGACGGCATCTTCGATCGCCTGCGCCGCTCCTTGGGCGAGGTGCGGTGTTGTCGCGTGTACGGCATCCCCGATTAGCAGCACTCGGCCCACATGCCACGGTGCCGGCATGAAGATCGAGTGCAGGGGCCGGTAGACGACCTGGCGCGGGTCTCGAATGTGCTCGCGCAGTTCTGCCAACGGGCCTTCACAGATCGCGAGGCGCGAACGAAAGATCTCGGCGAGCTCTTCGGGCGGCAGGCGCGGATTCCCGGGCTCGGACTGCACCAGCAGCACATAACCTGTCTCCGCATCCAACGGCATGAAGCCGGCAGTACCGCCGGGCATGTCTACGAAGAACGGTTGGTCGAGCTCGGGCGGGCGCGGCACGTTGTAGCGCCAGGTGCTCTGCCCGGTGAATCCAGGCTGGCGCTCTTCGCCAAACAGGAGGCTCCTGAGCTTCGAGTGGATGCCATCGGCGCCAATCACCGCATCGTAATCAACGCAGCTCGAGTCCGTGAACGCAACACTTACCTGCCCGACATCTTGCTCGAGCTTGGAGATGGTAACGCCGAGTCGAATATGCGTATCGAGGCTCTGCGCCGCCTCGCTCAGCACCCGATGCAGCGCCGGGCGCGTAATGCCGAGATTGGCGGGCAGGTGGGGGCCGGCAAGGGGCAGACCGCTGACCTGGCCGAGGAGCTTCCCGTTGCGGTCGCGAAAACTGACGTGGTTAAAGGGAAATCCAGCAGCCACGCACGCCTCGGCAACCCCCAGTGCTGCCAGGGCACGGAGCGCATTGCTCTGCACAGCCAGGCCGACGTGATAGACCGTCCAGTTGGTGTTGACTTCGATCAGGTCGACTCCAATGCCGGCGCGTCGAAGCGCAATCGCAGACGACAGCCCGGCAATGCCGCCCCCGACGACCAGCACGTTTTTCACCCCGCCCATAGTTCGGCTGATGTTGCGCCGGCACAGCGGGGCAGAGAAATCACTTTTCCCGTTGCCGGGGATTGAGCCAATCGATTTCACCCCGCGCCGGCCCGGCACTAGCCTTGCCTGCAGCATCCGCGAGCCGGAGGACGTAGCGCCATGGCCATCAATGGCATCGAAACAGTTCTGTACGGGGTCGAAGACGTTGCGACCAGCACCCGTTATTTCGAGGATTTCGGGCTGCCGCTGCTCGAGAAGAGCGATACCCACGCTCATTTCCGGCTCGACGAAGGGTCGAACGTGATCCTGCGCGCCGTTTCGGATCCCGCAATTCCGCGCTCGAGGATCCTCGGTACCGGTGTGCATGAAACCGCCTGGGGCGTAGATTCGGAAGCGAGCCTGGAAAGCCTCGTCCGCAGCCTCGGTACCGACCGCGAGGTGCGGCGCGATAGTGACGGCACCGCACACTGCCTGGACGATGACGGTCTCGCCATCGCCCTGCGCGTATTCCACAAGACACCGGTCGTGTCGGCACCGGATCCCTGCAATTCTCCTGGAAGCATCCGCAGGCTGAACCAGCACCGGAAGTGGCGTCTCAAGGCACGTCCCACGGTGATCCAGCATGTCGTGTTTCGCGTGCCGGACTTCGAAAAGTCCTGGGCGTTCTACCGCGATCGACTGAACTTCCGGCTGAGTGACGTGCAGCGCACCTTCGGCATCTTCGGGCGCGCCGACGGCTGCCGCGATCACCACAACATCTACCTTCTCAACGCTTCACTGCCGTTCCCAGGCTTGGACGGCCAGCTGCGTTTCGATCACGTGAACTATGGCGTCGAGGATGTAGACGAGATCATGGTTGGCGCGAACTACATGGAACGCCGGGGGTGGCCGAAATCCACCTGGGGACTTGGGCGGCACCGTATCGCCTCATCTCTGTTCTGTTACCTGCCATGCCCGGCCGGCGGGCAGGCGGAGTACGGAGCCGATTCCGATGCACTCGATGACAACTGGGTGCCGAGGACCTGGGATCCGATGTTCGGCTTCTTCAGCTTCGTGCACAACCTCGCTCCTTATATGATGGAACCTGCGCAGTGGGATGTCGGTTTCGTCGAGGGATACACGCCGACGCGCAAGCCGCGCTCACCGTAGAGCCGAGGCAGCCGGCCCCGGTAAGCGGCGGGAAGTCAGATCGACGCGGCTACTTCCGCGATCAGCTTGCGCATCCAGAGGCTAGCCGGATCGGCATCGCGGTAGTTGTGCCACTGCAGCGCTAGGACGAGTGGCGGAAACTCAAAGGGCGGCGTCAGCACGCGCAGCTGCATGATGCGCGCAAAAAGAGTGGCGAGCCGGGTGTGTGTCGTGCCAATCCGCTGCGTACCGACCAGCACTCGCAGCATGTCCGTGAAGCTGTTGACCATGGTCTCGATCCGGCGCACGTGGCCGTACTTTTCGACGAACCATTCTTCAAAGGCGGGCACGCGCGTGGCCCCCATGCGGCAGACGACATGACCGAGGGACAGGTATTGCTCGAGACTGAGCGTGTCCCCCACATGCGTGTTGCCCGTCCACACCACGCAGCTCTGCGATTCTTCAAACAGCGTACGCTTCGGGTGCTCCTGGGACATGAGGTATTCCGGGAAGATCAGCATGTCGACGTTGCCGTGGTCCAGCGCTTCGCGCGGGTGCTCGTTGGGCTGCACCATTTCGATGCTGACCTTTGGCGCCTCGATACTCGCGCGGCGTATGACTTCGCCCATGAGCACGCTGACGATGTAGTCGGAAGCGACGATCTGAAAGTGGTTGCGTGAGGTCCGCGCGTCGAATTCCGGCTGTGTTTCGAAGGTTGACTGGATCTTGAGCAGCGTTTCCCGCACCGGAGCGGCAAGGCTCTGCCCCAGAGGGGTCAACTCCATGCGACGGCCCACCTGCACCAGCAGCTCATCGTTGAAATGCGCCCGGAGCCGCGCCAGTGCACTGCTTACGGCCGACTGGCTGAGGAAAACCTTCTCGCCCGCCCGGGTCGGGCTCTTCTCGACGAGAAGCGCATCGAGCACCACGAGGAGATTGAGATCGAGATGTTTGTAGCGTACTGCCATCGCAACGCTGCCACCCATCCGGCGCGCCGGAGCCTTCCGGGATGTTTGAGGCTCCATGCTACCTCAGCCAGCGATCAACGCGGTGAATCACGACCATCGACCCGATTCGTTTCCCGCGGTGCGCCGGCGATGGGATGATCCGCGCGCTTCGAGGTCGCAGAGGCCAGTCCAATGACGAGTACTTCCCCGTCGCGCACGGTTCATCTCGTAGGAAGCATTCCGCTGGGTTCGGCGGATGCGGTGTTTGAGGTGGTGGGCTCGATTCTTGGGCCTCTGGTCAAGCGCATTCCTGATGGCGAGACGGGTGAGCGACTCAAGTGGATCGGCTACCAGGGCCAGCGGCTGAAGTCGGTGCAGGGGCTCGAGCTCATCCAGGAAACCCCGGTGTTCGGTGGCCCAGTCCCACAGAGTTTTCCTCTCTTCGGCGTGAAGTCGGGCCGGGATCCTGCGACCTTACGCTTCAACCCCCTCGGCTATGCCGAGATGGCGCGCTCCTCGTACGCAGCGTTCCTTCGTCACCGCGACGCGGGCCGCGTTGCATCTGGCACCCGATTCCAGGTGAGCCTGCCGACGCCGACCGTTGTGGTTTTCGCTTTCCTGCACCCGAAGCACTACTACGACGTGTTGCCGGTCTATGAGGAGGCCATGAAGCGTGAGCTGGAAGAGATTTGCGAGGCGATTCCTCACCGAGATCTGGCCATTCAATGGGACCTGGCGGCCGAAACGGAGATCTCAGAGTCGACCGAGTGGTTGAAACGCTTCGGTCCCGATGTCCATCAGCTGGGCTGCCAGCTCAAGCGGGAGGAAATGATGTCGACCGTAGCCGGCCTGGTCGATGCCGTCCCACGCGGCATCGAAGTGGGCGTTCACTTCTGCTACGGCGACCCGGATGGTTCGCACATCATCCAGCCGAAGGACACGAGTGTCGTGACTGATCTTGCCAACCGCCTGATCGGACAGATTCATCGGTCGATCGAGTGGATTCACCTTCCTGTACCGATCGACCGGGACGACGAAGCTTACTTCGCGCCACTCGCCAGGTTGAGGAAACCCGTTGCCACTGAGATCTTTCTCGGTCTCGTGCACCTGGACGATGGCGTCGATGCTGTGTGTCGCAAGCTAGCGTCCGCGAGCCGAATCCTTCCCGGCTTTGGTATCGCCTGTGAATGCGGTCTCGGCCGCCGACCACCCGCTCGCATTCCGGAACTGCTGCGCCTGCACCGCGAGATCGCTTCCGCTTAGCCATCCTTCACGCCGTCGCGGGAGGGCCACAAGAGATCGATCGCTTTCTCGAATCGCGCGGATTTAGCCAATTCATTTCCGGCGCTTCCCGCTGCTGGTTAGGCTGGCTCGAGCCTTGCTCTGCATGCACAGGGGAATGCCATGCGAACTTCTCTCGTACCGGTCCTGGTCGTGATCACGAGTGTGGCGCTTGAACCACGAGTCCACGCGCAGGAGACCGCATCCGCAAGCCTGGAAGAAGTTGTGGTTACTGCGCAGCGAGTGGAGGAGAGCCTGCAGCGCGCCGCACTGCCGGTGAGCGCGTTGTCGGGTGACGCCGTGAGCGATGCGGGCGTGACTCGCGTGCAGGACCTCTCCGCCCTGGTACCATCGTTGCAGGTTTCGGCTGCAGCCGGCCCTTATCCGCTTCTCTATCTTCGCGGCGTCGGCAACTTCAATGGCAACGCTCTCTCCGATGCGGCGATCGCGGTGAATCTTGATGATGTAGTGCTCGCGCGCCCGTCGGGTGTCGGCGGACATTTCTACGATCTGGATCGAGTGGAGATCCTCAAAGGGCCACAAGGCACTCTGTACGGTCGCAATGCCACGGGCGGAGCGCTCAACCTCATCACGCGCAAGCCGACGCAGGAATTGGGCGGCGATGCCACGCTCGACGTGGGCAACGAGGGGCTGGTGAGATTCGAGGGTGCAGTGAACTTACCACTTGGGGACACCGTGGCGGCGCGCGCCGCTGCGCAAATTGTCGAGCACGATGGGTATTTCTCGGATGGCACGGACGACGAAAAGTCGCAGGCTGGCCGCCTGCAAGTGAATTTCACGCCGAACGACGCATTCTCACTGCTGGCGAGCACCGACTACTACCACATGGGAGGCAAGGGAGTCGGCGCGACGATCCTTGATCCTGCCGGTGGCTTCACGGCGGCGGGAGCACGCGCCGGCGCGGCGTCGGACCCGATCAACGCCATCTATTCGCAGACGCTCATCTTCACGGCCGGAGATTTCTACGGACCGCTGCTGCAGAAGGCTCTGTTCGTTCCCACGCCCGTCAAGCTGACGCAGGACAACACCTACTGGGGCGCAAGCGTTACACTTGACTGGAAGACCGATGCGGGCACACTCACGGTCATTCCCGCATATCGTCACGGTGAAATCGACTACTTCAGCGTTGCACCTAGCTTCCTGATCGATCAGGAAGAAACCGACAAGCAGAGTTCGCTCGAGGTGCGATTCGCATCGAACACCGATCGTACGGTGAACTATCTGCTCGGTGCGTACTACCTGGACGAGGACATCGATTCCACGCCGACCTACGATCAGCAGTACAACGCCTCGGCGCAGGACTACAACCCTACGACCAAGAGCTACGCCGGATTCGGCCGGATCACTTTCAAACTCAGCGATGCCTTTCGCTTGACGGGCGGCGTGCGCTACACGCACGACGACAAGGACTTCGAGGGCGTGCTCAATGCGGCGCAGGTGCTGTGCCCGGGCGTCTTCATTCCGCCACCGGCGGGGCCACAGTTCTGCTTTGGCGGCGTAGGGCAGGTGACGATACCGGGAGCGCCGATCGTGCTCGACACGAGCAAAACCTGGTCGGAGACGACTTGGCGGGCCGCCGCCGAATGGGACGTAGCTCCGCAATCTCTGCTCTACGCTTCGGTGGAGACCGGATTCAAGGCCGGCGGATTTTTCTTTTCGCATGATGACCCGACGTACGACCCCGAGAAGATCACGGCCTACACGCTCGGCTCCAAGAATCGCTTCCTCGACGATCGCCTGCAGCTCAACGGCGAAGCGTTCTATTGGAAGTACAAAGATCAGCAGATCTCACACCTCGGCCGCGACAGCACCGGCACGGTGATCTTCCCGACGGAGAACGTGGGCAAGGCAACGATGAAAGGCATCGAGCTGGAGCTGCAGTTCCTGGCGACGACCAACACGCTGCTGGCAGCCGACGTGCAGTATCTCGATGCGGAGTACGACGAGTTCGTCTACAACCTGCCGAACTTCGGGCCGCCACCGGGCACGTCCTGCCCCTTTGTCGGTGCCCCGCCGCCGACGCCGTTCATCGTCGATTGCAGTGGCAAGACTCCTCCGCAGTCGCCCGAATGGACATTTAATCTTGGTATCCAGCAGAAGCTGCCGCTCGGCAATGGTGGCCGCTTCGTATTCGATGCGCACACGCACTACCAGTCGGATACTTTGACGGGCCTCGAGTTTCTGGATCTCGAAGTCCAGGACGCGTACTGGATGAGCGGTGCCTCCATCGCTTACGACTCGCCCAGTCACTGGAGCGTCTCGGCCTACATTGAGAACATCGAGGACGAGGACGTCATGCAGTCAACGTTCCCGAACCCGCTCGCCGGTGCTACGTTGACTGCCGCGACGCTCCGCCCGCCGCAAACCTACGGTATTCGGTTCGCCGTGAATTTCTAGGCTTGCAGCGCGGATGAAGCGCAGTACCGAGCGCATCCTGACTACGCATGTCGGGAGCCTTCCGATTCCGGAAGGTCTCGACCCGCTGGCAGCGGATTACGAAGCGCGATTGCGGCGCGAGGTCGATGCGATCGTGCGCCGCCAGGTGGAAGTCGGAATCGACGTTGTGAATGATGGCGAACTGGGCAAGCGGCACTGGCTCGCCTATCTCGACGAACGGCTCGGCGGTTTTGAACAACGCGCGGCGAGCCCCGACCGCAAGCCTGCACTCCTGCAGGGCAAGGATCGCGCAGATTTTCCCGGTTACTACACCGAAGCCACACGGATGGGCACTCTGTTCTATTCTTCTGGTTACCAATCGGCGAGTCCTTCCAGCCGCCCGACCGTCAGTGTGTGCGTGGCGCCCGTGTCCTATATCGGCCAGCGCTTCATTCAGCGGGATGTCGATAATCTGCGCGCAGCACTCGGCGGGGTTTCAGTCACCGAATCGTTTCTTCCGGTCACCGCGCCGGCAAGTATCGAGCCCTATCGTGAAAACGATTACTACAAGAGCGACAAAGAGTTCGTGTATGCCCTGGCCGATGCGCTGCGAGTCGAATACGAAACCATCGCTAGCGCAGGTTTCCTCGTACAGGTAGACGATGCCTGGACCGCGGCGCTGTGGGATCGCATCGGCATCGCGATGGGCCTCGCGTCATACCGCAAGCGCTGCTTACTGCGCGTCGAAGCACTGAATCATGCGCTCGAACGCATCCCCGAAGATCGCATTCGCTACCACATCTGCTGGGGCAGCTGGCACGGTCCGCACGCGAACGACATCACGCTTGCAGACCTGCTCGAGGTGATCCTCGCCGTAAAAGCCGGTGCGTATCTGTTCGAAGCCGCCAATGTACGCCACGAGCACGAGTACCAGGTGTGGGAGACGGCCAGGCTGCCTGAGGGGCGCATCCTCATCCCCGGCGTCGTGAGTCATGCGACCAACCTCGTCGAGCATCCCGACCTGGTTGCCGGGCGCATTCAGCGTTTCGCGCGCATCGTCGGGAAGGAAAACGTCATTGCCGGTACGGATTGCGGTTTTGGCGGGCGCATCCATCACGAGATCGCATGGGCCAAGTTGCAGTCGCTCGTCGAAGGCGCTCGTCGCGCGACGGTCGCACTTCGCTACCACTGATCGGGCGGAGTCGATAACGAACGAGGGGTCACGAGCGATGGCACTTGCACTCTACTTTGCTCCGGGTACCTGCGCACGTGTGCCGATCATCAGCCTGTTCGAAGGAAGTATCGAGTTCGAGCCGCGCCTCATTCGATTCATGGCCGGCCAGCATCGCTCGCCGGAGTATCTCGCCCAGAATCCCAAAGGCAAGGTCCCCTTGCTGCTGGTGGATGGGGAGCCGCTCACCGAGAACGTGGCGATCCTCACCTTTCTCGCACGCCGCTTTCCGGAGGCAAGGCTTCTGCCATTCACGGGTGAGCCGCTGACGGACGCACGCATCCTGAGCGACCTCGCATGGTGCGCCTCGGGACTCCATCCTCTCGTGACACGGTTACGCTTCCCGCAGTTCTTCTGCGATGTCGAGGAAGGGCGCAAGCGAGTGTGGGATATCGCCGCAGCCGACATGACGCGCAACTTCCAGCTCATTGAAGCCCGACTGCGCGGGCAGCACTGGTTGCTCGGTAACTGGTCGGCGCTCGACGCCTACATCTACTGGGTCTGGTTCAGAGTCACCGGTGCCGGCTTCGACGGGACAGCATTTCCGGGTTACGCTGATCACGCGCGCCGCATGGAACAGCGTTCGAGCGTGCAGCGGTACCTGACGCTGGAACGCGAGGCGGAGGCGCAACTCGAACGCGAGGGACTTGCGTTCCGTCCGCCACCCTCACGAGCCTGATCCCTGCGGTGTTCAGAACTTTTCCAGCGAACGGCGCACGAGGGCTTCGAGCGAGCCGTCGGGTCGAAAACCTGCGGCCAGCGCCTTGGGGCTGTTGAGCGGGGGATAGCTCGCGAACTGTGCCTCGAGCGCGCGATCAGGCTCGTATCTCACTCGCTGCCGCACGTCCTCGCCGCGCACGCGCCCGATCGCGCCAACGATCTCCTCCATCGACGCATGCAGCACGGGCAGCAGCCAAACCCGGCGTTGTGCGGCGCTCTCAGCCGGCAGAGCGGCGGCATGCAGCAGGTTGTCGACGACACAGGGCCGCGACATCCACCAACTCCTTCCGCCCGATGACACCGGACACATGAAACTCCGGCCCGCAGACAGTTCGCGGATCAGATTGCTCAGGAACTGAGACAGCAGTCCCGAGGCTTGCGGTGGTCTTGAGACGATCCCGGGCAGTCGCAGCGCCCGCCCATCGATGAACTGTCGTTCGCTATAGTCACGGACCAGGATCTCGCCGATCAGCTTCTGTGCTCCGTAGCTCAGGCTCGGCTCGGGCAGCGTATCCTCGTCGATGAGCGGCGGGAGCGGTACACCGTATACGGCAATGGAGCTTGCGAATACCAGGATTGGACGGCTCATCCGGAGTCGCAACGCTTCGAGCAGATTGATCGTCGCCTGCAGATTCACGCGCAAGCCAAGTGCGAAATCGCGCGCCGCCGCGCCGCCGGGGATGCTGGCGAGATGGAATACGAGGTCTGCGCCGCTTGCCAGCGCTTGTTCGAGCACATGGTCATCGCCGAAATCCCCAGAGATCTGATGCACACGGGGATCGGACGCACGCGCGGCGAAACACCGATCGAGCAACATCAAACGTGTGATCGGTAGAGGCAGCGGCACCTCGCCTGCACCAGACAACAGGCGCGCCACCAGCGCGCGGCCAATGAATCCATCGGCGCCGGTGACGATGACCTTCATAGTCTGAATGGGAAAGCGAGTCGTTGCGGTGCGTGGTGGGCGGCAGTCCGCTGACCTAGGCAGCCGGCGCCTGGACCACGCGCTGCTCGATGGCGCCAAAGAGCGGTGAGCCATCGGCAAGCTGTGCCTCCATGCGCACCGTGTCACCAAACCGCATGTAAGGAGTCCGTGCCTCGCCGAGGTCCACTGTTTCAATGCCGCGACGCTCGGCGATGCAGCTCGAGCCCACCTCGCGGTAGTTCTCGTTCGAAACGGTGCCGGATCCGATGATGGTCCCCGCGGACAGCCGACGCGTACGCGCTGCGTGTGCTACCAGTTGCGGAAAACTGAACGCCATCGCGTAGCCGTTAGCAGCGCCGAACTGACGACCGTTCCACCAGACCTTGAGTGGCAGCGCCACACGTCCGTCCTTCCAGGCGTGTCCCAGTTCATCAGGCGTGACCGCGACAGGCGCCATGCTGCAGGCCGGCTTGGCCTGGATCCAGCCGAATCCTGTTTTCATCTCGATGGGGGCCAGCGTGCGGAGCGACCAATCGTTGACCTGCACGATGAGCTGGATGTGTGCAGCGGCGGCAGTGGCTGAGCTCCCCATCGGCACCTGGTCGGTGATCACGCCAAACTCCCCCTCGAAGTCGATGCCGTCGGCTTCGCTCGGCAGTGGCACGTCCTCGCGTGGCGCCAGAAGCCGGTCGGACAAACCCTGGTACATCAGCGGGCGTTCGGATTGAGGGTTGGTGATCTTGAATACTTTGGCCATCAGGTCGCCATGCGACTGGAAGGCCGAGCCGTCCAACCATTGCCAGGCACGCGGCAACGGCGCGAGTGCGGCACCTGCATTGAAGGCCACAGCGCCAGGTGCGCGCCCGGCACACAATTCGCCGTACAACTTCTCGAGGCGCGGGAGGGATACGCTCCATTGATCGAGCGCTTGCTGGAGTGTCGGTGCGATATTCGCTGCGGACACCGCGCGCGACAGGTCGCGGGAGACGACGACCAAGCGACCGTCTGGCATGCCATTGGGCAAGGTTGCGAGCTTCACGGCAGGATCTCCTCGAGAACTCGACCGCCGACACGTGCGGGCTCCGCGTCCACCAGGACGAACGCCATGCGCGACCAGCTGCGTCCGGGGTTGTGCCACGCGTGGTTCGTGCCGCGCTGGATCACCACGTCACCTGCTTTGAGATGCCGTACTTCACCGCTATCGAGCTCGAGGTCGATAAGTCCATCGAGGACGATGCCGTAATCGATTGAGCTGGTGCGATGCATGGGCGAGCGCATGCCCGGTTTGAAATCCACCATGCGCAGCACCGTACCGCCTGGCGACGTGAGTCCCACCGCTCGCTGTGCGCCATCCGTCTCGTCATTGTTGCTCGCGGGCGAACGATCGGTGGTCCATACCAGCGTGAACTTTGCGATGCCAGCTCCGATGTCGAGAGCGGAGAGCTCGGAGTCCTGACGCACGATCGCGAGACCCTGCGGGTCGTGCCCCGTGACGACTCGACGCGTGACGGTCTTCATGCGAACTCCTCAGGCGTCGCCTTCGGCGACGCAGACATTGTGCTGAGTGCCGAGACCGGTGATCGTGCCTTCAATGACATCACCCGCACGCAGCAGCCGACCGTGGTGTATGCCGTTCCCTGAGGGGGAGCCCGTGCAGATGAGGTCGCCCGGCTGCAGCAGCACCAGGCGCGACAGGTCCTCGATCAGGCGCGCGACACCGAAGATCATGTCGGCCGTGGACTCATTCTGCATCGTCTGGCCGTTCAATTTGAGCGTCACCTGCAACGCTTGCGGATCGCCGACGAACTGCGCGGGCACCAGGTAAGGTCCCATCGGCAGATAGCCGGGCGAGCACTTGCTCGCGACCCAGTCCATTCCCATCTCGCGCATGTCACCCGGCCGGCGATTCACGCGCTCGCGACTGGTGATGTCGTTGACCACCACGTAACCTGCCACGTGCTCGAGCGCGCGCTCGCGCGACACGCGGCGCGCCGGGCGGCCAATGACGACGCCGAGTTCGAGCTCCCAGTCGGGTTGCTTCACATCTTCAGGCAGCACCAGTAGATCGCGCGCCCCGGACACGGTCGATTGCGCCTTGACGAAGAAGAAGGGCGTGCCCTTCGCCGCACGCTCCTCCATCTTCTGCGTGCCGTAGGCGCGTCGTTCTTCGGGATTCATGTGTTTCGTTTCTTCCATCGTTTGCGCAACGATGATGTCCACGACGTGCTTCTTGTAGTTGGCGCCAGAGCAGAAGATCTGTCGTGGCAGGTTCACCGGAGGATGAAATACCAGGGATTCCACGGCCACTGCCTCACGAGCGAGTTCAGGTGCGCTGGCTTCGGCCAAGGCCTGCGCTGCACGCTGGAGCGCCGCGAAGTTGTGTTCCCAATCGTTCAGTAACGCGAGCACCGAGTCGGCACCATTCAGCCCCTTCCCCGTACGACTCAGGAAGGAGTCCACCGAACTGAAGGCAACTGCGCGTTCACTCACTACGAGGCCGGGATAGCGCGCGCCGTTCGTTACCGAAAAAGTCCCCAGGCGAAACTCCACTGGCACTGGCATCCTCCTTCAGATCGGCGCCGCGAGGGTCGGCATCAGCTTGGCGGTCAGGCCCATTGGATTGGCGTCGGGACCGGGATGCTGTTCCCACTCGCCGATCTGGAGCGACGCTTCGAACACGAACTTGCAGCGCTCGTAACGCCGCGCGGAGTAACGCGCCAGCAGGTCTGCGAGCGGCTCATCGCGCGCCAACAGTTCGCCGAGCACCACGGCATCCTCTATCGCCTGGGCAGCACCTTGTCCCATGTGCGGCGTGGTGGCGTGCACCGCATCGCCGAGCATGACGATCCGACCGCGGTGCCAGGGCGCCGAAACGAACACGGCTTCCAGCGGCCGATACACGACGAGGCTCGAATCAGTGATCTGATCGCGCAAGCGCGCCATCAGCCCCGTGCAACGCGCAAGGCGCGCCCGAAAGATCGAAGCAAGCTGTTCCTCGGGGAGCCGCCAGTCCGAGGATTCCGCCTGGACGAGCAGCGCATAGCATGTGTCCTTCGAGAGCGGAATGTATCCGCACTTGCCGCCCTCGAGTCCGACGAACATCGCAGCGCGCGTCATTTCCGGTGGTCGTGTCAGGTTGTAACGCCACACGCACTGGCCGGTGAAAGCGGGCACGTACTTATCGCCATACAGAAGCTTGCGTGTCTTCGAAAACACGCCATCCGCGCCGATCACCAGGTCATAGTCACTTCGACTGCCGTCTGTGAACGCAACGGAGGCCTTCTTGCCCCCTTCGGTGATGTCCGTAAAGCTCACACCGAGGCGCACTTTGGTGCCGAGCTGGAGCGCGGATTCCGACAACACTCTGTGCAGAGCCGGACGTGCCAGCCCGAGATCAGACGGCAAGTTCGGCCCGGCGAGTGGGATGCCGTGAATATCCATCAGGACGTGTCCCTCGAGATCGCAGAACTCGAGCCCGTCGTAGGGGAAGCCCGCATCCACGCATTTCTCGGCAATGCCGAGAGCAGCCAGAGCACGAATGGCGTTGCCCTGGATGACGACGCCGACGTGGTACACCGTCCATTCCTTCTTGATCTCCACGAGGTCGACGTCGATCCCTGCGCGCCGCAGACCGATCGCCGCCGAGAGTCCGCCGATGCCTCCACCGACAATGAGAACCTTGTTCACCGCCGTCATGCTTGCCTCGTCGCTTGTTGCAGTCCCAGTAGACGCAACGCGTTGCCGCCGAGGAGGGCGGCTCTCTGTGCGTCGGACAGATCTGCTAGTGAATCCACCAGTCCGTGAGGATCGTACGAACCCATGTCGAACGGATAATCGGTTCCCACCATGACCTGGCTGACACCGACCACGTTGACCAGGTGACGCAAGCCTTCGGGCTCGTACACCAGCGTGTCGAAATAGATGCGCCGTAGATATTCGGCAGGAGTGCGCTGCGTCGTGTGCGAGTCGGCTCGGTTCTTCCAGGCGTGATTCGAGCGGCCGATGTATGACGGCAGATATCCGCCCCCGTGTGCCGCGAGGAGCTTGAGTCCCGGATACCGATCGAGCACGCCACCGAAGATCAGGTGGGAGAGGGCGATCGTGGTTTCGATCGGCTGACCGATGACGTTCTGCAAGTAGAAGCGGTTGACGCGCTCGCCGAGCGAAGTCCCGAAGGGATGCAGAAACACTAACGCACCCAGTTCCTCGGCCTTCGCCCAGAAGGTTTCAAACAGCGGATCGTCCAGCTCGTGCCCGTTGACGCTGGAGGAAATCTCCACGCCTTTCATCCCGAGCGTGTGCAGGCAATGATCGAGCTGCTCGACAGCGAGCTCCGGATGCTGGAGCGCGATATTGCCGAGCGCAACAAGGCGATCCGAATGGTGCGCACAGGTTTCGGCGATGCGCTCGTTGGTGGTGCGGACGATCGCGCGGGCGAGATCGTTGTCGGCCCAGTAGTAATGCTGCGTAGAGGTCGGGCTCACTAGCTGCACATCGATGCCCATTGCGTCCATGTCCTTGAGGCGCAGCTCGACACTGGTGAGCTTGGGGCCAGCCGTGGGCAGCATGTGTTTTAGGTTGTGCTCGTACGAAGCGGCCCCGATGAATCGGCGCTGCAGTTCGGGCTCAGCGAGCTTCTCTGGCCGACCGGCCACGAGCTGCTCGACTTCGGGGACGAAAGCATGTGCGTGAACATCGACGGTGACCGAGCGCTTCCCGCGTCGCACGACCGCTCCCGCTCCTGGAGCTTCAGCAACCGGTGCCGACACGCGGCCTGCGTGCCCGCAGCCATGGAGCATCATTTGGTAGTTCGTCCCGGCAGCAACGGGTCGTCGAAGATGGCCACCGCGCGCGTCCAGCCCGCGGAGCCGCCGCGCACCTTGTGCGGGAAACAGGAAATGTAGAAACCGTCGCCAGGTAGGCTTTCGAGATTGTGCAGCTTCTCGAGGTGACAGTAGCCGATGTCGCGGCCCGCCTTGTGCCCTTCCCAGATGAGCGACTTGTCCCCTGTCTCGGCCACCTTGCGCGCGGTGTAGGAGAACGGCGCGTCCCAGCTCCACGCATCGGTGCCCGTGAGGCGCACGCCCCGCTCTAGCAGGTACATCGTCGCCTCGTAGCCCATGCCGCAGCCCGAATTCACATAATCGTTGTGACCATAGCGCGAGCCGGCGCGCGTATTGACCACCACGATTTCGAGGGGCTTGAGCTCGTGACGGATGCGCGCAAGCTCTGCTTCGACGTCGCGGGCGGTGCAGACGTAACCGTCCGCAAAGTGGCGGAAGTCGAGTCTTACGCCGGGCTGGAAACACCATTCGAGCGGGACCTGGTCGATGGTGATCGAGGGCTTGCCCTTGTCCATCGTCGAGTGGAAATGCCACGGCGCATCGAGATGTGTCCCGCTGTGGGTCGTCAGATGCACCCACTCGGCGGCGGCAGCCTCGCCATCGGGAAAGTCCTCGGGCGTGACGCCCGGCAGCATGCGCAGGAATTCGGGAATGGTGTCCTTGTGCTTCTGATACTCGATGCGCGGGGCGAGCGCCGGCGGATCGGAGAGCACCTCATTCTCCAGATAGATGGAAAGATCGACGAAACGACGGGCCATGATCTTCTCGCTTGCGCTAGCGGCGGACGCAGGGTTGACGCATTGAGGCGGATTCCATCATTTCGGACGTACACGCACGGGCAGATTTTGCCACCCGCGCAGCGTGTTGTTGAGGCGCTGAACAGGTTCGCCGTCAGGCTCGATGACGGCCACGCGTTTGGCCAGTGCTGTCAGGACCAATTCACCTTCGAGTCGAGCGATCATCTGCCCGACGCACGCATGAATGCCGGATCCGAATGCTACATGCCCGCTCGCGGTGCGGCGAATATCGAAACGATCGGGATCCGGCCAGCGACGACGGTCGCGATTGGCCGCGCCGAGGTACATCAATATCTTCTCGCCCGCGCCGAGTTGTACGCCGCTGACGACGACTGGCTGAGTTGTCGTACGGAAAAACGTCTGCACCGGAGACTCGTAACGCAATGCTTCCTCGAAGGCGCCTCTGGCGAGCTGCGGTTCTGCCGCCAGGAGTTTCCACTGATCCGGGTGGCGCACGAAGCTCAAGAGTGCATTGCCAATGCCGTTCACTGTGGTATCAACGCCCGCGGTGAGCAGCGAGCGCACGAGCAGCATCGCTTCCTCGGAAGTCACCTGGCCGGAGTCTGCGAACGCGTGAATCTGTGCGCCCAGCCCGTCCGGCCGCAGCTTCTCGCGGCGACAGTGCTCTGTGATGTAAGCGACTACGGGTGCAGCGCGGCGAGTCGATGCCTCGAACAGCGCGTTACGGGGCCCGAAGGCGTTGAACACCATGTCGGCGTAGAGCAGCAGATTCTCTCGTCCCTCGTTCTCGAGGCCTACCGCGTCTGGAAACACCTTGAGCGGAAATGCCTGTGCGAGATCTTGAATGGCGTCGAAACGGCCGCGTTCCACGAGCTCATCGGCGAGCCGCTCAACCTCCGCCTGAAAACTGGCCCGCAGGGCGTTCAAGGCGCGCCGCGAGAGCACGCTCGTGATCACCCCGCGCGTGCGCGTATGTAGTGGCGGGTCCGCCTCGATAAGGAGGCTCGGCTGCCGCCATGGCTTCTCCTTTCTGAAATCGCTGAGTCCGACGCCCGCGGACGAACAGAAAGTCTCCCAGTTGTTGAGCGTCGCGCTGACCTCCGCATAACGGCCGAGCGCCCACACGCCGAGCGATTCAAGCCGCACGACAGGCGCTGTTTCACGCAGCTCCTCGTGAAACGCGTAGGGGTCATTCAATACCGCATCCGAGAACGGGTCGATGGCGAGCGCGGGTGTCGTGGGTGGGGGCTCCAATGCGGTGTGGTTCATGCGCCGACCCTAAACGCCCGCGCCACAAGCCGGAAATGGTTTTTTTGAATCGTGCCCATGAGTGCGACTGATGCTGGGTGCGGCGCCGCAATCACCGCCGGGAGAGTCGGCCGCGGCCTCTACCGGCCGGAATCGTATTGCCGCTCGAGCTTACGGATCAGGGCATGCTGGCGGCGCACCTGCTCGAGCGAGCGCCAGGGATCGCGTGCGCCCTCGTACTCGCTCGAAAGGTAGCCGGTGTAGCCCGCCTGTTTGAGCACTGCGATAACCGGTTCCCAGGGGATGTGCTCGTCGTGCAACTCGTCGTTGATATTGTGAAACTTCGCCTGGATGAACACCACATACTTGGCGACCAACAAGAAGTCAGCCGCATTCACGTGAATTCCGTTGAGGAAGTCGCGCCGCATCTCAGGCGTCTCACCCGGCCAGTACGGCAGGGGGCGATCCTGGAAGATGCCCGTGTCGATCAGCAGGCCGAAGTGCTTTGTGCCGGTGCGCTCGATGAAGTAGGTCTCAATCGACGTCAAGCGGTGGTTCTCGTGCATCGCACCGTCGCGCAGTGTTGTGCGAATCTCGTGCCAGACGTACCACCTGCGTTCATTGAGTTCCCATTCGACTCCACGCGCGCAGTCGCGAGCCTTCTCTACAGCGGCGCCTTTTCCCGCTGCGACAAGGTCCGCTTCATCTTTTCGCACGGCGGCGGTTCTCTGCCGATGCTCGCCGATCGGATTGCCAGACTCGTTCGCTATCGCACGGATCTGCAGGCGCAACTACCGCAAGGTCCGATGCACGAGCTGCAGAGGCTCTACTTCGATACTGCAAGTGTAACGAACGCGCCAGCCTGGAATGCACTGTCGACGCTCGCGGATCCCTCGCACATCCTTTTTGGCAACGACTATCCGCTCATCGGAATCGAAGACACGGTGCAAGGTCTGGACGACCTGCATCTGTCGGAACAGCAGCACCGCTCCATTGGGCGCGAAAATGCGCGCATGTTGTTTCCGAGGGTTGGCTGCGAGTGCTCAGCCATTGGGGAAACACTTGGGAGCGCTGCTCGTGCCGTCGAGACCAGATGAGTCAAAGGCGACGTAGATAATCGGAATCCGGCCCGGGATCTCGCCTGTCAAATCTCTCCCCGGCGCGCGAAGTTGGCGATGTGGTCGGCGGCGCGAAACGCGAGCGCCTGGATCGTCATCGTCGGCTGCCCGCGACCCGAGGTCACCAGGCTGCTGCCGTCACACAAGAACAGGTTCCGGATATCGTGGCAGCGATGATAGCGGTCGACTACCGAAGTCGCCGGTTCGTCACCCATCCGGCAGGTGCCGAGGAGATGCATGCCTGAGGTCTGTTCGGTGATCGGAGCGCGAGTCACGCTCAAGGCGCCGGCCGCCTCGAGAATCTCGACGGAGCGATCCAGCAGGAAGCGCGCATTAGCGAGATCATCGGGATGATCCTTGTAGGTGACGCGGATCGCCGGCATGTTCCAGTCATCCTTCAATTCGGGATCCAGGCTCACACTGTTGGTTGCGACCGCGAGCGAAGTACCATGGCCAGCGACGAGCATGGAGCGCGGAAATTCCGCCAGGCGGGCCTTGAATGCGCTGCCCCAGGATGGACCTTCGAAGGCTGTGCGTAGCGCCCAGTACATCGGCTGCGGTCCGATGCGCGCATCGATACCGCCTCCACCATAAAAGCCCCGCTTCGGATCGGAATCGTAGAAATCGTGCAGGATGCGCGTCACCTGCACGCTCTTGTATTCGTTCAACTCGTGCTCGAAGACACCGGCGGCGCGCGAGGAGTAGTTGAACATCAGGAACTTGCCGACCATTCCGCTCGAGTTCGCGAGTCCTTGCGGGAAGGACGGATTGGCCGACATGAGGAGCAGGCGCGGCGTCTCGGCACCATTGCAGCAGACGATCACCGCGCGCGCCTTCTGGAAATGCTCGCGTCGTTGGCGATCGAAGTAGGCGACACCGGTGGCGCGGCCGCGCTTGTCGGTCTCGATGCGCACCACGTAGCTGTCCGCACGAATTTCACAGTGGCCGCTTTCCTCGGCCTCGGGAATCATCGAGAACAGCGTCGAGCCCTTGGCTCGCACCTCACAGGCAAAGCCGTGACAGAAGCCACAGTTCACGCAGGCGGGCCGACCTCGGTAGGGCTGGGAGTTGATCGCCAACGGGGCGGGAAAAGGGTGCAGGCCCAACTTGCGTGCGCCCCGCTCGAACAGCACCCCGGATGATTTCACCGGCACGGGCGGCATCGGATATGGCTTGGTGCGCGGCGGTTCGAACGGGCTCGCGCCGGCCAACCCACTCACGCCGATTTCCCAGTCGACTTTCGTGTAGTAGGGCTCGAGCTCGGCGTAGCTGATCGGCCAATCGGCCAGGTCCGCGCCCGGGATCGCTCCGAGCCGGCTGCGTTCGTTGAAATCAACGTCGTGAAAGCGCCAGCAATTCGCCGTGTAATGCACGCTCGTGCCGCCCACGGTTCGCGCGTACCACAGCGGCGGCTTGTCCTTGATGCGCACGGCTTTCTGGGCGGGATCGTTGCGGAACGTCTGCGGATTCCTGGTCGCATTGTTCGTGATCCCGGACAGGTACCAGTACTTGAGCTCATCGTGTTCGAATTCCGCCGGGGACAGGTGCGGACCTTGCTCGAACAGCACGGTGGAGAATTTGCCGCGGCCCAATTCACGCGCGAGGATCGCGCCTGCCGCGCCGGAGCCCACGATGGCGAAATCGACCTGTTCGGAATCCCGGTAGCGGCGACCTGTCATGCTGACACTCCATGGCCTTTTTCAACTGCGCGCGGGCAGATTTCGATCCACAGGGCGAGCGCCGCAGGATCGCCACTCAAGCGCAGCGAGCCGAACGGCCTCTGCATCAAGAGGGAATCGCTGTTTCGCAATATTTCGCTCTGCTGTGCCGATGCCACACGCAGGCTTGCGCCACTGGAGAACAGCATCGCGACTGAGGCATCGGCTGCCGGAAAGAGTTCACTCCACGCATCAACCCTGGTCACCCGGTGGCTGAATCGGTGACGACGAGTCATGACGTTGAGATCCGTCACTGCACCGCCGATACGGGTGGCATGGGTCAGCGCATCACCTCGAAATGCAAGCGGGTCAGAGCCAGTAGTGACCTCAACGAACACCCCGTCGATCGAGAGCTGCAGGCCTGCGCCGTCGATGATCGTGAGCGTCCTGTCGACTCCGGGGAATGAGGAAAACGGTCCGTCCGAATCGACGCGTGCCATGCTGATGCGCCAGTCGAATGAATCGACTCCGGAGCCGTCGCGGAGAGATAGCGATCTCGGCCGTCTCGCCGCCACCATTCTTCCAGGGCATGTGACGATAACTATCGGCTCTAATCACGCGCATCTTCCCGGACTCCGCGGCCTTGATTGGAAACCGCGAATCATACTGAAATGGGCACACTGCCCGCCGCGATATGGAATTTCCCGTGACGACGAATTCAAGATCCTGGCCGATCGTACTCGCCGCCGCCGCGATCATGATGATCACGATGGGAATCCGGCAGTCGCTCGGGCTGTATGTCGCGCCCATCAACACCAGTACCGGGCTGGGAATCGTGGCGATCAGCTTCGCGATGGCAGTGGGGCAGTTCGTGTGGGGCGCCGTGCAGCCGATCTTTGGAGCCCTGGCGGACCGCTACGGAACGGAGCGCGTGCTGATCGCGGGTGCCTTCCTCCTTGCTGTGGGGCTGGCGCTAACCACGGTCTCGTCCAGCGAATGGGCGCTCATCTCGACCTTGGGCGTGATTTCGGCGGCGGGCGCTGGTGCGGGCAGTTTCTCGATTCTCATCGGCGCCACCGCCCAACGCATCGCGCCCGAGAAGAGGGGATTCTCGTCCGGGTTCATCAATGCCGGAGGGAGTCTCGGGCAGTTCGTCTTCGCTCCGCTCTACCAGGCGCTCATCAGCGCTTTTGGCTGGGTGGCGGCAATGTACGCGATGGCCGCGGCGGCGATTGCCACCATCCCGCTCGGTCGCGCGGTGGTGGGCGAACCCGCAGCACCTCGAGGTCACGCTGTCGCGGGCGTGATCGGCGAGATCACACTCAAAGATCAGCTACGCATCGCCTCGCGTGATCGCAGCTATTGGTACCTGCACGCAGGATTTTTCACCTGCGGCTTTCACATTGCATTCCTGGTCACGCACCTGCCCGGCGAAGTGAGTCTTTGCAGCCTGCCGCCGAGTGTTGCCGCGACGTCGCTCGCGATTATCGGCCTCGCGAATATCGCCGGCAGCCTCACCGCGGGCTCGCTCGGCAACGTGTTCAGGATGAAATGGCTGCTGTTCTGGACCTACTTCACCCGGGCCGCAGCCATCGCAATCTACATTTCAGTGCCACGCACGGCATTGACCTTCTACGTTTTCGCTGCCGTGCTGGGATTCACGTGGCTGTCCACCGTGCCACCGACCGCGGGACTGGTCGGCAAGCTCTTCGGAGTGCGCTATCTCGCGACACTGTTCGGGCTCACGCTGCTCACACACCAGATCGGTGCATTCTTCGGGGCGTGGCTGGGCGGAATCGCGTTGGTGAGATTCGGCGACTACGGGTGGATGTGGTATGCGGACATGACGCTTGCGCTCTCAGCAGCATTCATCAATCTGCCAATCCGCGAGGCGCGCGTCTTGCGCGTACAACCGCAAGGGGTCGGCTGAACCCTCAGTGACTTCGTGAAATGGTGTCCGCAGTCTGGCCGAACAGAATGTTCCGTTTGTGGCCGTTTGGCGTCGGCCAATAGTAAACGTCGATCATTGCGCGGTGGCTCCTTCGACAGCTCGCGTAGGTGGCTTACCCTTGTCCTTCACCATGAAGACCAGGAACTTCGCCGGCTCCGTCTTGCTCGCATTCGCAGAGACGCGGTGGATGTCATCCGGGCTCTCATAGAACGTATCTCCTGGCTTCAGGGTCACCGGCTCATGCCCGTCCACCTGCATGGTGAGCGCGCCCTCCAGCACGTAGACGATCACGTTTGCATCATGTCGATGAGGAACGGAATGGCCACCAGGCACATACTCGACGGTCGACATGATGATCTCCTTGCCGTCCACCCCCGCGAGATCCTTGGTCATGAGGGGCGTCACTTTCGCCGGCCCGTCGGCGCACGCTGTCCCGATACCCAGGCGAGGAGCAACAAGGCAGTGAAGCTGCCACCGAGGAGCGTGCGAGCTCGAACGGTAGTCTTTGGTGTCATGGTGTCTCCTTGCGTGCACAGGATGAGGGCCGAGGTGGTCTACTGACAGGTCCAATCTCGAGCAGAATGATCGAACTACTTCCAAAGGCAGGACAGGTCTCGGGCTCGACCGGGCAATGCCTAAGGCTGAAAGTCCAGTACCTCGATCACCTGGACCGGCTGTGCCCTGCCCTTGACGGGTAACGTCGCCGCGCGGCCCAGTGCGAACGCCGGCCCGAGCCGGGCTGCGATTTCCGCGGAGACCAGCACCGTCGCGCTCACATCCTTGGTGAGAGACTCGACGCGGTTAGCGAGGTTCACCGGGTCGCCGACCACGCCGTATTCCACGCGGTTGTCGGGGCCGATCAGTCCGGCGACCACGTCACCGGTGTGAATGCCCACGCCGATCTGAAGCGTCGGGCAGGCCCTGCTGGCCGAGGACTTCATTGAGGCCCACGAGTCGCTGCACGATCCCGAGCGCGGCGCGCACCGCCCGCTCCGGATGGTCCGAATAGGCCTGCGGCGCTCCAAAGAGTGCCATCACACCGTCGCCGACGAATTGCTTGACGACCCCACCTTCCGCCTCGACCGCGGCGACGACTTCAGTAAAGAACTGGTTGAGCAGTTTCAGCAGCGCAGACGGATCGAGCTTTTCACTGAGCGCCGTGAAGCCCCGGATGTCCTGGAACAGGATGCTGACTTCGCGTCGCTCTCCCTCCAGGGGCACGTGGCCGTTGAGCACGGCCTCGGCGACGTCATGAGACACAAAACGCCCGAAAGTGTCCTTGATGTGCTCACGCTCCTCGAGCCCCCCGACCATGTCGTTGAACGAACGGGCGAGGAAGCCGATTTCATCCTGGCGCTGGATGTTCGAGCGATAGCGCAGGTTCCCCTTGAGGACTTCGCGCATTCCCGCGACCAGCGTCTGCACGGGAGAAGTGATTCCCCCGGCCAGGCCAATGCCGATCAGCAACGCTCCCAGCAGCGCCGCACTGCCGATTGCAGCGATGCGCAACTGCAAGGCGCGCAGGGGCGCGAGCGCCCGGTCATATGAGCCCTGCACCAGCGCAACCAACGGCTCCGACATGCTCGCTTCGACGGGGAAAACCAGTGAGAGAAATCTCTCTCGGGCCTGCGTGAGAAGCGTCGTCGTGCGAAGTCTCCGCGGCTCGAGCAGAGCTGCGCGTGCCTTCGCACCGGGAATGAAACGCTCGCGCGTTGCTGCGGGCCACGAGGATGCAAACACGCGCTGCTGAGTCAGGAAAGAGATATCGAGTCCGGCGGCTGCCTTGAGCTGCGCAGCGAATGCATCGTCGATCGCCTGCCCAAGCAACAAGAAGCCGATCACATCCGGTCCAAACACCGGAACGGCGACCAGCTGAAAGAGCATGCCATCCACCTCTGCGATCGCGGTGGCGGCTTGCTCCGTTTCAAGCGCCTCCTTGAGTGGTGAGAACGCTTCCAGCGACTGGCGCATGTGCGATGGTCCGGGGGAGTGCACCAGTAGCACACCATTCTCGTCGGTGATCCACAGCAGCTGTGCGTCGATACGCCGCTGGTAACTCAGCGCTGCCGAAGCCAGCGTCGCCGGATCGTAGTTCGCTGGGTCGAAGTGTGTCGCAATGATGCGCTTCAAGGCGAAGTCGCTCGCGAGCAGTATGGAGTTCGACTTGAGTCGCGCGGCGCGTTCCGCCACGAGTCCATCGAATAACCGTCCGGTCGTGAGGAGTTCGCGGCTCAGCGTGCGCTCGGCATCACGGCTCACGACGAACTGGGTGAAACCCAGCGTCGCAAGCAGTACGGCGAGCACCAGCGCCGAGAAGGCCAGGAAGATCTTGGTCCGCAGTCGACTGCGCGCCCACAGACCTATTGGTCCCATCTGGAACCACGCATCGCGGGACGCGAATGAGCATCGGCGAGCGACAGCTGGAACGTGAGCTCGAGATTGCTCGCGGCCAACTGCACCTGCTGAGCAGTGTCCGCGGTTTTTTCACGACTCTGTGCATGCCAGGCGACCACCGTGTAGGTGCCGGGCTGCAACCCGGACAGCGTGAACCGGCCTTCTTCATCAGTCATCGAGAAGTGAGTATTGGGCAGCACCAGGATGATGGCCGACATCCAGTCGTGGATGTTGCAACCGATCTTGACCACGCCGGGTTTGTCGAACAGCACGGGCGGGGCGTCCTCGCCCTTGTAGAGAGGTAATTCGAAATTCTTGGCACGTGAAAACGAGTAGACGTGGTGGCTGATCTGGTCGCGGTTCGGAAACTTGACCTCGGTGCCCACCGTGATCGGCAGCAATCCCGGCACGAACGTCTTGCTGATCTGATCCATTGTGGCCCTCGGCAGCCTGGAGGTAACCGACTCAGCTGAACCGGCAGTGTCGACGAACACCACCGCCTGCGAGATTCCCTTGCCATCCGGATCGACGACGCGTCCGGAGATCGTCGGCCCTGCAACGACCGGTGCGACGATCGCAAGGGTCGCGAAGGAGAGCAGGAGGGCGCGCCAGAGTCTTTGTGGGTACACGCGGGCTTTCGAGTCAGTAGCGAAAACGATAGCTCAGCTGCCAACCGTCTTGCGAGGGTTCGGGCACTGCAGTCAAAGGACGATCGCTATTTAACCAGATGTATTCGATGCCGACGCGATGGCGCAGGCCCCACTCGTACAGGTAGGCGACGGTGACGCCGTCGCCACTCTCGCGTGTCGAGTGGCCGCCATCGAGATCATTCACCCGAAACTCGTCATAGCGGACGGTGACACGATGACCCTTGTAATGATGGGACAGCAATGCGTAGAACGCACGCATCGAGCTGTCATTGGAAGTAGCGCGCACCAGTGCCTTGCCGCGCAGGTATTGCACCACGAAGTCGAACCGTGGAAGCGGGTGGAGAATCGTGCCGACGGTTGCGAGACGCGTGTGCCAGGCGCTCGAGTGATCCTGGTCGCCAAAATTGTCGAAGTAGCCCAGTCTCAGTGCAGCCCGGTCCCCCGGATCGCCGACCGTTATCCACGTGTACGCGGCGGGCCGATGATCGCGCTCATCAAACGTGTCCATGCGCGTGCCGTTGGGAAGTGGCAGATCGCCGTTGAGACCACTCAGGTCATCGCCCATCGTCCAGCCTCGCAGTGCCAGCAGCCTTCCCAGCTGGTCCGGGCCGTAGCCGGCACCCACGGTGATACCCAGTCGCAGGCCGCTGCGTGTGTCGTGCCACCATTCGCTCTCGATACCCGCGAGGCTGATTTCCTCCCACAACCAGGTATTGAGGGCTGAGGCGGAGATCGAATACTCGGGTGACCACGCAGGCCCGACATGCTCGAGCGAAAAGGGCACGCTCATGAGTCCAGTCTGCAGGCCCCAGCCGTCGGCGCGATCTCCCCATTCCTTGCGCAGAAACGCGTCAATCAACCATGGGTCGTAGTCATCGGCGATATCGGGCTGAAGGTTGAGCTGCAGCTCCGCCCGAACGTCCCAGGGAAGTGCTGCGCCCAGTTCGATCGCGAATTGTGACAGGCCGAATCGCGTGACACGCTCCAATCCGGTGTCAGTGGCTCTTCCCCCGTAGCGCGTTTTCCCTGGCCCGCTGTCCGTCCAGCTTGGCGCTGAGCCCCCGCGAGCGACGCGCACGTCCAGCAGGGCTCGCAACCAGACGCGATCTTCCTGTTCGACGTCGTACTGCGCCCATGCCCGTGGCGTGACGACGCCACAGAAGACAATCAGGAGAACCTTGTATGCGGCCGAACGAATAGGCATCCCAGCACGCCGCCCGATAAAAGGCGCAATGGTATAGTTCTGCGGCATTCATCACCACCGGCGGAGATCGAAGCAGCGCGCGGCCCCGTCGACGCGGGCGGCGACTAAACGCGGAATTTGCTGTCTTGGCAATCAACGCCACCACGATTATCGAACGCAACAGCCTGTTTCGTGGGCTCCCGGCCGCGACGATCGAGCACATCGCCGCTTTAGCGACGCGTCGCACCTACGAGAATGGCGCGGTCGTATTCATGCGCGGTGATCCGGGTGATTCCCTCTACGGCGTCGTAACAGGGAAGGTGAGAATCAGCTCCAGTGCGCCCGGAGGCAAGGAAGTCTTCCTCAACGTCATGGAACCCGGCGATACGTTCGGCGAGATCGCGCTGCTCGACGGCCAGGCGCGAACTGCCACAGCGACGACGTTATCCGGGTCGGAACTGATCGTCATCAGGCGGGAGCAGTTCCAGGTGTTGCTGCGTCGTGAGCCGAAGCTGGCTACTCATCTCATCGAATTGCTGTGCAAGCGTGTGCGCTGGACCGCGCAACAGATGGAAGACTCAACGCTGCTCGGCGCGCCCGCACGTATTGCAAAGCGGCTGCTCAGCCTCGCGAGCGTGCACGGTCGCGAGACGCCGGCGGGGATCAAGCTGACGATCTCCCAGGAAGAGCTGGCACAATTCCTCGGTCTGTCGCGTCAGATCGTCAACAAGCACCTGCAGACCTGGAAGCGCAAGCACTGGGTCGCTTTGGGCAGGGGCAGCGTGACAGTCGTCAGCCAGCGGGCGCTGCGCACTCTCACGCGCGGAGATTGAGCTTTCGCGCCCGGCGCGGTCTCAAGACCGCGCAACCCTTGTTTTTCTCCGGTCACTTCGCTGTGTCAACCGGTTGACAGTTCTCCTCCCCGGGTCGCGCCATCATTTGCGCCATTCGATGTCCGATTTCAATTGTCCGATTTCAATCGCGAAGGAGATCGTCATGAGCAAGCGCAACGGTTCCGCTTCGGCCTGGAAGGTGATCGAGCAGGTGTTCGCTGGAATTGTGTTTATCAGCATGGTGGCGTTTGTCGTCGTAGGCACGATCGCCATGTGCCTGCCGAGCGCCACGTTCCTCATCTGATAACGAATCCGAGCAACCCGGTGTAGTTCCATGAGCAGTCGCATTTCGATTATCGCGAGCGTGATCGCAGCCTGTGCCGCTATCGCCGTTGCGCAGAGCCTGCATGGCACCAACGGGCCCGAGGCGCGCAGTCCGAGCAAATGCGTCGAAGTCGTCGACCTGCCCTCGGGCGCCGAGCACACGATGAATGCTGCCGTTGCACGGGGAATGCTGGCCTACTCTGGCATTCGGCTCCCCGATGCCGAGATAGGGCAGGCTGCAACAGCCGATCAGTTGGCCTACGAAGCGTTCTGAGGGGTTACCCAGAACTGAAACGATAGACGAGCGTATGCGAATAGGTTTGACCAGCACGCAAGATCGCCGGCCCGAAGGACGCCTGGTTCGGCGCGTTAGGGAAAGCCTGCGGTTCCAGGGAGATACCCTGTGGCAGGTGAGAATGCCCACGCGACAGCCCCTGGCCTCCATAGAACTGCAGACCTGGCTGATCGCTGTGAATGCGCAGCGCCACGCTGGAGCTGTTCGAACGCAATTCCGTGACTTCGCCTGCGGTCGAGTTCACCGCGAAACAATGATCGTATCCGCCAGCGAGACCGAGTTGTGGATGTGAATCGCTCACCGGCAACCGGAGCATGCGTGATTGTCGGAAGTCGAAAGGCGTCCCCTGGACCGCCCTGAATTCGCCGGTCGGAATCAAATCGCCGTCGGCAACCGGCAGGAAGCGGTCGGCGGAGATGCGCAGGAAATGATCGCCCTCGAACCCGTGCCGGTCGCCGCCGAGATTGAAATACGGGTGATACGTGAGATTGACGGGCGTCGGCGCATCGCTGATCGCTTCGAATCGCAAGCCGAGCTGATCGCGGTCGAGCGTGAATTCCGCGCTGACATCGAGATTACCCGGGTAACCTTCCTCCCCGGCTTCAGACCGTAACCCAAGCCGCAAGCGCGCGGAGGGTCCCGGCGCGAAATCGAGCACCTTCCACGTGCGCTTGCCGAAGCCGATCCTTCCCCCGTGCAAGTGATTCGACCCATCGTTCGCAGTGAGATGACAACGCTTCCCGTCCAGCTCGAATGACGCACCCGCTATGCGGTTGGCGTAGCGCCCGATAATGCAGCCGATGAAGGCGTGGTCGCGAACGTATGAGTCCAGATCCGGAAGACTAAGGACCAGGTCGCGCGGTCCGCTCCTCGTCGGCAGCGTCAGGCGCTGGAGAATCCCGCCGTAGGTCAGAATTCGCGCCTGCAGAGCAGCGGGGCTGCCGAGGGTGATGACCTCGATCGGTGTTCCGTCTGCCAACCTGCCAAATGTTTGCATGAGAATCTTTCCAGCAATGCCTGCATCGCAAGGATCGCCTGCTCTACAAAGTGGAACAAGGCTGGCATGCGGGTGTAATTTACGGGCGCGACGCGCGGTCTAATCGGTACGCTCCAAGGTGTGGTTGCGCAATGGTTCGCGAATACCTCTACCACCGACATAGCCTGCCGATACGAGTCATGCACTGGGTCAATGCTCTCGCGTTGGCGCTGCTACTGATGAGTGGGCTGCAGATCTTCAATGCGCACCCGCGCCTGCATTGGGGAAAATCGTCCTATACCGGCGCAGCAGCGATATTGGATCTGCAGGCAGCGCCGCTCGCAGAAGGCCAGCCGCCACGGATCAGCATCCTGGGACACAAGTTCGAGAGAACCGGGCCCCTCGGCCTGTTCCGTGACTCGTACGGGTTTCCGGGCTGGGCAACGATTCCGGGCCAGAGGTGGTTGGCCATGGGCCGCCGCTGGCACTTCTTCTTCGCCTGGGTTTTCGTCATCAACGGCGCGCTGTATCTCGCGTATTCGTTCGCGAGTCGTCACGTGTCGCGCGACTTGACGCCGACGCGAACCGACTGGCGCTCGATCGGTCGTTCAATTGTGGATCACCTGCGCTTTCGTCACCCGCAAGGCGAGGCTGCCCGGCACTACAACGTGCTTCAGAAGCTGGCCTACCTGGCGCTGATCTTCGTATTGCTGCCCCTGATCGTTCTCACTGGCTGGTCCATGTCGCCCTGGCTGAATTCGCTGCTGCCTGGGTGGGTGGACATCTTCGGTGGCCGGCAATCGGGGCGCACGATTCACTTCATCATCGCCTGGTTGCTCGTGTTGTTTGTGCTCGTGCACGTCTTTGAAGTCATCGTGACCGGATTCTGGAACAACCTGCGTTCCATGATCACCGGGCGCTATCGGATCTCACCGATCAGCCCGAATCCGGAGCCGCACGCATGAGCGGCAATAGTCGAACACGCAGAGTTTTCCTGCGCAATGCACTGACCGTTCTGAGCGGCGCCTTCCTGGCCGGATGTGACGCGCTGTCGCGCAGTCAATGGTTCCCCAAGTTGCTGGGTGCGGGCGAACACCTCAGTCGTGACTTGCAACACCTGGCAGCACCCCGCAAATCAATGGCGCAGGAGTTCAGCGAATCGGACCTGTCGCCTTCCTTCCGCAGTAACGGCACAGCGAACCCGAACGATGCAGCGTATCAGGCGCTGGCGCAGAACGGCTTCATTGACTGGCGCTTGCAAGTAGATGGGCGAGTCGAGCGACCGATGGAATTCACGCTCGCGCAACTGCGTGCAATGCGCAGCCGCACCCAGATTACGCGCCACGATTGCGTCGAGGGTTGGAGCGCCATTGGGAAGTGGAAGGGCGTGCCGCTGGCCGAAGTGCTCGCGCTGGTGAAGCCTACGCCGGAGGCGCGGTACGTCGTCTTCTACTGCGCCGACCCCATGAACGCCTCGGGCACGCGGTACTACGAGAGCATCGACATGGAGGATGCGTATCACCCGCAGACGATACTGGCGTATGAGTTGAACGATCGCAGCCTGCCAGTCGCCAACGGCGCACCGCTGCGGGTGCGGATCGAGCGCCAGCTGGGATACAAGATGGCGAAGTACGTCATGCGTATCGAGCTCGTCGACAGCTTTGCCCACATCGGGGAGGGCAAAGGTGGCTATTGGGAAGACGCAGGGTACGAGTGGTATGCAGGGATCTGAGGCGTGGCAGTCATCTACATATGCAGCTCAACCGTCAGGAACCACTCCCGCGGGCGGGCGTAGCTCGATGCCACTGGTCCCTGTACGGCTAACGAGTAGCCGCTGATGAGGTAGTGTTCGTCCGTCGCATTGCGGACGCCGAGGGTGGCGGACCAGGCGTGTTCGCGGCACCCAGAGCAGCGCCAGGTTGTCGAGACGTTCAGCAGATTAAAAGCTTCCTGCCTGAGCTCGGGTGTATTTTCGGCGTCATTGAAGTTCGCTGATCGATAGCTCCAGTCGATGCGGGCGGAAAGCGAGTCGGTGAGCGAGCCGATCGCGCTCAGGTTTGCGGACCATTCCGGCGAATCGGTAAGCCGAGAGTCCAGCGTCAGATCCGGAACCGTGGGAGCGATACTGCTGGTAGCGACCATGCAGGTAGCCGACGCCGCCTTGTGAGCTGCGAGCCGCGCATGCGGTGCAGCCTCGAACTCCAGTTCCCCGCCGCGAATGCGTGCATCGCCGGCGTTGCTCGTCACCACCCCGAACGTCGCCGGTTCCACGACGCGGATCTGCAGGTCCTCATAGTCGCTGGTGAATATTGCGCCGCGCAGATGTAGCTTGCCAGCGAGGACTGTGGCCTTGGCGCCGATCTCCAGGACCTCGACCGTTTCGGGGCCGAAGGTCGGTAGAAGCGGGCGGGGAACCTGGTTTCGCTGCACGAAGCCGCCGCTCTTGAAGCCGGTTGACCAGGATGCGTAGAGCAACACGTCATCGAATGGCTTGACCTCGACGGCGGCACGGTAGGTCGGCCTGGAGAAATCCAGCTCATTCTTCAGCGGCGGCACGATGACCAGGCCGACGGGCGGAATGCCCGTGACGCTGCCGGTGAAGTACTGGGTCGGGACATACGACTTGTGCTCGTCGGTGTAGCGGGCGCCGGCGGTGAGGGCGACGATCTTGCTGAGCCGATACGTCGCCTGTCCGAAGAGGGCGAGTACTGCGATTGACGATGTCGCGTCCGCCGCTCTGCAGATCGAAGGCAGCGGCGCTGAAGTCCGAATCGTCGTCCGCTTTCTCATCCAAATAGTAGAGCCCTGCAAGCCAGTCGAGCCGGCTCTCCGCGCCCGGGCTCAGAAGCTGTAGCTCCTCCGAAAGCTGGTGCTGATCCACCGTCGCGCCCGGAACCACAATATGGAACGGGGAGGTGTCGGTGTCGCGCACGAAGAACGCGTCAAAGGTTCGCCAGGCGCTGATCGAGCGCACTGTGAACAAAGGTAACTTCCAGTCGAGCGTCAGACTTGAGCCCCACAGATCGAGGCTCGATGTTTCCCGTCCCGTTCCGTAGTTAATGAAGGGGTCCGACGGAACATACCGCTCGTCGTAGACGCTGACGCCGACGCCGGAGCCGCCTGCAGCGCCATTCACCGGTGGCACATTGTTGAACGCGAAGGTCTGGCTCACCGGCGCGCCCGGTCGGGCGTGGCCGTCGCAGCCGCCAATGGCATTCGGCACGCTCGCGGGACAGAACTGCGACACGCGCTCGAGCGTCGCGGCGACGCCGCGTTCATCCGCGTGCGTATAGTCGGCGCTGAAGGTGAGGTTGAACGCATCGTGCGGCGAATACACGAGTTGTGCGTACGCTGCGCGGCGGTGCTTGTTCCCCAGCCAGTCACCGGCATTGGGACGGTCGACATAGCCGTCCTGATCGAAGGTGGCGAAGGACAGCTTGGAGCGCACGTTCGCGGAAAGTGGCACATCAATCCGGGCGAAGGCGTCCACCCGGTCGTCGCTGCCGAGCGTGGCGCGCAATGTCAGCGCTTGCTCCTGAGCAGGAGGCCGCGAAATGACGTTGATGGCGCCGCCGACGGTGTTGCGGCCAAACAGGGTTCCCTGCGGGCCACGCAGCACCTCGATGTGCTCGACGTCGGCGACGTCGAGGAGCGAGCCCACCGCGCGCGCCACATAAACACCGTCAACGAACAGACCGACGCCGGGATCGGTGGTTTGCAGCATGTCGCTCTGGCCAATGCCGCGGATGTATATCGAGGTTGCAGTGGAACCGCCGGTTTGCGTCACGATGCTGTCGAAGGACACATTGGGTGCAAAGGCGGCAATGGCGGCCACATCGCGAGCGCCAGTCGCCAGCAACGACTCGCCATCGACCACCGAGATCGAGATCGGAACCTCATCCAGAGGCTGCGCGCGCCGCTGTGCCGTGACGATGACTTCTTCGAGAGCGCTCTCGCCGCGCGCCGCAGCGCACGCCAGGTAGGCGCACAGCAGACTGACTATTGCGAACGCCGCTCGTGAGGGCAGCATGGGGATCGCAAGGCTCCCCTCTGTTCTTGTTGCGTGAAGTATCATCATGCGGCGCTCGCTCATGCGAAGCAATGAACTTTATGTGAAGAGACGCTGACGCCGAAGTGATCAGGGATTCGAGAGGCGAGGCACATCCGCTGTGCCTCACCTGGGTCGAATCGTCAACTCAGCGGGCCGCCACGTTGATCGCATGCGCATGCAGCGCCGTAAGCGTCGGCGCGTTGACCGCCCTGACGGCCTCGTCGACGGTTGCCTTGTAGCAGTGCTTCCATCCCTTCCGTGCAGCCGGATACCACTGCGCATAGTCAGGACCGCAGACCGTGCGCGCTGCAGCAGTGATGCGGCGGTAGAGGGCGAGGGCGCCCTCCGCGTTGGCAAGGTTCAGGTCGGCGTAGCGGACGGTGACCGGGGTGGCGAGTGGTCGCGGCTGGGCGGAATCCGCAAACACGGTTGCCGAGCCTACCAATAGGACTACCAGGGCAGTGCGGGCCAGGGTCTTCACGGTTGAGGTCGTCATGTGGGCATCTCCTGTCGTGGGTCATTTGTCATTCGCGGGGCATTTGCCCCGCGGCCGGGGGCTACAGTCCCGCGGCGGCTCGCACACTCTCGCAACCTCGCCCATGGGTACTTAATCCGCCTGAATCCGTATGATTCGCTCTGAAAACATGAGCGCGACGAGTCAACACACGTACGTCTTCGGATTGTTCCGCCTGGATGTGGCCCGACGGGTACTGCAGTCGGCCGGTGGCGAGGTCGTCGAATTGCCACCGCGGGCGTTCGATGCGCTCCTTTACCTGGTTGAGCATCCCGGGCGGCTACTCGAGAAATCGGAAATCATGAAGGCCGTGTGGCCGAACGTGTTCGTCGAGGAGAACAACCTCAACCAGGCGATCTCGGCGATTCGTCGGGCACTCAGCGACAGCACGGACAAGCCCCGATACATCGCAACCGTGCCCTCGCGTGGTTATCAGTTCGTCGAACCGGTGACCACGCTGGGTCAAGGCATAGAGCACGATGCAGCTACGCACCTCGAAGCGAACGAACCGCCCGTGCGCCACAGGATCCCGAACTGGCTGGGCTGGAGGTTCGCGGTGGCGCTTGTCGTGGGGGTGGCGTTCGCGACCGCAATTTCGGTAACGCTCTTGCGCGGCCACGCGCCAACGCAGCACACGCTGGCGGTGTTGCCGTTCAAGGCGTTGGTTTCCGACGAGCGCGACCCGGTGCTGGAATTCGGCATGGCCGACACGCTCATCACGCAGCTGAGTCAGACACGCGGGCTCATCGTATCGCCGCTAAGCTCCGTGCGTCGCTACACCGGTGTCGACCAGGACCCGCTCGTGGCCGGGCGCGAGCTGGGCGTGCAGAGCGTGCTCGAAGGACAACTGCATCGCGCCGGTGATCGTCTGCGTGTGTCCGTGCGGCTGCTCGATGCTGCGAGCGGCAAGCCGCGGTGGGCGCACCAGTTCGATGAGCGCTTTGCCGATGTGTTCGCGGTGCAAGATGCAATTGCGGCGAACGTTGCAGCTCACTTGCCGGGTGACATCGTGGGCAAGCCCGCTCCTCATGCGCTGCGGCACACCACCAGCGACCCGGAAGCCTACCAGTTGTATGTCGCAGGGCGTTTCCACTGGGCAGAACGAACTCCGGCGAGCATGCAGCTCGCGATCAACTACTTCGCGCAGGCGATTGCGCGAGATTCGCAGTACACGCTCGCGTATGCCGCCGTGGCGGACTGCTATGGTGTGCTCGGAGTTTTTGGAGTGATGGAGCCGCGCGAAGCGTTTGCAAAGGCCCGAGCGGCTGCCCAGCGGGCGCTCGAGCTCGATCCGGAGCTGGCGGAGGCGCACGCAACGATGGGACACATTCAAGTGCAGTACGACCTTGACTGGGACGCAGGCGAAAAGTCGTATCGCAGAGCGATCGAGCTCAATCCGCAATACGCGATGAGCTATTTCTGGCTGGGCATGCTTTACACCTACCGCGGCAGGTTCGATGAAGCGCTCGCGTACATGCGCACTGCACAGGAACTCGAGCCGCAGCAGAAGGCGCTCAGCGCCAACATCGGCAATGCGCTGTACCACGCGCGTCGCTACGATGAAGCCATCCAGCAGTTGCAGCACACGCTCACTATGGACGAAAACTTCGAATTGGCACTCGCCCTTCTGGGCCGTGTGTACCTGGCCAAGGGAGATGCCGAGCATGCCCTGACCGTGTTCGGGCGCCGCCGCTCTCCGGGGCTTGGCCGGGACGCCGATTTCGTGCAGGCGTATGCCAGGGCCGGCCGGCAAGCTGAGGCCCGCGCACTGTTGCAGCAGATGCAGGAAAGAGCGAAGACGACTTACGTGTCTGAATATGAATTCGCGCTGGCCTACATCGGTCTCGGAGAACAGGACTTGGCGCTCGACTGGCTCGAGCGGGCATTCGAGCAGCGCGCACAGCACATTGCGCACCTGCCACAGGAACCCGCATTTGACGCGCTGCGGGGCAATCCGCGCTTGGAGCGACTAGTCGAGCGGCTAGCGCTATAGCGGGGCCGCGCCGATCATGAGGAGGTTCGGCCTGCCGGGCTGCGAATGCGAAGAGACGCCCTAGGAAGCGCTGCGCGTAATCTGCTGCTCAGCCGGAGCGCGCTTGGTCAGTTGGTACTCTCTGACGTGATAGAAGCACGCGGCGATGAGAATGAGAGCCACACCGACTGACAAGAAGATATGTATCCGTTCACTCATGATGAACTCCGAGATGACCTCCGAACGGCGGCAATCATGGGACCGCAAAGCCTTCCTGGGTAGGCTGGCCGCTGTGAGGATTTGTATGGGACGAATAGTCCGAGGGCACACACATTTCCTCACACGGCGCTCACACCGTGTGTCGTGTAGCTGCTGTCGTGAGGAGGCCTTTGCGGCGCCAGTTGCGAAGAGACCTAGCCCTTCCTCAGGTGCCTGGGCCAGATGCCATAGCGACCAGCCGATAGGATGCCGTTCGGATCGATTGCGTCCTTGACCGTTTCATGAAAGCGCCGCAGCGCGTGATTGTTGAACGAATAAACGTTCATCACGTCGTCCTGGTAGATCGCCGGCGTCCGGTACTCACCCCATCCGTGCTCGGCACTCACTTTCACAAGCTTGCGAAACGCCTCGCGGTTGCGCTGGTTGAATTTGGCATCACGCGTCACGGGGAAGAGGAACAGGAACACGAAGCAGCGCTGCCAATACGTGAATGGCATGACCAGGGGATTCATCGGCAGGCCGTATTCGCGTGCGACTTCGCTGAACACCTTCTGCGCTTCGAAGATTGCTTCGCCCGTGCGGGGAATGATCGGCGAGAAGCCGACATGCCCATCGATTCCGGGCCCGGCTTCGCTTCGTGCCAGGAGCGAGAAGATCGTGAGGCTGGGAATGCCAAACGCATTTCTTGATACCTTCTGGAGCTCCTCCGACGTCAGAGGAATGCGGTAGTAGTCGCCTTCGAGGAACTTCGCGCCCGCGATCGCAGCGAGTTTTTCCTTCGCGTAGTCCCATTGGGCGCGAATGATCCTGGTCGGCCCGTAGAACTGCAGCATCGCGCCCCAAAGTCCCTGGCCGACTTTTTGCGCGTGCGCTTCCAGCGCTGCCTTTGACGGACCTCCCGGTGTGGCGAGCAGATCGAGCAGTTCTTTGTCCGGACGTGCAGCCACCTGGTCCGGTGGGCGCAGGCCTGAGTAGATGGGGCTGCCGAAATAAGGCATGCCGGTGACGATCTGGCAATTCTCCAGATGCGTAACGATATCCACGAGCGCGATGAGATCGTCGTACTTGTAGACGTGAACGAAGCCGTTGAGATACGCCTCCGGTTCCGGCATCAGCCAGAATCCCATCTTGGTGACGATGCCGAAGTTCGACTGCGAAAAAATGCCGTCGATTGCCGGACCAAATCCGGTCTTGAACTGCTGCCACGTCTTCGCGTTGGGCAGCGCCCCCATGCCGGTGCGCATCGACCTCTCCATTGGCCAGGACGACTTCCATCCCGCAGTGCGCTTCGAAGTGATTGCGAAAGGCCGCGGTAGTTACACCGCCGCCACGATCGAGCGCGTTTCCAACCAGCGAGCCCCAACCGGGATCCGGGCAATCCATCCACACTTTCAGCCCGCGCTCCGAGATGTGGCGATACAGATCGAAATACGACACGCCGGGCTCGACCAATGCGTACGCGTGGCGCTCGTTGACCTCGATGATCCGATCGAGCCGCTTCAGGTCGAGGATGACGCTGCCTGTCATCACCGGTGCGGAGCCGCCGTAGCCGAGATTGCGACCGGTCGAGATGGTGTAGATCGGTATCTTGTAGCGGTTCGCGGCTCGGACTACGGCCTGCACTTCTTCGACGCTGGCGGGCGCAACCGCCGCCGAAGCGAGGCGTTCCTCGGGTTCGCCCCACACTTGCGAATAGGCATCACGATAGAGCGCGACGTCCTCATCGCTCGTGAACACGTGCGCCTTGCCAACCGCCGTCTCGAAGGCCTTGAGAGCAGCTGTAAAGTCAGTGCTGCTGACGCCCGGTGGAATCATCTTCGCCCCCTGGATGTTGTCGCTATTCTTGTTGGTTCAAAAACTCTGCTACCGCAGTGCGTGCCGCCGGGGATTCATCCAACAACAGATGTCCCGCGCGATCGATGATCCTCACGGTTGAGCCCGGAATTCGCGCCTGCCATTCCGGCGCATTGCCGGCGGGCATCATTCGATCTTCCTTTCCCCAGATCAGCAGCGTCGGCGCGCGCAGACGCGCCAGCCTGCGGGGTCGAGTCCCTCGCTGAGCGTGACGCGTCCCGACGTCTGCGCCTCGCGAGCGCGTGCGGCCAGGAACGCCTGCGTCAGGCTCTTCGGCCAGTACGGCCGCATCGACCTCGGATCATAGGTAAAGTACGCAGGCCACTCGTGATAAGCGATCCGCGAAAAGTCGGGCTGCGGAAATTCGCGGGTCGCAATGCCGCCTGGCGCCACGAGCGCGAGTCGACGCACGCGATCCGGATGCAAAAGGGCGAATTCCGCTGCGAGGCGGCCGCCCAGAGATGCACCCGCCAGGTGAAGCGACTTCAGGACCCAGTGCATCGAACAGCGCCTGATAATGGCCTACGTAGTCCGCAAGCGAATACATCGAGGCGCATCTGCCGATTCGCCAAAGCCGGGGTGATAGGGCAGCAGCACCCGGAAGTCCCGGAGCCAATCCCTTGAGAACTCAAAACCATGGAAGGTGCCGCCGCCATGAAAGTACACGAAGTCCGGCCCGGATCCGCCGCGACTACGCGACCGTGCGGACGCCGGCGACGGTCAATTCGAGTCGATCGAAGCCCGCTGTGCTGTATGCCGCCAATTGAATCTCCCGGCCCGTACCGTCATGAGTCCGCCTTCGACAAGATGATCGAGAATTGCGCGCGCTACAAGATCCGCGGCGTCTCAGTTTGCATTCGCTGATTCGCGGCGTCGTGTGGACTGCCGGCAGGGCAGAAGAGCGACCAGCTAGGTGTATGAAAAGACATCCGACGGTTTCACACCATGTGTCTCGAGCAGTTTGCGAAGCCGTCCGCGGGCACGATGCAGGACCTTGTCGAACTGCGATGCATTGAGCTCAAGATCTCGACAAATCGACTGCTTGTCCTCTTCCTGCAGGTAGAACCGCGTGAGTATGTCGCGATCACGCAACGTGTTCATGCTTCGAATCACTTGCTTCACCTTGTCTGCAATCTCCTGCTCCATCCACTTGTCCCGAGACACTTCCTCGTCCGGGATCTCGTCAAGCTGGCGCGAGTCGACATGCCGTCGCGAATCATTGCCGATTGAGCGGCGATGATTTCGCAGCAGGTTGACGGCCACCTGAAAGATGTAGCCCGCAATTTGGTCGGGACGTTCGATTTGATTCGCCTGCCATTTCTCCCACGTGATGCAAATCGCCTCGCTCAGCAGGTCGGCGGCGACCTGTGCATCGCCCACACGCCGCAGGATCAGTAGGCGCAGCCCGGTGTAATTCTTGAGAATCAGGGACTCGATTGCTGACCTGGTAACCGTACCCGCTGGCGCAGAGCGCCGTCCGGTTCCGCTTGTCGTTCTCAGTTCCGTGGGCTTGGTGTCAGCCACCAGCGGTGATGATGTCTGGCGGCTCATCGGCGAAGGGCCAGTCTGTCTGACGGTGTTCACGACGTACCTCCCGCGGTTCCTATTGCTGCTGCCGTTTGGGAAACACTCTGCTGTCCGGGGAGCACTTTGCGGCGGGAAGGCGGCCTTGGGTATTGCCCAGAACGCCAAGCTTTCGGCGTACGTTACATCACGATCCGGTCAACCTTCGTTTAGGGGCAATCGGCACGACAACGGTTATCATCGCTTCGAACCTGAGGGAGAGTAGGCGGCACTATGCGCGTCCTGATTGTTGATGATCACCCGCTCTTCATTAAGGGCGTGGAGGCGCTGTTATTCGAACTGGATCCCACGATGGTCGCTACTGGAGCGCGAACCATTGAGGAAGCCGTGGACGTCGCCAGCCATTCGCAGTTTGATCTGGTGCTACTCGATCTGAAGCTTCCCGGCACACGTGACCTGGATGCGCTCATCCTCATGCGGCGGGCACTGCAGGCGACGCCGATCGTAGTTGTCTCGGCCAGCGACAATCCGGAATACATCTGGAAGGCGATTGAGCTTGGAGCCGCAGGTTACATTCCGAAGGACACGGAGCAGCCGTTGATGATTCACGCCCTTCGCGTCGTGCTTGCCCACGGTGTGTACCTGCCACCTCATGCATTGCGAAGCGAGGTGGTTCCGGTTGGCGCCCCGACGCCAGTCTCGACCGGTGCAGCCCCTGCGCTGAGTGACCGTCAAATCTCGGTGCTGCAGAGACTGTTGCAGGGCAAGTCCAACAAAGTCATTGCGCGGGATCTGATGATCGCCGAGGGCACAGTGAAGGCGCATTTATGGTCGATCTATCAGGCGCTCGGTGTGAGCTCGCGACTTCAGGCGATGGCGAAGGCGCACGAACTGCGGCTCGTCGACAGGTTCGCCGCAATCAATCAGACGCAGGACGCGATGCAATGATTCTGACACACAAGATCACGGACACCGCGGACTCCTTCGAGCAACAGCTGGTCGAGCTGATCGGCAGACAGCCCCGTCGAATGTTCGTCCCTCTTTTTCTGTCGATCCTGCTGATCGCGGGCATGGCTGCACGAACGACATCGCTGCCCTGGATTCTGGCCTGGTTGAGCTTGGCGACAGCCATGATGCTGGTCCGAGTGTTCGTACAGAACCTCTCACAATTCCGTTCCCTCAGTGCGAAGCGCCGCTTGCAGGTCACTGTCGCGCTCGTCGCTCTCAGTGGTGTGACACATGGCTTATCGCTGCTCTTTTTCCCGAGAATGTCTCCGTTCGAACAGGCTGTCCTGTCCATGATGCTGGTGGGTCTGGCGGCGGGCTCGGTCGCGACTGCGGCCGGCTATCGTCCAATATTCCTTGCATACATCATTCCGACGCTCGGCCCGCTGGCGGTTCTCTGGGCGACGAGTTCCGAGCTGCGGGAGGTCGGCTGGGTACAAGGTTTGATGGCGATCCTCATCGTGCTGTTCGCGTTCGTACTCGATGCTCTGGCGCGGGATACGTTTCGCGTCCTGCGCGAATCATACGAGATCCGCCTCGAGCGCGCGGCTTTGAACAGGGAGCTGCGCGGAGCACTCGATGCCGCTGAAGCTGCGAATCGCGCGAAGACTCGCTTCCTCGCCTCGGCCAGCCATGATCTGCGTCAGCCGATGCAAACCCTGTCCTTGTTCGCGGCGGCACTCGCTTTGCGTCCGCTGGACGAACGCAGTCGCGGCATCGCAGACAACTTGAACGAGGCGCTGCAAGACCTGACCGCGGAGCTCGACGCTCTCCTGGATGTATCGAAGCTGGATGCGGGCATTGTCAAACCGCTAGCGGCTGGGTTTCCCTTGCGAACTCTGCTCGCACGTGTGACCGAAGTGTTCACGCCCGCTGCCGAGGACAAAGGGTTACGGCTCATCCTCGATTGTGATGAGGATGCCTGGGTGCTGACAGACCGAAAGCTGCTCGACCGCGTGGTGCGCAATCTGGTCGAGAACGCCGTCAAGTACACGGAGACGGGAAGTGTCACTATCCAGGTGTCGAGCAACGAGACCGCACATCTGCTGAGTATTGTCGATACAGGCTGCGGGATCGTTGAGTCAGAGCAGGCGCGCGTCTTCGAAGAGTTCTACCAGATCAGGAATCCTGAGCGAGACCGCAGGCGCGGGCTGGGCCTCGGCCTCGCGATCGTCAAACGCCTGGTAGATCTGCTGCAGTTGCAGCTCACAATGACATCGGTTCCAAATGTGGGCACACGTTTTGACATCACACTTCCGGTTGCACAAGTTGCACGCGTGCAAAGTGCAATCGCGCAGGTTGATGCCTGCGACTCAGCCCCGAAGGTGAAGGTCCTGCTCATCGACGATGAGGAAGGTGTCCGTCGCGGCATGAAAGCCCTGCTGGAGGAGTCCGGCTCCGAGGTGTTGCTTGCCGCAAGCACCGACGAAGCAATCGCAATCATTAGAGAAGTCGCGGTCGATATCCTGATCGCCGACTTCCGACTTCGCGGCGCTGACAACGGTATCCAGGCGATCAAGCTGCTGCGCTACGTCCGCCCGGACCTGCCTGCGTTGCTCATGACCGGCGAGACGGCTCCGGACCGGTTACGGGAAGCACAACAGGCCAACATTCCTGTGATTCATAAGCCAGTGATGCCGCACGTGCTGATGCAGGAAATACAAAGAGTGGTGGCGAGAAAAGCGGGGGGTCACGCACATGGGGAGCGAGAAGTGCGGATCGGCTGATGCAGGGGATCGAGCGCATGTGGCGCGCTGGCTGTCGCAGGGCTTCGAGGATCTCCTTTACCACCTCGGTCCGCGACAGTCAGCTCCCGCCGATACTTACGACTTCGACGTGGTCATCGTCGGCAGCGGCTATGGGGGAGCGATCGCCGCTGAACAGCTCGCCGGGCGAATCGACAACGAGACAGGGGAGGAGGTCCGCCTGTGCGTGCTGGAGCGCGGTCGCGAATATCTCTCGGGCATGTTCCCGGTAAGTGAAGCGCAGCTCCCGGGCCATCTCCGCATCACCGCGGCAAACGGGCCCAAGATACGTGGGATCGTAGATGGCCTTTTCGACATGCGAGTCGGCCCGGACGTTTGCGCGTTGCTGGCCAACGGCCTGGGCGGGGGATCGCTCATCAATGCCGGTGTCATGCTCAGGCCGAGCGAGAAAGTGTTGAGTTCGGATGCGTGGCCCAAGAACCTCCGCGGCGCTAATGTGCTGTCGAAGTATTACGACGAGGCGGAGACGCTCCTGACCTCTGTGCAGGCTGGAAGATTCAATCACTTTGGGGACCGCCCCGCCGAGACCGTGCCACTCAAGTTCCGCGCACTCAGCGATCTCGGGGGCAAGTCCGTCCCACTGTCCATAGCCATTGAGGGTGGCACGAACGCTGCGGGCGTGGAGCTCAGGAAATGCATCCGCTGCGGTGATTGCGCTACGGGCTGCAACCACCAGGCGAAGAACTCACTCGATCAGAATTGCCTGGTGATGGCACGCCGAAAGGGTGCGCAGATTTTTTGCGGGGCCACGGTACTGAAGCTCGAACGGCTGGAAGAGCCGCGACCAGAGCGCCCGCTGGAAGTGCCGAGGCGGGGCTGGAAGCTTCATGTCGTTCATACCGATCCCGATCTGCGACGCCGTGGTCGGCCCTGCGAGCTCGTCGCGCGTCGCGTGATCCTCGCGGCAGGAACCTTCGGTTCCACGGAGATTCTGCTGCGGTCCCGATCGTCGACCCTCAGGTTCTCTCGTTGCCTCGGCCAGCGCTTCTCGACCAACGGCGATCTGCTGGCTGTCGCCTACAATCAGCGCGAGCGTGTCAACGCAGTGGCGTTGGAAACCGATGCATTCTGCAAGCGGGAGATCGGACCGACGATCACTGGAATGATCGATCAGCGAGACACCGAGGGCGTAGCCATCCAGGAATTTGCAATACCGGGCGCGTTGCGCCGCCTGTTCGTCGAGAGTTTCGCGATCGCTCATACGTTTTATCGATTGTCGCAGCGTGGAGATCGGCACTTCCACCGCAGTGGGAAGCCAGATCCGTGTGGAGTCAGTCAGGAAGCCATCGACAGGACCCAGGTGTTCGGCCTCATGGGCGATGATGGCGCCGCGGGTACGCTGCAACTGGTGCCAGGCTGCACGGATGAGTGCACCGATGGCGCGATCCGAGTGCATTGGTCCTCGTTGCGCGACGGTTCAGGAAACACGGTGTTCGATGCCGAGGCGAGGCTGCTGAGACGGCTGGTCGAGAATTCGGGGCAAGGCGGTGAAGTCCTGCCGAACCCAGTCTGGCGCCTGCTACCCAGCGGCCTGGAATCGATTGTCGACATTCCCAGGGGTCCGGCGCTCACCGTGCATCCGCTCGGTGGCTGCAGCATGGCCGACAGCATCCGCTACGGCGTCGTCGATGACTGCGGGCGCGTATTCAATCCCGACAAGGCCGCCGAAGACAGCCATTGCGACGATCTTGTGGTGCTCGATGGCTCGGTAATCCCGCGCGCCCTGGGGATCAATCCCGCACTGACCATTGCCGCGGTCACGCTGCGTGCCGTGGGCGAGCTTGCGCAAGGCATGGATGGGCCCCGCGGAGCCGATCGCGCGCGCGGAGCCTCGGCGATTGCCGCCGCTCGCGGACATCAAGGTTCCCGACTGCGTGCCCACCGAGATCTCCATCCTGGAGCGAATGACCGGAAAAGTGTGGCTGAAACTCAAGAATAGTGAGCCCGAGGAGCGAGTCGTCGAACTCACGATGACCTTCAGGCGACATCGACTGGATCAACTCAATGCATCGCTGACACGCAGGCTGGACGTCGACGGGTCGAGCCGCATCCGTATCTTTGAGCCGAAATGCTATCAGGAGCTCTGGGACACGGGCGCGAGCGAAGCGCGCTTCGATGCATGCGCCAAGTTCATTGCGCCACTTGCGGGTCAAATGCGGCTGCTCGACCGCGAAGCGTCGACCGTTTTCGGACGCACGTGGCGCGCATTGGTCGCCTACCTCCTCAACCGGGGCACGCGCGATCTGTGGCAGATGTGCTTTCCAGATCCGTCGCGCAAACGCGTCGTGAAGCTGCGACAGTTCCTGAAAGGCGTGGGCGCCTTCCGTGTGTTTGCGAGCCACGCGGGCGAGACCCGGCTGTTCGAGTACGAGCTGACGATCGGCACGCCGCGAAAGGGCGAATCGCCGGTGGCCAAGGCGCGCTCACCCGAGAGCTATCCGCGCGAGATGGTCGGTCAGAGGATTCGCGGTTGCAAGCGGCTCACATACTCGCTCCGCTGCAATCCATGGCGCCAGCTTACAGAGATGAAGCTCGAGATCTTTCCCAATCTGGTACCCAATACATCTGCCGTGCTTACGCTCGAACCAAAGTTCTATGCGCGCGAGGAAAAACACCTGCTGCAGATCGACAAGCAGCGCGATCAGGCGACGGCGCTGTTCGAACTGGCTTCGTTCATGCTCTGCTGCCTGCGCATCCTGCTCACGACTCATATCTGGAGTTTTCGCCGGCCGGACGCGCCGAGTTCATTGGAGCCGTGTCGGCTGCCCGGAAGCATTCCGGGGCTGCCCGAACCCGAGATCAACGAGATCGAAGTCGGCGACCACAAGCGCCCGGCACGGATTCGGCTGACACGCTACGCCAAGCGCGGTGCGAAGCCCGTCGTGATGATTCACGGCTTCAGCGCCAACGGGACGACATTTGCGCATCCCGCGCTGGACCCCAGTCTCGCTGATTACCTGTGGAATGAAGGCCGGGATGTCTGGGTCCTGGATCTGCGCACCAGCAGTGGCATGCCGACCGCCAGCGAACCGTGGGACTTCGAGCAGGTTGCGGGCGCCGACATCCCGACAGCGTTTGCCTTCATTCAGTGCGCGACCCAACAACCGAAAATCGATGTCATTACGCAATGCATGGGCGCGGCCATGTTGAGCATGGCCGTTCTGGACATAAAAGCGAGTTGCACGAGGGCTGCGGGCGATCCACATCCTGAGCTGACGAGGGCGGCGTTTCTCGACTCGCTGGGCAGCGTGGTGCTGTCGCAGATTGCCCCGCTGATCGTATTTACCGCGACGAACATCTACCGGGCGTACGTCGTGAGTTTCGTGCAAAACGCACTGGAGGCGAGGACCTTCGAGTTGCGTCCCGAGGAAGGACTCGGCTCACACCTGCTGGATCGGTTGCTCTCGAGCGTGCCGTACCCGGACGGGGAGTTTCGCATCGAGAATCCAGTGACCCCGTGGAAGCGCACGCCGTTTGTTGGTACCCGCCACCGGATGGATGCGTGGTTCGGACGCGTTCTCAACATCGAAAACGTGGCGCCGGAAGTGCTCGAGCATATCGATGACATGTTCGGGACCATCAATCTGGACACGACTTTCCAGACGATCCCTTTCGCCCGCAGCGGCATGATCACGACCAGGTCCGGCCGCAATGCGTTTGTGACGCCTGAGACGCTCGACTTCTTGAAGAAGAGCAAGATCCCAGTACTGAGCATTCACGGCAGTGACAATGGTCTCGCCGATGTCGCCACAGTGACGCGCATGAAGTTCCTCATGGAATCGATCAAGGGTCGGTATCACTTTTACATCGCCGAAGGTCTCGGCCATCAGGACTGCATGATCGGGCGCGATGCGGGTAAAGAAGTATTTCCCGAGATACTGAAGTTTCTCAAAGGACCCCGACCATTACGAGTCGACGAAGCTTCCGAAGGGCGCATGTGGTAGCGAGAGCCTGGAAAAGGGGCCAGTCGCCGAGGCGCCCTGGCTGGGCCCGATCCTGGGAGAACGAAGCGAGGGACCCCGGAAGATCGCAGTCGCCGCGAATCCGAGGCTGGCGGATCCGTCGGCCATCGCGATCGTAGCGGTGGAGATGGATGACGATCGGCGATGGCGCATGAAGGGAGAGCTGAGCGAGGACAATCTCACCTGGCTCGGGACACCGATCTTCTGCGGGCCTGCAGTCCCAGATGCTCAGGGCTGGTACGAGGCCAATCTTTCAGAAAGTTGGTACGAGACAGAGGCGGTGCTGATTCTCCTGGTGTACCGACAGGCACCGATTCTGCGCAAGCCGCCGTGGTACGACGCACTTTCGCAGGCCGACAGCCCCTTGGATTTCCCCGGTCTCATCGGAAAACTCCCAACGCCTGAGGTGGCGAGCGCGGTCGCAGCCTACCTGAAAGATACGCCGACTTTGGAGCTTGAAGCGGCGCTGATGAAACGACCACGCCCAGAGCCGGGTAGGTCTGAGCCACTGCGTTTTGCGGCGGCGAGTTGCCAATACCCGCCGGGCCCGCTCGATCCGACGCTGGCCGGCGCCTCTTACGAGCGATTGGGTCAGTTGCTCGACGAGTCGGATGGGCCCGAGTTTCTCGTGCTCGCCGGAGACCAGGTCTATGTCGATGCGACCAAGGGACTGATGGATCCCTCGGTCGACGATGACCGCTATGAACTGCCGTATGAGAAGTTCCTGCGCATGCGCTCGGTTCGAAGCGTACTCAAGCGCCTGCCGATGTACGCGATGCTGGACGATCATGAAATCAACGACAACTGGGAGCCCGGCGTGCAGGACGACGCCGAGGGAATCGCCGGGCAACTGAAGGAGGCGAAGGCGGCGTATCGAAAGTTCCAGCGCATCCTGAATTCGCCGGAGCAAGAGGTGATGTGGTATGCGAAGACGCTGCGCGGATTCCCCTTTTTCTTCGCCGACACACGCACGGAAAGAACGGCCCGATCAGCTCCCGACATCAACGGTGCAAGCATCATGAGCGATGAGCAGTTCGGCGAGCTGACGCGCTGGCTCACGGCGCACAAGGACGACCCCTACCCCATGTTCGTCATCACACCGTCGATTCTGCTGCCTCGGCGTCTCACTACCGGAGACAGCGAGGCCAGCGCGCTCCGGTCCGATGCCTGGGACGGATTCCCATATTCGCATCGCCGCCTGCTCGCGCATATCGCGCTCGAACAGATTCACAATGTCGTGTTTCTCTCCGGGGATGAGCACCATTCGTGCATCGCAACCATCACGCTGACACCGGTCGACCTGAGCTTGGAGAAGGTCGTCATTCATTCGATTCACAGCTCTGCCCTGTACGCCCCATATGTGTTCGCGAATGGGACCGCCGCGGATCTGGCGGGAGAGGAGACGTTTTTCTTCAATGATCCGCAGTCGGCGGCGCGCATCAGTTGCAAAGTCCAAACGGAGTTCATCGGCCCGACCATCGGCAGTTTTGCCCTGATCACGTGTACTCACCAGGCTCCTGGGAGCTGGCAGTTGGATTGCAAGTTCCACACGCAAGATGGGCTTCGACCCGGGCTGCCACACGAGATTCGCGTGTCGCCGACAACGAGACCTGTGCCCGCGTGAGGTTAGCGTGCTTGCACGAGTTGAAGGAAGGAACAACGCATGACCCGTGAAAAGCCCTGCCAACGCCTGGTTTCGTTTCTCCTGCTCGTTAGCGCTCATCGCGGGCTGCGAGAAGGCAAAGCTGGACGTGTCGGACGGTGTGGGCCCGTCGCCGACACTGCCGGCGGCCAACCGGACGATGTTTCCGACGATGAATGTTGCACGAGCAGTTGGTTGGCCTGAGGACGCGAAGCCAGATCGCAGCGCCCGGCACTGTCGGTCGCCGCATTCGCGACGGGGACTGGAGCATCCGCGATGGTTGTACGTGCTGCCGAATGGCGATGTCCTGGTTGCCGAATCGAATGCGCCAACGTTCGCATTCCGGGGCATCAGGGGCTTGCTCGCAAAGTGGGCCGCGAAGCGCGCCGGGGCGGCGGTGCCCAGCGCGAATCGCATCACGTTGCTGCGCGATACCGATCATGATGGTGTCGCCGATGTTCGCACCGTATTCCTCAGCAACCTGTATTCCCCATTCGGCATGGCGCTGGTTGGCAATGATTTCTATGTCGCCAATGCCGACGCGTTGCTGCGGTTCCCGTATCGGGAAGGCGACAAGTCGATTCAGGCAGAGGGCGTCAAGGTCACTGACCTGCCCGCCGGTATCAACTACCACTGGACCAAGAATGTCATCGCGAGTCGCGACGGCAGCAGGCTCTACGTGACGGTGGGCTCGAACAGCAACGTCGGCGAGAACGGCGATATCGAGAAGGACCGCGCCGCCATCTGGGAAGTCGATCGCGCAACCGGCGCGACGCGATTGTTCGCCACGGGATTGCGCAACCCGAACGGGATGGATTGGGAACCCGAGACTGGAAGGTTGTGGGTCGCCGTCAACGAGCGCGACGAAATCGGAAGCGACCTTGTGCCTGACTACATCACCGCCGTGCAGGAAGGCGGCTTCTACGGATGGCCGTACAGCTACTACGGTCAGCACGAGGACACACGCGTTCGGCCACCACGCCCGGAGCTCGTCGCCGCGGCGCTGGTGCCTGATTACGCGTTGGGTCCACACACCGCATCATTGGGTATTGTCTTCGCGCAGGGGACGTCACTCCCGGCGCCATTCACCCAGGGCCTTTTCGTCGGGCAGCATGGATCCTGGAACCGGAACCCGAAGAGCGGTTACAAGGTGATCTTCGTTCCCTTCAGCGCGGGCAAACCATCAGGTCCGCCGGTCGATCTCCTGACTGGTTTCCTCAACGAAAGAGAGGAGGCGCAAGGCCGCCCCGTCGACGTCATTCATGACGCCGCAGGTGCGCTGCTCGTCTCTGATGACGTCGGCAACACCATCTGGCGCCTCACGGCGCAGCCGGCCCATTAACCTACGGGTTGATTGGAGGTCTGGCGGAATAGCAGGCCAATTCTGGGCTCACTGAAAATCCGCGTGTCGGTGGTTCGATGCCGCCCGTGGCGCAAGCGCTCTATGTAGCGGCCGCACTTTTGTACCTAAGAGGTGCCGGGTTTAAGTTATTTAGTTATCCACCCGGTCGGAGCGGGATAACTAAATAACTTAAACCCGGCACCTCTTCACGGGCATGGGCTGACCTTCGACCAGCTTGCTGAGCGCCGTCGACAGCGAAAGACGCGCCGGGTCCTCCGCCTGGCGTCGAAACTCCTCGAAATCCGCTCGTTGGCGCGTGAGATCCTTCTCTGACATGCGGCGCTTGAAGTCCGATGCGATGGGGGAGCTCACTTCGAGAAATACGCGACGTCGTTCGGTCGCATAGAAGTCGAGCACGCTCTCCGGTGCGCGGCCGGCGAGTACTGCCGCCAGGACCTCGCTGAGTGCGGCCGCATCGATGACCCCGCCGGTCAAGCCCATCCCACCGCACGGATTGCAGGCATGAGCCGCATCGCCGGCGAGCAGCGTCCGACCCACGCGAAACGTGGGCGCGCAACGCTCGTGCACGCGATAGGGTGAATAAGCGACGATCTGGTAGGGCGCTTTGGGATCCGGAAGGAGGACGGAATACCGCTCGGCGATGCGCCGGGGGATGTCGTCTTCCGGCAGGTTGGCGTCCTCTTCAAAGGTCACTCGCCAGAGGTTCTCCCGGCCGAGGCGCGCCACCACCGCCCAGTTGACGGGGTCGGCCACCATGTTCGCCGGTTCGAATCCATAGCGCTCGAAATCGTAACTGACGTTGGTGGCGACAAACCGCTCCGGCCAGGTGTGCCCTTCGAATGGCAGAGAGAGCAGATTGCGAACCGTGCTGCGCGCTCCGTCGGCGCCCACCACCCATCGGCTACGAAGGTCCTCGCGTCCCTGCGAGGTTTCCACGATCAACGTGGCCCCGGATCCGTCCTGGGAAAGTCCCACCAATCGCGTGCTCCAGCGCATCTCAGTCGCAGGTAATGCACTGAAATGCTTCAACACCAGTTGCGCGAGCAGGTGCTGGCCGAAATGAGCGTTGTACGGGTAGGGGGAATCCGGTGGAAACGTATCGGCGATCCGAGCCACCTCGCCGCTCGCGAGCAGGTGGAAGGCAAAGCTCTTGCTCAGAAATGAAATCGCGAGCGTATCCTCGAGCAGCCCCAGTCGATCGAGGATCTTGATGGTCGTCGGGAAGTACACCGCTGCGCGCGGCGAATCGTTGATGCCGGGCTCGGCCTCGATCACCGTGACGGAGCGGCCCGCTTGCGCCAGGCCGAGCGCGGTGAGCAAGCCGACCGGTCCGGCTCCGACCACTACGACATCACGGACTTCGCTCTGGTCTGATTGCATTGGCAGGTCCCGATTACCTATGATTTTCGCCAATCATAAGGAGATCACATGAGCGTACAGGTACCCGACGCCGAACGGCAGGTCTGGATCTTCACCCAGATGCTGCGCATCCGGGCATTCGAGGAATGCGTCAAGCGGACCTTCACCGAGCACCCGGGCGTGATCCGCGGTCACACCCATCTGGCGGATGGGGCAGAGGCGTCGATCGTCGGTTCGCTCAGCCACTTCCGTAGCGGGGACGCGGCCCTGGCCACCTACCGCTGCCACGGCTATCCGCTGGTACTGGGCAGCGATCCGAAGGCGATGATGGCCGAGATCTACGGTCGCGCGGATGGCCTCTGCAAGGGTCTAGGCGGGTCCATGCACCTCACCGATGTGAAACGCGGGTTCCTCGGCACCTCGGGGATTGTCGGTGCGGGCATTCCCCACGCGGCGGGCGCCGCCTGGGCCGCGCAAATCCGCAAGAAGAGCGAGGTCGTGTTCTGCTTCTTTGGCGACGGCGCATCGAAGCAAGGCGCGTTCTACGAGACGCTCAACATTGCCTCATTGTGGAAGCTTCCGGTGATCTTCGTCATGGAGAACAACGGCTATAACGTCGTTACGACCACCGCGCAGGAGGATGCGAATGCCGCCAACGGCGAGCCGCTCTCGGTCAAGGCGAAAGCGTTCTCGATGCCGGGCGTCACCGTGGACGGAACCGATCCGCTGGCCGTGCATGCGACGGTCGGCGCTGCGGTCGAGAGGGCGCGCACCGGCGCCGGTCCCACGCTGGTCGAGTCGAAGGTCTATCGTCTTTCGGCCCACGGCAACATCATTGCGCCACCGGGTGTGCCACTGCATTACCCCGAGCATGAGGCCATCACGGTGTTCGGCAATCGCGCGGAGTACGAAGCGGCACTGCGCGGCGACCCGGTTCCGCGCTTTCGCGGCATCCTGGTCCAGAGCGGTGTCTTGAGCGGCACCAAGGCCGATCAGATCAGCGCACAGGTCGCGAGCGAGATGGACGCCGCCGTCGCCTTCGGTATCAAGAGCCCGTTCCCCAAGCTCGAGTCCGCGCTCGAAAACATCTACGCCTAGGCCGGAGTTGAACCATGGCACAGCTTCCATTTATTGCCGCGATCGATGCTGGCATCCACCAGGAGATGCAGCGCGATCCGAGCGTCCTGTACTTCGGCCAGAACATGGCGACGACCGAGAACCACCAGTTCCTTGCCGCCTATGGGCACGACCGAGTACGAGTGACGCCCATCTCCGAAACCGCTGAGATCGGGATCGCGATCGGCGCGGCGATGGCGGGCCTGCGCCCGGTGGTCGAGCTTTACATGGCGGAGTTCATGCTCGTTGCCATGGACCAGGTGGTCAACGAAGCGCCGCGCTTCCGGTACATGTCCGGAGGGCAGGTGAAAGTGCCCCTCGTGCTCAAAGCCGGATTCGGCTTCGCCTGCGGCTGGGCAGGGCAACACACCGGCTCACTCGCAGCACTTTTCATGGGAGTCCCGGGCCTCAAAGTCGTCGTTCCGTCAACCGCTGCCGATGCGAAAGGATTGATGGCGACGGCAATCCGTGATGACAACCCGGTCGTGTTCCTGCACCACTACCTGCTCACACTCGAACATGGCGAAGTGCCGGATGGTGAGCACCTGGTGCCGTTCGGCAAGGCCGAGGTCCGACGTTCCGGCGGCGACGTCACGATCGTCGCGACCGGTTGGATGGTTCCGCGTTCGCTCGCCGCCGCCGAGAAACTGGCCAAGGAAGGGATCCAGGCGGAAGTCATCGACCCACGCACGGTCGCGCCCGTGGATCTCGACGCTATCCTGAAGTCGGTCGCCAAGACGGGACGTCTGGTCGTCGTCGATCAGGCACCGCGGCACGCTACCGTCGGCGGCATCATCGCCGGCGATGTCGCGGAACACGGGTTTTCGTCGCTGAAGGCGCCGATCGTGCAGGTGAACGCACGCGATGCAACCGTGCCCTATAGCGAGCCGCTCGAGGCTTATGTGATTCCCGACGAGGAAAGGATCATGGCCGGCGTTCGAAGCGTGCTCAAGGGTCGCAAGTAACGGTTCGCTAGCGGTGCGCGTCGCACCTTGGGCTGCAGCGCGCGCTATTCCAGACGCCAGTCGCGGTGCTCGAGAATCTCGACCAGACGCCCGAGGAAGTCCGAGGCCATGCGGCCGTCCGCGACCCGGTGATCCACCGTCAGCGTAAGTTCCGAGAGCGGGCGCACGTCGATCTTGCCGTTACGCTGCACGACGCAGTCTCGTTGCCGGCCGACCGCCAGAATCGCCGATTGGGGCGGATTGATGATCGCCGTGAAGCGGTCCGGCCCCCGTGCGCCAAGGTTGGAAAGACTGAGCGTCGCGCCATCGAGCTCTTCGCGCTTCAGTCGACCATTGAGGGCTCGCTCGACACACTGCTGGCGGCGGCGTGCGACTTCCACGAGACCAAGCTGCTCAACATCGTGAAGAACCGGAACCAGCAACCCGTTCTCCACGGCGACTACCAGGCCGATGTGCGCACCACTCGCGTGCACCAGGCGAGAGTCCGACGACATCGGATCTCCCGAGAACGTTGCGTTCATTGCAGGAAGCTCGATCAGTGCTCGAGCCAGCGCCTGCAGCAGGAAATCGTTCACCGAGAGCCTGGGCGAGCCTGAAGTCAATTCGGCAGAAAGCTCGCCGCGCAGTTCCTGCAGTACCGTCCAGTCGACCGAACGCTCGACGATGAATTGCGGAATGGTCGCGTTACTCAGCGTCATGGCACGCGCCAGCGCGCGCCGCATCGGGGACATGCCGTGCGACTCGGGCATCAGAACCGAAGGCGCTTTTTTCTCTCCCGTATTGATCGCTCGTCTCACATCCTCGAGCTGCACGCGTCCTCCCGGTCCGGAGCCTGAGATCTGGCCGAGATCAACGCCGTGCTCGGCTGCAAGCTTGCGTGCGACGGGAGAACTTCGGACGCGTGACCCGGAGGCCGTTTCGAATGCAGCGGCCGAGGGCCGCGTGGCTTCAGGTTCGGATGCCTGCGGCTTCGGCGTCATCGTGCGGGCCGGCTGTGCCGCATCGGCTTCCAGGCGCGCGATCTGATCGCCGACGCTTGCCTCCTCGCCCACCTGCACCAGGATCTCGACCAGGCGCCCGCTCACCGTCGCTTCAATCTCAACAACCGATTTTTCCGTTTCAACTTCGACCAACGGCTCGCCCTGGGTCACGGTGTCGCCGACGTTCTTGAGCCAACGGGTGACCCGGACCGCCTCCATCACGAGGCCTACTTTCGGTATTTCCTGGACCACCAACGACACGTCTCGTTACTCCGGCGACGGCACTTCGAGGCCGACCAGTTGGCAGGCCGCGCGCGCGATGTCGCTGCTGCCCGGGAGCAGCGCCCGCTCGAGTTCTGGAGCGAAGGGAATCGGCGCGAAAGGGCAGCCGACGCGCATTACCGGAGCGTCGAGTTCATCGAACAATTCGCTGCCGATGCGCGCCGCGATCTCGGCACCGACGCCACCGTTGCGCACCGCTTCGTGCGCGATCAACGCGCGGTGTGTCTTGCTTACCGACGTGGCGATGGTTGTCATGTCGAGCGGCACCAGCGTGCGCAGATCGATGACTTCAACCGAGACACCGGCGCTTGCCAGGGTCTCCGCGGCCTCCAGCGCATCGCGCACCATCGCCGAATACACGATCAGGCTGACATCTTTACCCGCGCGCACGACGCGGGCCTTGCCGATCGGCGGCAACGCGGCGTCGTCCGCCAGTGCTTCTTTCATCGTGTAGAGCCGCTTGTGCTCGATGAAAAGTACGGGTTCGCCGGACCGGATAGAGCTTTTCAGGAGTCCGTAGGCTTCGGCGGGCGAGGAGGGCGCCACCACGACCAAACCGGGAACGTGGACGAACCATGCCTCGAGGCTCTGAGAGTGCTGCGCTGCTGCGCCTCCCGCTGCACCCGCCTGCGTACGCACCACCAGCGGGACGGTGAGCTGGCCGCCCGACATGTAGCGGTACTTGGCGGTTTGATTCACGAGGCAATCCATCGCCAGCGTTGCGAAGTCGATGAACATGATTTCGAGTACCGGCTTCAGGCCGCACAGCGCCGCACCGGTTGCGAGCCCGGTGATCGCCGCTTCGCTGATCGGCGTGTTACGCACGCGCTCAGCGCCGTGTTTCTGCGCGAGGCCCCTGGTGACGCCGAATGCTCCGCCGGCGGCAACATCTTCCCCCAGCAGATAGACCGAGGCGTCGCGCGCCAATTCCTCGTCGAGCGCGCGGCGCAGGATTTCGATGAAGGTGTGCTCCACGAAAGCTCAGCCCGGTATCGCGTTGAGCGACGGTGAACGATAAACATCCTCGAGCACGGTCGCTGCGTCGGGCCGCGCCCCGGCGCGCGCGCGTTCGACCGCCTGCTGCACCTCCTGTCTCGCGCGCTCGGCAGTCGCGTCGAGCTCTTCCTGTTTGACGCCCCGCTCGATGAGATGGCGCTTCAGCCGCTCGATCGGGCATTTCTCCCGGATCGCCGCGAGTTCTTCCTTTGAGCGGTACTGTTGAGCGTCACCCACGTAGTGACCGGCCATGCGAAATGTCATGCACTCGAGCAGATACGGACCCGAGCCTTTGCGCAGCACTTCGATCGCCTCGCCCGCAGCCGCATACACGGTGGGCAGGTCGTTACCGTCGATCGTTTTTGTGGGGATGGAATAGGGCGCCGCAAAGCTGCTCACGTGCGTGACGTTGGAGTGCTCCTCACGACTCGTGAACTCCGCATAACCATTGTTCTCGCAGACGAAGAGCACTGGAAGCCGCCACAGCGCGGCAAGATTCAGCGTCTCATGGAACGCACCGGCGCCCGTCGCACCGTCGCCGAAGAACACCACGCTGATGTTCTGCTTGCCCTGCGCCTGTGCCGCCCACGCAGCACCCGCAGCGAGAGCAAGGTTGCCGGCCACGACACCGGTCGCGCCCAGCACGCCATTGGCTGCATCGACCAGGTGCATCGAGCCGCCGCGACCACGGCACAAGCCCTCTTCCCGGCCCAGAATCTCGGCGAATGTAGCCTGAAGGTCGCTCCCCTTGGCGAGCACATGGCCATGACCACGATGGCTGGTGAACAGCACATCGTCGCGGGTGAGATGCGCACAGACGCCTACCGCAACCGCTTCCTGCCCGGTAGACAGGTGGGGGAAGCCAGGAATCTCGCCGGCGGCGGCGAGCCGCTGCACCTGACCTTCAAACAGCCGTATCCGCCAGAGCGCGTGATACATGTGCTTCCAGTCATCCAGCGTCGGTGAAGCCACGTTCCTTCCTCAATTTTCATTAATGCTCGTCATCCCCAGCGTCCGAGTTTTCGCTGGCCCCACAGCGGTAAGATTCGCTACCGCGCGGAAGTTTCGATACTCCACCAGTCTATAAGAAAGCCTCTGGAACATGAGAAGACTCTTCGCCGCCACGTTCCTGATCCTTCTTGCGGGTTGTGCCGGCGCCGGTCTTGCATCGAAACCCGGTGCGTACACCGTGTTGGAGCAACCGATCGAGGCGGCAGGTCGCGAGATTCGCCTCACCTACGTCCGCCCGGTGCAGCCCCGGCACCCTGGTGATCTGATCGTATTTGCGACCGGCGATGCCGGTTGGCAAGGCACGAGTCACGAGCTGCTCGAGCATCTCGCCGAACAGGGCTATGCAATTGCCGGATTCAACGCGCCCGAGATCATCAAGCCGATCAAACGCTCCGGAGCGAGCGTGAGCACGGCGGAGGCTGCGCGGGGGCTCGCAGAGACATACGCGCGTGCGAAGCGCGATCTTGGCCTTGCCGATTCGACTCCGATCATCGTGGTCGGCTTCTCACGCGGCGCAACCATGGTCGCATTCACGGCTCTGCACCCGGAACTGCGTGACGGCGTGGGCGGCGCCGTCGCGATCGCGCTCACGCGCGAGGCCGACTACCTGCAAGCGCCGGAAGCGGAGCGCGCACCAGACGTCCAGGTGGACGAGAAAGGCCGGATCCAGATCTATCCCGCACTGAGGCTCCTCGGCTCAACGCGGCTCGCGGTGATTCAGTCGACCAACGATCGCTACGTTCCTGCGGCGGAATCGCGCCAACTGCTCGGCCCGGACACGTCGACGTTACGGCTCTACGAGGTCGAAGCAAGAAACCACGGGTTTGGCGGCGCACGTGACGAGCTGCTGCAAGATCTGGACGAGGCGTTGCGCTGGATCGAGGAACCGGTGGCCAACAGCCGCGCGCAGTAGGCACGCGTCCCGCTTGATCGCTCATGCCTAACCGCAGCACCAGTCACTCCGATCCCGGGCGAGAGATGAGTGGCCCATCGGATGCGCTCCTGCGCGGACGCGCTTGCTACGACCGCCGTGAGTGGAATGACGCCTTCGAGGCACTGTCACTCGCAGATCAGTCGACGTCGCTGGGCGCTGAGGACCTGCATCGACTCGCCTGGTCAGCGGGGCTGACGGCACGCGATGAAGAGATGTTGGCAGCGCAGGAACGCGTGTATCAGGCGCGTCTCGATATGGGCGAGAACCTCGCTGCCGGACGTGCCGCGTTCTGGCTGGGCTTTCGACTGCTCGCACGGGGCGAGCCGGCCCGGGCCAGTGGCTGGCTCAGCCGGGCTCAACGCCTCGTCGATCTTCACGCGCAGGATTGTGTCGAGCAAGGCTATCTCTTGTTGCCGGCCGGGCAGAGACATCTGAATGCGGGCGAGCCTGCCGATGCCCAGGCATGTGCCGCTCGCGCAGTGCAGATCGGCGAGCGCTTTGCAGAAGCTGACCTGGTTGCGTTCGGGCGCAACCTGCAAGGGCGTGCGCTGCTGCTCCAGGGTCAGATCGATCGTGGTCTTGCGTTGCTGGACGAGGCCATGGTGGCTGCCACCACGGGCGAGCTGTCGCCTGTCGTGACTGGAATCGTCTATTGCTCCGCGATTGCCAGTTGCCACCGTGTCTTTGCATTGGAGCGTGTTCGTGAATGGACTGCGGCGCTGTCGAGCTGGTGTGACGCCAATCCGCAATTAGGCATGTTCACCGGGCATTGCCTCGTGCACCGCGCCGAGGTCATGGAGATGAATGGCTCCTGGCCTGAGGCGGTCGACGAGGCACGTCGCGCGGTACGACGCTGCGTACGCGCCGTAGAACGCGACGCTGTGGGTCGGGCTCACTACCAGGAGGCAGAAATTCATCGGCTGCGCGGTAAATTCGATCTCGCGGAGACGGCATACCGTGAGGCAAGCCGCGCCGGTTTCGAACCGCAACCTGGTCTCGCTCTTCTGCGCCTGGCTCAGGGAGACACGAATGCGGCAGCGACGGCCAGCCGTCGCATGGTCGGTGCAACTCAAGATCGACTCGCGCGGACCCGCTTCTTGCCCGCACACGTCGACGTCATGCTTGCGGCGGGTGATCTGGACGCAGCGCGCGCCGCGAGCCGCGAACTCCAGGAGACAGCCGCGAGCTTGAACACCGAAGTTCTTGTCGCCATTGCCGCGCGTGCCCAGGGCTCTGTCGATCTCGACGATGGCAATCCACGCGCGGTTCTCGATCCAGTACGGCGCGCCTTCGGAATCTGGCAACAGATCGGAGCGCCGTACCTTGCCGCGCGCTTGCGCTTGCTGCTGGCACGCGCCTGCGCGGCGCTGGGAGATATCGAGGGTGCGCAACTCGAGCTCGAGTGCGCGCGGGAGGTGTTCGAGCGGCTTGGCGCCAGGCCTGATGTCGCCGCGGTCGAGTCGATCTTTGTCACTCTCGATGGGGACGGCAGAGAGGATTCGCGTGCCGTGGACTGCGGACTCACAGGGCGTGAGATTCAGGTGCTGCGCTTGATTGCAACGGGCAAGACCAACAAGGCGATTGCGCGCGAGCTGTCGCTGAGTGAAAAGACCATCGATCGCCACGTCAGTAACATCTTTACGAAGGCGAATGTCTCCTCGCGCGCCGCTGCGACGGCGTTCGCGTACCAGCGCAAGCTGATCTAGGCGGTCCGGCCACGAGGCCAAAGTACCCATGTCTTCGCTTGTGCGTCGTGGGTGATTCGCCCGAAGTCCCGCGCGTCTCATCTGCGTAGGCTTCTCTCCCAACGGAGTCACTGACAGCAGGAGAGCGCCATGAGCCTCGACGAAGCGACCAATTTGATCGAAGAAGGTGCCGCATCCATGCACCTGGCGGAGCGCCCGCCGCGCCATGTCACTACCCGGCGCGAAGCGTTCGACGTCATCGTGATCGGGGGAGGGCAGGCGGGTCTGTCTGTCGGCTATCACCTGGCGCGCGCCGGCGCTCGCTTCCTCATCCTGGATGAGAACGAGCGCGTGGGCGACCCGTGGCGAAGGCGTTGGGACTCGCTGCGACTCTTCACGCCCGCGAAGTTCGACGGCCTGGATGGAATGCCGTTTCCGGCGCCGGGCAACTACTTCCCGACCAAGGACGAGATGGCGAACTATCTCGAGGCCTATGCGCGGCGCTTTCAACTGCCCGTGCGCAACGGCGTTCGGGTCGAGCGCCTGTTCAAGCGCGACGGGCGTTACGTCGTCAGGGCGGGCGCACTGGAGCTTGAGGCGGATCAGGTCGTCGTCGCCATGGCGAAGTACCAGCGCGCAAAGAGGCCCGCCTTCGCTGCTGCGTTTTCGAGCGAGATCACGCAGCTGCATTCGAACGAGTACCGCAACCTCAGCCAGCTGCGCCCGGGCGGAGTGCTTCTGGTGGGTGGCGGGAATTCAGGTGCTGACATCGCCATGGAAGCTGCCCGCGCCGGTCATAAGACATGGATTGCGGGTCGAGACAACGGCCAGATCCCGTTTCGCCCGGAGCGCTTTTGGGGCCGGAACCTGCTTGGGCCGCTCGTGATCGGCTTCGTCTTCCGCCACGTACTGACGGTGAAGACACCGCTCGGCCGAAAGGCACGACCGGTGGTGCTCTCCAAGGGCGGCCTGCTGATCCGGGTGAAGCGCTCGGACCTTGCGGCTGCCGGTGTCGAGCGCGCGCCAAGAGTCGTTGGCGTGTGCGGCGGCCGGCCATTGCTCCAGGACGGTCGCACGCTCGACATCGCGAATGTCATCTGGTGCACCGGGTTTCATCCGGGCTTCGATTGGATTGACCTGCCTGTCTTCGGTGACGACGGAGAACCAAAGCATGAGAGCGGCGTGGTGGAGAGCCAACCCGGGCTCTACTTCGTCGGTTTGCCGTTCCTGCACTCGATGTCCTCGTCGATGATTCACGGCGTTGGCCGGGATGCAGCGCGCATCGTCGAGGCGATCAAATTGGCAGCCGCGTTTAGCGCAGGTGCATCTGCGGAGGTCTGATGCAACGGGCTTGCTCTACAACTCTATGTTTGGACAGCAATTCCAGCGCGCCCCGCCGCAAAACCCATCACTCAATGACTATTCAGAATACTGAACAGTCATTGAGTCAGAATGTGGGCCCGGATAAAATGCCCGCACACCGGGAGACTCCAATGTCGGCCAATATCCAGAGCAACCCCGAGCTGCGGCCCAGTGGTTCCAAGCTCGATCTGATTCGTGCCACCGTGGCCGCCATCTCGCGCCATGGCCTGTCGGAATTGACCTCGGCCAAGATCGCAAGCGCGGCGGGCCATACGGCCGCTTCAGTCAATTTTCATTTTGGATCCAAGGAAGCGCTGCTCCTCGCCACGTTGCGCGAGGTCTCCGAGGAGTTTGCGGAGAGCATGGCGACCGTGCTCAACGACGCAGGCGATGACGCACTCCTGGGCCTGCTCGGAATCATCGATGCGAGCCTGAGCCGGCGACTGAGCGACTCGCAGAAGATCGCGGTGTGGTACGCGTTCCTGGCCGAGTCGAATGCTCGCCAGGACTACCAGCGCATTTGTGGCGAGCGCGACCAGGCTTACAGCCAGACGGTCACGACACTTTGCACGCGGCTGATCGCCGCCCGTGGCGTCGAGGGCTGGCCCGACGCCGAGGCCGTCGCGCTCGGCCTGGCCGGTCTCATTGATCAGCTGTGGCAGGGCATTCTGTTCGAAGGCGACGACTTTGATCGTGACGCCGCGAAACGCCAGTGTCGCGCCTACCTGTGCAGCGTTTTCCCATGGCTCGCCGCTCGCATCGAGGCAACCGCGCCGGCGAAGGCAAAGGGTCGAGCTTTGCACCCGGAAGTGCAGACGCCGACGGATCCGGCGCTGCGCTACACCTTGCCGGCCTGGGTCTATCACAGTGAGGAGTTTTACGAGCTCGAGAAGGAACGGCTTCTTCTGCCTTCATGGCAGATCGTGTGTCATGTCAGCGAGCTCGCTTCTGCCGGGGACTATGTCGCGTTCGAGTTCTTCGGCCGGCGGGGCTTCGTCATCCGTGATGACGCCGGCACGCTGCGTGCCTTTGACAACGTGTGCGCGCATCGCGCGCACGCGATCGTGGGTGGGCAGAGCGGTCACTGCACGAAATTCCTGACCTGCCCATACCACGGCTGGACCTATCATCTCGATGGACGCAATCGCAGCATCAGCGCGCCGGACACGTTCCCGAAGTTCGATCGTTCCAAGTTCGGGCTCAAGCCGCTCGAGCTCGAAGTGTTCTTCGGCATGGTGTTCGTGAGGTTCCGCTCAGGCGAAGCGAGCGTCGCAGAGCGTATGGAGCCGCACAAGGCGGAGCTGGCGCATTACCGGATCGAGCAGATGGTCCCGCTCGACGAACTCTGGGTGCACGACGTAGAGATCGACTGGAAGAACCTGGTCGAGAACTATGTGGAGGACTATCACTTCCCGATGGGTCACCCGGGCCTCTCGGCATTGATGGAATCGCAGTACGATCGCGAAATCCTGCCTGCGGGTACGATGCGCCTGAGTCACCGGATGCGCGAAAAGACCCTGAGATCGTGGAGCGCGGAACGTTACGCGAAGTTTCTGCCTGTGATCGAGCATCTGCCCGAGGACATGCGCAGACGCTGGACGTATCTCGGGCTGTTCCCGAATGTGTTCTTCGACATCTACCCGGAGTGGCTCGACTTCTTCCAGTTGGTGCCGATCGGACCAGGGCGCACTCGGATCCGCGCCCGCTCATATGGCTTTCCAGATGACCGCCGCGAGATGCGAGCCGCTCGCTGGTTGTGCGCGCGCCTCAATTCACGGGTGCAGGCGGAGGACGAAGTACTCACACGCTCGGTGCAGCAGGGACTGTCGTCCGGCGCGTATACGCAGGGCGTTCTCTCGTCCAAGGAAATCGTGCTGGGCGGGTTTCAGGACTGGATCAGGGCTCGACTGCCCGTGACGCAGCTTACACAGGCGCCACCGCGCGGCACGGTCGCGGCACGCAATTCCAGCCTGGCGATCTGACGCGCGCCCGAATCAGATCGCGCGCAGATACCATTCGTAGTCGCGATCCGTGATCTCGGCATGGAAGCGATCGCATTCTTCGCGGCGACAGGTGGCGAACAGCTTGTGATAGCGCTTGCCCAAGTACTGCGGTAGCACCGTTCCCCTGTCGAATGCGTCGAGCGCCGCTTCCCAACGCAGTGGCAGCTCCACCTTTTCGTCGATGACCTCACCCTGTGCGACCATCGGGTCGGGTTCGATGCGGTTGCTGATTCCGTGGTGAATGCCTGCGAGAATCGCCGCCATCACCAGATACGGGTTTCCATCTGCCCCGCCAGGTCGGTGTTCGATACGCGTGTCCGCGGGTCCTGAAAGTGGCACGCGCAGCGCGACGCCACGATGATTGACGCCCCAGTTGGGCGCGAGCGGGACGAACAGACCCGGCCGATAGCGCCGATAGGAATTCGCGGTGGGCGCGAAGATCGCCATGGATTCGGCCATGGTTGCCGCAAGCCCGCCGACGGCGTGTCGCAAGGTGTCAGAGAATCGCTGCTCGGCGCTCGATCCGGCAAACACGTTGCGACCGGACTGGTCCGTCAGGCTCACGTGCACGTGCAGACTGCAGCCAGCCGAATCCGCGAAGGGTTTCGCCATGAAGCTCGCGCCCAGACCATGACGCCGGGCCACAGCCTTGACTGCGCGCTTCAGGAGCACCGCGTGGTCGCAGGCGAGCTCCGCGCTGCTGACGTGGTGCAGATTGACCTCGAACTGGCCGGGTGAGAATTCCTTCAGAGTGGCGCCGGCGGGAATGTTCTGCGCCTCGCAGACCGAATAGAGCTCCGCCAGGAAAGGATCGACGTTCTCAACGTCCTCCATGCTGCCGTACTGAGGACCATCCTGGAGTCGACGCGTCCCGGGGATGTACCCAACCTTCGGGGAAGGGCGAGAGCCGTCCGAGTCGGGATCCGCTGCATCGAGCAGATAGAACTCGAGCTCCGTCGCCGCCACGGCCGTGAGCCCCAATTCCTGCAGCGGACGCGCGGCGTTTCTCAGCACCTGGCGCGGATCGGCGAAGAACGGTTCGCCATTCGAGCTCGCCATCGCCAGCAGTACCTGCGCAGTCGGCACTTGCGCCCAGGGCACCGGCGCCAGGGAACCAGGTACGGCCGTCGAGATCGCGTCCGGATCACCGTCACGGCTCCCGTCGTTGATGCGCTCGAAGGTTTGCCCCTTGCTGTCGAGCAACACGGTTGCGCCACAGAAGTTGAGGCCCTCCTTGAAGGGCTTCGCGAACTCGTCACGGATGACCCGCTTGCCGCGCAGGATTCCCAGCATGTCGGGTTGCAGGAGCTCGAGCAGCTGCGTATCCGGGTATCGCTCGAGAAAGGCATGCAGTTCCCCGGGCGCACGATCGGTGTTTTTGTTCATAAGTTTTTTCCCGCAGATTTCCCCATGGCGCGGGTGCTGCGCCACGCGATCGCGGCCTTCGCCCCTTCACGTTTCAGGATGGCATTGAATTCGCGCGACTCCGCGGTCTCGGAAGTTTCAATGATGACGTTCAGCTCCAGCGCCTGCAGCAAGGCCTCGCGCATGCCGCCGATGTCGAGGCTGCGATTGATCGCCTGCTTCGTGAGCTTCACCGCCAGCGGATCGTTGGCGGCAACGCGGCAGGCGAGCTCGAGAGTTTGATCCAGCGCCTGGCCCACAGGCACGACGCGATTGACGAGGCCCATGTCGAGTGCGGATGCCGCGGTGACTCGGTCATCTCCGCTGAGCAGCAGGTACTTCGCGCATTTTGGCCCTGCGAGCCACGGCAGGAGCATGGCCACGATACCGCTTCCGAATCGGACCTCCGGCGCACCGAAAAAGCAGTCCTCGGACGCGACTGTGAGATCGCAGGCCAGTGCGAGCTCCATGGCACTGCCGAGGCAGTAGCCATGTGCGGCAGCGAGCGTGACCTTGGGACAATCCCAGAAGCGCATGATGATCTCAAAGTCGTTGCGCAACGCCTGGCGGACCTCCTCGGGGTCGGGCTTGCCGCCATCGGCGATTTCCATGTCCAGGTCGAAACCAGCGGAGAATGCGCGCCCCGCACCTGCAAGCACGATTGCGCGAACCGACGGGTCCGCTTCCGCGACATCGAGCGCACTTCCAAGCTGCGCGATCATCTGCTTGTTGATCGCGTTCAGTTTGTCGGGCCTGTTGAGCGTCAACAGGGCGATGCCATCGCGAAGCTCGCTGCAAACCAGGGCACCGGTCATCTGCGACACCTCAGGACAGCCGGAACCACGCCGACTTCGACTGCATGTAGCTCTTGATGCTGTCGAAACACTTGTCGCGCGCGTGACCCGACTGCTTGTAGCCGCCAAACGGCTGCGTCATGTCGCCTTCGTCGAAGGAGTTGATCCAGATGACGCCGGCCTCGATCCCGCGCACCAGCCGGAACGCGGTGTCGATGTTGCGAGTCCAGACTCCGGCGGCGAGCCCGTAGATCGTGTCATTTGCAATGGCGATGGCCTCGTCCACTCCGTCGAATGGAATCACCGTGGCCACCGGCCCGAAGATCTCCTGGCGGGCGATCGTCATGTCGTTGCTCACGTCGGTGAAAAGGGTAGGGCTGACATATGCGCCCGCATCCATGCCTCGCGGTGCCCCGCCGCCGAACTGTAGACGCGCTCCCTCGCGCCGGGCCGTCTCGATCATGCTCAATACGCGTTGCTGCGCTTCGCGGGTCACGAGTGGCCCCATGGTGGTCGCGGGATCGAGCGGATCACCCGGCTCGAAGGCGTTCTTGCCGAGCTCGATGAATCGCTCGACGAACCGCTCGTGCAGCGAGCGATCGACGAGCAGACGCGAGCCTGCGTTGCAGACCTCCCCCATGTTGGAAAATATGCCGCGGTAAGCGGCGGTGACCGCACGATCCAGATCCGCGACGTCTGCCAGGAACACTTGTGGTGACTTGCCGCCGCACTCGAGCGCGACCTGTTTCATGTTCGATTGCCCCGCGTACTGCAGGATGAGCTTCCCTACCTCGGTCGAACCGGTGAAGGTGATTTTCGCGACGTCGGCGTGCAATGCGAGCGCCTTGCCAGCGACTTCGCCGAGTCCGTTGACGACGTTGAACACACCCGGCGGCCCGCCCGCTTCGAGGAACAGCTCCGCAAGCCGCAGGCAACTCATGGGTGCCTGTTCCGCGGGCTTCAGTACCACCGTGTTGCCGGCGGCCAGCGCGGGAGCGATCTTCCACACGGCCATCAGCAGCGGATAGTTCCACGGCGAGATCGCGCCGACCACGCCGAGCGGCTCGCGCAGAACCATGTGCATGACGCCGGCTTCCGTGTTCGTGACGCTCCCCTCGATCTTGTCTACGCATTCCGCCATGAACCGGATCGTGTCGATGACGGAAGGCAGATCGACGCCGACCACGTCGGCGATCGGTTTGCCCATGTCGAGTGTTTCCAGCACCGCGAGGGATTCAGCATGCTGTTCCACCAGGTTCGCGAAACGATACAAAATCTCCATGCGCTGTCGTGGCGCGATGCGTGACCACGCCCCGTCCTTGAACGCGCGCTTCGCCGCCGCGACTGCGCGATCGATATCCTGCCCGGTGCCTGCGGACATCTCCGCAAGCGGTTCGCCGGTCGCCGGATTGATGGTCGCGAATCGTTCGCCTTTCGCGGCATCGACGTATCGACCCTCGATGAAGAGGCGTGTCTCGATGCGGGCACTCGCAGCCTTCGCCGCAGCTTGCCAGCGCAACTTGTCGTATTTGCCTAGTACCTGAAGGCTCATCGTGCTTGCCTCGCTTGTAACTCGGTCTGCAGATGCGGCTGGCGACCGACGATGAGTGCATCGACGATGACGCAGCCATTCGTGTGCACGATCACCGGATTCAAATCAATCTCACTGACCAGATCGCCGAGACCGGCGATCACCGCGGAAAACCGGGCTGCCATCCTGCAGAATGCGTCCACGGCCAGCGGGGACTTGTAGCGCGGACTGTGCAGAAGAGCGCTGAGCTTCAGCCGCTCCACTAACCTGTGGGCCTCGGCGGCATCGAAGGGCGGCAAAGCATAGACCACATCGGCGAGCGCCTCCACGTGCACGCCGCCGAATCCGACCAGCACGACGGGTCCGAACTGATCGTCGTGAACCATGCCAAGCAGCATCTCTACACCCGGGGTGCGGACCATCGGCGCCACTAGTGTGCGCGTTCCGATGCGGTTCGACAGATCCTGGTAAGCAGCGGTCAACTCAGCCTCGCCTTCGATATTGATCCGCACACCGTCTCGGTCCGACTTGTGGTCGATGCCACGCATGGCAGTCTTGATGACGACGGGGTAGCCGAACTCACGCGCGGCTGCGCTCGCTTCCGGTGCGCTCTCGACGATGCGACCCGCGTTGCCGGGTAGTTGGAAATCCCTCAGCAACAGCATCGCCTCGTTTTCATCGAGCTTGCCGTGGCCCGCAAGATAGGTGCGCCACTTGGTGAGAACGGGCCCCGGCGGCTGGAACAACGGCTCGTGCTCGCGTGCTTGATGGTCGCGGTAGTCCAGCAGGCACTTCGCCCCGCGCAGAAACGAACGGACACCGTCGAGCACCGGGAAACCTGCACGTGTCGAGACGATGACCTGCGCGTCGGTTCCGGTGCCCTGGCGATTGGCAACCAGAAACGCCGGCTTGCCGGACGCCGCATGTCCCGCGCGCAGGTAGTCCAGATAACCCGAATGGATGCCGCCCCCTGCGACGCGATCATGGATGACCGCCCCGAAGGCAGCGCCCGGATCACACAGCAACGTGGAAAAGCATTCCTGCATCGCGACGTGGTAGTCCGGGCCGCCGGCGCTCCAGGCGTCGAGCGGGTTGATCGGCGGCAAGCCGGGATCAAGGAGTGCAGCCAGCTTCGTCGTGGTTGCGGGCGAGATCTGCGTCAGCGGCACGTGCGCCTCATGAGCCAGATCGATGAGCAGTTGCCGTTCACCACCTGAGTCGTGAATCGATACCAGGCCGCCGGCCCCGACCGGATGCGGCTGCGCGAACATGATGAGGGTCGTAGCGAGTTCATCCATGTCGTCCACGCGCTGCACGCCGTAGCGATCGAACAGCGCCTGATACACGGCGTCCTCGCCAGCGATGGCGCCCGAATGCGAGACGGCCAACCTGGCGGCGAGCTCGGTACGGCCCACCTTCAGCGCGACGATGGGTATGCCGCGCTGTTGTGCCTTCTCGAACGCGCGAGCAAGTCCTTGCGGATTGCGCGCGGTCTCCATGAAGAGGCCGACGGCGCGGGTCGTCGGCTGGTCGAGCGCGAAGTCCAGGTACTCGTCCATCGAGACAGCCAGTTCCTGGCCGGTCGAGACCACGAGGTTGAAGTCGATGCGCTCCTCGCTGTCGACGATGCCGCACATTCCGGAGCCCGAGTGACTGATGTAGGCGACGTTTCCGCCGCGCGCGTGCGCTCGCGTCTCGAATCCGCACGCCCAGATGCCAGCAGCAAAATTGTAGAAGCCCATGCCATTGGCGCCGCAGACCAGGAGTCCCGAGTTGCGAATCTTCGCGAGCACGCGCTCCTGGAGGTTCGGCTTGCGATCCTGCGCGAGCACGAGTGAGGACATCATCGTCGCGGCGCGCGCGCCGTGAGCGATGGCATCGTCGAGCGCTGCTTCGATGCGCTCGTCGCCGACCGCGAAGATCACGTGCTCCACCGGCTCCGGCAGTGACGCGAGCGAAGCAAAGCACGGCACACCGCAGACCGATTGGTAGCGAGGGTTGATGGCGAACAGTGGACCATCGAACTCGCCCTTGAGGAGGTTGGTGACAGTCGTGCGGCCGACGGTCCCGACGCGCTCGGTCGCGCCCAGTACGGCGATCGAGCGTGGACGAAGCAAGGGTTCCAGCCGATGAGGCATGTCAGCCCCGAACCGCGCGGCGGTCAGAAGTCCCCGGCGGGAGTGGCGCGGCGACGCGGAGGATCGAAGAACACACCTTCGACCACGAGGCAACGTGCCATCACGCGAGACCATTTGAGCTCGCGCTGGTAATAGATTTCCGCCCAGAGCTCATCCCCCGGCTTACCCCAGGGCATGTTCAGCGAAGCGAGCGCGATGTTCGACTTTGCAGACGGCGACCATTCCGCGGACGTCACCGTGCCCACGACATTGCCGTTGCGGTGAGCGTCGTAGATATAAGAGGAGCGCGCGGGCTTGTTACCCTCCACGTCCAGTCTCACCAGCCGATAACGTGAGCCGCGGCGCTGCTCCTCGAGCAAGGCGCGGCGACCATTGAAATTGGGCTTGCTGAAGTCGACCAGACGGCCCAGATCGAGCTCGAACGGCGAGCGTGCACGATCGGGGTGGATGGCCTGGTCGGCGGGCAGAAAATCCACCTGCGCCTGGATGAAACCGGCCTCGATGCGCGCTACTTCCAGTGCATGAGTGCCCATTGGACGGATCCCGTAAAGCGCTCCTTTTTCGAACAGGGCGTCCCAGAGGTCGAGCGCCTGTGATGGCTCGACCCACAGCTCATAGCCGAGATCGCCCGTGAAACCGGTGCGCGAGACCATCAGCTCGCCGCCAGCAAACGGGAAATAGGCGATGCCAAACGGCGAGAGGCGTTCGATGCCGGAGCATCCGATGGCCTTCAGCACCGCACAGCTGGTGGGTCCCTGGAGAGCGAGGGCGGCAACATCGTGAGTGTCCTCGACGATTGATACGTCGAAACCGTGAGCGGAGCGCGACAGCCATTCGAGCTGGCGTTCCTGCGAGCAAAGTCGGTAGTCGCCTTCGCGAAGATGAAACACCGTGCCATCGTCGATGACCTTGCCGTCATCGTTGCACCAGACGCTGTAGCCCACCCTGCCGGGCTTGATCTTGGCGACATCGCGCGTGATCAGCCGGTTCAGGAACGGCAACGCGTCGGCGCCGGTAATGCGGTGCTTCGTCATCGGCGTGAGATCGAACACCGCGCAGGCGTTACGGATCGCCGCGTATTCCAGCGCCTCGTCGAAGTACGCATCTGCGGTGGTGTAGTCCTTCCACCGATGCCATTCGTTCAACGTGTTGAGCGCGGACGTGCGCGGATGGAACGGAGTCTGATAGACCGCGGTCCGGAAAGTGTTCCTTGTGCTTCATGCCGCGCGCTCCTGGCGGAGCACCGCCTGGGCGGCGTTCTTGCCCGCAGCCCCCATCACGCCACCGCCCGGGTGACATCCGGCGCCACACAAGTACAAACCATTTACGGGCATCGCGTATTGGGCTGCACCCGGAACCGGCCGCAGCATGAGGAACTGATCGAGGGCTAGTTCGCCGTGGTGCCAGTGACCGCCGGTGATTCTGAATTCGCTTTCGATGTCGGCCGGCAGGAGCAATTCGGATGCGATCACCTGGCGACGCAGGCCGGGAGCATATCGTTCGAGCACAGCCAGCGTGGCTTCGAGAAACGCGGCTCGTGCCTTGTCAGTGCTGGCGCGCGGATCGAACGGCGCGTACTGCACGATCGCCGACAGCACGTGCTTGCCAGCCGGGGCCAGAGTTCTGTCATGGACGCTGGGGATCGTGATCTCCAGCGCCGGAGCCGGCGAGCATTCACCGTATTTCGCGTGATCGAACGCGTGTTCGATGTAGACCGGATCGGGAGCGACAACCAACCGTTCACCCGCGAAATCCGGCTGCAGCCCCGCGAAGGAGGGCAGGCCATCGAGCGCGAGGTGCAGTTTCGCTGCCATTCCCTTGGTCCGAATGTGCCGAATTCGGTGCACGAAGCCTGTTTCGAGGTGGCGGGCGCCGAGCAGTTGGAGCAGCGTGCGTGAGGGATCCGCGTTCGAGATCACCGTATTCGCTGCGACCTGCTCTCCGTTCTCGAGCTCCACGCCGGATACGCGATCGCCTTCGAGCATGATGCGTGCAACCGGGCTGCCGGTGCGCACGGTCGCTCCGCTCGCGGTCGCAGCCTTACCGAGTGCCTCGCTCACCGCGCCCATCCCGCCCTCCGGGAGCGACAAGCCACCGGCCACGCCCATCGCCTGCCCGCTCAGCCGGTGCAGCAACGCCAGCACCGAGTTGTTCGAACGTGGGGCGAGATTCGTGCCCAACACTGCATCGAGCGCGAGGGCGCCCTTGAGTAGTGGTGAATCAAACGTCTCCTCGAGGACGTCGAAGATGTTGATGCCCGCGATACGCAGAAACTCACGCATTGAATCGCGGCCCAGCCGACGGATGTCGAGGCCCAGCGTCGCCGCCGAGATGAGCTCCGATCGGCCACCGCCCAGGAGCCGTGGTGGACGGCGGTTGTGCTGCTGCCCGAGTACCCGCGCAAACCGCAGCATCTGCGCCTGGTAATCCCGCAGCGCAGTTCGGTCCTGCTCCGGCAGAGAGCCCGACTGCAGCTCTGCTCCATGCAGCACCAGGTGATTGCCGTTCGCATCGAGGGCGACGGTACGCAGGTCGGCGCGCGCGGTCCTGAGGCCGTGCTGCGCCAGGCTGAGCTCGCGGCTGATGCCCGCATCGAGCAGATAGGAAAGATGCGCGCAGGCGGAAACCCGAAACCCCGGTGCAAAGTCACGCGTGACCGCGGCGCCACCGATGCGGTTCGAAGCCTCGAGCACCAATACTTCGCGCCCCGCCTTGGCGAGGTATGCGGCGCACACGAGGCCGTTGTGCCCCGCGCCGATGATGATTGTGCGGTTGCCCTTGTTCATGGCGTCAGTCATCTCGCCATCCTTCGGGCACGAGGTTGGGTCGCTTGAGGTCCAGCAGGATCTCGCGCGCGGCGTTAGCGCCCGGTGCGGCCATCACACCGCCGCCCGGGTGAGTGCCCGAGCCACACATGTAGAAGCCTTTGACTGGTCCGCGATACTGGGCGTAGCCCGGGAACGGCCGGTTGAACAACAGCTGATCCATCGTCAGCTCGCCCTGAAAGATGTTGCCCTCGGTCAGGCCGACTTCATTCTCGAGCTCGCGCGGCGTGCGCACTTCGACATGGCGAATCAGCTCCTTGAAGTTCGGGCTGTAACGCGCAATCTGGTCGAGCACCGTTTGCTTGAACCCGTCGCGGTCCTGATCTGTCCAGTCGCGTCCATGGATCTTCGGCGGCACGTACTGCACGAATACCGACATGAAGTGCTTGCCGGCCGGCGCCATGGTGGGATCCGTCATGGACGGAATCAGCAGATCAAGGTACGGCTCCTTCGACCAGGTGCCGTTCTTCCAGTCATCGTACGCGCGCTCCATCTTCTCGAGCGAATCGAGGAAATGGATGTCGCCGAAGCGCAGCGGGTTGTCGCGCCCCAGCGCCGGAAACTCGGGAAGACCATCGAGCGCGATATTGAGCTTCCCCGACGATCCGCGGATCTTGAAGTTGCGCGCGCGCTTGGCGAACTGCGGCGTCAGGTCTTTTTCGTCGAACAGTTTGCCGTAAGTGCGCTTCGGGTCGAGGTTCGAGACGACAATCTTCGCGTGGTACTCGTTGCCATTCGCGGTCGCGACGCCGGTGACTCGGCCATTGCGAACGATCACGCGCTCTACGGGCGCATCGGTGATGATTTCTCCGCCATGAGACTTGAATGACGATGCGATCGCCTTGGACACGGCACCCATCCCGCCGCGCGCGAACCCCCAGGAGCCGATAGATCCGTCGACGTCGCCCATGTAGTGATGCAGGAGCACATAGGCGGTCCCGGGCGAATAGACGCCCAGCGCGGTCCCGATGATGCCGCTGCCGGAGAGATGCGCCTTGATGAGGTCCGATTCGAAGTATTCGCCGAGAAAGTCAGCGATGCTCATCGTGTAGAAGCGAATGGTGTCGTAGATCACCTCTTCGCCGAGCTTCGCGAATTCCTTGGCGAGGTAGATCATTTCGCGAATGTCCCGGGGCCGGAGCGAGGAGGGATCCGGGGGTGTGCGCAGCAACAGCGGGCGGATGAACTTGCACTGACGCATGACGTCGGTCGAGTACCGGCTGTAGGCGTCGGCATCACGGGCGTTGTGTCGCGCGAATTCCCGCCGCTGCACGTGCTCGTCCGTGTAGTTGCCGAGGATGTCGCCGTTGCGGGTGATCGTCACCCCACCGCCATAGGGCACGACCTGCAATCCGTGGCGCGCCAGTTGCAGATCGCGGAAGATTTCCGGCCGCAGCAAGCTGCAAACGTATGAGCAGTTCGAGTAGATCCACCCTTCCTGAATCTCGCGGCTGACCGCTGCACCGCCGATCCACGGGTTGCGCTCGAGCACCAGCACCTTGAGCCCGGAGCGCGCGAGGTAGGCGGCGTTCGTCAGGCCGTTGTGGCCGGCACCGACGACGATTGCATCGTAGTTCGTCACGGCCAGGGCGCCCTTATCCCGTGCAATGCGCGGGTCCGGAGCCGCGTGCCGCGTTCACGACCCGATCCACGGCGATCTCGAAGCGCTCGAGGGTTTCTGCGAGGCAGCGTTCATCGTGCGCCTCGCAGACGAACCAGGGTTCGCGCGAATCCGGCTCGCAGAGCACACCCAGATCGTGCAGTTCCGGCGCCAGCGCCTCGTAGAAGGTGTAATCGCTGGAGGCCCAGTCGCGATAGTCCCGCGGCGGTGTCTCGCTGAAGAACAGTCCGCTCATCGACGGGTGCCCGCTGAACGAGTGCCTGATGCCCCGCTGCGACAGAATCTGACTGATGCCGGCGCGCAAGCGCGTGCCGTACTCTGCGATGGTCTGCAACGCGGGCGTCTCGGCAAGGATTTGCAGACACTTTTCCGCGGCGGCGAGCGCGACGGAATGGGCCGTGAATGTGCCGCCGTGCACGACGCCCTTGCCGAGCCGGCGCATGATGTCCTCGCGCCCAGCCAGCACGGAGATCGGGTAGCCATTGGCCATCGCCTTGGCGAACGTGCACAGGTCGCTGCGCACACCAAACAGTTCCTGGCAGCCGCCCCGTGCCACGCGAAACCCGGTCTTCACCTCATCGATGATCAACAGTATTCCGTAGCGGTCGCAAAGTGCGCGCGCGGCGTGAAGATATTCACGTGTCGCCGCGATCGAGCAGCAGTTGCCCATGATCGGCTCGATGAGGAACGCTGCGATCTGGTCGCCATAGGCTTTGAACACGCTTTCCAGCCGATCGGCATCGTTCATTGGCACCGCGTGCAGGAGCGAGCGCAGGATTCCCGGCACGCCGGCGCTGTAGGGGACGAGGTGCGGATCCCCGGCCGACGGGCGCCAGCCCTCAATCAAAGTCGTCCACAGCGCGGCGTCGAATACCCCGTGATATCCGCCTTCGATGACGACGTACGAATCCCGGCCCGTGTGCGCGCGGGCGAGACGCAATGCGGCCATGACCGCCTCGGTGCCGGAGTTCGAAAAGCGCACCAGCTCCGCTGCCGGCACCATGCGTGAGATACGCTCCGCCACCGCGTACTCGCGCTCCGTCCCCAGCGCAAAGACGCCACCGACCTCGATGCCGGCGCGGGCGGCCTCGTCGACTCTGGGGTCCGCGTAGCCGAGGATGCACGGGCCGTAGGCCAGCCGGTAGTCGATATATTCATTGCCGTCGATGTCGCGGAGGCGGGCGCCTTTGCCAGAGGCCGCGTAGATGGTCTTGTCGTCACCCCAGTAACGGAAGTTCGACGAGACGCCGAGCGGCAGCCGGGTGATGGCCTTCTGGAAGTGCGCGTTGGATTTTCTGAGGCTTCGTGCCATGGTTGTACCCTCCCGTCGGCGCGTCCCCAGAGGCTTCCGACAGCCCGCACAGGGTCCCACAAAAACCGGGTCCGCGTCCATCCCACTGAATAGCTGTTCATTCATTGATTTGCGCGCGGAAGCGGTTATTATCGGCCCCGGACGCCCAGATGGGCTTACGAGTTGCTGGCTTTGCCGGAGTCGAACCAGAACCCCAAGCGGCGGCGCCCGGTCAAGGCGTCGCGCCGCACGGCTGCGCCCGAAGAGCGCCGCCAGCAGCTGATCGAGGCGACCATCCGTTGCGTCGCCAATCGGGGTCTCGCGGAGACCACCATCGCCACTGTGGCGCAGGAGGCCGGCCTGAGCCAGGGGATCATCAATCTGCATTTTCAGAGCAAGGACCGCTTGCTCGTCGCTACGCTGCGATACTTGGCGGACGAATACCGCACCGCCTGCGAAGAAGCGGCTGCCGCGGCGGGAGCTTCGCCCGTCGCCGGGCTGCAGGCGATGGTCGATTTGGATTTTCGCCGCAGCATCTGCACGCGGGACAAGCTCGCTGTCTGGTTTGCTTTCTGGGGTGAGCGCCGATTCAGGCCAACGTATCGGCGCATCTGCGCGGCGCGCGACAAGTCCTACGAAGATCGAGTGCGCGTCCTGTGCGCAAGGCTGTGTGAGCAGGGCTCCTATCCCGATGTAGATCCAGCGCTGGTGGCTGACGGGCTCTCCGCATTGACCGATGGTCTGTGGCTTGACCTGCTGGTGAGGCCCGACTCGATGAGCCGCGAGCTGGCGCGACGAATCAGCATGTCGTATCTCGCGGATGCTTTTCCGCGTCACTTCGAGCGTCCCGCGATAGAGCGACCCATCGGGGCCGATCGACCCGTCACCGCGAACCGACCGGCTGTGGTCGGCGCAAGATAGGTCATCGTGCAGATCATCCTTGATGAGGCGGCGAGGGCGTGGCGCGACCGCGCGGCGCAATTCGCCAGCGAGGAGCTCATTCCCTGGGAGGTCGAAGCCGAGCTCAACGAAGGCAAAGTGCCGCCCGAGGTGAAGGCGCGGCACCGCAAGCTCGCAATCGAACTAGGGTTCAGCGCAATGGATGTGCCCGCGGCCCACGGCGGTCGTGATGCGCGAGTGCTAGACCAGGTCGCGGTCTGGGAGCAGCTTGGCAGGGTCACCAACGCGCTGTGTTGGTGCTTTTCCGAGCCGCATCGCTGGATGTTCGAGGCTTGCAGCCGGGAGCAGCTGGAGCGGTATGTGCTGCCCCTCATCAGTGGCAAGCGCAAGGAGTGCTACGCAATCACGGAGAGCGGCTCGGGCTCGGACGTCGAGTCGATCCAGACCACCGCGCGACGCTGTTCCGGTGGCTACTCGATTAGCGGCGAGAAGTGGTACGTCACGAGCGCCAATCACGCCGACTATTTCATCCTGCAGGCGCGGCTCGCCGACGGACCGCACGCGGGATCGCACTCGCTGTTCTTCATCGACAAGGATCAGCCCGGCATCGAGCTGGTGCGCACACCGGCCTTCAGTCACACCTTCAGCGATCATCATCCGATCTACCGGTTCAACGACGTCGTGGTGCCGGAGAACCAGCGCCTCGGCGCGGAAGGTGACGGCATGCAGCACGCACACAGCTGGTTCCGCCGCGAACGGCTGATGATCGCGGCGCGCTGCTGTGGCGCCTCCAGTCGCTTGATCGAGGAGGCGAGCGCCTTCGCCAGCACGCGGATGATCGGCGGTGAGCCGCTGGCCGAACGGCAGATGGTCCAGGCGATGCTGGCTGACAGTGTCACCGAGCTCTGGGCGGCACGGCTCATCACCTACGAGGCCGCGCAGGCGCACGATCGCGGCGAAGAGCTGAGATCGCTCCATGCACGCTGCGCGATCGCGAAGCTCTACGCCTCAGAGGCCGCGAACCGGATTGTCGATCGCGCGCTGCAGATATTCGGCGGCCGCGGCTACATGCGCGAAAACTGCGTCGAACGGTTCTTCCGGGAGTTGCGGGTGGATCGGATCTGGGAGGGCGCCAGTGAAATTCAGCGTCTCATCATCGCGCGCGCGCTGCAGAAGCGCGGGCTTGACGGGATGTAACTGGTGAAAGCGCTGGCGCTTCTCATCGCCGGAGTGGCTGCCGCGTGCGCGGTCGCGGCCAAGAGCGCAGAAGAGAAGATCCTGAACGTCTTCACGTGGCCGGATTACATCGGTCCGAACACCATTGCGGACTTCGAAAAGGAGTACGGAATCAAGGTGAACTACGACACCTACGATTCCACCGAAATGGCGGAGGCGCGGCTCCTGGCTGGTCGTACAGGTTACGACGTCGTTGATCACGCCGAACGCTATTCGGCGCGCTTGATCCCGATCGGCGTCTATCGTCCGCTCAATCGTGCCAAGCTCACCAACTGGCGGAACCTCGACCCCTGGGTGCTCAACACCCTGCAGTCAGCGGATCCGGGCAATCGCTATGGCGTACCGTATCTGTGGGGTACGACCGGATTCACCTACAACGTGAAGATGATCCGTGAGCGCATGCCGAATGCACCGGTCGACAGCGCAGACATGATCTTCAAGCCGGAGGTCGCGCGTCACTTCGCCGACTGCGGAATCTCGTTCCTGGATGAGCCCACCGACGTGATCCCGATGGCCATGATCTATCTCGGGCACGATGCCAACAGCGTCGATCCTGACGATCTCGCGCAAGTCGAGAAGCTTCTCAAAGGCGTGCGCCCGTACATCCGCTACTTCAGCTCTGCGAAAATGCTGGTCGACTTGCCCAACGAGGAGGTCTGCATTGCGATGAGCTGGTCGGGAGACTACGCGCAGGCCATGTACCGCGCGCAGGAAGTGGGCAGGCCGGTCGAGCTGGCTTACACGACGCCGCGCGAGGGGACGCTGGCGTGGTTCGACCTGTGGTTCATTCCGGCGGATGCGCCCCATCCGGACAATGCTCACCTGTTCCTGAATTACCTGTTGCGCCCGAAGGTGATCGCGGACATCAGCAACGAGGTCCGGTATGCAGCACCGAACATTCCGGCCATGCCCTTCGTCGTGCCCGAGGTTCGCAATGATCCCGCGGTGTACCCGCCCGAAGAGGTGCGGCTAAGCCTGCACAAGGGCGTTCTCCACAGCCCGAAGGAGGAGCGCGCGAGGTCCCGTCTGTGGTCCCGCGTGAAGACGGGACTGTGAGCGAACCTCCACCGCCGCTGGTACAGATCCGTGAACTCTCGAAGCATTTCGATGGCGTCGTTGCAGTGGATCGAGTCTCCCTCGACATTCTTCGCAGCGAATTGTTCGCAATCCTGGGCAGCTCAGGATGCGGCAAGACCACGCTGCTCAGGATGCTTGCCGGTTTCGAGCAACCGACTTCGGGCCAGATCCTCATCGACGGTGTCGATGTAACCGATGCGCCCCCGTACGAACGCCCGGTCAACATGATGTTCCAGTCCTACGCACTGTTTCCGCACATGACGGTGGCCCAGAACGTCGCCTACGGGCTCAAGAAGGAACGGGTTCCACCGGCCCAGATCAAGGAGCGTGTCGCGGAAATGCTCACGCTCGTCAAGCTCGAACCTCTCGCAGACCGCAAGCCAGACAAGCTTTCCGGTGGGCAGCAGCAGCGCGTGGCACTCGCTCGAGCTCTGGTCAAGCGGCCCAAACTGCTGCTTCTCGATGAACCACTGGCGGCGCTCGACAAGAAGCTGCGCGAGCACACGCAGTTCGAGCTAGCCAACCTGCAATACCAGCTCGGGACGACGTTCGTCGTCGTCACGCATGATCAGGACGAAGCGATGACGCTTGCGAGTCGCATCGCCGTGATGGCGGAGGGCCGGATCGCGCAGGTGGGCACTCCCGGAGAGGTGTACGAGTACCCGGCTAATCGATATGTCGCAAGCTTCGTCGGTAACATCAACCTGATCGAGGGTCGTGTGGCGAGTGCGAACGCAGGACGCCTATCGCTGCGTTGTGATGCGCTCAACGTGGATCTGACTGTGCTGTGCGAGGAGGAGATCGCGTCCGGCGCTGCGGTCAGCGTGGCCGTGCGTCCCGAAAAGATCACGATCAGCCGCAACGCCCCGAATGGCGAGGATCGCAACGTCGTCAAGGGCATTGTCCGCGACCTCGGCTACTTCGGCGATCAATCGCTGTACCGCGTGTGGCTGCAGAGTGGAGCCGTGCTGCAGGTCAGCGCACAGAATCTGCGACGTTCAGCGAAGTTGACCGTGGAGTGGGACGACGAAGTGTATCTGTCGTGGGAAGTCTCCAGCACGATCCTGCTGCGCTCATGAGCGAAGAATCCTCCAACACGGGTCCTAAGAGCGAGCGCTGGTTGCGCAGGACGGTCGTGCTGCCGTACCTGTGGCTGCTGCTGTTCTTTCTCGCCCCGTTCATGATCATCCTGAAGATCAGCTTCGCCGATCCGATCGTTGCACAGCCGCCATTCACCGCGCTGCTCGAATGGGGCCGGCAGGGGTTCGAGGGGATCAGGGGCACGCTCGACAACTACCTGTTCCTGTTCGAGGACGACTACTACGCGATCATCTATGTCGCGTCGCTGAAGATGGCGGCGATCGGCACCTTGCTGTGTCTTCTGCTCGGCTATCCGATGGCGTACTTCATCGCGCGCCAGCCGCCGCGCCGCCGCCAGATTCTGCTGCTCGCGGTCATCCTGCCGTTCTGGATCTCGTTCCTGTTGCGCGTGTATGCGTGGATCGGCCTGTTGAGCAACAAGGGAGTGATCAACCACTTCCTGGTAAGTGTGGGCGTCATCGATCGACCGCTGCCGCTGCTCTACAACAACTTCGCCGTGTATCTCGGCATCCTCTATTCGTACCTGCCGTTCATGATTCTGCCTCTGTACGCAAATCTGGAGCGCCAGAACCTGGACCTGCTGGACGCGGCTGCGGACCTCGGCGCAAAGCGCTGGCAGGTGTTTCTCGATGTCACGCTGCCGCTGTCGAAGCCCGGCATTATTGGCGGATGCCTGTTGGTGTTCATTCCTGCCGTGGGCGAGTTCACGATTCCCGCGCTGCTCGGTGGCGCCGACACGCTGATGATCGGCCGCGTTCTCTGGGATGAATTCTTTGTGAGCCGCGACTGGCCGGTGGCGTCCGCCGTGTCCGTCGTGCTGCTGCTGCTGTTGATTGCCCCCATTGTCTGGTTCCAGCACCACCAGAATCGCGAGCAGGAGGCGGGGCGATGAAGCGCCGATCGCGCCTGCTGCTGAGTATTGCGTGCTTCGGCTATGCGCTCCTGTACGTTCCGATCCTGTCGGTGGTGATCTACTCGTTCAACGCCTCGCGCCTGGTGACGCTCTGGGGAGGCTTCTCGACTCGCTGGTACGTGAGTCTGCTCGCGGACGATGAATTGCTGGCCGCAGCTCTTCTGAGCCTGCGCATCGCCGTCGTGAGTGCCACACTGGCAACCGCGCTGGGCGCGCTGGTCGCGCTGGCCCTGCATCGCGTGCAGAGATTGCGTGGACGGATCCTGCTGAGCGGCATGGTCACAGCCCCCCTCGTGATGCCCGAAATCATCACCGGCCTGTCGCTGCTGTTCCTGTTCATCTCGATGGCAAACCTGATCGGCTGGCCTGCGGCTCGCGGCGCGACCACCATTACGATTGCGCACATCACGTTCTCCATGGCGTACGTGGTGGTCGTGGTTCGCTCGCGGCTCGCGGCCCTGGACGAGTCACTTGAGGAAGCGGCCATGGACCTCGGCGGCAAGCCGGTGGCCGTCTTCTTCGATATCACCGTACCTATGCTGCTGCCGGCTTTGGTCTCGGGCTGGCTCTTGTCGTTTACCTTGTCGCTCGATGACCTGGTGATCTCGAGCTTCGTTTCGGGGCCCGGAGCCACGACGCTGCCGATGTTGATATTTGCAAAAGTGCGTCTCGGTGTGACGCCTGACATTAATGCAATCACGACGATTATCATTGCGCTGGTGGTCCTGGCAGTGGCAACTGCGGCCGTGATTTCCAGCAGGCGTCGCCCGGCGACGGGGTAAGAGCGATGAATGAAGGTCTAGCGCAACGGAACGAAACAGGGCAGCGCGCGCTGAGCACGTGGAGTGGGGAGCGTTCGTTGCCGGGCGTCCTGTATCACGATCCGACGACCTATGAGGAGGAAATCCAGCGGATCTTCTTCAAGTCCTGGCTCTATGTCGGGCACGCGAGCCAGATTCCGCAGCGCGGCGACTATTTCCTGTTCAACATCGCGGGTGAGTCCGTGATCGTCGTGCGCGATGGCGAAGGCCAGATCAATGCGTTGCTGAACGTGTGCCGGCACCGCGGATCGCGCATCTGTGACGAAGCCACCGGGCGCGCCTCACGTCTCGTGTGCCGCTACCACGGCTGGACCTATGGCCTTGACGGCTCGCTGCGTGCCGCAGGACACACACCTGCAGAATTCGACAAGGCAAACCTGGGCCTGCGCCGGCTGCACGCACGGGTGTTCGCAGGACTGATCTTCGTCAACTTCGACGCGGCGCCGGCGCCCTTCGAAGCCATCGCGAACGATCTGGCTGCGCCGTTGGCGCCGTACGCTTTGGAGCACAGCAAGGTTGCGCACCGCCAGAACTATCCCATCGCGAGCAACTGGAAGCTCGCCGTTGAGAACTACTGCGAGTGCTACCACTGCGCGCCTGCGCATCCGGAATATACCGTTGGACACGGCCGCGCGATTCCCCGTAAGGAACAGGCAGCCCTGTTGCCTGAAGTGATGGCGCGGGCGCCAGAGGCGGGCCTCACGCAGCACGACGTTCGCCGCTCATGGCTCGACGCGCAGGCACTCGGTGTTGAGTGCAGCTTCGAGCGCTATCCGTTGCTGCGCGGTCATCTGACCGGCAGCCGCGACGGAAAGCGCGTCGCACCCTTTCTTGGCACGATCAAGGCCTACGATGGCGGCGCCACCGACCTGCACCTGGGTCCGATGACTTTCGGCCTCGCCTATTGTGATCACGTCGTTCTCTACCGCTTCACACCGCGTGGACTGCGCAACACGGATTGCGAAATCACCTGGCTCGTGAACGAAACGGCGGTCGAAGGCAAGGACTACGATCGCGCCGAACTGACCTGGCTGTGGGACGTCACGACCATCGCGGACAAGGAAATCATCGAGCGCAACCAGTTGGGTGTCGACTCGCGCTTTTACGAGCCCGGGCCCTTGTCGCCGATGGAGGATTTCACGCTGAAGTTCCTGCAGTGGTACGTCGCGACGATGCGCGGTGCGAATGGCAGGGCGGCCAGATAAACAGAACCGCTTCGATCGGCAATTGCGGCCGAGGCGCTCGATGGTTACTCTCGATTGACACTGGGGGGTGAGTCATGACGGGTCCAAACAAGAAATCGCCACGCGCAGGATCGCAGGAGCTGACCACCGCGATCTCCGCCATCCTGGCAATGACAGGGACGGCATCCGCTCAGGATCAATCGTCATCCGGCGCCACACTGGAGGAGGTCATCGTCACCGCCACCAAGCGTGAGGAGCGCTTGCAGGACGTGCCTGAATCGATCACTGCAATCGGCTCGGACGACATTCTGAAGCGCGGCCTGCTGCAGATGGACGATTACGCGCGCCTGGTTCCGGGTCTCGCGATCAGCGATCGTGAGCCTGGCGGCACCACCATCGTGTTCCGTGGCGTCGCCACTTCAGGTCTGCAGTTCGGCTCCGTTTCCTCGTCGGCGCTATATCTCGACGAACAGCCGATCACCCAGAGCGGGCGCAGTCCGGATCCGCGATTGATTGACGTCGAGCGAGTCGAAGCCTTGCGCGGGCCACAGGGCACCCTTTACGGCGCCAGCTCTCAGTCCGGGACACTGCGCATCATTACCAACAAGCCGGACCCGACGAAGCTCGAGACCTGGTTCGATGCGCAGCTTTCGAACGTCAACGACGGGGGCATGGGCTACGACGTCAGCGCCATGATGAACGTGCCGCTGGTCGCGGATCGACTCGCGCTGCGCCTGGTCGGCTTCACGGCTGAAGACGCCGGGTTCATCGACAACGTGTTGAGCGATAGCCAGGGCGGCACGTTCGACAACGAGAATGTGGTCGGGAAGGACGTCAACACAACCAAGACCACAGGCGGGCGGGCGGCGCTCGGCTTGGATGTGACAGATGACGTGAAGGCCACGCTGTCGGCCGTATTCCAGGACGTTCACGCGGATGGGCATTCGGATGTGAATCATGGCGCGGGCGACCTGCACCAGGTCCGCTTCGAGAAGGAGACCCTGGACGACCACTGGTACCAGGTCGCGCTGACTCTCGATGCGTCGTTGCCATTTGGCCAGGCAGTGGTTGCCGCGTCCTATTTCAACCGTGACTTTGAGTACGAGGCGGATGCCACCGACTACGAATTCCAGTTCAATCAGACCTTCATCAACTGCGATCCTCACCGACCGACACCTGTACCCCCACCTACGATTTCGGCGGCGATCCCAGGGGCTTCGCGAAGAACAAGGAGGAGACCGAGATCACGACTCTAGAGGCGCGCTTGTCGTCAAAGACGGGCTCGGAAAGTCGCTGGGCATGGCTGGTCGGCGCTTTCTACAGCGAGGAGAAAGGCAAGACTGCATTCGACAGTTTTGTGCGTGGCTACGAGAACACGCCGTCGTTCGCGTACTTCAACTACTACGAGACGCGATTGACCGGCAACACGCTGGATCCAACCCAGACCTGGTTTCTGGGCCGCTACGATACCGAGCTCGACCAGGTGGCGGTGTTCGGGGAGCTGAGCTTCGATGTGACCGAGAACTTCACCATCACGGCGGGCGGACGCTGGTTCGACTACGACCGCAAGTTCGGACAGATCCAGGAGCAACCGCAAGGCTTCACCGGCGCCTCGCGCCTCGACAGCACCGAAAAAACCAGCGAAACCGGCACGGTCATGAAACTGAACGCTACCTACCGATTCGATCGGGACCGGCTGCTCTACGCCACCTATTCGGAGGGCTTTCGCGTAGGCGGCGCGAATCCGCTGAAGGGCAGTACGATCCTGCCGAGATTCTACGACTCCGATGAGTTGAAGAACTACGAGGTCGGCGCCAAGACCGAGTGGCTGGATCACCGTCTGCGATTCAATATCTCGGCCTACTACATGAAGTGGGACAACTTCGCGGTGCAGATCGAGGATCCGCAACCCGAGGTCTTCCAGCTGGGCTACGTCAACCTGGCGAGCGCAGAGATCAAGGGTTTCGAGGCTGAGTTCGCAGCAACGCTCAGCCGGCAATGGCAGCTCGATGGCTCGGTTGCGTACAACAATGCAGAGACCTCGGAAGCATCGACATTTTCGGCAACGAATGAGGATGGCGACACGTTCGAATTTCAAGTGACGAAGGGTGCGCGCCTGCCGTTGTCACCCGAGTGGAGCGGGGCGCTCGGCATCGAGTTCCGTCCCGGCGGTCTCATCTTCAACGCGCAGCCGTATTTCCGCTTCGACTATTCATATGTGGGAGAGTCGGTCAATTCTCTCGAGGGGATCGAGTCGGTGGTTCAGGACCGGCCGGTCGACACGCAGAAGGCCTACTCGATCGGCGATCTGCGCTTCGGGCTGGACGGGGATCACTGGAGCGGCTCGATCTTCATCGACAATGTGTGGGATGAGCGCGCGGACCTGTTCCTGAGCAATCGCTGGGGCGTGCAGCGTCAGGCCATCAACCCGCCGCGCACGCTCGGCATACAGGTTCGCTACACGTTCTGATCGTGCTCTGACCATTCTCGTTGCAACTTCGGTCGTGCGCGGCAGCCGCCAGGGCGAGAGCCACGGCGGGGTGTACCTGATCGATTTCGACGCGGATCGTGCGGTCCAGGTGCTCGACTGGAACGCGATGGACATCGACTGGCAGGGGCGTGGCTGGGATCGCGGTCTGCGCGGCATCGCGTTCGATGGCGAAGTCGTCTTCATTGCAGCGAGCGATGAGTTGTTCGCCTATACGCCAGACTTCAAGCCGCTTGGATCCTGGCGCAACCGCTATCTCAAGCACTGCCACGAGATCCATCGCCACGAGCGGACACTCTTTCTGACCTCGACCGGGTTCGACTCCATTCTCGGTTTCGACCTGGACCGCAAGGGTTTCGCTTGGGGCCTCAACATCGGCGCGCACGGCGACGCGTTTGTCGGTAAGCCTTTCGATCCTGAGTTTGGCGACGGCCCCACACCGTCGAATGCGCTGCATCTGAACAACGTCCATTGCGAGCGCGGTGGCATGTACATCAGCGGCCTGCGGACAGGCGGAGTGCTGCTCTTCAACGGCCGGGAACTGCGCCGCTGGGTCCAGCTTCCCATCGGCGTGCACAACGCGCGCCCATTTCGCGATGGCGTGCTTTTCAACGACACCGAAGCCGATGTCGTGAGGTACGTGTCGCGCGACAGTGAACGTGTATTTCCGGTGCCGCGCTTTCCGGAGGAAAGCCTGACTCATGTCGATCCCGAGGACTCGAGGCTCGCGCGACAGGCATTCGCACGGGGCCTGTGCGTGATCGACGCAGAGACCATCGCCTGCGGTTCGTCGCCGTCGACGGTTACGCTGCGCGACCTCAAGCCCGGCGGTAAGGCTCGCAGCGCAACCCTTACGCACGACGTCCGCAACGCAATTCACGGCCTGGAGGTCTGGCCGTTCGGCTGGAATCCTCCGACCGGCCGCAACGCCTGAGAGCTGCGGGAAGATTTGCCCCGGATCGCTCGGCCGCCTATAGGCTTGATCACATGGACATCGATGTACCGCTGCGTTCCTTCGGCAAAGTGGACTCAGAGCCACTCGCGGCCCAGATTCTCGCCGCCGACGAAGCCGTCTGGAACGAATACGTCGAACGGCAGAAGAGCTACGAGGTTCACGAGCAGACCCGTTCGATCGTGCTCCTGTTCGCCGAGATCTCAAACTGGCCCGCCGTCGACGTCAGCAAGCAGCCAGGATGGGATCGGTTTGCCGAAACCGCGGTGCCGCTCATGCACCAGATCATCCGCAACTGGTATCCGCCCGGCGGCACGATCATCCGCGCCATGGCGGCTCGGCTATTCGCAGGTGGACGGATACTCCCGCATCGCGACTCGCATCCCTCGTTCGGAGCCGGTCATCGGATTCACGTCCCGATCGCGACCAACCCGCGCGTGCGCTTCATGATCGACGGTCGGCCTGTCCGGCTGGAAGTCGGCCACGCCTACGAGATCAACAATCAGAAAACCCACAGCGTCATGAACAAGGGCGACACGGACCGCATCCACTTCATCTTCGACTACGTGCCCCCGGCGAATGCACGCTCAGTACCCTCGCCTCAGGTGCGCTCAGACGCTTCGTAACGCCGATAACGGTCGCGAATCGGCTCGATGACGGTGATCAGCTCGTCGAGGTGCTGCGCGTAGTTTCGCCAGTGGCCTATCGACCGGTCGTAGATCGGCTGGCGCACCTGCTCGGCGCTTGGAGTGCGGACCGGCCGATCGCTCTCGTAGAACCGCAGGCACGAGTCCTCCCACGCCAGCCCACAGAAGTCCAGTAGCCGGCGCACCTGCACCTCGAAGTCCGTCACCACCTGCTCGTACTGCACGGTCAGGACGCGGCCGGGGAGCACCTCGGCCCAGTGATCCATCAGCCGCTGATACTGCAGGTAGTACTCGCCGATTTCGGTGAGGTCGTAGGTGAAGTTCTGGCCTTTGGCAAACAGCTGTCGATAGCAGCTCACGCAGGCATCGAGCGGGTGGCGTCGCGCGTCGATGATCCTGGCGTTCGGCAGGATCATCGACAGGAACCCGAGGTTGGGGAAGTTGTTCGGCATCTTGTCGATGAACCGCGGTGCACCCGAGCGGCGATGCAGCTGCGCGTAGGCGAGGTAGTCCTTGCCGAGCGACACGAAGTTCTGCGGCTCGAGTTCGCGCACGGCCTCCGGATAGTTGATGCCGTCGGCCCGGTTGCGGTTGAGCCAGGTGGCGACCCTCCCGAGATAGGGCAACTCGCTCGTGCCCTCGACCTGGCTGTGACTGGCGAGGATCTGCTCGAGCAGCGTCGACCCCGAGCGGGGCAGACCCAGGATAAAGATGGGCGCCGGATCGGGGTGACCGACACCGCGGCGCGACTGCAGGAATTCGGATGAAAATACCTTCACCAGTCGATCGTTCGTCACTTCGGTCAGCACCGGGTCGTACGAAACCTCCGCACGCTGCTTGGTGTTCCCGGTGCTGTAGAAGTGCCATGCCCGACTGAAATCGCCGCGATCCTCGTACGCTTTTCCGAGTGCGAACAGGAAGTTCACTTCCGACTGCACGGTGAGGCCACCCCCGTCGAGCCTGCGCTCCATCTCCGCGACGGTTGCATCATCGAACCGGTAGGTCTTCAGATTCGCAAGACTCCAGTAGGTCTCGCCCAGATCGGGCCGCAGTCGAATGCATTCGTTGTAGGAAGCGACGGCATCGTCATAGCGCCCCACGGCCTTGAGCAAATGACCGAGACCGATCAGCGCACCGATGTGCCCGGGCCGAAGCGCGAGACACCGCTGATAGGCATCGATGGCTTCGTGCGTGAATGCGGCCGGCGCTAGCGTGGAAGCACGCAGAAAATGTGCTAGCGGATTGGCCGCATCGAGGGTGAGGGCGCGATCGAAACACTCCAGGGCCTCACCGTATCGGTCCTGTTCCTTGAGCAGCCGGCCGAGATCGAGAATGGCCGTAAGAAAATCAGGCGCGAGCGAAATCGCCTTCTGAAGCAGATTCTCCGCTTCCGTAATTTGTCCCGCCTGCGCGGCGATCAACGCAAGCAGTCGTAGCGCATCGACGTTGCGTGGGTCGTGACGCAGGAGCCGGCGATACAGATGTTCGGCCTCTTCGAGCCGGCCTTCCTTCTGGTGCTCCGCGGCGAGCGCCATCATGCGCCGCTCCGGCGAGAGCTCGAAGCAGCGCTCAAACGCCTTGTCGGCTTCAGCGCCGCGACCGAGCATGGCCAGTGCCTTACCGAGGGTGAACCACGCCTTTTCAAGCTTGGGGTCAAGATGCGTGGCGCGTTCCAGGTACGGCAGGGCCTCGGTTGCGCGATCCTGCTGGACGAGCAGATGGCCGAGGTCTTCATGCGGCTTGGCAAATGTTGGGGCGTGGTCGATTGCCTTGCGCAGCATCTCTTCCGCTTCAGCGGTCCGATTGAGCTTGATCAGCACCGCACCCAGAAGCGCCAACATGTTGACGTCACGTGGGTACGTTTCGAGTGCGTTCCGGCAGCGAGCCTCGGCGGCGGCGAGATCCCCCGAGTTGATCAGAGCGATCGCCTCGTCGAAGACAGCTTTCGGCGCGATCAGGGAGCGCATGGCCGGATCAGGGCAGGGCGCGCAATGGCTGGCGCGCCTGATCGAGGGAGCGGCCGATCTTGTCGGCCATCTCGTCAATCTCCGCATGCGTGATCACGAGCGGCGGGCACATGACGATGGTGTCGCGAATGGCTCGCACCATCAGGCCGTTCTCGATACACAGGTCACGCACGATGGGTCCCGCTGTTCCTTCCTTGTCGCCGAAACGAGCATTTGTGCCCTTCTCGCGCACGATCTCTATGCCGCCAATCAGGCCCAGGGAACGCGCCTCCCCGACGAGCTCGTGGGCGCCGACGCGCGCCAGCGCCGCGGCGAAATAGGGACCTGCATCCGTGGCAACGCGCTGCACCAGGCCCTCGCGCTCGATGATCTCGATGTTCTTGAGAGCGACCGCGGCCGCCGTGGGATGGCCTGAATAGGTGAAACCATGTGCGAACTCGTCATTCTTCTCTTTCAGCGCATTTACGATACGAGCTTGCACCGCGGTCGCTGAGATCGGCGCGTAGCCGGACGACAAACCCTTCGCCATGGTCACGATGTCGGGCGTTACCTCGAAGTGTTGATGACCGAACCATCGCCCGAGCCGTCCAAAACCGCAGATGACTTCGTCGCAGACCAACAGAATGCCGTGACGGCGACAGATCGCCTCGACCCGAGGCCAGTAGCCGGCAGGCGGAATGATCACGCCGCCCGCTCCCTGGACGGGCTCGCCGATGAAAGCCGCCACGTTTTCCGGACCGACCGCGAGGATGCGCTCCTCGATCGCGTTTGCCGCACGCTCTGCGAAGGCCTCGGGCCTCTCACCAAAGCCCTCGCCGAACCAGTACGGTTGCATGACATGCTCGATGCCGGGAATGGGAAGCCCGCCCTGCACATGCATGTGCTTCATGCCGCCGAGGCTCGCCGCGGCCACGGTGGAACCGTGATACGCGTTCCAACGGCTGATGAAGATCTGGCGGCGTGGCTGTCCCACCGACGCCCAGTAGTGGCGCACGAGACGCAGAGCTGTGTCGTTCGCCTCTGAACCTGAATTGCTGAAGAAGAAATGCGTCAGCTCGCCGCCGGTGAGCTTCGCCAGCTGAGTCGCCAGCAACACGACGGGCGCCGTCGCCGTCCTGAAGAAAGTATTGTAGAAGGGCAGCTCGAGCATCTGATCGTACGCGGCGCGCGCCAGCTCCTCGCGCCCGTAGCCAACGTTCACGCACCACAGACCCGCCATGCCATCGAGCAGCTCGCGCCCGTCCGCATCGTAGATGCGGCTGCCCTTGGCGCGGACAATGATGCGGCTGCCACCGAGCTGCTCCATGAGGCGGTAGTTCTGTTGCGCCGGAAGATGGTGGGCGAGATCCAGGCGCCGCAGCGTCTGGTGGTCAGTGGTCGGAGTTGTCATTGGTCTGCTCACTGAGTATCGCTGGGACCGATCAGCTGCGTCCCATCGTTGAAGGTGTAGACGACCTTGGTGGCCAGGACGTCGGCACTCGAACTCGAGTCATCGAGGCGGCGGTCGAGCACGACGATATTGGCAGCCTTGCCAGGCTCCAGCGACCCGACCTCCGCCTCACGCTCCAGCATGTGCGCGGCATTCACCGTGTACGCGGTATACATCTCGCGTAGTGTCAGTTCTTCGCCCTTGCCAAGTACACCACGTTGCGGTTCATCGGGATTGGTCCGCGACATCGCTATCGCCATGGCCTCGAAAGGATTGTAGGTCGAGACATCCCAGTCGCTCCCACCGGCGACCCTGGCACCAGCCGCCCACAGCGAGCGTTCGGGATACAGCCTCGCCTGGCGTTCGGGGCCGATGTATGGCAGCACCGCGTCGACGGAATAGTTGTCCGGTCGTGCCCACTGCAACTGGAGCGAGGCGGTGACGTCGAGATCGCGAAAGCGGGGGATGTCCGCAGGATCTACAAGCTCCAGATGGGCGAAGCTGTATGAGCGCTTGCTGCCTTGCGCGCGCGCGGCAGCGAATGCGTCCAATCCGACACGCGCCGCACGGTCGCCAATCGCGTGAATATGGATGCCGAACCCTTCAGCGTCGGCGCGACGCACGAAGTCAATGAGGGGGCCCGTCTCATAATAGAGTCGGCCGAAGTTCTTGCCGGGTTTGCCATTCGCCTCCAGGTAGGGCTCGAGCATGGCGGCGGTTTGCGACGGGAACTCCATGACGCCGTCCTCAAAGAGCTTGATGACATCTGCGCGCAGCTGTGGCTGCGACTCTGCGAGCTTGCGCAAATCCTTGAGGCGTGAGAACTCTTCGTCGCTGGCGGCTCCGGTGCTCCCAAGCGCGAACGTGACCCGTGCGGGCAACTGGTTCTTGCGGGCGAGGCTGACGTAAGTGTCAACGGTCTCGGCGTCCGTATTGGCTTCCATGAATGTAGAGATCCCGGAGGCGGCAAGGTCATGCAGCGCCTTCACCAGTACACGCTCGCGTTGCTCCGGCGTGGGTTTGTCCAAGTGGTCCGTCACAAGGTCCACGGCTTCGTCGACCAGAAGTCCTGTCGGCGCGCCGTTCCGATCGCGACCGATTCGGCCGCCCTCAGGATCTGCCGTGTCGCGCCTGATTCCGACACGCTTGAGCCCGATGCTATTGGCCCAACCCGTGTGACCGTCTGCGCCCCACAACAAGAGCGGTCGATCAGGAAGGAGGGCATCGATTGACTTGCGATCAGCCTTGAATCCCGCGCTGTTCAGACCCTGCACGACGACCCAACCTGCCCCTGGAGTTCGTTCGGCACACTGGTGAACGAGTGGCGCGATTTGAGCCAGGGCAAGTTCCTTGTCGCCCAGCGTGCAGTAGTCGAGCGCGAGCGCGCCATCCATCAGGTGAATGTGCGTGTCGATCAGGCCGGGCAGCACCGTGACGCCCTTGAGCCGTAGCACCCGCGTGGTCTTGCCGATCCAGCTCCGTGCGCCCGCGTCGTCGCCAACGTAGGCAATCTTGCCGGAACGAACTGCCAGCGCAGTTGCATCGGGCTGCGCGGAATTCATGGTGACAACGGCTGCATCGAGAATGACGAGGTCGGCGACCTCCGCCTGAGGTTTGCGCGCGCAGGCGGATACGACAAGTACGACTACCAGCGCGCAGATCCGGAAGATCATTGTCCGCTCTCTCCGAAGGGTTGTTGGCCTTTGCCACGTCTGCAAACAGGAGAGTCGCGGCCGGCGTGTGTGCATCCTGACGGACTTCGTGCTGCGCGGGAAGTCTCTCTTACTTCGCACGACCTCAGGTGAGGTCGCGGTGCGGTTGCGTGCTAGCGGGTGACGTCTATCACGATACGTCCGCGGACCTCGCCGCTGAGGATGAGGTTCGCCAGCTGCGGAAGTTTCGACATGGGTTCTTCAGTGGTGATGCTCGCAAGGCGCTCTGGCTCGAGATCTCTTGCGAGGCGCGCCCAGGCCGCTTGACGGGCGGCTTGCGGAGCCATCACCGAATCCACGCCCAACAATGCGATGCCGCGCAGGATATGAGGTAGCACGGTGGCTTTCGGCATGGCGGCGCCGCCGGCGAGGCCGCAGGCGGCGACCGCGCCGCCATACAGCGTCTGTGCCAGAACATTGACGAGGGCGAGTCCGCCGACTGTATCGATACCGGCGCCCCAGCGCTCCTTCTGCAACGGACCGCCTTCCGCCAGCAACTCTTCCCGACTGACGAAGGCTGTGGCACCGAGTCTTGTGAGGTAGTCGTGCGTCGTGGCACGTCCGGTCGAAGCCGTGACCGAATAGCCGCGCGCCGACGCTAGCGCAATTGCAATCGAACCGACGCCGCCTGCCGCCCCCGTCACCAGCACGGGCCCGTTGCGGACGCCCCAACGTTCGATCGCATCAACGCACAAGGCAGCCGTGTATCCAGCGGTACCGATTGCCATTGCCTGCTTGGTCGAGAAGCGATCCGGAATCCTCACGAGCCACTCTCCCTTGACTCGTTGATAGCGCGTGTAGCCACCGGATTGCGTTTCGGACAGGCCCCAGCCATTGACTGCTACTCGCTCACCCGGCTTGAACTCCGGGTTCCGGCTCTCGACCACCGTACCCGCCAGATCGATGCCTGCGATCAGTGGCGGTTTACGCACGATTTTCTGCTTGCCGGAGACCGCGAGGCCGTCCTTATAGTTCAGCGTCGAATACTCGACTTCGATCAGAACGTCGTGGGCGGGAAGGTCATCAAGAGTAAGGGACTTGAAGACAGCATTGGGTTTGCCGTCAGTCTCTTCGATGACAAGGGCCTGAAAGGCTTCAGCCATTGAGTACTCCGTTGCTGGAGGGACAATACGCGACGCGGCGCGCATCGTCGATACGATGCAGCTACGTGTCGGCGCTGCGGGAAATCAGTGCAGGGGACGGGTGTACGTGAGCATCAAGCCACCATTCGCGGGCACGACCATGAACGCCGAACGGTGCGCGCGCGCATCTCCGCGGTTCATGGTGAAATGCGCGGTGGCAATTCCCAATGCCGCCCCGGCCACGGTGTCTGACAACCAGTGGACGTTGTCATGGATTCGAGCGTAGGCGGTGGCGCTCGCAAGACCGTACCCGAGCGCTCGTCGCAGCCAGCGGTACTCGTCACCGCCCGATTCGGCGAGCACCGTGCCGATCGCAAAGGTCGCACTGACGTGCAGAGAGGGGAATGAGTCACCGCCCTGGAACCATTCGTCGACTTGCGTGGTTTCGTTGGGCCTCTTGCGGCCCGCCGCGAATTTCAACAGCGTAGTGCTGATGGCACTGAATCCGGCTGCTTCCAGCATCTCCCCGGCCTCTTCATAGCCATCCCTGTCGTCTAGGAGTGCGGCAAAAGCCCAGGTGCCGACCAGCATCGCCGCCGCGGGAACTGCATCGCGCAGACTATTAGGATCGCTACCATCGAGCGTTGTACTCGAACCGGTCGCGAAGTGTGCCCGCACGTTGTCGTCATATTCGTGCGCTACGCCGATCGCCACGATCGTTTCGCCAAAGTACAGCCAATCGCTCCCATCCCAGCGAGCGGGGGCTGTGAAGTACAGCTTGGTGTCTTCCAGCAGCGCGTGCGCATTCAATGGCCGCGGCAGTACACGGCGGGGACAGCGAGATACTGGCAATCAGCAATGCGTACGGGAGAGGGAAGGATATGCGCGACGGCAGAATACTCTTGCCTGGAGTCGGGCCGGTGGTAACGTTATTCGCCAATTGCACATCCTACACCTCGGGCCCACGGGCCATCGGTGGTTAGACATGCGAACCTCCAAGAATCAATCGCTCGCCGCGCGCGTGCGCTACGCATGCGCAGGATTCGCACAGGGTCTGCGCGCTGAGCAGAGCCTGCGTTTGCATGTATTGGCATTCGCACTTGTGCTGATCGCGCTGGGTGTACTCCGCCCCGAACCCGCATGGTGGGCGCTCGTCATTCTTGCAAGCGCCGGAGTCATTTCTGCTGAACTGATCAATACCGCGATCGAGCGTCTTGCGGACCATCTGCATCCGGAAGTCCATCCCGTCATCGGCATGGTCAAGGACTGCGCCGCTGCTGCGGTTCTGGTCGCCGCACTGGCGGCGCTGGCAGTTGCCGCGGCGCTCCTCGTGCACCTGATCGCACGTGGTCAATGACGGTTGCCGTTATGCCCCGGCGCCGCAAAAGTGAGGCGAGGGTGCAGCTACTCGGGACCTCGCTCCCCGAGGCGAGAGCGCGGAGCTGGAGAGTTACAACGCATCGCAGCTTTGTGACGACGTCGGCTCCGGCCCACCTGCGATGCAGACAGCAGTCGATAGTGAGAAGGGCAGCTCCCCACGGTCTTTGAAAGTCGCTTCAGAGTAGAGGGCGGTGTATTGCTCGTGCCCGATCGACTGGCGACACACGTAGCCGGCTTGTGTCCGCGCGCATCCGTGCGATGACCAGCGGGCTTCACGAAAATCCCGCGTCGGACTACTCGCGCTCCACGCCAGCACGCGACGCGGTCGGCGGTCCACCTGCATCGTGAGCTCGAGCCGATTCGCCTCGCTCATTGGCTTCCAGGACCATGAGACTTGCGGCAACGGCGTGCCATGAGACGAGTAGCGATGCAGAGCGGCAAGACTGCCGAGCAGGCGATCCACGTCCCGCAGCGAGTGTCCCTGGTTCGGCATGTACAGCACGTGCTTTGGCTCCGGCAGCCCGTTCCAGTAGAGCTTGAGCGCGTCGAGCGGCCAGTAGCGATCGTTGGTTCCGAGCAGAATGAGTTTCGATTGAACCAGGCTCGCGCGATAACTGTAAGGATCGACCATCGCGACGAGTTTGCGGCCAAGATCCGAGTCGATTCGGCCGGGAAGATCGATGCTTGAGTAGTCGCGGATCTCCTCGGACAGGTCGCCGAATGTCGTGCGCTGCAGGTCGATCTGCGCACGCATATTGAGCATCGCGATGACCATCGGTGCGACGCCCGCCACGCGTGAATCGACAGCAGCAGTGAGCCACGAGGTCCAACCGCGCTTCGAGGCGCCGGTCACCGTGAAGCGTTCTATCGGAATCTGCCAGTGTCGCTGGGCGATCTCCTCTACGGCATCCATGGCGCGCGTCGCGCTCTTGACCATGGGCAGCAGCAGCGGCCAGTCCTCGTCGCCCGTCTTCAGGTAGGAATCGAACGTATAAGCAATGAGCGCATCCTCGCGCCGCTCGAACAGCGGTTGAAACGGCACTTGCCTCAGGACCGCTACAGGCGCACGGATCGAGTCGGCGAGGCGCGTGAAGACCTTCGCCTCGCTTGGCAGGCTGGTCGGTGGCTCATCCTCATACGTCGGGTTCCAACGCCCGCCGTCGATGAACAGAAGCGCTTGCTTGGACGAAGCATCGATCTTGCTGGGGCGGAAAACGATGAGCTGATGTTTCCAGGCAATCCCACGCCAGGTCTGGGAGGTGAGGATCACGCCGACGTATTCCGAAGAGCCGAGGTGGCCGGAGGTCACCTCGCGCCACGCGTAACTCGAATCCGGCCTGGCTACGTATTGCTCGAGCTCGCCGGCTGCCTGCGCGTGCGCCGCGACACCGCTGGCAATAACGCATGCGACGACGAAACGCGCACACCGGCGACGTCGATCAGGAGAACCAGAAGTAAGCGGGCCCGACATGCATGCCATGTGTGACGCTGAGCGGAAAGGCGGCTGAGATGACGTACGAAACCGCAGCGTGCGCGAAGCCAAGCACAAACAGGTTCGGTTCTCGCCGGTACAGCGTGCAGGAGGCTATGCCGGCGATCAGTGTAACCACCATCAACAAGAGGTTCGGCGTGTGGAAGACCGCGAAGAGTGCGGCCGCAAATAGTGTCGCTGCCCAGGGACCCTGAACGATCTCGAGCAGTCGCCGGTACAGCAAGCAGACCAGGCCGTATTGTTGGGCCGTGCCCCACGCGATCGTCCAGGGCAAGTTCTCCAAGGAGCGCTGCCAGGAAGGGAAGTGCCAGGTGTCGAATCCGGCCCCCACCGCCAAAGGCACGAACAATGCGACAGCCACGACCGGGAGCGTGATGCGAAGCGCAGCGCGCCAGTTGTCGAGCCTCACGCCGATCTGCCGTGCGGATTCACCGCGGCGCAGATGACCGGCAATCCCAATTCCGAAGTACAACAGGACCACGAGCTGGCCGTGTCCCGGAAATGCGCCTTGCCAGCCCCAGATGTAGGAAAGGACCAGCGCAGTCAGCGCCGCCACTTCCATCAGGGCGGGCAGATGCGCCCGACTATCCACGGTGTGTTCCGTGCTCACGGTGTCCTAGTGACAGAAGGAAGAGCTCCGAAGTTCACGCGCCTCAACCGGATCTGCGCAATGAGCGCGCGATGACCTCTCGGAGCCGGCGGCCACCCGACAGATCTCGACAGATTAGTAAGCGAGTTGCCACTGCAGTTCTGCTCCACGGCGCATTGGAACGAGCGTAAGCGCCACGCGTCTCTCGGAGGCGCCGTGAAGGAACGCATCGTCGGCAACTGCGCTGATGAAGTTCCCGAGTGCCATGCCCCCGAGGGTATCGGCGGGAAAATGAGCTCCCGCCTCAACCCGTGCCCACGCCGTGCCGATCGTGAGCGAGTCGAGCCCAAGCACGAGCCCACGCCGCACTCCGTTGGACAAGTCGATATCGCGGAGATTGTCTGACGCAAGACCGGTCGTAACCGCCGCAAAAGAGGTGTGGCCGGATGGGAAGCTCTGTGTCGAATCCCCGTTCGGACGCGTTCGCGCGGTCGCGTACTTCAACACCGTCGTCACGGCGCTTGTACAAGCAATAGCGCTAACGCCAACTGCGAGGCCGCGACCTTTGTCTTGCCACCATGCGTCCGAATCCTCTGGGCCCCGCGTCGCAAGGGCAGTTGCGAAATAGGACGCGGAGGAGGCGATCACCAGTCCGTCGCTCCAATTAGACGCGCTCTGTTGCGAGCCGAAGACCGGAGTGTTCTCGCGCGCCCAGTCGGAGACCTTGCGATCCCATCCATTGATTTGGAGCAGCGCCGCGCCCGCGAGCGGAACCCACACGCGAGGGCTCCTGGCGGCACTGCTGGCCGCATCGCGCAGCCGCTGGGTCCCGGGCGCGAAGCTCACATCCTCGCCCCACGCATGTGGGCCGGGTGTAGTGCATCCGTTCAGGAATACGGCCACGACCATCAGTGGCGCCAAGGCCTGCGAGGAACCGTGCGGCATGCGTGCTCCGCTCAATGCACGACTTCGGCCGGTGTGGCGCCGCTACCGGATAATTGGTTGGACGCGTGTCCTCGGAAAACCAGTCGTCATCCACAGCGTTCTTGTGGGAGCGGTCGCCGGCGGACGGCTGGCAGATCGTTTCGGCCAATCGTGCTGGTGTGCTCGATTGGCCACGGGATGTTTTTACGGAGAGAATCTGACCGATAGGCGCTCGGTGTCTTGCAAAACCGAGGTTATTGAGGCAAATCCGACTGCCATAGCGCCCGGGAACACTTCAACTGGAGGACAGGCCAATGGAACCGAATCCACACATCCTGAAGCATCACCACATCACTTTGAATGTCGGAACCGCTCAGGACGATTATGACTTTCACACCAAAGTGCTCGGATTGAAGAGTGTGAAGAAAACGGCGCTCTATGACGGAGACGAGCCGATCTATCACCTCTACTATGGCAATGATCTCGGCGACGAGGGCACTTTGATTACCTGCTTTCCGATGCGTCAGTCCGGTCGCAAGGCGCGTCCCGGTACGGGCCAGATCAAGACGCTCGCTCTGTCCGTACCACGAGGGTCGCTCAAGTTCTGGCAGGAGCACCTCAAAAAGCACGGCGTCATCGCGCTCGATGACGAGCGATTTGGCGAGCGGATGCTGCGATTCAAGCACCCCTGCGGAATCGAATATGCCTTTGTCGGCATCGATGATGACAATCGAAAGCCCTACTCGAACGGCGTAGTTCCCTCGGAGTACGGCATTCGGGGCACCCATGGCATCACGGTATCGGTGCGTGACTCGGAAAACTCTGAAGAATTCATTCAGGACGGCTGGAGCGGGAAAAATCGACGCACCGATGGCGCAACGATTCGTTATGAAGTCGGAACCGGCGGCACGGGCACGATCGTTGATTTCCTGAAGGAGCCGACTGTTGCCCAGGGTTCGTGGGCCTATGGCGAAGGTACGGTCCATCACTGCGCCTTCAAAGTCGCAACGCTCGACATCCAGAGCAACGTCAAGTTTCGACTGGAAGGTTTGGGATACACGGATACGTCGGATCGCAAGGATCGTGGATACTTCGACTCGATCTACGTCCGCACGCCGGCTGGCGCGCTGTTCGAAGCGTGCGTCTCCAAGGCCCAAGGATTTCTCGTCGACGAGTGCTACGAGGATCTCGGCAAGAGCCTGCAGATTCCGCCCCCGTTCCGCGACCGCGAGAAGAGTATTGCGTCGTACCTTGAGCCGCTGAAGTACTAGGGCAGCAACCTCATCGAATGCAAGCGAGCGCAGAACAAGGCACCCTCAAGTTTTCAATCGCTCTGACCGTATTTCTGGGCGTGCTCGGTGTCGCAAGCGGACTGGTAACTGGTTCGCAAGCCATCATCTTCGATGGCATGTACAGCTTCGTCGACGTGGTGCCAACGATCGTGTCGCTGCTGGTGGTGAAACTGATCGCTCGAGGAACAAGTCATCGCTTCCAGTTTGGATACTGGCATCTTGAACCCTTGGTGGCCGTGCTCCGCGATAGCATTCTGGTGGTGGCCTGCATCTATGCCGCGATCGATGCTGTGAAGGCGCTGACCAGCGGCGGTCACGATGTGGAGTACGGCCGAGCCGCGTTGTGGGCTGGCATTCTCTGCGTCATCGGATTTGCGATGACGCTGTTTCTGAGCCGGCGCGCCAAGGCACTTCAGTCGCCGATGCTCAAGCTCGATGCACGGAGCTGGGTGGTGAGCGCATTCCTCAGCCTGGCGCTCTTGATCGGCTTTGTCATAGCCACGGCGCTTGCAGGTACACCACTGCAAGGCTGGATCCCGTATCTGGATGCAATCGCGCTACTCGGCATGGCCCTCATCATGTTGCCCATGCCGCTGATTGGTTTGTGGCGCTCAATGAGCGACGTACTCCAGGTAGCGCCGGATGAGCTCACTCACCAGGTGCACGCGGTCATGGACAGTGTCGTGAAGGAACGTAAATTTCTCGACTATTCGAGCTACATCGCGAAGGCGGGTCGCGGGAGATTCGTCGAGATCCACGTACTGGTGTCTCCTGAATCTCGAATCGATACCGCAACGGCAGATTCGATCCGGCGCGACGTTTCAGATCGCCTCGGTGCGGCCACGCCGACCTTTTGGCTCACGATCGATTTCACCGCGGACCGAAGATGGCTGTGAATTTGTCTGTTACGCCCGGATCTTCACATGAGCGACGGGTGAGGTCTGCGTCGATGATCCGGCTCACAGCGAGCTTCATGCTTCTTACTCTCCTGACTGCCTGTGGTGGTGATAGCTCAACATCCCCTGTCCAGCCACTCCGTGCATTGCCTACGGCCGATGAACTTCCAGGCTACGAAGTCGTCGGCAGCGGGCCCATCGTGGTGGTGCTGGCAACGGACATACAGGAGACGCTCTACGGTTCTGCGACGACGGATACCGTCGTCCCAAGGCTATTGAGCGCAGGGTATTCGGTAATGTCACTCGATCTGCCATGCCATGGCGCGGATGCAGAGCCTGGCGTGCAGCCACTTGACTGTTGGGCGCGGCGGATCGCCGCCGGAGACCAAGACATCTTCTTGAGCTTCTGTGCGGGGCTCTTCCGAGTGCTGGATCGACTGGACGTCTCGGCAGTCGGAATGGTGGGCATCTCCCGCGGCGCATACGTGGCCATCACGTGCGCGGCGTACGACGAGCGCTTCCGTGACCTTGCGCTCGAAATTCCGGTGACGGACCTGAACTACTTGACCGAGTTCAAGTCGCGGCCGGTTGACCAGACGGTCTTTGGTACCGATCAGTACGTGCCCTACATCAGCAACCGGACCATCCTGGTGCGCATTGGCAAGGATGATGAGCGAGTGGGGACTCTACTGGCGGTAGCGTTCGCAAGGAAAGTGGGCTCCACGCTGGAAATTACAGATGCGGTCGGCCATGACACGGCCGAAGACGGTTCGACAATTGCCTGGCTGCAAGCTCATCCGTTTTACAGTGGCGGGGGCAGTCAGCAAGCGCTCTGCAGTCCGCTGAGCTACGGCGCCGTCGGGGATGGAGTCACTGACAACACCCGGGCCATTCAAAATGCCGTCAATGCCTGTGCTGCGCAGGGTGGTGGAATAGTGGAGCTCAGCGCGGTCGGTGAAAACGCCGTCTATGTCACCGGACCCCTCACGCTGAAGAGTCATGTCTACCTGCGCATTGACCACGGTGTCACCCTGCAGGCGACCAACGACCACAGTCGTTACGTCGCCGCGTATATCAATTGGGTGTACCAACCGAATGAGGCGCTGATTTCAGCCAAGGGTGCGACCGACGTCGGAATCATCGGTGAAGGCATTATCGATGGTGCCAGCGACCAGACGGATCCCAATGACGGCGGGCGGACTTGGTATGAGGTGGCTGCCGCAGAGAGCGCCGCGAATCGATCGACGCGCCCCTACCTGATCGAGTTCTACCAATGCGATCACGTCACAATCAGTGGAGTGACGATTCGGCGCCATCCGTACTGGGCTCAGGCGCTGCGTTTCAGCAGCAACATAGTGGAGTCCGGCGTGACGATCGACGGACAAGGGCGCAACAGCGACGGCGTCGACCTCGTCGGCGTTACCAACGTCACGCTCTCCGACCTCGACATCAGCGTCAGCGACGATAACATCGCAATCAAATCCGGGCTACCGATCAGCCCGAGCGATCCCTACTACGCAAAAGAGATCGGTTTGCCGCAAATGCCAACCTCACACGTTCTGATCACGAACATTATCGCCAGGACGGGTTCAGGCATATCGATCGGCAGCGAGGCGGCAAACGGGGTGAACGACGTCACGATCGAGAACGTGCACTTCACGAACATCCTGCACGGATTCGATTCATACGGATTCAGAATCAAGACCGCGCGCGACCGGGGCAGTGAGATCCACGACATCAAGGTTAAACACTTGGTGATGGAGGGCGTCGGTTATCCTATCGGTATCGATTCTTATGATTATTCGGCCGTAGGCCCCGATCCGCACGGGCCCGCTCAACCGATTACGCCGACGACTCCGCATGTGCACGACATCAACATTCAGGACATCGTTGCGACAGGCACGACCGGGCAGAGCCACATCCGCGGTCTCCCGGAATCTTGCATCAACAATGTAACGCTGGATGGCGTGTCGATTCAGACGAGCGGCATGGGCATGGAACTGCTCCACATGACAGGTAGCTTTAACAACGTAACGAGCGCGCCGCCGTTGCCGAACCCGCCCTTCGTTGTTAGAGAGAATGTGACCGTCAGCACGACCGGTACCACTCCAGAGATCCCTCCAACTCCACCGCTCGCCGGCCAGGTGGCGTGCCGCTAGCCGATAGTGACGGCCGTGCTGGTTCGTGTGAGGTGACGGCCGCAGTGCCTCCTTCCGACCTGACCGATCGTTCGCTTGGCGTGGCCGATCAGCTTTTGATCAGGCCTGTGGCGTTCCCGCACTGGCATCGATTCCGAGCGCGGCCCGCGTGGGGAAGCATCGCAGATGTAGAAAGGGCGTACGTCGGGTACGCTGAAGCACGTCGCCATGACTCGCCTTGAGGGCGCCAACCCCTGAAATGAACGCGCCGCACATCCGACTGACCAGTCTCGCGCACGGTGGTGGCTGCGGGTGCAAGCTCGCCCCGGCGGTCCTACAGCAGATTCTGGCGAACCAGCCCGTCGCGGCCTCTCCGCGCCTGCTGGTCGGAAGGGAGGCTGCGCCGTACTCATTCAGCGCTCTTGCCTGATCTCGATGCTGAATTCGGTTTGTACTTATTTCTTCTGTTGAATTGGTGCGTACTATCCAAACGCCATACCGTGTGGCGCGAACAATCATTGCTGAGAAGGAGAGACGCATATGAGCGATATTTCAACAGCGGGTAAATCAACTGGGCGCCGCATGACGGTGTTCGGCGTTATCACGATTCTTCTTGGGGTTGCCGCGATCTCGGCGCCAATGATTACTGGACTATCGATCGCAATAGTGGTGGGTCTGCTGGTGATTGCGGGCGGGATACTGCGGATGGTGTGGGCGTTTAGCGCGGAGAGCTTCGGTAAAGGCGCGTTGGCGTTTGTGATCGGCGGCTTGACCTTGCTGTGCGGCATCGTACTGGTGACCGATCCATTGTTTGCATCTGGATTGCTGACCGTGATTCTCGCAATCGCTCTATTTGCAGACGGCCTGGCGGAAATCATCGGCTCATTTCGCGTACCACGCGGGTCAGGTCGCGTGTGGTTGATTATCGGCGGCATTGTGTCGATTGTTCTAGCCGCGATGATCTGGCGGCAATTTCCCTTGTCGGGCAGTTGGGCAATTGGAATTCTGCTCGGCGTCAAGTTGCTATTTGTCGGCATCGCCATGATCGCTGGCGGTGCAACGGTGCGGTCGATCGCAAGAAGCGCCAGTGCGTTGACGTGAATAATTGCGTGCTGAGCAAATGACGGCGCGATGAAAAACTCCGTCAGTGTCATCGCCGCCGCGCTCCTTGGTGCCGTGACGGTGTTCCTGGGCGGCTGTGGCCGAAACGATGTTCCGCTAACGCAAGCGACGATGACTCCCACTATTGCAGCCACCGACACGCGTTTGGGCCGAGGCATCGGGCCGACACTGATTGCTCATCCCGGCAAGACAGGAATTCATCCGCTGCCGCTACCGCGCGATGCATTTGCTGCACGTGGCCTGCTCGCTAAGGGAGCCGAGCGGTCGCTCGACATTCAGTACTACATCTGGCAAGGCGACATCACGGGCTATCTTCTATTCGAAGCCGTGTGGCAGGCCGCCGAACGTGGCGTGCATGTTCGCCTGCTGCTGGATGACAACAACACCACGGGACTCGATGCCACTCTCGCTGCGCTTGATGCTCATGCCAGCATCGAAGTGCGTCTGTACAACCCGCTGTTTCATCGCCGCATGCGTTGGATCAACTATGTCACCGACTTTAAGCGCATCAATCGGCGCATGCATAATAAGTCGTTCACCGTCGACAATCAGGTGACTGTCGTCGGCGGACGAAACATTGGCGACGACTACTTTTCCGCTGGCCACGGCATAGCATTCGACGATTTGGATGTTCTAGCAGTGGGGCCGATCGTCGGCGATGTTGCTAAGGCTTTCGATTTGTATTGGAACAGTGCTTCGGCTTTTCCTGTGGCGCAGGTTCTGGGAGATGTTGCTCCCGAGGCATTGGCCCAGCTCAAGGAAAAATTCGCAGCCATGCATGCTGAGCCTGAATCTGCCGAGTATCTCGAATCGTTACGCCAAATGCCGATCGTCACCGCTTTGTGCAATGGTGATCTGAGCATGCAATGGGCCGATGCGCGGCTCGTGTATGACAATCCTGCCAAGACGCTCGATTCCAAAACCGACAAAGACGCGCTCGTGTTGACGCAGCTTTTGGTGACCGCAGGTAGTCCGGTCGCAGGGTTTGATTTGGTGTCGCCGTACTTTGTGCCGATGGCTCATGGTACGGAGGCGTTGACTGCGCTCGCCGCGCGCGGCGTAAAAGTGCGCGTCCTCACCAACGCGCTGGAGTCAACCGACGTCGGTGCAGTGCATGCCGGTTACAGCAAACGTCGCAAGGAGTTGCTGCGTGCGGGCATACAGCTCTATGAACTCAAACGCGCTAACGCGTCTAAGAGCGAGTACGCCAAACAGAGTGCCGGCAATTCGTCGGCAGGCCTCCACGCCAAAACATTTCAGATCGACGGCGCCCGGATGTTCGTCGGCTCATTCAACTTCGATCCGCGATCAGCGGTACTCAACACCGAGATGGGCGTGTTGATCGACAGTCCTGCATTAGCACAGGACCTTAAGACTGTATTTGATTCAAAACTATCGCTGCTCGCATACGAGGTCGGGCTGAACGATGACGACAGTTTGCAGTGGATCGAACGCACGCCTCTGGGCGAGAAGGTGTACGACACCGAGCCAGGTGTTGGCGTGATGCGACGTGCCGGCGTTGGTTTCTTGTCGCTTCTGCCCATCGACTGGATGTTGTGAGCTAG
>CAVRVO010000028.1:0-72020 GCA_963724625.1 uncultured Gammaproteobacteria bacterium | reverse complement strand
GCGGGAAGCCCAGATTAACCGAGTTCCTTAAGGCAACTTCGCAACTGAGCGTGCCCGCTGCGACGTCTGTCGTGCTACCCCGCGCGTGTTGTCGCTGTCCGTGCTCGCAAGTGCTGCACAGGAGCTGCGCGCAATCAAGGCCGCGAGCGCGCCACACGCATTGATCGAATCGACCGGCCCCGCCTCGCTCGCAATCGATTCTGTCGTTTTCAAGAGCAGCTGACCGAGATCATCGGCGGAAGCGTCGGGCCGCCGCGCGCGCATCAGTGCCAGAACACCCGTGACGTGAGCCGCCGCCAGTGAGCTGCCGGATGCGAAGTCATACTGTCCGCCCGGAGCGAGCGTGAGCACATTGTTACCCGGCGCGTATAGAACGCTTGCGGATCGTGCGGCTGGAGCGGAGGAATCCGCGGCAATTACGCCGGCGATCCCGACAGGAAAGCCGTCACGCCGGCCGTCCGGCGGAACACTGCCGACGACAATCGTTCCGTGTACCAGACCTCGGGTCACCAGCTGTGTGAGCAGCGGATCTGCAGGTCCGGCGAGACTCAGATTCACAATGTCGACACCGGATTCGTCGGCCGCGACCAGTGCCTGAGCGAGCGAAAAAGAATTGCAGCGGGCGCCGGACACCCCTGCACTGTGCCAGCAGGCCTTGAAGGCGAGCAGTTGCGCGCGCGGCGCGATGCCGACGATGCCCTGGCGGTTGTTCGCGAGCGCCGCGATGACGCCGGCAACCTGAGTTCCGTGCAAGTCGCGCTCGAAGCCGCGCATGTCGTTGTCGACGAAATTGCGGCGCGCGACAACGCGCCCCTTGAGATCCGGATGCTCCGAATCGATACCGGTGTCGATGACGGCGATGCGTATGCCCTCGCCCACCGACCAGCGATGCGCTTCGGCAACGCCGAGCACATCGAGGCTCTCTTGCAACTTTGCGTAGGGGTCGTTGAAAGTCGCGGAGGAAGTCTGAAACGTGTTGAGCGGCTGTGCGAATTCGACGCGCGGGTCGTGCGCGAGGCGAGTGAGAAGGTCGCCGCTCGTTTCGCCTTGCGGCCGGTGGAACACGACGCAGTGAACGCGAAGCGCCGCGATGGGCCAACCCGCAACCTCGTTCAGATCGTAATCGCGAGCGATCGCACCGACCAGCGCCGTCGCCGCGCTTGATACCCAGTTGGACCCCGCGCCGTTGTACTGGCGCGGCGTGGAACCCGCGCGCGTCGCGACGGAGATCGGGTCGTTGCGCACGGCGACGACAATGAAATCCTGCGGATTGGTTCGCGCCTCACTCGGCAGCATCGCGGCGTGCCGCGAGCCGAATCCCGTAGCGCAGCCGCTAAGCGAGAACAGCAGCAGGACCAGCAGCGCACGCTTCACCGATTCGTCTCCGCCGCCGCAACCGGCTCGACGAACGTGATGCGAGAATCGGAGCGCAGATTGCGGATGAGGGCCGCGAACTGTGGCGTGTCGGTGGAGTACGGTACTCCCAGGGTCCAGACGTGCGCGGCAGACGGACCGGCGAGGACTCGCGCGTGTATCAATTCGAGCAGCGACTGGAACTCAGTGACCGTCACCGCGGGCGCAAGCACCACGTGAAGATTGCCGCCCGCCGCCGCGGCGGGCTCGCCCGCGCTGAGAGTCTGATAGCTAGGGGCAAAGAATCGCTCAGTGGTCTGCCAGCCAACTAAGATCGCGATCGCCGCTACCGCCGCACACTGCGCGCCCAGGGTATAGATCAACCACCGCGGCAGCCTGCTCGCAGGAGCGACTGTCGGCTGGCGGCGCAGCAATGCTGGCGCGGCGGACGGCTCGTTTGAGATCGGATCACGCGGTGACGCGTGATCGATTTCTTCCATGCGCGCAACCAGCTTCTGAAACGACGCTTGCGGCGTGTACTCGACGCGCGCCTCGCCGATGAGTGCGCTGCGAATGTCGCTTTGTATTTCGATTTCGCGTCGGCACTCTGCGCACTCATCCAGATGCCGACCGACCCAGGGCTCATCGTCGCGCGCGAGGCGCCCGTTGACGATCCAGGGTAAAAGCTCCCAGGCCCGGTCATGGACTTCATCTGGCGGCACGTGATTGCTCATCGATCGAGCTCCGGCTGGCCGGCCAGCTGCGGCAGCGTGACCCGCAGCTTCTGCCTGGCGTGGAACATGCGCGTCTTCACTGTGTTCACCGGGCAATCCATGATTTGCGCGATCTCCTCGCAGGAATGGCCGAGAAAGTAAGTCAGCTCGAGAACCAGGCGCTGCTCGAGTGGCAAGGTCTCGAGCGCCTGACCGAGCCACTCACGCAACTCGTTCGTGCGCTGAGGCTCTTCAGTCGTGAGTTCCGGAACCGAAGTGCCAGGGTTCTCGTTCGATGTGACGGCACGCACACGTTGCAGAGTTTTAAGGGCACGGCGATAGGCAATTCCCATGATCCACGTCGAGACTCGCGAGGCATTCCGGAAGTCGCAAGCTTTGGACCACACGACCCACATCGTGTCGTTGATGACTTCCTCGGCGATGTCATAGCGATGCACGAAACGCGTGAGAAACCGTGCTAAGCGCCGGTGATAAATGAAATAAAGTTCCTGGAACGCCGCGCTTTCGCGCAACGCGACGCGCGCGAGCAGCGCGCGCTCGTGATCGGACGCCGAGGGCGTGTGGTACGCGGTGCTGCGGTCGGGGTCGCGTCGACTCATGCTCGTGAGTTCCCGTAAGCACCGCTTCGGTTCAATATCGATCGTCCTAAAAATGCCAAGTCAGAGTCAGCGCCCATTTGGCGCGCTGACTATCGCCATAAACCTGTGGTCTCGCCGCCGCATCGTTGCCGAAATAGGACAGATCCACCTGATAGTGTCTAAGACCGTAGCCGACACCCGCGTTCCAGTACCAGTAGCTGGGATCGACGAATTGGCCCAAATCGTAGTAGCCCACACCGCCGGACAAGTACCAGTCGCGCGCAAAGGGCAGATGCGTCGCGACTTCGTACGAGGCCGCCGAGTGCCGGGATGAGTCATTGGAAATCGAGTAACGCCAGGTGTTTGGCGACCATGCGACGGTGGCGAACAGAAGGCCACGGTAGCCGAGCGATGCCAGGATCTCATCGTAGTCCTTCGGTCCCCACGTCGACGTATCGAGATACGCGTAGTGGACGGCGGTGAGCGCTCAGCAGCAAGTCATCGGCAAGCAGCCACGACTTACCCAGGTATGCGTCGAGCTCGAGCGTCTCTGTATCGCTCGTGGGCTGCACGGTCGAGGCCCACATTCCGACGACCATGCTCGCCGCAGTTTCATAATGGACCTCACCTTGCAGTGCCGGCTGGTTATGCGTTTGAGAGACACCGCGATAGACGTAATCGCTCGTCGCGGCGAGAAATCCGCTCCAGCGGCCGCCGGCCGCTGCCGGACCCGCGCCGAGCAGCGCGATCGCCATGAGCAGTGAGATCCGTCCGGCTCGCACGCGAAGTTAGTTGCGTCCGTCCCCCCGGTAGTTCAATCCACGAGCGAGGGTTCCTCGCCGAGCCGACCGATTCAACACCTCATGGTGCAGCGCCCGCCTGAATCCACGCCCGGACCTGATCGATGGTCGCCTGGTCGAGGAACGGCCCTCCGAAGGGCATGCGTGAGCCGACGCTCTGTGTGCCCTCGAGCTTGTGAATGATGTAGCTGTTGTTCGGGTCGCCAGGCAGCACGCGCTTGAACGCGGGTTCATCGATGCTCGTCACGTTGACGAGGGCGGCGAACGTCGCGGAGGCGCTGGTCAGATTCATCACACCGGGCAGAGAGGTCCCCACGCCCGTGTGACATGTGGAACAACTCGGCGTCGAAGATGTTGGCCTGCAGTTGCGCCAGCGTCGGTGCCGCCGGAGCGGTGTTGGAAACCGTGACCGCCACCGGTGCAGAAGTGGTCGTATTGCCGGCCGCGTCGTGCGCCACGGCGGTCACGTTCACATTGCCATTGGCCGTAGTGGTGGTATTCCAGTTAACCGAGAAGGGTGCCGTCGTAGCGACGCCGAGTGACGTCGTGGCCCGCGAAGAATTCCACCTGCGTTACGCCGACGTTATCCGCCGCATTCGCGCTCACTGCTACCGTGCCGCTCACTGTACCGGCGGGCGGCGCCGTGAGGGAAACCGTCGGAGCAACGATATCGGGGGCAGTCGCCCCGAGATCGATTCGCGCATACAGACCATCCGCTTCGTCCGCGATTCCGGCAGCGATGTAGAGCGTCGTCGTCGGTTGATTGCGCGCGCCGTTGCCGAACGCCATGCCCCAAAGACCGGGCGTTGCAATCAGATTGCCAGCGCCATCGTGAAGCGCTCCCAGGAACGCACCCGTGACCGGGTCGTAGGCGTTGATCACGCCGTCGGCGAAGTTGCCGATCAGCAGCGCATTACTCATCGTGCCGAAGCCGTCGGGCGCCAGCGCCACGCCCCACGGAGCATTCAACTCGTGGCCGACCGGGACCAGGTGCGTCATCAGCGTACCGCTGGTGTCGAACACGTTGACGAGACCGAAGCCAGCCCCCGCGACTTCGTCGTTCGACTGCGGATCCTTCTGCGCGTATGTGACGACGATGCGTGTTTGACCGCCAATCTGCAGCGCCTGAATGCCAAAGGGTGCATAGCCCGCGGGCAGGGTCGAATCCGTGAAGCCGCCCGTCACAGTGACCTTGGCGAAGGTGGCGTCGAAGACGTCGACCTTGCCGTTGTGGAAGTCGGTCGCGTACAGGTGGTTCGCCGTGCCATCGTTCGCGATCGCGAGCCCCTTGTAGACTGCGCCGCCGGCGCCATCGTCGTACCCGATGATCGCGTGTGTGGCATCGGCCGCAGGCGACCAGCCCATGATCGTCCCGCCCTCGCCATCAAAGATGAAACGGGCGACGCCTGAAGCGGTACCCCCAGGCTGCGTTACGACGAAGTCGGTCGAGCTGCCGTTGAAGACGATACCCGTGGCGTCGGCACTGCCGTTCAATCCCGCAGGCAGGCTTACGGTCAGTGGCAGCTTGGTGCCGGTGCCGTCGTAGAGCGTCGATGTTTGGGTCCCATTGTTCGCGATCCACACCGGCGTGGTGGGCCCGAACACGATACCCCACGGGTTCTTGAGGTTGGCATCCGTGGTGGCGGCCGTGACGGCGCCATCGGACACGAGACTGCTCATTGAAAAAGCGCTCGGTTCATTGACGGTGAGCGTTGCCGACTGGCTGGTGCTCGTACTGTATATGCCGCCGGAGCACACGAGGGTGTAGGTCTGCGCGCCCGTGGCAGTCGGCGTGACGACGAGCGTCCCGCTCGCGGCTTGAGTACCGCTCCATGCGCCGCTCGCGGTACAGGACGTGCCATTCGTACTCCAGGTGAGTGTCGCGCTCTGACCCAGCGCGATCGTTGCGGGCGTCACCGAAATCGTCGCCGTGGCCGGCGCCATACTGGAACCGCCGCCACCGCCACCGCACGCGACCAGGACGATCGCGAACACCAAGTAGATGAGATGTCTTACGCCACGCATGCCTCGCCCCTTACACGGAGTGTCCAAAGCTATTGCCCATCCGTGAGTACCCGCCCGCGAGCTTTCGGTTGCCCCGCGCAGAAGATTTCGAATGGTGAAGGGTTATTTGCGTGCGAATTGAACTGCGGGCGGATTCGGCGGGCACATACCGAAAGACACCGTGCCGTAGTGGGCCATACATGCTGCAACGATTCGCGGGGGTGGGACTGATGCTGCCGCTGCTCGCCGCCTGCGCCGGCAACGGCGAGGGCCTGGATGCCAACGGCAGGCCGATCTCGAGTGCACCGCAACCATTGCTGCCCGAGTTGCAGTCGATTCAGGATCAGGTGTTCACGCCGATCTGCACGACGTGCCACGCCGGCGCTGCCGCGCCACTCGGCTTCCGGCTCGACGCCAACTCGTCGTACGCGATGCTCGTCGGTCAGCCGAGCGTCGAGGTTCCCTCGCTCATGCGTGTCGCGCCGGGTCAACCAGATTCCAGCTACATCATTCAGAAACTCGAAGGGCATGCGGCTGTCGGCGGACAAATGCCGCTCGGCGGACCATACCTTCCTCAGTCCACCATCGACGTGATTCGCCAGTGGATCCTCGACGGCGCTCAGCCGACCGCGGCCGCGCTTGGCGCCTCGACTGCGCCGCAGATCCGTGCGCTTGCGCCGCTTCCCGGCGAGCGACTGACACAACCGCCGCGCGAGCTGCTCGTTGCCGCGGACGACGAGCTCGACGTATCGCAGCTCGAGGCGGGTGCCGTCACCCTGATTCGGAGTGGCGGCGACGGAAGCTTCGACGAAGGCAATGAACAGGCGATCACGCAATTGCGAATCACGGTGCGATCACTCGCGCCGACGGTGCTGGCGATTGAAATACCTGAAGACAGTTGGTCGGCCGATCGCTATCAGCTACGGATTGCGGGCCAAGGCGGCGTTGCCCTCACCAGTCGCGCGGGCGACGTCATCGACGATTTCGTCCTCGAATTCGACGTGGAGCCCGCACGATGAGATTCGTCGGTCTTCAGAGATCTACTCCTGCCTACGCTGCTCACGCTCGCCGCATTCGCACCGCAACAGGCACTCGCCGAACCCTACTTCGCCGTGCGAGAGGGATTGAAGTGCGGCATCTGCCACGTCAATCCAACCGGCGGCGGCATGCGCACTACCTTCGGCCAGGTCTGGGGGCAGACTGCTCTGCCAGCGCATCGAATCGATAGCGGCGACGCGACTCCGTGGACCGGCGAGATCAATCGATTTCTGGCGATCGGCGGGAACCTGCGAGCCGATGCAAACGTTACGCGCATTCCCAACGAGAAGACGCAATCGGACTTCGAAATCGAGGAGATGCGAGTCTATCTCGACGCGCGCGTGATTCCGGACCGACTCTCTATATATGTCGATCAACGCCTCGCGCCCGGCGCGAGCACCAACGCGGAAGCCTATGGACGCCTGTGGTTCGGAGGCCAGCGCTACTACATCAAGGCAGGACAGATGTTCCTGCCCTACGGTCTTCGCCTGCAGGACGATTCGGCCTTCGTCCGTCAGGTCCCCGGCATCAACTTCGCCACACCCGACCACGGAGTCGAGCTCGGATTCGAAGGTGCCGCGTGGGGTGCTGAGCTCGCCGTGTCAAACGGTGCCGGCGGCGGACCGGAGACGGACAGTGGCAAACAGCTGAGTTTCCGCGCCGAGCGCGTGACGTCACGCTGGCGCGGCGGCGCAAGCTTCAACCTAAACCATACCGATGTCGGCGATCGCCGCATGCAGAATATCTTCGCCGGGTTGCGCACCGGGCCGATCGCCTGGCTGGCGGAAGCGGACTACATCGACGATGGCAGCGTTGAACCTCGCCGCAAGCAATGGGCCGGACTCATCGAGGCTAACTGGAAATTCTTGCCCGGACAGAATCTGAAGCTCACCGCCGAAGAATTCGACCCCGATACCGATGTCAGCGAAGATCAGCAGGTGCGGTACAGCCTCGTCTGGGAATACGTGCCGATCCAGTTCGCGCAGTTGCGCGCGGGCGTGCGCTACTACGACGGCATTCCACAGAACAATCTGCAGAATCGTCAGCAGTTCTTCCTGCAGCTCAACGGCTATTTCTAAACGCCGTCCGCAGCCGCTCAGAACCGGATTCTCACCGCCTTTCCTTTCGCTTCCCCACCGCCTTCGATCGGTGCACCCTTCATGTCGAAAGCGTCGTACTTCATGGTGGATACAAAGGTCTGACCATCGGCCGAAACCGTAATCCGTTCGACGAACACCCCGCGACCTGACGGCACCCAACCGGCGCCCTTCATGAATTCGTCTGCTGCTGACGGTGCGGTCGCGTAGTACTCATACTTCGCCTCGAACTCATTGGCTCCGACACTACGCCAGACGCCGTACGCAGGTGGTACGGGAGGGGCTCCGTCGTAGTTTGAGGACTCGGTCATCGTGCCGCCGGTGTTGAACACGTACATGAACTCGAGATCCTTGATCGGCGCGAAAGCCCCACCCTCGAACTGGAGCGACGACCGCCAGGCTCCGGCGAGGGCGGGCGCCTCACCAGGAGGCGGAGCTTTTGCGCAGCCAGCCACAAGCAATACGGCCGTGAGCGGCCCCAATAGACAATGCCTGCGTGTCATATTGACCTCCATCGTGGAATCAGACGCCCACCTATTGTGCGCCTCTGGGCGTCAGCGATGGCAACCCGAATCCTCATGCGTGAACCCGGCGACCGCAGCCAATGACAACGCGTTCATAGTCGGCCTTCACGTCAAGGTCCGCTTCTGGATGGCGTCTTGATCGTTTAACTTCTCTTCTTCTTTCCATCCTGAAACCGGGCAGACTCCGCACCTCGAAGCATCACGATAGAACCAAAAACAAACCCGGACGCACCAAGGGACATGGCGAGGGAGGTTGCATGGCCCACGGAATCACGCGCCGCGATTTTCTCGACGGCGTCGCGCTCACTATCGCCGCGGGACTTGCGCCTAAGGACCTGTTTGCCGCGTCGGCTGCCGCGTACCCGCCATCGCTCACGGGAGATCGAGGCAGCACACCGTCCGCCTATTTCATCGCGCATTCCGTGCGGGACGGCAAGCGCTTCGATCCGTCCAGGCTGGCGGTTGATGAGACCGTCGATCTCGTCGTCATCGGCAGCGGCATCAGCGGCCTTGCGGCAGCGCATTTCTACAAGGCATCGCATCCGAAGGCGCGCATCCTCATTCTCGAGAATCACGACGAATTCGGCGGCCACGCGCGCCGCAACGAATTCAACGTAGGCGGCCGGCAGCTCATCGGCTACGGCGGGAGCGAAGCGATCCAGTCGCCGAAGACCGAGTGGAGCAAGACGGCGAGCGGCCTGCTGACGACGCTCGGCATCAACGTCGACCGTTTCAACACCGCGTTCAACCGGACGCTCTACCCCGGGCTCGGGCTCTCGCGCGCCCTCTTCTTCAAGAAGGACACGTTCGGCGCGGATAAGCTCGTGACTGGTGATCCGACGCGCATGGTCGCGGACGATATCCAGCCGGACCGCATGAATGCACGGAGCGTCGCCGCATTCGTCGCGGACTTTCCGCTACCTGACGATCAGAAGAAGAATATCGTGGCGCTATATACGGAAAAGCGCGACGTGCTCAAGGGCAAGGCGGTCAAGGAGAAGGAAGACTTTCTCGGGACGCTGAGCTACCGCGACTTCGTCATGAAGCACTGGGGCTTGAGCGATATCGCCGCGAAGTCATTCCAGGGCAGGAGCAACGATTTCTTCGCCATCGGAGTCGACGCCGTACCGGCGTATTACGCGATGGACGCCGGCTACCCCGGTTTTCAGGGACTCGGCCTCACCTTGAGCGATGATGCAAAAGCGGAGATGGACGATCCCTACATCTATCACTTCCCCGACGGCAACGCGTCGATCGCGCGCTTGCTCGTGCGCAAGCTCATTCCGGCCGCTGCACCAGGTACGACGATGGATGACATCGTCACCGCGAAATTCGACTACACGAAACTCGACCAGGCGAGCGCGCCCGTGCGGCTGCGCTTGCAGAGCACGGTCGTGAGCCTCAAGAACCTGCCGTCGGGTCTTGTCGACGTCGGCTACGTCGAAGGCGCCGGCCTGCATCGCGTGCAGGCGAAGCGCGCGATCTATGCGGGCTACGGCATGATGCTGCCCTACATCTGTCCGGACGTCGGCGCGAAGCAGCACGAGGCGCTGTCGGCGGGAGTGAAGGCTCCGCTCGTCTACGTGAATGTCGCCGTCAACAACTGGCAGCCCTGGGCGTTGCTCAAGGTGCACGAAATCACGAATCCAATGGGATTCTTCTCGCGCCTGAAGCTCGACTATCCCGTGAGCCTCGGAAGCTACAAGTGCTCGTCGCGACCCGAGGATCCGATCCTCCTGCACCTCGTCCACGTTCCGACGGTCCCCTTCAACGGCCTCGATCAGCGCAACGCCTGGCGTGCTGCGCGTACGCAGCTCTATGCCATGCCGTTCGCCGAGTTCGAAAAGCAGATTCGCGATGAGCTCACGCGCATGCTGGGACCTGGTGGCTTCAATGCGGACCGCGACATCGCGGCCATCACCGTGAATCGCTGGGGGCACGGCTACGCCTACGACGTCAATACGCTGTTCGATGAAGAGCGGGAGCCGCCGGTCTACGAGGTCGCACACCAGAAGATCGGCCACCTCTCGATCGCCGGATCGGATGCGGCGTGGCAGGCGTACGCGCATGCGGCGATCGACGAGGCGCATCGCGCGGTAGGCGAGATCTCGGGCTGACGTCGCTTTCGGACACTAACTAGGCGATCCTGCGCTCCAGCCCCTGGCCACCATCCAACTTCCCAATACGTGCCACCTACTCCTCAAAGCGCCGCGTGGCGTCACGATCGCGCTCGTATCGTCTCGTGAGCGGAAACGGCGGCAACCAGGACTCGCGACGGACGATCCAGCTTTCGTAGGTTGGCATCAGTTGGTCAGGGGCATCCAGGGATCCTAGGTTCACCTCGATTTCGTCTGACGTGCGTGCGAAAACGGACGAGCCGCAGCGGGGACAGAAAAACCGCCCGGCGTAGTCGCGTGTTTCGCCATCGATCGTCACCGCATCCTGAGGGAACACCGCGAAAGCTTGAAAAAGGGCCCCATGATGCTTGCGGCAGTCGAGACAGTGACAAAGGCCGACCCGGTATGGGAGTCCCGACGCCACAATTCGGACGTTGCCGCAAAGGCAACCACCCGTGTATCGGTCCATGCTGCGTCTCCTCTAAAATCAAGCGGTCGGAATATTTACAACGAACCCCATCGGGCGTCCATGGTGAAGGAGGCATTCCATGGGAGACGATCTTGCCGCAGCCAACGTCAATCGCTCGTACTCGCTCGCCGCGACGAGCATCGCGATCTTCACGTTCATGCTGTTCTTTCTGTATCCAAGGTTCAGGAGCGGCGAGATCAACGCCTTGCTGTTTCAAGCGACGCTGGTCGTGATGGGTGTGGCGACGTTCTCATTCGTATTTGCGTCCCTCTACTACTACTGGTCCTCGGTTGGCGACCGGATCGATGATGCCCAGAGGGCTACGTACTGCCGGCGAGGCGATCGCTTCTGGCTGGTCGGTTACACCCTGCTGTTCCTGGATCCGAGCCTGATCCTCTTCTCGATCGGGCTTCTTGCCGTCGGGTCTGTCTGGTTCGCACTCTGGCTGGTGTACTTGCTCTTCGTGATCCGCTACTTCCCGAGGGTCGAGACCGCGCGGAAGAGTTCCTAGGCGGGGAGGCCAGCGATCGAACACGAAGGTCCGCGCGTCGGCCGCTGGTAACGCGCATCATCGGCACCGACACGGATTTGCGCCTCGACCTACAGTCTCTTTGCGACGGTATCCCACTGAATGTTGGCGAAGAACGCGTCGATGTACTTTGGCGCGGCGGCGCCGTAGTCGATCTGGAAGGCGTGTTCGTACATGTCCATCACGAGAATGGGCGTGGTATCGGCCGGATGTGTGCTGTGATCGGCCATCCAGTAGTTCTCTAGCAGTTTCAGGCGCGTGTTCAATCCGAGCACGACCCAACCCGATCCGCCACCCAATCCCTGACCAATCTTGCGGAATTCCATCTCCCACGCGTCGAACGTACCGAAGGAGGCGGCTATCCTGCTGCGGACGTCGCCAGCTGCCTTGCCATCGCCACCAAGGTTTGCGAAATACAACTCGTGCAGCACCACAGAGCCGGTCCGGATCAGCTGCTCACGCTTGAGTCCGTTGTAAACGTACGGCGGCGTGTTCGCGTCGTTCAGGGCCTGCATGAGTCGCCCTCGTACTGTATTCAGGGCTTTGACGGCCCCACCGTAGTTGTTTTCCCAGTGTGATTGCATCAGTCGCTCGGAGAGTCCCTTGAGACTCTTAACATCGAAAGGCAGGGGTAGCGCCGCATGTTGATAGTCGAATGCATTGCCTAGCGCGCTCATCTTTCCGTCCGCGGCTGCGTCAAGCGTTGAAGGGGCAACATTCGCGGCCACCAGCGATGCGGCGGCGGTTGCCTGGATAAACTGTCGGCGTGATGAAGCATTCACGTGTGCGTCTCCTTCTGCAATGCTTCCGGGTACCACCCGTGGTGCTCGCTTGTCAGCGCGCGACACCACGCGTAGAGGGCGTCATAGAGGATCAGGCCGATGCGCAGGAGTTCCTGATCGCGTTACTCGGACGATTTCGCCTTGCGCAGCGACACGGCGTTGATGCAGAACCGCAGGCCGCTCGGCGGCGGCCCATCGGGAAACACGTGCCCCAAGTGCGCATCACAAACGTTGCACGTCGCCTCGATTTCCCGCATGCCGTAGCTCGTGTCGAAATGGTAGGCCACGACGTCGCGTGTGAGCGGTGCCGTGAAGCTCGGCCAGCCCGTGCGGCTCTCGAATTTGCTCGTCGAGTCGAACAGTGGCGTGTCGCAGCAGACGCAGTCGTAACGGCCGGGTTCGAACAACGAGCAGAGCTCCGAGCTGAACGGCCGCTCCGTGCCCTTGCCCCGCGCGACGCGATACTGCTCATCGGTAAGCGCGGCGCGCCACTCTGCGTCGCTCTTCTCGACGCGCCGCGGCGGTGCGCCGTTGCCGCCCTTCGCCAGTTCGACTACTTGACTCCAGCGCAAGGCGCTCGACGAATCGCTCTCACGTGTGTTCATGTCGGTCACGCCGTGCGCGCACTCGCGCGGCGCGGCAGTCGCCAGTTCGGGCGCGGGAAATGGCACGTGTAACCGTCGGGGTAAAGCAGCAGATAATCCTGGTGCTCCGGCTCGGCTTCCCAGAACGGCCCCGCCTCGCGCACCTCCGTCACGACGCGCCCGGGCCACAGACCCGAGGCTTCCACGTCGGCGATCGTATCCTCGGCCACGCGGCGCTGCTCGTCGGAGAGGTAGTAGATGCCCGACCGGTACGAGGTGCCGACGTCGTTGCCTTGGCGATTCTTTGTCGTCGGATCGTGGATCTGGAAGAAGAACTCGAGCAGCTCGCGGTACGAGAACTTGGTCGGGTCGAAAACCACCTCGATCGCCTCCGCGTGTGTGCCGTGATTGCGGTAGGTCGCGTGCGGCACGTCGCCGCCGCTGTAACCCACGCGCGTCGAGGTGACGCCCGGCAGCTTGCGGATCAAATCCTGCATGCCCCAGAAGCACCCGCCCGCGAGAATCGCCGTTTCCGTGTTCGCCATTTGTGTGATCTCCATTGCCAACCCGCCATTGGTCCGTACGCGCCGCGTTTGCCTCCGTTGGCCAGCGATGCAGGCACAAGTGTGTGATCGGCTTAGGTTACGTCCGCATGAGTCCAAATTCGAGACCGCCTGACAGTGCAACTCACATGCCAATCGCAACTGGTGGCGGACACATGGTTGTTACTTTTCAGGGCGTATCCTCCTTGATCTGCGATCGCCCTCTGGAAACGCGCCACGACCAGCGTGACGCGAAAGTGGCGTAACCCTTCGGCAGTGGCCATCTGACACCAAAGTACGATAGACATCGAAAACCGACGGATTCATGCTTTTCGACGCGACGACTCACCCGAAGAGCTGTCGCGCCTCGGCGATCCATGGTGTCTCTCGAGAGGTCAAGTGAAGGGAACTTCACCATTGACCTGTTGTTCAAGTCTCCGCTGGTCCCATCAATAAACGTATTCGGTCATCGAACACGGTGAGGTCACCGTAGGTGGCCCCGTTTTCTTTAAGGAGATATCCACATGGGCACGATCACAGTTAAGGACGGCACCACGATCTACTACAAAGACTGGGGCAAGGGCCCGGTCGTCACCTTCTCGCACGGATGGCCGCTGAGCTCCGATGCTTGGGACGGTCAGATGCTGTTTCTCGTCCAGAACGGCTTCCGAGTCGTCGCACACGATCGCCGTGGCCACGGCCGGTCCAGCCAGGCTCCGACCGGGAACGACATGGACGGATATGCCGACGACCTCGCAGCAGTGACCGAGGCCCTGGATCTTGAGGACATCATCATGGTCGGCCACTCGACCGGCGGAGGCGAAGTGGCACGCTACATCGGTCGGTACGGCACGAAGCGCGTCTCGAAGGCGGTGCTGATCGCCGCTGTGCCGCCGCTCATGCTCAAGACCCCCGCGAATCCAGAGGGCCTGCCGCTGGAAGTGTTCGATGCAATCCGCGCTGGCCTCGTCAAGGACCGCTCGCAGTTCTACAGGGATCTGGCCATTCAGTTCTATGGCGCCAACCGGCCGGGTGCGAAGGTTTCGCAAGGGATCCTAGACCAGTTCTGGCTCTGGAGCATGCAGAGCGGACTCAAGAATGCCTATGAAAGCATCAAGGCATTCTCCGAAACCGACTTCAGCGAGGATCTGAAAAAGTTCGACGTTCCCACTCTCGTCATGCATGGCGAGGATGACCAGATCGTGCCGGTCCACGACTCCGCGCGTAAATCGGCCAAGCTGATCAAGGGGGCCGTCGAAATCTACTATCCGGGCCTGTCGCACGGTCTCACGGCCACACATGCGGAGTTGGTCAACCGCGACCTGCTCGCGTTCTTCCAGCAAGGCCAACGGAAGGTCGCCTGACGGACCAGCCGATGCAGTCTGTCGCCGGCCCCAGCCTCGTGACGAGCCTCCCGACGATCGATGAGGTTCTGCACGATCACGCGTCGGAGTTGGGGCACGACTTCATCGCCTATCGGAACCATGCGTACCGCGTTCTGAACCTGTGCGCCGCCATTGTGAAAGACCGTGTCGACCTCGAGAAAATCGCGGTCGCCGCGGTCTTCCACGACCTCGGGATCTGGACCAACAAGACGTTCGACTACATCGCGCCGTCCATCGCGCTCGCACGCGAGTACCTCGCCGTCCACGGTCGGACGGCCTGGATCGCTGAGATCGAAGGGATGATCGCGGACCACCACAAGATCACGCCCTCCCACGCCAATCACGACTCGCTCGTCGAGCCATTCCGACGAGCCGATTGGATCGACGTGACGCGCGGGCTGAGAACATTCGGGCTTCCAAGTCCGTTGATCCGGTCGGTGCGCGCTGGTTGGCCGAGCGCCGGGTTTCATTGGCGCCTGGTGCAGTTGACTCTCGAAAGATTCCGCACGCATCCGCTGACGCCGTTGCCGATGGTCAAACTGTAATGGCGACAGGCTCTGATCCAGATGCGCTGGGGGCGGAACAGCCACAACACCTAGCGTCCCGTTGTCACGAGGGACGAGGAGGAGCAGATGACTATCAAGGACACCGAACCGACCATCACTGAGCACGAGGCAGCGCAGGTCGAGCGCGCAAACGACTCGAGCGCCACACCCGTTGTATTCGTTCACGGGCTTTGGCTGCTGCCCTCGAGCTGGGACCGCTGGGTCACGCTGTTCGAGGAGGCTGGCTTCGTGGGCGTGACCCCGGGCTGGCCCGACGATCCCGAGACGGTCGCCGAGGCCAGAGAGCACCCTGAGGTGTTCGCGGGCAAGGGAATCCGCGAGATCGCCGACTACGAGGAGGCGATCATCCGCCGCCTGGATCGGAAGCCCGTGATCATCGGCCACTCCTTCGGGGGCCTGCTGACCATGATTCTCGCGGGGCGCGGGCTCGCCGCCGCGTCGGTCGCGATCAGCCCGGCTCCATTCCGCGGCGTGCTCCCGTTGCCCATCGCGGCGCTGCGCACGGCCAGCGTCGCCCTGCGCAACCCCGCGAACTGGAACCGCGCGGTCCCGCTCACCTACGAGCAGTTCCGCTACAGCTTCGCGAACGCGGTCGGCGAGGACGAGGCGAAGGAGCTGTACCTCGGCTACTCCGTCGCCGGCGCCGGCGAGCCGCTCTTCCAGGCGGCGTCCGCGAACTTCAATCCGTGGTCAGAGGCGAAGGTCGACTCGATGAACCCGGAGCGGGGTCCGATGCTGATCGTCTCGGCCGACGCGGACCATACGGTCCCTTGGGCGATCGCGAACGCGTCCTACAAGAAACAGAAGCGCAACAGTGGCGTGACCGAGATCGTCAAGATGCCGGGCCGCGGGCACGCGCTGACGATCGACGCCGGTTGGCGGGAGGTCGCCGAGAAGGTGATCGAGTTCGTCAAGCGGGTTACGGCTTCAGACCGTGCCTACGAGAGACTCCATGACCGTCAAAATCCTCTTACAAACGACGATAGCGCCCGAGGACGATAACTGGTCCATCGCGCGGTTCTCGCTTCTGGCGGCGCTCCTCCGCCAGGAGCGAGACGAGTCGGGACAGCTGCTCTTCGATGTGACGGCGCGGGACCGCGATCCGCCCGGGGCACCGGATGCGCTTCTCTCGAATCTTGATCGGAGCGACTACGATCAACTGTGGCTCTTCGCCGTAGATAGGGGGGAGGGCTTGTCTGCGGAAGACTGTCGCGGGATAGACGCATTTCGCGCCAGGGGCGGGGGCGTGCTCGTCGCACGGGACCATATGGATCTGGGCTGCTCCGTCTGCGGCCTCGCTGGAATTGGAGCAGCTCACCATTTCCACACCCACAACGTGGATCCAACGGCTCCAGCGGTACGGGATGATCCCTTTACGACCGCGATCTCCTGGCCCAATTTTCACTCCGGCGCCAATGGAGACTATCAGCAGATCGAGATTGTCGAGCCGGTCCACGCTGTCTTACGCGACGCCTCGGCACCCAATGGCTCGGTCCAGTTTCTCCCCAGTCATCCGCACGAAGGTGCGGTGAGCGCACCACCTGGTGCGCAAGCTCGAGTCATCGCTCGCGGCCAGAGCAAGGTGACAGGTGCTCGGTTCAATATCGCCGTTGCATTCGAGGCGGATGGCAAAGCGGGGCGTGCAATTGCGCAGAGCACTTTTCATCATTTCGCTGACTACAACTGGGACCCGCGCCTCGGCGCGCCGAGTTTTGCTGATGAGCCACCCGGGGACGCCATGCTCCGCGATTCCGAGGCACGGACTGCTGCCCATCGATACGCGCGAAACGTTTCACTCTGGCTCGCAGGCCTGCCGACGGATTGAGCCGGTCGGCGAAAGCGCAGCACATCAAAGGAGATAGCACATGAAGATCGTAGTCATCGGCGGCACCGGACTGATCGGCTCGAAGCTCGTGGCATTACTGCGCCGGCGAGGCGAGGAAGTACTGGCGGCGTCGCCCGATTCGGGCGTCAACACGCTGACCGGCGAGGGACTGTCCGCAGCGCTTGCCGGCGCTCAAGTGGTCGTGGATGTCGCGAACTCGCCTTCCTTTGAAGACATGGCTGCCATGAAATTTTTCGAGACATCGGGCCGCAATCTCCTCGCGGCCGAAGCGGTGGCCGGTGTGAGACATCACATTGCGCTCTCTGTTGTCGGCACCGACCGGCTGCAAGCCAGCGGCTACTTCCGCGCGAAGATGGCCCAGGAGCGGCTGATCAAGGCTTCCGGGATTCCTTACACGATCCTCAGGTCCACCCAGTTCTTCGAATTCATGGGTCGCATTGGCGATTCCGGCAGCGACGGGAAGGCGGTTCACATCGCACCGGTTCCCGTGCAACCGATCCTTTCGGACGACGTAGCAGCGGCATTAGCTGACATCGTGATCGCGCCTCCAGCGAATGACACGGTCGAGGTTGCTGGCCCGGAGAGATTTCGACTTGACGAGATCGTCGGTCGCGTTCTGAGCGCCAACCACGACGCACGCAAGGTAATCGCCGACGCTCATGCTCTCTACTTCGGTGCGGAGCTGAACGATCAGTCGCTCATACCGGGCGGCAGCGTTCTGGCCTGCGGGACGCAATTCGAGACCTGGCTGAGTCACGCCACGTCGAAGTAATCCGCAGAGTCAACGGCGGAGATGCCGCATAGGACGACGAACCATGAGTGCAATAGAGCGAGATACAAGGGCATCAACGGTCACGACAGCCGTCGATCCGAGCGCTGATCGCGTTGTCGCAACCCGTTCACTGGCAGGTATCGTCGTGCCGGACACACCACTCATTACGCGTGCCGTCGAGTTTGCGCGCGGCCACTCCGAACCCTACCTGTTCAACCACGTCATGCGGTCGTGGCTCTTCGCCGTGAGTCTCGCCCAACTGAAACAAGTTGTGCATGACGCCGAGGTTCTCGCGGTGGCCACGCTGCTCCACGACCTGGGCCTCGAGAAAGCCTTCAGCGGTCCGCTGCGATTTGAAGTGGAAGGGGCGAATGCCGCGCGAAAGTTCGCGCGAGATGCGGGGCTCGATGAGCGCCGCGCCCAGTTGATCTGGGACGGCGTTGCGCTCAACTCAACACCCTCGATCGCCCTCTACAAGGAAACGGAGGTCTCCGTGTGCACGTTGGGAATCGGGCTTGACTGGGGCGGCTTTGGATACGAAGCGCTGCCCGAAAAGCAGATAGGGGAGATCGTCGAGGCGTATCCGCGGCTGGACATGAAACGACGATTTACGCAGGACACATGCCGGATCGTGGAGACGCGCCCGGCCACGACCTACGACAACTTCGCACGGGATTTCGGCGAGCGCTTCGTGCCTGGCTACAAAACACCGTCGACCGTGGACGTTCTGCTGAACTCGCCATTCCGAGAGTAGCTGCAGCCATGCCTCATCTCAGACTTGCCGGCTTGATGCTAGTTGTCTTGTTCACGCCGTTGGCCACTCGGCTGTCCGATGCTGCGCAGGAGCCAGTAGTGACACCGCTGCTGCTAAAGGAGCTCCCCGATATTTCCGGCAAAGAGGCGTTGATGATTACCGTGAACTACCCGCCCGGGGGCGCTGATCCAATCCATCGTCACGACGCTCACGCATTCGTCTACGTCCTTGAGGGCTCCATCGTGATGCAGGTGCGGGGAGGCAAGGAAGTGACGCTGACACCTGGGCAGACGTTCTACGAAGGACCCAACGATGTTCACACCGTTGGGCGGAATGCCAGTAGCACCAAGCCGGCGAAATTCCTTGTGGTCCTGGTGAAGAATAAGGGTGTCGAGCCCGTGTTGCCTGCAACGTAAACGGGCGTGCTCTCCGCTCGTCGTCACGAAGATGACGGGTGTCAGATCGTCGAGGCAGCTGTGATGAGGCGCGCACTTTCCACCCGTTCGTGCGCGGGACGAAAGCCGATCAGCAACACGGCGATGCGACGGGCGGAGGCATGCCCGATCTGCATGAAAGGAGAGTGAATCGTGGTTTCCAACGGCGCTGACCCAAGTAGTCGTGGTCGCGGTGGGCTCCTCGCGTGGCTCGAGAAGCGGCTGCCGATCCGGGCATTCGTGGACAGTCAGCTGACGGGCTACTTCGTGCCGAAGAATTTCAACATCTGGTACTACTTCGGCGTGCTCGCGCTTGTGATCCTCGTCTTGCAGCTCCTGACCGGCATCTTTCTTGCGATGTTCTACAAGCCGGACGTAGCGACCGCTTTTGAGTCGGTCGAATACATCATGAGGGAGGTGAACTGGGGCTGGCTCATCCGCTATGCGCATTCGACGGGTGCATCCTGCTTCTTCATCGTCGTGTATCTGCACATGTTCAGGGCGTTGCTCTACGGCTCGTACCGGGCACCGCGCGAGCTGTTGTGGAGTTCTCGGGATGCTCCTGTACTTCGCGCTGATGGCGGCAAGTCCTGACTCATGATCTTGCGGTTACGTGCTGAACCATGGGGCAATACGTCGTTCTGGCGGCGCGCAGGTCATCGTGAACCTGTTCGGCGCCATACCCGGATGGGCCGAGCCTGGCCGACTGGATCCGCGGCGATTACGCAATCTCGGAACGCGACGCTGGCAATCGCTTCTTTTCTTTGCATCCGAAGTCCCGAACCGCCATCCGTCCGCTCGTGCCGCAGGATATCCGCGAGACGTTCGCTGCATGCGATGATGACGAAGAAACCGTCCGCTGATTGCTGACTCCTCGTGGTGCTGCACCTCATCGCCCTGCGCACTGTCGGATCGAACAATCCCGACGGCGTCGAGATCAAGGGGAACGTGAAATGCAGACGGCCGTCCGGTCGATGGCGTTCCGTTCCATCCGTACTACACGCTCGGGGACCATCGTCAGCGTGGGCGTGTTCCTGGTGCTCTTTGCGGTCGTAGTGTTCTTCGTACCGACGTTCGGCGGCTTGTTCCTGGGGCTGCTAATTTCGAGCCCGCCAACCCATTGTTAACGCCGGAGCACATCAAGCCGGTCTGGTACTTCACCCCGTACTCACGCGATCTCTGCGCGCGGTTCCCGACCAGCGCCTGGGCGCGCTCCTAATGTTGTTGGCGGTCGTGTCTTTTGTGACGTTCCTGCCCTGGCCTGGATCGCTCACCGGTCAGATCGATCCGCTACAAGGGGTGGCTCTCACGCCTGGCCCTGACGACATGTCGCGATTTCGTTTCTCGCCCTGGGATCATCTGTCGGGGCTGCAGCCGGCTCAAGGGCACGTATGTGGTGCTGGCGCGCATCTTCGCGGCGTTTTACTTCGCGTTCTTCTGGCTGATGCCGCTCTATTCGAAGCTCGATCCCGCTAAGGCGGTGCCCGCGCGTCTGCAGCTCGCACGCCCCGCTTAAGGACAAGGGCAAGGCTTGACGTAGGCCCAAGGGCCAATACTCCCTAGGTGTTATCCCTCCTAGCATCAGGCCGAGACTAACGGGGCGCATTGAAGGCGGAGCAAAAGATCGTCGCTGTTGGCGCTGCCAGTGGAGTGGTGGCAATGGCCCTGAGCGTCTGCGGCGCTTACAAACGCTTTGCCGACGCCCGGGATTGCAGACACGCTCGGGGAGCGCCTGGCGTACGCGCTGCGAGCAAACATTGTCGCGATCGTGCCATTTTTCATCATGCTCATCACGGTTGGTAATTCGCGATTCTCTGAGCGAGGCGATAGACCCGACACGCGGTGCGGAGAGTCCCTCGATGGAAATCGATGGGCGCGTCGTCGACAACACGCTGCAGCAGAACTTCGTTTTCGCCATCGCGACACTCTCCTTGAGCACGATTGTTCCGCTGCAGCATCTGCAGGTCGTCTGGGCCTGCGTAATCGTATTCGTAGTCGCCCGTGCCGTTTTCTGGCTGGGCTACCGCCTCAATCCGCTCTATCGCGCGCCCGGGATGTCGGCGACCGCATACCTGAACCTGGGCATGATCCTGTATCTTCTCTTTCGTATGTTCGTACGCTGACGAAGTGCCAGGACACGAAGGTCAGCGTGGGGCTGCTAGACCGGGACGTAGGACTGATACAAAAATAGAAAGCCGCGACTCCCAGCCCGTGCTTAAATGGGATGCAAAGGCCGCACTGCGGGTTCAAGACCAATGTACCGTCAGGAGCCAGAGCCGTGTCACTTCGCCGCCTCGTCGTCATCGCTCTTTCCGTCGTGGGAGCTCTGCTCCTCGCGATCGTGCTCTACGTCGCTTTCGCCGATCTGGGTGCACACAAAGACCGCATCGAGGCCTTCGTCACCAAGAAGATAGGCCGGCCTTTCGCGATCGATGGGGCATTGCAGCTCAAAGTGCTCCCGTCTGTCTCCGTCCTCGCCGAGCGCGTCCGCGTCGGCAATGCGGAATGGGGCTCGAAGCCGCAGATGGTCGAGATCGGGCGTCTCTCGACGCAGATCGGGCTGTGGTCGCTGATCTCAGGACCCGTCGACGTGCGCTCGTTCGAGCTGAGTGACGTCTCGGTCCTCCTCGAAAAAAACCGCGAGGGCAAGGGCAACTGGGCGTTCGGCGGTGCACCAGAAGAGACACCCGACTCGGAAGCCACCAAGTTCCCGGCGGTCATCCTGCACGCCAAGGTCAGCAATGTGCAGGTCACATATCGCGAGCCCGAGAAGCCGGACCGCGTCGCGCGCCTTGAGACGTTAACGATCGATCCGGGACCGGATGGCCTGTTGGCGATCTCCGGGAAGGGAAAGCTCGACGACTACCGGACTTCACTGGAGGGACACGTGGGGCCCATCGACGCGCTCTTCTCCGGGCGGAACATCCGCATGGCGATCCAGGGGGCGATCGAAAGGCTGCAACTCGACATCAACGGCAGCCTCGGCCGTCTCGATCCGCTGGACGGCGCGGATCTCACTCTGAAGCTCGACCATCCGGACCTCGGCGGGATGCTCAAGAACCTTCGATTGCCGGTCGTCGCGACGGGTGTGCTGAGCGTCGACGCCAAGTTGAAGGACGCCGGCAAGCCTACCCAGCTCGATGTCGACGCGAAGCTCGGCGACATCACGGCCAAGACAAACGGAACGCTTCAAACGCTCGGCCTGCCCGGCTCCGACCTCAAGTTCGAGGTCTCGGTCGCGGACGTGGACCGGCTCGCGAAAGTATTCGATGTGACCGGCCTGCCGGCCGAGGCCCTGAAAGTCAGCGGGCACGTCGCGTCCTCGCGCAAGGAAATCAAGCTCGACGGGCTGAGCGCCAATTTGGCCGGCGCACAGGTGAAGGCCGACGGCACGATCCGCCTGGCTCGCGAGCGGGACGCCGACATCCGTTTCGAGCTCAGCGCCGAGAACCTGATGAAGCTGCGCAAGGGGCTGCCGGACAAGCCCTTCGCCATGAGCGGAAATTACCTCGAAAGCCGCGACAAGCTCGAACTGAAGAACCTCAAGTCGAGCATCGGTAAAACCGAGATCTCTGGGTGGGCGTCGATGGCCCGGAATGGCAAGAAACATATCGAGGCTGACCTTGCCTCGCCTCTAATCGACCTGGCACCTCCTGCCACCGAGCAAGCGGACGGCAAGGCAAAGGCGAAATCGCCCGGTGCTGCGAGCGCCCCGCCCGCAGACGCGAAACAGCCCCCGAAAGAGCCGAAGCAGAAGTACGTCTTCAGCGAGGAGCCGATACCGCTCGACAAGCTGAAGAGTGCCGATGCGAAGGTGCATTTCGTCGTTACCGAAATGAAGCTGTCCGCGGGAGTGCTGAAAGACATCGATGGCACGCTGATCGTCGACTCAGGTCAACTGGCGTTCGAGGGGCGCGCGAAAGGCGGGATCGAGGGCACGCTTGACAGCGCCGTCAAGCTGAAACCGACCAGCGACGGAGCCGCTGACCTGAAGCTTGATCTCGCCATCAAGAACATGCGCGCCGGCCTCGTGACCGGCGACGAGATTGATCCGCGCCTCGTACCACCGACGAGCATCGCCGCAAACCTCCAGGCGAGCGGCGTCTCGGCACACCAGATTGCATCGAGCGCCAACGGGCAGGTCCTGCTGACCCAGGGACCCGGCAAGACCAAGGATATATTCACCATGATCGGGGGCGACATCTTCGCCCAGCTTGCGAGCAAGCTGAATCCGTTCTCGGCGCAGGATCCGTACACCCAGCTGGATTGCACCGTGGCCCGTATCGACATCGTGCACGGCAAGGCGACGGTCGAGCCCGTGTTGATGCAGTCGGCGAAGGTCACCATTACCGCAAAAGGCAACGTGGATCTTCACACGGAACAGCTCACCGTCGATTTCAACACCCGTCCGCGCGAGGGCATCGGCGTCAGCCCGGGAATGTTTACCAACCCCTTCATCAAGCTCGAAGGAACACTCGCGAGCCCGAGGGTGGGGATTGGCGGCAAGGGCGTAGCATCTGGCGCCCTGGCCGCAGCAACCGCCGGCGTGTCAGTGGTTGCGAAAGCCGCTGTGGACCGTGCCCTCGGAGAGGCGGACCTGTGCAAGCAGACGCTCGAAGAGGCCGCGCACCCTGCCGCAGCCGCGGATAAAGCGGCCAAGGACGGCGCCAAGCAATGATTCATGTTGCGCAGTCTTGGCGTAAGCTGCGCCATACCGATCCGCGATATCGATCCAAAGACGACTAAGCACGATAAACACGGGGAGAAGAATCATGGGAAATCGCTTCAGAATATCGTGGGCCGTTCTCGCGGCCCTCGCGCTGACACTGCTCGGTACGGGCGGTGCCACGGCGCAGACCCAGTCCGTGAAGACCGACGTCCTCATGTTCGAGGTCATCGCGGTGGACGGCAACAACGTCGTCGTCCGTGACCAGAATGGCACGCGTGCGTTAACGGTGCCTGAGGACTTCAAGTTCACGGTGGACGGCAAGTCGATGTCCGTGCATGAGCTCACACCGGGCATGAAGGGCAGCGCCACGGTCACCACGACGACGACGGTTCGCCCCGTCTATGTGACTGAGGTGAAGAAGGGTGTGGTCGTGGACCAGGTCGGTAATTCAGTCAGCGTACGTACCGAGCAAGGTGTCCGCCGCTTCACGCAGAGCGAGCTCGACAAGCGTGGTGTCCAGATCATCATAGATGGCAAGCCCACCCGCGTGACTCAGCTGAGGAAAGGCGACCAGTTGACGGCCACCATTATCACGCCCGGCCCGCCGGAGGTCCTTACAGAGAAGGAGGTGCAGGCTACGCTCGATGCTCCCCCGGCAGCGGCGGCACCCGCCATGGCGGCGCCTGCCGAAACACCTGCGGCCACCCCTGCGGCCGCCGAGACACCCCCGGCCGCCGCTATGACGGAGACACCTCCGGCCGAGACTATGAGCGAAGCACCCGCGGCCGAGGCGCCGGCAGCTGCTTCGGATGCGCCGGTTGTGATCACAGGTGAGGAAGCCGCGAAGCCCGATCGGCGGTGGATCTGGATCCTGCTGGTTGTGATTGTCGTTGTTGCGTTCCTGGTGATGCGCAGACGCAAGGCCCAGCAGAATCCCCAGCAGCATTAGAAAGAGCGACTGCCGGCCACCACCGCCGGCGCCGCTAGCTCCTCGAAGGCCTCGGCACAAATGCCGGGGCCTTCTCTTTATTGATGTCCAATCGGAGCAGCGCCCCCTTACCCATTCGCCGCTTGCTGATTCGGTGTTCTTGCCGCATTGGCCCTAGGGCCAATTACGTCAGGAATACGAAGGCGTCAAACTCATCTTGGGGATGAGCGCATCGACGTAATTCGCCGAGCGAAGCTATCGTCGTCCAAAAAGACCGAGTCAGGGGTTAACGAAAATGAAATCGAACTACATCATTGTCATTCTCGGTTTTGTACTAGCGTTGACGGCTTGTTCGCCGTCGCAAACACCGCCGGCCGGCACCTCGGCCGCACCCTCGGCGGCCCCCGCTTCCCCTGCCGATTTGCCGGCACCGAATCCTGACAACAACGTCTATTTTGGCGATGTCCACGTTCACACCGGCTGGTCGTTCGACGCGCTGACCAACGGCTCCCAGACCACGCCGATGGATGCCTATGCCTGGGCGCAGGGCAAGCCGATCACCGGCAGCGGCGGGCCGGAAATGCAGATCCAGACTCCGCTCGATTTCTACATGGTGTCCGACCATGCCGAGTACATGGGCGTCTTTAATGAGATGAAGAACCCGGAAAGTCCGCTCAGCAAGACGGAGATTGCCAAGGGCGTCAACTCACCCGACGCCAATGTTCGATTGCAGACCTTTGCGGGCATCCTGCGCGACATGAGTGAAGGAAAGCGCGACCCGCAATTGAGTGACCCGGCGTTGGCCCGCACCGTCTGGGCCAAAATCGTCAAAGCCGCTGACGCCAATTACATTCCTGGCAAGTTCACGACGTTTGCGGGCTTTGAATGGACGTCAAATCCACAAAAGCGCAACTTGCATCGCGTCGTTGTCTTCCGGGACACCGCGCACCTGCCCGATCTGGTGCTCTCGGCGCTTGATTCCGACAATCCCGAGACTCTCTGGAAGTGGATGGAAGAGCAGCGCGCCAAAGGTTCGACGCTGTTTGCAATCCCGCACAACGGCAATGCGAGCGACGGTCGCATGTTCGAGCTGGTGAAGTTCGACGGCAAGCCGATCGATGCGGCCTACAACAAGACGCGCGCCGATAACGAACCGCTCTATGAAATCACCCAGATCAAGGGCACGTCGGAAACCCATCCCGACCTGTCACCGACCGACGAATTCGCAGCGTTCGAACAGTGGGATTACACGCTGTCGGCGGATTTCGAGCGGCCCTCGCATCGCAAAGGCAGCTTTATCCGGCAGGCGTTGCTGGATGGAATGAGCCAGGCGGCGGCGGGCGCAGGCAACCCGTTCAAATATGGATTCATTGGCGACACCGACACACACAATGCCGCGGCCAGCCACGAGGAGTACAACTTCACGGGGAAGTTCGCGTTTGAAAACAATCCCAAGGAACGATTGACCGGTGTCCCGGGTTCGAAAGCCGGCCAGATTCAGCAGATCCAGGAATTCAGTTCAGCTGGCCTCGCTGGTGTCTGGGCTCCGCAAAACACGCGCGAGGCGATCTACGATGCGATGCTTCGCAAGGAGACGTTCGGCACCTCGGGCACGATGATCAAGCTGCGCTTTTTCGGCAGCTTTGACTTTGGCACTGGTGATGTGGATAAGCCGGACTTCGTGAAACTCGCCTACGCGAAAGGTGTGCCGATGGGCGGCGACCTGAAGCCTGGATCCGGCAAGGCGCCGACGTTCCTGGTCATGGCCATGAAGGATCCCAAGAGCGGTAACCTCGACCGTATCCAGATCATAAAGGGCTGGCTCGACGCGGCCGGCAAGCAGCACGAGAAGATATTTGACGTCGTCTGGTCGGGCGATCGCAAGATCGGTGCCGATGGCAAACTGCCGGCGGTCGGCAACAGTGTCGATCTGAAGACCGCTACGTATACGAACGATATCGGCGCCAAGCAGCTTGCCATCGGCTGGACCGATCCCGAGTTCAAACAGGACCAACGCGCCTTCTATTACGCGCGGGTTCTTGAGATACCGACACCGCGCTGGAACACCTATGACGCGGTCAGGATGAAAATGCAGCCCCTGACCAAGGTGCCGGCAACCATCCAGGAACGTGCGTGGAGTTCACCAATCTGGTACACGCCGTGACTGCTCGCCACGTCGCAACGCTCGCGCAACGTTTCGTGAGCTAAGGCCGCAGCTATCTCATTCGGTCGGGCGAGCAGCCCGACCGGCTCACTCTCGCCGCCGATCTGCACAGTTGTCGTGTGGGCCCGCGCAGTGTTCCAATGACGGAGGAACAGTGAGGTTCTCTCCATGAAATACGCTCGGCTCGGCGACACGGGATTGATCGTCTCCCGGCTCGCCCTCGGCAGCATGACCTTCGGAACGATCAAGGAAGGGCCGTTCGCGTCCACATTCAAAGTAGATCAGGCGGGCGCAAACGATCTCGTGGCGCGGGCGATCGATGGCGGCGTCAACTTCTTCAATTCCGCGGACGTTTACGCGGGCGGCGAGTCCGAGCGAATACTCGGCAAAGCGATCGGCGCCCGCCGCAAGGAAGTAGTGATCGCGACCAAAGTCGCCAATCGCATGGGCCCGGCGGTGATCGAATCGGGCCTCTCCCGCAGACACATTCTCGCAGCGGTGGAGGGCAGCCTCACGCGTCTCGGCACGGATTACATCGATCTCTATCTCGTTCACAAGGTCGATGCGCTGACGCCGATGGAGGAGACGATCGAGGTGCTCGAGGATCTCGTGCGCCAGGGCAAGGTGCGCTACATCGGCTTTTCAAACTGGCCCGCCTGGCTTGCCGCGAAGGCGGTCGGCGTACAGCGGGCTCGCGGCTGGAGCCCGTTCAGGGCGGCCGAGGTCTACTACTCGCTCCTGGGTCGCGATCTCGAGCACGATCTCGTACCGTTCTGCGCCGATGCCGGCATTGGTGTGATGGTCTGGAGTCCGCTTGCCGGCGGATTCCTGAGTGGCAAGTACACACGCACGAATCCCAAAGGCGACGCTGGCGCACGCCTGGCGAGTTTTGAGTTTCTACCCTACGACCGCGAGCGCGCCTACGACCTGATCGATCTGTTGCAGTCGATTGGCAAGAAGCATGACGCGGTGCCCGCGCAGATTTCCCTAGCGTGGCTGCTGACCCGGCCGGCGGTATCGGCGCTCCTCGTCGGAGCCGCCAGCGTGAAACAGCTCGAGGCGAATCTCGGTGCCGCCAACGTCACGCTGGACGCCGATGACCTGGCCAAGCTCGACGCGGCGACCCGGCCAACCGCGACGTATCCCAATTGGTTCACCGCCCGCGTTGCCGATAGCAAAGCACACGAGGCGCTGGGTATGCCGCTCGCCGCGCCGCTGGTGCGTTCCTAGGCAACACGAGAGTCCCCCATCAATGAGCGACGTGAGCGATACGCACGTTGAGGAACGCGTCGGCCCGCACTTCGACAGGGCGAAGATGCTCGAGGCGCGACGGCACACCTGGCACGCGATCGAGAAAATCGCGGCGGGCATAAGACCGGGCATGCGCGAGAGTGAGGGTGTCGAGTTCGCCAAGGCCGTGCTGAGGGACCTCGGACTCTTGCGTGGTTGGCACGGCGTCTATCTCCGCTTCGGCGCGAACACTTTACTCACGTATTGGGACAAGGAAGCGCCAGACTTCGTGCTTCGCGACAACGACATCTTCTATATCGACATCGGTCCGGTATGGGAGAAATGGGAGGGCGACGGCGGTAACACGTTCGTGGTCGGTAACGATCCGGAAATGAGGCGCGCGCCCGTAGCCGTTCGCCAGGTCTTCGATCGCGTTCACGAGAAGTGGCGCACGGAATCGGTGACCGGAGCGGGGCTCTACGACTACGCGACCGAGGTTGCGCGTTCAATGGGCTGGAAGTTGGCGCCCGGCGTTGATGGCCATCGCCTCAGCGACTTTCCGCACAAGGCATTTCACTCAGGAACGCTCGCCGCGACGTCCTTCACACCCGCCACCGACCTGTGGGTGCTTGAGATCCAGATTCGGCATCCCACGCTTCCGTTCGGGGCATTTTACGAAGACCTGCTGCTCGATTCGTAAATGAGCGCGTAAGCAGCGATGGCTTACGCGGGCGCCGAGTCCGAGCGAATGCTCGGCAACGCGATCGGCGCCCGCCGTTAGCGCTGTGTCTGGGCTAGCCGCTCCTGTGCGCCAGTGCGCTGATTCGAACCAGCAGGCTCGCGCCCTGCGCGATCATCAACCGCGCTTGCGGCACGTTTACCGGTTGGCCATTGAGCGCGCCGTCCAGCATGGTCTTCATGCGCTGGGCAAGCGCGTCTCGCTCCGTCGTCAGTGCACCGATCCGGCTCTCGAGCGACGTATAGGTGCTGTCGTCAGAATCGGATCCGCTCACGAGCGCGCTGCTCGACACGTCCACTGCGCGCAGCGAGAAGACTCCGAACGGTGCGTTGATCTGCTTGTAGACGTCACCGAGCACGGTGAGCGTCAAAGCATTGTTGCGCAAAGCCGGCGGCAAAGCGGAAGGCTGAATCGCACTGATGATGACGCGTCCATCGTGTAGATAGCTGTCGTTCAGGTCGAGAACCGCAAGCATGGTCGGACGCACGTCCACATGGTCTATCCATTCAGAGGAAAACCCCTGGCGTTTGATTCCAGGCCCTGCCATGCCAAGCCAGGTCTGACCGATCTCCTTCTGGATGTCGCCGTGATTCCAGGCGAACAACGGATTGATGCACGTCTCGCACGTGTTCGTCGGGAAGTTCGTGATGAAGTAATCGGGATCGGCAAAGAGCACGAAGGTCGGATTGCGGCTGGCATCGCCCGTCGTGAACATATGCATGGCCTTCATGGCGGCCTGGTCGGCGATTCGTTCCATCAAAGTATCGGTCTGCGAGGTATAGGGATTGACCGCCGTCAGGTTGGCGACTGTGCGCTCGAAATTCCGGGTCAGCGGGTCGGTCTGCGACAGCGAGCCGGTACCCTTCTTGGCGAGATAGAAAGTGGGTGCGGAATCGCCATGCACGGTGTACGCGTTTGGCGCCGTGCCGCCCAGGAACGATGCGGCGAGCCCTGGAAACTGGTGCGTGATGAGCGTGTCGATGTTGGCGTTGATTTCGCCCACCTCGTTCACGCCGTAAATGCACGGAACCCGCACGCCGTCGCAGTCGGTCTTCTGGACACCCGCAAAATGGTCGCCTTCATCCACGGTTACCACGAACAATGTGTTACTGCTGTTGATTCCATCGTGGGCGAGGCGCTCGAAGAACGCTGCGAATGCAGCGTCGTAGTCTGCAAGCTGCTGCACGTAGTCCGGATCACCCGGGCCGAAAGCCACGTGCTGATTTCCCGACACGCCGTGAAAGTCATGAGCGTCCGAGATGTAGGCGTATGTCACCCGCACGCCGCTCTCCTGCATCGCTGCGACGTAGGCGAGCGTCACGGCGGCGGACATACCGTCGAACCCGGGGAAGCCCGATTGGTTGAACGGGTCGACGATCGGATGGCCGAGTAGATCGGTCATCGGCCCGCCCGCGATCACCGGGTCGATTTCCTTGGCTCCAAAAAGTCCCGTGTACCCGGAGTATCCGCCCGGCTCGTCGGGCAGGAGGTCGCTGTGCCCGTTCGCGCAGAGCGCATCGTTCAGCGCGCAGTGAATCGCGAACCCGACGAAATCGGTCTGGGCGATGGCTCTTGCCGCGGTTCCGGCCTGTGCCGCATTTGCGGCGACAGCCTCGTTCCACTGCGGCGAGCCCGTGCCGAAGACCTTGGTGATGTCGCCCGTCGCGCCAGTCCCGGTGTTTTCGAGCACAGTGTTGGCGGCCGCGACCGCGCCGAAATTGCAGCCGGCGCGCGTGAAGGTCACCCAGGGTGCTGGCGCCGTTAGTCCATCCGGCCCAACCATGAGCGGTACGGTTGGTGTATTGGCCGCCGCGATGGGATCGGTCCAGTAGCCAAACGAGCTCGGGAAGGAAAAGGTTCCCGTGCTGGAGACGCGCACATTGCTGTTCGATACCACTTGTCCGTGACGGTCCGGATAGAGGCTCGTCATGCTCGACAGGATGCCGGCCGCGGTGTGCGAGATGAGGACCGTGTGGTCGTTGCTGAACAGCGTGCCGTTCGACTTCAGGAAATTCAGCAGATGCGGCATCTGCTCGAGATCCGACGGTACCCGCGGATTGTCCCGCGCGAGATGCGTGTTATCGAACTGGATGTAGATGACGTGCTGAATTCCGGAGCCGAGATTGCAGCCTGAACTCGTCGGCGTCGCGTTCGCCGCGGGCGGGGCAGTAGCGCCGGCCAGCACAATCGCGGCAGCCGCGATCGAGCTACCGACCCCGTTCATCACTTTCGCCCGGAGCAAAGCTGCAGTTCTCATGGTGGCGTCTCCTTTCGCACAGGTGAGATCCCTCGGCAGGAATCGACGCCGGAGAGTAGCCGCGCCAGATGCAAGTTCTTTTGAGGAAAGATGACTGTTACATGACGGGCATCGCCAGATCCCGCCTGATCGCTGGAGTTACATCGCGCAGCACGTTGTCCAAGCACCCATCGCAGGCGCATCAGCGGGAGTCTCGTCAACCGGGAACAGTTCGGTCGCGTCGCCGAAAGCGCGAGATCTCCGCCGACTCTAGCCGTTGACCCCGAGGAGCCGATCTAACCACCGCATGGCGTCGGACCGGATATAGGCAGCTCGAAGATGAACCGCATCTTTGTAGATAGAGTCTTGTGAGCCATCGCAGAAAGGACAGCGGCCGTCGGGGCACAGGTACTGATCGGGCTCAACGAGTTTCGCTCCGGTGCGTTCGGCCACTCCGGCGAGCAGGTCGTGTAACACAGCGGGAGGCGAGTCAGCGCCGTGGTCGTAACTGAACCAGCGATTTGAGCCGTCAAACGGAAGAGGTCGCGCCAGGGGAAGTGCTAGTTGTCCGGCGGCGAGCTCGGCGAGTCGTGCTCTTGGATAGTCCGTGCGACTGATAGGCATTGGCGCAACGATGAATACGTGAATGCCGCTCGCCACAGCACCCTTCACGTCAGCCTCGAACCCCGCAAATGCGCGGTTCAACCCCGCCCTGTCGAGGACCGGCGCACAGCCAGAGTTACTCTTGACGCAGGTCGCACCGAATAGCCGATCGTGCTCGTCATAGAAGTTGCTCCACCACGCCGCAGCCACAATCAGCTTTTGAGGTGCGCGTTTGCGGACTTCGCTCCACGCATAGTCACCGTATTGGCCGCAGTGCTTGCCGGGCGGATATCCGTCGATGTCGCGCAGCGGCGGGCAGCCGCTGCGGGTAAGAAACAACGTCTCCGGGGTGCGATTACGCCGTCGTTCGCCATAACGCGGGTAGAGTTCCTGCGTAATCGAGTCACCGATGAACATGATCAACGGGCCGCCCTCACCGGGGCTGTAGCAAAGGTCTGCGCCGCTTGCTTTTCTACAAGCCGGGCCAGGATGACCCCAATCGTCGATCGCTCGAGCTGCGTCTTCGTAGGCCGCTACTGCCGGGCCCAAGCGTGACGGAAAACCTGCATCTCTATAGACCACCAGACCCCACCCAACGAGCAGCACGGCTACGGAAGTCATGACAAGAGACTCCGTAGTCTTCGAGCGCCAGAGGCCTTTGCGGCGCGTCGGCACCTCCACCCATCGAAATGAAAGATAGCCCAGCAGGATGGATACCCCGATACCAGACATCGCCCACAACCAGTCACTCTCATGCCGTTGCAGGCGCAGCGCTACCAGCACCGGCCAATGCCAAAGATATATGGAGTAGGAGGCAAGACCGATGAAACGCGATAGCGGATTACTGGTAATAATCGATTTAGTGTTCTGCGCAAGGATTACGAACACCGCGCCACCAACGGGGAGCAGTCCAAGATAGCCAGGCCAAGGAGTGAACTCGTTTAGGAGTACCGCTGCAGCCAGAATCATCGCAATGCCGGCGAGCTCGAGCCCGAGTGTCACACGTCGCGAGGGTTTGAAGTCCGTACCGAGGAAGAAGACAAGCGACCCCGCCAGCAATTCCCAGGCACGGGCCGGCAGCAGGTAGTAGGCAGTATCGAGGCGTTTCGGTGAGATATAGATTGAAACGGCGAGTGAGACAAGAAAGGCGGCCGTCACTGCAGCAATCAATGCCCACTTGCGTTTGCGTATTGTCCATGCGGCCATGAGCAGCAGTGGGAACAGCAGGTAGAACTGCCACTCGACAGACAAAGACCAGGTGTGCAGTAGCCACTTCTCGTGAGAGGCGATATCGAAATACCCGGCCTCAGATCGAAAGACATAGTTAGATACAAAAGTCAGAGCGGAGGCAGCATGGAGCGCGAGCCGCTGATAGTCCAAGGGGCCAAGTGAGAGCGCGCCCAATAATAAGAGGACGGCGCAAAGTCCTGCGAGCGCCGGGAAAATGCGCCGCGCACGCGCGAGGTAAAAGTCCGTAAGTGAAAAGCGTCCGATCTGCAGCTTGTTGGCGATGATGCTCGCCATCAGGAAGCCCGAGATCACAAAGAACACATCGACGCCTACGAACCCACCGGGGAAACCAGGGATGCGGTAGTGAAACAAGATTACGGTGGCGACGGCGATCGCGCGGAGTCCGTCGATATCCGCGCGGTGCTCGGTGGAGGAGGCGGGTTTCATGTCGAGCTGAGTCATGCGTACATCGGTTGCAGATTACTCGCCTTCATTGCGCAGGCTTATGCCTATGCAGGCCCGCGGGCGCAAGGACTTTGTTCCCAAGCCCGATATTGGGAGGAAGTAGAGAGTTACCACTGAACCCGCAGGCCGAGACTCGCATTAACGGCCTGGCTGTCGCTACCATTCACACCGTGATTCGTTGTCACGCTCGCATGCACGCTGGTGTGCTCGTTGACCTGCGCGGCGACACCGGCTGACAGCTCGACCCAATCCTCATCGAAGTCTGTGCGGAATACGGTCGAGGGCGCAGACGGTGCTGTCAGCGTTGTCTCAGCGCTTCCTGACAACTCACTCCAGTAATTCGCGCGCAGCCAGGCGCTGAAGTAGCGCGAGTCGTCCTTGCCGCGGGGGCGAGACACGCCCAACTCCAGGCCGGCACGAGCCACGACCGTGTCGGTACCGCTGAAGCCAATCGTCGTTCCGGAGGTTCTTGCGTCTGACTGGTCCAGGTGCTGGGCAATGACCTGCGCTTGAGGTTGCAGATTCCATTCCGTCCCGAGCCTGAGGTTGCGCCCGGCCTCGATCGATGCGGCGACTCCCCAGCCGTCGGTCTCGGCGGCTTCGTCGTCGCGAGGCTCGAGATCGATCCGGCTGAAGTATGTTCCCAGCAGGGTTGAATCGACGTACCAGGCGGGATCGCGGCGTGTCCAGTATGCGCCTATGGTGGATGCGAGCGATTGACCATTGCCTGCACGAGTACCGTCATCGCGATCCACATAGCCATTGGTGGGTCCCATGCTGAGATACAGCCCCGCACGACTCGTTCGTTCCTCGTCGACGCTCTCATAGACATCCGTACCGATCTGCATTCCCGTCACGTCATAGTCGAAGTTTGCGCCATTGGCCGCCGTGCCGCCGCCTTCGTGGCTGCCTGAGCGATACAGCACGCGTCCCCACTGACAACGTGGCGTATTGCCGCTGCAGGTCGCGCCCACATCAGCGCCTTCCCGCTCATGCAAAGTCCCGATCACGGAAAGTCCGTAGAGATGCGCAAGCGGGCACGATCGTAGTCGAGACCGACGCCACATCCCGCACCAGCTGGAGCGAGCGCAGGTACCAGCCCTGCGGATCTGTGTCTCCCGCAATGCCATGAAAGAGATCGTAGCTGTAGGCCCCAGCCATCACTGGACCATCCAGCGCAAAGGCGTCGGTCGTGGTAGTCGCGCCATTGGTGGCTGCGATCAACTGAATTCCACTGCCGCTCGTACGAGCGCCCAGTCCGTTCTGGTTGACGACGCGCACGCGCGTCGTTCCCGACGCACTTCCGCCGTCGATTGTGAGCCGATCGGTTGGCGAGGATTCATCTCCCAGCGCGACACGCATGTCCAGTCGCCCGTCCGCACCGATGTAGTCACCGCGAATCGTCAGGCTGCTGAACGGCGTGCCGCCCATATTGAGCACGCCTGCGTTGGTGAGGTCACCGACGATCACACCACTGCTCGAAAGGGTGCCCGCAGCCGCGATATTGACCAGGCCGGAAGTAAGAGTTCCGCCACTGGCGAGCGTGCCGCCGGTGATGTTGATGCCGTTCGTGAAGGTTGGCAGTCCGGCGAGCGTGAGAGTCCCCGCGCCTTGCTTGTTCAGAGTTTCGAAGCCCGTGGTGCGATTGGCATCGAGCGTGAACGCGCTCGCATTGTTGATCGCGATAGTGTCGCCGGCGGAGTGCGTTCCGCCATTGACGGCCGCAGTGAGAAGCGCACCATCACTCAGCGTCAGGACATCGTCGCCGTCGCCGAGGTCGATCGTGCCAGCCCCCGAGATCGTGCCCGCCACGGACAGAGTGTCTGCACCACCGCTTCCCAGGTAACTCCCATCCACGTTGAGTGTTGCACCGGCCGCGATCGTAGTGGTCCTCGCCCCATCGACGCTGCCCGCCGCAGCAATATTCACGGTGCCCGCGTTGATGGTGACGGTCGTGAACGTCGAGGCGGCGGGACCATTGAGGTTGAGCGAGCCCGCGCCCGTCTTGAGGAGCGTCTGAAAGCCGTTCACGGCAGCGATAGCGGCGCTCGCAGCAATGTTCGGGTTGAAGGTGTTGGTCCCGGCACCACCCGCGACGATGCCTGTGATACTGGCGCCGTCGTGGATCGTGAGCGTGTCATCGCCGTCGCCCAGGGTCAGTATGCCGGCCGCGGTATCGAGCGATCCGGCGACGTCGACGAGGTCGGCGCCTGCCCCGAGGTCACCGATCGCGCGCAAGATTGCGCCGCTGCCGACGCGCAGCGTGTTGGCGCCAGTGCTACCGGTAATCGTGGTCGGCGTGGATCCGGTCGCCTGCAGGGTGCCGAGCACTTCGACGACACTGTTGTCAGCAAGAGTGAGCGTGGATGAGTTGAGCGTGCCGCTGACCGAAAGCGTGCCGGCGTCGACGCTCACCGCCGCAAACGACTGGGAGCCGGTGAGGGTAGCGACACCGCTGTTCTGCTTGCGCAGCAGCTCGAAGCCCGAGGTGTGCGCACCATCGAAAGCGAATGCAGTGGCGTTGTTCAGCACGACCACGTCTGCAGCCGCCTGCGCACCGCCGTTGACCACTGCGCTCAGTACCGCGCCATCATTGAGGGTCAGCTCATCATCGCCGGCAGCGAGGTCGATGGTCCCGCCACCGGAGATCGTGCCGGAGACCGACATTGTGTCGTCACCAGCAGTGCCGAGGTAGCTGCCATCGACCTGGAGCGTTGCGCCGGCGGCGACCACCGTCGTGACGGGATCAACCGTGGCGCTCGCGCCCACATGCAGGACTCCGGCGTTGATCAGCACCGTGTCGAAGATCGAATTCGCCGGACCCGTGATGTTCAGCGTGCCGACACCGGTCTTGAGCAGGGTCTGAAACCCGGTCGCGGCTCCAAGATCGGCAACCGTGGCGATGTCGGCGTTGAAAGTATTTGTGCCCGCACCCCCGTTGACCGTGCCCACGATACTGGTGCCATCGTGAATGGTGAGGGTGTCGTCGTCGTCTCCCAGCGCCAGCGTGCCCGCGCCGGTATCGAGCGTCCCCGCGACATCGAGCAGGTCTGAGCCCGCGGCGAGGTCTCCCGACGCACGCAGGATGGCGCCACTGTGGACAAAGACTGAGTTGATGCCGGCGCTCCCCGTGATGATCGCCGGTGCGAGTCCGGCTGCCTCGACGGTTCCGAGCACCTCCAGTGTGCTGGCATCGCCCAGCGCGATGGTCGGCGCGTCGAGCGTGCCCGCGACCGACAACGTCCCTGTGCTGATACCCACGCCGGCGGCATAGGCTTGCGCACCAGTCAACGTTGCAACACCCGTGTTCTGCTTGGTGAGCTGCTCGAAGCCCGATATCGCCGCAGTGCCCAGCGTCAGTGCAGCGGCATTGTTGAGGACAATGGAGTCGGCGGCGGTCTGTGTGCCCCCGCCAGTGTTTGCAGTAATCACGGCGCCATCGTTCAACGTCAGTACATCGTCTCCGGCCCCAAGATCGATCGTCCCCGAGCCGGCGACGGTGCCGTCGATGGTCATCGTGTCGTTGCCGGTGCTGCCAAGGTAGCTGCCATCCACATTGAGGCTTGCGCCAGTCGCAACCGCGGTTGTGCTCACGCCGCTCGCGGCGCCAGTGGCCGCGACGTTCAAGATGCCCGCATTGACCGTGACGGCCGTGAACGTCGAAACGGCTGGACCATTGATACTGAGCGTGCCGACGCCGGTCTTGAGCAGCGTCTGAAAGCCCGTGGCCGCGCCAAGACTGGCGACGGTTGCGATGTCGGTGTTGAACGTGTTGACCCCGCTCCCACCTGCGACCGTGCCCACAATATTTGTGCCATCGTGGATCGGTGAGCGTGTCATCGCCGGTACCGAGACTCAGCGTGCCAGCGCCGGTATCGAGCGTCCCCGCGACGTCGAGCAGATCAGAACCGTCGCCGAGATCGCCGGTGGCGCGCAGCGTCGCCCCGGCAGAGATGACAACCGCGTTGGCGCCGGCACTGCCACTCAGGACAGTCGGTGTCGCCGTAAGGGATTGGACAATGCCCTGGACCTCCAATGTGCTGCCATCCCCCAGCGCCACGCCCGGAGTATCGAGCTCGCCCGCCACGCGCAGGACGCCCGCATTGAGGTTCGCAGCCGTCGAGTAGCTGTGCACGCCCGTCAAGGTCGCCACGCCGGTGTTCTGCTTGGTGAGCCGCTCGAAGCCCGATATCGCCGTGCTGTCGAGTGTGAGTGGCGCGGCGTTATTCAATACCACCGAGTCGGACGTCGTCTGCGTGCCGCCACGAATGACGGCCGTGATCGCCACACCATCATTCAACGTCAGCACATCGTCGCCGGCCCCGAGATCGATCGTGCCCGTGCCGGAAACCGTGCCGGCCACCGATAGCGTGTTGCTCGCACCGCTACCGAGCAGACTGCCGCTGACACTGAGCGTCGCACCACTCGCCACCGTCGACGTGACGACTCCGGTGACACTGCCCGTTGCAGCGATGTTCAGTGTGCCGGCGCCGACACTGACCGTAGTGAAACTCGAGGCAGCGGGTCCATTGATATTGAGCGTGCCGACGCCGGTCTTGAGCAGCGTCTGAAAGCCACTGACGGTTCCGAGACCCGCGACTCCAGCGATGTCCGTATTGAACGTATTGACGCCAGTGCCGCCGGCGACAGTGCCCACGATATTCGTGCCATCGTGGATGGTGAGCGTGTCATCGCCGGTACCGAGACTCAGCGTGCCGGCGCCGGTGTTCACGGTTCCCGAGACGTCGAGCAGATCAGAACCGTTGCCGAGGTCGCCGGTGGCTCGCAGCGTCGCGCCGGTCGCGACGAGCACGGTATTCACACCGGCGCTGCCGGTGATCGTCGTGGGGTTCGCGCCAGCCGCTTCGACGGTGCCACGCACATCGAGTGTGGCCGTATTCGCAAGCGTGAGCGTCGGGGTCACCAGAGCGCCATTGACCGCCAGCGTGCCGAGGTTCACGTTGGTCAACGCCGCAGCAGCAGAACCGTTCAACAGTGTCGTTCCCGTTCCCGATTGATTGATCGTGCCGGTACCCGAGATCGAAGCTCGCGACATTGAGAGCATCGGAGCGCAGGAAAGTCAGGGTCGCATTGTTGATGACCGCACCGCTCCCCAAAGTACCGCTGGTACCGCCATTGCCAATCTGCAACGTTCCCACCGAGATCGTCGTAGTACCGGAATACGTGTTGTTGCCCGCAAGAATCCAGCGGCTGGTGCCGGTCTTGGTCACCGAGAGCGCACCCGAACCGTTGTCAGTGAGCGCGCCGCCAAACACGCTGCCGTTGCTCGTACCCGTCAAGGTCAGGCTGCGCGCTTGGTTCGCCACGTCGTACGACGGCGCACCCGTCCAGGTCAGAATTCCGCTGCCGCTGGCATCAAGCGTGGCGCCGCCGTCTTCGATGAGGAAATTGCGGTCGGTGCTGGTCGCGATGCCGGTATAGCGCAAGGTGCCGCCGTCGAAGTCCAGGTTCGCCGCAGCATTGGCAGAAGCGCCCAGATTGCTGTTGACCCCGCCGTTTTGCAGATTCGCGACCGCGAGCACACCCGCGTTCAACTCCACCGATCCGGTGAACGTGTTGAGTCCCGTTAACGTCGTCGTGCCGGCACCATCCTGATGCAGACTCCCGGTCCCGTTGATCACTGAAGAGACGGTGAGGGCGTTGCTGCGATTGATCGCGAGGACTGCGTTGTTGGTCACTACGCCCCCGCCCAACGCGCCGGTCGTGCCGCCGTTGCCGAGTTGCAGGGTGCCCGCGCTGATGACAGTGCCGCCGGTGTAGGTGTTGTTCGCCGTGAGGATGGTGGTGCCGCCGCCGATCTGACGAAGGACTCCGCTGCTGCTGATGGTCTGGCCGAGGGTGAGGGTGTCGCTGCGGTTGATGACGAGTTGCCCGCTGTCGGTGACGTTGCCGGCGCCGAGCGTGCCCGTGGTTCCGCCCGTGCCCACCTGGAGCACGCCCGCGCCGATCGTCGTAGTTCCCGTATAGGTGTTGTTGGCGCTGAGGACCAATGTGCCCGTGCCGGACTTGGTGAGGCCGCCGCCCGTGCTCGACAGCACGCCACTCAGGATCGCATCCACAGCAGCGCTGCCGTCGTTGACGAGAACGGTGCGAGTCGCGGCGCCGAAATCGACGCCGTTGCGGAAGTCGATGGTGCTGTCCGCATTTGCAAGACCGAGAATCAGCGATTGGCCGTTGGGCACGAACCCACCAGCAGTCCAGGCGACCGTAGCTCCCGCGCCGCCCAGATTGACGACCCGATCGCCACCGAACGCGGCGAAACCGCCAGAACCTTGCCATCGCACCTGGTCTACGAACTGAGTGGTGCCGACGGCGCGATTGAAATCACCGCTCGCGGCGGTAAGCCCCAGTACACCGCCGTTGAAGACCAGCAGACTCCCCTGGGTCGCGCCATCGCCCGCCAGCCCACCTGAAAGTGCCGCCGCGCTGTTCAGACTCAGGAGACCGGCATCGATGCGCGTATCGCCACTGTAAGTGTTCGCGCCGGAGAGAGCCCAGCTGCCCGCACCCGTCTTGATCAGCCCGGTACGCACCGCGCCCGCAGTGTTGAAGTCCGTGAGCACGCCCGCGAAGAGATTGTTGCCGGTATTGGTGCCGCCGAGCGTCAGCGTAGCCGCCGCGGTCGTCACCATCGTGCCGTTCCAGGTCAAGGTGCCCGTGCCGCTCGACTCGATGCGTGGCGTCGCGATGCCGGTGAAGTTGCGATCGGTGCTGGCGCTGGCATTGCCGAGGTAGCGCAACCCGCTGTTGTTGATCACGAGGTTCGCTGCGGCCGTGCCGCCGCTGCCGATGCTGCTCGCGAGCCCGCCGGCGGCGAGAGTGTCCGCTTCGAGCGTCCCGCCGGTGATCGACGTGACACCGCTGTACGTATTAGTTCCGGTCAGGCGCCAAGTGCCGGCATCGCTCTTGGTGAGCGACAGCGTTCCGCCGCCGTTCGACAGTGTTCCCGCGAAGATGTTGCTACCGGTGTTCGTGCCGCGCAGCACGAGCGTTCGCGCGCCGCTGGTGACAGCGGCCGTGCCATTCCAGACCAGCGCCCCTGTTCCACTTGCAGCAATCTGCGCCTGCGTTGCGGCTCCGAAGGAGAAGTTGCGATCGGTGCTCTCACCGGCGCCGCCGTACGTCAGGATCGAACTATTGTTGTCGAACACCAGGTTGCCGGCCGCGTTGCTGGCAGCGCCGAGACCCCCGGCACTGCCGCCGTTACCAATCGTGTTCACCCGAACCGTCGTCCCGTTGAGGCTGGTCACGCCCGCGTAGGTGTTCGCTGCGCTTGCGAGCACGGTGCCAGTTCCGGTGTAGGTCACGCCGCCATTGCTGAGCGTGCCACTCAGGGTGACATCAGTGGCGGCTGAGCCGTTGTTGATCTGCACGGTGCGCGCGGCGCCATTCAGATTGAGCGGATTCTGCCAATCCAGCATCCCCGTGGCAGAGGCGGAGCCGAGGATCAAAGTCTGGCCGGCGCCGACGAAGTCCGGCGTGCCCGCCCAGATGAGCGTTGCGCCGGCGCCGCCAAGATTGACGATGCGAGTGGCGCCGAATGCCGCAAAGCCACCGTTCCCCGTCCATCGAACCTGGTTGGCTCCGGTGCCTAGCGAACGGGTGAGATCCGCTGCACCCAACTCCAGAACGCCACCGCCGGTCAGGTTGAGGTTGCTATTGGCGGAGAGCGCGCCGGCGCTCGTCACTCGCAGGATGCCGGCTGAAACAAGGGTCGTTCCGGAATAGGTGTTGGTGCCGCTCAGGATCGACGTCCCAGTCACGGTCTTGCTGAGGCTCAACACGTTCGCACCGCTGTCCGCGAAATTTCCGCTGAAGGTGCCGCTGCTGATCAGTTGCAGCTCTGTGGAAGCGGTGAGCGTCGGGCTGCCGGAATAGACTCCAGCCGCGGCAGCTGACATGCGCGCGATGCCACCGTTCAGAGTGAAGTTGCGATCGATGGTGGTGGAGTTGAAGTTGAGCGTCGTGCCGTTGCCGATCACAAAGTTGGACGCAATGTTCGGCCCGACGCCGAGCGCCGCATTGTTGGTGAGCGACAGCGTGCCGGACTGAAGCAGTGTCACGCCGCTGTACGTATTGGCGGCTGAGAGTACCAGGGTTCCGGTGCCGGACTTGATCAGGCCTGAAGTGCCACCGACGATTGAGTTGATGGTCGAGGTGGTCGTATTAACCGTGATCGTGGGATTCACGCCACCCAGCGTGAGTGTGCTGCCGCCGAGTACGTAGTTGTTGCTGCTGAAGGTCAGGTTGTGGGCCGTGATGGGGACGCCGAGAGTCACCGTCCCGGCTGTGCCCGCGAACACGGCGTCGCTCAGCGCGGCATTGTTCCACGCCTGGTAACTGGCACCGTTGTGCCAGCGCAGATTGGTGGTATCCCAGACATTGTTGCCCGGTGTGACGGTGTCGTTGCCGTTCACGGGCAACGTTCCGTTGGCGTCCCAGTTCAACGTCTGCGCCTGCGTTGGCGATGCCGCTGCTATCGCCACTACGGCGAGCAGCATGAAGACACGAATGAGGCGTGCCGAGTGGTGCAGCCCGATGCGGGCGTGCAGCGAACACCCCAGTGACAATCGCAGCATCGATCCTCGCGCCATTCCGAATGACGCACCCCGAATCGCGTCGATGTCTCAGATGCTCAGACGATCAGGTGGGATCGCTCTGCAGTCATCTCGGCGCTCCCTCGCCGCGGGATTGGTGAACATAACGTAGTCATCCGGTAACCAACGTAGGACAATTGACAAAGGTTGGCCTCCATCACACAACCTCGTGTTGTTCTGTGCGCGCTAACCGTATCCGGGCAGGAGCAGCGAGCCAAAGGCCACCATGCTGAGATAGACCCCGCATTGGCTCAGTCGCTGCTAAGAGTCGCGCCCGTCGGTACGTGGCGTCGCCTCGCAATCCAAGGCTTCGATCGACTCATCGGCAAAGGCATCTACTACGGAGCGGCACGTAGTGAAGCGGGCGCCACTCATGGACTCGATGTCTACCTCATTGGGGCCGGAAACTCAGCCGGTCAGGCTGCTTTGCACTTTGCCAATCACGCGCGCGTGGTGACGCTCGTCGTTCGAGGCGATTCTCTCGAGAAGAGCATGTCTCGTTACCTGATTGAACAGCTCGCCGGGAAATCGAACGTAGCAGTTCAACTGCGGTCGGAAGTTGTCGGCGCGCACGGCGACAACCACCTGATGGCGATCGACATACGCGATGGTGCGAGCGGCACTGTGCGTCATCACGACTGCGGTGGGCTCTTCGTCTTCATTGGAGCCGACGCAGAGACTGGGTGGCTGCCGGCGGATATCGCACGTGATGCCCGAGGATATGTACTTACGGGTGACGACGTGGTGAAGGCCGGGCGCTGGTCGCACAATCGCGATCCCTACCTCCTCGAATCAAGTGTCCCCGGCGTTTTCGCCTGTGGGGATGTGCGTTTGAGTCCGGTCAAGCGCGTTGCCTCCGCGGTCGGGGAGGGCAGCATGGCAATCGCTTTCGTTCACAAGTATCTGCAAGACGTGCGGTAGCGTTCGCTACACGGGCGGTCTCCTCGCTTTCGGTTGCGCGTCTAGTCCCTGATCTGCTGCGGGTGTCGTATGCTGCACCCACTTCTCTTGGGGAACCAAAACATATGCGAACAAATAGATCTCTAGCGATTGCCTTGAGCGTGGTCCTCGCGTTGGCAGCCGCTGCCTGCAGTGAGAAGCCTGCATCGCAAACCGAGGCCAACAATCCCTCCGTCCCGGCCGCATCCACAGCTCCAGAATCCGCGCCTGCGGAAACGACTCCGGCTGCACAAGAGGCCGCCGACGAGACCCTTACGATCGACCTGGCGAAGGTACAGAAGCCGTGGACCGGTGACCTGGACGGGATGATCGAGCGCCGGAGCATCCGCGTGCTCACCGTCAACAGCAAGACGATCTATTTTGTCGACAGGGGCGTTCTGCGCGGTACTGCCGTTGAGTACGCCCGGTTGTTCGAGGAGGACCTCAACAAGAAGCTCAGAGCCGAGAAGAAGCTCAAGAACAAGAACCTGAAGGTACGACTCATCTTCATTCCGCTACAGCGGGACGAATTGCTGCCTGGGCTGGTCGCCGGCAAGGGCGACATCGTCGCCGCCGGTCTCACCATCACACCCGAGAGCCAGAAGTTGGTGGATTTCACCACTGCCGGGCTGACCAACGTGAGCGAGGTCGTGGTGTCAGGGCCCGCTTCTCCGAAGATCACCAGTGTCGATGATCTCTCCGGCAAAGAAGTGTTCGTGCGCAAGTCATCGAGTTACTACGAGAGCCTCGTCGCCCTCAACAAGCAGTTTGCCGCCGCGAAGAAGCCACTCGTTACGCTCAAGCAAGCTCCCGAGACACTGGAGGACGAGGACCTGATCGAGATGCTCGATGCCGGCCTGATCCCGCTTATCGTCGTCAACAAGCACCTTGCGGACTTTTGGAAACAGATCTTTCCGCAGATCATCGTCCACGACGACGTCGCGGTTCGCACCGGTGGCGAGATCGCGTGGGCGATTCGTAAAGACAGTCCGCAGCTCAAGGCACGGCTGGACGACTTCGCCAAGCGCAACAAGGAGGGGACGTCGACCGGCAATCAGCTACTGACGCGCTATCTGAAGGACGCTAAATACGTGAAGAACGCGGCCTCCGAGCAGGAGCGCAAGAAGTTCCTGGCGCTGGTCCAGTACTTCCAGAAGTACGGCGATAAGTACGACGTCGACTGGGTACTGATGGGAGCGCAGGGCTACCAGGAGTCGCAACTCAACCAGAACGCCAAGAGTGCAGTAGGCGCGGTCGGGGTCATGCAGGTGATGCCCGCCACCGGCAAGGACATGAACGTGGGAGACATCCACCAGACCGAGGCGAACATCCACGCCGGCATCAAATACATGCGGTGGATGATCGATCATTATTACGGCGATGAGCCCATGACCCCGCTCGACAAGGCGTTGTTCGCGTTTGCTTCCTACAACGCCGGTGCAGGGCGGATTTCGCAGCTACGCAGGGAAGCCGCCAAGCGCGGGCTCGACCCCAATGTATGGTTTCACAACGTCGAGTACGTAGCGGCCGAGAAGATCGGGCAGGAAACGGTGACCTACGTCAGCAACATCTACAAGTACTACATCGCCTATCGCCTGGTGCTTGAGAGCCAGGCTTCCAGGAAGGAAGCGGTGGAGAAGATAAAGAGTGGTGCCAACTAGGTCGAGAATCGACCCTCAACAAAGGAAGCCGTCGAGAAGTTCAAGAGTGGCGCTAACTATAACCAGAACCAGCACGCGTGCGCGTGTCATGGATGGGGTCTCACCGAAAAGCCGGCGATAGTCACTCGAGTACTGGCCCATGTGTGTGAATCCGAAAGCCTTGGCAATCTGACTGATTGAGGTGCTCGCTTTCGCGCGCAGCAGCGCCATTCGGCTGCGCGTCAGGCGCTGATTCCTGACGAAAGCGAGCGGTGTAGTGCCATAGGCTTGTTTGAATCCATATTCGAGCGTGCGTTCCGCCACGCCGCAATGCCGGGACAGGTCGCTCAACGTCACCGATTCGGGGAAGCGTTTCTCGATCAGCCGGCACGCGGACACGACCGCGGAGATTCGCAGCGTATTCCCATTGCGATCGAGCGGCGTGCTGCTCGATGTCGTAACGGCGTGCCGAAGATGCTTCGCAAGTGTTCCGTTGATCTCGCCGTGATGCTGATCGGGGTGCTTGATGTATCGAGTGAGTAGGGCCACCTCGTCAGCTGTGGTGTCCTCACAAATCCGCAGCGCGCGGCGCGAGATGCCTTCACAGGTTTCGGCAACAAGGATGTGTACGACAGCGCCGCTCGGCACGAACAGGTCGAGACTTGCGCTGGCCCCGGCGAGCATGAGTTCGTTCGCACCCAGTGGTTGTCCGAGGAACCGGACAGCAGGCTGCTGAGACGCGGACAGCAAGAGGCAGCTGTGGTCCTTGTGTACCGTGCCACGGAGCACGAAGGCGCTCCCTGCATGCAATCGAAGGATTCGATGCGAACGAAATGGCGCGCACGACACAATCGTGCGATCGCGTGGCGGTCCAAGCTGGATCAGCTCCATGCGCCAGCCGCGGAAAAACGCTGACAAATCCTCGATTTCTTTGCCGTCAGTCACCCGCGCAGTGAATGCCGGCAGGTGCGATCGCGCTATCGAAAAATCGCGCGCGCCAGCCTGGACTTGTCAGTTTCTCGTGAGGGGTTAAAGACTTGCTGAAGCGTGGGTGGGCAAGTTGAGCCCAAGGGCGGACCTGTAGCCTTGGGCAAGTCTGCGGCGCCGCGTTTCCGTGGGGGTCTCGCCGAAGAAGCGTCGATAGTCCACGGCGAACTGGCTCAGGTGCCAGAACCCCGCGTCCATGGCAATTTCCGAGATCGAACGGAGGTGCGGCGAAGCATCCTGCTGTAGAGCCTTGCGGACGGCGTTCAACCTCAGCGACCTGATGTACGCCACAGGGGTCAGCCCAGTGACCTCCCGAAAACCGTACTCGAGCGAACGGATCTTCAGGCGCGCGTAGCGGCACAGCTGGGATAACTGCAGCGGCTCGGACAGTCGCGACTGGATGAATTCACATGCGAGCCGCACGGCGACGCGCCTGCCGGCGCGTGCCGCACGCGCGGTCGAATCGACATCCGCAGGAGAGCTGTCGAAGCGCACCATTGCAGCAAGCACACGGTCCGCGAGACTCGCCCGCACACGAGCGTCATCTAGCGCATGCGGTTGTTCACCGACGGCATTCAAGAGCCATTCAACGCGCCCCAGCATGTCATCGATCCAGGAAGGGTCCGGTGCCACGATGCTGGTACCAAGCGCTACCCCCAGGGAGCCGCCATTCAACGCATCGAGCTGACTGCGGCAGGCGTTCATATCAAATCCCAGGGCGACGTCGATGTAGTGACCACCGTGCCCGTGTGTGACTGCCTCGTTGAGATCACTTTCCGCCAGCGTCACGCACTGTCCGGGTTCCACCAACTGACCGTATGCGAACGCTGGCCCAGAGCCAGCGCCGCGCATGAACATCCCGGCCATGTTGCGCGGTGCATAACCCCTCTGGTGCATCGTTTGGTTATTTACGACGCGCGCGACATTGACGCCACCGAGATCTACCATCGCGCCGTTCGCCTGGAGCTTGCCTGGCGTGAGCTGCGTGAACTCGAAGTTCCAGTCACGCAACAAATCGGAGAGCTCTGCAGGATCCGTCGCGACGATGGGCATATGCACGACGTGCGCAGGTGACATGCCGGACGTTGGATTGATTTCCATCTGGATGGATGCCTGCCCTGGCAGGACTGACGAGCAGTCAGTAATCCCTTCGTTGTTATGGTCGGCGGCTAGGTTAACTCCAGACCTTGCGGAATGTCGATAGTCTGTACCCCACCCCGCGGGTCACTTAATAATGTAGCCGCGACCTTCGAGACAGGCAGCGTTGGCGCGGTTGTAGGTTGCGAGCTGCTCCTGTTTCTTGGCTTCAAACTCTTGTGTCGCTGCCTGCTGCTGCGCAGCTGCCTGCTGCTGCTGTTGCGCGGCTTGCTGTTGCTGCTGCTGGCCAGCGCGACGTTCGCGACTGCCGGCTGCAACTGCCCCCGCCGCTGCGCCGATGGCTGCGCCTTGACCCGCGTCGTCGTTCGCGACTTCCCCGATGACTGCACCTGCCGCAGCGCCTCGCGCGGCACCCTTCACACGCGAGCCACTCGCGCCCGCGGGTTGGGTCTGCGCGGGTGGAGGCGGTGGCGCAGTGGTTGGCGCAGGGGTTGACGCTAACACCACCGGATCGATACCCGTGTTCTGCTTGGCCCACGCCGCACACTCGCCCTCGTCCTTCTGCTGCTGTTGCGGCGTCTGATTCTTCGCCGGGTAGACAATGGGCGGTGTTCCCGCGATTGTAGATGCCGCAACCAGTCCCAGGATTGCTGTGACAGTGATAGTCAGGTGGCAGGCGCGCATGCGTAAAACTCCAAGGATGAGAGCCGTCAGTCTACTCACCCGTGCGCGTACCGGCTATCTGAAAATCGCATGGCAACGCCGCCGCCGCGAAGCGTGGCACACTCCCTTTCGTCCGGCACGGAGCGCGCATCAAATGCAATCGTCTCGCCAACTCATCTGCATCGTTCTGCTCGGCAGCGCGACGGTGCTAGTGAGCTCCCTTTGTTCAGGTTGGGCCGCGGCCGCGGAAAGTGACAGCCGGCCGCGCATTGGCCTCGTGCTCGCTGGTGGGGGCGCGAAGGGAGGTGCGCATGTCGGCGTGCTGAAGGTGCTCGAGGAATTGCACGTACCCATCGATTGCATCGCCGGCACCAGCATGGGCGCGCTCATTGGCGGCGGATACGCCTCTGGAATACCCGCCGCAGAGCTCGAAAAATTTCTGGTCGGTATCGATTGGAAAAAGGTCGTCGGCAGTCAGGGTCGTCGTGACCTCGAGCCCATCGAACAAAAGCGTGCCGGTGTCACCTACAGCAATGACTTTGAACTCGGCATCACGCCGAACGGCATTACGACCCCGGGCGGTCTGATCAATGCCAGCAACGTCGACGATCTGCTGCGTGTCTATGTCGCGAGCGCGCGGCTCGAGACGGATTTCGACAAGCTGCCAATACCCTATCGTGCAGTCGCGACCGACATGGTCTCCGGCAGCATGGTCGTGCTCAAGGACGGCGATCTCGCCACTGCGATGCGCGCCAGCATGGCGATTCCAGGCGCCTTCGCGCCGGTGCTCATGGAAGACAAGATCCTGTCGGATGGGGGACTCGTCCGCAACATCCCGATCGACGTCGCCCGTAATCTGTGCGCGGATCACGTGATCGTCGTAAATCTCGTCGAACCGTCCGCGGACCCAGCGAAGCTGCAGAGCGCAACGCAACTTCTGGGCCGCACGATGGACGTCATGATCGAAGCCAACGAGACCTTGCAGCTGCAGACGATGAGACCTGGCGACATTCGCGTCGACGTCGAGATGGGCACGATCGGTACGGCGGATTTCGAGCGGGTGCCGGAGACCATCCCGCTCGGCGAAGCCGCGGCCCGCGGCATGTCGAGCGAACTCGCAAGATACTCGGTATCCGACGCGCAGTACGGCGAGTGGCGCGCTGCGGTGACGCAGTCGCAACAGATCGAAGCCCGGCTCGCCGGCGTCCGTTTCGAAGGACTGAAGCGCGTCAACCCGGAATACCTGGCGAAGAAGGCACACGTGAAGGCTGGCGATGTCGTGAACACCGTTGCGATCAGCAATGAAGCGCAGCGGATGTCCGCATTGCAGGACTTCGAATCCGTCGGTTATCGCCTCGACGGCGATCGCGAGTCGCCGACACTCACCTGGTTGCCACGCGAAAAGAGCTGGGGACCGAACTATCTGCGCTTGGATCTGGGCGCCTACGCTTCCTGGGACGGAGACCTGACATTCAATTTGTATGGCAGGCATGTCCGCACCTGGGTGAACTCGCTCGGCGCCGAATGGCGCAATGAAGTGCAGATCGGCGGCGAAGTGCTGGTGTCGACCAGCCTGTATCAGCCGCTGGATGCCGCGCATCGCTACTTTGTCGAGCCGCGTGTCGCGTTTTCGCGCTCGCTCGAGGATGTTTTTCAAGATGACGAGCGCGTGGCGCGCTATACCTTCAGGGATATTGCCGGCCTGCTCGATGTCGGCGTCAACCTGGGCCGATACGCGCAGGCGCGGATCGGCTATCTCTATGATGACCGTAAGGTCGACGTAGATATTGGTCCGGAGCTGCTGCCGCAGATCAACCCGGTGGACGCTGGCTTGCGGTTCTCAGCAGAGTATGACAGTCGCGACACCTCATTCAGTCCGACGCGCGGGCTCGCGTTGGACCTCGAGTACACGCGGAGCGATAGCTCGATGGGCGCCGATCGCGATTGGGAGCGTGCCGAAATCGGTCTCGGGGTTGCGGTGCCATTGCGACGCGACGTGCTGTGGGTGACTCTCGCCGGCGGCGGGGACCTGGGCAGCAATCTGCCTGCCGACCGCGCCTTTGCACTCGGTGGCCCCAGCAGTTTCCCTGGATTGGAACTCGGCGAGCTGCGCGTCGATGGTTACTGGACGATTGACACGAGCTATCTGTGGCGGGTGAAGGAGGGGCTCTCGATCCGCAATCTCGCACTCTACGCCGGCATCCGGCTCGAGGCGGGCGCCGTCTACGATCGCATCGACAACGGGGATTCAGAGGACATTTACGGCGGATCGCTGTTTCTCACCGGCCGTACACTGGTCGGCCCGTTGACGGTCGGGTTCGGCAAGACATCGACCAACTCGTGGAGTGTGTGGCTCAGCATCGGCCGACCGGTCGGGCACGGCACGATCCTGGACCGTGGAGTCTTTCGCTAGCGATCGCTGCTTGTCGCACCAGCCGGCGGCGTAGAGATTCAACGAAGGAGGGACAGTACAACGATGGAACAGTGGACCTCGATCATGAGTACTCTAATCACCGCTGCACCCTCACTCGCTGAGGTTCGACCTATCCCCGTGGGGCACACGATCAACGACCGGCGCTGCCGTCGGGATCCTGCAACACTACCTCACCTTGCCCGTCGAGAACCCGGATCTGGCGAGCCCTTCACCCATCAGTCCGTCGATGCCAGCTCCAACTGGTTTGCGACGCTTGATTGGTCACGGCGAGACGCTGTGGCGTCTGGTTGACCGCGACGAACGGTGCGAGAACACTACGACTTCGTTCGGGCCGAACATCGCGGCACCTGCAACGGAGAGAGGAGTTGCGATGTTCCTCATCCTTATTCCACCAGTACCCGAAGGACCGATTTCCTGCCTTCGTCGAGCGCATGATCAGATTCACGATCACCCCGAAAGTTCGTCGTTCTTATCGTCGGGCGCATGCGGGCGCGCCTGTTCAGCGCCAGGGCGAATATCGCCAGCGACCAACCTACAACGAGCGACGAACCCAGACGCCGCCTCGGTGCGCGCACCATCCAACGAACGTCGTCATGCCCATCACCACCGGAGGTCCCGCCCGAAGCCGGCCCATTGAAGTTCAGTTCCTTGATTGGCCCGTTCGACTTCAGGTCATAGTCCAGATAGCGCCAGGCGACGCCGATATCTCCCCACCCAAACGAATACGTGAGGCCGAGCCCCGCCTGCCAGGTGAGGTCGGAGTCGCCGGTGCCGATGTCAAAGTAGTAAGGCACCGCCCATTTTTGAATCGCACCAAACGCGAATCGCCCTTTGCCACCGACGATCGCGTCCCACTGATCGACGGATTCGTCGGCACTGCCCGTGGTTGGTGGCGGCGTGATCGGCCCGAAGTTTCCGGTGAAGGTCCACTTGAGTTCTTCCTTCATATGGGCGAGGCGCGCACCGACCAACACGTCGAACGTGGCCGCACCGCCATCCGCAACCCCATAGCTGGCGCCGAGAGTCCAGACGTGGACTTGAGGTCAAGTCTGCTGCCGCCGTGACACTGGCCGGAATCGGCACGCCGTTAATCGAGAGGTTGCGGATGCGCGAACCCGAATCGCCGACATTGAGATAAATGAGATCGGTGAATCCACCCCAACGTCCCTTGGAAAACTCGAAGGAGCCCATGCCGGTCATCTTCAGGTGATCGAGGATGGTGCTCACGTCGACATTGATGGTGCCCCCGCCACCCAATGGAAGCTCGGTATCGCCGCCGATGTCCGGCAGCCATCCGTAAATCGTCGCCGCGAATTGCCAGCCCGAAGAGCCCGTGACTTCCTGCGCATGGAGAGGCGGCGCCGCCAGGCTGGCGATGCCGAGCACGCAGCAGGCGGACGACACTCTTGCGGCGCTTCGTGTGGGCCACGTGGTGTTCGACATGGGTTTCATCTCCTTACCTGACCAGTTCGACGTCGCTCGTTCGGGACTCGTCGAGAAGGGCTGGGGTGATGCTATGGAGTGGTTGCCTTCCCCCGGGCGACGCGAGAGGCGTCAGCCCGGGAGATGGCTCTTTAGCTCGCAGTTCACGACCAACTAGTCGGACGAGGCCTGTTTCATTTCGGTCTCGGCTTGGCCAGCTGCGGCGGCAGCCTTGGTCGCGCCGCCCATGGGACCCACTTCCAGGGTGATCTTGTTGATCTTGCCGGTGAATCGAGTGTCTGCACCGATACCGATGCCTTCGGCGACCGGCGTCTGATTGTCGATGCCGACGTCGGCAGTCTCGTCCGCCGAGAAGACATTGGGCTGAGTCCTCTCGACTCGGCCCTCGGCGACGGATTTCCCGTTCACGTAGAGCGTCGCCTTGCCACCCTTGCCGGCTCCGCCGCCGTCATAGGCAAAGTCCAGCACGACTGTGGCGGGACCGCTCGGTAGTGCTTCCGGTGCGACGACGGTGTAGCGCGACAGCCCGAGGAAGTTGTAGGTGTAGGCCGGTTTGCCATCCTTCATGTACAGCGACCAGCCGCCAAAGCGCCCGCCCTGCGACAGGATCGCACCGTTCGCGCCACCGTCCGGGATATCGAGCTCAGCGGTGATCTTGCTCGAGCGGTTCTTGATGTTCATGAAGGTGTTTTCCAGCATGCCCTGCATGCCCTCATAGAGCGTGAGCGACGTGCGATCACCGAGGACATCCGGCCGGCCCGCCAGCGCCGGGTTCATGCGCTCGATGGTCCGGTCGTCAATGGGCAGCACGTGGTACTTCTCGGCTTCCTCCATGAACAGCGCCTGCATCTCCTTCAGCCTCGCGGGCTGCTTGCGGCCAGGTTATTGGTGAGGCTGAAATCGCTCCTCACGTCGTAGAGGTCCCAGACATCAGTCGTCAACGGTTTGAGGTTGCTGGTCTGCCAGGGCGCGCGATGGATGGTCCGGGCAAGCCAGCCATCGTTATAGATCGCGCGATTGCCGAACATCTCGAAATACTGCGTCTTGTGCCGCTCCGCCGCCTTCGCGTCATTGAAGGCGTAGAGCAGGCTGGTGCCTTCGATGGGCGTCTGTGGCGTGCCGTTGACGCTCTTCGGCTCGGGCAAACCGGCGGCCTCGAGGATCGTCGGCGCGATGTCGATGACGTGCGAGAACTGGCTGCGCAGACCACCCTTCTCCTTGATGCCCTTCGGCCAGTGAATGACCATGCCGTTGCGCGTGCCGCCGAAGTCGGACGCCACCTGCTTGGTCCACATGAAGGGCGTGTCGAAGGCAACCGCCCAGCCAGCGGCCATGTGCGGGAAGGTTTCCGGACCACCCCACTTGTCGATCAGCGGGATCAGGTCCTCGACCTTCTCGGCCACGCCGTTGAAGTAGGTCATCTCGTTGTACATGCCGACGAAGCCGCCCTCGGCGCTGGTGCCGTTGTCGCCGGCGATGTAGATGAAGAGCGTGTTGTCCAACTCGCCGATGTCCTGCAGCGCCTTCACGAAGCGCCCGATCTCGTGATCGGTCTGCTCCAGGAATCCCGCGAACACTTCGGCTTGGCGCGAGAACAGACGCCGCTGGTCCGCCGGCAGTGAATCCCAGGCCTTGATGTCCTTTGGTCTGTCGGCCAACTTGGTCTCCTTCGGCACTACGCCGAGCTTCTTTTGTCGCTCGAGCGTTTCAACGCGCACCTGGTCCCAGCCCTTGTCGAACTGGCCCTTGTACTTGTCCGCCCACTCCTTCGGCACGTGGTGCGGCGCATGCGTCGCGCCGGTCGCGAAGTAGACGAAGAACGGCTTGTCCGGCGTCATCGACTGCTGGGCCTTCACCCAGTTGATGGCCTGGTTCGTCATGTCGACGGTGAAGTGGTAGTTCTTCATCTTCGGCGGGTCGACCTTGATCACCCCGTCGTAAATGAGCGGATACCACTGGTCGGTCTCGCCACCGATGAATCCGTAGAACTTGTCGAAGCCCTGGTGCGTGGGCCAGCGGTCAAACGGACCCGACACGCTGGTCTCCCAGGCGGCGGTTTCGTGCCACTTGCCGAAGGCACCGGTGCTGTAGCCGTTGAGCCGCAGCATCTCCGCAAGCGGCGCAACGCTATTCGGATTCTGCCCGGTGTTGCCGGGGAAGGCCGTCGAACTCTCCATGATCGAGCCGGTGTTGACGGTGTGGTGGTTCCGTCCGGTCTTGAGCGCGTTGCGTGTCGGGCGAGCACAGCGCCGTCGTATGGAAGTTGTTGAAGCGCAGGCCGGACTGAGCGAGCTGGTCCATGGTCGGCGTCTGAATGGGACCGCCGAAGGTGCTGGGCCCGCCGAAGCCGATGTCATCGATCAGCACGATCACGACATTGGGTGCGCCTTTGGGCGCCTTGACCTCGAACCGCGGCGGTGGCTTGGCGTTTCGCGCGTCGAGTTCCTTATAGGTCGGTGGTTCGGGCTCCGCGATCGGCAATGACGTGCGATCGAGCTGGTCCTGCGCCGCAACCGTCGAGGCGGCGATGGTCATCAGGAGGCCAAGAGCCGCAAAGGGTGTCACTCGCTGCATTTGTGTTCTCCCTGAAACTGACCGACTAATTCTGCCCGTGGATATCGCCCCACCGATATTGCCTCTAGGCGCAGGATTGACATGCCGGCGATTTCCGTAGGTGCAAGCGTCCGCCGAAGGCCAGATCTTGCCTATCGAGAATTCGCACGCGCGCGCGAAGCGAAGCATTCTTAATGCGGCCAAATGGAAATGAACGCGCTGCGGTCCCGCAGCAACTCGGCCTTGCGATTTATCGATAGTTGATTGGCAGGTCGCCGCCTAGCATGCACGACCCGCCACGACACCTGGAGTAGTTCAGTCGTCGACGACGACTCGCCCATTCATCGCCTGCAGCGGACGATTGTTGTGATGCTTGACTGCGTGCTGAAACGCCTCGATCTGCGCACTGGACGCCGACACCGGCGTTTTGAGTACTAGCCAGCGCACGCCTTCCGTGCACGGTGGCGTGGTCAACGATCCGCTGAAGCGGTAATAGGACAGCGACTTCGGCATGAACTCCGCCGGCGTGACGGTGCCGGCCAAGGGGCTGGCTGGTCCGGCGTTCGCGGGCAAAGCCGTCCACAGTTTGGCGAGCGTGCTGTTGGCTTCCCCTTCGTTGAACATCAGCGCCAGGACCAGCAGATTGCCCTTGTCGTCGGCATGCACGAAATGCGCTTCCATCGCAAACGATCTTCCCTCGATCAGATTCTCGCTCGGCGAGTGGAAGTGCACTTGCTTTAGAGTGAAGGTCGTGTTGTCGACAACCACTGAGTTGCCCGGTCCAAAGTTGACTTGCACCGTGTGTCCGTTGTTGATGATTGTTTCATTGGACTGCGCGGTGTAGTTGGGTTGCAGCGGATGCCCAGAGGTGTGCAACGCATCCTGGATATTGATCGGTGATTGATTGCTGCCCTTCTCGCACATTGCATAGTCGGGCGATAACTTTCCCCAGCTCTGCGGACCGGCGGCGCCTTCGTACGCCCAATGCGGCGTCTCAGCGGCGAAGGTGGTCGACACCAACATCGCCGCGACCAGCGCAGAAATCCGAGCATTCGTGATGTTTCGCGCCATTTTGAATACCTCAGCTGCTAGCCATGGATCCAGTCGACGAATTCTGACAGTGGATATCGCCGACCGATATTGTCTCTAGGTGCAGAATGAACGCGCGCGAACCGAGCTTGTATTGACTGCCCGGCGGCGCGCCGATCATCCTGCACGCCCAAAGCCATGAAGATCGCAACCTACAACGTCAACGGCATCGGGAGTCGCCTGCCGCGCCTGCTCGAGTGGCTGGAGAAGGAATCTCCGGACGTCGCCTGCCTGCAGGAGCTCAAGGCGCCCGACGAACGCTTTCCGGTGATGGCGCTGCGGGCGGCGGGCTACGAGGCGGTGTGGCACGGCCAGACCTCCTTCAACGGGGTCGCGATCCTCGCGAAAGGTGGCGCGCCTGTCGAAGTCGGACGCGGCCTGCCCGGCGATCCGAACGACACGCATAGCCGCTACCTCGAGGCGCGCATCAGCGGCGTGCACATCGCCTGTCTCTATCTCCCTAACGGCAATCCGCAACCGGGCCCGAAGTTCGACTACAAGCTCGCCTGGCTCGATCGATTGATCCAGCGTGCGCAGCCACTCGCGGGGGCGGACGAGCCCGTGGTGCTGGCCGGGGATTTCAACGTGCTGCCGACCGATTTCGACGTCTACGACCCGAAGTCCTTCAAGAACGACGCGTTGCTGCAGCCTGCGAGCCGCGCCGCATTCGAGCGCCTGCTCGCGCAGGGCTGGACAGACGCGATCCGCACGCTGCATCCAGACAAGCCCATGTACACCTATTGGGATTTCTTCCGTAACCATTGGGCGCGCGATGCCGGTCTGCGGATCGACCATCTCCTGCTCAATCGTGGGCTTCTCCCGCGCCTGCGCTCCGCGGGTGTCGACAGATGGGTGCGCGGACAGCAGGGTCCAAGTGATCACGCGCCGGCGTGGATCGAGATCGACACCGAAGGGTTAGGTGCTCACACCGCACGCTAGCGCCGGTGGATCAGCTTGGATTCTCGAGACTGAATGTGGCGTTCTCATCATCGTACGCGAAGGCTTCGGCGTAGCGGCCCCAGCTGACGATGGCGCGCAAGGTCTGCTCGGCGGCCTCGTCGGTCATGTAGTCCTCGAGTTCATCCAGGAAGCGGCTCCGGCGCGCAACGTGCGACGGTCGCTCGTCGAGGACGCGGCGGACGTGTGCGGCCAGCGGCACATAGTTGAGGAGCTGTCGGGAGAAGATCCTCTTGCGCTCATCGAGCGCCGCATTCGCGAATGCGAGACCGGCGTCGGTCAACTTGATATCGCCGCCGGCGACCTCGGCGAAACGCATCATCTGCAGCGTTTCGGCAACCGGGAACAGGTCGTCGATCTCCATCTGCAGATCGTGGGCAATCTTGGGCAGGTCCGCCTTGCCGTTGAACGGTGCCGAAGCGACGGTCTCCAGCAAGCCGGACAGCAGGTTCGAGGACACGCGCGGCAGCACGGTGCCGATCCCGAGCCCCGCAAAGAATTCGCTGCGCGCATTCGCTCCCTCGGTAGCCGCTCGCGTGGTCATTTCGACGTAGATGCGCTCCACCAGTGCGCGAAAACTCGGATCGAGGCGATCGCGTGGTTGCGGCAGCGTCACGGTGATCTCGCTCAAGATCCGACCGGGGTTGCTGCCGAACACGAGGATCCGATCGCACATCAGCACCGCTTCCTCGATGTTGTGCGTGACCAGGACCACGCCCCTGATCGGCATCCGTCCTTCGGTCCACAGGTCGAGAAAGTCCGTACGCAGCGTCTCGGCGGTCAGCACGTCGAGCGCGGAAAACGGCTCGTCCATCAGGAGAATGGTCGGATGCACGACCAGCGCACGCGCGAAGCCGACACGCTGGCGCATGCCGCCGGAGAGCTCACGCGGATACGCTGACTCGAAGCCATCGAGGCCGATGAGATCGATTGCAGCCAGCGAGCGGCGGCGAATCTCGTCCTTGGGCAGGCGCTGAGCCTCGAGGCCGAGCGCGACATTTTCGAACACCGTGAGCCAGGGAAAGATGGCGAAGCTCTGAAACACCATGGCGAGCCCGCGCGTCGGGCCGGCGACGGGTTGACCGAGACAGGTCAGGGTTCCGCCACTCGGTTCCGAGAGTCCCGCAATCAACCTGAGTAGCGTCGATTTCCCGGACCCGGATCGACCGAGCAGACCCACGATCTCTCCTTCACCGACGCGCACGTTGACGCCGTCCAGAACCAACAGCTCGCCGCCGTCGGCTTTCGGATAGGTCTTGCACACATCCTGGACTTCGAGCAAGGGCGCGGTGTTCATGGATCGATCCCGTCAGCCGAGACGAAACTTGCGCTCGGCGTAGTAGTAAAGAGGCCGCCAGAAGAAGCGATTGATTGTCACGACGAACACGCTCATCGTGGCAATGCCAAGGACGATGCGGTGATAGTCCCCGGCAACAGTGGCTTCGGCGATGTAGGCTCCGAGCCCATGGGCTTTCACTTGGGTTTGTCCCCACGTGACGAGTTCCGCGACGATCGCTGCGTTCCACGATCCGCCCGAGGCGGTAATCGCTCCGGTCAGGTAGTAAGGAATAACGGCAGGCAACGCCACCCGGCGCCACCAGAGCCAGCCACCGACACCGAGGTTCTCCGCGGCGTACCGCAGCTCGCCGGGGATCGCGGAAGCGCCCGCGATGACGTTGAACAGGATGTACCACTGTGTGCCCAGGATCATCAGCGGGCTCAGCCACACATCGGGATTCAGCTGCCAGGTAACGATCCCGTAGACCGCAAGCGGAAACAGCAGGTTCGCGGGGAACGCGGCGAGAAACTGCGCGACAGGCTGCACGACCTCACGCACACGCGGGCGCAATCCCACCCACACACCGATCGGCACCCACACGAGGCTCGCAACTGCGATGAGCACGAACACGCGCAACATGGTGAGAAGCGCGAGCATCGCCACCGATGTGGCCTCGTGGGGGGACGTTGCCAGGATAACCCCGCGCATCAGGTACCACAGCGCCAGCCCAACGAACACGACGACGGCGCCTGTCCAGACGCGGTCCATTGCTCCCTGCGACGGTACGCGCGCCCGGGGCGACGCGGATCCAATCGGCATGGCCCAGCTCGTCCAACGCACCGCCGCGTAAAACGCGCCGGTAAGGGCCGAGATGAGGCGTGAGCGTTGCATCACTGTGAGCGCCCAGGAGCGCGGCACCCGGCCGCTCGGATCCTGCTCGAAACGCAGCCGATCGACCCAGGCGATGAGCGGCCGAAAGACCAACTGGTCGTAAAGCAGAATGACCACCAGCATGGCGAGGATCGCCCAGCCGATCGCAGTGAGATTGCGCTGCTCGATGGCGAGCGCAATGTACGAGCCGATCCCGGGGAGCCTCACCGAAGTGTGTCCGACGCTGATCGACTCCGATGCGACCACGAAGAACCAGCCGCCCGACATCGACATCATCATGTTCCAGATCAGCGCCGGCAGGCCGAAGGGCACCTCGACCTGCCAGAACCGCATCCACGGCGAGAGGTGAAAGCTCTCGGCGGCCTCGGTGAGCTCGACCGGCACGGTGCGGAGTGACTGGTAGAAGCTGAAGGCCATGTTCCAGGCCTGGCTGGTGAAGATCGCGAAGATCGCGGCGAGCTCCGCGCCGAGCACCTGGCCCGGCGCCAGTGACATGAAGAACACCACCGTGATGGAGATGAAGCCGAGAATCGGCACCGATTGAAGAATGTCCAGGATCGGAATCAGGAGCTTCCCGGCACGCGGACTCTTCGCGGCCCAGGTCGCGTAGCTAAGCGTGAACACGAGCGAGAGCCCGAGCGCGGCGAACATGCGCAGCGTCGTGCGCGCGGCGTATTCGGGCAGATGAGCCGGATCCAGGGACAGGGGAATTGCTTCGAGTCTCGCCAGCGGCGCGAGCAGTCCACGGCTTGCTTCGCCGAGCAGGGCAATCAGACCGATCACCAGCACGATCGCGATCAGATCCCAGCGGGTCGCGAGATCGCGCAGGAAACCGAATGGGGCGTTGCGCGTGGCCATGGACGGTGCGCGCCTTATAGCCGCACGGCGAATGAGTCAACCATACGTTGGCGATTCTCGCACGCGGTGCGCAAGGCGCTCGCACCTGAAGATTTCTTAAGGCGGGTAAGCGCTTCTTAAAGATCACTCCGCCAGTATGGAGCCTTACCGGTCGTCACTCGGCGCGTCCCAGCGGCGGGTAGACGCCAACCAGCCTCGCAATCAGTATCGCGATGAACAGCTGACCGATGATCATCTCAATGGTGCAGGCGGTTTGTGCCGGGCGCGTGATCGCTATGATGTCGCCGAAACCCGTGGTCGAGACGGCGGAGAAGCTGAAGTAGAGCAGGTCCATGGCCTTGAGCGGCCCGATCACACCGCGCATCGAAAAAGAGCCCGGGAACAGGCGATCGATGAGGGTATATATGAAGCCCCACAGGATGCCGATCATGAGATAGGCTGACGCCGCGCCCGACAATCTGTCGCCGGTCATGACTTCGCGATCGAAGACATACTTCAGCAGAAACGTGAGCGTAGCCACGTAGAGGGCGATGTTGAACCCGAGCGACTTGTAGTAATCCTCCGCCAGGCCGTTCATCGCCCACAACCACTGAAACCCCAGCGCCGGAACTGCGAGCAAGAGCACGAGCACGAAAGACAATTTCGTGCGGCCGACTGCCGCTACCGCGGCGACGATGATGAAGGCGTTGATCACGTTGTTGATGAGCGCACCGCCCGGCGAAGTATCGATGAAGGGTGCCGCGGCGATCAGCGCCAGCAACAGGATGAATAGATGGAAACAGCGCTGGTAAAACAGGCGCCGGAGTGCATCGCGCGTGGTGCGAATCGTCATTTTTTGTTCCCTCCCGAAGGAATAATATGAGCGTGTCGCTGGTCACCCTGCAACAGCTGGCCCTTGGCTTCCTGATCGCGAGCGCGTGCGCCACGACCGTGGCGGCGGACGAGGTTGCTGAGTCGCGGCTTGCGGACCTCGATATCGTGCAGCACGGGTACGTCGATCAGGCGCCCGTGTTCTCGCCCGACGCACGGGAGCGGGCGCACGCACTCATCGTCGACCTGCGCGGCCGAGCACCTGCGATGACGGACGCTCAGTTCATGCTCGCGCTCGCACGCTTCGCAGGCCTCGCCGACAACGGACACGATTCGATCCATCCTGGCGAGGGCAGCTGGCGCCCGAAATTGCGCCTTCCCGTGCGCATGATCTGGTTCGCGGACGCACTCCTCATCGCGCGCGCCGGCCCCGACTCGGCTGATCTCCTCGGCGCCTCGATTGTAACGATCGACGGCCTGACACCCGGCGAGCTGATGGAACGCCTTCGTCCGCTGCAGGGCGGCACTCGATGAGTACCGTCGCTGGCAAATGAACTGGATCTTCCACAGCCCCGAGGCTTTGCACGCGATCGGCCTCGCGCGGCATCCCGATCGGCTCGAGCTTCAACTGAAGCTCGCCAACGGCCGGGCCGTAACGCGGACCGTCGATGCACACCCAGCGGCGGAAATGCCACCCGGGCAGGTTCCGGGACGTTATTGGATCCCGGCGCTCTGGGACGGAGAGCGCGAGAAAGGGTGGCGGACCGCCGTCGATCCCTCCCGCGCGCCGCTATACCTTCAGGAGCCCGACGCCTGGTTTCGCATGATCGATCTGCCGGATCTCGAGGCGCTCTACGTACAGTTCCGCAGCAACTTCGACGAGGGCGATGAGAAGATCGCACCATTCGTGGGTGCCGTTTCGAAACGTCTGAAGTCCTCGCCGCCGAAGAACCTCATCCTCGACCTGCGCTTCGACACGGGTGGCGACAACACGCAGAACCGCGACCTCATGCGCGAGATCGCGCAGCGCGTTCCCGGGCGAATCTATCTCCTCGTCGGCAACTACACATTCTCGGCGGGCATCGCCTCCGCCGCCGCGCTGAAGCACGATGGCGGCGACAAGGTGACGATCGTTGGCGACGCGGTGGGCGATCGCATGCACTGGTGGTCGGAGCATGGGGAACCGGTCTGCCTCCCCGCATCCAAGGTCTGCTTTGCTATCAACACCGGTTACTGGAACCTCGTTGACGGTTGCCATGGCAATCCGCGCTGCTACGGCGACCAGTTCGACCTTGCCGTGCCCACGCTCGAGCCTGCATTGCGCGCTCCGCTGATGTCACAGGACTGGCTGGCGAATCGCGACCCCGGTATGGCCGCAATTGTCGAGGATCTCAAGGCGCACTGATCGCGGCATTCCGACTCGGGGCAGAAGAGTCCTCGTCGGAGGATCAAAGCTCGGCGCGGATGCCGACGTTGAAAATGCGACCTGCAACCGGCGCCCACACATCGGTGATGGGATTGCCGCCGGGCCCGGGCGTTGGCCGAACCAGCGGGTCGTAGTGTGTCTGTCGCACGTCGGTGAGATTGATGGCGTTGCAGAACACCGCGATTCCGCCAAAACGGATCTCGGCGAGAGCGTTGAGCTCGAAGTATTCGCGGCTCACCGCACGATAGGGATCGTCGGGGAGCGCCTGCTCTCCGACGTAACCGAGTTCCAGCCCGATCCGTCCGCGTGCTTCGCTCTCGACAATGAAGGCAACCTCGGCTGAGTGTCGAGGTATCAAGGGGACGTCGCGGCGGGCTCCGGGCACGACACTCTCCGAGACATCGAGATAGCTCCACGAGGCGAGCGCGTGAAGAGGGCCGGAGACGTAGCCGATCAGAGCTTCGGCACCCGCCGCGCGCCGTGGGCCCGGCGCGTTGACGATCTCGAACTGGTCCGTACCAATCGGTAGTGCCTCAAGGGGATCGCGGATCTCCGAGCCGAATACACTTGCATTCACGTCCCAACTCGCGTCGCTCCACCTGATGTCCAGCGAGGCGTTCACCGCGCGTTCTGCGCTCAGGTCGCGCAAGGGCAAGAGTGTCCCGAGGCTCGTGGCCTCGATCTCGTCCAGAAACGGAGTGGGTGCAGCGAAGCCGCTGCCGATCGAGGCGCGCAGACTCCAATCGCTCGATGGCTTGCGAAACAGCGCTGAGAGGCGCGGGCTGAAGAATGTGCCATACCTGTTGTGTGCATCGACTCGAGCGCTGGCCGCGAGTCTGAGCCACGGCGCCGGTGTGAACTCATCCTGAGCGAATACGGCAGGGATGTTGTATGAGTAGCCGACCCCGGGTACGGCCGCAACCGCAAGTTCGTCATGCTCAAAGGCGAGACCGAGCAACCAGGCGTGGCGATCGTTTGTGGTTCCCCAGACTGTCTCACCGAATGCAGTGGTTTGAGTGGAAGGAATGTGCAGTGCCCCGAAAGTCTTGTCGAGTCGTGTCGATGTCATCGAGAGTCGTGCACTCAACGAATGTCCATCGTCCAATTTCCACTGTCCCACAGTGCCGATATCGAACCGGCGAGTGTCCAGTGCTTCGACAAAAGATGAGCCATTGGGAAGTACGCGACCTGGAAACGTGCCGCCGTCGCGGGTCTCATCGACGAATCCCGCAGTCACCACCACGGAGCGCACCTTTCCTTGGTTCCACCACAGGCGCGGCCGCAACGTGAATCGCCGGTAGCCCGCGAGATCCGACCAGCCATCGTGGTCGATATCCTCGCGTGATTGGTGATGGGCGCCCCCTGTGAGCGTGCCCGACCATTCGGAGCCTGCATCGAGTGCGAAGAACCCGACGAGGTCAGTAGCGCCGCGCGAACCTGCGTTCGCCAGCAGAGTCGACTCCGCTTCGGGGTTACGCGATACCAGATTGAGGACACCTCCGAGAGTCGAGCTGCCGTAGAGCGCCGAGGCTGCGCCCTTGATGACCTCCACCCGCTCGAGGTCGAGCGGCGGTGTCTGCAATAGACCGAACGCATCTGCCTCAGCACCGAGCAATGGCAATCCGTCTGTAAGCACGAGCGTGTGTCGTCCGGGCATGCCGCGCAGCTGCAGTTTTGCTCCGGTGAGTCCCGGCGCAACGGATTGCACGCGAACACCGGGCAGTTCGGTGAGAAGGGAAGAGAGGTTGCCGGGCTGCACCGTCAGGTTCTCCTCGATCTCCTCGGCCGGAACCGCCTCGACACGCAAGGGCTCATCGGCGATGAGCGTCGCAGTACGAGTCGCGGTGACGACTATCCTGCCTAGTGCGCTCCGTTCCTCGTCATCCTGTTTGGTATCGGTTGCCACGACGACGCGAGGTGCTGCGAGGACCAATGCAACAGTGAGTCGTACGAGCCAATCGAGGTCGCGCAAACAGAATAAACCTGCCGAGTCAACGCTGGAACGATTACAAGGACTGTCCAAAAAAAACCACACTCCACGCACAGAATCCTGAATGGTCGAGTTGCTCGCAACCGCGGGGACTTACGCGAAACCGCAGGATTAAGTCAAGGAAACACCCAAGTCCATACGTTGGTGATGTGTGAGTCACATCACACCGCCCGATCAAAACCGGCGCAAGGATGTGCGCGGTTTCACGACAGGGCAAACCCACCGAAAGGTGGCGACGCAAAGTCTCCGGTCTAAAGAGCACGGGCTCCATGACAGCGGGACCGCCGAAATCCAGTCGACTAACCGGCTGCTCGGTGCGTTCCAGACGATGCGTTGCACCTGGTGGACTAGGGAGGAAAACATGACTGGATGCCATTCCACTGAGAGTGCGCTCGTCCGCTCACGCTGCCATCCGCGGCCGGCACTCCAGTGCTCGCTCGGAGCTCGCAACCCGCAACGCTTGCCACAGACCGGAGTGTTTCGCTCGAGCCCGAAGGCCCGAGCGTAAACCAGCCGCGTGCGCCGGGCTGAAATAGCCCGAACGCCCGACACCATCTTCAAGTTTGCGATGCCCGAGTTCCTCAGGCCTACGTAAACACCACGCTGCCCTGAAAAGGTAATCCGCCCATGTCACAGGCAATCCGACGTCTCGTGCTGAGCATCCTGCTTTGCGTCTGTGCGACGCCAGGTCGAACGCAAGACGCTGCGCGGGAGCAGATGAAAGGCCTCGACGAACAGGTCCAGGAGGTCAAGTCCGACGTCCTGAGTATTGCAGCGGACCTCAATCAGCTGGAGGAGAAGCTGCTCTACCCGTCCAACACTCACGTTGCCGTCTTTGTGGCGATTGCGCAGGACGAAACTTTCCGTCTCGACGCGGTGCAGGTTCAGATCGATGGGCAACTCGCCGCGCATTACATCTACACCTTCAAGGAACTCGAAGCACTGCAGAAAGGCGGCGTGCAGAGGATCTACACCGGAAACATCACCACCGGACAGCATGAGATTGCGATCTCGCTCAATGGCAAGCTCGCGAGCGGCAAGGAATACACGCAGACGGAACGTTTCCCTTTCAGCAAGGGCATCGGGCCCAAGCTCATCGGTGTAACGCTCGCCGGACCGGATTCCGGCAAGCCCGCGATCGACGTTGGAGACTGGCACTAGTGCATCGCGCGCGGCACCTGATGACTGGACTGGCGTTGGTCGCCTTGCTGGCCACGCGCCCGTCGCCGGCTGACGACTTGAAGGATCTCTATTTCGGAGAGGCCTTCTATCAAGCCTATCAGGGCAACTATTTCGAGGCGCTCGAGCGGCTCGACGCGGAGCTTGCTCAGCATCGCCGCGTCGACGAGCCGCAGCTCGATTCGCTCCACTACCACATCAGGCAGGCGGAGTTTTCGGTGGGCGACTTCGAGCTCAACTACCGGATGCACCTTCGCGCCGGGCGCGCCATCCGCGCTGTGCTTGAGGGCGACGTCGAGGAGAGCGTGCGCAATGAGGCCGCCTTTCGGCTGGCGCGCATCCACTTTCAGAAAGGTCAGGCGCAGGACGCGCTCGAGGCACTCGATCGCATCCAGGGCAAGGTGCCCGACGCGATACAGGCTGAGGTCGGGTTCCTGCGTGCCAACGTCTACATGGCACTTGGCCGGCCGGCAGATGCGGCGGATGTCCTGAAGGAATTGCAGGGCGCGAAGAGCTTGAGCGGGTTCTCCGCGTACAACCTTGGAATTGCGTTGCTGCAGGCAGGGCGTTCGGCCGAGGCCCTGCAGCAGTTGGACAAGGCTGGTCAGATCAAGAGCCCTGATCCCGCCACCGCCGCCATCGAGGACAAGTCCAACATGGTGCTCGGCAGGCTGATGCTCGAGTCGGCCAATTTCGAGCGCGCGGAACGATCCTTCGATCGCGTGCACCTGGAAGGACCGTATTCGAACCAGGCGCTGCTCAGCGCCGGGTGGGCTTACGTCTCTGCCGAGAACTACGAGCGAGCCCTGGTTCCCTGGAACATTCTGATCCAGCGCGACGTGACCGACAGCGCGGTGCAGGAAGCCAAGCTCGCGCTGCCCTATGCGTACGGCAAGTTGAATGTGTACGGCCGCGCCGCTGTCCTCTACGACAAGGCGCTCGTCTCCTTCGGTGAAGAGCTGGAAAAGGTCGATGCTTCGATCCGGAGCATCCGCGAAGGCAAATTCCTCAAGGCGCTGGTGCGGGAGGAGATCAAGCAGGACCAGGAGTGGGTCGTTCGTCTGCGCACACTGCCCGACGCTCCGGAGACCTACTACCTGACGGACGTGATGGCCTCGCACGATTTCCAGACTGCGCTACACAACTACCTGGACATGGAGGATCTGCGCAAGAAATTGCTGACCTGGCAGACCAGCTTCGACGCCTTCGACGACATCATTCGCCTGCGGCGGCAAAACTACGAGCCGCTGCTGCCGACGATCGATGCGCAGTTCCGGGAGCTCGACTCACAGATTCGCCTGCGTATGGAGCAGCGCGACAACCTGGACCGACGCCTCCAGGCCATCCTGATCGCGCCGAGGCCGGAGCTGCTGGCCACAGCCGATGAACGCATCCTTCAAGAGCGCATTCACGCGCTCGAGGCGGCGGTGCAGGCAAGCAATGATCCGCAAGCCGCAGCTCTGCAGGAGCGCATCCAACGCCTGAAGGGAGTCCTCACCTGGACGCTGCGCACGGAGTACCACGAACGCCTGACGCAAGCGCACAAGCATCTGCGCGAGCTCAACGGCGACGTCGCGATCCTGAGAGCGCAATACGACGCGTTCGTCAGGACGAGACAGGCGGCAGTGCACAGCTATGTGGGTTACGACCTGCCGATCAACCGTCTGCGTGCTCGTGTCGGCGAGGCACTCCAGGAAGTGAATACGCTGATCGCGCGGCAGGGTCAGCTGATCGAGACAGTTGCAGTCAACGAACTCAAGGCCCGCGGCCAGCGCCTCGAGGTCTATCAGACCCAGGCACGCTATGCCGTCGCGGATAGCTACGATCGCGCCACGAAGACGCAGGCCGGCGGAGGGCTCTGAAATGCGCCGCTCTCACCTGGCCTTGATCGTTGCACCTACCCTGGTTTTCGCCGCCTGCGCCGAGAACCCGGACAAGCGCACGCTCGCCAGTCTGCACGAAGTGCCGGCGGATACCGCCGACGTGCACGTGCAGGTCAATGAGGGCATCGACAAGGCGACGCAGAGCTACCAGCGCTTCCTGGACGAGACTCCCGACAGCGCCCTGACACCGGAAGCCATGCGGCGCCTCGCGGATCTCAAGATCGAGAAAGAGTATGGAATTCTGGGAGACGGCAAGCTGGTGGAAACGTCGGCGCCGAGCACCGCCCAGAAAGTCGATGCACGCGCTGCAAATCGCGGATCTGAGCAAATGCCGGCTCCGCAGGCCACGGCGAAAATCGACACGCGCGCTGCGCAGCGCAAAGCGATCGACACGACATCGCCAGCGACTTCGGAACGCGATCTCGAGCGACGTGCCACGAATCAGCAATCCATCGCCTCGGCCGACGAATTGTCCGAACTGCCATTGCCGGACGGTGCGAATACGGATCTCGAGCGAGCCGGGCCGCTGGAGGCCATCAAGCTGTACGACGAGCTGCTCGCGAAGTACCCGTCCTACGCTTACCGCGATCAGGTGCTCTACCAGAAAGCTCGAGCGTGCGACGAACTGGGTCGCACCGCCGAAGCCATGCAGGTGATGCAGCAGCTCATTGCTGAGCATCCCCACTCGCGGTACCTCGACGAGGTGCAGTTCAGGCGAGCAGAGCACTTCTTTACCAGGAAAAAATATCGCGATGCGGAGGGCGCGTATACCGCCGTCGTCGACATGGGCCCGGGCTCAGAGTACTACGAGCTCGCTCTCTACAAGCTCGGATGGACTCTGTACAAGCAGGAGTTCTACGAAGAAGCCCTGCACCGGTACTTCGCCCTGCTCGACTACAAGGTAGCGAGCGGCTACGACTTCGATTCGACGCACGAAGAGGAAGAGGAGCGCCGCGTCGAGGATACGTTCCAGGTCATCAGCCTGAGCCTCTCGAACCTCGGCGGCACGGAAGTCATCGGCGAGTACTTCTCCGCCAACGGGCATCGCAGCTACGAAGACCGCGTGTATCGCTACTTCGGCGACTTCTATCTCGCCAAGCTCCGCTACAACGACGCTGCGACCGTCTACAAGTCATTCGTCGCGTTGTATCCGCTTCACCCCGTCGCGCCGCACTTCAGTATGCGGACGATCGAGATCTACGAAGCAGGCGGCTTCCCGAAACTGGTGCTCGACTCCAAGAAAGAGTTCGCGAGCCGCTATGGTCTGCGAGCGGAATACTGGCGCCACTTCGACGTCGGCGGATCGCCGCAGGTGCTGAGTTACCTGAAGAGCAACCTCAAGGACCTGGCGAATCATTACCACGCGCAGTACCAGGATGCAGCCCAGGCGCAGGAGAAGCCCGCCAACTATGCCGAGGCATCGCGCTGGTACCGCGAATTCCTCGATTCGTTCCATAGCGATCCGGAGGCGGCGCCGCTCAATTATCAGCTGGCCGATCTCGTACGAGAGAACGGCGACCAGGCTGGCGCGGCCCGAGAGTACGAACGCACGGCATACGACTATCCGCGGCACGAGAAGGCCGCGGCCGCCGGATATGCTGCAATTTACGCGCACCGCGAGTACCTCAAGACGGTGAGCGCGGAAGCCAGGGACCCGGCGCGGCGCGACACCGTCAACAGTTCGCTCAAGTTCGCCGACACCTTTCCGCAGCACGAGCACGCTGCTGTGGTACTGGGTGCAGCCGCTGAAGACCTTTACGACATGAAGGACTTCGCGCTGGCGAGGAGCTCCGCCCAAAAGCTGATCGACAGCTTCCCCAACGCGGCGCCCTCCGTGCGGCGCACGGCCTGGGTCGTCGTTGCTCACTCATCTTTCGACCTTGCCGAGTATCAGCCCGCAGAGCAGGCCTATACACGCGTTCTGGAAGTGACACCTCAGGACGACAAATCGCGGCCGGCGCTCGTGGAAAACCTGGCGGCCTCGATTTACAAGCAGGGCGAGCAGGCGAATGAGCTCGGCGAGTACCGCGCGGCGGCCGACCATTTCCTGCGCGTCAGGCAGGCCGCGCCCACGTCGAAGATCTGCGCGGGTGCGCAGTACGACGCAGGCGCTGCACTGATTCGCCTGAAAGACTGGACCGCCGCAGCCGACGTGCTGGACACCTTCCGCCGTACGTACCCCGGGCACGATCTCGAGAAGGAGGCGACGAAACAGCTTGCGATCGTTCACCGCGAGGCGGGCCAGCTGTCGCAAGCCGCAGCAGAGTACGAGCGCGTCGCGGCGGAGTCGGAGAGCGCCGAGATGCGTGCCGAGGCGTTGCTGCTCGCGGGAGACCTATACGAGCAGTCGAAGAGCGTCGATCGCGCGCTGGATGTGTATTCGCGCTACGTAGAACAGTTTCCGAAGCCGGTGGAAACGGCGGTGGAGACGCGCTTCAAGATCGCTGAGATCTTCAAGGCGAGGAACGACGAAGCGCGCTATCACGAGCAGCTCAAGGAGATTGTTCGCATCGATGCCGCGGCTGGCAGCGAGCGAACGGATCGGACCAGGAATGTCGCTGCTCGCTCCGCGCTGGTGCTGTCAGAGGAGCTCTACGAGCGCTTTGCGGCCGTGAAGCTTCTGCAGCCCTTCGAGCGCAGCCTGCAGGACAAGCGGGTAGCAATGGATACGGCGATCAAGGCGTTCGACAACCTCGTCGCCTACGAGGTGGGCGAAGTGACGGCGGCGGCCACCTTCTATATGGCCGAGGTCTATTCGAACTTCAGCCGCTCACTGGTCGAATCAGAGCGCCCGGCGGGCCTCAGCGGAGCGGACCTGCAGAAATACGAGGACGCAATCGAGGAAGAGGCTTTCCCATTCGAGGAGAAGGCCATTGCAGTCCACGAGAAGAACCTCGAGCTGATGCCTGAAGGAATCTACAACGCGTGGACCGAAAAGAGCCTGGCGCGCCTTGCGGTTCTGAAACCGGGACGCTACGCGAAGTCCGAGCTCAGCAGCGGGTTCCTCGGTTCGATCGATCGCTACGTATATCGCCACCCGGAGCAACCCGGCGTCACAGTCGACAGCGCCGCAGTGGCGCCAGCGGCTGAAGCAGCCGCAACCGCGGCTCTCGCGCCGACGGTCGGCGCGGGCCAGGCAACGCTCCTCGAGCAGACCAATACCCGGGAGTAGCTCGTGCCATCACTTACTCACGCTGGATTGTTGGTGTTGGCTTGCCGCGCGATGCCCGGGCTCGCGGCGGCGTTGACGCTCGTCGCCTGCTCCGCCAGCGCTCCCGCGACCAAGCAGGTCGCGCAGACCAAGCACGTTCCGCAGGCGCAGATTCAGCAGGACGCAACTGGATTCACGATTGCCGAGGACGTGCGTGTCGCGGTGGACACGCGCAGCGAATACGACAGCGCCATACGATTCCTCGAGCAAAAGGAATATGCGCAGGGCATCGCGCTGCTGCTCAAGGTCACAGAGGCCGCGCCTGACGTGACGGCGCCCCACATTGATCTTGGCATCGCATACGGCAGGTCGGGCGATCTCGACAAAGGGATCGCCAGCCTGAAGCGGGCTCTGGAGCTCAATCCTCGTCACCCGGTCGCCTACAACGAGCTCGGCATGCTCTATCGCAAGAAAGGCGAATTCGCGGCGGCACGAGCGAGCTATGAACAGGCGCTGGCGCTGGCTCCGGAATTTCACTTCGCGAGGCTGAATCTCGCAATCCTGTGCGATCTGTATCTCGCGGATCTCAGCTGTGCCCTGGACAACTACGTTGCGTACCAACAGGTAGTGCCGGGTGACAGCAACGCCGCGATGTGGATTACCGATCTGCGCGCCCGGGCGGGCCGCTAGGAGGACGCATGTTTCGCAACGTCACCTTCTTCATGCCGCTGCTGCTGGTCGCAGCCGCTGTCGCAGCCGACGACGCGGTCGAAAGCAAAACCGCGCCGCAGCGGGTAGCAGTGAACAAGGAGCAACCGAAAGCCGAGGCACATGCGAACAAGGAGGAACCGAAAGCCGATGCGGAGGCGAAGAAGGAGGAAGCCAGGGCTAAGGGCGACGTGAACATGTCGGGCATGTCGATTCTGGGAAATGACGAGGCGCCGAAGTCGCTGGTGATCGTTCCCTGGAAAGGCTCGCAGCTCGGCGAAACACCTGGGATCTCGAGGCTTCTCGACGACTCCACCCAGCCCGTGGACAAAGAAGTGTTCATGCGGGAGCTGGCGTATTACCAGATTCGGTCGAATTCAAAGTGATTGGCTACACGAGAGGTTGAAAACCGTGGACATCTTTTACTCAATCGTGAAGATCTTCGTGCAGGGCGGCCCTTTCATGATCCCGATTCTGCTCGTGGGCGCAGTCGGGACCGCGATCGCGGTCGAGCGCTACGTCACGCTCACAAGAATGAGCGTGAGGAATCGCAGTGTATGGACTGCGGTCGAGCCGGCCCTGACCAAGGGCGACTTCGAAAAGGCACGAGAACTGACCGGCAAGGACGATTCGGTCATCTCCCGGCTGCTGAGCGTGGGGCTGGCCCTGCAGGGCGCGGTGCGACGCCGTGACGACGTCAAGACCGCCATGCAGGAGACCATGACTCAGATCATGCCGCGCCTTGAGAAGCGCACCCACTACCTCGCGACGCTGGCGAATGTCGCGACGCTGCTCGGGTTGCTGGGCACCGTCAGCGGTCTGATTCACGCCTTCTCCGCGGTGGCGACGGTGAATCCAGCGGAGAAAGCGAGCTTGCTGTCGGCGAGCATCTCAGAGGCGATGAACTGCACGGCGTTCGGTCTCATCACTGCTGTGCCGTTCCTGGTGCTGCATGCTCTGCTGCAGTCGAAGACCGCCCAGCTGATCGAAGAACCTGGAGGCGGCCTCCATCAAATTCCTGAAAACCGTGACTCACGACTCGTCAGTCGACCCTGGCTCAAAGCCATATCGGATTGGGCGCGGGGTCGCGAACGGGATAAGGATCGCCCATGTACACGACCAGTCCCACACCCGCCGTCGCATCCGCACGTAAACACCGGCCGGGCTACTGCTGGTGCCGATGATCGACATCTTCACGGTGCTGGTCACGTTCCTGTTGATGACGGCGGTGTTTGCGCGCATCACGATCCTGCAACTCGATCTCCCGAGCGCCGCGGACGGCAAAGTTACTCCGAGCCCGACCTTCAGACTCGAGGTGATCGTGCGCAAAGGACGGCCTCGAGCTCACGAACGGCACGGCGCTGGATCGCCACCGATTCCCATCGGCGAATGGTGAGTACGACCTGAAGACGCTGTCCGATCTCGCGGTGTCGCCCTGAAGCGCGATTACCCGAAGACGGACAGTGCCTCGGTCCTGTTAGAGCCGGACGTCAGCTATGACGAGCCTCATCCAGGTGATGGATGCGATCCGGGAGCGCAGAGGTGCCAGCCGCGGCCACCGATTTGACCCTCTCGGCCGAGAACGAAGGTGGCCCGCAGACCGACGTGCAGAATCGTGATGACCCGGAGCTCACGAGAGTGGCCCTCTTTACGAAAATCGCTGTTGGAGATGCGCCATGACCCCGTTCCTCCCCGTCCGCAGCACCATGAAGAGCAGTCCACGGCACCGTGCAGAAGTGGAGCTCAACCTGATTCCGCTGATCGACATCCTGTCGGTGATGGTGGCGTTCCTGCTCGTGTACACCACGAATGTGGAAGTCGTCCAGAACGCGAAGGGCGTCGAGATTCCGCAGTCGACTGCGGATGTCCAGCCGAAGCAGTCCGTGGTGGTGATGATCACCAAGGATCAGTTGTTCGTGCAGAACGAGCTGATCGCGACCATCGGAGAGATTCGTGAGTCCGGAACTCCGCTCATCGAGCCGCTGCGCGCGGTACTCGAACGGCCAATGCTCACGAACACGGCGCCAGCGTCGGGGAATGGAGAGCTGGCAACACGCGAGATCACGGTCCTGGCGGACAAGTCCCTGTCGTACGACGTCGTGAAGAAAGTGATGGCGACCTGTACTGCAGCCTCTCGTGACGGCAAGATTTCACTGGCGGTAATCGAGAAGGAAAAGACGATCGACGCTATCGGCCAGAACAGGGCCTAGAGGCGCAATCGCGTTCTGCTGTCCCAATCATTCTCAAGTGCC
>CAVRVO010000027.1:0-20380 GCA_963724625.1 uncultured Gammaproteobacteria bacterium | reverse complement strand
ACGCCGTTCGCTGCGGCACCAGGCCGACGGCACCTACCGCTGGTGACTCAAGATGAAATCAACCACCGGCTTCGGATCCTTGCGCGACAGCGGAAAGTGACCCTCGCCCTCGGTCACCAGCACGGTGATCTTCCCCCCAAGTTCCTTGTACCGCTTCTCCACCACCCGTGTCTGGTCCTTCAGCCACGGGTCGAGACTCCCGCAGTCGTGCAGAATTGGCACGCCGGCCTTGGCCAGCGGCGCCAGGTTGTCGATCGGCGGCGTCTTCGACATCTTGCTGACGAGGAGGGGATTCCGAGCGTAAATCGCCGAGACTTTGTCCGGGTTCGCGATTGCCCACGCGTACGACTCGCCCGCCTTCGCCCCGGTCCCCTCCATCACGACCTTCGTCGAAAATCCGTTGTCGACCATCCGCTGATAGATCTCATCCCATCGCTCTTGCACGGCCCCCGATCCCGAGATGGGCGGCAGCACGATGTAGTAGCCCTTGGCCAGTAGCGCCATAGCCACCGTCGAGTCGGGCTCGAGAAAGCTCGGATGAAACATCCACGGCTTGCCCGGTGCCGGCTTCTGCGGAACCACGATCGACATCGCATCCATGTGGAAGTCACCAGTCCCCGGACTTGTATAGCGATCGTAGGAGGGAACGTATCCCGGTCCGCGCACGGTGGCGTACGTATCCTCCTTCTTCAGGTAGACGTATGAACTCTCGACGCTGTAATAGTGCGTCTTGGTGTAGGTTGAATCGGCGAACGCTGGCCGGTTCGCTTCCACCGGATGCATGTGCTGCTCGATCCAGTCCGCGATCGGCGTCGGATCTACGAGACTGTGCGGGTGATGTGCATGGCCTTCCTTCATGATCACGGTGATTGAGCCGCCCAACTGGTGATACATCTTCTCCACCGCCATCGTGTACGGCAGCACAAAATCTTCGGTGCCCACGACGTGCAGCAGAGGTATGTCATGTTGGGCCAGCACCCGAATCTTGACGTAATCGTCGTCGTAGAGTGCCGGGTTGTCCGCGTAGATGGCCGCGACTTTGTCTGGGTTGGCCCCACCCCAGTTGAACTCATTGACTCCGCCCTTGCTCATCCCGACGAAGGCCGCTTTCTTCGCCAAGCCGTGCTCTTCCGTCAGGAACCTGTACCAACGGTCCCACGCCTTGCCCTGTCTGCCCGGGTCGGGCGCTAAAAAGGCGATGTGAAAGCCGCGTCTCAGTAGCTCGACTTCGGTTTGAGGCTGGTGATCCCAATAGCAGGCTTGCCATGACCACGGATTGCCGGGCGCCGCCTTCTTGGGGACGACGACGACGCCGCGGCGCTTGCCATCCTTTATGGTCACGTCGATTCCGAAGCTCGTCACTTCGCTCGCCGGGGCCGTCATTGGCGTGATCGCCCCAGTGGCATCGTCCATGATGAAGTCATAGCGGTCGAACCCTTCGTGCCAAGTGGTCTTCTCGCCTTCGAAGGGGACATACACGTCCGCTGCCGTGGCGTTGCTGGAAGTCCAAACGATGGCCGCAGCGATGAACAACTTCAGACCGGACCGCAAATGTGCTTTTGAACTGTTCATGATCCTCGGTCCTTTCCGGATCACGGCCAAGGAATCAGAACCCCAGCGGATGGCTCTGACGTTACGCCTGCGCTGTTAACGGTCAGAATGCTGTAGGTGTGTTTCTCGCCCGGTTTGGCGGAGACGTCGAGGTAACGCATCTCCGGAGGAGCGGGCGGTCCCTCCGGGGTGTCGTGATACGACAGCCCCTGGAACAATGGGCGTCCATACACCCCAAGTGGGATCATTGCTGGCAGACGGGCGAGCGCTTGATCGTCGCGCATGACGAAGAACCCGCCAACACCACTTTCGAAGTCGGTCTCGGCGTCCCACGTGATTTCATTGCCCCCGTTACCCATGGACGTGACCCGAACGTTGAACGGTGGACGCGGTGGAGTCACGTCAGCAATCGTTCCGTTCTTGACGTACTCGATCCAGATCTTGGCTAGCTCTTCGTCAGGCAGCCAGACAGCTTCAAGAGGGTTGCCCTTATAAGAAGAACGCGGCACAGCCGTCTGGCCAAGGAAGGGCGCCAGCCAAGCCTTGCTCATGTCCATCGGCTTGAGGGTTTGATCATTGCTGCCCTTGGCCGGTAGGCGCATGGCGAGGCAGGTGTCAAAGTAAGGAATCGCCAGATAACGCGAGTCGCCGGTCTCATGGCCCGTTCGTGGATCGGGAGCAAATCCGGCCGGGCCGCCCTTGCTGCGATATTCGCGGATCCTCGCGAGAGTCGTGATCCATGCGCTGCGGTCCTGTTCTTTCACGCCGGCGTTTCCCATGACTGGGACCGCGAAAGCGGCGGCCGGCGTCTCGAGCTGCGGGAAGCCTGGCCGGTCCCGGAAAGAGCCGGACCGCAGGAACACGGCAGCCACGCGCTCCGGATGCAGGGTCGTCATCACGTCTGACCAGATGCCGCCTCCCGAGTGTCCCCACAGAGCCCACGGCACAGTCGCAAGCTCCGGATGCTTCGCCTGCGCCGACAACTCGTCGAGTGCCCTGAGGAAGGTTTGGTCCGAGCCACGCCGTGGATCGAACCAGAGTTCGGATCCCCCGGGGGAAGCGTCAGTTGCATCCGTCAGAACGTGATATGAGGGACCGAGCAGTGCGCAGTCCCACTTCTTCGCCAGCGCCTGCCAATGTAAGTCGTACGCGGCCGTGGCTCCCTTTTCAGCCGCTGTTCTTCCCGCGCCGTGTTGATGAATGATGACGCAGCGGAATCGGGCGACGTCGTCGGGAATCCACATCGTGTATGTGACGCCAATCTGCAGTTGGTTGGTTGCAGTCGACGGCGGGTACTCAACCTCGAGGTATCTTCCCGCTCCGTGAATTGGTCGACTCAGGAAACATAGACCCGCCGTCAGCGCCAGCGTGCGCAAGTTGAATTTCATCCATCTCTCCTTTCGCAGCTGCCGAGAACTCGCCGCATGGAGCCCGAGTCCGGAGCTTCAAATAGCCAAAGTCGCCATCCTGATGTTTGCTACTCGAATATTGTATTTTATATATGGAAGGTGTATTCATATACAAAACAACGTATCGTTTTGGTTATGTGACGTGGCGGTCGGTGACACCGCCCGTCGGCGCGCGAACCAGAAATCTTGGGTGTACGCCTGAGGCACACCCGCACTTGGAGGGGGATATGCACAAGTCGGCACTCGCGGGTTTAATCAATAGCGCTCTGGTGATAGCAGGACTGCTGTGGAGTGCGATGTCAGCCCACGCGCAGGGAGCGCCAGCAGGTGAGGCGGTAATAGAAAAGGTCGAGGTGACCGGCATTCGCTACAGCTTGGCGGAATCCGTCGGGGCCAAACGCGATGCGGACATCGTCAGCGATTCGATCGTGGCTGAAGACATCGGCAAGTTCCCGCAGCAGAACATGGCGGAATCGCTTCAACGTATCACCGGCGTACAGATAACGAGGAGCAAGGGCGAGGGACAGTTGGTGAGCGTGCGCGGGCTCGATCCGAAATTCACACAACTACTGTACAACGGTCGATATTTGCCAACGGCCAGCGGCTCACGAAATTTCGACTTCACCATCCTTTCCGCAGACTTTGTTAGCGCGTTGCAAGTCGCCAAGTCGCCTACCGCTGATTCTCTCGATGGCGGTATCGCGGCGACGATTGATGTCCTGACGGCGAAGCCCCTAGACATCGGAGGTCGCCGAGCGGTCGTAAACGCTGAAGCCATCCACGAAAGCAATCCGGATTCTGTCCAGCCCCACGTCTCAGCGTTTTTCTCTGACACCTTTGCGGAGGATCGGGTCGGCCTTGCATTTGGCATTGACTACAGCAAGCGCGACCTGCAGGTAGAGAGATTCGAGGCTTTCGGTTTCGAAAATGGCGTCGAAGCGAACCGAGTGCCGCAACTGGACTACAACGTCGACGGTGACTTCAACGATACTTTTCGGTTCAACCACGCGTCGAACTATGGCATGGACTTGGGAGATCGTGAGCGCAAGAGCGTGATGGCTTCGCTTCAGTTTCGTCCAAGTGATGCGTTCGAAGGGCGCGCCGACATTCTGTTCTCGAAGTTCGACACTGACGCGCTGTTCCCGGTGAACTCGCATCGCTTCACGAACAATCTCGGGCCGGTCGTCGCAAGCATCCAGGATGGAAACGGCGCGCTGATTTCCCTGGACTCAGATGGCGTCGATCATCGCAACAACGCAAGAACTGGTCAGGAAGAGGATGAGCTGAGGGCGTGGGGTCTGGGCGGTACGTACGCCGTGGGCGATTGGACGTTTGATGGCGAAGTGTCCTATGGCCAGTCGAAACGCAAGATCTCCTCGCTATCGCTCGAAGTTATCGGGCGAGCCAGAGTTTCCTACGATTTCACCAATGACCCTTCGGGGATACCCGACCTTACGTATCAGCGTGGCTTTGACCAATTCGATGCTAACGACTATCGCGCCATCGGCTTCAACGGTCCTCTGGATGAGCCAACCGAGGATGAAACCCGCGATGTCCGGTTCGACGTCAAGTACAGCATGGACGGGTGGATGGATACGCTTGGATTCGGTGCAAGCTGGGGCAAGCGTGAGCATTCGACGCATAGCAACTTCATTCAGGTTGGCGCGGAGGATCTCGCGGCGCTGTTAGGGGTAGCCTTCGACCCGGTCAGCGAGGGTGGAAGTTTCAACGGTGCGCGGTGGATGCGTGAATTCGGCGATTCCGGCTATCTGTCTGGCTATGACGGCGGGTCATCTTTCCCGAAAACTTGGCTGTCCGCCGATCCAAACGCTTTGCTCGCGGACGTCCCGCTCTCCGACCTTGTCGGGCTGTTTCCTCCGGTGAGCTTTCCGACATCTGTTTCGAATGTTCAGGAGGAGTTGGCCGCCGCATATCTCCGCGGCAATTTCAAGTTTGCCGACGGGCGTGTGTCCGGAAACATTGGAGTGCGGTACGTCCGGACTGATCAAGAGACCTTTGGCTTTGTACCGGACTTCAGCCAGATCATCTTCGACCAGGGTGGCGCGGTGACCTTTGTACCGGAAGCTACACCAACGACAATTGACCGCACTTACAACAACTGGCTGCCCAGCTTGAATGTGCGTGTCGGCCTTACAGAAGACCTGGTTGCGCGCTTCGCGGCGGCGCGCGTCCTTTCCCGTCCGGATCTGGGCGTGATTACGCCGACGACGGTCGTCAACGCCAATGTCCGCACGATCACTTCCGGCAACCCCGATGTCGATCCGTACCTGGCGGATCAATTTGATGTTTCACTGGAATGGTATTTCAATCAGGAGAGCTTGCTGTCACTCGCGTTCTTTTATAAGGACGTGAAGAATTTCATTGTTTCGACCAGCAGCCTCGAGACTCACACGGTGCAACTGGCGAACGGCGGTGGCACGACGGATATCGAGTTCACTCATTTCCAACCCGACAATGGTGCGAACACGACACTCAAAGGCGTCGAAGTGGGCTATCAGCAGCCCTTCACATTCCTGCCCGCGCCTTTTGATGGCTTTGGCGTCCTCCTCAACTATACGTACATTGACGCCGGCGAAATCTCGGTGGTGGCCGGCGGCCCGTCGCTGCCATTGCCCGGTGTGTCGAAGAATAGCTACAACGCAATCGTGTACTTCGAGAAGCCGCGCTTCGGTGCGTATCTGGCCTATAACTACAGAGATGACTTCGTCTACGATCAGAGCAGCTATTTCGGCGATGGCGAGTTTGGAGATGACTATGCACAGCTCGACTTGTCCGCGCGCTTCAACTTCACTGACAAGTTCGCTGTGACACTGGGGGTAACCAACCTCACCGACGAACCCCTGATACGCACGGACAATCTCGGATATAACCGAGGCTACGAGCTGAACGGACGGCGGACTACCCTGGCGCTGCGCTACGAATTCTAGTGAGCGGTGTCAAGGTTGACTCACATCGAGGAGATATGGGTTGCGTCTTCACGTGCCTGAAGGACAAATCGCGCGTGGCATGGAAAACACTGCTGCTGGGGGCCGCATGCCTGGTTTGTGCGGCCCATTCGGAAGAGCGGACTATCACCGAAGCCAAGGCCGAAGATTCGGCAATAGTGTTTCGCGTGGATTCAGCTCATGCCGGCAACAAAGGTGATCGTGCATTCGCAACGGTGGGGGAGGCTCTAGAAGCAGCGACGCAGCTCAAGCGCCGTGAATCTTCGGCTGCTATCAGGATTGAGATCGGCGATGGCGATTACTATGTAGCTGCGCCGCTGAAGATCGGACCAGAGCTGTCCGGAACACGCGAGGTACCCACCGTGATTGCCGCAGCATCTGCAGCGGCGCCACGGCTACTTGCAGGGCGCAAGTTGACGTTGCGATGGCGGCCCTATCGCAATGGCATCGTGCAGGCAACTGTCAGCGGCGCATCCTTTGATCAACTCTTTGTAGACGGAAAGCGCCAGGTGCGCGCGCGGTATCCCAATTTCGACGCGCACGCAGTCGTGCTCAATGGCTACGCCGCGGATGCGCTTTCGCCGGAGCGAGTCAAGCGTTGGAAAAATCCAGCGGGCGGCGTCGTGCACGCGCTGCATGAGAATCGTTGGGGTGGGGTGCAAGTGCCCATCCTCGGCAAGAATCCAGACGGCTCGCTGATTCTCGGCGAGGGCGTGGGGAACAACCGGCCGTCCAAACCCCATCCGAAATATAGATACGTCGAGAACATCTTCGAGGAGCTCGACACAGCCGGCGAGTGGTACCTGAACGCCGGGACGTCGACGTTGTACTTCATGCCGCCGCGCGACGTTCACTTGCGTGAAGCGACGGTCGAGGCCAGCGGCGTTGCACGGGTGGTTGACATCCAGGGCGGCAACGAATCGCCCGTGCGCTACGTGCAGATCTCCGGCCTCACGCTCGGCCACGCCGGATCATCGTTCCTGCAAAGCACGGAACCGCTGCTGCGCAGCGACTGGATGATTGCCCGCGAAGCGGCCATTTATCTCGAGAACACAGAGGACGTGGCCGTCTCTGACAATGAGCTCTCGCAACTGGGTGGCAACGCCATATTGGTCAGTGGCTACAATCGTCGCATCACCATCATGGGCAACCACGTCCACGACGTGGGTGGCAGCGCGATCAGCTTCGTGGGTCGACCACAGGCCGTGCGCTCACCAAGTTTCCGCTATCAGGACTTTGTCGCGCTCGAGGAACTCGATCGCGCGGTCGGGCCAAAGACGCCCGAATATCCCGCTGATTCACGTGCCGAGGACAATCTCATCCACGATATTGGTACCGCTGAAAAACAGGCGGCGGGCGTAGAGATCTCGATGGCACTCAGAATAACGATCGCTCACAACAGCATTTACAACGTGCCGCGTGCGGGCATCAACATCGGCGACGGCACTTGGGGTGGGCATGTCATTGAGTATAACGATGTGTTCAACACAGTCATGGAAACGGGTGACAACGGTGCTTTCAATAGCTGGGGCCGGGATCGCTTCTGGCATCCAGATCGCCAAGTAATGGATCGCATCAATAGTGCCAACCCCGGGATGTGGAAGCTCGACGCGATTGAACCAACCACTTTGCGGTACAACCGCTTTCGCTGCGACAGTGGCTGGGACATAGACCTGGACGATGGGTCATCGAATTATCGCATTCACGACAACTTGCTGTTGAGCGGCGGTCTCAAGTTCCGGGAGGGTTTCGATCGCGAAGCCTGGAACAACGTACTCGTCAACAATGGGTTTCATCCCCATGTCTGGTTCGCGCAGAGCGGCGATCGCTTTGAGCACAACATCGCCATGGCGCCTCATCAACCAATCCTGATGGAGCATTGGGACGCTACTATCGACTACAACTTGCTTCCGTCCGCTCCTGCCCTGAGGCAGGCGCAGTCCCTGGGAATCGACGCACACTCGCGTGCTGGCGATCCGAAGTTCATGGATGCACACGCTGGCGATTTCCGCGTCGCTGAGGACAGTCCCGCGTTGCTGATCGGCTTCAAGAATTTCCCCATGGACCAATTCGGGGTGACCAGTGCCCGGCTGAAGCAGCGGGCAAGGACTGCGCTGCTTCCAGAGCTCATTTCTCCAGCGAACCTGGCGCCCGATGAGGTGCTGGAGTTCTTGGGCGCTAAGGTCAAGTCGGTGACGACTCTCGGTGAACAGTCAGCTGCAGGCCTTGCGGAGCCCAAAGGCGTATTAGTGCTCGCCGTCCCCGCTGGCAGCCTCGCCGAGCGGTCAGGCCTGCGAGCCAATGATGTGATCCTGGAAGCAGCCGCCTACGAGTACAGCCCGACGGAAGCGATCGAGAATCTGGCGACCCTGATGACGTTGTATAGCGCTCAGCGGTGGCTCGGGCAGCGAGAGTTCGTGATCATGCGAAATCAACAGCCGCAGCACATCACGTTGAAATTCCAGCCCGAGTGAGCGATGACATCCAGACGCCGCACAAGCCACAGTCAGCGCTGAGATGCGCCATGCAAGAGATCGTCGCAATCAAAGGAACGTCGCAGTCATCCATGCATTCGGCATCCAGGTCCGAGCATCGTGGTTTCCTCGACCGGGGCGTCAATGCATCGTTGCTGGGTTTTGGTGCTGCGCCAATTGGCAATCTCTATGCTGAGGTTAGCGATGAATCGGCCGTAGCCGCCGTGCAGGAGGCGCTTCGCTGCGGCATCAATGTTTTCGATACCGCGCCGTACTACGGTTACGGGCTGAGCGAACGTCGCCTCGGTCGCGGCCTGGCCGGCACCCCTCGTGATTCATTCGTAGTATCGACAAAAGTCGGACGTTCGATCGTGGCCGATCGTGGAGGCGGGCAGCCCAGTGATGGCTTCGCCGTCGTCGGCCGAAAGGCCGTGTTCGACTACAGCTACGACGGTGTGATGCGTTCGTTCGATTCCAGCCTCGAACGGCTCGGAGTCGACTACGTTGATGTGCTGTTACTGCACGATATTGGTCGCCTCACTCATGGAGAGCAGCATCCTCAGCGCCTGCGCCAGGCGCTCGACGAGGCGCTTCCTGCAATGGCCGAACTGAAAGCCTCCGGAGGCTGCCGGGCCATCGGCATTGGAGTGAACGAAGAGGCAATCTGCCTTGAACTGATGCCGCTGTTCCCTCTCGACTGCATCATGCTCGCGGGCCGCTACACCTTGCTTGAGCAGGATGGCTCGCGGGGGGTCATGGAAGAAGCGCTGCGCCGCTCGGTAGCGATCCTGGCCGCGGGGCCATACAACTCGGGGCTGCTCGGCGACGCGCTCACACCAGGTGCAACCTATAACTACACCCCCGTGGATCCTGCAACTTTGGTGCGCGCCCAACGCATTTATGACGTGTGCGCGGCGGAGCGCGTTGATGTGGGCGCGGCCGCGCTGCAGTTCCCGTTGGCGCACCCGGCCGTGGCGACTGTCGTCGCGGGACTGCGTTCGATTGAGGAAGTTCGCAGCGCCGTCGCGCGACTAGACGCCACGCTGCCCGCCAGCCTTTGGGTGCACCTGCGCGCGGAAGGACTGCTCGCGCCCGGTGTCATGGTGCCAAGGTGATCGTCGATGCACACCAACACTTCTGGCGACTCGACCGTGGCGACTACGGGTGGTTGCAGCCGAACCTCGGTGTGCTCTACCGCGACTACCTTCCGCACCATCTGGTCCCGCTGCTCAAGACGAGCAACGTCGACGCCACGGTGCTCGTGCAGGCGGCGGCCACCGAAGGTGAGACACGCTATTTGCTTGAACTGGGCGCGGAGTACCCGTTCATCAGCGGTGTCGTCGGCTGGATCGACTTTGAAAGGCACGACGCGCCTCAGCGGATCGCAGCTCTGGTCGCCTCTGGCAACGGCCTCCTTAAGGGTTTGCGCCCAATGATGCAGGACATCGTAGATCCGAACTGGGTTCTGCAACCGCAACTCGATCCCGCTTTCAATGCGATGGTCGAGCACGACTTGTCGTTCGACGCGCTCGTTAGACCGCAACATTTGACCATGTTGCGCAAGCGGCTGCGTCAGCATCCCAACCTACGAGTCGTGATTGACCATGCCGGCAAGCCGAACATTGCCGGCAACGGATTCTCAATCTGGGCTGACGACATGGCCCGGCTCGCGCACGAAACCGCCGCCCGGTGCAAGCTATCGGGGCTGCTGACAGAAGCAGGCGGCGACGCTGGAGTCGAGATACTCGACTCCTATGCAGCACATGTCTTCGCGTGCTTTGGTCCGGAGCGTGTGTTGTGGGGCAGCGACTGGCCAGTTCTCAACAGTGTCTGCGACTACGGTCGCTGGCTCGCGTTAGCAAGCGACCTCGTGGGACGGCATGCACCCGGGCACGAGGCTGCCGTCTTCGGCACAAACGCCATCGCGTTCTACTCATTGGAGTCGTTGAGATGAGTGGACGTCTCGCCTCGAAGCGCATGTTGGTTACAGCGGCCGGCGCGGGCATCGGCCGAGAGAGTGCATTGGCGTGTGCCCGTGAGGGTGCGCATGTAGTTGCTACTGACATCGATGCCGGTGCGTTGGAATCGCTGGCAGCGGGTCAGGCAAACATCAGTGCGTACACGCTCGATGTCACTGACCCTACCGCTGTCCGCGCGTTTGTTGGCAGTCGAGCAGCGTTCGATGTGCTGTTCAATTGCGCCGGCGTTGTTCACCAGGGCAGCATCCTTGAGTGCGAAGAGAGTGCGTGGCGACGCTCGTTCGGGATCAATGTCGATGCGATGTACTTTCTCTGCAAAGCGGTGCTGCCCGGCATGATCGCGCAGGGTAGGGGAAGCATCATCAACATGTCTTCGGTAGCCTCGAGTGTGAAGGGCGTGCCGAATCGCTGCGCCTACGGTGCGTCGAAGGCCGCCGTGATTGGATTGAGCAAATCGATCGCGGCCGACTATGTCGCCAAGGGCGTGCGTTGCAACGCAATCTGCCCCGGCACGATCAGCACTCCATCCCTGGCGGCTCGCGTTGCTGAGCTCGGTGGCGATCAAGACGCGGTATGGAAGAGCTTCAAGGAGCGCCAGCCCATGGGCCGCCTCGGAGATCCTAAGGAGGTCGCCGCGCTAGTCGTCTACTTGGCCTCTGATGAATCCTCATTCGTCACTGGCGCCATCCACATCATCGACGGCGGCTGGACCACCTGACCCCGAACAGCATGAAGCTCATACGCTATGGCCAAGCTGGCCACGAGAAGCCGGGCCTGATTGATGAAGATGGCGCGATCCGCGACTTGTCCGCGGTTGTGGATGACATAGCCGGTGAGGTGCTGACCGAGCGAGGTCTCGCCAGGCTACGCGCGCTCGAGCCTTCAACCTTGCCAATCGTAGGCGGCGTGCCTCGATACGGCGCGCCAGTTGGTCGGATCGGCAAGTTCATCTGCGTCGGCCTCAATTTCACTGACCACGCAGCGGAGTCGCGGATGGCGGTGCCGGAGCAGCCTGTCATATTCATGAAGGCCACGACCGCAATCGTCGGTGCCAACGACAACATTGTTATCCCGCGTGGCGCTGAAAAGACCGACTGGGAAGTCGAACTGGGCGTTGTGATCGGCGACACCGCACGCGACGTACCGGTTTCCGAAGCGCTGGCTCATGTCGCCGGCTACTTGATCGTCAATGACGTATCGGAGCGCGCCTTCCAGCTCGAGCACGGCGGTCAGTGGGTGAAAGGCAAGAGCTGCGACACGCTTCGGACCAATCGGCCCATGGCTGGTGACATCCGATGAGGTACTCGAGCCGCAGAACCTCGCCATGACGCTAAGCGTTAACGGGCACCAATATCAGAATGGCAATTCGCGGACGATGGTATTCGGCGTCGCACGGTTGGTTAGTTACATCAGCCGCTACATGACCTTGGCGCCGGGCGACGTAATCAGCACAGGCACTCCTTCGGGGGTCGGCCTTGGCCAGAAGCCACCCGTATATCTGCGCCCTGGCGACGTCATCGACGTGCAGATTGAACGACTCGGCTGCCAGCGTCAGCGGGTATTGGCCGCAACGTAACCGAACGACTGATGAGGCGACCCAAGATGGCTGTGATTACTGCACTGGACACCTTCGACGTGCGATTCCAAACATCGCGCGAGTTGGATGGCTCGGACGCGATGAATCCTGATCCGGACTACTCAGCTGCGTACGTGCGGCTCCGCACGAACGATCCCACGGGCCTTTGCGGACACGGCTTTGTCTTCACTATTGGTCGGGGCAACGATGTGCAAACCGCTGCGCTCGCTGCCCTATCCCATCTCGTCGTTGGCTTACCAGTCGATGAGGTGGTCAGCGACCTCGGCGCCTTCGCGCGGCGGTTAACGAACGACTCGCAGCTGCGCTGGCTTGGGCCTGAGAAGGGAGTGATGCACATGGCAATCGGCGCGGTGATCAATGCCGCGTGGGATATGGCGGGGCGTCGCGCCGGCAAACCGGTGTGGCGACTCATTGCGGAGATGAGCCCAGAGCAGATTACCGATCTAATCGACTTCCGATACATCACTGACGCCCTTACCCGCTCGGAGGCTCTGGCGATTCTTCACGCCGCCATGCCGGGTAGGGCAGCGCGTCTCGTCAACCTGGTGGATCGTGGATATCCCGCCTACACGACTTCACCAGGGTGGCTGGGCTACTCCGACGAGAAGCTGGCGCGGCTGGCAGTCGAGGCCGTCAACGATGGCTTTCGAACCATGAAACTCAAAGTGGGGCTGAATGTGGAGGACGACGTGCGACGTTGCCGAATCGCACGCGAGGCTATCGGGGAAGGCGTGGCGTTAGCGATCGATGCGAATCAGCGCTGGGATGTGACCACAGCAATTCCATGGCTCCGGCGGCTTGCACCTTTCAACATTGCGTGGATCGAAGAGCCGACCAGCCCGGATGACATCCTCGGCCACGCAACAATTCGCAGAGCTGTTGCACCTCTTCCCGTTTCCACAGGCGAGCACATTCACAATCGGGTGATGTTCAAGCAACTGTTTCAGGCGAAGGCTGTGGATCTGATTCAAATCGATGCGGCGCGCGTCGGTGGTGTCAACGAAAACCTCGCAATTCTGTTGATGGCGGCCAAATTTGGCGTGCGCGTGTTCCCACATGCAGGCGGTGTGGGCCTGTGCGAGCTCGTGCAGCACCTCGCAATGGCTGACTACGTGGCCATCAGCGGCTCAATGGAGGATCGTGCCATTGAGTTTGTCGACCATCTGCACGAGCACTTCGTCGACCCTGTGCGAATTCGAAGAGGACGGTATCTGGCTCCGACGGCTCCCGGTTTCTCCGCAGAGATGCACGCGCAGTCACTTGGAGATCACTTATTTCCCAACGGCCGTGCCTGGCGAACTGCTGCGTCCACAACTCCTGCGGGGCTGGCAGCGACCTGACAGCGCGTGGTGCTCTAGAGGCTATTGAGCGTCGCCGGGTAGTTGATGTCGCGCCGTCGTGAGCGTGCCATCCAATGCCGCACGCAGCGAAAAGATGCGCTGCATGGGGATCCACTTCTGGCCGGGGCGCGCCCAGGGGAGTGGTTTTTGGTACTTCCACATCATGGCTTCCCACGCAACCACGCGCTCATTCGCCGCGTCTGCAGCGGCTTTTGCGTCCAGACTGAAATCATCGGGTACTTCCAGGACGAGCACCAGGCGATCGTGGGTGCGAAAGATCTCAGCCTCTTCTATTCCAGAAGAACGAAGGGACTGCAGGATATCGGGCCAGATTCGGTCGGGCTGGTGCCAGCGTTCGTATTCGGCAATCAGCTCCGGGTTGTCGTTGAGGTCGAGCGCGAAACACAGGCGTGCCATGATCAGACCCTGACGGCGGCCACGATGCCCGCCGAACTTGAGTGCCGCGCGAATACGAGGACGATCGCGAAGCTGAAGAGTGGAACCGCCATGGCCCAGTGGATTCCGAACGCATCCGAGGTGGCGCCCATGACGGCGGTGAGAATTGCACCGCCAATGATCGACATCACGAGGAGCGATGAACCGAGCTTGCGCTTCTCGTCATCGAGTCCATCCAGGCCGAGCGCAAAGATGGTTGGAAACATGATCGACATGAAGAAGCTTGCCGCGACAAGCGCGTAAAGGCCGACGGGGCCGGGGAGTCCGACGGCAACGGTGCAGAGTGCGGCGTTGATTAATGCGTAGGTCGCTAGAAGTCGAGCAGGTGCTACGTAGCGCATCAAAGCGGCGCCGGCAAAGCGTCCTAGCATGAAAAGCACGAGCCCTGCGGTCAGGAAGTTCGCGGCAACCTTTTCCGGTGTGCCGGGGACAGTGACCTGCGCGTAGCGGATGAGATAACTCCACACGCCGACCTGGCCGCCGACGTAAACGAACTGGGCAGCAACCGCGAGCATGAAGTATCGATCTCGCAGGAGGTCGACGAGGTGGGCGATGCCGCTTCCGCGAGCGTCTTCCGCGTCACTGTCGCGAGTCCTTGGAAAACGAGAAATCATGAACAGCAGAGCCCACACAACTACGATCGCGCCGATGACCAGGTAAGGCACCTGGACGGCTGCCGATTCGGTGGCATAGAACGCTGCGCGTTCCGTCGCAGTCATCGCGGCAACCTGCTCGGCGGTAGGCTCATTGCCGGAGAGAATGAAATGCTGGCCAACGAGCACGCCTGTGATGGAACCGAGCGGATTGAAAGCCTGCGCCAGGTTCAGCCGACGGGCCGCACCTTCGCGCGGGCCAAGCACGGTGATCAACGGATTGGCAGAGGTTTCCAGGAAGGCCAGGCCACTTGCGATAACGTACAGTGCCAACAGGAAAAGGACATAGGCGTGCTTTTCAGCGGCGGGGTAGAACAGGAACGCGCCGCTCGCGTAGAGAAGTAGCCCGACCACAATGGCACCCTTGTACCCGAAGCGGCGCATGAACATGGCTGCCGGGACTGCAAGAGTGAAGTAACCGAAATAGAACGCGCTCTGCACCAGGCCGGCTTGGAAGTCGGATAGCTCGAAGACCTTCTTGAATTGCTTGATGAGGATGTCATTGAGATTGTTGGCGACACCCCACAGGAAGAACAGGCTGACGACGAGGACCAAGAGATGCCACGCCGGCCTCGAGTGACCCGCGTCGCTCAGTGTTTCGTTGTGCTTCATCCTTGGCTCCGACGGAAGACGGTTCAAATATGAAACAGTAATTTATATATAACACAAGCCGGACGCGGCACGCACTGAGAAAGTGCACGGGCTTAGTGGTCGAGACCATAGTGCGGTTGGAATGAAATCTGTCATGCGACGCTCTCCTCGGTCTTTACCGTCTCCGTCATCCTCGAGAGCGGGATGAGGCCCAGCAGGCAGATCACCGCGAGCACGACGTAGTGCACGCCGAACCCGAACTCGTCGATGATCACACCAGACACGGCTGCGGCGAGCACGCCGGAGACGCCGAGGGCCAGACCGATCATGATGCCCATCGCTGTGCCTGCCGCCTTCGGCACCGAGTCGATCAGCAGCGCGTACACGACGGGGAACGGGGCGTTGCGGAAGAGGCCCCACGCGAGCAGGACGATCCACGCGCTCCCCGGACTGGTGATCATGATCATCGCCAGCAGCGCAAGCGCCCACCCCACTATGAGAAAGCGGATGGCGAACCTTCGTCCCGCGTGGTCGGACCACGCACCCCACACTACCTGACCGATCCACCCTGTCAGACCGGAAACGCCGGACAAGAACGCAGCCTCGTCGAGGCTCATGCCGTGCTCGACCAGCTGTGCGGTCAGGAACGTGACGGCGCCGGCTTCCGCCCAGAGGAACAGGAATATCAGCACCACCGACCAGCGGACGTTGGCGTTGCCCAGCGCCGCTTTGACCGGTGCAAGGAAGCCGCCCTCGAGCCGGGTGGACAAATCGGGGAGTGGCCGTGTCAGACCGTTGCGGTCGATCCAGTCGTAGACCTTCGCCTGGTTGCTGCGTGTGCCGATGAACGCCTGCGCGATGATGATCGGGATGCCGAGCAGCGGGATCAGCAGGAACGCCTCGCGCCAGCCGGCCACGCCGAGCACGGCCGCGATGAGTGCGCCGGTGAGGAACTGCCCGAGAGGAAAACCGGTGTGGTGCACACCGATCGCGAAGCCGCGGTGCTCCTTGGGCCACCACTCGCTCACGAGTGCGACGTTCACCGGCTCGGACCCACCACGGCTGATTCCCATCGGGATGCGCAGCAGCAGGAACGCGATGAAGCTGCCCGCGAAACCATACGTGAGCGCGCCGCCGATGATCCCGATCAGCATGGCGATGCTCCACGTCCAGGTGCGCCGGTAGCCGGTGCCGATGCGGTCCGACAGCCAGCCGAAGAGCAGCGCGCCGACAATCAGGCCGGCGAAGAACACGGAGTTGATCAGCCCGGCCTGGCTAGAGTTCAGCCCGAACTCCTGCTGGATCGCGGGGAGTACGGCCGGCAGGATCCCGCCGTCGACGGCAGTCATCAGGATGGCACCGGTGGTGACGGCGAGCGTCACCCATGACAGCGGGTGCGCGCGGGGGATCCACTGAACGCGGCGAGTTCTAGGGATCGACGTCATCAACCGCTGCGCAAATTGCGTGGCTCACGAAACAGGGACCCGCCGCCACAGCAGCGTGTGCAATTTGAATTTCATTCTTCTCCCTCTGCCACGGAACGCCACGCACAACCCTTCCGTCGCGCTCCCTTCTCGGGGTTGCAGTCGCGCCAGTATACCTATAAATTCTGTGTTCACCTATGCACACAGATCGAATGGGGAAGAAACCAGGACTGTGTGCTCAGGGTGTCCCGACACTGGTTTGTGAGGCCTTATCGTGACTGCAGTCATACCGATCCGGTGGATTCGGTTCGTCGGAGCGCAATTCTCGACGGCCCTGCTGATGCTTACATCTATCGCGTCGGCCGACGACGTCCCGTCCGCGGACCGCGCTATTCGCCTTTACGCAGCGGCGGCGCAGATCACGGGCGGTGCTAACTTCGACAAGCGGACAGATTGGCTGGCGATCGAAGGCGAATCCGCGGCGACGTGGATGGCGACGATCGACAAGGAAGGAGACTACCGCGTATCGATCGTGTACTCAGGGGACACGGCGCAAGCCCCTTTCACGCTGGCACTGGGAAGCACGGTTGTAGATGGCACCTTGCCGGTACGGGCGGAGGTCTTCGAAGACCCGCTGATGAACTTTGGGCGGATCACTGCGAGTGAGCGTACCCGCCTGCCGCGCGGATCTGTGCAGGTGCAGCTGCGAACGCCAACGGGAAAGGCGCAACTACGGATTCGATCGATCGATATCGAGTCGATGCCGGGCGGTCAAGCGGCAATCCAGGAGCGCAAGGTAGCTCAGCAGCGGGCCAACACGGATTGGCTCGCGCGTGCGGCGTACGGCGTAATGTTTCACTGGACGAGCGAATCGACGCCCCGCCGCGGACCGGCACTCCCTTATCAGCGCGCAGTCGATGCATTCGATGTGGCTGCGTTCGCTGAAATGGTGAAGAGCACCGGAGCCCGCTACGTCATCTTCACGGTCAACCACGCAAAGCCTCATTGTCCCGCACCGATAAAGTCCTGGGAGCGCATCCATCCCGGCTCGACGACGAAGCGCGATCTATTGGGCGAGATCGCCCAGTCGCTCGAGGCACGCAACATCCGGCTGATGCTGTACATGGCATCGCACACAGTCGGTAAGCTGCGCGTCGCAACGGGTACCGAGTACCTCCGCATTCACAAGGACATTCTGCAGGAGATCGGACAGCGCTATGGGACGCGAGTCGCCGGATACTGGTTCGACGGTTGGTACCAGACGCTGGAGGCCTATCCCGAAATCAACCCGCGCGACCTGCTCCCTGCTGTGCGCGCGGGCAATCCGGCGCGACTCGTCGCCTACAACTCATGGGTCTATCCAATCGAGACGCCGTGGCAGGACTACTGGGCCGGCGAGGTGGGTGAAATCGTCCGAGCGGCGACGAGCCGCTACAGCGCATCGGGCACTGCGATCGGCCTGCAGGGCCATTTCCTTCTGTTCGCAGACGCGCCCTGGGTGCACTCGCTTCCGGACGCAGAGATGGAGCCTTTGCGCTTTTCAGATGAGGCACTGATCGACTTCGTGAAAAAAAATACCGCGAAGGAAGTTCCCGTGACCATCAACCTGGGCATCTACCAGGACGGCACCATAGGTGAAGCGGCCCGGCGCCAGATGGCAGCGCTGCGGCAAGCGATTCGTGGCGAGTAGCGATCGATGTCGCACTCCTTTGTTCCGGCAATCTGCGCGTCGCTGCTCATCGGCAACTTGTGTTACGCCGGCGAGCCAGCCACGACTGCCGTACGTGACTCGGAAGACGCGTACGTGCCGAGCGAGAGCAATCTCGCCGCGAGGCGCTGGTTCCAGGACGCGAAGTTCGGAATCTTCCTCCACTGGGGTATTTACAGCGAGCTTGGCGGCGTCGGCTCGGATGGCCTGCCGGAATGGATCATGAACGACCTGAAGATACCCGCGCGCCAGTATGAGCGGCTCGCGCAGTTCTTTAATCCGGCGCAGTTCGATGCGAATGCCTGGGTCAGCGCCTTCAAAGACGCGGGCGCCCGATACGTCATCATCACTTCGAAGCATCACGACGGCTTTGCGATGTTCCACAGCAAGGTTTCGGCTTACAACGTCGCGGACGCAACTCCATTCAAGCGCGACCCGATCAGGGAACTGGCGGATGCCTGCCGCAGACACGACATCAAACTCTTCTTCTACTACTCGCAGCTCGACTGGCATCACCCGGACTACTATCCGCGAGGTATGACCGGTCATTTCACTGGCCGGGCCGAGAGCGGGGATTGGGAGACGTATCTCGACTACCAGGATCGGCAACTTGCCGAGCTCTTCACGAACTACGGAGCGATCGGCGGTGTCTGGTTGGATGGCTGGTGGGACCAGGAACGCACACCAATGCGTGACCGGTGGCGGCTCGCGCGGACGTACCGATCTCTGCATTCGCTGCAACCCGCGGCTCTCATCATTAACAATCACCATCAAGCGCCTTATCCGGGCGAAGACGTCCAGACGTTCGAGCAGGATCTGCCAGGTCAGAACACCAAGGGGTTCAATAACACCAGCATTGGCAAGTTGCCGCTCGAAATGGCGGAGACGATGAATCGAAGCTGGGGATTCAGCCTGACGGATGACAAGTTCAAATCTCCCGAAACCCTGATCCGTACGCTGGTCAACGCAGCCGGCCGCGGAGCAACTCTGGTGCTAAATACCGGCCCGATGCCAAATGGCCGCCTGCAGCCTGAGAGCCTGCAGATTCTCGCCGACATGGGTGCGTGGCTGAAGATACATGGGAAAAGCATATACGGCACACGCGCCGGACCCGTGCCTCCACGTCCCTGGGGCGTAACGACGCAAGGCGAAGGAGTCGTCTACGTGCATGTGCTGGACTGGGCGGACAACCGCCTTTTTGTTCCGATCTCCGAATCCATCAAGCGAGCAACATGGCTGGCAGGTGGCGCGCCGGTCACGATGAGGAAAGTCCAGGGCGGGTTGGAACTTGACCTCAGGCCGCGCCAGTCGAACGAGTGGGACCGCGTAGTCGCGTTGCAGCTCGGATCCGCGCACTGATGGCGGCGCGCGATCTATTGACGCGCAAGACCGCAACCGCGATGCTGCTGTTTATTAGTGAAAAGCGGCACGCTTATGGTAAGCAAGCCAAACTATAGTGCTCCAGCTCTGGATAAGGGACTCGATATTCTCGAGATCCTCGCGAAGACGGTCATGCCGATGACCATGTCGGAGATCTCCGAAAGCGCCGGGCGCTCGCGCGGCGAGATCTTTCGGATGCTCCAGGTCCTCGAGAGCCGCCGCTACATCACACGGAACGATTCCGGCGACGGCTACCTGCTCACCAACAAGCTCTTCATGCTTGGCATGGAGCGGCCACCGGTCAAGGGCGTGGTTGAGACCGCATTGCCAGCCATGCATCGCCTGGCGGATGAAATCTGGCAGCCCTGCCATCTGGTCGTGGCATCAGAAGAGCACATCGTTGTCATAGCTCGCGTCGATGCACCCGGAGACCTGGGCTTCGTGGTGCGCGTGGGCCACCGCCGTCCACTCGTCGACTCCACATCGGGCCTAGTCTTGCTGGCTTTCCAGCCCGACGACGTACGTGAACGCTGGCTCGACCTGGCAGAGACCAGTGGCATCACATTCGAACGCGAGAGCCTGGTGAAGCGCGTGGCGCAGACACGCGCAAAGGGCTACGCGCAAGTGCCAAGCCATCTGGTCGCCGGCGTAATCGATCTCTCTGCTCCGATAACCCAGGGCGATATCGCCGTTGCGACCATTACCGTGCCCTTCCTGAAGCGCGAGCGGACCAGGATCGGAATGGCGGAATCCCTTGAAAAACTTCGTGCAGCTGCAGCAGAAGTATCGAGTGCGCTCAGTCTTAGTTCTGACCCTGGACGCGCTAGGCGAAAAATTCGCCGCAAGTAAGAC
>CAVRVO010000026.1:0-90890 GCA_963724625.1 uncultured Gammaproteobacteria bacterium | reverse complement strand
CGCCGGATTGGAAAAGATCATCCTGAACCGAACCCAGAAGAGCGGCATCGGTTTCATGGCCGACGTACGCGAAGTGAACGCCCGGCCGCATGGCAACGATCTGTTCCACGATGTCGAGCCCGAAGATCTCATCAAATATGGCCTGATCCCCGAGTTTGTCGGCCGCTTGCCGGTCGTTGCGACCCTCGATGAGCTCGACGAGGGCGCCCTGATGTCGATCCTGGTGGAGCCCAAGAACGCGCTCACCAAGCAATATCGCAAGCTCTTCGAGATGGAGGGCGCCGATCTCGAGTTCCGAGACGATGCTCTGCGTGCCGTCGCTCATAGGGCAATGCAGCGCAAGACCGGAGCGCGCGGCCTGCGAACGATTCTCGAAAATGTGCTGCTCGACACGATGTACGAGCTGCCTTCCATGCGTAATGTCGCCAAGATCCTGGTCGACGAGTCGGTGATCGAAGGTGAGCGCAAACCTTACATCGTCCATCGTTCCGACGACGGCCGCCTGGCCGCTGTGGAAGATCACCGCCGGCCGACGGGGTCCGATCACCATCATTGAACCTGGCACTGCTTCTTCAGACCCTGGCGCTGCCCGGTTGAAAAGCAGCGCGCGAACCCTCACTGTCCGCCTCAGCTCCCCTATCTGCGTGAACGCAGCGTGCCACGACTGGCGCGACTCCAAGGATTGATATCGTGACTACCGAAGAAACCGAGACGAAAAGCCCCAACCAACGTCGTGCCTGTGCTGCCACTGCGCGACGTCGTCGTCTACCCCCACATGGTGATCCCGCTATTCGTGGGGCGCGAGAAATCGATCCTGGCGCTCGATCTGGCGATGAAAGCTGACAAGCGCATCGTGCTCATCGCGCAGAAGCAGGCGGACGTCGATGATCCGAAAGCAGACGACCTGTATCGATCGGAACGGTCGCGACGATCCTCCAGCTGCTGAAGCTTCCAGACGGTACCGTCAAGGTGCTGGTGGAAGGTGTCGAACGCACGCGCATCGACAAACTGTACTCGGGTGAAATGTTCGGCTCCGAGATCGCCCCACTTCCCGACGTCGAGCAGTACGACGAGCGCGAGATGGACGTCTTGACACGCTCGGTGATCTCGCAGTTCGAGCAGTACGTGAAGCTCAACAAGAAGGTGCCGCCTGAGATTCTGACTTCGCTAGCGGGTATCGAACAGCCTGGCCGTCTCGCCGACACAGTTGCGGCTCACATGTCGCTCAAGCTCGGCGAGAAACAGAAGGTTCTCGAGATCCAGGACGTGCGCAAGCGTCTGGAGCATCTGCTCGCTGTCATCGAAGGCGAAATGGACGTGCTGCAGATCGAGAAGCGCATCCGTGGCCGCGTCAAGCAGCAGATGGAAAAGAGCCAGCGCGAGTACTACCTCAACGAGCAGATGAAGGCGATCCAGAAGGAACTGGGCGAGATGGAGGACAGCCCCAACGAGCTGGCCGAACTCGAGCAGAAGATCGCCAAGGCCGGGATGAGCAAGGAAGCGCGTGACAAGGCCAACGCGGAGCTCAACAAGCTCAAGCTCATGTCACCGATGTCGGCGGAAGCCACCGTAGTGCGTAACTACGTCGACTGGCTGGTGAAAGTGCCGTGGAAGAAGCGCACCAAGGTGCACAAGGACATCGTGCGCGCCGAGAAAGTGCTGGACGAGGATCACTATGGGCTCGAGAAGGTCAAGGAGCGCATCGTCGAATACCTCGCCGTTCAACAGCGCGTGAATACTCTCAAGGGTCCGATTCTGTGTCTCGTCGGCCCTCCGGGTGTCGGCAAGACCTCGCTGGGTCAGAGCATCGCGCGCGCGACCAATCGCAAGTTCGTGCGCATGTCATTGGGCGGCGTGCGGGATGAAGCGGAAATCCGCGGTCATCGGCGGACATACATCAGCTCCATGCCGGGCAAGATCATCCAGAACATGGCGAAGGCATCGGTTCACAACCCGCTCTTCCTGCTGGATGAAGTCGACAAGATGGCGATGGACTTCCGCGGTGATCCGTCTTCGGCGCTGCTCGAAGTGCTGGATCCGGAACAGAACTCCTCGTTCAATGACCATTACCTGGAGGTTGATTTCGATCTCTCGCAGGTGATGTTCGTGTGCACGGCGAACAGTCTCAACGATTCCGCCGCCGCTCCTCGATCGCATGGAAGTGATTCGCATCCCGGGCTACACGGAAGACGAGAAGCTCAACATCGCGCGCCGCTACCTGCTGCCTAAGCAGATCAAGAACAACGGGCTAAAGCCCTCGGAGCTCAAGGTCTCCGACGGTTCGATTCTCGACATGATCCGCTACTACTCGCGTGAAGCAGGTGTGCGCAATCTGGAACGCGAGATCTCCAAGATCTGCCGCAAGGCCGTAAAGCAGCTGCTGCTCAAGCCTTCCGACAAGGCGATCAATGTCACGCCACGCAGCCTCGACAAGTATCTCGGCGTGCGCCGGTTCCGTTACGGCAAGGCAGAGGAGGCCGATCACATCGGTCAGGTCACTGGCCTTGCGTGGACGGAGGTGGGCGGCGAATTGCTGACAATCGAAGCCGCGGTGGTTGCGGGCAAGGGCAAGCTGATTCACACCGGCCAGCTGGGCGAGGTCATGCAGGAGTCGATCCAGGCCGCCATGACCGTGGTTCGCAGCCGCGCGCAGGTACTTGGGCTCGACCAGGACTTCTACCAGAAGAATGACGTGCATATTCACGTACCGGAAGGCGCGACGCCGAAGGACGGCCCGAGCGCGGGCATCGGTATGTGCACTGCGTTGGTGTCAGCCTTGACCCGCATTCCGGTCCGCTCCGACGTGGCGATGACGCGGAGAAATCACCCTGCGCGGTGAAGTGCTCCCGATCGGCGGGCTGAAGGAAAAGCTCCTGGCGGCCCATCGCGGCGGCATCACCACTGTTTTGATTCCAGACGAGAACACCAAGGACCTCGTGGAGATCCCGGCCAACATCAAGGAAAAGCTGCAGATCAAGCCGGTGAAATGGATCGACGAGGTGTTGCAGGTGGCGATGCGCAACATGCCGCAACCGGTGGTCGGCACAGAAACCGAAGCCGCCGAGGGTGAGAAGCCCCGCCTGGTTGCGGCCAGCGATAAGCGCGTGCGGCGGTCGGGGAAACGGGCCCACTGAAGACGATGGCCGGCGTCGTTGAACGACCCGGCCTCTCCCCTTACACTACGCGCCCTCCCAGATCGGCCAGTTGAATTGGGTGCTTAGCTCAGCTGGGAGAGCGTCGCCCTTACAAGGCGAAGGTCGGGGGTTCGATCCCCTCAGCACCCACCAAATCGGAGCGGTAGTTCAGTTGGTTAGAATACCGGCCTGTCACGCCGGGGGTCGCGGGTTCGAGTCCCGTCCGCTCCGCCAACCTCCATGCGACGGTTGCGCCAGCAGGTAATTTCGGCAGAACCAGCGCCGTTCGGTTCGGATGGCTTGGCACCTGGCTGCTGTCAGCGCAACTCGCTCCAGGTTCAGTACAATCGCGCACTTGTGCTCGGGCAGCGAGGATAGCGCTGCCTCTGGCAGATACGGCTATCGCGAGGCATGGGGATCCGCGTCGCGAGGACGCAACGAAGGGCAACAAGAATTCCGATGCGATTCATTCCAAGGCTCATTCATCCGCTTGTGGCTGGGGCCCTGTTCGCCATCGGTTGCCTCCAACCCTATTGGGCCGGCGCTCAGACTCCGACGCCCAGCGCGGAGGAGTTGGAATTGCTGCGGAACCTGACGCCCGAACAACGGGCGGAAGATTCTCCGGCAGGTGCCCGACGATTCCCGCGCACGCGGCGATCAGGAACGGATCGACACGTCGCGCGAAGATTCGACGCGAGAGCGTTCGACCGAACGGCGTAGCAGGGACCTCACCGAAGAGGAGGACGAGGAAAGTCAGCGCGGCGTGCCGGTGCTCAAGGGCAACGACACTGTCATTATTCGAATCGACTTACCGCAAGCACCGCAGAGCCAGACCATAGCACCTGTACAACCCGCCGCTCCTGGCGGACAGAACACCGCACCCCAGGCTCAAGGGCCGCAGATGGGCGTGGTTCCCGGAACACCAAATCGGGGGACTACTAACGAGCAGCTAACGGCGCAGCGTGCGCTCGAACTGTCCGAAGAAGAACGCCAGCGGCTTGGGAAGCTGATCGAGCTAGTACGATCGCGTAATCCCTACCGACTGTCGCCGGAAGGCGTTTTGGAGCTGCCGGGATTTGCAGGCATTCCGCTGGCGGGACTGACCGAATTTCAGGCCACCATGCGCCTGCTGGCGGATCCGGAGTTGCGCGGTCTCTACATCGCTCTGATTCGTCTTCCACTCAAGAAAATCGGCACGGAAGCGCTGAAGCCATTCGGCTACGACCTGTTCGATCACGCCCCGTCGACATTCGCGCCCGTAACGAACATTCCCGTACCCGCCGACTACGTAATCGGGCCCGGCGATGAATTGGAAGTGCAGTTGTATGGTAACCAGAACCGCACCCTGCGACTGGTAGTAGGGCGCGATGGTCGCGTGAACTTCCCGGAACTCGGTCCCATCAGCGTTGGTGGGCAGCCCTTTACCAACGTGAAGGAAGGAATCGAGTCCCGCATAGCACGTCAAATGATTGGCGTGCATGCGAGTGTGTCCATGGGTGACACGCGCGCGATCCGCGTGTTCGTCCTGGGCGAAGTCAGACGCCCTGGTTCGTACACGATCAGTGGACTTGGCACGATGGCGTCGGCGCTGTTCGCGGCAGGCGGTGTCAAGACGATCGGTTCATTGCGCAACATTCAACTTCGCCGCCAGGGCGCGCTCGTGCGCAGTCTCGACCTCTACGACATGCTGATTCGTGGCAATACGAAGGATGTCGCGAAAGTCCTGCCAGGCGATGTCGTGTTCGTGCCTCCGGTCGGTCCGACGGTCACCGTGATCGGCGAAGTTCAGCGGCCCGCGATCTACGAGGTCAAGAAGGATCTCACTACCGTTGCCGACCTCGTCGAGCTCGCCGGTGGATTGACGCCGCAGGCGGATACGATGAAAGCGGCGCTGACGCGCATTGACGAGAATCAGAAGCGCGTAGTGCTCGAGGTGGAGCTGACGCTGACTGGCATGCGTGCGCCGACTGCGCGCAACGGTGACATACTGAGCATCGCGCGACTAAAGCCGACGCTCGATTCAGGCGTGGTGGTCGAGGGGCACGTGTATTCGCCGGCGACCTACGCGTTTCGCGACGGCCTGCGACTATCCGATGTTATCCGCTCGGTCGACGAGCTCAAGCCTAACGCGGACCTGCACTACGTACTGATTCGGCGCGAGTTGCCAACCAATCGCGAAATCACCGTGATATCGGCCGATCTCGGTGCGGCCCTCGCACAACCCAAGTCCAAGCCTGACCTGTTACTCATGCAGCGCGATCGCATCACGGTGTTCGACCTCGAATCCGGCCGGGACCGGATCATCCGACCGCTGATGAACGAGCTGCGTCTGCAGGCGAACATGGACCGTCCGACGGAGACCGTGACCGTGGATGGCAAGGTCAAGGTGCCTGGTGAGTATCCGCTCGAGTCAGGCATGACTGTGAGTGATCTCATCAGGGCCGGTGGCGGTCTGGGCGATTCGGCCTGGGGTTCCAAGGCGGAACTGACGCGCTATCGGGTAGAAGACGGCGACACGCGTCGAACCGAGCTGATCGAAGTGGATCTGGCCGCGGTGTTGCGCGGCGATGCGGGCGCCAACATGACGCTCTTGCCCTTCGATAGCTTGAGCATCAAGGAGACCCCCGAATGGGGGAAACAGGAGAACGTGACCCTGACCGGCGAATTCCGCTTCCCGGGCAGGTATTCGATCAGGCGCGGGGAAACGCTGCGATCAGTCATCGCGCGCGCGGGTGGTCTAACCGACTACGCATTCGCGGAAGGCAGTGTGTTTACGCGGGAGGAGCTGCGCGAACGCGAACAGAAACAACTCGATCTGTTGGCCTCACGCGTGCAGAACGATCTCGGCACTCTCGCTCTACAGGCGGCAGCGGCGAATCAAGCCGGCGCGGGGACAGCGCTCACCGTGGGTCAGTCGCTGCTCGAGCAACTCCGGTCCTCGAAGGCTGTGGGCCGACTCGTGATCGACTTGCCGCGGGCAATACAGGCGCAGCCGGGATCCACGGCGGACATCATCCTGCGGGACGGGGATCGGCTCATTGTGCCGAGAGTCCAGCAGGAAGTTACGGTCATGGGTGAGGTGCAGACGACGACCTCGCACCTGTACGCTGACGAACTCACGCGCGACGACTACATAAGCCAGAGTGGTGGCGTGACGCAGCGTGCGAACGAAAGCAAGATTTATGTAGTGCGTGCGAATGGAAGTGTGGTCGCGAACGAGGGCGGGCGCTGGTTCAGCCGCGGCGGCGTCGATATCAAGCCCGGAGACACCATAGTTGTGCCGCTCGATACCGAGCGATTGCCCGCGCTGCCGTTCTGGCAGGCCGTAACGCAGATCCTCTACAACGTGGCCATAGCAGTCGCGGCAATCAATTCGTTCTGATGGTTCGAATTGCCAGAGGTATCAGTAGTCTGTGCCGATTTGTTGACATGGTTCAGGGCTCTACCTAGACTGCAAGTCCTCGTTCAATAGTTGAACGCATAGGGACCAGGGCCTTGTACGCGACGATCCCGACGATCTGCAACTTGCAGTCAGTCCTGCGCTGGTTCCTGGTGTTTACAAAGCCGTCCAGCGAGTGCACGGCACAAGTAAATCTCGAGAGGCAAGGTTATCGGGTCTATTACCCGCGCCTGCTGCGGCCGTCGCTTTATCGCGGACGTTGGGTTGATCGAGTCGTCTCCCTCTTTCCGCGATACCTGTTCGTGCAACTCGACCTCGGACGCCAGTCGATCAGTCCCGTGCGTTCCACCGTGGGTGTCGCCAGTATCGTGCGCTTCGGCCAGGAAACCGCGTTCGTCCCCGACGGAATCGTCGATGCCCTGTTCCGCAGGGCAGATCCTGAATCGGGTTTACATCGCCTCAATATCCGCCGTCCGTTCCAGCCAGGCTCCCGCGTGAGCGTAATCGCCGGCGCGTTCGAGGGGCTCGAGGGGATCTTCGAGCGTGAAGCCGGGGAGGATCGGGCGGTCATCCTGCTCAAGGTGCTGGGCCGCAATACGCCGGTTCTTGTGCGCTCCGGATTCGTCGTTCCTATCACGGCTTGAACCAATGCCGACCGACATGCATTACAAGTTGATGCGTTTGCTCGATGCCAATCCGGGCATGAGCCAACGCGAGGCGGCGCGCAAGCTGGGCGTGAGCCTGGGTAAAGTGAATTACTGCTTGCAGGCCCTGATGCGCAGGGGCTGGATCAAAGCAAGCAACTTCAAGAACAGCCAGAACAAGGCCGCCTATCTATACGTGCTCACACCGCGCGGTTTACAAGGCAAGGCGAGCCTCACGATCGAGTATTTGAAACAGAGGATGCGCGAGTACGAAGCACTGCGCATCGAGATCGAGCAAATGCGTCGCGAGTCCGAGGGCAACCACCCCGGAGCAGGCGCGAAGCCTGATTGATGGCGGCGGGCTCTGGTCCCGCCGCCAAACAAAGGGACTGCGTCGTCCGCACCGCGGGGCGAGTTGAGGCACGCTGGATGTGAGTGGCGAGAAGCCACTTGCAGGCGGTAGCGTGCCTGAGCATCGGGACGGCGAGGCACATACAACTAGCATCTTGCAGGTGAGGGCATGACTTCCACTGAGTACCCACTGGTCAACGACCGTCGCGATGAGGTCAATGTCATATCGCTGCTGGAAGTGGCATGGCGATACAGAATCTTCATCGCGCTGGTGGCGTTTCTCGCCACGCTCATCGCGGTATACGTCGCACTGACGACCCGGCCGGTTTTTCGGGCCGAGGTCGTACTCACCGAAGTGGCAAACGACAACATGGGAACAGCGAGCGCTCTTGCAAATCGCTTGGGCGGACTCGCTGGTCTTGCTGGCGTGAATCTCGGTGGTAACGGCCCAGCGCTTGAAGCGCAGGCAGTACTCAATTCGCGGTACTTAGCTGAAGAGTTCATCCGGCGTAACGGGCTGGTACCGAAGCTCACGGGGGATGCGAAGAAACAATCACTGTGGCTAGCAGTCGACCGATTCCGTCAGACCGTGGTGAAGATCTACCCTGCAGAAGGAAGAGGGCACCACTACCGTGGCGATCCAGTGGCGCGAGCCGAGCGAGGCCGCACGGTGGGCCAACAGCTATGTTGCGCTCGCGAACGAAATCGTGCGTACGCGGGCACTCGATGACTCGAGCCGCAACATTCGTTATCTCAAGGAACAGATTCCGAAGACTGACGTGGTAGAGATCCAGCGCGCGATGTATGGGCTGATGGAAAACGAGGCCAAGGTCAACATGCTGGCGAATACCCGCAAGGAATATGCATTTAGGGTCATCGATCCCGCGGTGAGTCCGGAAGAGCGTATATGGCCTCGCCGCACGCTGATCGTCATCACCGGAGGTGCCTTAGGGGGAATTCTCGGCGTTCTGTTTGCTCTTGCACACAACCTGTGGCGCCGATACCGCGGCCCGGTCGGGGCAGTGAACTAGCCGGCAGTGCACGTGACGGCACCTCTCAGCTCCCTTCTGCTGCGACTGTGGCGCCACCTGCGCCCGCGCCGACGACGGCAGTTCATTCTGCTGCAGGTGTTGACGGTATCCAGCGCGCTCGCGGAAGTCATGACACTCGGCGCGGCGTTGCCGTTTATTGCCGTGCTGGCAGCGCCCGATCTGGTACTCAAGTATCGAGTCGTAGCCGCAGGTGCGCGAGCGATTGGTGTAGACGACCCCGCTGAAATGGTGCTGCCGCTGACGATCGCATTTGCCCTGACGGCGCTGCTGGCTGGCGCGGTGCGATTGCTGGTGTTGTGGGCTGGCACCCGATTCGCCTTTGCGACCGGGGCGGAGTTGAGTCTCGACGTGTATCGACGCACGCTCTATCAGCCATATGAGACACACATTCGCCGCAGCAGCAGCGAGGTGATTGCGGGCATCACGAGCAAGGTGGGTGGCACCATGCTGAGCGTCCTGTTGCCGGGGGTCATGCTTATCAGTTCCGCGATGCTGCTGATTGCCATCATGGCGGCACTGATCGCAATCGATCCGATGGCGGCTCTGATCTCCGCCATTGGCTTCGGTGCGAGCTACGGGATTGTCACGTGGCGGACGGACCGCACGCTCCGACGCAACAGCGAGCTGATCTCGGTCGAGTACACTCAGGTTGTCAAGGCGCTGCAGGAAGGGCTGGGTGGCATACGCGACGTACTGCTGGATGGGACGCAGCCCTTCTACTGCGATGCGTACCTGCGCGCTGAGCAGGCATTGCGACGCGCGCAGGGGAACAACGTTTTCATCGGGCAGAGTCCAAGGCCGCTGATCGAATCGTTCGGCATGGTGTTGATCGCAGCGCTGGCCTATGCCCTGACTCGACGTACCGGCGGCATCGCCACAGCGTTGCCCGTGCTCGCGGCACTGGCTCTTGGCGCACAGCGACTGCTACCAGCGCTGCAGCAGGCTTATGCTTCGTGGGCGAGCATCGCCGGTAGCCACGCCGTGCTGGCGGACACTGTGCAGTTTCTTGATCAGCCGTTGCCGCCAGAACTGCTGCAACCAGAGCCAGCGCCATTGCGATTCGCACGCTCGATCGAGCTTGTGGCGATCCGCTTTCGCTACTCCGCCGAAGGACCATGGGTGCTCGACGGCCTGGACTTGGCGATTCCGCGCGGCGTCAGAATCGGTTTTGTCGGCGCAACAGGTGGCGGTAAGAGCACCGCCATGGACATTCTCATGGGGTTGCTGAGGCCCACTGAGGGCGAGATCCGCGTGGACGACGAGGCGCTCGTGGGCAGTCGCATTAGGGCCTGGCAACGAACCATCGCTCACGTGCCTCAAAGCATATATCTCGCCGATGCGAGCGTGGCCCAGAACATTGCGTTCGGAGTGCCGCGCGCCGCCATTGATATAGAGCGCGTGAAGCGGGCGGCGCACCAGGCCCAGATCGCGGATTTCATCGAGTCTCGCCCCGGCGGCTACGATGACCTTGTCGGCGAGCGCGGCGTACGGCTCTCGGGCGGGCAGCGGCAGCGAATCGGCATTGCCCGCGCTCTGTATAAACAGGCGTGCATTCTGGTTCTCGACGAGGCGACCAGTGCTCTCGACAATTTGACCGAGCAATCCGTCATGGATGCCATCGAAGCACTCGATCGTGAGCTGACGATCCTCGTCATCGCGCATCGGCTCAGTACCGTACGACGCTGCGACACGATTGTGCAGCTCGAGAAGGGCCGGATCACCGCGCACGGCACCTACGAGCAGCTGCTCGAGTGCAGCTACAGCTTCCGGCAGATGGCTCGCACCGCAACTTCCTGACCACCTGTCAGACAAAACTCATGTTCAACGGCAAGTCTATTCTCATCACCGGTGGCACCGGGTCCTTCGGGAAGCAGTATGTAAAGACGATTCTCGAACGCTACAAGCCGAAGAAGCTGATCATCTACTCCCGTGACGAACTCAAGCAGTTCGAGATGCAGCAGGAGTTCGATCAGCCCTGCATGCGCTATTTCATCGGCGACGTGCGCGATCGCGACCGTCTGGTGCAGGCCATGAACGGCGTCGACTTCGTCATTCATGCCGCGGCGCTGAAACAGGTTCCGGCGGCGGAATACAACCCGATGGAATGCATCAAGACAAACATATATGGCGCCGAGAACGTCATACACGGAGCGTTGGCCAATGAGGTCGAGATAGTAGTGGCGCTGTCGACTGACAAGGCGGCGAGTCCGATCAACCTGTACGGCGCAACCAAGCTGGTTTCTGACAAGCTGTTCGTGGCGGCCAACAACGTTGCCGGTGGACACAGGACACGATTTTCGGTCGTACGCTATGGAAACGTCGTGGGCTCGCGCGGCTCGGTCGTACCGTTCTTCAAGCAACAGATCGGCACCGGTTGCGATTGCCTGCCAATCACGGACCCGCAGCATGACGCGGTTCTGGATCACACTGCAGCAGGGAGTTGATTTCGTGCTGAAGAATTTCTCCCGTATGCACGGCGGTGAGATTTTCGTTCCCAAGATTCCTTCGGTGAAGGTTGTCGATATCGCGAGAGCCATGGCCCCGCATCTACCGCACAAGATTGTCGGCATCCGTCCCGGCGAGAAGCTGCACGAAGTGATGTGCCCCGCAGATGATTCACGTCTGACGCTGGAGTTCAGCGATCACTACGTCATCAAACCGACCATCCAGTTCTCCGGCCCGGTCGACTACGCGGTAAACAAGCTCGGCGAGAACGGTCAACCCGTGGAACACGGCTTCGAGTATCACTCCGGCCGCAATCCACACTTTCTTGGCGTGGAAGAGATCGCGGCTTTAAACGAGCGAGTGGGCATCTGATGATTCCCTACGGGCACCAGGACATTACGCAGGCGGATATCGACGCGGTCACCGCAGTGCTGCGTTCTGACTTCCTCACTCAGGGGGCTACTGTTCCCCGCTTCGAGCACGGAGTGTGCGAGCGTACTCATGCGAAGCACGCCGTCGCCGTAAACAGCGCGACGTCGGCACTGCACATCGCCTGTTTGGCGCTGGAATTGGGTCCCGGCGATGTTCTCTGGACCGTTCCGAACACCTTCGTTGCTTCCGCGAATTGCGCGCGCTACTGCGGAGCAGACGTGGATTTCGTCGATATCGACCCCGAGACATGGAATCTCAGCGTGCCAGCGCTGCGAGAGAAGCTCGCCACGGCCAAGCGAGCCGGACGGCTGCCCAAGGCGGTCGTGCCGGTCCATTTCGCCGGCCAGCCCACGGAACAGGAGGCCATTTGGGACTTAGCGCAGGAATACGGCTTCAGAGTCATCGAAGATGCGTCCCACTCGATCGGTGCCTCGCGCGTAGGTGAGCCGGTTGGCAGCTGCCGGTGGGCGGACATCGTGATATTCAGCTTCCATCCCGTGAAGATCATCACGACTGGCGAGGGCGGCATGGCCCTTACGAACGACAGCATGCTCGCTGATCGAATGGCTCTATTCCGCAGTCACGGCACCACTCGTGATGTCGCGCGATTTCAGAACCCGCGTGCGGAAGATGCGGATTCGCGCGGCAACCCTGCATCGTGGTACTACGAGCAACACTTGCTGGGATTCAACTACCGCATGACGGATATTCATGCGGTACTGGGCGTCAGCCAGCTGGAACGCCTCGAGTCCTACGTCGAGCGTCGCAACGAGCTCGCACGCCGTTACGACACGGCGCTGGGGAATCTGCCACTCCGCCTCCCCACCATTCGCTCGGAGAACCGTTCGGCATTTCACCTTTACGTCGTGCGGGTTGAGCGGCGCGCGCGCAAGTCACACCGTGAAGTGTTCGACGAACTGCGCCATCGAGGCATCGGTGTGAACCTGCATTACATTCCCGTGCATCTACATCCTTACTATCGCGCGCTCGGCTTCCGAGAAGGTCAGTTCCCCGAAGCGGAGGCGCACGGCGGCAACGCCATCACCTTGCCGCTGTACGCGGCGATGTCGGATCAGACGCAGGATCAGGTCGTGACGGCCGTACAGCAGACACTCGCCGACTGACATGAAGCAGAAGGAAATCTTTCTTGCGGGCGAAGGTGATGCCTGGTTCGAACGGAATACTCGTGGCCCCGGGGCGCGCAAGTTCCCGGATGAAGATCCCTTGCTCATGGAGCTGCTGGGTATCCTGAGGTCAGCGACTACGCCGGCAGTCAGAGTATTGGAGATCGGGTGCGGCGAAGGGGCGCGACTGGCGTGGCTCAAGGAGCATCGCGGCTGCGATTGTCAGGGCGTCGATCCATCGGCGCGTGCGGTCGAATCGGCGCGGCGGCGGGGAGTGAACGCGCAATGCGCGACGGCGGAACGGCTGCCCTTCACCGACCACGCGTTCGACGTCGTCATGTTCGGTTTCTGCCTTTATCTTTGCGATCGCGAGGACCTTTTCCGCATCGCGTGCGAGGCGGACCGAGTCTTGAGGAACCCCGGCTGGCTATTGATCTTCGATTTCTACAGTCCGTTTCCCACCAAGCATCATTACCGTCACCGTGAAGGCGTGTTCAGTCACAAGATGGACTATAGCGCGCTGTTCAACTGGCACCCCGGCTACACCACCTATTCGCACAAGGTGTCTCATCATTCAGATGGCGGGTACACCGACGATACGAGCGAGTGGGTTGCGATCTCCCTGTTGCGCAAGAACTTCGAACGTGGTGGCTAGTCGACTCGCTCTCGGCACAGTGCAGCTTGGCATGCCGTATGGTCTGGCCAACATTGCTGGTCAGGTCGAGCCGCCGGAGGCTGCTGCGATTGTGAATCATGCGCGTGCGGCGGGCATCGATACACTCGACACCGCGATTGCGTACGGTGATAGCGAGCGTCGTCTGGGCGAAATCGGGGTCCGAGGGTGGAAGGTCATATCGAAGTTGCCACCGCTGCCTGCCTCCTGTGACGTGAGCGAGTGGGTGCGTGAATCCGCGCGTGGTTCGCTCGAACGGCTGGGCGTTCAGCGACTATACGGACTGCTTCTGCACCGCTCGCAGGACTTGCTTGATGCTCGTTCACGCGCTCTTTACGCAGCGTTGCTTGCGCTCCAGGCACAGGGACTGGTGGACAAGATCGGTGTCTCGATCTATGGCCCCCAAGAGCTCGACGTGTTGCACGGGCGCTTCAAGCTCGATCTGGTTCAGGCGCCCTTCAACATACTCGATCGCCGGCTCGCAAGTTCCGGATGGCTCGGGAACCTGCGCGAGCAGCACGTGGAAGTCCATATTCGCTCCGTGTTTCTGCAAGGGCTGTTACTGATGCCGGCGGACCGACGTCCGGCCAGGTTCGCGAAGTGGAGGCCACTTTGGAACGACTGGGATGCGTGGTTGCAGGATCGACAGGTTAGCCCGGTCCAGGCCTGCCTCTCCTTTGCTCTCGCCCAGCGCGAAGTTGATCGCGTGGTGGTCGGGGTAGAAAACGTGGCGCAACTGCGTGACATCCTCGCGGTTGACACGAGCACCGTGGACGTCCCGCCAGAGCGGTTGGCGAGTGAAGACCCGAATCTGATCAATCCTTCTCGATGGAATGCGCATTGAAGATCGTCGCGATCGTTCAGGCTCGCATGGGCTCTACGCGCCTTCCCAACAAGGTGATGCGGCCCATGGCGGGTACGCCGATGATCGGACTGCTTCTCGAACGGCTGTCGGCTGCGCAGCGCATCCAGCAGGTCGTTCTTGCCACGTCCGACGCGCCAAGCAATGCACAGTTGGCGCAATATGTGCGCGCACTGGGTTACGGTGTTTTCCAAGGAAGTGAAGACGACGTTCTGGACCGTTTTTACCAGGCCGCCCGCGCTTGTGATGCTGATGTGGTCGTGCGCGTTACGGGCGACTGTCCGTTGATCGATCCCGCTCTGGTCGACGAGGTTGTCGATCGCTTTCTGAAGGCAAACGCGGACTACGGGTCCAACGTGGCTCCCGCCACGTACCCGGACGGGCTTGACACCGAGGTGTTTACGGTTACGGCACTGGAGGCGGCATGGAAGAGCGCCGCGGCTCCCCGCGAGCGAGAGCACGTGACGCCTTATCTACGTGAGTCCGATCAATTCACCCGCGTGACCGTTACAAATGCCACGGACGAATCCGGAGAGCGCTGGACCGTCGATGAGCCCGAGGATTTCCAGGTGGTGGAAGGTGTCTTTCGGCATTTTGAGCCACGCCACGACTTTGGCTGGCGCGAGGTGTTGGCGCTGCGCAAGGCACATCCGGAGCAGTTCATGGCCAATCGGCATTTGGTTCGCAACGAGGGTTCCCGACTTGGAACAGGTCAGAAGCTCTGGAGGCGCGCCAAACGCGTGATTCCCGGCGGCAACATGCTGTTGTCGAAACGCGCAGAGCTGTTTCTGCCCGAGCAATGGCCGGCATACTTCAGTCGCGCGAAAGGCTGCCGCGTGTGGGACCTCGACGGACGCGAATATATCGATATGTGTCTCATGGGCATTGGCACGAACACGCTTGGCTACGGCAACCCTGAAGTGGACGACGCGGTGCGGCAGACCGTTGCGGCCGGAAACATGTCGACGCTGAATTGCCCCGAGGAAGTGTATCTCGCAGAACGACTCGTCGAACTGCATCCTTGGGCGCACATGGTTCGGTTTGCCCGTTCAGGTGGTGAGGCGAATGCCATCGCCATTCGTATCGCGCGCGCGGCCTCTGGTCGCGACAAGGTCGCCGTTTGCGGTTACCACGGCTGGCACGATTGGTACCTGGCCGCCAATCTGGGTGATGAACAGAGTCTTGCCGGGCATCTCCTGCCGGGTCTGGCGCCAAAAGGCGTTCCGCAGCATCTGCGCGGCACCGTTCTGCCATTCCAATACAACGATTTTGCGACGCTCGAGCGGCTGGTGGCGGAGCACGACCCCGGCGTGATCAAGATGGAGGTCTCGCGCAATCTCGAGCCCAACGTCGAATTCCTGCGCAAGGTGCGCACGCTTGCGTCCGACAAGCGCGCCGTGCTGGTTTTCGATGAATGCACGTCTGGATTTCGCCAGACATTTGGCGGGCTTCACAAGCTTTGTGGTGTCGACCCCGACATGGCGATCTTCGGCAAGACGCTCGGCAACGGGTACGCCATCACCGCGGCTATTGGCAAGCGCGAAGTCATGGAGGCTGCGCAGAGTACCTTCATCAGCAGCACGTTTTGGACGGAACGAATCGGCCCATCGGCGGCGCTCAAGACGCTCGAAGTCATGGAGCGCGTGCGTTCCTGGGAGCAGATCACAGCGCGGGGCAAGGACATTGCCGAGGGGTGGCAGGCATTGGCCCGAAAGCATGGTCTGGCGATTGCGGTCCAGGGATTGCCGGCGTTGACTGGCTTCGCCTTCAGGGGCCCGAATGCCCTGGCATACAAGACGCTAATCACGCAAGAGATGCTTGCAAGGGGCTTTCTGGCGGCAACGAACGTGTACGTGTGTACCGAGCACTCGGCTGAAGTCGTAGACCGGTACTTTGCAGCCCTCGATCCGGTGTTTGCTCAGATTAGAGAATGCGAGGACGGAATGGATGTCATGAGTCTGCTCAAGGGGCCCGTGTGCCACGACGGCTTCAAGCGCCTTAACTGATGCACGAGTCAGTTCTAGTCATGGCGGCGCATCCTGATGATGAAGTGCTTGGATGCGGCGGGAGCCTGGCGCGATTTGCGGACGCCGGCGCGCGTGTGCATGTGGCCTTCCTGGCCGATGGCGTCGGCGCGCGTGTGGGCGACGCGGTGAGCACGCAGAATCCGGGTGCTTCACCTGAGCTCGCCGCGCGACGTGAGGCCGCGCAGCGAGCGTGCAAGATCCTAGGAGTGAGCTCAATCTCGTTTGACGATTTTCCCGACAACCGCATGGATACGGTTCCATTGCTCGACATTGTGAAGCGGATCGAGACATTGATCACCGAACATCGTCCGGACACCGTGCTGACACATCACGCCGGAGATGTGAACGTTGATCACCGCCGTATTCACGAAGCGATGCTCGCCGCGTGCCGCCCTCAGCCTGGACATCCCGTGCGATCGCTGCTGGCATTCGAGGTGCCCTCTTCAACAGAGTGGCAGCTGGTCGCGTCGGGCACGACGTTTGCACCCAACTGGTTCATCGACATCTCCGCCTCGCTCGCTCGCAAGCTGGTGGCGCTCGACGCGTATGCCATGGAATTGCGCGCTTGGCCCCATCCGCGTTCGCGACGCGCGGTCGAGCACCTTGCGCGCTGGCGCGGGGCTAGTGTCGGCGTGGATGCGGCCGAGGCCTTCATTCTGGGGCGGCAGATATCGTAACTGCGGTCTTCAGGGTCGACGCCTCCGATCGGATGGGCATAGGCCATCTCATGCGCTGCCTGACACTGGCAGAGTCATTGCGCGCGCGCCGCGCGCAAGCGTGCTTCATCTGCCGAGCACATGCCGGTAGCCTTATCGGGTTGCTACAGGCACGCGGCTACGAGGTGAGGCAGCTACCCGCGGTGAGTACGACCACGGAAACGAAACGCGCAGAGGACCCTGCCACTTGGCTTGGTGTATCTCCCGAGCAAGACGCACATGAGACAATCATGGCGCTCGGTGGCGAGCGACCGGATTGGCTCGTCGTCGATCACTATGAGCTCGGCGCACCGTGGGAACGCACCATGCGCGCGCATGCCGGCAGGTTGATGGTCATCGACGATCTGCTCAAGCGCGCTCACGAGTGCGACCTGTTTCTCGATCAGAACGATTCGGGCGAGGCGCAAGAAAGTTATCGAGCCCGCGTTCCCGATCACTGTCGGCTCGCGGTGGGTCCGCGTCATGCGCTGCTGAGGCCGGAGTATTCGCGTGCCCGAGCGACGTGCCGCAGTCGGAACGGGCACGTCGCTCGCGTGCTCATATTCTTTGGAGGCTCCGATCCGGAGAACCTCACGGGGCGCGCATTGGAGGCGACCTCGGCCGCGGAATTCGCGCACTTTGAGGTGGACGTTGTGCTGGGAGCAAACAACCCCCATCGTGCGGAGCTCGAGCGGGCCGCTGCTGCGCGATCCGGGACGCGCCTTCTGGGCCCGCAGCCACACCTCGCTGATCTCATGATTGCGGCAGATGTGGCAATCGGGGCGGGCGGCACCACCACCTGGGAACGCTTGTGCCTCGGAGTGCCCAGCATAGTCGCGAGTATTGCGGAGAATCAGCGGCCTGGTTGCGAAGTGCTGGCGCGACGCGGTCTCATTCTTTATCTCGGAACCGCGGAGCAGGTTCGCACTTCGCACATTCGTGAGGCGTTGCGGGCCTGTGTCCGATCGCCTGAAATGCTCATCCAGCAGTCTGAGATGGGAAGCCTTCTGGTGGACGGAGCGGGCGCACTTCGGATCAGCGAGTGCCTGGACGCCACGCCTGCGCAGTCCTTAGGTTTGCGACCGGCGACTGATCACGACATGTACACCTATTTCACCTGGGTCAACGACCCGGAAGTGCGTCGACAATCACTGAGCCCGGAACCAATCCAGTTGCAACAGCACCGAGAGTGGTTTACGGCGAAATTGCACGCGACCGAGAGTCAGCTGTTCGTCATGCTTGCTGGGGAACTTCCGGTCGGACAGATTCGATTTGACAGGCAGGACGCGGAACTGCGAATCGACTATTCCATCGACCCGCTGTTTCGCGGTCGCGGGTGGGCGAAGCACCTGGTGTCTCTCGGCGTGCGCGCGGCCATCCCGCACGGAGCAGCGACTTTCCGGGCAGAGGTAAAACGCGGTAACCGCGCGTCTGAGTCCGTCTTCCGATCCCTCAACTTTGCAGAGCGCGCCGATGCCAATGCCGACCTGATCATCTTTCAGCTCGATGCGCCCCTGCGGCGATCTGCGGGTGGGCGTTGAGATGCGCGTGATGATGAGTGCGGCAGGATCGCCAGCGTCGATATCCATCCTGCGTCATTTGCGTGCCCTCGGGCATTACGTCGTCGGGCTTAACGCGGGTGTGGCGGTCGAACCGCTGGGCCGCGCATTCTGCGATACCTTCCACGTCGCGCCCCGGGGAGATTCAGCGGAGTATCTGGATTTCCTCGCCGAACGGCTTGCGGACGTGGATGTGTTCCTGCCCTTCATCGACGAGGAGCTGATAGCGATAGCAGAGGGGTGGAATCGCTTGCCAGCCGCCCTTTCGCGCAAGATCGCGTTGTCCGCACCAGAGGTGCTGCTCGATTGTGTCGACAAATGTCGATTCCAGCGTGCTTGCGAAGAAGCAGGCCTGCCGATCGCACCGCAAGCGCAGGTCGCACCGGCCTACTTCAAGCCACGCCTCGGACGTGGCGGCAAGGGCGTGATGCTGGCCAGCGACGACAGGATGTTCGGAGTTCTCGCAGGCCGCGATGGCGTACTGCAGCGTGCAATAGATGGCGAGGAGTACACAGTCGATGCGATCTTCGATCGCGACGGTCATCTTCTCGCAACGTCCCCTCGCGTCCGCTTACTTGCCGCCGGTGTCTCGACAGTCGGTGAAGTGCGTCCGGACGAAAAGCTCCACGACCTTGCCCGCATTTTGGGCCGACACTGGCACTTCAGATACGCGATCAACTTTCAGGTCATCCGAGATTCTGGCCAGCGCGACTGGCTCATCGAGCTCAACCCCAGGCTCGCTGGCAGCGCCATCTTTTCGACCCTTGCGGGTTGCGATCCCATCGCAGCGACCTTGGCGCTGTGGCACGGCGAGCCGTGGCAAGGCTGCGCTCGGCCCTTGCGGGTCTGGCGGTATTGGCAGGAACACACTGTCGAAGGTGCTCGTGGGTAATGACGGCCGACACCGGAAGACTACGCAGCGAACTTGCGCAGACCTCTAGACTCGTCTTCGATCTCGACGGGACGCTCTACGACACACGGGACTTCGAGCGCCCTGCGCTTGCGTCTGTGGTCGAGTGGCTGCGCGGCCAGAGTGGACAGCCGCTGCCGGGGCTGCCACAGGAGCTGTGGCGGCGGCGCGAGACCAATCGTCACCAGCCAGGACTGTTCGACGATGCACTCGCGGCACACGGGCTGCCAGTTGAGTGGGGCGCGGAGTGCGCGCGGCTGTTCCATGCATACGAAGGCTCGGAACTCGCGCACGCCGAGAGTCTGCGAGCGGAGCTTGCGGCTCTGCGAGCCAGCAGCTGCCGACTCGCCGTCGTGTCGAACGGTCTTGCCCATCTGCAGCGACGCAAGCTCACGGCGCTTGGCCTGATCGACATGTTCGATGTATGCATCTACTGCGATCCGCGCAAGCCGCAGGAACTCAAGCCCTCGAGCTGGGCGTGGACACAGCTCCATGGCTGGCGGGCCGGTCTGTCGACGAAGTATGTCGGCGACGATGCGGTGGACGCGCAATTCGCCGCTGCGGGCGAAGCCCCGTTCGTCCAGTTTCTTTTCCAGAGCTCAGCCTATGAAGATTGACGGACGCCCGATCGGTCGCGATCAACGCCCGTACGTAATCGCGGAGATCTCGAACAATCACCTCGCTGATCCAGACCGGGCGTGTCGCCTGGTGGAGGCGGCGGCGAATACCGGCGCCGATGCGGTGAAAATCCAGACCTACGATGCCGACTCGCTCACGATCGATTCGGATCGACCTGAGTTCATCATCCGTACCTCGCCGTGGGCCGGGCTCAACTACTACCAGCTTTACCGCAAGATTGCATTGCCCGTTAGCGTGACGGAGCGGCTGTTTCGCGTTGCGCGCGACAGCGGCATCACGCTCTTCAGTTCGCCGTTCGATGAGCGCGCGGTTGCCTTGTTGCAGAGGTTCAACTGCCCGGCCTACAAGATCGCCTCATTCGAGATGTGTGACGACCCGTTGCTGCGGGCAGTGGCCGCAACGGGGCAGCCGGTGCTGGTCTCCACAGGTGTCGCAAGTCTCGTCGATATCGAGGAGACCCTGCGGGTGCTGCGCGCATCGGGATGCGTGGAGATCGCCTTGTTTCACTGTATCTCGCAATACCCGGCATCGATTGGCGAAATGAACCTACGCGTCCTGGATCGGCTCGCGGAACTTGGCGTCGAGGTCGGGCTTTCCGATCACAGCCTCGGCAATCTCGCCGCGACCCTCGCCGTAGCGCGCGGTGCAACGGTGATTGAGAAGCACTTCACGCTGTCGCGGGCAGACGGCGGACCGGATGCCCTGTTTTCTCTCGAACCCGAGGAGTTTTCGAGCCTGGTCTGCGCCGTGAATGACTCTTGGGAGGCACTGGGTGATGCGGCCATCCTGGCACGAACTCGTCGTCCGGGCGCGGAACACGCCAGGTCGCTGTTCATCGTTCAGAACATTGCGGCCGGTGCGACGATTACTTCCGCACACGTGCGCGCGATTCGCCCGGGGCTCGGCTTGCCGCCTCGCAACTTGCCACAGGTTATTGGTCGTCGGGCTCGGCGCGACCTTGCACGCGGCGAGCCGCTCACATGGGAAGACATCGAGTGAGCGCTGTCAGCGCGAAGGAGCAGCGCGACTGCCCGATCTGCCGGGCGCAGGGGCGGCCGCTGCTCAAACTGTCTGGACAGCCTATCTACCAGCATCCGGTAGCCCTGGACGTAACTGTCCCCGCGCCGCATGCGGTGGATCTTGCGTGGCTGGCGTGCGTGGACTGCGCACATGCATGGCAGCCTGACTTCGACCCGGACTTGCTGGAGAGGATCTACCGCAGCTACTACTACACGCCCGCGCCGGATGGTATCGGTCAGCAATTTCGCGTCGAGTTCCTCGCGACCCTGGAGAAGTTCGGCATGCCGCGGTCAAGCCGCGTACTGCTCGAGATAGGCGCATCGAGTGGCGAAGTTCTCGCGGAACTGCGCAACCGCACGGACGCCATGATCGCGTATGCATTCGAGCCCAACGAGGAAAATGCGATGGTTGCAGGCGCGCGTGGGCTCGACGTACGCAGACGCTTCTTTTCGCGCGACGTTACTGGGGAGAACCTCGAGCCCGCGGATCTCATCTACGCGCGACATGTGATCGAGCATGTGTTCGACTTCGACGACTTCTTCGCAGGGGTGAACGCGGTTTCGAGTGCGTCGACTGACCTCGTATTGGAGACCCCAAGTTTGGACTTTCATGCTCGCCATGCCTCTGTGGCGCCATTCCATGTCGAGCACGTACATGTCTTCGCGCTGAGCTCGTTGGCAAGGCTGGCATATCGCCACGGATGGAGTCTGCAGCAGGCAGAGGTGACACAGCCGGGAAATCTGATCGCAGCGTTCCGCAGAGGTACGCAGTCTCCGCAGGTTCCCGCGCCCGCTCTGGGTACTTTGCAGCGCTGCGTCTCCGAGCAGCAGCAATATCTGCAGAGATTGTTTGCGGGGCGAGCACTGGTGTTCTGGGGCGCGGGCAGCGCCGGCGTCTGCTTGGCGAGCACGATTGGTCGCGAGCCCGATATCTGGACGGACGGCAATCCCAACAAAGTTGGTAAGCGGTTCGTAGGACTCACGCGCGAAATCGTGAGTCCCGAGCGCGCGCTTGCAGATGTCAGGTTACTTGCTTGGCGCGATCCGGCTCTGGTCGTCGCCTCGTCGTTCGTGGACGAGATACTCCCACGCGTCCGGGGGCTCGGGTGGTCTGGAGAAGTCTTCGACGCGGCCGGCCACACGCTGTAACGCGCTGCCACTATGATTCGACCCTCAGCGTTTCACGTCGTCACCATTGGATGGCCCGAGGATCTGGGTGAGGCCATTGCCAAGGGAAGCGGGATGCGCTTTTCCTACGTTGCCCATCCGCGCTATACCCGCCGCGACTTTCCCGGTCCTGCGCGTCAAGGAGAGGTCCACTATCTGCGTGACCATCTCCAGCAACCCATGCCGGAACCAGACCGCGAGCTACTCGCGTCGCTGGAACGCGATGGTGTACCAACGATTCACAATATCATTATTGGCGATCGCGTCGTCGCTACCCTCGACTACCGCGAAGCTCTGCGCTACGTGACTTTCGTTGCAAGCCGGCTGATAGAGCTGTTCACGGAGCTGAAGCCCTCGGTCGTAATCGGAGGCTTCGACAGCGTCCACGCCGGCATTTCGCTCGCGGTCGCCCGGCGCATGCAGATTCCCTGGTTCGCGCTGAATTTCAGCGTGATTCCCCCGGGACTGGCCTGTTTCGTGGACAGCATGTCCCCAGCTGCGCGCGTGAACGTTGTGCATCGGCCAGCGCATGAGATTCGGGCCCTGGCGGAGGATTCCCTGTCGAAGTTCGAGAACAGGGGCGTGCAGGTGCCTGCGTACATCACTCCTGAGCCGCTGTCATTCACCGCGAGTCTCAAGAAGGTTCCGGCGCGGCTTGCGACCGTTCTGCGTACCGTGCGGAATTCGCGTTTACGCGAGTTCCGCCAGTTCACCGAAGATCGCACCGACTTCAACGTCTTGGCAGCAATCAGTCAGCTGCGCCGTGCACAAGTCGCACGCGAAGCACTGTCGAAGACGAGTGGATTGGAAGTCCCTCCGTCAACGCCCTACATCCTCTTCGGGCTGCATACGCAGCCCGAATCATCGATAGATGTGTGGGCGCCTTTTTTCAGCAACCAGCTCTGGGTCTTGGAATTGCTGTCCCGCGCGCTACCCGCTTCGCACAAGTTATTGGTCAAGATTCACAAGAGCGACGCGGCCAATTACTCCGCCTTGCACCTCGAACGCATGCTCTCCAATCCGGGCACCCAGCTGGTGCTACCGTTCGCGGAGACGCGTAGCTTCATCGAAAGAGCCGACCTGGTGGTTTCCATTCAAGGTACGATGGGGCTCGAAGCCGCGCTGCTTGGCAAGCCTGTCATTATGCTCGGGGACTCACCGGTCACGATGTTTCCGAGTGCCTCACGCATCGGCGAGATTTCCGAGCTGCCAGACCTTATCCGGAGAAAGCTCGCGCAGTTGCCGCCTGATCGAGACGCGATACTCGACGCGTACGCGGCTTATCTCAGCCCTTTCCTGCCGGCCGGGCACAACGATTGGACGGTGCCGAAGACGTCAGCGGAGATCGACGGCTTTGTGGAGATGTTCCTGAGGCTCATGGAATACCTAGACACGCGCGCGGCCGCTTCAGTCAGGTACGCGTGATGAGCGCCAGCGCACGTATCTCCGTCCCGAGCTCGGGGCATACGCTAAACGCGGACCGCCGCTGTCAAAAACTGGATCGGGTTCGCTGGCCGCTGCGCAACCGGTGGAATAATGCGCGTGCGATGTCCGAGCTGGATCCGTCGCTGGAACTCGCGCATTTCCGCGCCGCGGACCAGCGATCACAGGTATTCACAGAAGGCGGAATACGACAGGGCTCTGCGGCAGGCCGTGCAACGCGATGTGCAAGCGTCAAGGGACAACGCGGCGTGCTTCTACGCCCTAGTCATGCAAAGCCGCGTCGCCCAGGACGTTTTCCCAAGGCCGTCCTGATGGCATATGCCAATCGAGTGCTGCAGCCTCAGTCCGTGGACGCACGTCGCCTACTACGCGACGTCGGCAGCGGTCTTTTGTCGGCCGTTGCGACGCTTTCAATCGTTTTGGCTGGCGTGTTCTACGAGACCATTACGACGTCGCGCCTTTTGCCGCTGCTGGTGGTGTATCTCCTGGTTCATTGTCTGCTCTATCCCCGATTGCTCTTTTGTAGGGAGATTGCGCTGTACCTCGTCTTCGTGTGTTACATGATGTTCATATTGCTGTGGACGCCGGATCGGGTGCTGGCACTGAACACGCTGTTTCCAGCGGTGGACTTCGTACTGATCGCGCTGTTGTTCGGATCGCTGTTCGCATTTCACGAGCCTCGCGCCGTCGCCTCTGGCTCGCTGATCGGCTTCTGGCTCGGCGCTGCCGCGTACACGCAGGTGGATGGTTTTCCCTTCAGCTATCCGGAAGAGTTTTCCTACAACGCAATCGCGACGGTGTACCTGTCCGGCCTCGTGCTCACGCTGATATTTGGCTGGCTCAGCGGCGCACGTATGTTGACGGTCGTCGGCGCCCTGTTGGCGTTGGCGCACATTGTCGCAACAACGTCCATCAAGACCAATCTCGGAATTCTGATCGGCGTGGCGTTTGCGGTGGCAATCTATCGCGCGGTGTCGGTGCGCCTCATCAGAAGGAATTTTGCCTACCTGATGCTCGCATTGCTGGCGATTGCGTATGCCATAGTTAACACCGAAGGCATCATGATGATGGTCAAGGGCGGGTTTGACCGGGTACTCATAGGCCTAGACGTGCTGCAAGCGAGGCAGGACCAAGCAGGATACGGAGGTTTCGGGGAACGCGAGCACTGGATGCTTGAGGGATTGCAGGGGTGGGCTCGCAATCCTTTATTCGGTCATGGGGTGGAAGCATTTCGAGCGGACTACGGGGTTACATCTCACTCGACGCCCGTTGACTTGCTCTACAACACAGGGCTCATCGGCTTCTGCCTGTTCTACGCGTTGTTCGCGCTACTCCTGTGGCGCCTGTTCAGTGCTCGTAACGTTGTTGTTGCACGGATGCTGCACGCCTTGGTGCTTGCGACCGTCGTCTGCTACGTATTCGTGAGTTTGTCGGGAACGATGTTCTATCACGCGTTCCTAGCGATCTTTGTGGGCGCCGCGGCTGCTCTGCTGCGCCGCTTCGATACGAACGCTTCGGCTGTCGCTCGTGCCGGATAGGCGTCGACCGCCTCCGAGCGTCGTGCTCGTGGCCGCTAGTCTCGGCGGTGGCGGCGCAGAGCGGCAACTTGCCGAAATGGCGAATTACTGGGTGGCTCGCGGGCTGAGAGTGACCATCGTCACTTGGAGCGGTCGCGATACCGGCGACTCCTATCACCTCGACAATCGCACGCGCCGGTTGCATCTGAACGCTGTGCCTGCCGGCGGACGATTTGCGACTCTTAACGCCATCCTGCGCGGGACGCTGCTGCTGCGCAAGTTTCTGATGGCCGAGCGCCCTGCTGCGGTCGTAAGTTTTCTGACACAAATAAACGTGCTGACAATTCTTGCCGGGACGGGGCTGGGCCTGCGAATCACGGTGTCCGACCGTGCGCACCCGGCGTACGACTCCACAGTCAGGCCGTTGTGGCGAGCTTTGAGAAGGGTAACCTACGCGTGGGCTGGCGCCGTGGTTGTGCAGACACGGGAGACTGCCCATTGGATACGACAGAACTGTCGCAGGGACGCGGTCGTGATACCAAACACGTTGCACCAGCTCGATGAGTCCTCGCACCCAAGGCAGCCGCTGATCCTGGCCGTCGGCCGCCTGACGCCGCAGAAAGGATTCGATCTACTACTCCCCGCGTTCGCCCGCGTAGCCGCGGCTTTCCCCGAATGGAACCTGATGATCATCGGTGAAGGGAACGAGCGTGCGCACCTGCTGCGCATGCGTGACGAGCTGTCGCTCGTGCATCGCGTGCAATTCACCGGTCAGATACCGGATATCGAGGCGTGGCTGGCCCGCGCCGGGCTGGTCGTACAGCCCTCGCGATTCGAGGGGTTTCCGAATGTAGTGCTGGAAGCCATGGGGATGGGTGCCACAGTCATCAGCGCCGACTGTCCCGCTGGCCCGGCAGATCTCATCGAAGACGGCATAAACGGGCGTTTGGTGCCCATGGAGAACGTCGATACCCTGGCGAACGTCATGGCAGAGCTGATGGCGCAGCCGGCGCTGCGTACTCGTCTCGGTAACGAGGCGCGGCGAGTTAGGGAGCGGTTTCGGCCCGAGGCCATCATGCCGCAGTGGGAGGCGTGCCTGTTGCTGCAACCAGAAGATTGCGCACCCACGCGCGAGCATGAGGAGCCCGCGTTGCAGCGGGGCACTGAAGGCTGATGCGGTGGCCCGGAACTCTCGCCCGCCGCCTCGGGTTGGCGCTGCGCTTTCCGGCTGGTTCGATCCGGATACATCCGAGCTCGTGGATTGCCGCGCGCAGCATGCTGCGCGTGTGCGGTGGCGGGAGCATCGAGATGGGCCGCAACTGCGAGATTCATCCGTTCGCGATGGTGCTCACGTACGGAGGAAACATAAGCATTGGCGACAACTGCAGTCTGAATCCATTCGCGATCATCTATGGTCACGGTGGCGTACAGATCGGTAACAACGTGCGCATCGCCTCGCACAGCGTGATCATTCCGGCAAATCACAATCCTCCCTCGGACGATGTGCCGCTTCATCTCTCGGGAAGCACAAGCAAGGGCATCATTATCGAGGACAATGTGTGGTTGGGGACCGGCTGTCGCATCCTTGATGGCGTCCACATTTCCCGCAACGTCATCGTCGGCGCCGGCAGCGTGGTCACGAAGTCGGTATCGGCAAACGCGACGGTGGCCGGCGTGCCTGCGCGGGAAATCAAGCAGGCATGAACGGCCAAGACGAGTAGTGGAAATGAATAGGAAACGTTCAGGCAGCGCAACTTCTTGATGGCGCTGCCGTTCATGAGACAAGTTGTCTATTCGCCTCACGCGAACCGCTTGATCTACCTGGTCGCGAAAGCGACGCCTGAATTCTGGGCGGCACTTTGGCGGACGGAAGGCAAGCCTCCGCTGCCGAGTCCCAGAGACGAAGTAGTTACCGTGACGCGCAAGTATCTACAGCAGGGCGCACGAGTGTTAGAGGGTGGATGTGGTCGCGCCAACAAGGTGAAGTCGATGGCCGATGCCGGGTTTCGTGCGGTGGGCGTCGATTTCGCAGCGCAAACAGTGGAGCAGGCACGGCGCGACTTCCCGGGAATCGATATTCGCGAGGGTGATGTCCGGGCGCTGGAGTTTCCGGACGGCTATTTCGACGGCTACTGGTCCATCGGAGTCATCGAACACTTCTGGGGCGGCTATGACGCCATCCTCGCGGAAGCGGCGCGCGTGCTGAAACCTTGTGGATTTCTCTTTCTGACTGCGCCGTGGTTTTCACCGTACCGCGAGCGCAGAGTGCGCGCAGGCCATTATCCGTCAGATGAGTTCGCAGACGAGCCCGCATCGTTCTATCAGTTCGCGCTGAGTCGCGCAGAAGTCTGCAGCGCGCTGGTGCGTCACGGCTTTGAGGTATTGCGCTGGCAGGGTGTTGCATCCGAGATCTCAATGCAAGAAGACATGCCGCATCTGAAACGCCAGGTCGACTGGCTGCTCGGCTCACGAGGCTCGATCGTGAAGCGTGTCCTGCGCAAGGCCATCGCCCGCAGTGTCGATTCCTACTGCGGCCACTCGTTCATGGCGATCGCCCGGCGGCGGAGGCACCTCCCGTAATGCCACCGTGTGGTCGGGAACGCTCGCGTCCCCGCGTGATGCTGGAAGCAATGGGAATGGGCGCCGCAGTGATCAGTGCCAATTGCCCTGCGGGGCCTGCGGACGTCGTCGAAGGCAACGCAGGCGTAGCGCACGCGCGCTCGACACTTTGGAATGGGTTCTGAACGTGGATGCCGCACCAGAAATAGCAGCGGGCAGACGCTTTGCTTTCGGCGCCAATTGGACCCGCTTCCTGAATGCACTCGATGACGCACGCATCGTCGAGGCCGAGGCGTCGCTCAAACAGATGCTGTGCGTGGCGCACCTGCGGGGGCGGACCTTTCTGGACATAGGGTGTGGCTCGGGACTCTTCAGTCTCGCGGCCCGGCGGCTCGGAGCGAAGGTGCACTCCTTCGACTTTGACGCACAATCGGTTGCCTGCGCCGAGGAGTTGCGTCGCCGCTATTTTCCGGAAGATAACGGTTGGCGCATCGAGCGAGGTTCCGTACTCGAACACCGCTACATGACTGGCCTGGGCCAGTTCGACGTGGTGTACAGCTGGGGTGTGTTGCATCACACGGGTGCCATGTGGCTCGGTCTAGAGTACGCCATCGAATGTGTAGAGCGCAGAGAGGGAAAACTGTTCATCGCAATCTACAACGATCAGGGATGGAAGTCGCACGTGTGGTGGCTAATCAAGCTCTGTTACAACCGGATGCCCCGCTTTCTGAAGCCGTCATTCGTCGTGTGTGTGAGCCTCGTGACGCAACTGCTAGTCATTATCAAGTACACGCTGAGGCTCAAGCCGATGGTAGCCCTCAGGCCGCTGTTCACGGACCGGCGGGAACGAGGCATGAGCGCGAAATACGACAGGGTCGACTGGATCGGCGGGTTTCCGTACGAGTTCACAAGTTTCGACTCACTGTCGCAATACCTTGAAGCGCGCGGTTTCTCTTTAATCGGCGCCATCCGAAACACTGCTCACGGCTGCAACGAACTGGCGGTCCAGCGGCGAATGTCGGGCAGCGCAAGCCTCGCCGTGGACAGGCAGCCCGCCGCCGTGCGCAGCTGAGCGAATTGCCATGTGCGGTTTCGCAGGATTTCTCAAGTCCGCGAGTGTCCTTCCTGCTGACGCGGAGAAGGTCGTCGCGCGAATGTCAGCGTCACTGGCGCATCGTGGCCCGGACGATGCGGATACATGGTTGGATGCGAGCGCCGGGATCGCGTTCGGTCATCGCCGCCTCGCCGTGATCGACCTGTCGCCGGCTGGACACCAACCCATGGTATCGGCCTCCGGCCGCTACGCACTGAGCTTCAACGGCGAGATCTACAATCACCTCGAGATCCGCGACGCTCTGGAAGCAACGTACGGTCTCGTGCATTGGCGCGGCCACTCCGATACCGAAACGCTGCTAGCCGGCTTCGACCGCTGGGGTATCGAGGCGACACTCGAGAGGTCAGTGGGCATGTTCGCGTTCGCCCTATGGGACCGCGCTACGCGAACGCTGACGCTTGCGCGTGATCGGGTGGGCGAGAAGCCGCTCTACTACGGCTGGCAGGGCGACACGCTGCTGTTTGGATCGGAGCTCAAGGCGCTGCGCGCGCATCCTTCCTTTCGCGCTGAGATCGATCGTGCCGTGTTGGCCCTGTACATGCAGCGAGGGTATGTTGCGGCCCCGCATTCGATTTATCGAGGCATCCTGAAGCTCCTGCCGGGCACTCTGGTGCAGTTCGGCGCACGCGAGTCGCCGGGCGCGCTGCCGGTCCCACGTGCTTACTGGTCGCTGCGCAAGGTCGCCGAGGAGGGACTATCACGTCCTTTCGCCGGCAGCGACCGCGAAGCAGCCGACGAACTGGAGAGGGTGCTCAATCGCGCAGTTTGCGACCAGAGTGTTGCCGACGTTCCACTCGGCGCTTTCCTGTCCGGGGGTATTGACTCCACGACCGTAGTGGCTCTGCTGCAGGCGCAGTCGTCGCGGCGAGTGAAGACGTTCACCATCGGCTTTCACGAATCAAACTATCAAGAAGCTCAGCACGCCGCCGCCGTGGCGAAGCGGCTCGGCACGGATCACACAGAGAGTTTTCTCACGCCACGCGATGCGATGGACGTGATTCCGACGCTTCCCTCGATGTACGACGAACCCTTCGGTGACAGCTCGGCAATCCCCACACATCTTGTCTCGGCCTTCGCGCGCCAGCGCGTCACTGTGTGCCTATCCGGGGACGGCGGCGATGAATTGTTCGGTGGGTACACGCGCTACCGGAGCACGGCCAGCACCTGGGGTGCGATGAGTCGCGTTCCCGGATTTGCGCGCAACATGCTCTCGTACTGTTGCAGAACGTACGGCCGGCGCAGCCGCGCATCCCTCAGCGGCTGGAAGGCGAATCGCCTGGCTCTCTACTTATCGGCCCAAACAGCTGACGAATGCTATGCGCTCAGGACTCGGCAAGACATGGACGCCGTCCTGAGGCTGGGCTCGGATGGCGCAGAGGCGGGGCTGGCCGGCACGCTTGACGGTGGGCTTTCCAGCGACAGCATCTACGATCGCATGATGTACGCAGACACCGTTTCCTACCTGCCCGACGACGTGCTGGCGAAGGTCGACCGAGCCGCGATGGCGGTGAGTCTGGAGACGCGCATTCCACTGCTCGATCATCGCGTCATCGAATTCGCATGGCGCCTACCGCTGCATATGAAAGTGCGCGGTCGCGAAGCGAAGTGGCTGCTGAAGCGGGTACTGTACCGACATGTTCCCGCTGCGCTGATGCAGCGACCCAAAATGGGATTCGGCGTGCCCGTCAACGAATGGATGCGTGGGCCCTTGCGCGACTGGGCCGAGGATCTGCTGACCGAATCGCGGCTGCGGCGCGATGGATTTCTGAACCCGGTTCAGGTCCGCGAGCGATGGGTACGGCACATCACTCGCACGTCGAGTGAAGGAGACAGCCTCTGGCAGATTCTCATGTTTCAGGCCTGGCTGTCTGCCGTCGGAAATCTGCAACCCATGCATGCGGGTCGCGCGGCGTAGCGCCAGGTGTCTGCTGCCAAGGTGGTCCTGTTCCTGCCCTCGCTTGATGGCGGCGGTGTGGAGCGTGTATTCGTGCAACTCGCCAATGACTTCGCCGCACTCGGAGTGTCGGTCGATCTTGCGCTGGCTGCCGCCAAAGGTCCGTATCTGCGCGAAGTTGATCCTGTCGTTCGCGTCGTCGACCTCAAATCGTCGGGTGTGTCGCGTTCGCTGCCCGGGCTTGCACGCCATCTGCGCACTGAGCGTCCCGACGTGATTCTCTCCGGGCTCGATCACGCAAATGTGACGTCAGTAGTGGCTCGCTCTCTGACCGCGAATGGAACGCGCTGCATCATCTCGAGCCGGTCGGTTCCGACGATGTTGAAGCGGGAAGCGGGGATCGCCCGGGCCTGGCCGGTGTTGCAGCTGGCGCGGATTGCGTACCGATTTGCGGATGCGGTGATCGCCAACTCCGAAGGTGTTGCCGACGACCTTTCCCGGTACTTCCTGATTCCCCGCAACAGGATTCGAGTCATCTATAACCCGCTCAGCTTGGAATCGATTGAGCGGCTGAGCGCGGAGCCGCCCGGTCACCCCAGTGTTACGCCGGGGCCGCCAGTGATCATGAGCATGGGCCGGCTTTCGGGCCTAAAGGATTTTCCGACGCTGCTGCGCGCCTTCTCGCTTGTCAGATGCCACCGCCCGTGTCGACTTGTGATTCTGGGGGAGGGGCCAGATCGTGGGCGGCTCGAGGCACTTGCCGGGGAGTTGGGCATGCAAGGGGAAGTGCTCCTGCCAGGATTCATCGATAACCCATTTGCGTGGCTGCGGCGCGCTGCCGTGTTCGTGAGTTCATCCCTGTCCGAAGGCTGTCCGAATGCTCTCATGCAGGCGCTTGCCTGTGGAACACCAGTCGTCAGCACCGATTGCGTGGGCGGATCGCGGGAAATTGTCGAGGGTGGCAAATGGGGCAAGCTGGTCGCGGTTGGAGACGCGACCGCGATGGCGGAAGCAATCGAGGCTACTCTCGACGCCGATAGGCACCCCGACGTGCGGCGGCGCGCGGCTGACTTTGCCCACGAGAAGATCGCACGACAGTATCTGCAAGTCCTCTTACCGAACGCCTTTCCGTCGCTCGCGCTGCACTGACGGCCATGTGTGGAGTGCTGGGAATTGCGGTGAGGTCGACACGCCAGGACGCGCACCTGCAGGAGCTTTTCCCCGCCGCCCTCGCAATGCTGCGTCACCGCGGGCCCGACGCACACGGCCAGTATCAGAACGGAAATGTTCTTCTCGGACACGTCCGACTCAGCATCATCGATCTGTCTGAGGCTGGCCGGCAGCCAATGCAGACCGCCGACGGGAATTTCGTCATTACCTACAACGGCGAGGTTTACAACTTCCGGGAGTTGGCACGAGAGCATGGATTTACCGATCTGCGTTCCGGCTCGGATACGGAAGTCGTGCTGCGGATGTTTGCAAAACTGGGAGTCGCTTCGTTGCCGAAGCTCAACGGCATGTTTGCGTTTGCCGTGTGCGACGTGCGGGGGCGCAGACTTTGGCTGGCACGCGATCGGGTCGGCATCAAGCCACTCTATTTTGAGCTAAGGCCCGGTCGGCTCACCTTCGCGTCCGAAATGAAGGGGATTCTCGCGCTGAGCCGGGACGCGCCGGATTGCGACGTGTCGGCCCTGCACGAATGGGTTTACTACGGTAACCCGCTCGGCGGCCGCACTCTTTTCCAAGGCATCCGCCAGCTCCTTCCCGGGCACTATCTGGAGATCGATCTCGACTCCTTCGAGCATTCCATTCGCGCGTACTGGTCGCTCGAAGAGCAGACACGGGACGGTGGGACGCCTACAGGTGATACCCGGCAGACGATCGAGGAGACCCGACGGCTGCTCGAGCAGGCGGTACGTCGGCAACTGGTCAGTGACGTTCCGGTCGGACTGTTCCTGTCAGGCGGCGTCGACTCCAGCGCGCTCACCGCGTTCGCGTCGCGACACTACAGTGGTCGCCTCGCGACTTACTCGGTCGGTTTCGATTTCGCCCGAGACGAGGGCGAGCTGCCGAAGGCGAAGCGCGTTGCCGAACACTTCGGCACGGAGCACCACGAGATTCGTATCAGCGGGGCGAGTGTCGGTGACCTGGTCCAGAGCCTCGTGCATCACCACGACATGCCGTTTTCCGATGCCGCGAACATCCCGCTCGCCCTGATGGCTTCGAAGATCCGGGAGCACACGAAAGTCGTCCTTCAGGGAGACGGCGGCGACGAGCTGTTCGGCGGCTACAGCCGCTACTTCACCCTGGATCGCTACAAGCTCCTGCGTCTACCGGCGCTCGTCGCCCAGCATGCCCATCGCCTCACACCCGAGTCCGCGTTTCACTACCGGGTGCGGCGCTACGTGCGTGCTCTCGCGGCGGAGGACATGGCCACGACCATGGCCCTGCTGTTGACGTCGGAGGATCGCTCCATGGAGCCAGTCGCGATTTTTGCACGGCCGTTGCGCGAGAGCGTCGAGAAATTTGATCCCTTTGCGCGCCATCGCGAGTGTCTACGGATGTTTGCAGATCAAGACCGCATCAACCAGATGTCATTTCTCGATCTGATGATCACGCTTCCCGATACCTATCTCGAGAAGGTCGACCGCGCGACGATGGCGGCAAGCCTGGAGGTGCGTGTGCCGTTCCTCGATCACGAATTGGTGGACTTCGTAGTCGGACTTCCCGGCGAAGCGAAAACACCGCGCGGCAATCAGAAATGGCTGCTGAAAGCCGCTCTCAAAGGCATCGTGCCCGACGAGGTCCTGCATGGCCCCAAGGTCGGGCTCGATGTGCCCTACGGCGCGTGGCTGCAGGGAGCGCTAAGGCCGCTGTTCTTCGACCAGCTTGCGATGTTCAGACGCCGAGATCCTGACGTGTTGGATGTGGAGCATGTCGAACGCCTGTACCAACGTACCGGGACCGGGCGTCGTGATGACTCGTACATGCTATGGAAGGTGCTGAACTTCATGATCTGGGCGAATCACTCGGACGTTCGCTTCGATGCTGCAATGGCGGGCTAGATGACGCGTACGCCTTCGTTTCCCGAGAGCGTCTGCCCTGTCGATCAGTCGGCGTTCGCTACCGCCGATGCGGGCGCCGACCTCGTTTGCCCGCTGGGCCATCGCTACCCGATCCGGCAGGGCATCCCGCGGCTGCTTGCGCCGGAGCGCAACTATGCAGAGGCGTTTGGCGCGCAGTGGCGTCTCTACCGCGTCACCCAACTGGACTCCTACACGAAGACCAACCTGTCCAGGGACCGTTTGCGCCGCTGCATCGGCGATGAGTTGTGGCATGAGCTGCAGCATCCGGAACGCCGCTTCGAAGTGCTCGAAGCAGGCTGCGGCGCGGGGCGATTTACCGAGGTCCTGCTTCAGCTCGCAGCAGCCTCAGTGACGTCCACCGATCTGAGCTCCGCCGTCGAACCCAACCAGGAGAATTGTCCGCAATCGGACCGCCACCGCATCATCCAGTGCGACATCGGTCAGCTTCCATTCCGCCCCGCCCAGTACGATGTAGTGATTTGCCTGGGCGTGGTGCAGCACACGCAGAATCCTGAGCTCACCATTGCGAACCTCTATGGGCAGGTAAAGCCAGGGGGGTGGCTGGTGCTTGACCACTATCAGCACTCGTTCTCCCACCACACGCGGTTCGGTGACATGGTGCTGCGGCCCATTCTGAAGCGGTTGCCGCCGGCCAAGGGCATCGCTGTCACACGGGCATTGACTCGCTGGTTCTTTCCGCTGCACCGGGCCGTGAGACACGTTCGGCCCGCACAGATGCTGCTATCTCGTTTCTCGCCGTTGCTCACTTACTACCATGCTTTTCCCGAGCTGAGCGACAAACTGCAGTACGAATGGGCGGAACTCGACACGCATGACGGGCTGACGGATTGGTACAAGCATCTGCGCACTGCGCGTTCGATCCGTGCGGCGTTGCAGGCGCTCGAGGCACGCAATATCTGGGTCGCGACCGGTGGCAACGGTATCGAAGCGCGCTGCCAGAAGCCGCCCCCCGCGCCATTACCGGAGTTCGCTCCGTGAGACTGAAGATCAAGGCACTGTTGTCGGGACTGGCGACGTACCTGCCCGGCTATCAAGCCATGAGGGCGACCGGCGGGACGGATTCGGCACGCTACTGCTACTCGGTGTGGCTCCGCCACCTGGTGTGTGCACGCGCCGCCGGTGTTGCAACTCCTATCCCGCAGATCGTGGCCGAGCTCGGTCCGGGGGACTCCATCGGCATCGGTCTCGCCGCACTTCTGTCGGGCGTTGAGAAGTACTTCGCGCTCGACGTGGTCCGCTACTCGAATCTGAAGAGCAATCTGGCGATATTCGACGAGCTCGTCGAACTGTTCCGGCAGCGCGCCCCGATTCCGGACGACCGAGAGTTTCCATCGGTGAATCCGCAGCTAGTGCGCTACGACTTCCCGCACGACCTGCTGGGCGATGCGTGGCTTAAGGCGGCACTCGAACCGGCACGCGTCCAGGACATTCGCTCGTCGGTCGTGCACGCGGAGGGCGAGAGCTCGCGCATCATGTATCGCGTGCCATGGACCGATCCGTCCGTCATCCAGGAACAGACCATCGACATGATCTACTCGCAGGCGGTGCTCGAGCACGTCGAGGATGCCCGCGGAGTTTACGAATCGATGCGACGCTGGCTGAAGCCGACGGGCTTTATGTCGCACCAGATCGATTATCGCTGCCACGGCAAGGCTGATCGTTGGAACGGTCACTGGACCTACTCGGACGCGCTCTGGAAAGTCGTCGTGGGGCGACGGCCGTACCTGCTCAATCGGGCTCCGCATTCGGAACACATGCGGCTGCTGCGCAGCGCAGGTTTCGATGTCATCAACGAGGCGCCGCGCCGCGCGCCGTCGTTGCTGCGGCGGCGCGAGCTTGCCGAGCGATTTCGCGGTCTCTCCGACAACGACCTCACCACCTGCGGTGCCCACATAGTCGCGGTCGTTTCGCAGTAGAGGCATCGGCCTGCGCGTGATCCGAGTGTTGCTGATCGGACCGCTGCCGCCTCCCATGGGTGGCGACACGCGGCATTTCGCCACGCTGGCGGAGGATCTGCAGGGTCACGAGCGTTTCAGCGTCAAGCTCGTGAACACCTCGCGAGACCAACAGCACTCGAGCCACGCGCGCAATCTCGGCATAGCGTTGCGGGCCCTGCTGGCCGTTGCTGCCAATTGGCGCAGTGTTGACGTCATTTCGTTTCATGCCAGTGATCGGGGCATGTTCTGGTTCGGGCCGCTGCTCGTGTCGGTGAGCAAGCTATTGAGAATGCCCACAATCTTGCGCGTCTTCGGCGGGTGCTTTGGAGATTTCTACCAGGGCGGCAACGCGCTGACGAAGGTAATCATGCGAAGGTTCGTTCTGTCCGCCGACGTAATACTGCTGCAGACGCAGCGAGCGGTCCGTCAGCTGCAGCGGGAGTCGACGGGCAGGCTGGTCTGGTTTTCCACGTACATCAAGCTGGCCGCAAGCCCGCCAGCGACGGTTCATGCTGAGAATCAGCGCGAGGATGTCTGTCGGAGATTCGTTTTTCTGGGCCACTTGTGGCGTACCAAGGGGATCGAGACGATTCTCGAGGCGGCTCCCGGCCTGCCTGATGATTGCAGCATCGACCTCTTTGGGCCTCTTGATGAGTACAGAGCGGAGGCCATCGAGCGGCGCGGCGTTGGCCGCGTCCATTACCGGGGTTTCCTCACTCACGACCAGGTGGAGGCAGCGCTCTGGGAATACGATTGTCTCGTTCTGCCCACGCACCACCCGGGCGAAGGCTATCCGGGCGTGATTGCCGAGGCTTTCGCACATGGCTTACCCGTCATCACGACCCGGTGGCTCGCCATCCCGGAAATTGTCGATGAGACCTGCGGCATCCTGATCGAGCCGCAAGACACGGCGGCGTTCGTTGCCGCGCTGACCGCACTGCACCGGGACAGCCATCGGTGGCGACAACTGAAAAAGGGTGCGCGGGTCCGGGCTGCGCAGTTCGACCACGTTGTCTGGTCAAAGAAGTTCGAAGAGATCTGCGAAGGGCTGGTCAGCTAGATGTGCGGCATTCTCGGCGTTCTGCAACCCGCAGCGCTACGGTTTGACCCAGACGTGCTCGCGGCGGCCTGCCGCGTGCAAGCGCATCGCGGACCTGATGGGCGTGGCATGCGAAGCTACGAGGTGGCCGGTAACACGCTCGTGCTCGCGCACCAGCGACTGTCCATCATCGATCTCAGTGATGCAGGCCTGCAGCCCATGGAGTACGGGAGTAGCGAAGGCAGCCTGATCTACAACGGAGAACTGTATAACTATCTGGAGTTGAGGACTGAGCTCGCGGATCTCGGCGCCAGGTTTTCGACGCGGACCGATACTGAGGTGCTGCTATCCGCGCTGCATCACTGGGGGCCAGAACGCGCCCTCGGTAAGTTCAACTGGATGGGCGCGTTCGCTTGGTTCGACCGCACCCGAGGACGGCTCGTGCTGGCTTGCGACGCCGGTTCAGAAAAGCCTCTCTACTACTGCGTCGATGGTCCTCGGTTTGCCTTCGCCTCGGAGATCAAGGCACTGCTCACATTGCTTGGCCGTAAGTTTCCACTCGATCGCGACGTGGTCGGGCAGTTCGTCTTCCAGGGATTGAGCGATGCTTCGCCGCGCACGTTTTTCGACGGCATCCGGCGTATCGAGGCGGGCAGCTATGCTGAGCTCGACGTCAACGCCGAGTCGCGCGAGATGCGCACCAGACGCTTCCAGCCTCCTCAGTACGCGGGCGATCCCGCAAGCATGTCGTTGCAAGAGTTCATCCAGCAGCTTCGCCATACGTTCGTCGAATCCGTTCGTATCCGGCTGCGCAGTGATGTTCCGGTCGGCGTGCTCCTGTCGGGAGGCATCGATTCATCCTCCATAGCCGCCGTTTCGCAATCCCTGGCTGGTGACGACCATGCGCCGCAGCTGTTATCGGCCGTGAGTGACGACCCTCGCTTCGACGAGTCGCCTCACGTCGCCTGCATGGAGCGTCATCTGCGAAGACCGGCGCACAAGATCAATTTGCGCGTCGTGCCAGACCAGCTGATGAAGGATCTAAGCGAAGCGAACTGGTACAACGACGCACCCGTGGCAGGTCTGTCTGCCGTAGCACACCGCCAACTGATGGAGCGCGCGAAGGAACTGGGACTCAAGGTTATTCTGAGCGGGCAAGGTGCCGACGAGCTCCTGCTCGGCTATCGCAAGTTTCTCGGGTTCTACCTTCAGTCGCTCTTGAGACATGGCCGCGTTTTCAAGGCTGCCGCTGTGCTCTCGGGGTTCATCGTCAACCGCACAATCGTGACTGATATCGATCTGGGCGACGCGATGCGCTATCTGCCGTTTCTGCGCAAGCTGAACGGAGCGCTCGCCAACGATGAGTCGGAGGCGGCCACCCGAGGTGAATGGTTGCAAGCGTGGCAGCCGCGTCCGCTGGGCCTCGGAGGCGGGTCGCTGGTCGACCGGCAATGGCTCGACATCCGCAACTATTCGGTTCCCGCGCTGTGTCACTACGAGGACCGGATGTCGATGGCTGCGAGTCGTGAAATACGGCTGCCGTTCCTCGATCCCATGCTCATGGATCTGCTGATGCGAGCTCCCGATTCCTTCAAGCTGCGCAACGGATGGACGAAATACGCCTTTCGCAGGGCGATGGAGCCCCTGCTGCCGCCGGAGATCACCTGGCGGAAGGACAAGAAGGGCTTTTCCAACCCGGAGGGCGAATGGCTCAAGGCCGAGCTGCGCGGCGCCGTGCAAGCGGCCTTCGCACCGGACAGCCTCATCTGTCGGGCTGGAATCGTGCAGAGCGAGCCGCTGTTGCGCAGATACGAACGGTATCGCCGCCAACCGCAGGGCGGCACGATCTGGCATCGAGAGATCTTTGCACCCTTCTCGCTCGAGTTGTGGATGCGACGCTACGAGACATGGATCGCATGATCGCGCCGCAGCCACGATTGGTCGAGGGCGCCGGAACGATGAACTGGAGACTGAAGTGCCTGGTGTTCCGCGCGTTTGCTCATGTGCCGGGCGCGCGTGCTCTACGAAGGGTGCAACGGTACGTGACGCGAGGTCACTTCCTCACGGTGACCCGCCGATCCTGCGCCTGCATCGTTTCCACGTAACGAACTACCACGCGTACATCCGGGTCGTGTCACTGAGTTTGGAGGCGGCCGCGACTTTCTAGTCCGCTGCTCCTTTCGCATGCCGGTGCTACCGAAATTCGCGTGTACGACATCGAACGGATGAGTCAGTGTCGAGCAGATCAATCACACGATTCGCCAACTTCGTGCGCTGGTGCCGGGCAGGTGGCCGGAAATCGAGGACTGCGACGAGGATCTTGGCGCGCAAGTATCGCATCCGCTACTGCGCACCGGCTGATGCCGGGCAACCGGGTTACCCGACGCAGTGTCAACTTCGTGTGCTCGACCAGTACGCTGGAGCACATTGCGCGGTCGGACATCGAGCGAATTCTGCGGGAGTGCACTCCGCGATCGCCGCGCCCGGCGCGATCTTCAGTCACGTGATCGACTACACGGATCACTACCGCTATGCCGACGCATCGGTCTCCATGTTCCACTTCTATCGTTTCCCCGAGCGCCGCTGGCGCCTGTGGAACCCGCAGGACCATTTCCAGAATCGATCTGCGGCACAGCGACTTCGAGAGTCTTTTCGCTCGCGCGGGCTTAAATCCGTCGACATCAAAGCCTGCCTCGCCTCGCCAGAGGTGCTCGTCTCGACCCCGCTGGCGCAGCAATTTCAGCGCTATCCTTCGCTCCGATCTGCTGACCGAGGCAGCGTACTACGTGCTAGTGCGCGCCTGAATTCTCCTATGCACGTCTGGTTGATGACGGTCGGCGAGCCGCTGCCAGTGCTTTCGGGCAATTCGCGCCTGTGGCGAACGGGAATGGTTGCACAAGAACTGGTTCGCCGCGGTCACTCGGTTGTCTGGTGGACCTCGCGCGTCGACCACTTCCGCAAAGAGTTCTTTGCGGTCCGCTGGTCCGTCCTTTGAGCCCTACGCCGGGCTCACGATCCGCTTACTCGAGGGGGACCTGTACCGGCGCAATGTTTCGGTGGCAAGGCTCATCAATCACTGGCAGGTCGGTCGCAACTTCGCCCGCGAAAGCCGGAACATGCTGCCGCCCGGATTTGATCCTCTGTTCGTTTCCGACCATCGAGCTGTCACTCGCGGCAGTGCGCTTCGCGCGCGAGCACGGCATCCCCATCGTGCTGGATGTGCGTGACCTGTGGCCTGATATCTTTCTTCAGCCCGCTCCCGCGCTCTTGCGTGGTCCGGTGAGACTGCTGCTGCGGCCATACTTCTGGGCGACTCGGCGAGCGCTATCGGGCGCCGATGCTCTGATCGCCGTGTCGGCCGGTTACCTCGAGTGGGGACTCGCTCGTGCCGCCCGCGCAGCCGGACCGCGGGACCAGGTCTTTCCGCTGGCGTATAGCCTGCCCGATCAACCACCCGCGGTGCGCGCAGCGGGGCTGGAAATGCTGCGCAAGTTCGGCGTGAAGAGCGGGGGCATCGTTTGCCTGTTTGCTGGAACGCTCGGCCGAACCTATGACCTGGAACCCGTGCTCGAGTGTGCCGCCGGATTAGCCCGGGACCCGCAAGCACGCTTTCACTTCCTGATTTGCGGAGACGGAGAACGCGCGCCGGCATGGCGCCAGCGGGCGGCTGGTCTGCCCAACGTGAGCTTTTCCGGGTGGCTGGAGCAGGACGAGATGCGTGCTGCGCTGGCAGTGGCGGATATCGGTCTCGCCGCCTACGCGCGTGCGGCCCCTCAAGGTCTGCCGAACAAGGTGATCGAATATCTGGCCGCGGGGCTGGCGGTGGTCTCGAGCCTCACGGGCGAGACCGAGCAGCTGTTGTCGCGTGAGTCCTGCGGAACAACGTATCAGGCAGGCAGCGCGGCGTCGCTCAACGATGCTTTATGCGCGCTGAAGGCAAATGACGTCAGACAGCGCCTCGCACACAACGCCCGCAGAACATTCGAAACCCATTTCCAGGCCGAGACGGTCTACCGTCAGCTCGCCGAGTACCTCGAGGCTTTTACGGCTCCGCACTAGGTGTGGTGTTTGCGGGCCGTGAAAGCGTCCGTGCACAGACCCGCGCACCATCACGCCGGCGTGATCTTGTGCAGCTCGAACGTGAAAATCCACGCCATCCGCTGCATGAGCGGCACGCGCGTCAGCGCTCGATCGAGGAGATCAAAAGCGGGCAACATCGCTGGCATCCATGCCGCGATCGGGCTTGCGATATGCCAGTAGCGGATCTCCCCTACACTGAAAAACCGGCTGGCGAAGCGCACGTCCCGCAAACTCAGGATGTGCGCCTTTTCCCATTCAGTGCGCATCTGGGGGGTCAGTATCCGATACAACTTGATGAGCGGATTGTAGTCGAGTGCTTCGATTGCAAGCAGGCGCCCGTTCGGCGCAAGAATTCGCCGCAGCTCTGGAAAGGCGAAGGACAGATCGAGGTGATGCAGCATGCCGCTGCAGATCACGACATCCACGGACTCCGCTGGCAGGTGCGTGTTCTCGGCATCCGCCTGCACGAAACGGCAGTTCTCGAGACCGAGACGCTTGGCGTTGGCGGTCGCATTGGCAATGGACACCGGACTGATGTCAATACCCACCGCGAGTGCGGCGCCTGCTTTCGCGGCTGCGATCGCAAACGAACCGTCTCCACAGGCGTAGTCGAGAAAGACACGCCCCTTGGCATGAAGATCGATCCATTGCGCTACATAGGACGTGGAGAGACGGGTCGTCTGGTAGTACTTGTGGTTGCCGTACAGATACTCGTAGGTGTCAGCAGGCAACGTAGCAGTTGTCTTGTAGTCGCGGTGCTGGTCGTGGAACTCCAGCTCCCTGAGTTTTCTGGTATCGAGACTGTGCAGCCAGTTCTCGTTCGGAATCTTCGCGATATCATCCAGACTGCGTTGCAGTACCGGAATCGAGTACGTCATGAGGCCTTCCTCGCCTGTTTTATCGACCTGAAATCTTAACAGACATGGCCGGCCTGATGAGCGTGTCACCGCGGGATGGAGTCCGGCCGAGAGTGAGCTCGTCCGATGCTGGCTACCGCTCGCCGGCGTGCGGGGCTAGGTGGTAACGAAATAACCGGATAACCTACCGCACCTTTTTGGCGCCGACGCGCAGCGCATTGGAGATCCAGGGAATCGTGTTCACAGAATTTTCCGAGGTCACGGAGCTTGCCGGGTCCGAAATCTCTCTCGAACAATTGCAGCGCATGGCTCACCGCTATGGCTGGGCAGCGCTACACTGCCAGGGAAAGGATGTCGTAGAGGTCGCGTGCGGCTGCGGACAAGGCCTCGGCATTCTCGGCGGCGTAAGTAGATCCCTGGAGGCGGGCGACTATTCGGACCGGATCCTCGCCATCGCACGGGCGCACTACGGGAATCGCATCCGGCTCGCGCAACTCGATGCCCAATCGTTGCCGTACGCCGACGCCTCCAAGGACGTGATCATCCTGTTCGAAGCCATCTACTATGTTCCGGACCCAACGCGCTTCGTACGGGAATGCCGTCGGGTGCTGCGACCGGGCGGGAGCGTTCTCGTAGCCACCGCGAACAAGGATCTTTGGGATTTCAATCCGAGTCCCTTGAGCCAGCGCTACTACGGAGCGTCCGAACTGACCGGGCTGTTTCAGGACGGAGGCTTCGACGTGCAGGTGTACGGATACATGCCTGTGGGGGAGGTCTCGTGGCGGCAGAGGTTGCTGCGTCCGGCCAAGAGGCTTGCGATTCGCCTGGGGATCATGCCGAAAACGCTCGCCGGGAAGCGCCTGCTCAAGCGATTCGTGTTCGGCCGAATGGTGCCCATGCCGGCAGAGCTGCCGGTTGCCGGCGATGAAGTCGAGCGCCCGACATTGCTTGCGCCGAACGCGCTGGATCGTCTGCACAAGGTGCTGTATTGCTGTGCCACGCGGCCTTCGTGATGCCGCGACAGGTCCGAGCTCCAGCATGAAGTTCTTGTAACTCGAGTCACGCCAACCGTCGAGGCCACTTGCCATGCTGAGCAGAAGACAGATTCCCTTCTTTAACTACCCTGCGGTGTTTGCGACTCAGGAGCATGAGCTCATGGCAGTCCTGCGGGACGTGCTGAGCCGCGGCGCCTACATCCTGCAGCAGGACCTGAAGGAATTCGAGCGCAACCTCGCCAGCTACCTCAGTGTCAAGCACGCCTTCGGAATGGCTGACGGAACCAACGCGATAGTCCTCGCCCTGCGTGCCGCCGGCGTCGGACCCGGAGATGAGGTCATCGTTCCGTCACACACGTTCGTGGCCTCGGTTTCGCCCATCAAGTTACTGGGAGCGACACCGGTGTTGGTGGAATGCGCCGATGACCATCTCATCGATCCGCAGGCTGTGGAAGCTGCGGTCACGGCGCGAACCCGGACGATTCTGCCGGTGCATCTGAACGGCCGCACCTGCAACATGGCCGCGATTCAGCGCATCGCGGATCGGCACGGATTGTCGATCGTCGAGGATGCGGCGCAGGCGTTGGGTTCGAAGTTCAAGGGCAGGTTTGCCGGGACCTTCGGCATCGCCGGAACATTCAGCTTCTATCCCGCAAAGGCCCTCGGCTGCTTCGGAGACGGCGGCGCTCTGGTGACCAACGACGACAAGGTAGCCGAACGAATGGAGCTGTGGCGTGACCATGGCCGCAACAAGGACGGAGTCGTCGTCGACTGGGGCACGAACTGTCGCCTCGACAACGTGCAGGCCGCGATCCTCAACCTGAAGCTGAAGAGCTTTGACGCGGCGATCGCGCGCCGGCGCGAAATTGCACGCGTCTACGACCGCAGGCTGAGGCGCATCGAGGATCTCATGTTGCCGCCGGCGCCGGATGCGGATCCAGACCACTTCGATGCGTACCAGAACTACGAACTGCAATCGACGCGGCGCGACGAGTTGCGCGCATACCTCGAGCAGCATGGAGTGCGTACTCTGCTTCAATGGGGAGGCCGTGCGGTTCACCAGTTCAAAGATCTCGGATTCAGCCTGGCTTTGCCCAAGACCACGCTCATGACCTCGCGTTTCATCATGCTTCCCATGAACACTTCGCTTGCCGATGACGATGTCAGCTATATCTGCGACGTGATCGAGCAATTCCACTCCAAGGGATAGCGCATGGATTCGAAGGAACTCGCCAGACGTATCCGCAAACATGCCTTGCGGATGACCAGTGTCGGCGGGAGCGCCCACATCGGCGCCGTCTTTTCGATGGCGGATCTGGTGGCCGTTCTGTATGCCGGCGTGCTGAGGGTTGACCCACTGCGTCCGCAATGGCCCGAGCGCGATCGCTTCATACTGAGCAAGGGGCACGCCGGAGCAGGAATCTATGCCGCGTTGGCAGAGTCGGGCTTCTTCCCGGTCGAGAAGCTCGCTACGCACTGTCAGGACGGCTCGGATCTGAGCGGGCACGTCTCTCACAAGGGAATTCCAGGCGTGGAATTCTCCACCGGCTCACTGGGGCATGGTCTGCCGGTGGGCACTGGCATGGCGTACGGGGCGAGCCTCGACGGCAGGCAGCACCGTGTTTACGTTCTCCTCAGCGATGGCGAGTGCGACGAGGGCTCCAACTGGGAGGCAATTCTGTTTGCCGCTCACTTCAAGCTGCGCAATCTCCTGGCAGTTGTCGACTACAACAAGATTCAGTCTCTCGGCACCGTCGCCGAAACAATCGCGTTGGAGCCGTTCGCCGACAAATGGAACAGCTTTGGATGGGAAGTGCGGGAAGTCGACGGCCATGACCACCAGGCGCTGAAGACCGTGCTGAGCGCACCGTCGAGCAGCGGTCGGCCGGTGTGCGTGATTGCACACACGATCAAGGGCAAGGGTGTGTCGTTCATGGAGAACACGGTCCTGTGGCATTACCGGACGGCAACGGGCGAGGAGTACGAGCGGGCGCTCAGGGAACTGGAGCGGTCCTGATGCGCAACGCGTTCATACGAGAGCTCATGGAGCTGGCCGCGACGGATCAGCGCGTCTTCCTGATCACCGCCGACCTGGGGTTCGGAGTGTTCGACGACTTCGCACGCCGCTATCCGAGACAGTTCCTCAATGCCGGCGTCGCCGAGCAGAACATGACGGGCATTGCGACCGGCATGGCGCTTGAGGGTCGCATCGTGTTCACGTACTCGATCGCGAATTTCCCCAGCCTGCGCTGCCTCGAGCAGATTCGTAACGATGCGGCCTATCACGATGCAAACGTCAAGGTGGTCTCGATCGGCAGCGGGTTCAGCTACGGGCAACTCGGATTTTCGCATCATGCGACGGAGGACATCACGATCCTGCGTTCTCTGCCGGGGCTCACGGTGGTGAGCCCGGCCGACGAATGGGAGGTGCAGCAGGCGACTCGCGCGCTCGTAGCGACGCCGGGGACCTGCTACCTGCGCCTGGACAAGTCCAAAGCCCCACCGACTCACCGGGAACAGGAGGTCTTCAAGATCGGTGTGGCCCGGCTGGTTCGCCAGGGAGGTGATCTCACGATCGCCGCGACCGGCGGCATTCTCGAAGTCGCGCTGCAGGCCGCCGAGGAGCTCGCCGGACTCCACGGCGTCGAAGTGCGAATTCTGAGCATGCACACCGCGAGACCCCTGGATACTCGCGCGATCGAAGCGGCGGCGCGTGAAACCGGCGGCATAATGAGCTTGGAAGAACACACGGTCGAGGGAGGGCTCGGCGGCGCGGTGGCGGAATCTCTGCTCGAACGGGGAGTGATTCCACGCGCATTTCTGCGGGTTGGCCTGCGGGCAGGATTCTCGGCCGCTGTGGGAAGTCAGGGCTATCTGCGCACGCTGTACGGGCTGGACAAAAGCGGCGTGGTGGCGAGTGCGCTCAAGATGTTGAGGAGGCAATGAGGAATACGATGCTCAAGCGCACTCTTGACGTTCTCGTGGCTTTGATCGGTCTCACTGTTTCATCTGTCGTCATCGTTCCGGTTGCGCTGGCCGTCTGGTTGCAGGATTTCAAGTCGCCCTTCTATCTCGGGCCGCGCGTGGCGAGAGGAGGGGGAATGTTCAGGATGGTGAAGCTGCGTTCGATGCTGGTCAAAGCGGACAAGACGGGCGTGGACTCAACGGGAACGAACGACCCACGCATCACGCCCGTGGGCAGGTTCATACGCGCCTACAAGCTGGATGAACTGACTCAGCTGTGGAACGTGCTCTGGGGTCAGATGAGCCTGGTCGGCCCGCGTCCGCAGGTAAAGCGCGATGCCGACCTCTACACGACCGAGGAAAGACGCCTCCTGACCGTACGCCCCGGCGTCACTGACTTCGCGTCGATCGTGTTTGCGGACGAAGGCGAAATATTGAGGGACGAGCGCGACCCGGATCTCGCCTACAACCAGCTGATCCGGCCGTGGAAGAGCCGGCTCGCTCTCTTCTATGTCGACAACGGCCGGCTCACGCTGGACCTGCAGTTGATCGGGCTTACGGTCGTCGCTGTTGTCTCCCGCAGGGCTGCGCTGGCCAGAGTGCACAAACTCCTGAAACGACTTGGCGCCCCCGATGATCTGGCACGCATCGCACTCCGTCAGGATGCGCTCGTGCCACGCCCCCCTCCCGGCTCCAACGAAATCGTCATGTCGCGCGGCTGAGGCGCGGGTTGATCCACAGACAAACGCAGCCCGAGTCGACGGTGGTTCGCAGGCAGATGGATCGCGCCACCGGGCTGCCTTTCCGGCCTCTGTGGTAGGATTCGCGGCCGCTGAAATCGGAGGTCTGGGGCATGCTGCAGAAGATTCACGACAAGATCACCGGTTGGATCGCGGCCATTGTGATCGGCCTCATCGGAGTGCCGTTCATTTTCTGGGGCATCAACGTCGGCTTCGGCGCTGCGAGCTATGCCGCGAAGGTCGCGAGCAGTGACTGGCCGTGGTGGAAACCCTCTCCGAAGATTTCCGCTGAGGAGGTTCGGCGCGCCTACCAGAACCAGTTGGCGCAATACCAGCAGCAGCTCCGCAAGGATGTCCCGCCAGAAATGCGCAGCGAGATTCAGGAGAACCTGCTCGAGGCGTTCGTCCGCAACGAGCTCATGATGCAGCATGTCACGCAGCTCGGTTATCGCGTCAGCGATCAGCAAGTGATGAAATCCTTCGAGGAAATCCCGCAGTTCCAGATCGATGGCAAGTTCTCTCAAGAAGTCGCGATGCGCTTGCTCCAGGCGCAGGGCATCTCACCGGCCGCGTTCGAAGCCGATCAGCGCCGCAGCCTGCAGATTTCCCAGCTGCAGAATGGCCTCGCCGTTTCTGCGTTCGTCACTCCGGCAGAGCTGAATCGGGCTCGGGCGTTGGAGCGCGAGCAGCGCGAAGCGAGCTGGATGCTGATTCCGTCCGCCGATTTCGCCGCCGGCTCGGTGCCCGACGATGCCGCCGTCAATGCCCACTACGAAAAGAACAAATCGAATTTCATGACGCCCGATACCGTCGCGCTCAAGTACATCGAGCTGAAAGTGGACGACATCGCCGCGCAGGTGAAAGTCAGCGACGAAGCGCTCGCGACTTACTATGAGAGCGTCAAGGATCGTTACGTCGAGGTGGAGAGGCGGCGCGGTCGGCACATCCTGGTCCAGGTGAGTAGCGATGCTGAAGATGCGGCGGCACGCAAGAAAGCCGAGGACATCCTGGCCAAGGTGAATTCCGGCGGCGATTTCGCCAAGCTGGCCCGCGAGCTGTCGCAGGATGCCGGTTCCGCGGCGCAGGGCGGCGATCTCGGGTGGGCGGAGCGCAGTTTTTTCGTTGGGCCATTTGCGGACGCGCTCTTCAGCATGAAACCGGGCGAGGTGCGAGGTCCGGTACGCACCCAGTTCGGGTATCACATCCTCCGTCTCGACGAGATCCAGCCGGCCAAGCAGAAGGCGCTCCAGGACGTACGTGCCGAGCTCGAAGCCGAGTACCGCAAGCAGGAAGCCGAGAAGGTATTCGGTGAACGCCAGGAGCAGCTCGCAGACAAGGCTTTTGAGCATATCGACGATATTGATGCGGTCGGTAAGGAAGTGTCGTTGCCCGTGCAGGAAATCGCCGCGTTTACGCGTGAGGGCGGCGCTCCGCTCGGGCGCCGCGACGAATTGATCGCGGCGATCTTCGACAACAACGAGGTGCTCAACGGACAGAACAGCAAGCCTGTCGAATTGGGCCCGGGCGATATCGTAGTGTTGCACGTAGTGTCGCGAGTCGAGCCCCAACAGAAGCCGCTTGCGGACGTGCGTGCGCAGATCGTGGAGCAATTGATTCGGGAGGGAGCGAGCGCCAGTGCTCGGCGAATGGCGGCGGAACTTGCCGAGAAGCTGCGCGCCGGAGCCATGACCTGGAATGAGGTTGCCACTCAGCGCAAGCTCAAGGCAGAAGGGCCGAAATACCTCGGCCGCACTGATACCACGCTCCCGATCGAGCTGCGCAACGCACTCTTCGCCACACCTGCGCCGGAGTCGGGCGCGCGCTATCAGTCGGTGCCACTCGGCAACGGCGATGCGGCACTGCTCGCGTTTTCGGGCGTGCGACAGGACGCCTCCGTTGAGGCCGCACAGGATCAGCAGAACCGGGAACGCGGTTTGAACGCACGGGTCGGCACGCGCGAAGTCACGAGCTACATGCAGGCATTGCGCGCTGAATCCAAGGTCACGAAGAACACGAAGATCTTCGAGTAGGCGGGCGTTACTTTTCAGTTAGCTGCTCGCACGATTCCACAGCTGCGGCGCTTGGACATGAATACGAACCTGATTTTTAGGATCCCGCTCCATTGGCAGATTCTGATCGCCATCGCGATCGGTGCGCTCGCTGGCTACCTGACTGGACCAGAGGGCTCGATTTTCGGGGTCTCGCTGATCTCGATCTACGACTTCCTCGGCAGCCTGTTCGTTAACGCGCTGAAGATGCTGGTCGTGCCGTTGATCGTCTCCTCGGTGATCAGTGGCGTGGCAGGCATCGGCTCGGCGCGTGACCTCGGGCGCCTCGGCAGCAAGACGCTTCTTTTCTATGTCCTCACGACACTGATCGCGGTGCTCGTGGCCCTCACTTTGTTGAACATCGTCCGGCCGGGGATCGTCGATGGCGTCCCAGCCCGCGAACTGCTCGCCCTTGCGGCGTCCGAGCAGGACGTCTCCGGCACCGTGGGCTCGGGCAGCGGCAAGCTGGTTGACATCCTGCTGGGCATTTTTCCGCCCAACGTCATCGAGGCGGCGCTCAACAACAAGCTGCTGGGCCTCGTGTTCTTCAGCATCCTGTTCGGGTTTTTCATCACGCGCGTGGAGTCCCAGTACGCAAAGCCGGTGCTCGGGTTCTTTCACGGCGTGTTCCAGGTGATGATGCGCATGACCGAGTTCGTCATGCGCCTCGCGCCGATCGGTGTATTCGGTCTCGCGGCGCGCGTGGTTGCGAAAACCGGCTTTGGCGCCGCGGGTCCGCTGCTGGTTTTCAGCGGGACCGTGCTCGCCGGGCTCGCAATCTACTTCCTCGTGCTGCTGCCTGCGCTGGTGCGCTTCGCCGGGCGAGCCAATCCGTGGCCAATGTTCCCGGCCATGGCGCCGGCACTCCTCACGGCATTCTCCACCGCATCTTCCTCTGCAACGCTTGCGATGAGCATCGATTGCACCGAGCGTCGGGTCGGCGTGTCGAACCGCGTCACCGGGTTCGTCATGCCGCTGGGCGCCTCACTCAATCATGCCGGAACTGCGCTCTACGAATGTGCCGCGGCGATGTTCATCGCCCAGGCATACGGGCTGCACCTGACCTTCGGTCACCAGTTCACGATCGCGGTGCTGGCCCTCGTCACCTCGATGGGCATTGCCGGGATTCCGGCCTCATCGCTGGTGGCGATCACCGTGATCCTGACAGCGGTGGGGCTGCCGGCGGAAGCGATCGGGGTGCTGCTCGTGTTCGACCGCATCCTCGATATGTGCCGCACGGCGGTGAACGTCTTTGCCGACTCATGTTGCGCGGTGATCGTGGCGCGCCTGGAAGGAGAGGAGGGGATTCCTCTGACACCGTTCAGGAGGTGACACCTCTGATCAGTCGCTCGCGGATTCTTCGCCGAAGCTCATCCCGACGGTGTTGTAGCCCGCGTCGACATACAGGATCTCGCCGGTGATGCCGGCCGCGAGATCCGAGCATAGGAAGGCCGCGGCGTTGCCGACGTCTTCGAGCGTTACATTCCGGCGCAATGGCGCAGTGTGCGCGACGTGCGCCAGCATCTTGCGAAACCCGGCGATTCCCGCGGCCGACAGCGTCTTGATTGGGCCGGCCGAAATGCCATTCACCCTGATTCCTGCCGGACCGAGGTCCGCCGCCAGAAAACGCACGTTGGCCTCGAGGCTGGCCTTAGCCAGCCCCATGACGTTGTACGCGGGTATGGAGCGCACCGCGCCCAGATAGCTCAAGGTGAGCAGCGCGCCATTTCGCCCTGCCATCAAGGAGCGCCCTTCGCGCGCCAGGGCAGTCAGGCTGTAGCTCGAAATCTCGTGCGCGATGCGAAACGAGTCGCGCGAAGTGCTGTCGACGAACCCCCCGGCTAGTGCTTCGCGAGGAGCGAAAGCGACGGAGTGCACGATGATGTCGGTGCTGTCCCAGTGGCGCTTGAGGTCAGCGAACGCGCGGCTGATCTCGTCGTCGGACTCCACATTCATGGGCATCGTGAGCTTCGAACCGAGCTCACCGGCAAGGCCCACCACTCGGTCCTTGAGTCGCTCGAGATACGTGAACGCCAGCTCCGCGCCTTCGCGATGCATGGCCTGAGCAATGCCGTGCGCGATTGAGCGCTCGGTGGCGAGTCCAACAATCAGAGCCCGTTTGCCGGCAAGGAATCCCATGATGAGGGCTCCCAATGTGGGGATGCGAGGGATTGTAGCCGAGCGGCTTGGGATGCTGTGCGATTACATCCCTGTGGTCCGTCCGCCCCGTACATCCGTGTGCGGGGCGATAGAAGGCACCGAGCTCACCCCTTAGCGCGGCCGCTGACGTACATCACGAGCCGCTGGCCGGGCATCAGCGCGTCTTGCTTACTGAGACCGTTCCAGTTGAGAAGCTGAGCGATCGACACGCTGAAGCGACGCGCAATATCGTAAAGGGTGTCACCCCGACGCACGGTGTAGGTCATCGCTTCGCCCATGGCGGCCAGCACTGTCGCACCGGATGAATTGCTGCTGCTGCTAGTGCTACTGCCGCGAAGGCGCAGTTTCTTTCCGGCAGAAAGAGTGTCACCTGGCGCCATGCCATTGATGCTCGCCAGCGTATTTACGTTGATGCCATTGCTGCGTGCGATGCTCCACAAAGACTCGCCCCGACGGACGACATGGAAGGTGCCGCGGGTGGCGGGTGCGCGGCCGTCCACACGAGCGGCTGCCAGCGCGATCTTCGGATGCAGCGCGCCGCCGCTTGCGGGGACGAGCAATGTCTCGCCGGACTTGAGTCGTGTGCCCTGAAGGTTGTTGATCTCACGCACCACGGTGACCGTCGTGCCGCAGCGCTTGGCAAATGCAGTCAGGTTTTCCCCTGCCCGGACGTCGTAGCTGGCGTAAGGCACGCGGTCCCGCGTAGGCACCTGCGCCAGGGCATCGCGAAATCCTTCACTGGTCTCAACCGGGAGCAGCAGGAAGTGCGGGCCGTCAGGGTCGGTGGCCCAGCGATTGAAAGCCGGGTTGAGGTATGCGAGTTCTTCAGTCTCGACACCCGCGATTTCTGCCGCGAGCTTCAGGTCGATCTGTCCGCCGGTTTCCACACGCGCGAAGTACGGCTCGTTCGGGATGGTGGAGAACTCGAGCCCTACTGCACCCGGATCCGCGACGATGCGCCGCATGGCGAGGAGCTTCGGCACATATGCGCGCGTCTCCTTCGGCAGATTGAGATGCCAGAAATCGGTCGGCCGTTTGTGTTTCAGGTTTTCCTGGACCGCCCGATGCACGTTGAGCTCGCCGGAGTTGTATGCCGCGATCGCAAGCAGCCAATCGCCGTTGAATTCGGTGTTGAGGTACTGCAGGTAGTCGAGCGCAGCGCGGGTGGATTCGACCAGGTCGCGACGACCGTCATACCACCAGTTCTGCTTGAGTCCGAAACGCACGCCCGTTGCAGGAATGAACTGCCACAGGCCCGCGGCGCGTGCCCGCGAGTAACCGAAAGGCTCGAAGGCACTCTCCACAACCGGCAAGAGCGCGAGCTCGAGCGGCATGTGGCGTGCCTCGAGCTCGGAGACGATGTGGTACAGGTAACGCTGGCCGCGCGTAAACGTACGTTCCATGTAATCGGGATGGTTCACGTACCAAGCCATCTGCACATCGATGGCCAACTCTGACTCGTCAGGCAGGGCGAAACCGCTCCGAATGCGATCGAATAGGTCAGCGTATTCCACCGCACGCTGCTGCTGCTCGGCAGCGCTGTCCGCAGCCACGGCTTCAATTGCCGGCACCTCGGGCTGCGGAGCAAATCTGGGGTCTACAGGCGCCTGGTAGTCCGCCGGCAAAGCGACGGATGCAGCCACCACGCTTGCCTCAGGCTCCGGCTTGCGAACCACACTGGAGCAAGCGGAGAGAAGCAGCGGTAATGTCATCAGTGTCGCCAGAAAGACGCGACGAAAGTGTTGCTCTGTCAATTCTTGGCCCTCGATCAGCTAAACCCGTCCTTCCATCGTCGGATCGTCGCGAACACCTCGACCGGGTTGTCGAGGGAGCGTCCAGCCTTGCGCTCGGCCGACTTCTGTACGGTCGGCTCGTCCCAGCGCAAGAACGGGTTCACGGCGATCTCCAACGCCATATTCGACGGCAAGGTCGGGCGGCCCTTGGAACGCATATCCTTTGCCGTCTCCAGATACTCGCGCGTGACGCCGTTGTCGGGTTCCACCGCGAGTGCAAAACGTAGATTGCTGAGCGTGTACTCGTGTCCACAATAGACGCGCGTATCAGGTGGCAGTTCGCGCAGCGTGCTCAGTGAGCGCTGCATCTGAGCAGGGGTGCCCTCGAACAGCCGCCCACAGCCGGCGCTGAAGAGGGTGTCGCCGCAGAACAGCGCCCCGTGTCCGCAATAAGCGACATGGCCGCGCGTGTGGCCGGGGATGTCGAGGACGTCGAAGTCGAGCTCGAGCTCCTGCAAATGCACCCGAGCGCCACCCGCGACGCTTACCGTCCGTTCAGGTATCGTCTCGCCCGCCGGGCCGTACACCGGGACGTGAAAGCGTTCCACCAGCTCGGAAACTCCACCGACGTGATCGGGGTGATGATGAGTGACGAGAATCGCGCTGAGCTGCCAATGCTGCTGCTCGAGTGCAGAAATTACCGGCCCAGCCTCACCAGGATCCACCGCGGCGACGCGCGTGTGCTGACGTGCGCCGTGGATGCATCCAGATGTAGTTGTCCGAAAATGCCCTGACCGGCGTCGCCTCGAGCATGGCTCCCATTCCGTGTGGGCAGATGTTCGTGGAATTGCTCGCGAATTTAACTTCAAGGGCTCAAAATTGCCATCGGTTTTCCCTCTTAAAGCGTTGATTTTGTGTGAACCAGTCCACGATGGCTGAACGCGCCGACCGCCTGCGTCATTGGCTCACGACGCCACTCGGTGCGCTGCTCGCGGAGCAGGAACGTCAGGTGCTGAACGAGGCCCTCGACGATGTTTTTGGCATTCAACTCGTGCAGATCGGCACATGGGGCGACCCGAAAACGTACTTCCCGGCGGCCAGAACCCAGCGTCAAACTGTGATCTGTTCCGCACTGACAGGGCAGGCCCAGGTGTTCTGCAAGACCGAGGCTCTGCCCGTCGCGTCGGACTCCGTCGATGCGGTCCTTCTGCCGCACACCCTGGAGACTGATAACGATCCGCACGCGGTGCTGCGTGAAGTGGCACGCGTTCTCGTGGCCGAGGGCCAGCTCCTGGTTCTCGGGTTCAGCGCGGTGGGGACGTGGGGGGCGAGGCATCGCCTGTCGAGCGAAGGCTTTCCACCGGGACTTGCGAGGCTCATTTCGGAGAGCCGGGTGCGCGATTGGTTTGCGTTGCTCGGATTCGAAATCACGGCAGTGCGCCGTTATCTTTATCGTCTGCCGCTGACGCCGCGCCGGGCGACCTCGATCTCCGCGCAGACCGGCGGATTCACGCCACATCGGCTGCTGCCGGCGGGTGCGTATCTCATCAAGGCGCGCAAACGCACCTACACACTTACACCGATCCGCCCGAAACGGCGCGAGCGGCGCTCGATGGTCGGCGGGCTGGTCGAGCCGACACCCCGAATGCGCTCGTGACCGACGTAGAAATCTGGACCGATGGTGCGTGTCGCGGCAACCCGGGTCCCGGAGGGTGGGCTGCCGTGCTGATCTCCGGCGAACATGAGAAGGTGCTCAAGGGCGCCGAGGATCACACCACCAACAATCGGATGGAGCTTACAGCTGCGATTCGTGCGCTCGAAGCCTTGCGGCGCAAGTGCAGCGTCAGCCTGCACACGGATTCGGAATACGTGAAGCGTGGAGTCACCGAGTGGCTCGACCAATGGAAGCAGCGCGGTTGGAAGACCGCAGCCCGCAAGCCGGTAAAGAATGTGGATCTCTGGCAGGAGCTCGATGCCCTGAGCCAGCGCCACGAGATCGAATGGCACTGGGTGCGGGGGCATGCGGGCATTGCAGGCAACGAGCGCGTAGATAGAATTGCCAACGAAGCAATCGATGAACTAGTGGGGTTCGATGCGTCAGATCGTCCTTGATACAGAAACGACCGGGCTGGAACTCGGCCTCGGCCATCGCATCATCGAGATCGGCTGCGTGGAGCTGATCAATCGGCGCCACACCGGGCGCAACTTTCATCGCTATCTATGCCCTGACCGCGAGATCGACTACGGCGCGCGCAACGTACACGGGATCACGAACGAGTTTCTCGTCAATCAGCCGCGCTTCGGCCAGGTTGCCGAGGAATTCCTGCAGTTCGTGGCAGGTGCCGAGCTTGTGATTCACAACGCGCCGTTCGACGTCGGCTTTCTCGACATGGAGCTGAGCCGCCTCGAGAGCGCGCGCCAGCCGATGAATGGGCTGTGCACGGTACTCGACACGCTGGTGCTCGCGCGCCAGATGCATCCGGGCCAACGCAACAGTCTCGATGCGCTCTGCAAGCGCTACTCGATCGACAACTCGCATCGGGAGTTGCACGGCGCACTGCTTGATGCGCGGATCCTTGCGGATGTGTACCTGGCAATGACGGGTGGGCAGGGCGCCCTGATTCTGGGTGGAGTCGAAACCACGGGGCAGATCCGGGTGCAGTCGGTTCCACGCACCGTGAGGTCGGAGGTGCAGCTGCTCGTGCTACGCGCCAGCGCCGAGGAAATCCAGGCGCATGAGCGATTCCTGAGAACCATCGACCAGGTCTCGGGGGGTGTGGGAGCGCGCTTTTGAGGGCCGCAGACGACGGACTTGCGAGCCAATTCTCGTCCAAGAACCCGCTGAATTCGGGACAATAGCTACCAACAACAAATGCGAATTCGTCGGAGTCAGGGCATGCCCGGGTTGAGAAACTGTCGCATCGGCGTTATCGGTCTCGGCTATGTAGGCCTACCGCTGGCGGTCGAATTCGGCAAGCACTTTCATACCGTGGGCTTCGACATCAAGCCGCAGCGAATCGCCGAGCTCAAAGCGGGGAAGGACAGTACTCTGGAGGCGACGCGCGCGGAATTGAAGTCGGCGACGCGCCTGAAGTTCACCAGCAGGATCGCCGACCTCAAGACGTGCCGCGTGTTCATCGTGACGGTGCCGACGCCGATCGACAATTACAAGCGGCCGGACCTGACGCCATTGGTCAAGGCAAGCGAGACGGTAGGCCAGGTCCTCAAGAAGGGTGACGTCGTCGTATACGAATCGACGGTGTACCCGGGCTGCACAGAAGAAATATGCGTACCGGTGCTGGAGAAGCACTCGGGACTCAAGTTCAACACCGATTTTTTTACCGGCTACAGCCCGGAGCGCATCAACCCCGGCGACAAGGAACATCGGCTGACGACGATCCGCAAGATCACATCAGGTTCGACGCCGGAAATCGCGGAGTTTGTCGATTCGCTATACGGCGCGATCATCAAAGCGGGCACTCATCGCGCCTCCAGCATTCGGGTGGCCGAGGCCGCGAAGGTCATCGAGAATACGCAGCGCGACGTCAATATTGCGCTCATCAACGAGCTGGCACTGATTTTCAATCGCCTCGGCATCGACACAGAAGAGGTACTTCTCGCCGCCGGCACGAAGTGGAACTTCCTGCCCTTCCGGCCTGGACTGGTCGGGGGACACTGCATCGGCGTCGATCCCTACTACCTGACGCACAAGGCGCAGGAGATCGGCTATCACCCGGAGATGATCCTCGCGGGGCGCCGGCTCAACGACAACATGGCGCTCTATGTGGCGAGCGAAGTGGTGCGGCGGATGAATCTGCGCCGGATCCACGTGAAAGGCTCCCGCATCCTCGTGATGGGGATGACATTCAAAGAAAACTGCCCGGACGTGCGCAACTCGAAGGTTGTCGATGTCGTGCGAGAGTTGGAAAAGTATGGCGCTAAGGTGGACATTTACGATCCGTGGGTCAATGGGCAGGAAGCACACCACGAGTACGGGCTGAAGCCGGTAAAGACGCCACGCAAGTCAGGCTACGATGCGATCGTCATGGCAGTTGCGCACAAGGAGTTTCGCGACATGGGACTTGCGAAGATCAGAGCGCTCGCCAAGCGCGATCACGTCCTCTACGACATCAAGTATGTGTTCCGTTCTCACGAAGTCGACGGAAGGCTGTAGAACGTGAAGATTCTGGTCACTGGTGCGGCGGGGTTCATCGGCTATCACACTGCGCGCGCGTTGCTCAATCGCGGCGATGAGGTCGTTGGGCTGGACAATCTCAACGAGTACTACGACGTCACCCTGAAACAGGCGCGACTCAAGCAGCTCGAAGGCAATCCGCGCTTTCGTTTCGTAAAACTCGATGTGGCGGACCGCGACGGGGATGACGGCGTTGTTCGAACGCGAGAAGTTTCCGCGGGTCATTCATCTCGCAGCCCAGGCGGGCGTGCGCTACTCGCTCACCAACCCGGATGCCTACATCGATAGCAATGTGGTCGGATTCATGAACGTACTCGAGGGCTGTCGACACTCAGGCGTCGAGCACCTCGTGTACGCGTCGACCAGCTCCGTGTACGGCGCGAACACCAAGATGCCGTTCTCGGTACACCAGAACGTCGATCATCCGCTCTCGATGTACGCGGCGACCAAGAAAGCCAATGAGCTCATGGCGCATACGTATTCTTACTTGCATGGCCTGCCCACCACGGGCCTGCGTTTTTTCACCGTGTACGGGCCGTTTGGTCGTCCCGACATGGCGCTGTTTCTCTTCACACGCAACATCCTTGCAGGTAAGCCGATCGATGTATTCAACTACGGCAATCATCGCCGCGACTTCACCTACGTCGATGACATCGTCGAAGGCGTGATCCGCGCCTCTGACCGCGTTGCGAAGGCGAATCCGACCTGGGATGGCGATCAGCCCGACCCGGCCAGCAGCCGCGCCCCTTACAGGATCTACAACATCGGCAACAATCAACCGACGGAGTTGATGCGCTATATCCAGGTGATCGAAGCGGAGCTGGGGCGCAAGGCCATCAAGAACATGCTGCCGATGCAGCCGGGCGACGTACCGGACACATTCGCGGATGTCGAAGACCTGGTGCGGGACGTGGGCTACAGGCCAGCGACCCCGGTTGAGGTCGGAGTGAAGCGGTTCGTCGAGTGGTATCGGGGCTACTACGGCACCAACTAGAGTATCCAGATAGGCCTGACGGATACCCCCGCAGCCGCGCTCCTGCAATACTCTCGGCAGGTGCATTAGCAAGGCTCTCGGCCATGGCCGCTTCTTCGCGCTCGAATCTTCCTGCCTGGCAGGCGCTCAACAAGCACCGCGAGCAACTCGGCGCCCAAAAGGTGCGCGACATGTTCGCCGCAGATCCACGTCGTTTCGCCAGCCTGTCGCGTGAAGCAGTCGATCTGCTGCTTGATTTCTCGCGCCAACACTTACAGCCTGAAACGATCGCGCTCCTCATCCAGCTGGCACGAGAGTGCGATTTGGAGACGCGTATTGCCGCCCTCCTGGCGGGTGAGCGGGTCAACAACACCGAAGACCGGCCGGCGTTGCACACGGCACTGCGCCGGTCCCTAGATCACTCGCTGCTCGTTAACGGCCGAGACGTCATGCGCGACGTCAAGGCCGAGCGAGAGAAACTCCTCAACTTCGTGCGTGACGTGCACGAGGGACGAATCACCGGCCACACCGGCAAGAAATTCGAGGCGGTGATCAATATCGGCATCGGAGGGTCCGACCTCGGCCCCGTGATGGCAGTGGAGGCGCTGGCGAGATTTCGCGCTCGCGGGCTCGAGATGCACTTTGTGTCGAACGTCGACGGTTGTCAGCTTGCCGACGCGATTGCGAGCACGAATCCGGAGACAACGCTTGTCATCGTTTGCTCGAAGACCTTTACGACACTCGAAACAATGTCGAATGCACAACTGGCACGTCGCTGGATTGTCGAGCGTCTCGGCGCGGCTGCGTTGCCAAGACATTTCGCTGCGGTGTCCGTCAACCAGCATGCGATGGACGAATTCGGCGTCGGCCCTGCGCTGCGTTTTGCGATGTGGGATTGGGTAGGTGGGCGGTATTCGGTGTGGTCTTCAATCGGAGCATCGCTCGCGCTGGCTGTTGGTACAGAGAACTTCCAGGCGTTCCTCGACGGCGGTCGGATGATGGATGAGCATTTCGCATCAGCCCCGCTCGAGCGGAACTTGCCCGTCTTGCTCGGGCTGGTCGGCGTCTGGAATCGCAATTTCCTTGCGATACCGAGTCACGCAGTGCTGCCATACGATCAGCGGTTGCACCGTCTGCCGGCGTACCTGCAACAGCTCGAAATGGAGAGCAACGGCAAGCGCGTGACGCGCGACGGGCAGGAAGTTGAATACCAGACTGGAGCGGTGCTATGGGGCGAGCCCGGCTCGAACGCACAGCATTCATTCTTTCAGCTCCTGCACCAGGGCACGGCGGACGTGGCGCTCGACCTCCTTGCGCCGGTGCAGAGTTCGAGCGGCTTTCCGGATCAGCAGAACCTTGCGACGGCAAACTGCTTCGCACAGGCACAGGCATTCATGGCGGGGCAGGATGAGACACAGGTGCGCAAGGATCTGGCGGCGAGCGGTGCTGTCGGGACCAGACTCGCCGAGCTCGTACCACACAAGGTACACCCGGGCAATCGTCCGAATAGCATCCTGCTGTTCCAGCGGCTCGATCCGCTCACGCTCGGAAGGCTGATCGCCCTCTATGAGCACAAGGTGTTCGTGCAGAGCGTGATCTGGGATATCAACCCGTTCGATCAGTGGGGCGTGGAACTCGGCAAGAAAGTCGCTGACAAACTGATTCCGGTCGTGACCGATCCGGCGCCGGCCATCGCAAGCGGGCACGAGCTGAGCGGGCTGCTCGAATACGTAGCCCGTTGGCGTTGAGAAACAAGTAAAGCACACACGAACACAAATGAGCCCGGGTGTCTCCCTTCCGCGTCATTCGCAAGCTTGCGCTTCGCGTCCGTTACGCTAACCTCGCGCGCTTCGCCCAAGGAGCGGAGTGGATGAGGAGCAGCCTTCACAACGCTTCGATGAGATCCGGAATGACACGACAGGCCGCACTTCTTGCGTTCTTTCTGTTGTTCGCTACGAACGTCAAGGCTGAGGCGTGGCTCGACGCTGGCGACAGTGCGCTGCGGAGTGATATCCAGTACCTCGTTGATTCCGGCGTCATCGATGTTGTGCTGACCTCGTGGCCAATTCCATCAGCCGACATCGCGTGGTCACTCGAGAACGTCAAAGACCGCGCACATCTCTCGGCCGGCCAGCTCGCTGCGATCGGCCGCGTGCAAGGTCGGCTGTCGATGTTTCGTCGCGACGCATTCCGCGTGACCGGGCATGTCTCAGCCGCGGCGAACCCCGTCGTGCTGCGAACCTTCGAAGACACGCCGCGTGAAGAAGCTGAGATCGGTGGCACGCTGAGTGGTGCCGGCGAGCGATTTGCCGGTCGCCTCGCCGTGCAACTGGTATCCGACCCGGACGATGACAAATCCGTGCGGCTCGATGGCACGTACGGTTCGATGCGTCTCGGCAACTGGCTGCTTACAGCCGGTTCGCTTGATCGATGGTGGGGGCCCGGCTGGGACGGGAGCTTGCTCCTTTCGAACAATGCTCGGCCCATCCCGAGCATCGCCCTCGATCGCGAATCGTCAAAAGCCTTTGAATCGAAGTGGCTGAGCTGGATCGGTCCGTGGCGTTTCACGACGTTCATGGGAAGCAATGGAAGAACACCGCGAGGATCGAGATCACCCCTTGCTTTTTGGGACGCGACTTTCGTTTCGACCGTTTGGAAACATCAAGATTGGCTCCGTGCATCCGTTTCGCGGCTTCGAGTTCGCCATCGAGCGAACGGCGATGTGGTGTGCGGAAGGTCTGCCTTGCGACCTGGATGCCTTCTGGCACGTACTTACTGGCAAGGACAGCGCGGGCGTTGTCGTGAGTACGGCGGACGAGCCCGGCAATCAGCTCGGAGGCTATAGTTTCCGGTGGGGGTCGCCGGTCACCTGGCTCCCCGTGAGTTTCTACTATCAGAAGACCGGCGAGTCCGGAGACCTTAACGGGACGAGTGTTCGAATCGGAAGGCAACTGACGCTTTGGGGCGCGGAAGCCTGGGTTGCAACGCAGAGCGGGTATGCTTGGCGGGGTCACGCAGAAGTGGCCTATACGACATGCGGTGATAGCTCGGGTGGTGATTCGGTGCTGTTCGATTGCGCATACACGCATCACCTCTTTCCGGTGGAGGGCTATCGGTACCATGGCCGCCCCGTGGGCCACACAATCGATGGCGACGGCAGGAGCTATACGTTGGGTGTGCAGCTTGCCACGCCGTTTTCGGTGAGCGGGTGGTTGTTGTTGCGTTACTCGGAGCTGAACCGTGGCGGTGCAGTTCCCGACACCATCAACACTGTCGCGCAGGAACCGGTCGACGACTGGGGAGTGGAATTCGGAGCCGTGCTCTCGAGGCAACGCAGCGAATTGAAGGTTGGAATTGGGTTCGATGAAGCGACGGATCAGGTGACGGATGAGGTTGACGAGCACGTGCACGCTTTCGCGACCTACCAACACCGATTTTGAACCAAAATAGAGCGATCGTGCCTCGTCCTGTCGGTGCCAGCCGGAGCTTTTTTGTGGCATCAGTCCTGGCGTCGTCACTCGCGTGCGCCGACCCATGGCTCGCACCAGGGGATGAGGTACTGCGTCACGATATCGAGATGCTGGCAGATGCCGGCGTCATCAAGGGCCCGATCACTCAGTGGCCCATTCCGTGGCCGGATATTGCGCGTGACATCACGGCACTCGATCAGCCCAGTCAGCTCACAGGCGGCGAGCAGGCGGCGTTGAGTCGGCTAAGACGAGCCGCGCACGCGATGATGCGCACCCATGGCATCCGGAATCACGTGCGGGCTTCGGGAGCGACCGACCCCGATGAGCTGCGTGGATTTGCGGGCACACCTCGTGAAGAAGGGGAACTCGAAGCGGGCATCGCATGGATCGGGGATTCCGTCGCGATTCGGGTGCAGGCGACTGCGGTTACTGACGCCGACGATGGCCAGACATGGCGTCCCGATGGCTCGTATGTCGGCGCAACTCTAGGAAACACGATGCTGTCGGCAGGCTACATGGATCGGTGGTGGGGTCCGGGTTGGGACGGCAGTCTCATCCTTTCGACCAGCGCAAGGCCGATTCCCGCCGTCACCTGGGAGCGCAACTACTCCGACCCATTCGATGTTCCGGTGCTGAAGTGGTTCGGTCCGTGGCGAGCGAGTATTGGCCTCGGGCAACTGGAGGACCATCGCGAGGATTTCGATCGCACGCGAATCTTCGAAGCGCGCGTGACATTCAAACCGTGGAGACATCTGGAGATCGGGTTGTCACGCACGGCTCTGATGTGTGGCGACGGACGTCCCTGCAGTCTTGGCACGTTCTGGGACATGTTCACGGGAAACGACAACGATCAGGACCCATCCCAGCAACCAGGTGATCAACTCGCCGGCTACGACCTGCGCTTTTCCTCGCCTTGGAGGAGCGTTCCGTTCGCGCTCTATGGCCAGATGATTGGTGAAGACGAAGCGGGCGCGCTGCCGAGCAAGTTCCTTGGCTTGTTCGGAGTCGAGCATTGGGGCTCAGTAGGTCCGGGTAGCAGCTATCGCGTGCACATCGAGTATACGGATGCCACATGCGATTTCTCGCGTCAGATGCCGGAGTTCGATTGCGCGTACGAGAGTGGTATTTACACTGTTGGCTATCGATTCCGCGGCCGAAGCATCGGCCAGGCAGTTGACTCGGATAGCCGGATGACAACAGTGGGCGCGCTCTTTGTCACCCCGACTGGCACGTCCTGGGAATTGATCGTACGCAATGCCAACCTGAATCGCGATGCGACTGTTGTGGCAGAACCCTCCCAGACGATTGCACCCCTTGCTAGCGACGTGGAAAGCATCGATTTGCTTTATCGTCAGGAGCTTTTCGGGGGCAGGCTCACGACCCTGGCTGGCTTTGAGAGTCGCGAGCGCTCCCCGTCAGCGCCGAAAGATCAACACTGGCGTGCTATGGCCGAGTGGGTCCGCGAGTTCTGATGAACACAGTAGGACTATCGTACTGGCGTTGACAACCCTCCTACTTCGAACCGGCGCGTGTCCCTGATTGGCGACTCTTGGATTACCTACGACCTTAGGCCAAGCTACACAGTACGAAAGGAATGCTATGATCCACGCCGCCGGGCAGACTTGCGACGCCCGGTGACAACTCAGAAGAAGCAACGTTCCAGATCGTCGCACGAGAATTACGGAATTCGGCCCTTGCGCTAGTGATGCGCCAGAGCCGTCACAATCAGGAAAGTGAGCCGTGATGAAGGATCAAAGGACGAGAATTGCGCGCTGCTTGCAGTTCGTAACCGAGCTGCCACGCAGCACCAAGCGTTTCATCATGGTCGTGGCCGACGTGGTGATGATCCCGTTGGCTCTTTACACGGCTATTACACTTAGACTCGGTACACTCGAGCATGGCCTCGGCATCAGGGGGTGGCTTTATCTCGTCGTCCTGCTGACCAGCCTCCCTGTCTTTGCCAAGCTCGGTCTCTATCGCGCTGTCATCCGGTACATCGGCGGGAGGGCGGTGCTGGCCGTGTTCGCCGGCGTGACTCTGTCCGTCGCGCTGGTGACTATTCTCAATTTCACGCTTGCGCATCGGATGGTCCCGATCAGCGCGTTGGTTATCTATTGGGCGCTCGCTCTTCTTTATGTAGCCGGAAGCCGATACCTGGTTCGGCTCGCGCTCCAGAGTGCCAACGGCGCCGGCGAGCGGGTAGCGATCTATGGCGCCGGAGAAGCAGGGGTGCGTCTGTCAGTGGCGCTCCAGAGCGGCAAAGAGTTCAAGCCCGTCGCCTTCGTTGATGATCACCATGCGCTCCATGGCAGCGTCATCAATGGCATCGAAGTTTTCTCGCCCAGCGAACTGCCGACGATCATTCCCGAATTCAGCATCACGCGGATCCTTCTCGCCGTGCCCTCTGAAACAAGGCGTCGTCGCCGCGACATCCTGACGCACCTCGAGTCACTTGGCACTCACGTGCAGACGATCCCGGATCTTGGTGACCTGGCCGCCGGGCGCGCGCGCGTCGATGAGATCCACGAGGTTGAGGTCAGCGATCTGCTCGGGCGCGATCCTGTTCCGCCAAACCTCGCGTTGCTGCGTGGATGCATAGAAGGCAAATCTGTGTTGGTCACCGGCGCCGGCGGATCGATCGGTTCGGAGTTGTGTCGGCAGATCGTATTGCTTGCCCCGAAGCGCCTGCTGCTACTCGAGATGTCGGAGATCGCGCTTTACAACATCGAGAAGGAACTCCGCCTTAGAAGCGCCAGCGAGAACCTGCATGTCGAGATCGTTGCATTACTTGGTAACGCGCATCACAAATATCGCGTTCGCGAGATCATGCAGACATACGGCGTCCAGACGGTCTACCACGCGGCCGCCTACAAGCACATGCCGATCGTCGAGCAGAACATGATTGAGGGGATTCATAACAACGTCTACGCGACCTGGCATGCGGCAGAGGCGGCCCTTGAGACACACGTTGAGACGTTCGTGCTGGTTTCCACTGACAAGGCCGTCAACCCGACGAATGTCATGGGGGCGACCAAGCGTTTCGCCGAACTCGTGCTGCAGGCCATGCAGGAGCGCGGTTCCAAAACACGATTCTGCATGGTTCGTTTCGGCAACGTTCTGGCCTCGTCGGGCTCGGTCGTGCCCTTGTTTCACGAGCAGATCCGCCGCGGCGGTCCGGTGACCGTGACGCATCCGGATGTGATCCGCTACTTCATGACGATTCCCGAAGCCGCACAGCTGGTTATCCAGGCGAGTTCGATGGCCAAGGGCGGCGACGTGTTCGTGCTCGACATGGGAAAGCCTGTGCGCATCGATGACCTGGCGCGACGCATGGTGAACCTGATGGGGCTTACGGTTCGTGACGAGAATCATCCGGACGGCGACATCGAGATCTCCTATATGGGCCTGCGGCCGGCAGAAAAGCTGTTTGAGGAGCTTTTGATCGGCAAGGACGTCGCCGGCACCGATCACCAGATGATCATGCGTGCCATGGAGCATTCTTTGCCCTGGGAAAAGGTTCTGACGCTGCTGGACGACCTGTTGGTCGCGATGCGCAAGTTCGATTGCCGCAGAGCGCGCGAATTGCTACTGCACACGATCGCTGAGTATCAACCGAGCGCCGGGATCGAAGACCTCGTTTGGCAGCGGCACTCCGGAGTGAGCGTAACGCTCGCGGCAGTCACAGACGATCACAAGGTGACCGAGCTCGCCGCGCGGCGCGCTGCCAAGAACCCGTCTACTCCAGCCTCGCCGACGCCGCCCGGGCATTGAGGCCGTTTCGCTTCGCAGCGCAGATACGTTCTGCCTTGTGAATCTTTCTCCCTGTAGGCGCTTCAAGCCGCTTGAGTAGTACTCGCCCCTGCGCTTTACTTGGCGGCATCTGTCCGCTACATTCCGCGCCTCTTTTTCTTTTTCAATCAGCGTATTAGAAGGCATCTGCCATGCGTGTGACGATCTTTGGCTCGGGCTACGTCGGTCTGGTCACGGGTGCCTGCCTGGCCGATGCCGGCAACCACGTCATGTGCGTGGATGTCGATGCGAAGAAGATCGAGCAGCTCAACCGCGGCGACGTGCCGATTCATGAGCCAGGGCTCGATGGCGTGATCAAGCGCAACGCTGAGGCCGGTCGCATCGAATTCACCACCGACGCGGCGAAGGGCGTGGCGCATGGGCTATTTCAGCTCATCGCCGTCGGCACGCCTCCGGGCGAGGACGGATCGGCCGATCTGAGCCTACGTGCTCGCTGTCGCCAACACGATTGGTCAGCACATCAGCGATTACCGGGTTGTCGTTACCAAGTCGACGGTGCCTGTCGGGACCGCCGACAAAGTTCGCGCCAAGCTCGCGGAAGTTATTACCAAACGTAATGTGGAGGTGGAATACGACGTGGTTTCAAATCCGGAATTCCTGAAAGAAGGCGCGGCGATCGCCGATTTCATGAAACCGGACCGCGTCATCATTGGTACGGATAACCCACGAACGACCGAACTTCTGCGGTTGTTATATGAACCTTTTATACGCAACCACGACCGGCTGCTGGTGATGGACATCCGCTCAGCGGAGCTCACGAAGTATGCGGCCAACGCGATGCTCGCCACCAAGATCAGCTTCATGAACGAGCTCGCGAATCTCGCCGAGCGGTTTGGTGCGGACATAGAGAAAGTTCGTGTCGGTATCGGCTCCGATCCGCGCATCGGTTACAGCTTCATCTACCCGGGCTGCGGTTACGGCGGCTCGTGCTTCCCCAAGGATGTGAAGGCACTCTCGCGTTCGGCGCGGGACCTCAACTATGACGCTGAGATTCTGAAGGCGGTCGAGAACGTGAATAGCCGCCAGAAGGAAATGCTTTTCAGAAAGATTCACCGGCACTTCGATGGCAAGCTCGGCGGCCGCACCGTTGCCCTGTGGGGCCTGGCGTTCAAGCCCAACACGGACGACATGCGCGAAGCCCCGAGCCGTGCCCTCATGGAAGAGCTCTGGGAGCACGGCGCCAGGGTGCAGGCTTACGATCCGGTAGCGATGGATGAGGCGCGTCGCACGTTTGGAGATCGCAAGGATCTCACGCTGGTAAAGAATGCCAATGCGGCGCTCGTCGGCGCAGATGCGCTGGCGATCGTGACCGAGTGGCAGGAGTTTCGCAGTCCTGACTTCGACAACATCAAGTCGCAGCTCAAGAGTCCGGTAATCTTTGACGGCCGCAATCTCTATGATCCCTCGTACCTGGCGCGGCTCGGCATTACGTACTACGGGGTGGGTCGCGGCGCGCGACTCGATCTCAGCTGAAGGTCCGGCGCCGCCGGCTGACGTACAATTGCCGCGAGCGCGCTAGTTTGCGTATTGTCATTGCGAGCCGAACATGCTTATCCCCGTAATACTCTCGGGTGGCTCGGGCACGCGATTGTGGCCATTGTCGCGTGAGCTCTATCCGAAGCAGTTGCTGCCGCTCGTGTCGGAGCGCACGATGCTCCAGGACACGGCGGTAGCGGCTCAAGGGACTCGAGAACCTCGGTGCTCCCGTCGTCGTCTGCAACGAGGCGCACCGTTTCATGGTCGCCGAGCAGTTGCGTCGGCTCGGTGCCGCGCCAGGTTCGATCATTCTCGAGCCCGTCGGGCGCAACACGGCTCCTGCGGTCGCGGTAGCGGCGTTGGTCGCGCTCAAGTCCGACGGCGCGGCCGATCCGATTCTGCTGGTCCTTCCAGCGGATCACGTCATCGACGATGTGCCGGCTTTCCACGGCGCGGCCCGGATTGCACTGGCACAGGCGGCCGACGAAAAACTCGTCACCTTCGGGGTCGTGGCACGCAGCCCTGAGACCGGTTATGGCTACATTCGTCGGGCCGGAGGAAGGGGGCCAGCGTACCCCGTGGCTCAGTTCGTCGAAAAGCCCGACTCGCGACGTGCGCGGCAGTTCATCGAGTCCGGCGAGTACTTCTGGAACAGCGGCATGTTCGTGTTCAAGGCGCGCCGCTATCTGGAGGAACTCAAGCGTCTTGCACCGGACATTCTCGAAGTTTGTGAGAAAGCGGTGGCTGGGGCGCAGGTGGATCTGGAGTTCACGCGGCTGCCGGCGGCGGAATTCGAGCGTTGTCGCAGCGAGTCGATCGACTACGCCGTGATGGAAAAAACGCGCGATGCGGTCGTGGTGCCCCTCGATGCAGGCTGGAGCGATGTTGGCTCCTGGGCGGCGCTTCACGAAGCATCGCGGACCGACCCTTCAGGCAACGTCATGCACGGCGATGTCATCGCCGAAGACACGCACGACTGTTTCCTGTACTCGGACAGCAGGCTGGTGGCGACCGTCGGCCTCGGCGATCACGTAGTCGTGGAAACCAAGGACGCTGTGCTCGTCGCGCCGAAAACACGGGTCCAGGACGTGAAGTTGCTGGTGAATCGGCTGAAGTCGCAGCAGCGCGGCGAGGCACTGCTCCATCGCGAAGTATTCCGGCCCTGGGGCAGTTACGACAGCCTCGACAGCGGGGAGCGTTTTCAGGTCAAACGCCTCACGATCAATCCGGGCGCCTCGATTTCGCTGCAGCTCCATCATCATCGCGCCGAACACTGGGTGGTCGTTGCCGGCACAGCGCGGATTACGCGCGACGACGAGGTCTTTCTACTTGAAGAGAACCAGTCGACCTACATTCCCGTCGGAACCAGGCACCGCATCGAAAACCCGGGAACGGTTCCGGTGCACATCATCGAAGTGCAGTCTGGAAGCTATCTCGGCGAGGATGACATCGTGCGCTTCGAGGATCGTTACGGCCGCGAGGGAACGAACAAATAGACCTGGTGCCGTAGAACTGGCACTTCGGGATGTGCAGGAGATGACGTCATGAACGCCGCTGTCCGACCCGCCGCGATGAAGGTTCCGCTGCTTGATCTCAAGCCGCAGTATCAAGCACTGAAATCGGAAATCGATGCCGCGATCGCGCGCGTGTGCGCCAGCCAGATGTTCATCCTGGGGCCCGCCGTGACCGAGCTCGAGCGTCGCATTGCCGAGTACAGCCAGGCAAAGTTCGCGATTGGCCTGTCGTCGGGCACCGACGCGTTGCTCATCGCGCTCATGGCGCTCGACATCGGGCCGGGCGATGAAGTGATCACGAGCCCATACACCTTTTTTGCGACCGGCGGCACGATTGCGCGGGTGGGCGCACGGCCCATCTACGTCGATATCGAGCCCGGTACGTTCAACATTTCACCGGCGGCCGTTGGGGAGTTTCTCACCAGCCAGTGTGAGAAGCGTGAGGGACGGCTCGTCAATCGGCGTACCGGCGGTCGAGTACGTGCGCTCATGCCCGTGCACCTTTACGGTCAGTCGGCGGACATGGATCCACTGATGGAGCTCGCGGCACGCTTCAATTTGCGAGTCATCGAGGACGCCGCACAGGCGATCGGGTCGGAGTATCCCAAGGGACGCCGCGTGGGCCCGATTGGCGCGATCGGTTGCCTCTCTTTCTTTCCCACCAAGAACCTCGGTGCATTTGGTGATGCGGGCATGTGCGTCACCAATGACCCCGAGCTCGCACATCGGCTCAAGATCCTGCGCGTGCATGGCGGTGAGCCCAAGTACTACCACGCGCTCATCGGCGGAAATTTCCGCATCGATGAGATCCAGGCGGCGGTACTCAACGTAAAGCTGACCCACCTGGATGAGTGGTCGCGCGGCCGGCAGGAGAACGCCGCCTTCTATGATTCTGCATTCAAGGCGGCGGGTGAATCGAGAATTGTTCTGCCAGTGGCGCGTACCGGCTATCGGCACATCTACAACCAGTACGTGATCCGGGTGCCGAAACGAGATGAGGTGCGAAAGTATCTCGCGGAGTGCGGTGTCGGCACCGAGATCTACTACCCGGTACCGCTGCATCTGCAGGAATGCTTTGCTTATCTTGGCTACCGGGAAGGTGACATGCCGGAATCAGAGCGAGCGGCGCAAGAAACCATCGCGCTGCCGATCTATCCTGAGCTGACACGCGAGCAGCTTGCCCACGTGGTCAATTGCGTCGTGAGCGGCGTGCGTTCCAATTCCTGAAGGCATCGAAATGAAGATCACGTCGTTCAAAGCCTACGATGTCCGCGGCCGCCTGCCGGATGAGCTCAACGAGGACATCGCCTATCGCATCGGCCGGGGATTCGCCGAGTTCGTGAAACCCAAAAAAGTTGCGGTGGGCCGCGACATCCGTCTGTCGAGCGCGCAACTGCGCGATGCGCTCGTCAGAGGTCTCACCGATTCGGGTGTCGACGTGTACGACATCGGCCTCTGCGGCACGGAAGGCGTGTACTTCGCGACCTTCCATGAGTCCCTGGACGGCGGAATCATGGTGACTGCGAGCCACAATCCGCCGGATTACAACGGCATGAAGATGGTGCGCGAACGGGCTAAGCCGATCAGCTCAGATACCGGGCTCGAGGATATTCGGGTCATCGCCGAACGAGGCGAGTTTGCATCGCCGCCGCGTGCCGGGCGCCGCCAGGATCTCGATACCAGCAAGACATATCTCGAGCATCTTCTGAGCTACATCGAGCCCAGCAAGCTCAAGCCGCTCAAGATCGTGGTGAATGCGGGCAATGGCGGTGCTGGGCTCATTATCGATCAGCTGGAGAAGCACCTGCCGTTCGAGTTCATCAAGCTCTTTAACCAGCCGGACGGTCATTTCCCAAACGGCGTACCCAATCCGATGCTGGAGGAAAACCGCGCGCCAACCATCGACGCGATCCGCAAGCACAAGGCGGATCTTGGTCTTGCCTGGGATGGCGACTTCGATCGCTGCTTCTTTTTCGACGAGGGCGGTCGCTTCATCGAGGGTTATTACATCGTCGGGTTGCTGGCTTCGGCGTTCCTCAAGCGCTATCCGGGCGCGAAGATCGTGCACGACCCGCGTCTCACCTGGAACACCGTGGACATGGTGAAGTCACTGGGCGGGATTCCAGTACTGTGCAAATCCGGTCACGCGTTCATCAAGGAAAAGATGCGGACCGAGGATGCCGTCTACGGCGGCGAAATGAGTGCTCATCACTACTTTCGCGATTTCTCCTACGCAGACAGCGGCATGATTCCGTGGCTGCTGGTGACGCAGATCGTCTGCGAGTCCGGCAAGTCGCTATCAGCACTCGTGGACGAAAGGATCAAGCTGTTTCCCGCGAGCGGTGAAATCAATCGCAAGCTCCCGGACGGGAAGGCGGCGATCCAGCGTATCGAGAAGCTCTATAAGTCCAAGGCGCAGAGCGTCGATTACACCGACGGCCTGTCGATGGAATTCGATCGCTGGCGCTTCAATCTGCGTACTTCAAACACCGAGCCCCTGGTGCGGCTCAACGTGGAGTCGCGCGGCGATGAGGGGCTGATGAAGGCGAAGACCGAGGAGCTGCTGAAGGCGCTCGAAGGCTGAGGCCTCGCAGGTCGCGGAAAAAAAGCCGGTTCATTGGAGGTTGTCGTGTACCTGACCTGGAAGGTATTGCATGTCATCGGCGTTGTGCTGTTCCTCGGCAACATCATTACGGGCGTATTCTGGGCGTATCACGCGGGCAGGACCCGCGACCCGAAAATCATCGCGCATGCCTTCGAAGGCATTACGCGCAGCGATCGCTGGTTCACAATGCCCGGCGTCACGCTGCTGACGATTGCTGGCCTCGCTGCCGCGATTACCGGCGGCTTCCCCATCCTGAGGACCGGGTGGATTTTCTGGGGCCTCGTATTGCTGATCATCTCCGGGCTGTCTTTCATGTTTTCGGTCGGCCCACTACAGCGGAAAATCACCGCGCTTGCCCGAGCGGGCAACACCGGCCAGTTCGACTGGGCACGCTATGAATCGCTACATCGAAGCTGGGCCATCTGGGGCTCCGTCGCGACGCTGGCCCCCCTCATCGCCCTGGTGCTGATGATTCTCAAGCCCACCTTGCCTGCGCTCTAGTGAGCGCATTCGGTCTGCGGCTGGCTCTCTGGGTCGTCCTGCTGGCGGTAGCCGGCTGTGAAGCGACGATCAGCATGAGTGAGCACACGATGAACTCCGGCTCCGAAACGCAGCCCGCTCCGCGCCGCGGTCCACCGCCGGCTCTGGTGCCCGTGCTGTTCGATGACTTCAGTTACGGCTCGGCGCGCGAATTCGAGCACAACGGCTGGATTCTGCGCAGTGAACCGGGTTGGCCGGGAATCAGCGGTGCGCTTTGGAATGGCAACGTGACGCTGGGTGTTGCGGACCCGGAGCGCGCCGGCAACTTCCTCGTGCGCATGACGGCTACGACGGATGGTACGACCACGCGGCAGGCGCAGTTCTGCCATCAGCGCAAGTACTACGAAGGCACGTACGCGGCCCGTGTCCGCTTTCATGACGCGCCAGCCGAGGGCCCCGACGGCGACCAGGTTGTCGAGACTTTCTACATGATCAGCCCGCTCAAGGCGCCGCTCGATCCCGATTACAGCGAGCTCGATTTTGAGTACTTGCCAAACGGCGGCTGGGGTGGAGGGGCACTCACTCTCTATGTAACGACCTGGGAGACATTCCGCCCGGAACCAGAATGGCTGCAGGTGAATACCAGTCAGGCGGTGCAGGGGAGTCGCGAAGGCTGGCACACGCTGGTCGTCCAGGTGGGCGCGCGAACCGTGAAGTACTACATCGATGGCGAGCTGCTGGCGACGCATGGTGAGCCGTACTATCCCGAAGAACCGATGTCCATCAACTTCAACCTGTGGTTCATCAAGGACGGCCTCGCGCAGAGCGGCGAGGCGCGCCATTACGTGGAAGACATCGACTGGGTCTTTCATCAGAAAGATGCGACGCTGACGCCGAGGCGCGTGGAAGAGCTCGTTGGCGAGTTGCGTCAGGCAGGTGTGAAGTTCCGCGACACTGTCCCGGCTCTCAACCCGGTGCTCGCGTCGCCCTGCAACTTCTGAACGCAGGCTTGAGCTGTCAGCGCAGGCTCCGATCGGGTACGCGCCGCTCCAGCCGGCGCAGAATCCGATCATGCACGCGCTGTCGCCATTCGGGTGTCATGCGGGCGGGCGCAGCGATCTCGGCGGTCGTTACCTGTTCCGCTTCAGCCATCGGCGGCACCGTGCCGAGGCCGATGAATACATCGGTTCGATTGCCAACGCCGCCGCTGTTGGTCTGGACGAAGAACGGCAGGAAATCGCTTCCTGTGCTTGTGAGTGCCTGGTAGTCACCGAGGAAGAGACCGCCGGCATCCGGTGCGCGGTCGAGATCGAATGGTCCGCTCAGGTGCGACTCCGTGAAGGTGAGCGCATCGGTGGAGGTCGCGATCCAGTAGTCAGTTGGAAGCGTCCTCGGGTCGGCAGTGTTGTTGCGGAAATCGTAGTACGTCACGCCGATCACTCCATCACTTCGCACGTGCACGCGTGGGCGTGAACGCGGCAGTCGCTGTGGTGGAATTCACTCGCACTGGCGTGCTCCACGTGATTCCGCTATCCACAGAGCGCGAGAGTGCAATTGCGTCGCGCTGGCCACTGGAGAATCGTGCATCCTGCCACGCAACGTACACGACGCCGCTGCTGTCGACCGCCATCGCGGGTATATCGGAGCCATCCCGCACCGGAAGTCCGGTGTCGGGGTCCGTAGCACCGATCGCCAGGAGCTCCGCTACCGTTACAGGTACGTTCCACGTATCTCCATGGTCCGTCGAACGGATCGCACGAATCGCAGCTGATGCGCGACCTGCGACGATATCGATTTCCGTAAAGACATTGATGATCGAGCCGTCGAGAAGTACCCCGATCTGGTTGCCGATGGTCTGATTGCCGGGTCCTGGGTCGTAGATGCTGCGGGTTTGCCACGATGCGCCGCCATCGAGCGTGCGTGCGAACCACGTCGGCCCGTCCTGGGCGATGGTCAGTCGATCCCACACCGCGTACACGAAGCGCGCGTCACTCACGTCCGCGGTTATGGAGCCCTTGTCATTGAAGAACTGATCACCATCGCGGATCAGCGTGACCGGCTGGCCCCACGTGAGGCCTCCATCGGCCGAGCGGGATACGAGCATCGCACTCGCTGAACCCGGCGCGAGCGTTGCACCGCTGAATGAAAGCGCCAGCGCATACGCGATGCCGCCGGGTGACACGGCCATCCATGGATCGGTGGCTCGTTCGAAATCGCCGCCATTGGTGGCATTCCCGCCGGTGCAGCGTGCGAAGGGTATCGCGGAGACGGTCCAACTCCGTCCGTCATCGAAGGACGCTCCCACCAGCAGTCCCTGTGCACCGCCGTTCGACCAGCGATCCTGTTGCCAGGCGCCGACGAGATTGGTCGGGTTGGACGGATTGATCGCCACGAAGGGCTCGACTTCCGCATCCACGTACAACGTGCCCGTCTGTGGCGAACCGTTGCAGCCCGCCGCCAAGGTCGAGGCGGGGGAGACGCGGACCAGCGGAACTGACGTGATTGGCGGTGGCACCGGCACGGAGCTGCCGCCATCATCACCGCCGCCGCAAGAAACGAGCAGAACAACTCCTGCCGCGGCCAACACCACCTGCCGGAGCAGTTCGTTGCCCACAATTGCCTCCGCCGAGACACTTCGCGCCGGCATGTAAGCCAGCAGCCGAATCATGCGGCATTCTTGGCAGCGCTACGAGAGCGCCTCATGACTTCTAACCCACGACCCGCCCGGTTAAACTACGCGCCCCCAAAAGGGCGGTTAGCTCAGCGGTAGAGCACTGCTTTCACACGGCAGGGGTCGCTGGTTCGATCCCAGCACCGCCCACCAATCGAGCGCCAGCTAGCGAATGCCGCGGTCCGCCCGGCTATCTCGTTTCTGGCTACTGAATCTTCATGCGCGCGAAGATCATGTACGAGGTGGGGTCGCTGCCGTAGGTCGAGCGCAACTCGCGCGGTATGGAGTACTTGCTGAGCAGCCCGCCCACACCGAATCTGAAATGGCGCTCGACAGGAATGTCGTATACGTACCCGACGCTGAGCTTTCCGACTTCAAATACTTGCTCCGCCAGTGGCGATCCTGCTTCGAAGAGCTCGTTTTTCTCCGCGTACTCGATCCGGGCGAAGACTGTGTGAATTCTTGAGACTCTCAACGCGGATTCCAGGAGATACGCATCGGTTGTCGTGCCGGTGCTGGGCGCATTGCGGCCCCATGCCAACGTAGTCTGCCAGCGAGTCGGCGCCACATCCGGCTCGTAGATGATCGAAGCGGTGGTGCGATCTACGTTGATGTCCGGCTCCAGTTCCTCGGGGCTCACGATGTGACCGCGACTCACTTGAAGGGCCAAGTGGGGCGTTGGGTTATAGGAAAAACGTACCGATGTGGAATCGAGCTTGCCGATTTCGATGTCGTAACGGTCTTCATCGGGCTCGCGACCGTGAAATGCTGATCCTTCGAGCTTTATCGCGTCGTAGATGTAACCGATAGTTACGACACCATTGGCGGTGTGGGTCGAATCGAGCCAGTGGTGCGAGATCGGCGCTTCGGGATTGTCTTCGCCGGAAAAACGGTGCATGAAGACCGGCGGGCCCAACGCAGGCTCTCCCGGCAAGCCCACATAGCCGAATATGGAGCTCTTGCCCGATAGCGGCTTGCTGTAACTCGCAGCCAGCTCCATGAAAAGATCATGGGGGTGCTGACGATCGATCAGGCGGGTTTCGCCATCAGCTGTCTCACCCGTCTGTAACAACAGCGGATAACCGTCTTTTCCCATCAATGGATCGGCTGACACCATGCCGCGAAGACCAAGCGTTCCAACCCCGAGTCGGCGTTGGCCAATCATCATCAACATACTCTCGCTGAATGTCTTGACGTCGCCTCGCGGTCCGCCCTGATGATCGTAGATTGCATCGACGTATCCGTGGATCGTTGTCATCCAGTCGCCGTGCATTTCGTGGAGGCCTTCATGAGCCGACGAGTCGGGTTGCCAGCTCGTGCCGGAGGCTTCACGGTTCATGGTGTAGCTACCGTACATACCGGACATCGCGTGGTTCATCGCCGAATGGTCCGTCGTTTCGGCATTGTCCGGCCGGGGGTCTGCCGGCCAGGCCAAGGCCACGGAAGGCAAGAGGACCGCGATAGCGCCCCAACGTGGAGGTTGATTCGAGTTCATGCCTTCGCTTGGGAATCGGGGCAGCGTGCGCGCGCAGAACGGGCGAGCACCGTAAACGGGATCGCGTGCGAAATCGAGGCGCTCGAGTCCTTGAGACTATCTCACACGACAGGGGTCGCTGGTTCGATTCCAGCACCGCCCACCATCAGAACTGAACGCTTCTCGAGTGGAACACCGGCGTAGAGACGCTGCATCAGGCCGTCAGTGCGCACAGCCATGCGCACTGACTCCTTGGAGATCCATCCACGGCGCCAATCGCCAGCGGTGGCCCGATACCCGATCTGTACCCAGATTTGGGTTGTCATGCCGAATTCCAGCGCCCGTTCCTGGCACACGAAGATCGGCACGCCCGGAGACAGCCGTTCGATCTGCACGCCCTGCCACCCGGCACCGGGGGCGAAACGTGGCGGGCCTGCGTACACCTCCGCCGTCGATGAAGTGATTGCGCGGGCGCTGCACTCCTGGGCGTGCACCTCTGAGCATGCGAGCAAACCTGCCGCACCGAGCAGCGCCACTGCCAGGCCGGCCCTGAAGAGCGATCCCATCTTGTCTACCTCTCGCGCCCCGCATCGGGCGTCCTGACTTGACTCTGTCGTGAGGCACACGCCTATCTCAGGCGCAAGTCGCAAGGAATGGGCGACTAGAGAACGACCGGCCCGGCGAGCCGCAGGAACTGCGGCTGCCGCGCCGGCCGTGAACTGATGGCGGGCATCAGTGGCCGATCACCTCACAGGTGATGCGGCTTCTTGATCTTGGCGTCGTTGTTGTCGTGGTGCTTGTGACGACTATGAGACGCGCGCAGCTGGGTGCCGGTGATGTGATCATCCGGCATCGTCGCCGCGAACGTCGGTACGTTGTCTATGCGCACGAGCGTTACTGCTTCGAACCCCGAGGCAAGCCCGATGAGCGTCGGCGCGCTCGCCGGCCCCCTGAGATCACCACAGTCATCGCTTTGTCCTCGTGTGTGCTTTACGCTTGCGCGCCCCTGTGCGCGATGTGTCATCGCACCTCGGCAAGTCGCCTTCCGCACTCGTCGCTCCCGCAAGCCCCGATCACCTCATAGGTGACGCGGCTTCTTGATCTTGGCGTCGTTGTCATCGTGGTGCTTGTGACGACTATGAGACGCGCGCGCAGGCTGACCGGGTTGATCAGCCTGAGACATCAACGTGAAATAGTCGAATGATCTCGACCGAAATCGACACCTCAGCCGGAAGTCTTTACCGGTGCCAGGCGCAGGCCCTTCAAGAGCAGGGCGAGGCTGACGAGCACGAGCGCTGCCGCTGCGGCAAATGGCGCACCCGGGAAATGGTAAATGCTGTCGGCGCGCGTGAAGTGTTCGAAGAGTCCGGTCATGAGGGGAGGGCCGAGGATGGAGCTCAAGCTGTAAAGGCTTGCCACTGCTCCCTGCAGTTCTCCCTGCGCGCTCGCTGGAATCTGGCCAGACATCAGGGCGTTCATCGCGGGGTAGGCGAGGGCGGCCGGCAACCAGGCGAGCAGCGAGGCGTACATCATCCAGCCTTGAGTAGCGGATGCGTATCCAACGTAGGTGATCGCGCCAAAGAGCAGGCCGACGATGACTGCCCGACGATCCCCGCCGAGCCGCGGGATCAGCGTCCGGGTGAGGAACCCTTGGCCGATCACCATCACTACGCCCGCTACTGCGAGTGAAAACCCCACCGCGGCAGTCGACCAGCCGAATTTCAGGATGGTGTAGAACGACCACACGTTTGGCAGCACCTGATGGCCGAGCTGCCAAAAGAACGCCGCTGCGGCCATCCAGGCGACCGACGGGTAGTGACGGATCTGCAGCAAGGTGCCGAGTGGATTGGCACGCGACCACTGAAATGGCCGTCGTGATTCAGGCGGCAGAGATTCGGGCAGCGCGATCAGGCCGAACCCCGTATTGAGCAGTGCCAGGACGGCAGCGGCGATAAAGGGCGCGCGCGGCCCAAGCGTGCCGACCAGCCCGCCGATCACGGGACCGATGATGAAACCCATGCCGAACGCCGCACCCACCAGGCCGAAGTTCTGCGAGCGTTTCTCCGGCGGACTGATGTCGGCTATGTAGGCATAGGCTGGTGTGAAGGAGGCGCCTGCGATACCGGCGATGATGCGCCCCAGGAAGAGCCAGCCGATCGTCGGTGCAATGCCCATCACCAGGTAGTCGACCCCGAGCGCAAAGAGCGCGCCGAGCAGGACGGGGCGACGCCCGAACCGATCGCTCAGGTTGCCAAGCACCGGGGCACAGAAGAACTGCACGACCGCATAGGCGAAGGCGAGCCAGCCACCGTAAGCCGCCGCGCTGCCGAGCCCCAGGCCAGTGAGCTCGACGATCAGCTGCGGCATCACCGGCAGGATCAGGCCGAAGCCGATCGAGTCGATGAGCACGGTGACGAAGATGAAGAGGACTGCCCGTCGGCTGGAAGCGGAGCCAGGCATCGCATCACTCCCGGGACGTATCCGCGCCATAATAGTCAAATTAGACTATTATTATCAAACTATGAAAGCGCAACTCCTGGTACTGGGTGCGCTGCATCGCGGCGCCATGCACCCCTACGAGATCCGTCGCCGCCTCAAGGCGGCGCTGGTCGAGTGCTACACCGACGTCGATGTGGGTACGTTGTACTACTGCGTCCGTCAGCTGGCCGCGGCGGGCCACATCGAAGTGCATGGCACCGAAAAAGTGGCACGCGGTGGCGCGCGCACGATTTACCGCATCACGCGCGGCGGCCGGGCGCGGTTTCGGCAGCTGCTGATGGAGCATTTCACCGCGGAGGGGTCGGTCGCGGGAACGCTCTATTCTGCCTTGCTATTCCTGCACTTGGCCGATCTGCCGGCGGTTGCGGCCGCACTGCGGGCGCGGCTCAAGCGGCAGGAGATCGCATTACAGGAGGCACGCGTCGTCCGGCGACGGATCGGCAAGTACGCCGGCACCGGAGTGCGGCATCTCCTCGACCACCTGGCAGCTCAGCGCGAACTCGATCGCAAGTGGTTGCATCGGGTCCTCAAGGACGTGGAGCGCGACCAGGTCCGCGATTCGAACCTGCCCAAGCTGCACGCGCACCTGCGACGCCCGCCGCGCCGACCTGGTGCGGCTTCGGTCAGATGAAAGAACCATGCTCAGAAGCGATGCCATCCTTCATACCCCGTGAACATCGCGGCGAGCACCAGCATTACGCCCACGCTGCGCGCCAGCACTGAGTTGACCGCGGGATTGGTCTCGAGCCAGCCGCGCGCCTGTGAAGCGAGCAATGCCACAACTCCGTAGACGACTGCCTGCGTCACCGCGATGATCAACCAGAGCACAGCCGCCTGCACCCAGAGCGATCCGTACTCGGGGCGGAAGAACTGCGGGAAGATGGCGAGCATGAAGACGTACGCCTTCGGGTTCAGCAGGCTGGTGAGCACACCTTGGCGGAACGTGGCTGACAGGGAGCGCGGTGAAGACTTGGAAGCCGCGCTGAACGACGTACGGCTGCGCAGCAAGGAAATGCCGATCCAGGCCACATACAGGGCGCCGACCAACAGCAGAACATTGAACGCGGACGGAAAAAGCTTGAGCAGCACCGCGAGTCCGGTGGCCCCCATCGCGACGTGACAGACCCCTCCGGTCATGATGCCGGCGACAGCAGTGAGTCCTGACTTTCGCCCGCCGGTAAGTGCGCTCGCGAGAATGAACGCCATGTCGAGTCCGGGCAGCAGCATCGTGCCGAGCACGAGAACGAAGAAAAGCCACAGGTGAGCTGCCTGGTCCATTTACCGCGAGCTCGCGACCGCGGCGTCAGTTCGAGTGAAGTCCATCGTCCAGTTGGTTTCCCAACTCTTACCACCATCCACGGAGAACGCCTGTTCCCAGCGCGGATGGCGCGTCGTGACGCGTGACCACGTGAAGCGCACGCGGATCGGCCGGCCCTGGTACTGATCGGATCCTTCGAAAATGCCAACGTCTCCCGCGAATGCGCCGATCACTGGCGGCTGCAGCGCGCTGCCGCGATTGTCGATCCAGTAGATCGACCACCGACCACTCTGCGGATGGAAGAAGCGCAGGCTGAGTCCCACGAATCCTTGCCAGAAATCGGTGCGATATTCGTCCTGATTGCCGAGCTGGCCGGGGAGGGAGCTGCACACGCTATGCGCTTCGAATTCCTGCCATTCATTTGACCCCTCTAAGCGCTTAACCAGCCGGCGATTGTGGATCTGCCAGCGTCCCTCGAGGAAATCGAACCCGTGAGCCTGATCCCCGCTCTGCCGAGCTTGATTGACTGCGAGAAGCCACTCGGCTCGGACGTTTTCGGCGCCCCCGAGCGAAGGTATGAGTCCGAGCGTTAGAACAAGCGGCGCGATGTTCGTTCGAGAGATGCGCATGGCGTTTCGCTCCTCGTGATTCAACGCAATCCTGATGGCGCAAATCCTAGTCCTTATTTAGGGCGTAAACCGCCCTGATTCAGCGTACCATGTGCACTCTATGTATCACCCCACCACACGCGTGCTCGGCGTGCTCGAGCTGCTGCAGACCCACGGTCGCATGAGCGGTGCGGAACTCGCGCGGCGAATGAAGGTGGATGCGCGCACCCTGCGTCGCTACATCGCGCGGTTGGAGGAGATCGGTGTGCCGATCACGACCGAGCGCGGACGCTATGGCGCGTACATGCTCGTCGCGGGCTACAAGCTGCCGCCGATGATGTTCACGGACGAGGAAGCGCTGGCCTTGTCAGTTGGGCTGCTCGCCGCACGTAGCCTGGCGCTTTCCGGCGCGGCTCCGGCCGTGGCCAGCGCACAGGCGAAACTGGAGCGCGTCATGCCCGCGAATCTCAAGCGGCGGGTTCGCGCGATCGACGAAACCGTGGCGCTGGATCTGTCTCGCCACTCAACATCTGCTGGAAACGACGCGCTGATGGCGCTGAGCGCCGCCGCACAAGCGCGGAAACGTGTGGCCATGCGCTATCGCGCCGCGCAACGCGACGAGACGGAACGTGAGTTCGATCCCTTCGGGCTCGCCTTCCGCGGCGGTCGCTGGTACGTCGTAGGGATGTGTCACCTGCGGGGCGGCCTGCGATCGTTTCGGCTCGATCGGGTGCAGTCGGTTCGCGCGCTCGAAACTGGATTCACGCGGCCGGATGACTTCGATGCGTTGGGACATCTCGCGTTTTCAATCGCGACGATGCCGCGCGCACACGCGATCGAGGTGCTGCTCAAGACCGAGCTGGAGGTCGCACAGCGTGAACTGTTTTCATCCCTCGGAATCCTGGAGCAGCTGAGCGAAGGCGTGCTCTTGCGCGCACAGGCGGACAACCTGGAGTGGTTCGCTCGCGAGCTGTCACGCCTGCCGTTTGACTTCGAGATCCGCCGCCCATTGGAATTGCGTGAAGCGCTTTCCAGGTGTGCGCTCCGCATCCAGCGGATGGCTGAAGCGACGCCGCCATCCTGAGTCCGGTGCGCTGCGATTTCCGGGAATATGTCGTCAGGCGCCGACGTCTGGCGCGCTGTCAACAGTCGTGACACGATCTTTAACGCATGCAGGGATGGCTCGAGAGTAAAACGCAGTTCAGGGTGGATAGTTGATCATCAACGCTTCGATGTCGCGACTTGGCGTGATCGTCGCCGCCTGTCTCATTTCCGCGTGCGATCTGGTCGGCGTTCAGAAAAATAACGACGACAATACCGCACCCGCTGCACCAACGGGTTTGCAAGCTACAGCACCGGATGGAACACACGTACAGCTGCAGTGGACTGCATCGCCTGACAGCGACACGGTGGGTTATCGCGTATTTCGGAGTGATCTCTCGACATCAATTGCAACGGTCACCACCACTACCTATACGGACGCTACGGTGGTGCCGGCGACAACCTATGGATACTTCGTTGTCGCATTCGACGACGCTGCGCCACCCAATGAGTCTGGACCGACGCCCGTAGTACAGATACGAACGCCTTCTGCGGCTGACACAGTTGCGCCCGCGGTTCCGGCCAACGTGCAGGCGGTCGCGAGCGGACCTACTCAGGTCAACCTGACGTGGGATGCATCCGCGGATACCGGCGGCTCCGGCCTGGCTGGCTATCGCATCTTCCGCAACGGCGGCACCGCACCCATCGCTACGGTCGCGATCGCCAGCTATTCGGACATCAACCTCACCGCGGGAACCGCTTACACCTACGTCGTGCGCGCTTTTGATGGGGCGGGAAATGTTTCAGGGCCATCAAACGCGATCAGCATCACCACGCCAATTCCGGCCGATACGACACCACCGACCGTCCCAGGTGCGCTCACGGCAGTCGCGCAGGGAGCGGGCGCGGTACTTCTCAATTGGAATGCATCCACCGATGCGTCGGGAATTCAGCTCTACGAAATCCAGCGCGACGGCGTCAGGATCAGCGGCCCGACTGGCAATGCGACCAGTTTCGTGGATTCCACTGTGAGCGCGGCGACGACGTACACGTATGCGGTGCGCGCCATCGATGGCGCCAACAATGCTTCTGCATTCTCGAACACTGCAACCGTCACAACACCTGCCGCGACAGACATGACGCCACCGACCGTGCCGACAGGTGTGGCAGCCAACGCGACGAGTTCTCAAAGCGTAGTGGTGACCTGGGTTGCCTCGACCGATGCGGGTGGTTCCGGTCTCGCAGGCTACCGGATCTTTCGCAATGGTGGCGCGAACCCCGTGGCAACTGTTGGTGCTGGTGTTCTGACCTTCACTGATACGGGGTTGCAGCCAAACACAGCCTATAGCTACGTCGTTCGCGCCTTCGATGGGGATGGCAATGTCTCGGCGGCATCGAATAGTGCGACGGCGACAACGCCCCAGGATTCGACTCCACCTTCAGTGCCGACCAATGTCGTCGCGACCGCGCTGAGCTCGACCTCAGTGCGCGTCAACTGGAGTGCGTCGACGGACACTGGGGGATCCGGGTTAGCGGGCTACCGCATTTATCGCAACGGCGTGTTGCTGAGCGCCGCTGCAGCCAGCGCGACGACGTTTACGGACGCGACCGCAACGCCCAACACGGCCTACGACTACCGGGTCTCGGCAATCGATAACGCGAATAACGAGTCCGCCCAGTCAGCACCCTCGAACGTCACCACGCCGGCCGACACGACGCCCCCGTCAGTTCCTGCCGGGCTTACGCTGACGAGCGTCACCGCCACGCAAGTGGGCCTGAGCTGGAGTGCCTCGACCGACACCGGTGGTTCGGGCCTCGCTGGCTATCGCGTTTTCCGCGACGGTACGCAGATCGGCACGCCGACGACTACATCGTTCAACGACACCACCGTAGTTGCCGGGACGACCTACACATACACGGTTCGCTCCGCGGACAACGCGGGCAATGTCTCTGCCGATTCGAATCCCGTGACTGCGACACCGCCGGCACCATCACAGTCGGGACTCGACTCGCGTCCGAGCAACACCACGTGCATCGCGCCCAACCAGCCGACGACGAACACTTCGGTCGCGACTCAGCGCGTGTTCCCGAATCTCTCGTTCGCCAGCCCGATCCGGATGACCCAAGCGCCGGGCGAGCCGACCGATCGCTGGTACGTCGTCGAGCAGCGCGGCACGATCCAGCGCTTCGAGGGTGCGAATCCCACAGACGAAGACGCTGTGGGCCGATCTTCAGGGCATTGTCGATGACGGCGCTTCCGAGGCCGGGTTGCTCGGCATGGCGTTCCATCCCAACTACGCTGCGAACGGCAGAGTGTTCCTCTCTTATACAGGCGCGGGCGCAAGTCCCTTCCAGTCGCACATCTCCGAGTTCAGGCGTAACAACACGACCGGGCTGCTCGATCCGGCCACCGAGCGCATCCTCATCCGGCTCGATCAGCCGTTCGACAATCACAATGGCGGCAACATCCTGTTCGGGCCGGACGGGAACCTGTACATCGGGTTCGGCGATGGCGGCAGCGGAGGCGATCCTGGTAATCGCTCGCAGAACCGCAATCTTCTGTTCGGCAAGATCCTGCGCATCAACGTCGATGGTGCGAACCCGTACACGATCCCGTCCGACAATCCCTATTCCGGTAACGCGATGTGCCCAGCTGGCTCGGGCTCAGCGCCATGCGCGGAAATCTACGCCTACGGATTCCGCAATCCGTGGCGCTGGAGCTTCGATCGTGCGGCGACGGAACCGGACTTGTGGCTCGCTGACGTCGGCCAGGACAGTTTCGAAGAGGTGGATCGGGTCATCAATGGTGGCAATTACGGCTGGCGCATCCGCGAAGGCGCGCACTGCTTCAATCCATCGAGCAATTGCCCGCTCACTGCGAACGGCGCACCGCTGATCGATCCGATCGCTGAATACGGTCGGAACATTGGCCAATCGACGACGGGCGGCTATGTGTATCGGGGCAATGCGATTGCCTCGCTGCGCGGCCGCTACGTGTTCGCTGATTTCGAGACCGGCCGGCTCATGTACCTCGCAACCAACGCGTCCGGTGGCTACGACCGGCGCGATCTCATCGAATCGACCGGCCTGAGCATCTCGTCGTTTGCAGAGGATGCCGACGGCGAGCTCTACATTACCGACTACGACGGCGGCATCCACAAGATCGTGCCGGGCAGCGGCACGATCAGAGACACGATTCCCGCCAACCTGATCGACACTGGCTGCGTGAGCATGGCCGATCCGAAGCAGCCCGCTCTCGGCCTGATTCCCTATGCGCCGAATGCGCCTTTCTGGTCCGACGGCGCCGACAAGCAGCGCTGGATGGCGTTGCCCGACACCGGAGAAGATCACGATCGGGACCGGATGGCGACTGGTCATTCCCCAACGGCACCGTGCTGGTGAAGAACTTCAAGCTCGGCAGCCAGCTCATCGAGACGCGTCTCTTCATGCGCCATTCCGATACCGGAAACTGGGGCGGATACACCTATCAGTGGAACGCCGCGCAAACGGCGGCGACGCTCATCAAGGGCGGGCTCATCACTCACATCGCGCCGCCTGCGGACCAGGACTGGATCTATCCGAGTGAAGCGCAGTGCCTGCAGTGCCATACCAATGCCGCGGGTCGGAGCCTCGGCCTCGAGACCGCGCAGCTCAACGGCGATCTGACCTATCCGACGACCGGGCGCACCGCGAATCAGCTCACGACCTTGAACGCCATCGGCATGTTCACGACGCCACTGACCCAGCCGCCGAGCGCGCTGCCCGCGTACCCGAATCCGTACGGATCGACCGGAACCGTGGCGCGAACGGGCGCGCGCCTACCTGCACACCAACTGCTCGCAATGCCATCGACCGTCGGGCGGCACGCCGTCCAACATGGATCTGCGTTTCAGCACCGCGATCGGATCGACCGGCACCTGCAACGTTGCGCCGAACAGCGGTGATCTTGGGCTCGGCGCGGCTGCGCGCCTGATTGCGCCCGGGCAATGTGGCGAATTCCCTGATCTACGTGCGCATGCAGCCGTCGCGACCTGCACCAGATGCCGCCGTTGGCGAGCAATCGTCATTGACGACGCGGGCGCCGCGCTGCTCCAGAACTGGATCAGCTCGATGAACGCGAGCTGCCAGTAGTTCCAGCGCGCCACTCTCCTGTATCCTTGCCGCCCCGTTCGCCCGGCAGGGCGGCGGCTATTCACAACGAATAACTCGTGCACTGACTGCATCATGACCGTCCGCACCCGTTTCGCTCCCAGTCCCACCGGCATTGCTGCATATCGGCGGCGTGCGTACCGCGTTGTTCTGCTGGCTCCATGCGCGTCGGCACAGCGGCACCTTCATCCTGCGGGTCGAGGACACCGATCGCGAGCGTTCCACGGACGAAGCCGTGCAGGTGATCCTGGACGGCATGGAGTGGCTGGGGCTCAAGGCCGACGAAGGGCCCTACTACCAGACGCGTCGCATGGACCGTTATCGCGAGGTGATCGAGCAGCTGCTGCGTGAAGGCAAGGCGTATCGGTGCTACTGCACCAAGGAAGAGCTCGAGGCGCTGCGCACCGAGCAGCTCGCGCGCAAGGAAAAGCCGCGCTACGACGGGCGCTGGCGCGATCGCACCGACTCACGTCCGGGCGTCGATCCGGTGATCCGCTTCAAGAATCCGCTTGCTGGCGAGGTCGTGGTCGACGATGTGATTCACGGGCGCGTAGTGTTCGACAATCGCGAGCTCGACGATCTCATCATCGCGCGCGCCGACGGCTCGCCTACCTACAATTTCTGTGTCGTCGTGGACGACATGGACATGAAGGTCACCGATGTGATTCGCGGCGATGATCATCTCAACAACACGCCGCGCCAGATGAACATGCTCAAGGCGCTCGGCGCGACACCGCCCGCGTACGCACACGTGCCGATGATTCTCGGGCCCGATGGCGCCAAGCTCTCCAAGCGACACGGCGCGGTGAGCGTGCTGCAGTATAGAGAGGAGGGGTATCTGCCCGAGGCGTTGCTCAATTACCTCGTGCGTCTCGGCTGGTCGCACGGTGACCAGGAAGTCTTCACGCTCGAGGAGATGGCGCAGCTCTTCGACATCAAGGACGTCAACAAGTCAGCCTCGGCCTTCAATCCGGACAAGCTCCTCTGGCTCAATCAGCAGCACATGATGCGCGCACCGCTCTACGATCTCGCGCTGCAGCTCAAGTGGCAGCTCGAGCGGCTCGGCGTCCAGGCGAACGATCTCAAGCAGCTCGAGGGCATCGTCGCCGCGCAACGGGAGCGAGCCAAGACGCTCAAGGACATGGCGCAGGCAAGCCTGTTCTTCTTCCGCGAGTTCGAGCAGTACGACGAGAAGGCGGCGCGCAAGAATCTCACCGCCGAAAGTCGCCCATTGCTGGCAGCAGTGCGCGAGCGACTCACGCAGCTGACGCCGTGGTCCGCACCGGGCGTGCACGCGGCTCTCGAAGACATCTGTGCGACCGCTGGCGTCGGGCTCGGAAAAGTAGCGCAGCCACTGCGCGTCGCCGTTTCGGGTGGCGCGGTGTCGCCACCGATTGATGCGACGGTCGCGCTGCTGGGAAAGGAGACCGCGATCCGCCGCATCGATCGTGCGCTCGAACATATCGACAAAGCCTGACGCAGCCAGGCACGTCTGCTGACGGCTGAGCACGATGCCTTGGCGCCGTGCCGACTCGTAACCCTCAGTAGCGGCTCGAATTGTTGACACACCCGCGAGCGCTACGTACAGTCGCGCCCCTCGCGTGGGGCTGTAGCTCAGCTGGGAGAGCGCCTGAATGGCATTCAGGAGGTCGTCGGTTCGATCCCGATCAGCTCCACCAAGCCCGCGCCCAAGCTGGTTTTTTCGACGTCCCCATCGTCTAGAGGCCCAGGACACCGCCCTTTCACGGCGGCAACGGGGGTTCGAATCCCCCTGGGGACGCCAAACCGGACTCCGACGTGAGCGTGCGGTCCTGCTTGCATGGGCTGCAGTACTGATTGCTGGTTGCGGCGGTGGCGGCGGAGATTCGCAGTCGAGCAGTGCGCAACCTCCGAGCGGAACGAACTCGGCGCCCGTAATCTCCGGACAGGCACGAACATCCGTCCGCGTTGGTGAGGCTTACTCATTTCAGCCGACTGCCAGTGATGCGGATGGCGATTCGCTGCAGTTCTCTGCGACCAACCTGCCGTCCTGGGCGAGCCTCGACACCGCGACCGGACGTCTCAGGGGCACACCTGCAGCAGCGAACGTCGGCAGCTATCCAGGTGTCACCATCAGCGTTACCGACGGCAAGGCGACTACTTCGCTCGCGGCCTTTACGATCTCGGTGACACAGATCGGCACGGGTGCCGCCACAGTTTCGTGGGTTCCTCCAACGACGAATGACGACGGTAGCGTGCTCACGAATCTTGCTGGCTACATTGTTCGATACGGGCGCAGCAGCACTGACCTCGACCAGTCGGTAGCCATCAACAACCCGGCGATCAATACGCATGTGATTGACAACCTGAGCGCCGGCACCTGGTTCTTTGGCGTAATCGCCGTGAACAGCCAGGGCCACGAAAGCCGCCTTTCCAACATCGCCTCCAAGTCGATCTGATCTCGTGGCGCAGATAGCAGGCGACATCAGACCGTCAATCAGCCACTTCAATCGGCGTCCTTGCTGGAGTGACACCGTCGCCGTTCCAGTTCTGGAGGCGGCCCCGCTGCCGCAGCGTGCCGATGTAGTGGTGATCGGGGGCGGAATCACCGGGCTTTGCGCGGCGCGAGCTCTCGCCAAACGCGGTGTCGATGTCGTCCTGCTCGAGGCGCAGACGATCGGTTGGGGCGCGAGCACGCGAAACGCTGGCATGGTGCTGACCGGACTCAAAGTTGGCGGCCGCGCTCTGCTCGACCGTTTTGACCGCGACCTGGCGAAGCAGCTCTTCAGAGCGTCGGTGGAATCTGTCGATTACGTTGAGCAGCTCGTCGGCAGCGAGCGGATCGATTGCGACTTCCATCGTAGCGGTCACCTGGCGCTCGCGAGCAAACCGGCGCACTACGATGACTTTGTGCGCGCGGCCGAGGTCCTGTCGCGGGACTTCGGACATGAGGTGCGGCCCTTGGCGCGTGCCGATCTTTCCCGCGAAATCGGCTCTGGCATCTACTTCGGTGGCTTGGTGGATGAGGCCAGCGGTGGCATCAATCCGGCAAAGTACGTGATGGGACTGGCGCGCGCGGCCCGCGACGCAGGCGCTGCGCTTCACGAGCACACGCCGGTCGTTGCCATTCAGCGTGTCGGCGCCCGCTGGCGAGTGGATACGAAGCGCGGAGCACTCGAGGCGCAGGACATACTGATCGCCACAAGTGGTTATACGGGCGCAATCACTCCGTCCTTGTATCGGAAGATCCTGGCAATCGGCTCGTATGTGATTGCAACCGAAACGCTGCCGGAATCATTGGCGCGAGAATTGTGTCCGGGCGATCGCATGATGTACGACTCGCGACATTTCCTGCACTACTTTCGCCTGACGTCGGATCGCCGCATGCTCTTTGGCGGGCGTGCGCGTTTCGTGCCCGAATCGCCATCCACGATCAGCGAGAGTGCGACGATTCTCCGACAGGGAATGCTCGGCGTGTTTCCGCAATTGCGGGACGTACGCATCGAGTACGCCTGGGGCGGTACGCTCGATTTCACTTTCGACACCCTGCCTCATGCGGGAAAGAGCGAGGGCATCTACTACGCACTCGGGTATGCCGGTCACGGCGTCGCCCTCGCAACGTATCTCGGTACGCGAATGGGGGAGACGCTCGGCACCGACGCGGTCGACTCCATCCCGTTCGCGCGTGTGCCTTTTCCCGGTGCACCTCTGGGGCTGCACTGGAGCAAGCGCGGCTTCCTGGGTCTTGCCGCCATTTGGTACAAATTCTTGGATTGGATCGCGTGAGGCGCATAATGACCCGGCAATTCTAAGAACAACCGGGGGAGCGCATATCCATGAGTAAGATGCGGCGTTGGTTACCGCTGGTTCTCGTCTCCTGTTGCCTCGCTGTATCCGCATGCTCGAAATCGAAACAAGGCGCCGGCACGGCCCCACCACCACCGCCGATGGAGCTCGCGGTCCTCGAGTGGGCGGGCTACGACGCCAAGGATTTCTGGATCGACTTCAGCAACAAGAACCCGACAGCGAAAGTGAGCTTCGAAATCGGCTCTTCAGATGCAGACGTCTACGGAAAGATGAAGGGCGGCGCCAAGGCCGACATCTTCCACGCGTACACCGGCTGGTTGCAGTTCTACGTGGATGAGGGCCTGGTCGAGGAGATCGACGTCTCCAAGCTCTCCAACTGGAGCAAGGTGCCGGAGAATTTCCGGACCATCGGGCAGATCAACGGCAAGCAGTATTTCATCCCCTGGGATTGGGGTTTCACCTCCATTCTTTATCGAACGGACAAGGTAAAGAAGAAGATTGATTCATGGTCAGCGCTGCTCGACCCGGCCTTCAAGGGACACATATCCACCTGGGACGATGGACCAGGCATGGTCACGGTCTCCTCGTACATTCACGGCTACGACGAAACGAACATCAGCCCCGAGCAGCTGACCGCGATCAAGGCAGAGTGGATCAAGCAGCGTCCGCTGAACATTTTCTACTGGGCGGGCGAGCCGGAATTGATCGACGGCATGGCGAACGGTGATGTGTGGGTGGCGTACGCCTGGCAGGGTGCTTATGCGACGCTCCTCGGCAAGGGCGTGCCGGTCGCCTACGCCGATCCGAAGGAAGGTCGCAATTCCTGGGTCGGTGTGTACGGCATTCGCAAGGGCACACCGAATCTTGAGCTCGCACTCAAGTTCCTCGACGACAAGCTCGCCAATGCCACCTCGACGAACGTCGTGAATCAGTTCTACTACGGCTCTTCGAACCAGGAAGTGATGAGCGCGATCACCGATGAGACGCTCAAGCAGGCCTTCTCGGTCGGTGATCCGACGATCCTGCAGCGGACCAATTTCACGCCGAACCTGACTGCCAAGCAGCGCGACGACTGGACCGCGATGTGGACGGAAGTGAAAGCCGCGCGTTGAAACGCCCACAGGAGCGCGGCCCACTGGGGCGGCGCGCGGCATTCTGGGTTCTCTACGTCCCGCCAGTCGGATGGGTGGGTCTGTTTTTCCTGGTCCCGATCGTCCTCATGTTCGCGCTCAGCTTCCGCGCGGACATGCAGGGCGATCTGCTCAGCCTCTGGTCGCCGACCACCGCTCAGTACGAAGCGCTCTTCCAGGTGGGCAGCTACTGGCGGCTGCTCGCGATTTCGATTGCCATGGCGTTTTGGGTGGCGCTCGCTGCGGTCGCCATGGCCTATCCGATCGCCTATTTTCTGGTCTTTCGCGCTGGGCGCGCCGCGGGCTTCTGCCTCGTCCTCCTGCTCATTCCTTTCTGGACCAGCTTTCTGCTTCGCGTCATGAGCTGGAAGTTCTTGCTGGGGTCGGAAGGCGCGATCAATTCCTTACTCGCCTACGTCGGGCTCATCACGGAGCCCTTGAGCGGCATGCTTTACAGCCGCGGCACGGTCATCGTCACGCTCATCTACGTCTGGATTCCTTTCGCCGCGTTGCCGATCGCGGCGGGCCTGCAGCGCATCGAGCGCGAGCTGCTCGAGTCGGCTGCCGACCTCGGTGCGCCGCCATGGCGTAGCTTCTGGGCCATCACTTTCCCCCTGAGCCTGCCAGGCGTACTCGCCGCATTCTTCATGGTGTTCATCCCGACGGTGGGTGAGTACGTCACGCCGCTTCTGATCGGCGGCAGCAGCGGCAGCATGTACGGCAACATCATCCAGGACTTCTTCACCAAGGCTGCAAACTGGCCACGGGGAGCGGCGCTCTCCATGATCATGCTCGCCGTGTCGCTGGCGCTGGTATTTCTTGCGGCGCGGCTCGTCAACGTGCGGCGACTCCTCCAATGAGCGCGCGGGCGCTCCGGGCATTGCCACGTCCGCGACTTCTCGGCATCTATTTCGCCGCACTGATCGTGCTGCTCTATCTGCCGATCGCTGTGCTGTTTCTGTTCTCGTTCAATGCCGGGACCAGTCTGTCCTTTCCCCTCCAGGGTCTGACGACGATCTGGTACGAGCGCCTGTGGGATTCACCGGAAGTTCTGCGGGCGGCGCGCAACAGCCTGTTCGTAGCCGCGGTGAGCGGCACAGGGGCAACGATGCTCGGCACGGCGGTCGCGCTGCTGCTCACGCGATTTCGCTTTCGTGGCGAGGTCTTCCTGTTCGCGCTCGCGATGCTGCCGCTGGTCGTGCCCGTAATCGTGCTGGCGGTGGCGTTGCTGGTGCTCTTCCTGGCCGCCGGCATCGATCGCTCATTGTGGACCGTCGCCATCGGCCACACCGTCGTGGCACTGCCCTTCGTCGTGCTGATCATCGCGGCGCGCCTCGCCGGATTCGACGCGAGTCTCGAGGAAGCAGCGATGGATCTCGGCGCGCCGTACCGGCGCGTGGTTGGCAGGATCATCCTGCCGCTCATTGCCCC
>CAVRVO010000025.1:0-30039 GCA_963724625.1 uncultured Gammaproteobacteria bacterium | reverse complement strand
CAATAGCGGAAGCAACCCGAGAATGATGGTGAGTACGGTCATCATCTTGGGCCGCAGCCGCCGCAGTGCACCTTCGGTGATCGCCTCTTCGAGATCGGCCGTAGTGAGCGCCCGACCGGAGGTTTGACGCGAGCGCCAGGCGGAATTCAAGTACAGGAGCATGACGACTCCCGTTTCCACGCCCACCAATGCGATCAGACCCACCAGCACGGCAAGGCTGATCTCATAGTCGAGCGCCCATAACAGCCAAACGCCACCCACCAATGCCACCGGGAGTGAGCCCAGGATCAGTGCGACGTCGCTCCACGCGCGAAATCCCATGAATAAGAGAAGGACGATGACGCCCACGACCAGCGGTACGATGACCTTTAAGCGCTCCAGCGCGCGCTGGAGGTACTCGTACTGGCCGGACCACACCAGGCGATACCCCTTGGGCACGATCCCAGCCGCGGCGATGCGCGCCCTCGCCTCCCGCACGAGAGTGCCGAGATCGCAGTCTCCGGATCGATGTTCACCCCGGCCGCGGGACGCGCGTTCTCAGTCAATTGTCGCAGGCCCGGCGACGACGGCAATGTGCGCAATGTCCTGCAACGTGATTTGCGCCCGTGGGCGTAACGATGGGCAGAGTTGCGAGCCGCGGCACCGAGTCGCGCCAGCTTTGCGGGTAGCGCACGCTGATCGGATAGCGCTCGCGCCCGTTGATCGTCTCCGCGACCTTGCTGCCGCCGACGGCCATGCTCACGACGTCCTCGACGTCCGCGACGTTCACTCCAAATCTTGCGGCGGCAGCACGATCGACTTCGATCGTGATGCCGCGACCGAGAGCCGGGCGTTCTGCGTATACAGAACGGACGCCCGGAGATGTGCCCGACAACGCCCCTCGACCTGGACCGCAATCTCCTGCGCGGCCTGAATATCGGGACCGACCACCTTGACTCCCAGCGGCGTGCGAATGCCGGTGGCCAGCATGTCGATGCGGGCCCGAGATCGGCGCGGTCCAGGTGCTCGCCATTCCCGGCAATTCGACCTGTGCGGCAAGTTCCTCCCGCAGTTTCTGCAACGTCATCCCCGCCCGCCATTCGCTGCGCGGCTTCAGGGCCACGACGGTCTCGAACATCTCGAGCGGTGCGGGATCAGTGGCGGTATCGGCGCGACCGGCCTTGCCGAAGACACGCTCGACCTCGGGAACCTGGCGAATCGCTCGGTCAGTCTGCTGCAGCAGCGCGCGCGCCGCATCCACGGAAAGCCCGGGCTGCGTCGTAGGCATGTAGAGCAAGTCTCCCTCATCCATCTGCGGCAAGAACTCCGTGCCGAGATGCGTCGCCGGCCAAAGGCTGACCAGCACGCAGAAGCAGCCGCCTGCGGCGACGGCGACCGGATATCGCAACGACAGCGTTCAAGAACCGGAGCATAGAGACGCGACAGGAGTCGATTTACGGATTGTCGGCCTCCGCGCGAACCGGGGGCGAACGAGCCGCGCCGCGAGCCCCGGCACGAGCGTAATCGAAACCAATGCCGCGGCCAGCATCGCGTAGGTCTTGGTGTAAGCGAGCGGTGCGAAGAGTCGGCCTTCCTGCCCTTGCAGTGCCAGGACCGGAATGAACGAAAGAGCGACGATGAGTAAGGAGACAAACAGCGCCGGTCCGACCTCAATGCACGCCTGCGTGACTACACGGTTCCAGTCACCACTCTGCGGTTCAGCTTCCTCGAGACGCCGGTGCAGGTTTTCCACCATGACGATGGCGGCGTCCACCATGACGCCAAGCGCGAGCGCGATACCGCCGAGCGACATGACGTCTGCCGATATTCCCTGCAGGCGCATTAGCAGGAATGCGCCCAGCATCCCAACGGCAAAGCGATCAGGACGGCGAGCGCAGATCTGAAGTGCAGCAGGAAAACAAGGCATACCGCCAGGATGATGATGAACTCCTGCACCAGTTTGCCGCTGAGATTGTCGATCGTCCGATCGATGAGTCGTGCACGATCATATGTCGGCACGATCTCGACACCCTCCGGCAGGCTCTGAGCCATTTCGGCGAGCTTGGCCTTGACCGCCGCGATCGTCGTTCGCGCGTTTTCACCGTCCCGCATGATCACGACGCCGCCGACCACTTCGCCCTCGCCATCCAGCTCCGCCAGTCCGCGGCGCAACTCAGGCCCGATGCGGATCTCGGCCAGGTCGCCCAGTGTGACCGGGCACCGCCTGGTCGCTCACGCGAACCGGAATCCGTTGCAGATCCTCGATGCCGCGCACGTAACCCGGTGGCGCGCACCATGTATTCCGCTTCCGCCATTTCGATCACGGAGCCGCCACTGGCGGCATTTCCGTTCTCGATTGCCGACCTGACCTGCGCCAGGGTGACCCGCGCTGCACGCAACCGATCAGGATCGACGACGACCTGGTATTCCTTGACCATCCCGCCGATGCTCGCGACCTCTGCGACGCCGGGAAGCGCCTGCAGCTCGAATTTCAGGAACCAGTCCTGCAGCGCTCGCAGCTGGGCGAGATCGTGACCGACCAGTGCGATCGACGATTGCATATTCGTAAATCCAGCCGACGCCACTCGCGTCTGGACCGAGAGCCGGTCGCGCGCTCGCAGGCAACTGCGTCGAAATCTGGGCGAGACGCTCAGTCACACGTGTGCGCGCCCAGTACGGATCGGTTCCGTCCTGGAACAGCACGTGCACGAACGAATCGCCGAACATGGAATAACCGCGAACTTTCGCGGCGCGCGCCACGCCGAGCATTGCCGTGCTGAGCGGAAACGTGACCTGATCCTCGACCAGGTTTGGCGCCTGGCCCGGATAGGAAGTACGGATGATGACCTGCACGTCGCCAAGGTCTGGCAACGCATCCACCGGGGTGCGGAACACCGCCCAGATTCCCGCTATGGCCAGCAGCGCGGCGCCCAACAGGACTACGGCGGAATTGGCGAGAGAAGCGCGAATGATGCGGGCGATCAACCCTTCGTCGCTGCCCCGCACGGCGCGCTACGGCTTGCCTGCCGCCGCTGTCGCGGCGTCGTGTTCCTCACCATCGGTCATCCGGCCGAGGCTGGAACGAATGTTCGACTCCGAATCGATCAGGAACACCCCCGACGTGACCACCTGATCGCCCGCCCGGAGCCCTTCGAGCACCACCACTCGATCGCCGCTTTCGCGTCCCAGCTTGACCTCGCGCGGCGCGAAGCGACCGCCCCCGAAAGCCAGAATGACGCGATCCATGCGCCCGTCCCGGATCACGGCTTCGCGCGGCACGTGTACGACCGTCTCGGATGCGCGGCCGTGCAAGGTCGCGGACACGGTCATGTTCGGTTTGAGCGCGGCGTCGCGATTTGGCAGCACCAGACGCACGCGCACTGCGCGCGTGATCGGATCAACGTCCGGATAGAGGTAGTCGATACGCGCGTTGAACGTGCGTCCGGCGAGGCCAGTCACACTGACCTCGGCTGTGCCCTGCGGCTCAATATCCGCCGCCTGCGACGCTGGCACATCGACGAGCACCCATACTGGATCGACTGCGGCCCACTGCAACACGCTGGTGCCTTGTGAAACCACTGCGCCATTGCGCGCGTTGAGCGCAGTCACCACGCCCGCAGCCGCTGCACGATATGGAATCCGCCCCACGGGACGGCGCTTTTCGCGCAAGTCCGCGATCAGGTCGTCGGTCAGGCCGAAGGTGCGCAGACCGTTTGCGTACGGATTCTCCGCCGCGGGTGTCTGTGGATTGACCGCCTGCAAATACTGGTAATCCGCCGTCGCCAGCGCCGGTGAATACAGTTCGAATAGCAGCTGGCCCGCTCGGATGCCTTCGCCCACGCTGTGCACGGAAAGCTTCTCGACCTGCCCGGTAGTCACGACGTACGTCTCGGTCACCGAGCGCGCATCGAACTGCACAATGCCCGGCGCGCGAATCTCGCCGGGCAATGCCCCAACGACAACCGGAGCGGAACGTACTCCAATTCTCTGCATCGTTAACGAGGAGAGTTGCACCACACCATCGAAGACGGGGCATCTTCGTACACCGGTACGTAATCCATCCCCATCTCGTCCTTCGCCGGAACCGGCGAAGTGACCGACGGATTCATGGGGTGGCGGTAATAGAGACGGAGGCCTGTTCGGACGGCGCAGGTGCTGGTCTGTGTCACGTCATTCGGCGAATGGCGCGCGAACAGCCAACAAGCGCACACGCTGCCGCGACCATCGCCAGAACGCTTCGCCACGACTGCGCCAAATCTGAACTCCCACCGATATGTCAGGCCAGCTCCGACATCAGAGCCTGACGATCGCTGCGACGGACGGTACGCCGTTGGTCCCGATGATGAACAACATGTAATACCCCGGTGGCGCAACCGTAGCGTTGGCCGGCGCGGTCACGGACAGGTTGCCACTGCCCGACGAGAATGCCAGCGAGACGATATCGTTGATTCATGTTGAATGCGTGCGTCATGCTGCCGAGTGATATCAGCTTGACGCTCGTGATCGTGCTGGCATCGGGCGTCTGCAGGTTGAATGCCTGGCCGTACGAGCAGTTGTGCGGGCGCGGAAGTGATCGTAGGCCGCGCGACCCTTGAAGAGATACGGGAGGCGAGAAGAACTCCGCATTGAGCTGATCGCTCGGCGCAACGCACTCCGTAACCGCGACCGCTTCCCGATACGAGCACGCGACCGTCCGGCATGAGCAATGCCGTGCCGTGATAGAGGCGCGGAGCCTGCATCGAGCTCAGCGTCGTCCAGGTCTCCGACGTCGGGAGACCACAGCTCGGCCTGATAAACGGCATTCGCGGTATCGGCCTGACCCGTCGTCCGGCCACCACCCGTGACGAGCACATTGCCATCGGGGAGCATCGTGAATACATGGTAGGCACGCGGGAAGGCCATGGACGGGACGGTGCGCCACGACGGCGAACCGACGTTCATGTCCAGGACGCGCGCTACGGCGGTCGATGCGACTTGGCGTATTCGAATCGGTCGATGTCCCAGCGACGAGGATCTTGCCGGGGGCATACATCGCGGCGCTGCCGCTCTCGAACATGTGCGAGTCGACGGTCGTCCACGTTTGCGTATTGATGTCGAGCTGAATACTGGTCGCGGTCTGTCTCGGACGTACCGGCAACGACCACCTTGCCGTTCGACTAGCTGGAAGGCGTGCGGATACCACGGAATCGATCGCGATGCGTTCGTGCAGCTGGCTCCATGTGTTGGTCGCTGGGTTGTAGATTTCTGGGATCGGCGCGTAGCAGTGCTGGCAGTTCATCTCACCCGACAACGTCAGAATGCGGCCATCAGCCAGCGTCGTGAGGGTCGGATACCAGCGACCCTGGGTCATGTCCGGAGTTGCGCTCCACGTATTCGACACGGGATTGAAAATGCGCCCCGTGCTCGTTCCAACGTGAGTAGCGATGTTGCCGCCGGCGACGAACACACGCCCGTCGGGGAGAATCGTGTGGCCAGCGCAGAAGACGTTCGTGCCATCACCGATCGGTACGGTCGTCGTTCGAGCTCGTCAGCGGGTCGAACACCACCGGGTTCGGGATACCCGAACGCCATCTGGTCCCATGTCAACACCCGGCCGTTGGGCATCAAGTTCAGATGAATGGCGACGAGCGGGAGTTGGATGAGTCCGCCCCAGAAACCTGTCTGCGCCGGATTGGCTGGACTCGCATTGGAGAAGGTCAACTGCCACGGGCGCACTCGTGCCGACGTTGCGCTTGCGCGTCCCATGCGTAAGCGGTGATCGTGTGCGCACCGTTCGCCATCTGAGCCGTCGCGAAGTTGACGCGAGTAAGGCGCGGACGTATCCGGCGCGCCCACTCCGATGCCGTCGACCTGGAACTGAACTCCGGCAACGCCGCTGTCCGGGTCCGTCGCCGTTCGCCGTGATGCGTCACCGTGCCTGTGAGTCGCACCACCTGACGGTGATGTGATGGAAACTGTGGGAGGTTGCGCCCCGGGACCCGTCTGTGTCGTCGCGCTCGCAATCGCTGAATAGCTACTCAGGTTGCCGGCAGCATCACCCGCACGCACGCGGTAGCGGTATGTCGTAGAAGCCGCGAGGCCGATGTTGTTGTAGCTGGTGGTCGTGACGGTCGTGAGCAACGCAAAGTTCGAACAGCCCGCACCCTGGCAGCGCTCGATCTGATAGCCCGTCACTCCGACGTTGTCAGTAGAGGCCGTCCAGCTCAGATTGATCTGCGAGGCCGAAACCGCCGTCGCCGTGAAATTGGTCCGGCGCCGACGGTGGAGTCGTGTCTCCGCCTCCACCTACTGTAGCAGCGCGGAATGCCACCATCTGCATGATCCAGCTGCCGCTGAGTCAGCGGCGCCGTGGCGCTGTAGCTGCCGCGTCGCCGTCACCACCCGATCCTCCAGGATCGAACCATCCGGATTGGTGATCACCCGCGAGGTGTAGCCCGAGCCCGCACCGCTCGTGCTGCGTCGTCACATAGTTCGCACCCACCAGCAGATCATTCGCATTGGTGGTCGTGGCTGAACCACTATTGCTGAGTGTTCCTGTACCAGCTCCTTCGGCGCCAACATCGACGGCGTTCACCGGCGTCGATGCCGCTGTATTCGGCGATGCGCACATCCGGGTACGGCACCGCCGCATCAAAGGTCACCGTCACCGTATTGGTACCCGGCCACGATGTTCGCCGCGTAGTACATCGCCTGCGTACCGGCTTGAGCCTGCGTCGTCGGGCCCGGCCGCCAGCACGTAGTTGTTCCCACGGCTGTCGGTCACCGACAGCACGTGCGCGGTGGTGTTAAACCATCCCACCGCTACGACGTTGAGACTGCCCGCACTCTGTGCCGCACCGAAGCTCACATTCACCGTCGTCTGCGGCGTCTGCGGCACAGCACTGTTGATCTGCTTGAACGTAATCGTTGCAGGTGTGCCCGAAGGCGTGGTGGCGGTAGCAGTATTCGAGTAGCCACTGAGGTTCCCCGCCGCATCACTGGCCCGCACCCGGTAGCTGTAGCTGGTGGTCGCCGCCAGTCCGGTGTTGCTGTAACTGGTGGTCGTCGACGGTCGTGAGCGGTGCAAAGTTCGAGCAGCCCGCACCCGTACAGCGCTCGATCTGATAGCCCGTCACACCCACATCGTCGGTAGAGGCCGTCCAGCTCAGATTAATTTGTGATGCCGAAGCTGCCGTCGCCCCTAGACTCCCCGGTACCGTCGGCGCCGTCGTATCGGGCGGCGGCGGCGTATACGTGACCGTGAGGATGTCCGTGCCGGTGTTACCCGCGGCATCCTGCGCCGTCACCGTGAGTACGTTGTCCCCGGTCTGCAGCGCAATGCCGCTTACCGACCAGCCGCGTGGTCCCGGTCGCCGTGCCACTGCCACCGCGGTCGTTCGACCAGCTCACCTGCGTGACGCCCACATTGTCTGCGGCGCTGCCGCCAATACTCAGCGGCGTGCTGCTGGTGCTGTAGTTCGCCGCACTGGTCGGCGTACTGATCGTGATAGAGGGTGGCGTCGTGTCTGGCACCGCCAGCGTCGTCGCATTCACCACCGTGGAATAAGCCGCTCAGGTTGCCCGCCGCATCGGTGGCGCGCACCCGATAGCGGTACGTCGTCGAGGCTGTCAGGCCCGAGTCCGCGATAGCTCGTGCCGCTCGCTGTACCGATCTGCGCGTAGTTGCTGCAGCTCGCTCCCTGGCAGCGCTCCACCAGGTAACCGGTCACCCCGACGTTATCCGTCGAGGCCGTCCAGCTCAGATTGATCGCATTGGTCGTGATCCCGCCCGCCGCCAGGTTCGTCGGTGCCCTCGGCGCCGTCGTGTCCGGCGCAGTGAGCGTCGTGGCGCTGTGCCGACGCCGGAGTAGCCGCTCAGGTTGCCCGCCGCATCGCTCGCGCGCACCCGGTAGCTGTAACTCGTCGAAGCAGTAAGCCCGGTGTTGTTGTAGCTAGTCGTCGTCACCGTCGTGACCAGCGCGAAGTTGGAGCAGCCCGCGCCCTGGCAGCGCTCGATCTGATACCCCGTCACGCCGACGTTGTCGGTCGAGGCCGTCCAGCTCAGGTTGATCTGCGTGCTCGACAGCCGCCGTGGCCGCGAGATTGGTCGGGCGCCGTCGGCGCCTGGGTGTCGCGGTGGCCCCGCGCTCGCCGCGCGGAACGCCACCATCTGCATGATCCAGCTGCCGCGGCTCAGCGGCGCCGTGGCGCTGTAGCTGCCGGTCGCCGTCACCACCCGATCCTCCAGGATCGAGCCGTTCGGAGTCGTGATCACCCGCGAGGTGTAGCCCGACCCCGCACCGGTCGTGTGCGTCGTCACATAGTTCGCACCCACCAGCAGATCATTCGCATTGGTCGTCGTCACCGAGCCGCTGTTGCTCGTCGCGCCAGTGCCCGTGCCCGATATCGCTACATCAAAAGCATTGAAGAGATCGATGCCGCTGTATTCCGCGATGCGCACATCCGGGTACGGCACCGCCGCATCAAAGGTCACCGTCACCGTGTTGGTCCCGGCCACGATGTTCGCCGCGTAGTAAATCGCCTGCGTCCCGGCATGCACCTGCGTGGTCGGCCCGGCCGCCAGCACATAGTTGTTCCCGCGGCTGTCGGTCACCGACAGCACGTGCGCGGTGGTGTTAAACCATCCCACCGCTACCACGTTGAGACTGCCCGCACTCTGCGCCGCACTGAAGCGCACATTCACCGTCGTCTGCGGCGTCTGCGGCACAGCACTGTTGATCTGCTTGAACGTGATCGTTGCAGGTGTGCCCGACGGCGTGGTGGCGGTAGCAGTATTCGAGTAGCCACTGAGGTTCCCCGCCGCATCCGTGCCCGCACCCGGTAGCTGTAGCTGGTGCTGGCCGCAAGTCCGGTGTTGCTGTAGCTCGTGGTCGTGACGGTCGTGAGCGGTGCAAAGTTCGAGCAGCCCGCACCCGTACAGCGCTCGATCTGATAGCCCGTCACACCGACGTTGTCGGTAGAGGCCGTCCAGCTCAGATTGATTTGCGATGCCGAAGCTGCCGTCGCCCCTAGACTCCCCGGTACCGTCGGCGCCGTCGTATCGGGCGGCGGCGGCGTATACGTGACCGTGAGGATGTCCGTGCCGGTGTTACCCGCGGCATCCTGCGCCGTCACCGTGAGGTACGTTGTCCCCGGCTCTGCAGCGCAATGCCGCTCACCGACCAGCCCGTGGTCCCGGTCGCCGTGCCACTGCCACCGCGGTCGTTCGACCAGCTCACCTGCGTGACGCCCACATTGTCTGCGGCGCTGCCGCCAATACTCAGCGGCGTGCTGCTGGTGCTGTAGTTCGCCGCACTGGTCGGCGTACTGATCGTGATAGAGGGTGGCGTCGTGTCTGGCACCGCCAGCGTCGTCGCATTCACGACCGTGGAGTAGCCGCTCAGGTTTCCGCCGCATCCGTGGCACGCACCCGATAGCGGTACGTCGTCGAGGCTGTCAGGCCTGAGTCCGGATAGCTCGTGCCGCTCGCCGTACCGATCTGCGCGTAGTTGCTGCAGCTCGCTCCCTGGCAGCGCTCCACCAGGTAACCGGTCACCCCGACGTTATCCGTCGAGGCGGTCCAGCTCAGATTGATCGCATTGGTCGTGATCCCGCCCGCCGCCAGGTTCGTCGGTGCACTCGGTGCCGTCGTATCCGGTGCAGTGAGCGTGGTGGCGCTCGCAACGCCCGAGTAAGCGCTTAAGTTGCCCGCAGCATCCGTGCGCGCGCACCCGGTAGCTGTAACTCGTGGAAGCAGCAAGCCCGGTGTTGTTGTAAGTGGTGGTGGTGACGGTCGTGAGCAGCGCGAAGTTAGAACATCCCGCGCCCTGGCATCGCTCGATCTGATACCCCGTCACTGCCACGTTATCGGTGGAGGCCGTCCAGCTCAGGTTGATCTGCGTGCTCGAAGCGGCATTGGCAGCAAGATTGGTGGGCGCCGTCGGCGCCTGGGTATCGGGTGGACCCGCGCTCGCCGCGCGGAACGCCACCATCTGCATGATCCAGCTGCCATCGAGCTCAGCGGCGCCGTGGCACTGTAGCTGCCGGTCGCCGTCACCACCCGATCCTCCAGGATCGAGCCATTCGGATCGGTGATCACCCGCGAGGTGTAGCCCGAACCCGCACCGGTCGTGTGCGTCGTCACATAGTTCGCACCCACCAGCAGATCATTCGCATTGGTCGTCGTCACCGAGCCGCTGTTGCTCGTCGCCCCAGTGCCCGTGCCCGATATCGCTACATCAAAGGCATTGAAAAGATCGATGCCGCTGTACTCGGCGATGCGCACATCCGGGTACGGCACCGCCGCATCAAAGGTCACCGTCACCGTATTGGTCCCGGCCACGATGTTCGCCGCGTAGTAAATCGCCTGCGTCCCGGCATCCGCCTGCGTGGTGGGACCGGCCGCCAGCACATAGTTGTTCCCGCGGCTGTCGGTCACCGACAGCACGTGCGCGGTGGTGTTAAACCACCCCACCGCTACAACGTTGAGACTGCCCGCACTCTGCGCCGCACTGAAGGCCACATTCACCGTCGTCTGCGGTGTCTGCGGCACAGCACTGTTGATCTGCTTGAACGCGATGGCGGCCTGTGCCGTGCTCGTCATCAGGAACACGGCAATCCCAGCCAATACTGTCAGCGTGGCAGCGCGTAGTGCCCACTGCGGCAACGTCACGAGACGTCGTTGTTGACCACGACTTCTGGATTTCACGAAATCTACCCCGTCAGGCCGCAGACCACGCAGCTGCGGCCCTTATTTGTGTCTGTTCTCAGCCGGTACTTATCGCACGCACGTGCTCACATCCATGATGCAATCGCGCACATTTTGAAGCCAACGCAGCGCGCCATGCGAGCGCCATCGCGCGACTTGTAAAACATTTCGACACAAGGGGGCCCGATGCCCGAGTCAGCGAGCCGCCTTGGCCGGCCCGGCGGCCTGTTGCGGGGGCCCGTTGTCATATGGCGCGGTCAATTCCGAGGGTAACTTCGACAGGTCCGAGCAGCGCAGGTAGTCGTGCATCGTGCGTGCCGGTGCAGCGCGAATCGACGTTCTGCAGCGCCGCGCAAATCACGCACGTCGGTGAGATTCACGATGCGGAAATCGATGCTGTAGCGCGTTCGGCCACTCGAATTCGGCACCGTGGAATGCAGCTGGGCGCCCGAGAAGATCACGGCGCCTCCGGGCGGCGGCAGCAAGCGCACGTCGGGCTGAAGCTCGACGGGTTCGAGCGCCTTCGGCTGCGGGCGCGTGTCCACGCCGATCTGCTGCGCCGCGTTGAAACGGTTCACCCGGTTCCATTCCTGGTAGTTGTAGATCTCCGAGCTGTTGCGCACACCACGCGAGAAGTAGCGAGGGTGAAAGGCCATGCAATTGTCGGCCGTGATCGGATAGACCGGCATCCAGAAATTGATCTGGCACATCGGCGCCGAATACCAGGTGTCGCGATGCGGATGGAACGCGTAAGCGATCCCGGTGCTCAGGTAATCGTCACTGGTGGCGGAACGCAGGCGCGGCACATCGAAGTAGGTCTCGCTCTGGATCACAGCCGAGCCCTTCAAGCATCTCCGGCAGCAAGCGTTTGCAATCGGGATGATGAATGAACCGAGGCTTGAGCTCACCGAGCAGCCGGGCGAACTCCTCCACGTTCATCTCGTATTGCGCCGTCTCCGGATCGCGGGTCCCGAACGCCTTCGACAACATCTCCCGCGCCAGTTCCACCAGCGCCATGGAGGCCTTGCTCGGCGAACATACAAACAGATCGCCGCGATAAATGAGCTCGCGACGCCGTGCGTCGTCGATCGCCGCATCGTAATGAATACTCGTCATGTCGGTCCGCCTAGAATGCACATAACTTGTCGACGTGAAACCCTTCCGCCCAGCCCGACTCCGCGGCCGCCTCGATGCCGCGCAGCCGCATCAGCCCGCGGAACGTCTCTGCAGTAAACCAGCCCTTGGACGACTGGCTGGCGTAGCACGCGAGTAGCGTCTTGACCTTGGCCTCGACGTGCGCCTTATCGAGCCGCACATAAGCGTTCGGCGTGGCAAGGCCGCCGTCGTACTTCGGAATCTCGTATTCGAAGATGAGGTGATTGCGGAACGCATTCCAGGTCAGCTCGCTCACGACGCGATGATCCTGATGTCGATCCGCGCGATGGTGCGTGAAGATCAGGTCCGGTGAGGGCAGGCGCTTGAGCGGCTCGAACGCCTCCTTGATCGCGATGTACTGGCCTGGAAAGTAACTGTCACGAAATCCGTGTATGAGCACGTCGGCACGCGCCGCGCGGCGCATGAAGCGCCGCGCGCTCGCCTTGAATTCGCGCGCCCGCTCGGCTGAGGCGCTGAACGCGACCCAGGTAATCTCCGCGCGTCTTTCCTGTGCCAGAAGCTTCAGGAGCGTCCCGCCACAACCGATGTCGATGTCATCGCAATGCGCACCCAGGCACAGGATCCGCAGCGGGCGGCGCGCGCTCGAGCGTGGCAGTTGCAACTCCAGCATCTCAGGCTCCGCCGGAATGGGGCCGATCAGCCACGACCACGCTCCCATACCATCCATGGGCAGTTACCCTGGGCCTCCATGCGGTCCAGGGTGATCTTGTCCTTGAATGTATCCATTGCGTGCCAGAACCCGCGATGGCGGTAGGTCGCCAGCAAACGCTTCTCAATGAGGCGCGTGAAGGGCTCGACGACGAGCTCCTCACCTTCCTTCATGTAGTCGAATATCTCGCCGCGCAGGACGAAGTAGCCGCCGTTAATCCAGATCCCGCTGTCGTTCAGCGCGCTCATGCTCGTGACCATCCCATCCTCTCCGGCCTGCACCGTATGAAAAGTCTGTGCGCTGTTGACCGAAGCGAAAGTAGCGACCACCTTCCTGCGATTGAAATCCGCCACCAGCTCATCGAGCGGCAGGTCAGAGATGCCGTCCGAATAGTTTGCCAGGAACATCTTCTCACCCTCGACGTACTTGCGTACCCGCATCAGACGCTGGCCGATATTGCTGTGCAACCCGGTGTCGACGAATGTGATCCGCCAGTCGTCCAGGTCGCTGCTCATCAGCTCCACCTTGCGACCGCCGTCGGAGAGCGAAAAGTCGTTGGTCATCGCTTCGTTGTACTTGAGGAAGTACTCGCGAATCATGTCGCCGCGATAGCCGAGGCACAGGATGAAGTCTTTGTGTCCGAAGTGCGCGTAGTAGCGCATCAAATGCCACAGCAACGGCCGGTAACCGATATTGACCAACGGTTTGGGAATCGTCTCCGAGTGCTCGCGCAGCCGGGTTCCGAGTCCGCCGCAGAACAGGACGACTTTCATGGGATAGCTCTCTCCTCCCCGATCGGCGTGGCCACGCGCAGCAGTCCAGCCGAGGTCAGTGCAGCCGCTGCGGCGGCCAATGTGTCAAATGGTAGGTGCGATCGCTCCGCGATATCCAGCACGCTGTGTGTGCCGTCGGACTGATTGAGGACCCAGAGCAGCGCGTGCTCGAACTCCGCGGGATGGGTTCCGCCCGTCGAGCGAAACAGGCCACGCTTGCCGAGCCGCGGCTCACACTTCGGATTCAGATTCTCGTAACGTTCATTGCCTTCGGCCAGGCGGATCAGCGCCAGACAGGCAGCAAGGGACTCGGCCATCGAATCAGCATCCAGGATGGAAAAGTCATCGGCCGAGGAATGGTACTGAGGGTACTCATTGTTTGGCGTGCGAGTGAGGCGACCCACCGGCAGGTCGAATCCGGGCGAGCACAGCTGCCGCTCGTCGTAGCCGTACGGCGAGAAGTCGACAATCCGCGCTGCGCTGTTCACGCGGGGCAATACGTGGCTCGCGATCTGATCTATCTCGGCGGTGTGCCGTCGGCTGCGTTTGTACGTGAGCGGACCGCGATCGCCGAGCAGCCCAAGCACCAGGCCATGTCGCACGCGGCGCGTGCGCGATTCGTTACGGGCCAGCCAGGTAATCGAACCGATGGTCCCGGGTGCAAATACCAATCGGTAGGTAAACCGTCTGCGCGAATCCTTCAGCACCTGCGCAAGTATCGCCGTCAAGGCGATACCGGTCAGATTGTCATTGCAGAGCGACGGGTGGCAGACATGAGTAAAGATCAGGAACTCATCAGTGCTGGTTCCGGGAATCACGCATTCGCCGTAGGTGAGATGTCCGGCGGTGAGAGCGCTGTCGATGCATACCTCGTAGTTACCCTCCGGTAACGACTCGAGCACGCGATGCGGGAGACAGAATCCCCAGTCTTCCCGGTAGTAGCTGGTTCGATAGGGAATCCAGTCCGGGTGGTCCGGAAGCGAGTGCAGATGCTCACGCAACTCCGCCAGCCTCATCGTCGCCCGCAGTGGCGTGCTATAGCTCATGAGATGCAGGGTGTGATCACGCAGGTCGACGACGCGACGCCCGTCCGGCCCCTTGATCCAGGCCTCGCGCACGTTCCATTCGAGCGGAACCTCCCAATCGAACACCTTCGTGCCTGAAGGGACCTCGCTGATCTCAAGTGGAACGTGCTCGCCCACGATGGCGAGCGATTGGCGCACGCCCTCGCCCGTAATGCTCCTGCATATCGGATACAGGCGCTCCATCATCTGCCACGCCTCGCCCACGAGCGGACGACACTCCTGGGGCGTGCGCAGGCTGTCGATGGTCGCCACCGTCACTGCAGCCCCTCGCGCGCCCTCTGAACCCGTGCCGCGTACGCTTCCGGGTCGAAATCCGCGTAGTCACGATCACGGCCGATGATCGTGATCGGCTCCTGGACTGGCCAGCCGATTGCGAAGGCGGGATCATTCCAGCGCACGCCATAGACGAGCTCTGGCGCGTGCGTATCGGTCATCTGATAGAGCACTTCAGTGTCGTCGGCCAGCGTCTGGAAACCGTGCGCCATGAGGGGCGGTATGTAGAGCGCATTGCCAGTCTGCGCCTGCAGCTCGAGCCCGAAGTGCCGCAGGTACGTGGGCGACTCTGGTCGCAGGTCGATGATCACATCGTAGATGGCGCCACGCGTACATCTCACTAGCTTCGATTCCCGCGACGGCGGCAAGCTGCAGGTGCATGCCGCGCAGCGTCCCTCGGCGAGTGTTCCGCGAAATGCTGACCTGCACCAATCCGTGCTCCAGTCCCTGCGCAGCAAACTCGCGGCTGCACCAGGTGCGCGCGAAGAATCCGCGCTCATCGACGTGTGGTTCAATGTCGACCACGAAGGCACCCGACAGCGGCGTCTCGCGGAACTTCATTCCTCAGGTCCAGTAAAAGTCCGCATCGATCTGCTTGGTCGACTGGAGGTACTTGAGCTGCTTGAGCCGCGTGAAGGCGCGGAACTGAAAGGTGTCAGGCTGCATCTGGATGCGTTCGAATATTGCATGCAGCTGCCGCGCGCCGTCGCGAGCATTGAATTCGCACTTGAAACCGGGGAGCTCGCGGTGAATGCGATCGAAGTTCACCCGATAACTGCGCGTGTCGCCGCTCTTCTGGCCGACACTGACTTCGCAGCCCGGGAATTCCTCCGCCACGATTTGGGCCAGCTCCCGGATCCGATAGTTGTCCGAGTTCTGACCGACGTTGAAGATCTTGCCGCGCACATCGCTCTCCGGTGCCACGAGCGCGCACTGAATCGCGGTGCAGATATCGTCGATGTGTACCAGGGGACGCCACGGACTGCCGTCACTGACCATGGCGATACGGCGCGTGGTCCACGCGAGTGCGCACAAGTCGTTCAGGACGATGTCGAAGCGCATGCGCGGAGACGGACCATACGCGGTTGCGTTGCGCAGGAACACCGGACAGAAGTCGTCCCCTGCCATCTGTCCAACGTCACGCTCGACGAGCACCTTGCACTCGGCGTATGCGGTTTGCGGGTTGGTGCGCGCGGTCTCATCGAGAAAGTCGCCGGTACCCGCGCCATAGACGCTGCACGAGGACGTGTAGACAAAGCGACGAATGCCCGCGTCACGCGCCATCTTCGCGATATTGACGGAGCCGAGATGATTGATCTTGTGGGTGACCGTGGGGTTGTTCTGCCCGAGGGGATCATTGGACAGCTCCGCCAGGTGAACTATGGCTTCACAACCTTCCATGTCTTGGGGGGACAGGTCGCGCAGGTCCTTGTAGATGGTCCGCGCACCCAAGCCCATCGCGCGGTTCTCGCTGTAGAGCCAGCCGTCGCGGTAATAACCGGTGTCGAAACCGGTCACCTGATGGCCCCGGGCCAGCAGCAGCGGCACCAGGCGAGCGCCGATATAACCCTCACTGCCGGTAACGAGAATTCTCATTTTTGATTGTCCCCTGCCGGGATTGAGACCCTTAGGGCCGTGTTTGGGCGGCAATTATCCACACTCTTCCTTCGCCCGCCGGTGACGTGGATTTCGTTTCAGGCGGCCCGCCGTGACGATTGCGGGTCGCCCAGCCCGACCCGCCGGTGACTCAGGTCACATTATGGAAAATTGGCCGCTCAGGCGCTAATCGGAAGGTGCTTGCGGTACCACTCGACGGTTCGATCCAGGCCCTCCTCCAGAGAGACCCGGGCCCGCCAGTTAATGAGGCGTGCGGTCGCCTCCACGTCGGCACAACGGGTGGGTTCAAGGCGGCGATCCGCAAGCGCGCCCAGCCGGATCGCTCCGGAGGCACCCAACCGCTGACCAATTCCCTCGGCAACTTCCCGCACCGTGGTCAGAACGCCGCAACCGATATCGATCGTCGTGCCGCTGACATCAGTTCGCGAACCAATCGCCAGCAAGGCGTCGATGACGTCATCTACGTAAACCCAGTCGAATCCCTGTCGCCCACTCGAAAGCTCGGCAACACCGCCACGAAGCACTCGCGAAATCACGTAGCGGCACGAGCTTCGTCAGGTCCATCTGTCCAGGACCGTAGGCCATGAACGGTCTGCCGATGCCCACGGAGAGCGAAAACACCTCCGTGAACATTCGCGCGTACGCGGTCGCTGAAAACTTCGCCGCGGCATAGGGCGAGGACGGTGCCACTCGTGACTCCTCGTCGGGCTCCTGCAGTGATCCGAGACACACCACCCGTGAGCACTTCAACTCTGCGGCCGTCAGAAGGACATTGACCGTGCCCACGAGATTCGTCATCAAGGTTGGGATCACCAGCTCCATCGCTCGAGAGCCGCTGACGATTGCGGCGAGGTGGTACACGACTTGCGGGCGGCAAGCGTGCATCGCGGCGCTCACTTCGCGCGAATCGGAGACATCGCAACGATGCCAGGCGGAGAAGCACTTTTCGCCGGGCTCGGTCCTCGACAGCGCATGCACTTCAGTGCCCGTGCTCAACAGGCGGCGACACAGTTGCCGACCGATGAATCCGCTGGCACCGGTCACTGCACAGCGCGTGACGCTTGTGCTCATTCGCGTTCCATTCTCCTCGTCCCCTGGTAAGTGACGCCGGCCACGCTCTGCGGTGGAGTCAGCAGACCCTTAGTCTCGAGTACCGTGCGCATAGACGCGAACTGAAACTCGCCGAGCAAGCGCCGCAGGCGCGCCTCACAGCTGTCGAGGTTGGTGTAGTGGCGGAATCTGGATAGCCAGTCCACCTTCACGCGCGGCTGATCTACATCAATTTCCCACGGATGCAGATAGAACGTGAAAGGCTGCTGTTCGCTACGGTTGACGCGTTGGAGTCCTGCGCGCACAAACCAGTAGGGTAACAGTCGAAAGTACCCGCCTCCTGAGATCGGCACGCGCAAGCCCAGATATGACGCAGTGGACATCGGAAATTCCACCAGGCTCTCGCCCGTAGACCGCGTCATGACGCTGGGAAATCGCGGCGCGCCCGGCATGCCGTAGCGGTCGTGTCTGACCGGGAAGATGGAAGAGTCGTACTCGAATCCGAGCTCAATGAGAATATCGAGTGCCCATTGCGATTCGGCTGTAATCGAAAAGCTGGCCGCCCGGTAGCCTGCGACACGCGCGCCGGTCAGGTCCTCAAGCAGTTGCTTCGAGCGTTTCGTTTCTTCCCGGAACTGCGCAGCGGTCTTGCCGGTAGACAAGCTCGTGAGAGTACCCATGGCAGCTGACTTCGTGTCCCGACGCCGCAATCCGCTTGATCAGACTTGGACAGTACTCGGCAACCCAGCCTAAAACAAAGAAGGTTCCCTTGACGTCAAACTCATCTAGCAGAGCCAGAAGTCTTTCGGTACTCGCCTCCACTCGCCGTTCCTGCTGCGACCACTGATCGCGTGAGAACGCTGACGACAGGGCTGATACGTGAAAGTAATCTTCCACGTCGACAGTAAAAGCGTTGACGATGCCGCTCATGATGCGATGGCCGGTCGATCGGTTTTGCTCGTCGAATCGGTTTTGCTCGTCGACGATCGCAAGCGTCGCATAACTCCAAGCGTTAGCGCCGCGCCCGCGATCGCACCCAATACGAAGGAGGCGCAGAGCGAGAGTGCGGTGCGAGTCCAATCCTGGGTCAGCGGCCGAAGTAACGAAAGCGTTGCGAACTTCAACCGGACGCCCCAGGGCGAATATCCAATCGCACTGCTCCAGATCCCCTGCGCCCGACTCTGGATCGATGACAGGGGTTTGATCGCGGCCAGACTGTTCCTCAAGTACAGCACGCTTCCCTGGGTATCAGGGGCCCGGAGCGTGACGACCGCTCCGCCTCGCACACCTGCTCCCGCCGTGATGCTGCCGGACTGAATATCGAACCACTCCGTCAAATAGGTCTGAGCAAGCGAGCGCAAATCCAGGGTAAAGGGCGCAGCGCTGGGTGCATAAACAAGCAAGGCATCGGTAGCTTGCATGGCAAACCCCGTCGAAGCGATCTCTGCGTTCGGTGCGAATTTCCCGATGTCAATCTCATCAGCCAGTAGGCGAGTCAAGCCGATGCCTGCCCGTATTTCTGCGGCCTCTCTAGTGGGCGCTAATCCCACCGAGTCTAAACCGACGTAATTGTCCATATAGAGGAGATTGAGGCCGCGGAAGAAACTGCGCCATACCCATCCGCTGTCACCGAACGCCGCGCCCCCCAGATGATCGGTGTCGGCGATAATGACCTGCCGGCTCTGTACCGGAAGCGGAGCACTGGAAAAGTGTCCGGATTCCGCTCCCGGCGAAACCCAATCAGCATCGCTGTCGAACAGGGTGGCGTTGCGACCGTTGATCTGAAATGTCATGCCTATCGGATGCTGCGTCGGCTTGCCGGCTTGATAGTCTCTCAGGTAACTCAACATCGCGAGCTGCCACTCGGTCGAGTATGAGCCCCCTTCATCGGCAACTTCGTACAAGACGTTGTCAAAGTCGTTCACGCTGTCGACGACCGCCCGCACGTAGCGCTGCTGCAACTCGGTGATCCGGGGGTACCGCAGCGTATAGACGTCTTCGACATTCTCCAGATACCGCGTGTCGTTGATGTTGTTTCGCCAATAGAAGGGGTGAGCATTGCGGGTCGGGACGATTTGAACTACGTGCGCCTCGAATAACATCACAATCACGAACATGCCTCGTTCCTGGGCAGCGCCTACGCGCTCGCGCAGTCGTTGGAAGTACGCGGGATCGAACCGCGAGAGATCGAACTTCGGTTGACCGCCGAAGTCCGTGCCCGGCCCCGTGCGCAACCAGGGTTGGGGTGCTGCAGCGCGCATGTGCGGGTCGCGGATCGCGTCGCTTCGCCAAGGCACCTCCCATGCCCACAGACGGATCAGGTTGTGATTGTGCGCCTGGAGGAAATCGAGATAGGACCGAAAATCAAATCGTCGCGGCGGATATGAGTCTCCAAAGTCTACGAGATCATTCCAGGTGTGCGAGCCGGCCAGATAGACGCTGCGACCGCTAGTGTCATCGGAAGTAGCGTGGATTATGCACGTCCGATTGGAGGGGCCCCATCGGCTGCAGGTGACTTTGCGCACACAGCAGCACCGACCCACAGGAGCGAAAGCAGAAGACCCATTGAGGCGGCCCGACCACCATGCGGCCTGCGCATGGTGATCACGCGTCTAGGGCGCGCGACGCAACCAGATCTCGCGAAAATACGGATAGATCTGCCTCGGACAGAAGAGCCGGCGCTCACTGTAGTCGGACGAGCACACCACACCATCGAGTACGATGCATGGTGACTTCATTGTCAACATCCTGCCAGTCCGCTCATCGATCAAGCGCTCAACGCGACGCGCGACCCTGAATCGCTGATCACAGAACTGCGCCATCTCCTTGTCAAATCGCATGCCGCGATTGAAGTTGTGTTCCGTGATCGTGTTGCGAATCTCGTCAAGTGGACGCACTTTTACCCAGTCGCCGTGTTGCAGGCCCAAATCTTCGGTCGGCGTTGGCTGCCCCTGCGGGATTACTCCAGTGGGGTACGGAGTCGGTCTTCCCGGTGATGCAAGCGGTGCATCTTGTCATGGAGCGCAACGGCGAATCCGTAGGCGATGCCGATATTGCGCAGGTTGTAAAGGCCGCGCAGCAGTGCCACCCGCAGAAACCTCCCGAGTCGTACATTTCGGTACCACAAGTCGCGGACGTACTGTCGGATATCCCACCACGCGAGCGGCTGAGTCGCATCGATACAAGCGCGTTGCCTGGCACGAGTAGACTGCGGCCATCGGGACCCTATGCGAAGTGGCCGACTGCAGACCGGAGAGATCCGGCGAGCTGGAGCGTCTAACCGATGTTGCACTTGGTCGCGTCCTTTGGCTGGTCGTACCCAATCCGTCTTCCAGAACAACAGGCACCCGGCCTGGCAACCGCCGTGATCGGCGACCCGTCGCAACGAGTATTTTCGAGATGCAGGGAGTTGCGTACACGCCGACCACCGGTCTTGTTTGCGACATCGCAAGTCTTGTGCGCGACGGCGCTGACGCGGAATTTCGCACCACAGAATTTGAGCATCTCGGGCATGAACGGCATGCCATCGATCTCGCACTTGTCATCAAGGGTGGCGAGTATTTCCTTCGCCGACTTGATTTCGACCCAATCGCCGGTCCGATATCTCATTGGCTCCGCACCGCCCAGCCTGCCACTACGAAAGCGCGACGGGCCGACTCTGCTGCGTCGCCGACCCCGAGATTTTCGGCATCGCCGTTTCATGCCAAGCAATTCGTGCCGTTCCCACCACGCGCAGCGCGCAATCCAGTAGTGGAGCCGCAGCCTCTCACCGCGACCAATCGGTGCCTTCGCTGCACCCCGCAGACGCTGCGCCAACCGCAGCCACGGACGGCCCGATGAGTTGAACTTGTCGTCTGGATAGTACTCGCTGTAAGTGTCCTTGGTGCCCTGCTCCATATCGCGCTGCAGCCTCGACACGCCGATAGAAGAGGAACTCCGGAATTTCGATGAACTTGCCGTGCAACGCCAATTCCTGCGTGAGTTGCATGTCCGAAGAGGCGTAATCCCAATTGAGAGTCGTGGCCTTGAGCGACTGTCGTTCGCATGACGGCGTTGATGACATTGTTGAGCAGCAACCGTTCGCCACACTGCGACGTAACGTTGCACTGGATCATCGCCCTGCAGATCCAGATTGTCCTCGTAGTCGCGAACCATGCCTTCCTCGTCGTCAAACAGTCGGGTCCTCGGGTACGCGAGCACCGCATCGGGACGCGCCTCCAGAGCTGCTATGCATCGCTCGAGCAATTGCGCTGACAGATATCGTTGGAGGAAGACCACTTGAAATACTTGCCGCGCGCCAAGGCCAGCACCGCGTTGTAGTTGCGCGGTACACCGATATTCTTCGGCTGTCTGACGTAGGTGACTCGAGAATCCGCCCGTGCCAGGTGCTGACAAAGTTCTCCGGTGCGATCCGTCGACGCATTATCGGAAATGATGAGCTCCAGATCGCTCAATGTCTGGTCGAGCAGCGAGCGGATCGTTCGCTCGAGAAACCGTTCCGAGTTATAGACCGGAACACCAATGCTTACCGTCGGCGCCACCCGCGGCGGTCATACGATCCTTACTCGAGGGATCGGCACCACAAAGCGCCCGCCCCATTCCTCGATGTATTTGTGCTTGGTCGTAATCTCCGCCTGAAGATTCCAAGGCAGGATAAGGACAAAGTCCGGCTTGGCGTCTCGCAACTTATCGGGATGCAGGATCGGTATATGCGTACCCGGAGTGTAGCGCCCATGCTTGTGCGGACTGATATCCACCGTGAAATCCAGAAAATCCTGACGGATCCCGCAGTAGTTGAGTAGCGTGTTGCCCTTTCCCGGCGCGCCGTACCCGACCACCTTCTTGCCGGCACGCCTTGCGTCGATCAGAAACTCGAGCAGCGCCCGCTTGGTTTCCATTACCTGCTCCGCGAACCGCGCTGTACATCGCATAGTTGCTCGAACCCCTTGGTGCGCTCGCGTTCGAGCAATGCTCGCACTCGGGGAGACTCGCATGGGAAATGTCGCCTTTGTGCTGCCCGTAGATCCGCAGCGAACCTCCGTGCGTCGGCAGCTCCTCGACATCGAACAGCTCGAGGCCGTGATGCAGGAAGATCCTGCTGACGGTCGTGAATGAAAGGTAGGAGAAGTGCTCGTGATAGATCGTATCGAACTGATTCTCCTCGATGAGCCGTTGCAGATGCGGAAACTCCATCGTGATAACGCCGCCCTTCTTCAGCAACAGCTTCATCCCCTTCACGAAGTCATTGATGTCAGGAACATGGGCCAGCACATTGTTACCGAGCAGCAGGTCGGGCTGACCGTGTTCTCGAGCGACCGCGAGCGCTGTTTGCTCGCCGAAGAATCGCACGGTCGTCGGGATGCCTTTCTCTATCGCCGCCCTTGCGACGTTGGCCGCGGGCTCGATACCCAGGCACGGTATGCCTGCGCGCTTGAAATGCTGCAAGCAGATAGCCGTCGTTGCTGGCGATCTCCATCACCTTGGATTGCGGCTACCAAGCCCGAAGCGTTTGATCATCAGGTCCGCGTAACGTTCGCGCATGTTCTACCCAGCTGTCCGAGAACGAAGAGAAATACGCATAGTCAGAAAAAATGTCTTCGGGTGCGACATACTTTTCGAGCTGCACCAGGAAACATTGCCCGCACACCCACACGTGCAGTGGATAGAACCGCTCCATGTGATTGAGCTGATGCGGCTCGATGTGGGTCTGACACAGCGGCGACATACCGAGGTCCACGAACGTCTCGGTAAGCGTACTGCCGCAGAAGCGGCAGGTCGCTTCTGGAGTTGGGTGAGGGGCCGCTCGCAGCGACAGTAGTAGCCATCTCCTATACGACCTCGCGCCGATCGCCACTCGCCGCGTGGAGCTCGGATCCGCTCGCGTCGATCGTTGACCTCTGGTGGGGATCGTCGACGAGCCGTGGGTAAAGATTCGCCGACCCGCCGACTTCGATCGGCGAATTAACCATGATGGAGGCAACCGGCTCAATGTTCTCAAACCACCGACCGGTGTCGTGCTGCTGCAAGAGCGTGCAGACGTGATAGGTTCCGGACGCGAGGTTCAGTTCGAGTTCGAAATTACAAGTGCACTCCTCGCCGGGTTCGAGCCGCAGCAGTCCCCGGCCCAGGCGATCGCTCGATATGTTGAAGATCTGATAGTAGGAAGCATCGCGGATATACACCATGCACGCAAGATGCTCCGTCAACCGCCGCGCCCGCATTTTTACCTTGACCCACATCTTCTCCCCGGCACGGAAATCAAGTTTTGGGCCGTTGGTACCGTTGATCGATACCGACAGGATCTCGGTGTCGCTCTCTTCTGTTCGCGGGCGGCTGCGTTGCGATCTGCTCCATGTACGTCTGGATGATCTTCGACGTAGGGCCGTCGGCCACGAGCTTGCCGTGATTGAGCAGCAACGAGCGACTGCACAGATCGGCAACAGCGCGCAGGTTGTGAGATACGAACAGAACGGTCGTACCGCTGTTCAATACCGACCGCATCTTCGCCACGCCCTTCGACTGAAACGCAAAGTCTCCGACGCTCAGGACTTCATCGATGACGAGAATATCCGGTTCCATGTGCGCAGCGACCGAAAAGCCGAGCCGCGCATGCATGCCGGATGAATAGCGCTTCACTGGCGTGTCAATGAACTCCTTGAGCCCGGAGAACTCGACGATCTCGTCAAATTTCCGCCGTATCTCAGCGCGCGACATGCCGAGAATCACGCCGTTCAGGAAAATGTTTTCCCGGCCCGTCAAGTCAGGGTGGAATCCCGCCCCGACTTCAATCAATGCAGACAGTCGCCCAGCCACTTCGATATTGCCGGACGTAGGACGCATGATGCCGCTGAGATGTTTGAGCATCGTGCTCTTGCCGGCACCGTTGTGCCCGATTATCCCGACAGCTTCGCCCTTCTTGATCTCGAACGAGACATCCTGCAGCGCCCAGAACTCCTCCTTCTTGAGCTCAAATGGCCGTGCCACACGTCGCAAAGCGTGCTTCGCCAATGCAGGTATCAGGTCGCGCAGCGAATCGTGCCGTTCTCCTCTCGTGAACTTCTTGTAGACATGCTCCATCCGCAACGCGATGTCGGACATACGGGCTACTCAGAGACTCTCTGCAAACTTGGGCTCGAGCTGCTTGAAAAACCAGTAGCTCAAGATCAAGAGGACAAGCGATGCGGTTGCGCTGTATATCAGCCAGCTCAAATCGGGCATGCGACCGTAGACGATGACATCGGCCATACCTTCCAGAAGCGGAGCGGCGGGATTCAGAAGAATCACCGGCTTCCAACGACCGAGCGCACTCGCGTCGTAGAGAACCGGCGTAAAGAAGATGGCATACGTAAGCAGCACTTCCACGAGGTACTTTACATCCCTGAAAAACAGGTTCGCCGCTGCCAGCAGCAACGAAAGCCCGTCGTAAATGCACATACCAACAGCATCAACGGCAGTGCCCAGAGCGCGTAGAGAGTGGGCACCCAACCGAAGAACACCATGATGATGATCACGGCGACGAACGCAATCGAGAAGTCAAACAGGTTCGAAAGAACGGCAGAGATCGGAAACACTTCCTTGGGGAAGGCGAGCTTCGTCACCAGATTTGGATTGGTGATCAGGCTGTTCGTGCCGAAGCGAATGCCGGCGATGATGAAGGACCAGACTACGGCACGTACCATGACGGACCCGATGTCGCTTTGGTGAGAGGCGTGCCTGACCACTGCGCGGCTGCAAAGCGCACCAGGATGCCCTGCTCCTACGACCACCGCCGGCATCAAGATCGCCCAAAAAAAACCCATCACCGATTGCTTGTAGCGCACGCGTATGTCGCGCCACGTCAGCATGTAGAGCAGGTCCTTCGATCGAAGGAGCGCACGAAGATTGGTCATCGCAGCGAGTTTGCTCATCGGGTCGACGGTTCCCGGTGGTTCCGGAATCGTGGCGGTTGCGGGCGCAAACCGCTATGGTTGCGCGAAGCAGCAGGATCTCGACCAACGACCTTGCGACCCGTCGCGTCTGCGTGCGCAGGTCAAGATTCTTGCCGTCACGATACCCCACAAAATGAAATAGTAAGACCAGGATTCAGGATGGAAGCGTGACCCAAGTCGCACGACTGCTTCCCCCGGATCGAGAACAATCGAGTATCTGTGAGGCACCGTCAGAGCGCCATGCACCAGTTCATTGTTCGGATTCACCGGGTTCCGATATCTTTCGCCGCGGCCGTGCCCCCTCCGCAAGAGCGTATGCATAGGAACAAATGAGACTCTATTCGTCAAGGACGCCTCGCTGATGTGCGGGATCTGCGGGTTCGTCGCGTTAGGCGGCGAGCTTTCCGAGCAAGTCCTGCTGGACATGAATGCCCGAATTGCGCGGCGCGGTCCGGACGGTGAGGGGCACCTGCATCAGCGGAACGTCGGGCTGGCCATGCGGCGGCTCTCGATTATTGATCTGACTGGTGGCCAGCAACCAATCTTCAACGAGACAGGAACGATTCGCGATCGTATTCAACGGAGAGATCTACAACTATCGGGAGCTTCGTCAGCAGCTCCTGCGTCTCGGCCATCAACTGCGCACCGAGAGCGACACCGAAGTCATTGTCCACCTCTATCGAGGAGTACGGCGAGGACGCGCCAACGCACCTCGCTGGAATGTTCGCCTTCGCAATTTGGGATGCTGAGCGTGACCTGGTGGTGCTGGGACGCGATCGTCTTGGTATCAAGCCGTTGTTCTATACGATCCTGCCTGAGGGCATCTTGTTTGGCTCGGAGATCAAGTCGCTGCTTGCGAGCGGCCTGGTGCGAGAAGGGCTGGACCTTCAGGCGATCGATGAATATCTCACGTACACGAACGTGCCAACGCCACGGACGATTTTCGCCTCGGTCCGACAACTTGATCCGGGTACGACCCTGACGATTCGTGCGGATGGACAGACTACGGCGCGACGGTACTGGTCGGTGCCCGAAACGCCCCCGGAGGGAAGAAAGGCCAGATCAGAATCTCAGTGGATCGCGGATTGCGAAAGCGCTTTACGGCGGGCAATAGAGAGTCACCTGGTGAGCGATGTACCAATCGCAGCGTTCCTTTCTGGCGGGGTCGACAGCGGTCTGATGGTCGCGCTGATGGCGGACATCATGGGTCGACCGGTCGAAACGTTCACCGTCGGATTTCAGGACGCCGGCTCCTCATTCATAGACGAACGCCAATACGCCCGCGAACTCGCGAGACGCTATCGTCTGAATCATCACGAAATCGAGGTTACCCCCAGTCTCGAAGAGATTATCTGGGAGATTCTCGACGCGTTTGATCAACCATTTGCCGACGACTCGATCGTACCCACCTACTATGTCTGCAAGATTGCAGCCTCGCACGTAAAGGTTGCTCTCACTGGACTCGGTGGCGATGAACTGTTCGCGGGCTATCGCAGGCACCTGGGCCTCGTGCTCGGCGACACTTACGCGCGTCTGCCCGGGTTCCTTACGCGAAGCATCATTGATCCGCTGCTGCGCCGGCTTCCCGAATCGCGGCACTCAAGCGACTTCATTGATCACCTGAAGCGCTTTTCGCGGTCTGCGAGCGCAGACACTCCGGCGAGGTATCAGGACTCGCTATCCAGTCTGCCGTGGCACGAGCGAGCGGGACTGTACAGTGAGGGGACACGCCACGCGATCGCTCCGGCCAAGACCGCGGAGGTCGTTTCTTCCCCCTTTCGCCGTAGCGGCGGCGGCTCAACGCTCGAATGCGCTCTGCGTACCGATTTGCAGCAATACCTCGTGGACGATGTCCTGACTCTCACCGACCGCCTTAGCATGTGGCACTCGCTCGAGGTTCGCGTGCCGTACCTCGCCCACGACTTTGTGGAATTTGCAGCGCGGATACCCACGCATCTCAAGATTCGGGGAATGCGCCAGAAGTATCTGCTCAAGCGTGTCGCGGAGCGGTGGCTTCCGCGCGAAATGATCTACCATCGAAAACAGGGATTCGAAGCGCCAATGGGGCGCTGGTTAAGAGGCTCATTGCTGCCGCTATTCGATTCGATCGTCAGCCGCACCAACGTGGAACAATCCGGCATCTTGAATTTTGAGACAATTGCTCGGCTACGCCACGAGCACATCAGCGGAAAGTTCAAGCACAGCAAGGTGCTCTTCTCGATCCTCATGCTGCAGGCGTGGCTGAATCGACGGTGATCCTGCTGGCCTGCCCGCGAGGCGACGGGCGGCCTGAGGCCGTGTTTTGCTGGCTGTATCGCCGGATGACCTGAGCATTTTGCAAGGCGCGTGCATGCCTCGGCTCTCCTATTCAATCGTAGTTCTCACGTTCAATCGAAACGCGTCCCTGGCGCTGCTACTCAGAGAGCTCATGCCAATGTGTAATGAGCTCTCGCGAGCTGCACCGGCTGTGCGGCGCAAGATCGAAGTAATCGTGGTCGACAACGCGTCGTCCGAGCCTGCGGAAGCAGTCACGCGCCTCCATCCCGGCATCAACGTGATTCGCTCACCGACAAACTTGGGCGCCGCCGGTCGAAATCTTGGTTTCTCGGCAGCACGCGGCGAAGTCATCATCTGTCTCGACGATGACATCGCTGGCTTAAGGGATACGGCTTTCGAGAATCTGGACGTGAAGTTCGCAGACTCTGAAATCGCAGCGGTCAACTTCAAGGTGCTCGAGAAAGGCAGCCTGCGCCTTGTCAATTGGGTTCATCACCGGGAAGCCGAGAAATACCACGACAAGTCATTCGATACCTACGAGATCACTGAAGGAGCCGTGGCCTTCAGGAAGACTGTGCTCGATCGCGTGGGCGGGTATGCGGAATCGTTCTTCCTCAGCCATGAAGGGCCAGATCTCGCCTTCAGGATCATGAATGCAGGCTATAGGGTGATATATACGCCAGACATAGAGGTCGTTCATTCGTTCGCGCAGGAAGGCAGGACCTCGTGGCGCAACTACTACTATGACACGCGCAACACCTTATGGCTTGCCGCAAGAAACCTTCCAACAACGTACGGTGTGACAACTGCATCCAGGCAGCTCCTCGCAATGCTTTTCTATTCGGTTCGTGACGGGTACTTGCGCTGGTGGCTGAAGGGCGTGTGGGATGGTCTGAAGGGATTGCGAACGTGCGTTGCGTGAACGACGATGCCTCGATCTCCCGGCGATGGCACGGATTCGCGACATCGACAAAGCGCGTCCCGGCCTTTGGTATCTGATCAAGCGCCGAGTGCGGCAGCAAGGCTTCAAGTTGTGACCACGAGTGTGCTGCCACTCGACAACCTGCCATGCTCTAGTGAAGGCCGCGCCTCACCCCGAAGGCGGCACTCAGAACTGGAAGTATAGAAAAGGAGAATTCCGGCCTCCCGCGATAATCGCGAGCGAGGCGCCGAAGGACATCGCGAGAACGGCGCCGTAACCGGCGGTGATGTTGCGGCCCTCATGCCACTCTTGTGTGTTTCGCCCCACCATGCCCCAGTACGCGGCCAACAACAACAGGGCCGCAAGCAACCCCACATTCTCAACGGATTCGCCAGTCGTTGGCACAAACATGGCCGTGAGCACATCCGCGGCTATACCGAACGAAGGCGAGCGAAAGAACACCCAGCCTAACAGCACCAACAAGAACATGAAGAGCTGCGCGAACGGCCGCGGTAGCCGGTCCCAAAGTCGCGGCCAAAGCCGGTAGGCAACCAGCAAGGCACCGTGGTACGCGCCCCATACCACGAAGGTAAAATTCGCTCCATGCCAAAGTCCGCCGATAAGCATCGTGAGCATGAGGTTCCGATACGTTGCGAACGTACCGGCGCGATTCCCGCCCATCGAGACATAAAGATAATCGCGTAGACACGTGGACAGCGAAATGTGCCACCGGCGCCAAAAGTCCGAAGGATTGACAGCCTTGTAGGGGGAATTGAAGTTGATCGGAATGCGCAGCCCAAACAGGTAGCCCAGGCCGATGGCCATATCGCTGTAGCCGCAGAAATCGAAATAAAGCTGAAACGAATACGCCGAGCATCGTTAACCACGCGCCAGCTGTCGACAACGTCTCGGTGTGCTCAAAGGCTGGGTCCACGAAGTTTGCGAGGCTGTCCGCCAGCATGACCTTCTCGATGAGACCGATGACAAAGTAGGAAATGCCGACGGCAATCCATTGGGTGCGATCAGCGTGGCCGATGTTGGCGAGGTCTTTCTCGATCTGCCGAAAGCGCACAATGGGCCCAGCGACTAGCTGAGAGAAAGAGACACATAGGCACTGAACTCCCACAGATTGCGGGTCGGCGTGATTACGCCGCGGTAAGAGTCAACGATGTAGGTAATCGTGTGAAATGTATAAAACGAAATGCCGACCGGCAGCACGATATCTAGCACTGGGAACGTCACGTCGAAACCGAAAACGTGCAGCGCCGAGCCCAGCGTGCGCAGCCCGAAGCCCGCGTACTTGAAGAAGCCGAGTAACAGCAAATCGACGCAAATGGGCACGACCAGCGCGACCTTGCGAGACCGCGGCCCATGCGCTCTCAGAAAAGCAAGACCGGCGAGATAGCTGACCAGCGTTGAGAATGCCATGAGAAGGCAAAAGCGCGGGTCCCAGTAACCGTAAAAAACATATCCCGTGATCGTCAGCCATATGAAGCGCTGTTGCGCGGTACGCAGCCGCCAGAACACCATGTATGCGACCGGCAGGAAGACAAACAGAAAGATGAAACTATTGAACAGCATCGCTGTATATGCCGTGCTGGCTCTCCAGATCGAGATCTGGCA
>CAVRVO010000024.1:0-16648 GCA_963724625.1 uncultured Gammaproteobacteria bacterium | reverse complement strand
CGTAAATAAGAGGTTGCCCAGTGCCGCCGGAGCGCCCAGTCACGCTGTGCATCGTCAATTACCAAGGCTCGCAGCACCTCCCGGCCGCTCTCCTGGCGGCAGGCCGCTCGTCGCTGGCATTTGGCGAGATTCTGGTCGTGGACAACGCCTCCACCGATGGCAGCATCGCCTGGCTGCGCAGCGAGCATCCGGATATCCGGGTGCTCGAGCTCACTGCCAACCGCGGACCGGCGGGCGCACGCAACGCCGGTTTCGCAGCGGCCGTGCACGACCTCATACTCTTCCAGGACAACGATGTGCAGCTCGACGTGCGGTGCGCGGAAACTCTGCTCGAGGCGCTGACCGCGTCGACTCATGCCCTCCTCGTCGCACCGCGCGTGCTGTACGCAGATAATCCGGCACTCGTGCAGTACGAAAGCGCCGACTGCCACTTTCTTGGACTCATGTCGACACGCAATGCTGATCGTCCGATGCGTGAATTGCCGACAGCGACTCTTCCCACGACGTCACTCGTGACCGCATGTTTCCTCATCGACCGCGGGCCGGTGGCGTCATGGAGTGCTGTTCGACGAATGGTTTGGCTTCAACTACGAGGACCACGACTTCGGCGTCCGCGCAAACGTCCAGGGCTACGAGTTGCTCGTTGTGCCGGCCGCACGCGTCCTGCACGGCAGCGGGACGGCCGCATCTCTCGTACCGGACCGGCGACGCCGTGTCGAAGCAGCGCGTGTTTTTACCTGATCCGCAATCGCTGGTCCGTGATCACCAAGTCCTTCGCCGCACGCTCACTGCTCGTACTTGCACCGGTCCTCGCATGCTACGAGCTCTGCCAGCTCGCAGGCGTTGCGAGCAAGGGTTGGCTCGGCGAATGGTTCAGCGCACTGCAATCGTGGTGGAAGGAGCTTCCACGGCTGCGTGTCGAACGACAAGCCGTGCAGCGCACCCGGCGCACGAGCGATCGGCTCATCCTGAAAGGTGGTCCGCTGCCACTGACGCCAGCCGTCGGCACGGGTCGCGTTTCGCGCCTCGCCATTCGCATGCTCCAGGGGATTGCAGACGGATACTGGCGCCTGGCGCAGCGTCTACTCTAGTCAATCATGCGCATCGCAATGGTCGCCGCCTGTCCTTTTCCGTGGCCACGGGGCACGCCGATCCGCATCCATCGGATGGCGGAAGCTCTGGGGCGCCGTGGCCACGACGTGCACGTCGTAACGTACCACCTCGGCGGCCCGACGCCGACTCCCCACATGAGCGTGCATCGCATCGAAGGTCCGTCGTGGTACAGACGCACCGCTCCCGGACCTTCATTCGCGAAACTGGCGCTGCTCGATCCGCTCCTCACGCTCAAACTGCGGCGGGTGCTCAAGACGCAGGCCTTCGACGTCATCCATGCGCATCATTACGAGGGCCTGCTTTCAGCGTTGTTCGCTCGCGCGCAGCGCAAGCCTCCCCTGGTGTTCGATTCGCACACGCTGCTCGAGACCGAACTGCCTCACTACGGCTCGAGACTGGGTGCGAGCTTTCGCAGACTCGCGGGCCGGGCGCTCGATCGCGACCTACCGCCGCGCGCCGACCATGTCATTGCCGTCTCCGACGACATGCGCGCAGACCTCGAGGGCGCGGGCCACCTGCACTCCGGCAGGATCACGGTTGTGTCCAACGGCGTCGAGATCGATCACTTTCTATCGGGACCCCGGGAATCGCCTGATACCGTTACGCTGACGTTTGCGGGCAATCTGGCGCCGTATCAGCGCATCGACCTGTTACTTGAGTCCTTCGCCAGGGTGCGGATTGGCAACCCGGCTGCACGGCTGCAACTGCTGACAGCGGACAACTTCAAGCCGTTCATCGCGCAATGCAGGCGACTCGACATCGAAGATCGCGTGGAAGTCCGGCAGGTGGACTACGAACAATTGCCCTCCGAGCTGAACCGCGCCACAGTGCTTGCGAATCCTCGGGTCGAGTGCAGCGGCATTCCGCAAAAACTCCTCAACTACATGGCAAGCGGCACTCCGACCGTCTCGTTCGCAAGCTCGGCCAAGCTTCTCGAGCATCAGCGCTCCGGTCTCGTCGTGCCCGATGGCGACGTGAGCGCATTCGCAGACGCCGTATTGCGCCTCATGGGCGATGCCGGACTGCGCAGGCGACTCGGTCAGCATGCCCAGGAAGTCATTGCGCGCGACTACAGCTGGGACCAGGTCGCTGCCCGAGTCGAGCAGGTCTACGCGCGGGTCACTGCATCACCGTGAGTGGCACGATTCAGCATCGTAAGCGCGTCGTCCTGATCGGCATCGATGCCGCGGAACACACGCTCGTGCAGTCGATGATCGCGCGCGGCAAGCTTCCCGGGCTTGGCGCGCTGCTGCGTGCAGGGCGCATACGGAACGCTCGAATCGCCTGCGGATCTGTATTCCGGGGCCGTCTGGCCGACCTTCTACAGCGGCCAGCGCCCAGCCTGGCACGGCATCTATCACAACAAGCTGTGGCAGCCGGCACGCATGTGCTGCGTCGTGCCCGATGCGGGCACTTTTGCGGCGCGACCGTTCTGGGAGACTTTCGGCTCCCGCGGCATCCGGAGTTGCGTCATTGACGTGCCTCTGGTGCTCGGAAGACCGCAAGCGTTCAATGGCGTGTACTTGAACGGCTGGGCCACGCACGATACCGCTGCAACGCACTCGTGGCCTGCGCCACTTGCACGGCAGCTCCGTCGCAAGTTCGGCGCTCCTGCAATGCCGGCCGAGAACTTCGGGGTCCAAACCGCCCGTTCGCTCGAGCAACTGTGCGGCGAGTTGCTGCGCGCGACGGAACAGCTGCAACACGTCGGCGCGTCGCTCCTTCGCCGCGACACATGGGACTTTGCCTGTGTCGTGCTCGGTCCCGCGCATCGCGCCGGCCATTATTTGTGGGACTGCGGTGAAGCGCGCGACATCGAGAGCGCGAATATCGAGCGGCGGCAGCGGCTCGAGAAAGCGGTCGAGCAGGTCTATGCCGCGATCGATCACGCGTTGTCGGATCTGCTGGCAGAATGCAACGATGCGCTGGTCATCGTTTTTTCCCTGCATGGCATGGGATCGAACACCGGCTGGAGCGAGCTGGTGCCCGACATTCTCGATTCGCGGCGCGCAGCACTTTCACAGCAACCCCTGCGCAAGGGTTCGCTGTACCGCATACGGCGCTCGCTGGTCACGCGCCTGCGGCCGATCCTGCAGCATGTGCCGCCGGCGGTTGCTGCACGCCTCGTGCCGCTCTGGTCGTCGCGCATGTTCGACTGGCCGCGCACCGCGTATTTTCCGCTGCCGATGGATCTCACGGCTTTCCTGCGCGTGAACCTGCACGGCCGAGAGCGCGATGGCATCGTCGCGGCGGGGCCTGCGTACGATGCGCTCTGTACCGAGCTGGAGACGTTCTTCCATTCACTGTGCGACGCGACCACCGGAACGCCGATCGTGGCGGACATCCAGAGAACCTACGCAAATACGCCGCGCGAGGCGACGCACCGCGATGGCCAGCCCGACCTCATCGTGCGCTGGCGCGACATCCGCTCGCGGGACGCCCGACGGCTCACCTCATCCCAACTCCCAGCCTTCGAATGTGTCGTGCCGCGGTATCTGCCGTCGGGGCGTTCGGGCAACCACCTGCCGCTCGGATGGTTCGTTGCGCGAGGACCTGGCGTCGCCGCGGGCAAGAGGCTGGCCACGCACGACATCCTGGACCTGGCGCCCACGGTGCGCGAACACCTCGGGCTCGAAACAGATCCTGAGTTGCATGGCCGACCGCTGCCCCTCAACTGAGCGCGGCCACGAATGCTGATCGATGCCCGCCGCAACCTGCCCCGCACCGCTCTCGACTGCGATATTTGCATCGTCGGTGGCGGTCCCGCCGGACTGACGCTAGCCCGGGAACTGGATGACGGACGTCGTTCGATCTGCCTGGTCGAAGGCGGCGGTCTCGCATTCGACCAACGTTCGCAAGCGCTTTTCGCAGGCCAATCGGACGGCGACGGGTATCCGTCGCTGCAGGCGACGCGCATTGCGGCGCTTGGCGGATCGACACACTTCTGGGCCGGTTGGTGCCGGCCTCTCGACCCGATTGATTTCGAGCGACGCGAGGAGTTTCCGTCGAGCGGCTGGCCACTCTCGCGCAGCAATCTCGACCCGTTCTACAGGCAGGCCAATGAGATCCTCGAACTCGGGCCATTCGATTACGATCCCATGCACTGGGAACGGGCGGCGTCTGCCCACCGCCTTCCGATCCCGGCAGAGGACATCGAAGCGATCCTGTTTCGCAGGTCCTCGATCCACTTCGGAGCGCGTCGCGTGGCTGAACTGCGCAGGTCGCAACAAGTCCGGGCATACCTGCACGCGAGCGTTCAGCGGCTTCGATTCTCAACCGATGGTCGGCGCGTAACGTCGATGGACCTCGCGGTGCATGGCGCGCGCACCGACTTCGAGATCAAGGCAAGGACCGTGGTGCTCGCCGCCGGCGGCATCGAGAACGCGCGACTCTTGTTGTTGTCGGGCGCCGGGCTTGAGCGCGGGCCGGCGAATGAGCACGGTATCGTGGGCCGTTATTTCACGGAGCATATTTACGTGGACGGCGGAGTTTACATGCCGGCTGCGCGGCGATCTTTCGCTTTCCATTTCCCGCGCAGTGTGAGCGACAATGGAATGCCGCGGACTGCACGCGGCGCGTATGCGCCCTCACCGACCGCAATGCGACGTGAACGGCTACTCAATGCGGCCCTGTATTTTCGTCCTGCGTACGAAGCGGATCCGGTGTTTGCCGATTCCCGCGTGCAGGCGCTCCTCGCCTGCTGGGACATGGTTCGAGGTCGCGCCATTCCGCATGAGTTCCCGAAAAATGCGCTGCACGCCGCCGGTTCGCCGCTCATGGCGCTGCGGGCGCTGTATCTCCGGTGTCGCAATCGCGACGATGCAGACACGCAGTGGCGCCTCAGAGCGCTCGTGGAATGCACGGCCGACCCGGATAACTGCGTCGAGCTCAGCCACGAACGCGATGCCTTTGGACGGCCGACGGCACGCGTTCGCTGGCAAGCACGCGATGTCGACCTGAGGAGCTGCTTTCGTGCGCACACGCTGTTTGATGGCGCCTTGCGGCGGGCCGGTCTCGGAAGCCTCAAGCTCCTGCCCGATGAGCCGGAGCGCTGGCGCGCCGCGATGCAGCCCGCCCTGCATCACCTCGGCACGACGCGCATGCACGACAACCCCGCACTCGGTGTCGTGGACTGCAACTCGAGAGTTCACGGCGTAGACAACCTGTACATCACCGGTGGATCTGTCTTCACGACCGGAGGCTTCGCGAACCCGACGCTTACGATCCTTGCGCTTGCATTGCGACTCGCCAAGCACTTGAAGGCGCCATGACACCCATTTTCATTGGCGGGTGTCCGCGTAGCGGAACGACGCTATTAGGGACGGTCCTCGGCGCACATCCGCTGTGCTGCCCCGTGCCAGAGGCGCAATTCAAAATTGAATCGCTGAGCGGGGGACCGCCGGATCCTGAACCGGCGCAGGCCTTTCGAACCCTGCAGGCGGCACTGCGGTCACCGCGCTTCCGGAGCTGGAAGTCCGCCGGGGAGCGCCTCCGCCAGGACGGCATCGGTCAGGTGGGCTCCTATCCCGAGCTCATCGGCCGGCTCGTGGCCGCGTACGCCGGGCTTGCAGGCAAACGTGAGACTACCCACTGGATCGACGCCACGCCCAGCAACAAGAACTACCTGCCTACGCTCCTTCGGCTTTTTCCGGATGCCCGTGCGATCCACATCGTCCGGGATGGGCGCGCCGTGGCCCACTCGGTCATGCGGAGGGACTGGGGGCCGAACACCGTCATCACTGCCGCCTACTGGTGGCTGGGACATCTCTCCCATGGCCTGGCTGCCGAGCAGAGCTTGACGTCCGATCGAATCAAGAGGATTCAGTACGAAGCCCTGGTCAGTCATCCGAAGGACACGCTAGTCGATCTCTGCAGGTGGCTCGACCTCGAGTACTCGGAACGTATGCTCGACAGTCATTTCTATACAGTCGACTCCAGGGCGGCCGTCTTCAATCCACTCACCAAACAGGTCCCTCAAAAAGACAGGGCCGAAGCGTGGCGGAAATCGCTTTCAGCCCGCCAGATAGAGATCTTCGAGGCCGAGAGCAAGGAGATGCTGACGTATCTCGGGTACTCGATGGACTTTGGCCCATACGCCAGGAAAGCGACTTTCCCGGAAAAGTTGCAGATGGCCATTGCCGAGCTGACGCTGGGTGGCGCGCGTGCGATCGCGTTCAGGGCGAGACGGACGGCCTGGAGCTGGCGTCGACCAAAGCTGTCGCCGACAGATTGACCTATTGGATTTTCAGTCCGTCGAGCACGTGGCCTTCTCTTATGCTGGGGCGCCCGTCGAGACAGTTCGCGGCCTTCGGCCGCGAATCCCTCGCCACGCTCGGGACGGTCGCCGCCGCGGTGACGTCCTTCGCGGCGCCTGCGGCGCCGCTCGTCAAACTCCTGATCCCCGCTGGTTCGCAGGGCGTTATGATCGTAAATATCGCATTGAGCGGACCCCGAATGCTTGAAGTTTGCTGACCGACTGCTGATGGTCGAAGACACCAAAGCCATATTTCTCAGCTACGCCTCGCAGGACGCGGAGATCGCACGGCACATCGCCGATGCACTGCGCTCGGCCGGGCTCGACGTGTGGTTCGACCAGAGCGAACTGCGGGGCGGCGACGCGTGGGATACCTCGATTCGCAAGCGGATCAAGGATTGCACGCTGTTCGTTCCGGTCATCTCGAAGAACACCGAGTCGCGCAGCGAAGGCTACTTCCGGCTGGAATGGAAACTCGCGGTCGACCGGTCGCATCTGATGTCCGACGACCAGACGTTCCTGATGCCTGTCGTGATCGACGACACGAGTGACGCCCAGGCGCGAGTACCTGACCGTATTCGTGAACGACAATGGTCGCGTCTTACCGGCGACGCTTCGTTTGCGGCTTTTGCGGAGCGCGCGGCACAAGCGATTTCGCAAACGAGTAACGGCGAGGGAAAACGCGTGCAGCCAAATGCGTCGAAGGGCGCGTCGATCCCGAAGGCCATTGCGGTCCTGCCGCTGGCGAACATGAGCGCCGATCCTGAGAACGAGTACTTCAGCGACGGCATGACCGAGGAAATCATCAACGCGTTGTCGAAAGTGCCGGGCGTCCATGTGGCATCCCGCTCGTCTTGTTTCGCATTCAAGGGCAGAAAGGACGTCAATGTCCGGCAGATCGGCGAAAAGCTCGGCGTGAGCACCCTGCTGGAAGGAAGCGTGCGCAAGGTTGGGAATCGCATCCGGATTGCTGCGCAACTGGTCAGCGTGGACAACGGATACCAGCTCTGGTCCGAAACGTACGACCGCCAGCTCGAGGACATATTCGCGGTGCAGGACGAGATTTCGCGCTCCATCGTCGACGCTTTAAAGCTGCAGCTGGCGGGCGGTACGGCGGCGGTTGTGGCGCCGACCAAGAACCTCGACGCCTATACGACTTATCTGAAGGGTCGGTTTCATTTCAACAAGTTCAGCGAAGTCGGCCTGCGCAAGGCCTACGAACTCTTCCAGAATGCCCTGCTCCAAGACCCGGGATTCGCGCGCGCCTACGCCGGTATTGCGGATGTCTGGTGCGACCTTGCGGACGACTGGGTCCCACCAAGCGACGCGTATCCCCGTGCCAAGTCGGCCGCCGAGCAGGCCCTGCAACGTGATCCCGAACTCGCCGATGCGATGATTTCGATCGGCAAGGTGTTGTGCTGGCATGAGTGGAAATTCCCAGAAGGCATACGCCACCTGGAACGCGCCGTGGCGCTCAGTCCCAATGACGCGGAAGGGCACTGGGTCTTGGGGACGGCTCTGCCCACGGTGGGACGCTTGCGGGACGGTATCGCAGAGTTGCGCCGCGCATTGGAACTCGACCCGCTTCGCGTCGAATACTTCGGATGGGCCACGCGCATGCTCTTGTACGCCGGAGATTACGACGCGGCGATCGCGCAAGGCGCGGAAACGTTTGAAATTGATGAAAAGTATGGTCGTGGATTCGTGTTCATCGGGTCCGCCTACCTCGCCAAGGGCGACGCGGAACAAGCCCTCAACTGGTTCCAGCGTGGCCAGAGCCTCGACACCGCGGTGCGTTCGTACGATGCAATGATCGTCCGGGCGCTCGCTGCACTGAATCGTCGTGAAGAAGCGGACGAAATCCTCGCGCGATTAGAGGGCGAGTCACGCCAGCAGTACGTGCGAGCCGAGTATCTGGCGATGGGACACGCGGCGATCGGCGACCTCGACCGTGCCTTCGAGGCGCTCGAACGGGCTTATCAGACGCGTTCAGCCGGGTTGATCTACCTGCACCTCGATCCTGGCTACGAGCCGCTGCGAGGAGATCCACGGTACAAGGAACTTGTTCAGCGCATCGGACTTCACTAGGCGTCAGACGCTCGCCTCTTTGCCTTGAACGGCCGACCTTGCGTCATTGCTATGCCTGCGCGTCCGGACGCCCTACGGTGGCACCTTGCTGCGTTCTTCGGCCATCGCAGTGACCGCGAGCAAGAACCACGTCGAATGCGGCAGCCACTGCTCCAGCCAGCGCCAGTTGTTTTCGTCCGGCCCTTCCGCCCAGACGATGCCACGGCCCTGGTCGCTTTGCGTGGCGCCGGTGATGCCGTTTGAGATGCCGCCTTTCACCATGACGCCCGCGCTTTCCGCGTTGGGCGGATTGCGTACGCCGAACCCGTAAAGCATGCACATGCCGAATGGATTGCGGCCCAATGTCCAGTCGACCTGGTTCTGGGCGAACGTCGCGAGGTCGGTGCGCACGCCGAACGCATTCTTCGCGTCGGGCGCGACGAGGCGGCCGCCCAGGATCGCCGCGACCGCAAGCGACGAGAGCCGCGCGCTTTCACCCTGCCACCAATAGCCGGTCTCGTTCGCATGCGGCATGAAGAAGCCTTCCTGGAAGTCCGGCGAAAGCTTCCCGTCCTTGTAGGTCCTGAAGTTCTGGCGGGCGTAGTTGTACGGATTGGCGACCTTGCGGTTGAGCGCCAGTTGATGGTCGAGCGCCGCGCCGATCGTCTTGCGGGCGCGTGCGACGAGAGCGGGATCCTGCTCGATGTCGACGTAGTACACGAGGCTCACGACCGGGAACCCGGCTTCGGCGCCGTGGTAATAGGGCCGGTCCTTGCCATCGCTCACGAACCAGCCCTCGGGCGTCATCCGCTTGTTCAGGTTTTCCGCACGGAATCGCGCTGCCTGGAGATATGAATCCTTCCTGGTGGCGCGATAGAGCTCGGTGGCCGCAAGCAGCGCCGTGTAGTCGTCGATAATGTTCTCGACGCCGTTGTCGCAATACCTGGTGTTGTTGGCCTGCAGGTGATCGAAGGCCTTCTCGGCGTCCGCGAGGTACTGCGCGCCGGTGAATTCCCCATGCCGGCCGGTTGAGCCGGCGAGCATCGAGGCGCGCGCCAGCGCGGCGATCGCCACGCCCCCACCCTCGCGGAAGGCGGCGTTGTAATTCGTGCTGTAGCGACCGTCGAGGCCCTCATAACCGGTCACGACGCGCTCGGCGCCAGGCTCACCCCAGCGATCGAACACCGTCTCGTAGAAATAGCCCGCGGGATCGAGCACGCGGTGCAGGAAATCGGCGCCCCAGAAGGCCTCGTCGATGACGCGCGCGTCGATACCGGCATTCCGGTACAGCTCGGGGACGGTGTCGTACGACTTGGCCAGGACCCAGGTGACCATCGCCGATTGCTGGGGATTGAAGTAGTTCGCGAACGACAGGTGCGAGAGATACTTGCCCGTGTCGCCGCCCGCGTCCTGCCAGCCGCCAAAGACGTTGACGTAGCGATCCGTGTCGTAGATCCGGATGTGCTTGTCGGCTTCGTTCGTCCAGCGACTCGCATGGAAATAGGCGACGAGCGAGTCGGCGGCCGTCGTGAAGAGCGCACGACCGACAATGTCGACCGGCGCGGATTGGGCCTTGTCGCTGCCGACGATCGCTTCGACCCGGTAGCGTCCCGGCGTGCTCAGCGATGAAAAATCGGCCTTGAAGTACCGACGTCCCTCGCCCCATTCGCTGAATGCGGGCAGCGCCACCAGGTCGCCGGACTGAACGACTTCGTCACCTCGAAGGACGGCGAAGCGGCCAGAGGTCGCGTCGCCACCGGACACTTCGACGACGGCGCTCTTCGGACCCTCCGCCTCGAGCGCCACCTGGTTGAGCTGCACGACGACCGCCGACTGCCCCTCGGCCCACGATGCCGCCGCGACGACGGCCAGGGCAAGCCCGCAGGCTGCCGCGCGAAACCGTGGGACGCTCATTGGAACGAGTAACCGAAGCGCAAGCCGTACGTCCGCGGCGGATCGTAGGAGCCTTTGACGTAACCACGATTGAAGCCGAAGAAATTCTTGGTGTCCTCGTCGGTCACGTTGTCGCAGAAGAGTTCCGCGTGAAAGCGGCTACCGGGTGAATCCAGGCGCAGCCCCAGATCCAGTTTCGTGTAGGCATCCTGCGCCTGCGACAAGTGCGCGCCGTCGTAGTTGAGGATGTCGAACCACATCTCGCTCTGCCAGTGCACGCCGATGCGCGGCGACAACGCGTAGCTCGACGCTAGGTCGAATCGGTGTTCGACGTTGACCGTCAGTGAAAACTCCGGAGCAAACGGCAGCTGGTTGCCGCGGATATCGGCCACCCGCGGATCGCCGCACAGCGGCTGGCCGTAGATCTCGCGCTCGGCGCAGGCGTAGCCATCCTCGAATGTGCCGCCGTCCACGATCTCCGAGTCGAGCCAGGCTGCGAATCCGGAAATCCGGCCGTTGGTCCAGGGAATCGCGTCGATCTCGAGTTCGAGGCCCTTGATGCGCGCGGCGGTCAGGTTGTCGGTGGTCCAGGCCAGCACGGGATCGCCGAAAGTCGGGCTGTCGGGATCCTCATCCGTGCCGACCACTTTCTCGCCGGTGTTCTGCATGTCTTCGTAGTCGCTGAAGAACGCCACGGCGGAGAACTGCAGCCGGCCCTCGAGGAGCTTCGCCTTGTATCCAAGTTCCCAGTTCTTCACGTACTCCGGGTCGTAGGCGAGCAGTTCCATGCAACCGAAATTGCAGGCATCGACCATCTCGTACATGCCGCCCATCTTGTAGCCGGTCGCGAAGGACACAAACCACATGTGGTCTTCTTCAGGGTAGTACTGCAGCCCGACGCGATACGTGCCGTCCGACCAGCTTGTCCGTGACGGTGTTCGGATCGCTGGCCGGCATCACGGTGCCGAGCGGCGCGCCGCCGCCCATGTCCGTCGGTGAGATTGTTGGACTGGTGCGCGCGAATGCCGGTCGGCGTGTACTCGCCGTTGTACCAGTCCGCGCTGCCCTCCCAGAACGCGTAAGTCATGCCGTGATCGTCGGTCTTCTCGTCCCAGGAATAGCGATAGCCCAGCGTCGCGTTCAGCTTCGGCGTGAACCGGTAGTCGACTTGCGCGAAGACCGCCTCTGACGTCGTCGTGCGCTTCGACTGGTCGAACACCCAGGTAGTCCGGCAGGCCGTCCGGGACGAATCCGAGCGGCTGCTCGGGATCGACGAGATAGCTCTTGTTGTTGAGCATCTCCATGTCGTAGCGAATCTGCTTGTTCTCGTGCAGGTAGAAGAGCCCCGTGACGTATTGCAGCTTGCCCTCGCCGGTCGACTTGAACTGCAGCTCGTGCGTCGTCGTCTGGTAGTCGCTGTGGCGCGTTTCCCAGCTCTCGTCCCAGATCGAGTAATAGCCGGTCAGGACCGCTTCGGGCGTCTGCGGCTCGCCGATCGACGACCACTGCGGATTCGGATGCGATCCGCCGTCGATGTCCGCGAGCTGATGCCGCTTCTGGTCCTGGTACGACACGCGGTACTCGATGGCCGCGCGCTCCATGACCTGTCCGACGAGCTTCAGCTGGTAGTCGTCGATCGTCATGTGCTTTTCGCCCGGCACGTTGATGTTGACCCAGCGCAGATCGTGGGTGCAGGCATTGACGGTCCCGGCCGCCTGTTCGCAGTCGACGAAGTCGATGTCCCCCGCGCCGTTGTCCTCGTAATGGGAGATCGTGCCGGTCAGCGCGAACGACTCGGTCGGTTCCCACAGGCTGATGACGCGTGCACCCCACTGGTCGCTGTTGTTGTACCAGTCGCTCTTCGACACGTCGTGATTGCGGCGCTGGTCGACGTCCGGGATGCCGTCGGCCACGATGCCGTTCGCCTCGTAGGAGACGTCGGTGACGTCCTTTTCCTGGTGAAGCATCCCGTCGGCGCGGTCCACCATGAACGAGCCGCGGAGCGCGAAAGTCTCGCCGAGCGGGAGGTTCAACATGCCGCGCACTTCGCCGTGGGCGTAGTTGCCGAACGTGGCATCGACCGTCCCGAAGGTTCCGCTGAAGCTCGGGGCGGCCGGGATGATGTTGATCACGCCGCCGGATGCGTTCATGCCGAACAAGGTGCCTTGCGGCCCGCGGAGCACTTCGACGCGGTCGAGGTCGTACATCAGCGCCAGCACGCCCTGCGAGCGCGGCGAGTAGAACCCGTCCTGGTGGATGGCGACCGATCCTTCGCCGATCTCGGTGAAGTCGGTGGAAGTGATGCCGCGCATGCTGACGACGGTGCCGGAGTCCTGCCCGGTGCCGAGCTGCAGGTTTGGCACCATGCCGTTCAGGTCGCGTGCGTTCTTGACGCCTTCGCGCTCGAGCGCATCCGCGCCAATCACCGAGATGGCAATGGGGGTGTCGACGAGATTGGTGGAACGCTTCGTGGCCGTCACCACGACTTCGGGCAGTTGCGACTCGTTGCTGGCCGAATCGGCCCCGAGTGCCGACTGCATCGCGGCGAGGCCCAGCGCGCCTACAAGCAACCGCTCGATCCGTATTCTCATGACTGACTCCCCCGACAGGACAGGCGGTGCGCGGAAGATAATCCTGCCCAAGTAGCCCTGTCAATAATTACATCTAATGGATTTGTATATTAATATCCAAATGGCTTCCGCTAGGATGAGCCCATGGTGAGTCGCGGCACCTCGCAGCAGTCGAGCGCCCCTTTCAACCGGCGCATCGTGCTCGACGTCATCCGCCGGGCGGGCTCCGCGTCGCGCAAGGAAATCGTCGACGCCGTTTCGCTGAGCCCGCAAACCGTCGCAAACATCACGCACGACCTGGAATCGATCGGCCTCGTCGTCTCGCGTCGGCTGAAGGAAAAGGTGCGCGGCCAGCCGCCGATCGCGTTCGAGCTCAATCCGCATGGCGGCAGCTCGATCGGCATCAGCCTCGAGCCGGGCGGCCTCTCCGCGGCGCTGGTCAACCTCGTCGGCGACGTCATCAAGAAGCGCGAAGTCGATCTCGACACGCGCAACCCCCGCAAGGTGCTCGCCAGCATGGTGAGCATCGTGAAGGACCTCGGTTCGCGGCGCGTCGCGGGCGAGAGGCTGTGGGGCGTCGGAGTCGCCCTGCCCGGCCCGCTCGTCCTCACGGACATCAGCTTTGTCGGCCCGACGGCACTCGAGGGCTGGACCGATCTCTCGATCCTCGACGAGCTGCGCGGCGTGACGGGCCTGCACGTGGTCTACAGCGTGGACAGCGTCGCCGGCGCACTCGGCGAATCGCTGTTTGGCGTGGCAAAAGGCCTGGAAACGTTCTTCTACATGCATTTCGGCGTGGGCCTCGGCGGCACGCTCGTCGTCAATCGCTCTGCGTACAAGGGAGCGAGCGGCAATGCCACCGAGATCGGCCACATTCCGGTCGTCGCGAATGGCAAGGCATGCTACTGCGGCAATCGCGGCTGCCTCGAGCGCTACCTCTCGCTGCACTCGCTCGCCGAAGACCTTGGCATTCCCGAAGTGCACGATCGCGGCAAGGAAGTGCTCGCGCGCATGCTCGCGGAGGACGACAAGAGGCTGCTCGCCTGGTGCAAGCAGGCCGCCGGACACCTTCGCAGCGCCGTCTGCACGGTGGAAAACATCCTCGACCCGGAGACCATCGTGATCGGCGGTTCCGCACCGAAGCGCCTGGTCGAGCATGTCGTACGCATGGCACAGCCGCTGGATCGTTCGGTGCGCGGGGGACTCGTCCATCCCACGGAACGCATCGTGCTGTCGGAGCGCCAGGAAGACAGTTCGATCCTCGGGGCCGCCGTGCTCCCGATCCACGAAATGCTGTCGCCGCGCGTCGAGGTTCTGATGAAGGATCGCCGCGACGGTCCGAAGGTCGAGGGCTTGCTCGGCCAGCGCGTGACGAGCGGCGCCGGCCGGCTCTGACTCTCGCTTAATATTCCCAGCCACTAGCTGTATTTATTGACGCCGCCCGCGGGCGACCCCTATAGTCCCGCCGCATGAAGCGGCAACTCCCGTTGCTGACGATCATCGGCGATGTCGGCGTCGACCTGGTCATGGGACCGATCGATGGCTGGCCGGCGATCGGCACCGAATCGCTGATGAATCGAAGCGAGCTGCGCGCCGGCGGTTCCGGCGGCAACACCGCGCTGGCCGCGAGCTATCTCGGCGCCGAATCGCGCCTCGTCTCCGCGGTCGGAAACGACGCGATGGGAACCTGGCTCAGGGAGCAATTCAGTTCGCTGAATGCCTCCCTCTCGGCCTGCAATGCCACGACGTCCGTTACCGTCGGCTTCATTCACTCCTGCGGCGAGCGCACGTTCTTCACGACGCGCGGGCATCTCGAGGCCTTTGCCTACGAACACGTGCGTCCGTTGCTGCATCCGACGCCGAATGCCGGCTCCATTGCCATGTTGTGCGGCGCCTTCCTGACGCCGGCGCTGCGAAAGTCATATCCGCGCCTGATCGGCGAGCTCGTTGAACTCGGCTATGAGGTCGCGCTCGACACAGGCTGGCCGCCCGACGGCTGGACCGACGCTTCGCGCGCGGAAGTGGCTGGCTGGCTGAGGCAATGCGACCACGTGCTGCTCAATGAGCTCGAGGTCGTGAGTCTCGCCGACCGGCCGGATCTCGACGCCGCGACCGCCCGTGTCGCTTCAATGCTGAAGCCCGGCGCCACGCTCGTCGTGAAGACCGGGGAGCGAGGCGCGCTCGGCGTCCAGCAGGGCAAGCGGCTCGAGTTCGGGGCCGAGAAGCTGTCCGTATTCGACACGATCGGCGCCGGCGATTCCTTCAACGCCGGCTACCTGCTCTCGCGGCTGAGCGCCGGCGATCTCGCACACATCGCTGGTGGCGGGCTGCCAGGCTGCGGCTTCGATCATCTCCCGCTTCCCCCGCCGGCAGATCCGGCCGGGTGAGCTGGCAGGCCATTTATCGCTGTCGCCTGCGGCCGCGGCGAACTCGGGGTGAGCACCCGGCGCGCCGCGATCGTCGTCTACATCCTGGCGATCTGGTTCGTCATCTCGTTCGTCACGAACATCATCGGCCCCTTGATGCCGACGATCATCGGCGACTTCGGGCTGAACCTCGCGTTGGCGGGGTTTCTGCCGTTCTCCTTTTTCCTGGCCTACGGCATCGTCTCGATCCCGGCGGGCATCGCCGTGGAGAAATACGGCGCAAAACGGGCGTTGCTCGGTGCGTTCACCCTCAACCTTGCGGGCGCGCTCGCGATCGCACTGCTCCCCAACTACGCGATGGTTATCTGCGCGTTGTTCGTGATCGGGCTTGGCATGGCGATGCTGCAGGTGGTGATCAATCCGCTCATGCGCACCGCGGGCGGAGAGGCGCATTTCGCGTTCTATTCGGTGATGGGCCAGCTGGTGTTCGGGCTGGCATCGTTCCTGAGTCCCTTCGCCTTCTCCGCCCTGATGCAGCAGGCGTCCGATGCGAGTTCGCAGGAACGGCGTGGCGGCCGCCCTGCTTCACTTGAGCCCGGTGGGCCTGCCTTGGGTCTCCTTCTATTGGGCGTTTTCAGCCATCTTCGTCGCCTTGATCGCTCTGACTTCGGCCATCGACATTCCGCGGGTGGAGCTCGCGGACGACGAGCGCGCCGGCACGCGCGCCACGTACGTCAAGCTCTTCGCGAACCGGCACGTGCGCCTGTACTTCCTCGGCATCGTGGCTTACGTGGGCACGGAACAGACTCTTGCAAACTGGATGTCCCAGTTCCTGGGTACGTACCACCAGGTATCCCCGATCGTGGAAGGTGCACATGCGGTGGCGCTCTTCTGGGGACTGATGTCGGTGGGCTGCGTACTCGGCCTGTTGCTTCTGAAGATCCTCGATTCCAAGGTGGTGCTGGCGATTTTTTCGGTGCTCGCGATGCTCTGCGTCGCGGCAGCGCTCTTCGGGCCGAAGGACAGCCGCGCTACTCGCGTTTCCGGCGTCCGGCTTCTTCCTGTCGGTGATGTTCTCGGTGATCTTTTCGCTGGCGCTGAATTCGGTCTCGCAGCATCACGGAGCGCTGTCGGGCATCCTCTGCACGGGCATCCTGGGCGGCGCAATCCTGCCGCTTCTGGTTGGTTTTCTCGGCGACCATGGCTGGGACTGCGGACCGCGATGATGCTGGTCTTCCTGACGATCGCGTACATCTTCAGCATCGGCATCTGGGCAAGGCCGCTGGTGCGCAATCAAACCGTCGATCTGAAGCGACTGCTCGGGTTTTCGAAACAATCATTGCCGGAAAGTCGGTAGCCGCGGGGTAGCGCCAACCGATCGGCAT
>CAVRVO010000023.1:0-9967 GCA_963724625.1 uncultured Gammaproteobacteria bacterium | reverse complement strand
CTCGGGTGGATTCTGAATTTCTGCGTGAGCCAGGAACGCGCCCAGCGCCTGGTCCTGCAGGGTCGTGAAGCGGGCATCCAACTGGTATCCGCCCGAGCGGTTCGGGTCCCGCGGCCACGGGTTGAGGCCGTCCGGGCCGGTGAGCTTTACATTGAGGACGCTGGGAACCATGCGCCAGACATCGACCGTGGTTTCAGTGGACGGTGCATTGGTCGCCGGATCGATCAGCTTCATATTCGGTGGTAGCGTGAACACGATGCGGATCAGGCCGTTCTCGCGCAGATTGCTGAAGTCGGCGGCATTTGCTCCGTTGGTGTGAAAGTCGTCGGCATCTACCGGCCGGAATAGCGGATCGTCGGCACGCGGATTCCATTCACGCCGCCTTTGAAGCCGCTGGAACCGCGCTTCCGCACTTGCGGGGGAGAGCTGGAAGTGGTCCGTCGCCATGTGGCAGTCGGCGCAAGAACGACCGTTGCCATCGAGGCCATGCGGCTCACGATCAAAAAAGCCGAACAGCCCTCGAAAGACCGAGGCGCAAGACTCGCCGTCACACCGGCGGTCGGAGTCCTGGCTGGCAGCCGGCGTGTCGGCCCAGGCCAAGGGGCCTGCCAGCGGCATGAAGATAAGGAATGTCAGAACCGCAGTGCGTATCGAGTTCATCGTGTTCTCCCCAGTCAGTCTCGATTGCGTCATCGGGACGTCGCTTCGCGCGCGCCCATCCAACTTTGGTGCGTGACTGTGGATCGGGATCCGTGGAAGAATCGTTGGCCGGTCGCTGACAAGTTCTGATTTGTTCTGATTCGCTGGTTCCATCGCCCCATGACCCACACCCGCGCGCTCTACGAGTTCGGCGATTTCGCTCTCGACGTCGGCCAGCAGCGCTTGTTGCGTCGTGACACGGGGGAGGCTATCCCGCTCGTCGGAAAGGTATTCGACACCCTGCTCTATCTCGTGGAGCACGCGGGAGAACCGCTCGACAAGGAGGTATTGCTGCGCTCGATATGGCCGGGCGTTATCGTCGAGGAGAACAGCCTCACGCAGAACGTCTCGACTCTGCGCCAGGTGCTGGGTGAGACCCGTGGCGAGAATCGCTACATCGCCACGATCTCTCGCAAGGGCTATCGATTCGTCGCCAAAGTCACGCGGCGCGACGAACCTGCCCCACCGAGTACAGCGGAGACGAGCGTGGCATCGCCATCGGGAGCAGCCCCGGCTTCGGCTCGAAGGCGGATCGGACTGGTCCCCCTGGCCGCAGCAATACTGACCGTCGCGATTGCGGCACTCGCGGTGGTTTTCATCCGGAGCGGGCCGCGGGAACCTAGCCCGGTTGCCGGCCAGACCCTGGCCATCCTGCCCTTCAAGCCGCTGTTGCCTGCCGAGCGCAACGAATCGCTGGAGTTGGGCATGACGGAGTCGTTGATCTCGAGCTTGGGTCGATATAGTCCACGCGCAATCAGCCCGCTGAGCTCGGTGCGCCGATACGCCGCGCTCGATCAGGATGCGATTGCGGCGGGTCGCGAGCTCGGCGTCGACACGGTGCTCGACGGCTCTTTGCAGCGCCGTGGCGATCGGTTGCGCGTGTCGGTGCGCCTGCTGCGCGTGGCCGACGGTCGGCAGCTCTGGGCGCAGAGCTTCGACCAGGACTTCACGACGATCTTCGAGGTGCAGGACGTCATTGCTGCCAGGGTTGCGCAGGCACTGTCGGTGCGCTGGGGCGGCAGCGAGTCAGCACGCGGCGCTCCATACACCCAGGATCCGGAAGCCTACGCGCTCTACGCGAGCGGCCGGCTCGCCTGGACGCGGCAGACCGAAACGAGCCTGCTGCAAGCGATCGATTTCTTCGAGCAAGCGATTGCGCGGGATCCGAACTATGCGCTCGCATACTCGGGTCTTGCCGACAGCTACGCTGTCCTTGGCGTCTTCGGCATACGTGATCCGAACGACGTGTTTCCCAAAGCGCGCCGTGCAGTCGAGAAGGCACTGTCGATCGATCCGGATCTCGCGGCCGCGCATTCGGCATTGGGGCACATCAAGGTGCAATACGAGCACGATTGGGATGGTGCCGCCAGAGAGTATGCACGCGCGCTCCAGCTCGACCCGTCCGTGGCGTTGACGCATCACCGGCGCGGACTCCTGTATGCGATGCAGGGCGACACCGAGCGTGCGTTGGGGGAATCGGAAAAAGCGCAACAGCTCGAGCCACTGTGGCTCGCGCCAAGAGCCGCTGCCGGCAATTTCCTCTGCTATGCGAGACGTTACGATGAGTCGATCCGGCTCATGGAGCGGATTCTCGCGCTCGACGAGCGTGCCGACAGCGCGCGCAGTGTTCTGATCCGGGACCTTCTCGGCAAGGGCGACTACGAACGCGCGCTCAGGGAAATCGACAGGCGTCCGCTCCAGGTCCCCGGCAGCAACGCCTTTCGCGCGCAAGCGCTCGCACTATCGGGTCGACGCGAGGAAGCGCTCGCGGAGTTGGATCGCGTGCTCAAGTTGTCAAAGCAGCGCTATGTCGCTGAGTACGACATCGCATTGATCTACGCCGCACTCGCAGATACCGAGAGTACGTTCCTATGGCTCGGGCGCGCTGTGGAGGACCGATCGACGCAGATCAACTTCCTCGCGCAGGACCCAATGCTCGACGCGCTACACACCGACCCGAGGTTTGCCTCGCTCGTTCAACGGATAGGCATCTATCGTCGGGTCTTGCCGGATACCGCGGCTCCAGGCCCCTAGTTCGGGGAGGATTCCACGCATGTCGTCCTCTTCGCCCTCCTCGCTTCTCGAGCGTCGCCGCGAGCAGATGTTTCCTGTCTTGAATTCGACGCAGATAGGAATCGCGCGTCGCTTCGGCGGCGAGCCGCGACGCTTCAAACCCGATGAGGTCGTCTTCGACGTCGGACAAGTTGGTGCGCCCGCGTATCTCGTGCTCTCGGGTTCGATCAAGGTGGTCCGGCACGATCTCCTCGGACGAGTGAGCACGATCACCACCCATGGACTAGGCGAGCTGACCGGCGAAATCAGCCAGCTCGCAGGGGGTCCGTCGCTCGCCGAGGGCCGCGCCGGCGCCGACGGTGCGGAAGCAGTGCCTTTCGATTCCGCGCAGCTGCGAAGTCTCGTCGTGGGCACTGCGGAGGTCGGCGAAGCAGTCATGCGTGCCCTCATCTTGAGGCGCGTATTCCTCATCGAAACCGGTGCGGGATTGGTGCTGCTCGGTTCGGCCGACACGCCGGACGCCCTGCACCTGCAGAATTTCCTGAGACGCAACGGTGTGCCCTACACGATGCTCAATCCCGACGCGGATCCTGAAGCCAAGCACCTCATCGACCGCTTGGGCCTCTCCAACGCGGAGTTGCCGCTCGCCATCTGCCCGAACGGCACGATGTTGCGTAACCCGCGCGAGAAAGCGCTCGCGCAGTGTATGGGTCTGCTGCCGAGCTTCCTTGCAGACCGATCCTATGATGTTGCGATAGTCGGAGCGGGTCCCGGGGGACTTGCTGCCGCCGTATATGCCGCGTCCGAGGGCCTGTCGGCCCTGGTGCTCGATGCGCGAGCCTTCGGCGGCCGGGCGGGCGCCTCGGCACGCATCGAAAACTACCTGGGATTCCCGACCGGCATCTCCGGCGAAGCGCTCGCCGGCCGGGCCTACACGCAGGCGCAGAAGTTCGGTGCGGTGATGGCGATTCCGGTAGAAGTTACGCTCCTGAAACGAGCCCCCCATGGCGAGCAATCCAGCGAGCAATCCAACGGGCGCGGCTTTGAGCTGGAGCTGGACCAGGACCGCCCGGTGCGTGCCTCCGCCATCGTCATCGCGAGCGGGGCGCGCTATCGCAAGCTCGACTTGCCGAACCTGAGCGATTTCGAGGGCCGCGGTGTGTATTACTGGGCCTCACCAATTGAGTCGAGGCTGTGCGAGCGTCGCGAAGTCGTCGTAGTGGGCGGCGGCAACTCAGCCGGCCAGGGCACCGTATTCCTCGCGAGCCACGTCGATCGAGTCCACCTGGTGGTGCGCGGTCGAACGCTCGGCGAAGGCATGTCGCAGTACCTCGTCGATCGCATCCGGGCCCTACCGAACGTCGACGTTCACACCGAGACCGAGCTCACCCAGTTGATCGGAGAGCCTTCCGAAGGTCTGCAGGCGGTTTGCTGGCGTGAGCGGAATGGAAAGGAGGAAAAGCACCCGACACGTCACGTATTCCTCTTCGTCGGCGCCGTGCCGAATACCGACTGGCTCAAGCGATGCGCGGTGAACGTGGATGCAAAAGGTTTCGTGCTGACCGGCGAGTATGCGGGCCCCTGCACCGCGACCGCAGGGGGCGCGGAACGACGATCTCTGCCGCTCGAGACCAGCCAGCCGGGCGTGTTCGCAATCGGCGACATTCGCGCTGGTTCGGTGAAGCGCGTGTCCGCGGCGGTCGGTGAAGGTGCGGCCGTGGTCGCGCAGCTGCACGCCTATCTGCAGGCAACTCGCACGTGAAGCTGCGCGCGAGCGCGTAGCTGAGTCCGCCCACGATTTCAGGCAGTCTCGCCTCGGTCTCCTCGCCGTAATCGGCAGATCGAACGGCTCGATCACGTCGCGCGCCTTCGCTTTTTGCGCTGGCTTCACCACGCAGCAGCAGGTCGTGGGTCTTCTTGTGCACGAAGTTGCTGTAGCGCCTCAAGTCATCCTTGTCGATGTCGAGGCCGGCGGCGACGCGAAAGAAGCGCTCGAATCTGGCGATGTTCATTACGGTCGTAGTGGTCTCCCCTACCTCTTCAGGTGTCCGCTGAAGAACGGCAGCACTTTCTTTTCGAGACGCTCCTCGATGTGATTGATGTGATCACCCTCGTAGATCTCCGCCACGTGCGTGACCCCGTAGTCGCTCAGGACGCCGTCGAGAGCGCGGATGGTGTCCGCGATCGGCTGGTCCTTGTCACCGGCATCGACCGCAATCGCATCGAACTGCTTCAGATTCGGGATGTACTGATACACCATCGCCAGCGGAGCATTCGCCGCCCATTTTGCGATCGTCTCGGGCACCGGCTTGCCGTCGACGATGGGCAAATCGAAGAAGTGCGGCGGATTGCGCGGGTTTGGTGACCAGGCCGCGGCCAAAGCGAGCGTCGCCTTGGTGAAGAAGTCCGCGGCGGCGATCTCCTCATCGGTGCTCACCTTGGCTGCGCGCGCTACCAGTTCCGGGTTCGGCTCGAGACTGGCTGCGAGGCAGCAGGGGCTCATCGCGTAGAGGCTAGAGAACACCTGCGGATACTTCATGCCGAGTCGAATCGTACCGTAGCCGCCCATCGAATGACCCGCGAGTCCCCGGCTCGCTCGCTGCGCGAGCGTGCGGTAGTGCGTATCGATGTGGGTCACCAGGTCCTCGGTGATGAACGCCTCCCAGTTGCCGATGGTCGCCGAGCTCGAATACATGCTGCCCTGGTATTTCGTGAAGGCATCGGGCGTCACGATGATCATTTCCGTCGCGCCGGCGGCATTGGCTCTATCCACGGCGCGCTGAACGTTGACGAAATGCGGGCCGCGCAGTCCGTACCAATAACTGTCGGAATCCGTGAACCCGTGCAGGAGATAAAGCACGGGGTAGCGAGCGCGCGGATGCTTTGCGTAGCTCGGCGGCAGGTACACGGACACCATCCGGTCTGGAGTATCGCCCTCAAGATTGCCCACCAGAGAGGCGCCGTGCACGGTGATGCGTTCGTACGTGCCGGCCATCGGTTGAGGCGGTGCGGCGGCCGGCGGCTGCGATGGCGCCTGCGCATGTGCAATTGGGAGAACGAAGTGGCTCGCGACTAGCGCAAGCATGACGGCGGTCATACGGATCAAGTTCATTGCGAATCCCGATAGCCTAAGGTCGCAAGTAGATCACACGGGAAAGCACGATGGCACTGACCCGGGATCGCGCGTGAGGCGCTGCACTCGTGGCGATCTGCAGCGCGAGACTCATCGATAGAAAACGTGATTGCCGATCTTCGCGACGCTCCGCTTGGTTCTCGCCCAGTATGGTTCTACGGCCGTCGCGTGATAGTAGAGCGCATCGGGCACGAGTGGCATGTGGACATCGTTGGACGCCGCTGTAGCCACAGCTATTGCCTGTTGCCAGGCCGGCCCCCGGCCCCCTTCTCCATGATCTCGGGTGAAGTGGCGGAGTAGGCGAGCTGTAACGGCGATCTTTCGGGTGACACGCTCGCTGTTGGCGTATCCTCGACGTGCGAGGAAGGAGCATCGGTCATGCGCGGCTCCGTCCACCTCAGCCGTTAGCTCCGCCGGCGCTGGTACGTTTTTTGCTTGGATTCAAGGATGAATGGGCAGATGGTCCTGACGGGCGCCACCGCTTGTATCGGTGTCTTGATTGTGTTCGGTGCATTCTGGTGCATCGGGCGCCTCACGCCGGGTTGCCGCTTCTGGGAATGTCCGCTGATCGGCTGGGCGCTCGTCTATCTCCTCAGCGTTATTGCCGCGTTGGCCGGCGTTCGCTCTCTCGACTGCGTTGTGGTTGCCACAGCCGTACTTGCAGTGGTTTCGTTGGTTTGGCGTCGGCCTCAGCTCAGTCGTCACACTCTGTTTCCTTATCTCGCCGCATTGCCGTTTCTGGCGCTGAGCGTACTCACGCCGCCAGTTTTTTCGGACAGTTATTCGCACTGGCTGCCCAATGCATCCTACCTCTATCAACTCGGCCACTTTCCGGAGACGCCCCTCGGGAATTTCATTTCGCTGCACCCCACTTATCCCACCGCGCTGCCACTCGTTATCTACATGGTGAGCGTCGTCACCGGGCGATTCGCGGAGCTTGCAGGTAACGTCATCAATGCAGTGATGGTTCTGCTGGCCATGGGCTGTATCTGGCAGCTGTTGCGCGAAACCTGGCCGTCACGCGATGGCACGCTGTTGGAAACCCCCTTCTCGCGCTGCCTAATCGCCGCAATCACTTTCTGTATCGCAATTCCGCTCAATCCTGCGATCGAGATTCGGTACTACTGGTCCGTCATCGCAGATCCCGCGCTGGGTGTTCTAGTGCTGCTGACAATCGCCGAGTGCTGCCGATACATGGCGAGCCAGTCGCCACACCGTGGCGAAAAGCACTCACTGTTTCTGCTGTTCGCGCTGGCCTGCCTTGTGTCAGGACTGAAGCCCAACGCCTGGCTGTTGGCTCCCATCCTCGGCACCGCCGTCGGATTCGTCGGCCTGGTCCACCGTGTTCCGGTCCGGCGATGGCTGCCGCCTGCGATCGCCATCGTCGGCGGGGCGCTGCTCTCCGCTATTCTCTGGAAGCTGTACCTCGTTCAGCATCTGGCGATTCCCGATCAGTTTGCCGTGCGGCGGCTGACCGAGTGGAGTTTCGAGCTGTGGGACGAGCTGCTCACCGCCATGCTTCAGATTCTGAAGACGCACACACTGTACTCGGCTCTCGTGCTCGCAACGATGGGACTCGGATTTGCATCGCTGATCCGACGAACGCTCATTTCGAATCCGACGCTGCGCCTGATGGCCGGACTCGTGTCCGTGGCAATGGCACTTCATGTCGCCAGCTTGTTCGCGGCGTACCTGGGCGGCGGATTCGAAGACTGGATGATCACAACGGCATCTTCGTTCCCGCGCTATACGACCCACGTCGGCTATGCGGTCTGCGTAACGGGCCTGGTCGTGGCGTCCACCGTCTTCGTTCCACTGCTCAGTTCCAGACTGTCGGGAATATCTTCCAGGGTGGTCGCTACCGCCTGTCTGATGGGGTGTGTCGCACTGTTCGCTTTCACGATTGTTCGTCCGACGCTCGCGCTGCAGTTCCTCGCAGAAGAGCGCGCATACGACCGGAAGCTTGCGCTTGCTGCGCTGAAGGAAATAGAGGCAGGAGCGAGAGTCGTAGCAGCTGCACCGAAGTGGACGGTCACCTATCTGCGCTATGCGGTCTGGGCCGATCTCAAGGCGCGAGAGCGCCCGCACCTCGTCGAGGACCTGATGTTCTTCGAGGCGGACGATGACTGTCAGGCTGATCGCGTGCTGGCAGGCTGGCTCGCGAACCCATCCATCGACGCGGTGCTGCTGGTCAACGCGCGCGAATACACACGTCGCTGTGCGCCGAACTCCGCACCCAACCGGGTCTGGCGGCGGCTGGTCGGCCGTTGGGAAGTGCTCGACCTGCAGCGGCACAAAGCAGGCTGACGGCCATAGCGGCTCAGTTACATCTCGCGCGGATCAGCATCTTCTGGGTCTTCTTGCCGCACTAAGGCAGATGCCTGCTTATCCACGAACCATGGCGTTTGGTCGAAGATCTCGAACTGCAGTAATTGTCAGCGCTGTTGCGGCACTCGTGTTGATCGCGGCGGCAGCCGCTTACCGGGAAGCACAGAGCGGCTGGGGGCAGTATCAAAGGCCATCCGCCGCTGGAGCCGAAGAAGCAGGCGTCAAAGCGGCGTTCTTGAGCGACGCGCCCGCTCATGATCGATATGACGCGCTCCTCAAGTACTTCGTTCGCGGATTTATCCGTCACGCTGCACCGGGATTTGCGCGCATCCAATACCCCGGAGTGGGCAGTGGAAACAGTTTTAAGCTGAGTGGACTCGAGGGCTTTGCCCGTACGGCGCCGCTGCTCGCTGCGAGCGTCCATTCGCAAGGAGGGTCGACGGTTCTTGACCCTGCCAGTGGTCGGCGTCTCGATATCGTCACGCTCCTCAAGACGGGATTGCTGGCTGGAGTCGATCCCCGATCGGCCGAATACTGGGGTGAGATTCAGGACTTCGATCAAAGGATCGTCGAGGCTGCCGACATCGCCCGGATACTGTGGCTGACGAAGGCGCAATTGTGGGACTCGCTCACCCCGGAGGAACAAGCGCTCATTACTCGATGGTTAATGCCGGCCACCGGCGCGAGGACGTTTGACAACAACTGGAAGCTGTTTCCCATTACCGTAAGTCTGACGCTGGCCAGATTGGATGAGTCTGGTGCCCACGCGGCCCTGGCGAGGGCCGCTCGTGGGAAGTTCGCGGAGTACCGGCGGCGGTTCTATCTCGAACAAGGCTGGTTCATGGACGAGCACGTCGATTTCTACAACGCCTGGGGCATCACTTACGAGCTGTTCTGGATTCACACGATCGATCCTACCTTTGACAGTGACTTCATCGCAGAAGCCATCAAGGAGTCCGCGCTGCTCACCGAGCACCTGATCAGCCCAAACGGCATCCCGATCATGGGCAGGAGTCTGTGCTATCGAACTGCAGTGCCGGTACCGGTGATTGCCGAGAGCTTCTTCGATCCAAGTGAAGAGCGAGCCGGGCACGGCTTGCGCGCGCTCGATGCGGTCTGGCGCTACTTCGTGGCGCACAACAGCCTCCAGGACGGCATGCTGACTCAGGGTTATTTCGAACCCGATATGCGCTATCTGGATCTCTATTCCGGAACCGGTAGCTGCCACTGGGGCCTGCGTTCGTTGGTGCTGGCGTTCATGCAGCGTGCTGACGCTCCATTCTGGACTGATCCACCGGCTCGTTTGCCCATCGAAGTGAGCGATTACCAATTCAAATACGGCAAGCTCGGATGGAACATCAAGGGCGACAAGGCCTCCGGAGAGATCGTGATCGAAATACCGGCTAACGAGGATGTGATCTACACGCCTGAACCCTATACGTGGCGGGCGCGCGTCGTAGAGATGCTGAAACGCGCACCCGACCGACCAGAGAATCAAGACATGAAGTACCGGGCCAGGTACTACTCATCTGCAAAACCGTTTCCAATTTACGGCACCTACCTGAATCCAAATTGAGCGCACCTGTGTCGAGTCACGTGAGCCGGTTCGTTGATGAAGCCGGCTCGGCGCATGTACTGCGTCGGTTCCAAGGCCGCCTCTAGCTCGGTCCGTAGGAGATCCAGCTCCTTCGCGACCCGCTTAATATCATCGATAGAAAACGTGATTGCCGATCTTCGCGAAGCTTCGCTTGGTTGTCGCCCAGTATGGTTGCACGCCGGTGGCGTGAGGTGGCT
>CAVRVO010000022.1:0-30398 GCA_963724625.1 uncultured Gammaproteobacteria bacterium | reverse complement strand
TGAAAAGACTCTTGCGCATGCTCACTCTCGGAGCAGTGATAACAATGATGTTACCTGTGAGTCACCTGTTGGCCCAGACTGCCGATCCCGTGATAGGAACATGGGAACTCAACCTCGCTAAGTCAAAGTACGACCCCGGTCCCGCGCCAAAGAGCCAGACGCGTACGTATGAGGCCGTAGGAGAGTCGCTGAAGGTGAGCATCGAAGGAGTTACCGCCGAAGGAAAGGAGACGCACACAGACTACACCGGCAAATACGACGGTAAGGACTTTCCAGTCTCGGGTAACCCGGACGCGGATACGATGTCGCTGAAGCGTATCGACGATTCAACTACCGAAGCGACGCTAAAGAAGGCCGGAAAGGTAGTCATCAACAGCACGCGCGTGATTTCCAAAGATGGGAAGGTGATGACGGTCAAGACGAAGGGCACGAACGCAAAAGGCGGGGCATTCAACAACACGTTGGTATTTGACAAGCAATAAAACGGTGCAGGTGAAGCAATGAAAGGCCCCGGCTGGCGACGGTCGGGGCCTTTATCCCCGCTCTAGTACATCGTTGTGTCGAGTTCAATCAAGGTACTGGTCTGGCGCTTATACCTGTCGCACACAGCCTCGTGGTCGTCGCTCGAAGTTCCAGATACGGCAAATTCACACTCAACCAAGATATCTTTCACTTCTGTCCGCTCCGAGGCCGGACACTCCCGCGCAATCAACGCAGGAGGGCCCGGCGATTGGGGGATCTCGCAGTGCTCAACGCACTCTGACTGTGATCGTATTCGAGCTTCCGGCCGCTCCTTTACCGTCGGTGACGGTGAGTTTTGCTTTGAAGTTGCCGGTCCTGGTATAAACATGCGGGCTGATACCGGAGATTGTTCCAGCGTTCGAAGTGCTGCCCACTGTCGCGCTCCCGTCGCCCCAATCCAATTTGTAGCTCCAGGGTCCATTGTCGGGATCGGCGAAACTGGCCTGCACCGAAACGCTGCGCCCGCGGATCGAGGTCGAACTAGTCGCCTTCAAGCTGGCCGACGGCGTCGTGTTGGCTGTTCCGCCGCCGCCTCCCGCCGCATCACCGTCCACATCAACGCATGGTCCAGGTTGTCTCCGGCGATGGTGCCGGTGCCGACGATCTGGCCAAGATTGTTGATCCCTTTCGCGACACTGTAATGGCCGCCCGGCCAGACGCCGAGGTCGATCGCCTGGCCATTGCGCCAGAGGATCGCATGAGCGTCTATGTTCGGGGAGCCCGCATAGCCGGCGACATCGGCGGAATCATTCACCGAGGTTGGCGTGGCGGAGAAGAATCCGGACGGTATCGGCAGTTGCTGGATCGCCGGCGTGCTGCTCGAATTCGCAACGTCATATGTCCAGGTGACCGGGTAAAGGTTGCACTTGCCGACCACGAGACCTGTGTTATTAACCGCATGGCTTCGGATGCTACCTGACCGCTCAGCGCGCCGAGGTCGATCATGTGGCCATCGCGCCACAAAACCCACGCGTACCGTGCCCAGCGCGCTATTGCCGACGACGTGGCCAAAATCGTTAATGCCGAAAGCCTCGCTGTAATCAACATAAGCGCCCTTGCCCAGGAAGCCGAGATCCTGCGGCGGCGTATCCTTGTTTTGCCATAGGACGGCGTGCAGGAAGAGTTCGGCGCGCCCTCTTTACTCCCGCCCACTACCTGGCCCAGATTGTTGATGCCGTGGGCCTTGGTGTGACCAGATCCGTAAAGGGGTCGACGCCGGCGATCGGTGGTAATCCGACTGCCTGGCCGGTGGAATTCCAGAAAACGCCGAAGTACATTTTGATTATGCACTCGGTGCCGGCCATTTCTCCGTTGTCATTGCGATGCTCGGGGATCGCGGTGCTGGCGGGATCAAAGTTATCCGCCGTGCCGATGATCGCTCCGGTATTCGCGTCCCAGAACGGCCGCTGCAGCTCCCAGGTGCTGTCGGTCGCCAACCCAACAATTCACCCCGGTTGTTGATCGCCAGGGCGCTCGACGCGGATCCTCCGGGAAGCAGCCCCAGGTCCGTCGCCGTGATCTGCCAATCGTCGACGGTGTACGTGATCGAAGTTGCTGCGACCGCGTTGCGTACTTGCCAACGCTACAAGGCAAACCGTCGCTAGAACTATTCTCGTGACCTTGTCCATGTCGCCTCCCCCACCAGTTCGAACAATTCGTCAACCCAACGAACCTCTGCTCGTGACGACGTGTCGGACCGTTGCATTGAGCCTGCCGGCAAGGCTCCAGTTCTTGCGCCCGGGTTCTCCGACAATTGAGATGTATATTTCAAATCCGGTCGAAGGGATATAAGTTCATGTGCGTAGGAACTTAGAAAGAGATCGCGGCATACGAGAACCGCGCGACGACACGGAGCCTTTCGCGTTCAGCAATGCGCTCGCAGGCGGCGAACTTGTCGCGGAGCTGAATCTATCTGCCCCGGCGCTGCTGAAGGTGTGCAGCGCGGGAGCGGCAAGATTAGATGGTAGCGGGGGCCTGCTTTTTGGCTGTGAGCAATCGACCCATCCCCCTCGTTGCCCCGTGAGAGACCGCAAGAGATCGGGTAGACATGCCCGCTCGGCCTCGCAATGAGGTAGCGGCGGCTTGCTTGTGGTGTGGTTTTCTAAGGATTACCCGGTGACGCACTCGGCTGGATGAACGGCTTCAATCGGCCAGAAACGGACGAATTGCTCGTTGAGACACTAACCAGATGCAGACGATCTACATCTGCCTACTCGTCCTCGAGGTGCGCGAGGTAATGCTCCTTGCGCTTCCGCCAAGGTGGCTTCGGTCTCGTCACTGCGTCCGTGCAGCCTTGGACGATGGCCAGCACGCTACTCCGAACTCCCGCTCGAGGTCGCGCCTAGCTGACGCTGAGCGGCTGGGCCAGTAACACGACGTCGGCACTTGTGCGCCGCCCCTGACGGCGGCGTAGCATGGCCTGCGTCCCGCCAGCCACGGAGTGTCGCCATGCCCATGACAGAACAGCTGCGGACGGCCCTTGCCCATTACCTGCAGGAAATTCTCCCTCGGGCCGCGCCTGATTGGACGACGAGCAACTCGCACGATCCCGGAATCACCGTGCTGGAGGTCCTGAACTACGCGCTCACCGATCTCCAGCTCCGCAGGCCGCTGGACGACGGTGCTCGCTCGCTGGCGCAGGCCGTCGCGGGCCAAGCGACTGCGCTCGCGCGAGCGTACGGCTCGATGTCGCCGCGCATCGATCCCTACAAGAACTTCAAATTCCGGGTGAAGTGGGACAGTCACTATGTCGCGGGCGTCCACAAGGTGAGTGCCTTGAAGCGAACCACGGAGATCGTCGAGTACCGCGAAGGTGGCGACACGACGCCCCGGCGGTTGCCGGGACCGACGCGGTACGACCCCATCACGCTGGAACGCGGCATCACATACGACCGTGAGTTCGAGACCTGGGCGAACGCCGCCGCGGGCGGAAGTGCAGGCTCGCCACAAGTCGTACCCAAGGAAGTCGTCATCGAGTTGTTCGACGAAGCCGGACGACTACTCTCGAGCTACAAGGTCTGGGGATGCTGGGTGTCGCAATACCAGGCCTTGCCGGAGCTCGATGCCGACGGCGCGGGCGCGCTGATCGAGACCCTGCGTCTGGAATGCGAGGGGTGGCAACGAATCGACCCCGCTTGAAGTCGATATCGCCGGGCACGAGCCGTTGCAGGCTCCTGGTCGCCTCGTGATGGCGCTATTGCAGGGGGCGTTCCATCGCGAATGTCCGTTCGTCTGATTACTCGAAATCGACGATTCGCGCGTAGCCAGCCTCCGGCTTGGGTCGATAGCAGACAAACAAAAAGGCCCCGGTGGTCCCGAGGCCTTTGAGGATTTGGTAGCGGGGGCACGCTTTGGTAATTGAAGTGCCTCCAGAAGGCCCCACGCTCGCGTCGATATGCGTTACGGACTTGTGCCGCTAGCTGCCGGGCCGAACCGCGCGGCGTGACGCTCGCAGATCACCGGCCACAGCGAGGCTGCTTCGGGCACATTCAGATCCAGCTTGTCGCGCAACGTGGCAACGAGCTCGTCGGCGGATCCCAGTAGCGCCTTTTCCGAACGCGCGGCGTGTGTCGTCTTCAGCACGCGGCCCCGCAGGCTTACGTGCGTGTCCGGTGTGCGCCGCTGGGCGACGAGATTCTGCACGAACGGGGAGCGGGGGTTCGTTTGCTGCCACTCGCACATGCGCGCGAACAGCGCTTCGTCCGCCGCGCCGATGCGGAAATCGAACGAGAACGGTTGGCTGTCGTGCGTGGTTTCCACGAAGCGCCAATAGTCGCCATCGGCGCGCGTCAGCGCGAGCTGGTACGGCGGCTCCGTACGTTCGAACAGCCGCACAGGAAACGGTTCGGCGAGACTGCCGCCGAAACCTACATCCACGAGCCACGGTTCATCGAGCTGTACGAGCAGGCAAAGATGATTGCCGAGCTGCGCATCGCCGGCCGCCGCGCGCATCACGCCCGCACACAGTCGCATGACATCGAAGCCGATCTCTCGCAGCGCCCAGTCCATCAAGCCGTTCAGCTCGTAGCACCAGCCGCCGCGCCGTCGCGTAACGACCTTGTCGTAGATCGCTTCCCTCTCGAGCGACACGGGCCGCCCTAGCTGCACATCCAGATTCTCGAACGTCACCGTGTATTGATGCGCCCGATGCAGCGCCCGCAGCGTCCCCAAATCCGCGCGCACCGGTGCGGTGTGGCCAATGCGATTCAAATAGGCAGCGAGGTTCACGGACGCACCAGGCGCAGCGGCAGCATCAGCGTGAGAAGCGCGAGCACCGGGCCGAACGCGACCCACACCCGTGTCTCAGCAATGGTTGTTGCACTCTTCGTATGTGTATCGGTTTCACCGCGCTAAAGCTCGAGGACTGGATTCAAATCGGCATCCTGACCGCTCTCGCTCTCAAGGGAATCGATCCCCGTTGATCGACGCGAGATCGCGAGAATCGGAAGAGCGCGTTGCTACCAACGCGCGAGTAGCGCCAATTAGGCACTGAGTGCGGGAGGAGCGATCGGACCCAGCGCCTTTTCGAACGATAAGCCGAGAGCCAGCAGGCGTCGATCACTACCCAACGGCGCGTCGAATTCGAGTCCCACAGGCAACCCGGACCTCGTGAGACCAATGGGCAGCACTAGGCAGCTCAGGCTCGCGCAGCTTCCAAGCCCCATATTGCGACCAATCGCATTAAGCAGATCCATGTCGCGATCGCCGACTCTGACCACTGGTGAATCACCCTGAGGAAAGGCGGGCATTAGTACGGGCGGAAAGACTAGAGTCTCGATCTGGTGGGCACGAAAGTATTCAGCTGCAGCGACCTTGATCGCTTCTTTCTGGTCCAGGAGCGACAGGTAGGCCTGACGAGAGCCCGGGTTCCGGGCCGCCGCGAGTAGGAATTCGAGATTCGCGCCGGCCTGCGAGATCAACTCATCTAGAGTCACACCCGTGCGCTCCTCCTTCAGATACGTCGCAAAGTTGTCGAGCGCCTCATAGCGGATGAGGGCCCCCACGACCGCGGATGCCTGACGCAAGGGTCCGGGCAGTTCGGCGACGACGATCTGCACGCCGGCACCTTTTAGTTTTCTGATCGCCTCGCCCGTAAGTCGCTCGGATTCCGGATCCAACCCATCTGACAAGAAGGCCGGAGACACCCCTATTCGGACCCCGCGCAGCGACGCGGCTGTTACGGGAGTGCTGTCCTTGGCAACGACGGAGTCGAAGAGGATCAGATCCTCGACGGAGCGCGCGAGCGGACCGACCTGGTCGCACTTGGCGCGTGTCAGGGGGAGGATCCCGTCGTCCGGATATCGGCCGAACGTCGGACGCAGTCCGGAGAGACCACAAAATGCAGCTGGAACGCGAATCGACCCGTACGTGTCTTCGGCAACCGCAAGCGGTGCGAGGCGCGCAGCCACCGCGGCGGCGGAACCGCCGCTGCTTCCACCGGGCGTTCGAGTCAGGTCGTAAGGATTGAGTACTGCCCCGAAAGTGAGGTTGTTGCTAGTCCATCCCCACGAAAGCTCGTGGAGATTCGTCTTGCCCATGAGGATCGCACCCTGCGCGAAAAGCGACTCGAGCACCTTCGCGTCTTGCTTCGGAGTCAGATCGCGCAGGGCGCGAGTACCGTTCGACGTGGGTAGCTCCTTCGTGTTAACGCTGTCTTTCACGGGGAGCGGTAATCCGTGCAGCAAACCAAGAGGGCGGCCCGCCGCTCGCTTTTTGTCGGCGTGGCGCGCGGCTTCCCTTACCTCGTCAGGGCGTATCGTCAGGAATGCGTTGAGCTCCTTGAGGCGTGCGGCCCGATCGAGCAACGCGGCGGCGTAGTCCTCGGCCTTCAACTCGCCGGCGCGGATCGCTGCCACGGCGGCAACCGCTGATAATTCCGTGAGAAAACCGGCAGAAGAGCTTCGCTCTGAGGACCGCGGCATTGCCGATGCGGAAGCTGAAGCCGCGAGCAGCACAGACGACCGAAGCAGGAACTCGCGCCGGTTCAGGCTCATGACCGAGACTCAGGAATCGTCGGCATCACGCTGCGCGACGAGTAGTAGGATCAGGCAATAAAGAGTTGCGAACATCGCTGATTCCGGCTGGGAATTCCACGTTTCCGATTGCCACATCAGAAACCATTCGCCGCCCAGGGCCAGAAAACCACCGAAGAAAAGTGCCACCGCACCGCCAAGCCCGAGCACCGCTGCTGCCTTGGCGTGATTGAAGTCGAGCGCGTTACCGCGGCTTCTCCACAGCCGCGCGACGCCGATCCACAGCAACAATGCGACAGCTGCCTCGATCAATATGATAGTCAGATAGGCAACGTGGTGAAGGCTCTGGAGCTCGATCCGTCGCCACATACCCCGGTTGTCGGGAAAGGTCGTGTCCATCGTGAGCACGTGCTTAACGTACTGAAGGTTCGAGTCGTAGTCGGTCACGTTGTTGAAAACGACGAGCGAGATGAAGACCGCCGAAGTAGCTACCAACAGGCACTTGGCGAATCGGATACAGACGCTAGAAGTTGGCAAAGTACTCACGCTGTTCCCAATCAGTTACGTCCTCTTCAAGAAACCGGTTGAGTTCGAACTCCTTGATGTGACTGAAGTAGTCGACGAACGTGTCACCCAGTGCCTGGCGCAAGAGCTCGCTACCTCGAAAATGGGCGATCGCCTCCGCAATGTTGCGCGGCAACCGTTCCCAGGAATCATCGTACGGTGTGTCGACGGCCGCCGGCGGCACCAGGTGCTGTTCAATACCGTTCACGCCGCAAACGATCTGCGAAGCAACATAGAGATAGGGATTCGCCGCGGGCTCGCCGACCCGGTTCTCGATGTGCGTCGCCGGATCGCCGGACTCACCCACGACCCGCAGCATGGCGCCACGATTATCCTTCCCCCATACAATGCGATTCGGCGCGAGCGCGTGCGAGCGGCTGTAGCGCTTGTATCCGTTGATCGTCGGCGTCGAGAGGAGACAGGCTTCCTTCGCATGCACGAGAAGCCCCGCCAGATAGCTCTTTCCGGTGGGCGAAAGCAACTCACGTGGTTCGTCGCTCACGAAAACATTGCGTCCGTTGCGGGCATCGAGCAGCGACTGATGCAGATGCCAGCCGCTCGAAAACGCATTGGCGAAAGCCGGACGCGTCATGAAGGTCGCGTGGTAGCCGTGGCGCTTGCACACCTGCTTGATGGCGCTGCGCGTTAGGACCAGCTGGTCCGCACCCTCGATCCCTGCTACAGGTTCGAACGTCAGCTCCATTTGGCTCGGCCCGAATTCCACTTCGAGGGTCCGCAACGGCAAGCCGAGCGCGACGAGCGCCTCGCGTAAAATCTCCAGCACCGGCTCTAGCTCGTCGTACCGTCCCTCGGTCAGATGCTGATAACCATGCGTCAACGGCGTGACCTCAGGAGGCTTCCCAGGGTGAGTACAGCTCTCGTGGGTCAGCTGGGGATCCAACATTCGGTACACGCAGAATTCGAGTTCAATCCCCAAAAGGTAGGAGTACCCCAGTCTTTCGAGACTGGACAGCACTTTCCTGAGCAAGTGCCGGGTCGAAAACGGCACGGCCGTGCCGTCGCGATAGAAACCATCGCATAATATCCACGCGGACTTCTTCGCCCAGGGTATTGGCCGAAACGTGGCAGGATCCGGAACGAGAATGAAATCACTCGCGCCGATCAGTCGTGGCGGATCGGGCCCACCTTCCTTCCGCCAGATCGGAAACGCCGTCCGGTGCGAGGTGTCCTTCAGCAGGAGCGTTGAGGTGATCGCGCATCCGTCCGCAAGCACCGATTCGAACGCCCTGGAGGTATACGTCTTGCCGCGCAAGATTCCATGCTGATCCGCGAAGGCAACTCGCACCGACTCGATGCGCTCCGCAGCAACCGCCTTGCGCACGTCTTCGGCTGCGCTGTTCTGCGCAGCGGTCCAGAGACCGTGCCGCTCGATGAAGCCTCCACTTCGCGCGCTCATCAGCGATTCGCCGCCCATCTGGCTCGCGCCCGGCGTTGACGGTCGAACTCCATCCAGCAGTCCTCGTTGCCGCACTCACCGATGAGGTCGACTGCTACAGGGTTCGCGCTTGTCATTTCCGGCGGTCGCCCGCTCGCGATAGCGTTCTTTAAGATCTTCCTGAACTTCACGATGGCGACGTCGGACTTCCCAAGGTGCTCCTGCGTCCGATCCTGAATCGCGCCCATCGACTCCACCGCCCACTGATCGTGCACATTGATGTCCGTGCCCATGCCAGTGTAGGTCCGGGTCTTCTGCTCCTCCGCACTGAAACCATAGTCGTTGGATCGGTTCACCCGCGGCCGATACTCGGGCGGCTCGTAAAGTGCCAGTCGCTGCTGACGCATTTGTTCCTTGTCTACCGGTCCCCCGAAGCTCGTGAAGATCGCATACCAGTAGCATGAGTGGTTATCGATCGGAACGTGCCACTGTGTGATTGTCATTTCATCGCTCATGGGAATCACGATCGCGTTCGGAAAGATGAGATTCGTGACGCGGTAATGCCGCTGCCCGGCATCGACATCGCGTGTCGTTATGATGCGCAGGCCATAGTCGATCTCTTGCACGGAAATTTCCGGACGCTGATGCTCGCGCAGAACCCGAGTCAGCGGCACCCCGGTGCTCACCGTCTCGCGGAACTGCTTGCCGTAGGCAGCTTCGGGTGCTTCATCCTCGAGAAAGCGGTGCAAGAACGATGCATGTGCCGGATCGATGCCGACCTCCACTGCCTGGAGCCAGTTGCACTCGATCAGCCCCTTGAAGGCGAACGTGTACTCCAACGGCGCGGTAAAGCAGTCAAAATCTCCCAGCGGCGGCGGGGAGCCCGCACCCAAATAGGCGAACACGATCCCATTACGTTCCAGGCACGGATAGGCGCGATGCTTCAGGTGTTGATGCGAGCGGCTGCCTGCCGGCTCGGCCGGCTGCTCGAGACACTGCCCAGCGACATCGAAGAGCCAGCCGTGAAACGCGCATCGCAGGCCGCCGTCCTCGAGCCGCCCGAAGCACAGGTCCGCCCCGCGATGCGGGCAGTGCCGCTCCATGAGTCCGTACTGGCCCTGCTCATCTCTGAAGAGAACGAGCCGCTCGCCCATCAGCGTGACCGGTAGGACCGGACGATCATCGCGGATCTCGTCGACCAGTGCCGCCGGCTGCCAGTAGCTCCGAACGAGGTCGCCAGCGGCACTCCCCGGGAGGATATCGGTTAGCAGCTGGTTCTCTTTCTGACTGATCACCAGCCGTCACCTTACCAACTGTAGCTGATCAAACCTCCGACCCAGCGCGGCTTGCCGTAGACGTCGGTCGCAAACCCGAGGAAGGCAAGGTCGAATGCGTACGTCCGGTACTCCTCGTCGGTCAGATTGTCCGCGAACACGGATACCTCCCACTTGTCGTTGTCGCTGTACCAGCTCAGCCGGGCATCCACTGTGGTATAGCTCGACTCTAAGTGCGACGGGCTGTTGAACGCGTCGAAGAACTGCTCCGAGAGGTATGTGGCGGCCCCCTGCAGCGCGAGGCGACCGCCCCAGGGAACGCCGAACTCGTATCGAATCAGTGCCCCGATGTCCCACTCAGGAGTAAGTGGCATTCGAGTGTCGATGGGCGGCAGTCCGGAAAACGTCGGGCCCGGGAGCTCAACGTCCTTTAGTGTCGCATCCTCCAAATAGGTCACTGCGAGCCTTAAGCTGAGACCGGTCACCGGCACGGCTATGACTTCTAGTTCCGCGCCGCTGATTTTCGCATCTCGGTTGAACGTCGTTGCGCTCAGGGTCTGGCCGTCAAACTGGAACGCCTGGGAATCCTTGTAATCGTAGTAGAACACCGCGCCGTTGACCTGTAGCGTGTCGTTCGTATTAGACGACTTGATTCCCACTTCATAGCTCGTCAGCTCCTCTGGATCGACGGGAATGGCGTCGGTCGCTATCGGAGTGAAACCGACATTGAACGTACCGGCCTTAAAGCCGCGGGCGACACCTGCATAAGTAAGGAAATTATCGCTGGGCTTCCAATTCAGCCGCACGTTGAAACTGAGATTGTCGTCGTCCTGCTTGGCTAGATCACCGACGGTCGCCTGGCTGAAGACGAACCCGAAGTCCATATTGTTGAGCTCGTAGTCCTTGTCCTCCTGAGTGTAGCGAAGACCGGTCGTGAGGCCCACCTTCGACGTTAATGCGAAGTCGACATTAACGAAGGCAGCCCAGGATTCTGTCTCCAGATCATAGAGAACCGGGTCGCGCAGAACATCACACGTACCGGGTCGGCAGCGCCTTTGCATGCCATGAATGTCGTACGTGAAATAGTAGAGACCTGTCAACCACTCCATTTTCTCCGTCGACCCAGAGAGCCGGAATTCCTGCGAGAACTGATAGGCACGTGGGTGCACTTCCGTGCCGAGGTTGAACGGTGTGCCGTCGCTGTCGGACATTCCATCCTTCGACGTTTCCTCGTAACCCGTCACCGAGACGAGCTCGAGATCGCCGAAGTGCCACTTCCCGAGGCCGATCGCTGTGAACTGGTCAGTCTTGAGGGCGATGTCACGATTTGAATTGGTATCGCGCGGATTGTTCGGGGTCGCCTCGATGTATCCCGCAAAACCCGCTCCGCCGGGATTGGGCACGGCCAGTCCCGTTACCGGGTCCTGCGTCACGGCCACATGCGGGAACATGTTCCCCGCCTCATTATCGTTGTAGGCGTATTGCGCGAGGAGCAGGAATTCCGCGTTATCTGATGGATTGAAGAGCAGCTGCCCCCGAACCGACGTCGCATCGAGCGCATTGCCGTCATCGTTTCCGGCAAAAACATTGTCGAGCCAGCCGTCGTGCTCGTTATGCAGCACCGAGAGACGCGCCGAGAAGGCCTCGCTGATGGGGCCGCTCAGCGCCCCCTCGACCTTGAACTGGCTGAAGTCTCCTACGGTCAGGTCCACGTATCCGTCTAACTGGCGCGTCGGCGCGTTGGCCACGTAGTGGATCAACCCTCCCGTGGTATTGCGGCCGTAGAGAGTTCCCTGCGGTCCGCGTAGCACTTCCACACGACTGATATCGAAAATTTGCTGATCGAGTCCCATCAGGTTCGCCTTGTAGAACTCGTTGAGATAGACGGCGGAAGGACTCTCATTGGTGTCGGCGAAATCTCTCATCGTAACGCCGCGGAGCGAGACGAACGCGAAATCTCCGTCCCCAGTGTTCTGCCCGATGGTGAGACCGGGAGTGAAGCCGGCGAGATCGATCGTGCTGTCGACCCCAAGTTCCTTCAGCTGCTTTGTCGAGAATACAGTGAGACTGATCGGAACATCCTGCGGGGACTGCTCCCGCCTCTGCGCGGTTACCACGATCTCTTCCAAGGCTGTGGCACCTTGGGTAGGCGACACAGGGTACCCGGCGACTGCGACGATGAGAGCAGCCATGTACTTGCGCGCTGCCTGGCTCATGTTCCCTCCTTCGCGGGGCTGAGGTGAAAGTGTGATCAAACTTTGTGATCTCAGAGAAAATCTTAAAGCGTGATCTCAGTAGATGTCAACGCGAGCGCGACCATGTGCGTCCGATCCGGGCGGGTCTTGGAAGAACCATGCACTCTGATGCGTGCGGGTGTTGCGGCCGCTTTCTAACGCGCGGAAGCACGAACTCTTGTCACTCGCGGCTGGACACCTGTCGCATGCGCGGCTTGGCGAAGTGCCCACTCCGCTTGAGAAATTGGCTGGCAGTAAGGATATCTTGGGAGAGTGCTTCACCCGCCGCTTGCTCATCCCGGTGGCGAAGTGCCGTGATGAGGTCGCAATGGTGCCGCACATCCCACAACGCGCGCGGCGAGGGCGTTGAATAGTAGGTAAACGGGCCCGCCTGAAGCCACAGGCTCTCGATCATCGGAAGCAGCACCTCAAGTTGTGCAGCGCGATAGATCGTGAAATGAAACTCGTAGTTCAGCGGCAGCAACTCTTCCTTGTGATCGTTCTGTACCGCTACCACGATTTTCGCATTGATCTGCTCGAGCCGGCTCGTGATCTCCGGCGTGATCTTCCGACAGGCGGCTCCCGCTGCCGCGGTTTCCAGTTCCACGCGCCACCGGGTGATCTCGTCGAATTTCGCCTCGGTCATCATCGGCACGATGACCTGCCGCTTGGGAACGACCTGCAACGCGCGTTCCGCGATCAATCGATTCACTGCCTCGCGAACGGGCATCATGCTCGTGCCGGTCTGTTCGGTCAGGCGACGCAGGCTAATCTTTTCACCCGGGGTGAATACCCCCGTCATCAGGCTTCGTCGCAGCTCCTCGTACACGAGCTCCTGGATCGTGCGCTTGCGCACGTTGGTGGATCCGTCGCCGCCTGTGGTTTCTTGAGCAGTGTTCCTCCGGTCACGCGGCGTCTTCTTCGGCACGCCTGCGACAGTGCTCGTGCGCTGCCTGGCGCGTCTGCGTGATCTCGTGTTTACGGTCGCCTCTGCCCGCGTCATGCGTGCCCTTTTTTTGACGCAAGTTCGTAGCATGGCTCAAACATTTTTCGTTGCTCTCTATGTGCGGTTAGCCGTGAACAGCACTCGTTTCAAACAATTCAAGGATGTTTCCGTCGGGGTCCTTCACGTAGATTGCTAGGCCGTAGGGGCCGGGAGCCAACTCACGGTCGAATACGACTCCGGCCTTCTTCAGGCGCGCGCTCAATGCCTCCACGGCACACACCTGGAACGCCAGGTGATCGAGCTGCGTTTGCTCGCCAGATCCGCCCTCCGTCAGGCCGAGTCCCTGTACGGTGGAAATGAGCGGCCGCCCGTCTGCGAGTGGTTTGGCATCCAATCGTGCTTGGAAGCCGAGCAGATCGATATAAAAACGACGCGATACCTCAAGGCTGCGGACCATGAGCAGCACGTGGTGAATGCGAACCGATCGCGGCTCAAGCTGTCGATCGATCCACGCCATCACGTCAGACGACTCGCAAGTAAACGCGAAATACTGCTCCCACACTTCGCGAGCCAGACCGTCCCACGTGGCGTTGACCGCGCCGATGCAGTCCCTGACGCCTATAACGTCGTAGTCTCGCAGATAGGCTTCGCGAATCGTCGTTTCGACGCAGGCGTTTGACGTCAGTCCCGTAATGAAGAGCGCTTCCGCGCCCAGCATCTTCAGAACGATGTCCAGGCGGGTCTCGTGGAAGGCGCCGAAGCGGTGCTTGCGGATAACCAACGAAGGATTGGTGACCAGGTTTGAAAGCTCGTCGACGATCGCAGCGTCCCAGGTTCCGGCGAGGGCCGCGATGCCCTTGCGTTTCGAGGTATGCGCAGGCAACCGTTTGCGCGCGCGGCGCCGGTCGACCTCAAAGTGCTCCTGAACGGTCCACAGCACCGGCATGCCGACTTGCGAGCAGCGCTCGACGAGCCTCCTAATCGGACGAAGCACGGAGCTCAGCCGTTCGGTATCGACACCGGAGCGGCCCAGGGTCCCGTCCTTGTGGCAGAAGGCGTTTTGCACATCCACCACGATGAGCGCGGCGCTCCGCAGATCGAGCAGATCAAGGCTCATGTTTGGACACCTCGTGATCGATACCGAGGACACCGGCTCGCCCCCAGCTGTCAGGCGGTACCTCCTGAATGATCACGTGCAGCGCGTCGGGTTTGGCGCCAGCGTGCTCGACCATGGCATCGGTCACGGCTTTCACGAGGCGGCGCTTCTGTTCGACCGTGCGTCCGGTCCACATCTGTATGGTAACAACTGGCATGTGTGCGGTTCTTCCGTCACGTATAGAGGGAAGTTGACGTAGTGATGTCCCCCGACAAAAGCCCCGCACGTCTGACGATCGCAGCAGACCGTCTCCGAGCTTCGCCGTACAGCGCTGGTTCGTCAATGGTCAACACCTTGCCGTCGCGAAATAGCGGCCGACCATTTACCCAGGTCTCGGCGATCGACGCGTTCGACGCTGACCACACGAGTGTCTGTACGGGATCACCGCATGGTGTCCACTCAACGTGGTCGAGGTTGAACAGCACGAAATCCGCCTTCTTGCCGATCTCGAGTGAGCCGATTTCATCTTCCCAAGCCAGCGCTCGGGCTCCATCGATCGTCGCCATTCGCAATGCCTTGCGTGCCCCGATCAACCGGGCGTCGTTGCGCGCATCCTTGAACAGTCCCGCGACGACGTACATTTGCCTCATCAGACTGAGATTGCCTGAGGCCGAAACGCCATCCGTGCCGAGCGATACGGTGACACCGGCATCGATGAGCTCCGGATAGCGGCCGAACACCGCGGCGCCTTTCGCCAGCTTCAGCGAGGTTCCCGGACAAAACGCGATCTTCGTGTCGTTAGCGGCGAGCAGGTGCCTCTCCGATTCGGTCAGCGCCACACCGTGGGCAATAACGAGATTTCGACCGAGGCCTCCGGCATCGGCGATGCGTTGCACGGGTGCTTTCCCGTATTTCTTCTCGGAGAGCCGCACCTCCTCGATGCTTGTGGCGAGATGATACGTCGTCCCGACCCCATATTTTTCGGCGAGCCGGCGTGCGCCTACGTGCAGGTCAACGCTGCATGGCTCCTTACCTTCGATGTTAACCCAGCAGCGGATTCTTCCGCCCGCCGAGTTGTGCCACCGTTCGACGGCCCTGCCGAGCGCATCGAGCGCTGCATTTGCATCCGGGAAGAAATGATGTCGGATCATCTCTTCCGTCCAGCCTCGTGGCAGCGTCGTAGGCGGAATATCGGCCGCATGTCGTCCCGTGATGCCGCGCATGCCGCTCTGCTCGATGGCGGCGACGGTGCCTGCAGGGTCGTTTTGAGCTCCCATGTCGAGAAAACAGGTCGTACCACATCGAAGCATTTCCGTGCACGACAACAGCACACCGATACGCTCATCCTCGCCGTCGACGTGCGCGTAGAACGGCTTTGCCCAGCCAAACACCCAAGCGCGCGTGTCGAGGTCATCCGGAAAGACACCTCGCGAGAGCGCCTCCGACAAGTGCACGTGCGAGTCAACGAATCCGGGGCACGCGCCGCGCCTGCGCCCGTCGATCACTTGATCGAAAGCTCCCTCCCGATGGCGCGCAAGCACCTCCGCCGTCCCCGCCTAGATCTATGATTCGATCGTTCTCGACGATGACTGCACCGTCGCGGATGACGCGATCATCGCGATCGACGCACAGGACGAATTCCATATGCTCGATCAGGACACGCATGAGAGTTCAGCGAATGGCGAACAGACGATCGGTGTTTGTGTGGTCGGACAGCAATTCGCAGCCCGTGGGGGTCACTGCGACAATATCCTTGTTCTGCATGCCAAAGCCGTACCCGGTGTTGTACACGAGCGGCTCTATGCCAAGGACCATGCCCGCCTCGAGCGGAACGTCGGAGTGTGGCCCGAGATACGGCTGCTCGTGCAAATGCAACCCGATGCCATGGCCGACGAACTTGATCGGCGGAAGTTTGAGCCTGCCCAGATGTCCGATGAACGCCTCGTAGATGGAGCGGGAGCTGGCGCCGGGCTTCATCATCTCCATCACGAGATACTTGCATTCGACGAGGTTCTGCCAGATTCGCTCGGCCTCGGGGGGTGGATCCCGGACGTATGCGGTGCGGCAGACCCCCGCATGATAGCCGCTGCCCACCGAAAAGATCTCCACGCGGCAGATGTCGTGTGCCTGAAGCCTGCGCTGGGTCGGGCCGACGTTCGGGTAAACGCTGCGCTCGCCCGTGGCGACGATCATCAGCTTGAAGCTGTCCGCACCGAGCTCGAAGATGCCCCGCGTGAGCATCGCAGCGATGTCCATCTCCGAGCTTCCTTCCCTGACATGCGTCAGAGAATCGTGAATGGTCTTGTCGGCAATGCGAGCGAGCTTGCGCATGTGCTCGATTTCAGCTTGGGTTTTGATCTGACGGGCGCGCCCAAGGAGCGCGTCGGCGGCGGACCATCGAGCCTGCGGGAGATTGCGCTGCAGCTCTGCGCACGCGTTGGCGGGTAGGTAATCGAACTCGGTCCCGATGAGCGCACGTTCAAGCCCCAGATCTGCGAGCAGTCCTGCGAGGACGACCATGGGTTTGTCGGTAAACTCGCCCCACGCGCGCAGCTCGACGTCCGGCGCCTTGGCCCGCGTTGTCGTTTCCTCCATGTCGACGACGAGCATCGCGCAGCGGCCGTCTGCCGTTACCACACACGCCGCGTGACGCCAGCGCATCAAAGGCTGCGACGGCACGACGAAACCAGAAAGATAGGCAAAGTTCTCTGGAGAAACGGCGATCACGGCGTCGTAGCCATGCTCGCGCATCATCGCTTGCAAACGTGACACGATCTCCGATCGCATATGATCTTGCTCGCCAGAGGTGCGCGGGTAAGAGTGTGATCATAATTTGTGATCATACGGTGCGCAACCGCCACGGCCGATCGCTCAGCACACGACACCCCGCACCACCTGGAGGCGCTCCAGCGATCGCTCAGCGAGGACCTGATTCAAGGACTCTCCGCGCACGAGCAAGAAACTCGCTTCCTCCCCAGCTACGATCTCGCCGCGTCCGTCGCAGATGGCGCGAACGAGCAAAGCCGGATCCTCGAACTGTCCCGCCATTGCCGCGAGTTGCGCAATTTCGAGCATGTCTGCGGATCCGTATGGATAGAACATATCCTGAACGTTGTCACTCGCAAATCGCACCTCGACTCCAGCGGCAGCGAGCTCCTGCACGCAAGTGAGACCGCGTCTTTGGGGCGTCCCGCGACCGCGGTCCTGCAGATACAAGTTCGTCGTGGGCAAACAGATCACCGTGATTCGGGCCTCGGCGATCGCACTCACGATCGCCGCTTGCGCCCCGGGATCGAACGACGATAGCGCACATCCGTGACTCAGCCAGATACGTCCTTGATAGCCGCGGCTCGAAGCCGCTTCGGCGAGATGGGCGCTACATGAACGTGCGCCGTCGAGATGTTCGTCGATGTGAACGTCGATTCCGACGCCCAGCTCAGCCGCCAGCTCGAGCAGCGCGTCGATCGATCGCATTGGATCCGGGTAGACGTCCGGTACGGCACCCAGGAGGTTCGCCCCGGCGCAGCAAGCCTCGCGGAGGAGCTTACGAACCCGAAGCTCAGCCGGATCCTGCGACACTGTTGCAAAAGCGACGATCTCGACCTCCAGCTGCGTACCGAATCGTTCCCGCGCCCGGGCACTGCCGTGCACGGCCTTGAGGTCCACGTAGGATCCGATATCTGCATGCGTGCGTAGGCGACTCGTGCCGTGCCGCCGCGCAAGGTTGAACAGCTGGAAAGCGTTACGTTCGTAATCCTTCGCTGTCGCGACTTTTTCCAATTCGAGCGCGAGCTGAACGGCATGCATCAATGACAGGGGTCGAACGGGTCCGGACGTAAAGGCCCGACTGGCATGTACGTGCAGATCGACGAGCGGCGGGAAGCAGAGCCACTGCACGCGTTCAGCCGGCGTGTGAACTATCGATACGATGCGATCCCTCACGGCGGTGATTTCGAATACCTGCCCGGGCTTCGTCGGCATCCCAACAGCGCGGAATACCAACCGATCATCGGACAAGCGAACCGGAGGCGACGCGCTCACTGCCGTGTTGTTGTCACGCACCGGCCCTGTCCAAACGCCCGCTCGTCGACCTGTCCGTTATCGAAAACGATCCTGCCGTTTGAAATCGTCATCACGGGCCAGCCCTTCAGCTTCATACCCTCGTAGATGCAGGTGCCCCTGCCCTCGTGCTTTACGACGCGCTCTTCATCCAGATCGACGAGCACTAGGTCTGCATCCGAGCCGGGCTTGAGCGAGCCCTTGCGTGGATAGAGCCCGAAGCGCCGCGCAGGGCCATAGGCATTCAGTGACGACAGGCGTTGCAGCGTGAGGCCGCGTCGATGGACTCCTGCCGTGATCAGCAGAGCGAGTTCCCAGGGAAATGAAACGATACCCGGATATTCTGTCCAGAGGTCCTCTCCCTTTTTCGGAAGGAAAGGCACATGGTCACTGCCGATGGAATTGACCTTGCCGGCGAGTACACCCCGCCACAGCCATTCCTTCTGCTCCTCGTCGCGTAGCGGGGGTGAGATCTTCGCCCGCATGTCGAGATCGGTGTCGTAGGCCGTCCGAGTCAAATAGTGCGGGCATGTTTCGATCGTGACATCGATCCCGCGAGCCCGTGCTTCGGCGGCGATCTCCGGACCCGCGCCGACAGAGGTATGCACGATCTGCAGCGGGCAACGCGTACGTTCGGCGAGAAATATCATCCGCTTGATCGTCTCGACCTCGCAAAAGGCGGGCCGGGACTCGGTGTAAGCGGCAAGGTCCTGGCGACCCGTCGCCACCATCTCTTTCTTGAGCCATGCCGCGATCGCGGTGTTCTCGCAGTGTACCGACACGACTCCGTTTGGCAACCCGGCCACCTTCAACATTGTTGCGTACACCCAGCCATCGGTCGCTGGGACGATGCCGATTGGGTTGTCAGGCTCGTAGCCGAAGTACAGCTTGAACGACTGGACGCCAGTCTTCTCGACGATCTGCGGAATTTCGTGAATGTGTTCTTCGCGCTGGATGCCGAAGTGAAAGCCGAAATCGATACAAGCCTGTGCTTCTCCGACTCCACGTCGTTCGTTATAGAAGGGAATATACGAAGGCTGCTTGGTGCGGGCGTAGAGCAGCACCGTGGTCAGCCCGCCCCTCGCCGCTTGTGCCGTCTCCGAGCGCATGTCTTCTTCGTACGGATACGCAACGCCAAGGTGGCAGTGCGCGTCTACCAGCCCAGGCATGAGGCATCGCCCGCGCCCGTCGATCACATGGCGCGCTTCAGGCAGCGATCCGTCGAGTCCCGACACGACGATCTTGCCGTCGTTCACGGCCACGCCACCAACGAACTCGCCGCGGAAGTCGACGACTCGCGCGTGGCGAATGACGAGATCCGCCTTCACCTCATACGCTCACACCAAAATCGTGTCGATGATCTTCGCCACCCCATGCCATTGGCTCGCTCCGACGGCAATTGGTGCGCGGCGCCCTAGCGCGCGTGCCCAAACGGCTTTTCGCCCACTTTGTGTCGCGTAAGCCAAGTCGCAACTTCCCGGCGGTGCAGTCAGATCCACGACGAGCGCATGTGCAGGCAGACGATCGATGACCGCGGCTGTCACAACCGGCGCCGGCGCCGTCGACAAGATCACGTCGAAGTCGCCTGCAGCCTCGGTTAACCGATCGAGGGGCACGCCCCTAGCGCCCATCGTGTACGCCGCTGCACGTTGCACCGGATTGCGCGCCGCAACCGAGACGTGGGCACCAAGCGCAACAAGCGTACGTGCCAGGACCGTCCCGATGTTGCCGAGGCCGACGATGCAGACGTTCGCGTTGTGAATCGTAAAACGTGTGTTCTCGATGATCACCTTCAGCGCAGCTTCGACAATAGCCGGTGCACGCAGAAGCATCAGCTCTCGATCGTGCTCGTACTCATGCAGCTGCACGTCGCACTTCGCGGCCGCTTGCCGCAGGCCCGCGTCCGCCTTGCCGAGAATGACATGCGCAAGGGGCGCCATCGCCGCAAGAAGATCTTCCCGCGGAACGATGTGCTCGGTCGCGAACAAACTACCATCCGTTGCGATGCCCAGGATAGGGAAGAGTGCGATGCGTGCGCCAGTGATAGCCTCAAGGGCGTTTTGGGTGTGCTCGACTTCCCGGATGCCGTCCTCGGGCCATGGAAAGCCGAACGCCCTCACCTTCGCCCCCGAAGTTGCGGCTAGCCGCGCGATCTCCTGCTCGCGTTCGTCTCCTCCGATGACGGCAATCGTCAGGTTGCGCCACACCAGCGGGTACGCCGTCCGAGCACCGTTCACCGCGCTCATTTGGGTTCCGTCACCATTTGTTGGAGTTGTTCGACGGTCTTTCCCGCGATCCCCATTTCCACTGCCGAGCGTCCGCCAGTGGGTGCCTCTGCGCCGAGCAGTAGCTTCGCCAATCGTCCACAAAGATTGCGCCACGGGCGTATCGACTTCCCCGATCGCTGCGAATGCCAGAAACGGCTTCAGGCCGTACCAGAAGTCCTCATAGAAGTAACGATGCCGGAGGGAGCCGGGAGCGCGGATGCTCCGATTCGCACCTCCGGCGCGAATGCCTGCCGCCAACCCCTGGCTTCGATCGGCACTGCCTTCAATGGTACCGATGGCACGCATCTCATCGAACAGGGATGGTAGCTCAAGCCCGAGCGCACGCGCGACGTCACGACGCTCCGCGTCAAGCCGCTCCATGACCCGGGCCACTCCGTCCGTCAACCCTTGGACGTAGAACGTGAAGTCTCCGTTCGTGGCCTCGATCCATGCCGAGCCGAGGATAGCGCCAGGCGGATGCAATACGAGGTTAACATTGCTGAGGCTCGTCGCGAGCACGTTATCGGCGGGCGTTGCGGAAGCGTAGAGTTCGCGTGCAAGTCGCAGAGCGTCGCTTGCGCCCGGCAAGGCGGCGGCACGTACGGCATTCGCCCTTCCCGTCGTCACGACTCGCTCGGGACTCGATTTCCGTGCGACGTAGGTCAGCGTCGAGAACTCAACCGTAGGCGGTGGCGTTCGTCCCATGCGCCGGAATGCGTGCGCGAATTCCAGTGCGCCGCCCGTGTGGCCAGCGTTGAGGACGACAGGCGTTTTGTCGACTCGGGTACTTGCAAGGTCTGCGGCCAATGGACCGACCGCAAGCGACGGCAGGCAGACAAGCAGCACATCCGCGTCGCGCACCGCCTCAGTAAGATCTGTCGTGATGATCTTTATCGCAACGAAGCCTTCGCCGAATGCTCCGCCGTATGCGATGCCGCGGGCAGCGCGCAGGGGTTCGAGAGTTGCCGGCGAGCGGTTCCACAGTCGCACGTCATGGCCGCGATGCGATAGATCGACCGCGGCCGATGCACCACCCGCCCCGGCTCCGAGAATCGCAACTCTCACGACACTGAATACTTCTCCAGCTTTTCGGGGTCGACTTCGATGCCGAGCCCCACTCCCTGCGGCACGAGGACCATGCCGTCCTCGTACTTGAAGGGTTCGGTGATCAGATCATCGAGATAGTAGCAGCCTGCTATGCCGGGTCCGCTGGCACCGGCGGGCTTCGATACTGGGCAGACGCTCGGCAACGTCGCGATTCTGGTCGCTGCCGCTAAATGTAGATTAGCGGCGTTTCCGATGCCGGACTCGATCGAGCCGCCGATATCGCAGTAGAGGCCAAGCGTTTCCGCGAGATCGGCCTGCTGCATCGCGCGGTAGAGGCCACCGGGCTTCGTCACGTAACACGACAGGCATGCAGCGGCCTTGTGATGCACGAGCTCGAGGATGTCGTGGCAAGTCCAAGCCGACTCGTCGGCCATCACTGGGCAGTTGATGCGCTCGGCGACCAGTGCTAGCTCGCGCGCACCCATTACGGGTTGCTCGCACAACAGAATATCGTATTCCTCCTGCCGACGGGTCACGCGGATTGCCTCCCACACGTCCCGATAGCCTTCGTTACCGTCTACGCGGATGCGAACGTCAGGACCCAATCGTTCGCGAAGACGACGCACCACCTCGACGTCGCGTGTGGGCTCGAGTCCCGTCTTGCACTTGATCGTGCGCGCGCCCTCGCCTACGGCCATGACCGCCTCGTCGATGCAGCGGTCAACCGGCATGATGCCTAGGGAATGCGCGATTTCGAGCCGGTCGCGATACTGGCCTCCGAGCAGGCGCCATACCGGTGCTCTCGCCGCTTTGCCGGCGATGTCGTGACAGGCGATGTCGATGGCCGCTTTGGCATACGGGTGCCCCTTTACCGCCTTGTCCATGGCGAAATGAATGACAGCAATATCGCGCGGATCCCGGCCGCCGATCGCGGCGCTGAGGTGATTGTGGATGATGGTGAGAACGGTCTCTGGCGACTCGCCGTAGTAGCGCATGTGCGGACCGCCCCACGTAATTCCGACGGGAGCCTCGCCCCATCCGGTGAGGCCTTCATCCGTGTCGATCCTCACGATGACGTGACGGCCGATCGGCGCCGTCATCTTGCTGGCCCATGCGTGGTGCCTGCGAGTTGGCAACGCTACAACGTATGTCTCGCAGCCGATGACTTTCATATAAAGTAACGGCAGGTTATTAAGTGATCACGATATGTGATCAAAAAAATGGCGTCAACCCCGTTCGCGATCATCACGGGTTTTCTGGGCAGCGGCAAAACTACCCTTCTAAACGCGATGCTGCGCAAGCCGGGAATGGGCGAGACAGCTGTGCTCGTCAACGAGCTCGGCGAGATCGGTCTCGACCAGTGGCTGATCGAACCGATCGCTGACGGCGTGGTACTGCTCGACTCGGGTTGCGTGTGTTGCAGTGTCCGTGACGACCTCTCAGCTTCACTCGCATCCCTGCTCACTAAGCGCCGCGCGGGGATCGTTCCCGCTTTTCGCCGGATCGCACTCGAGACGACCGGTATTGCCGATCCCGGCCCGATCGCGCAGCTCGTGCTCGGAGATGAGGGGCTCGCAGCGGAAATTCACCTGGCCGGCATTACGACCGTCGTCGATGCCTTGCTCGGCGAAAGCTCCTTGGGACGGCACGTCGAATGCGCCGCGCAAGTGGCGATGGCGGACCGGCTCGTTCTCTCGAAACTCGACCTCGCAGAGCACGGTCAGGTCGTGTCGCTGCGGAGACAACTGCAGTCGATCAACGCATTGGCTTCGATCGCCAGCTCAGGCATCGATACGCCAGACGCCGATGAGATTTTTTGTCCCCACGACGATTGCGCTACGAGTCGAGTGGTTTCATCTCCTCTGCGCGAGGGCCATGCCGGTCGATTCACTACGTTTTCGCTCTGCTGGGAACGTCCCATCGATTGGTCGGATTTCGAGGCGTGGCTCGATGGACTTCTCCTTGCGCGCGGCGAAGATATCCTGCGCATCAAGGGACTGCTGAACGTCGCCGGTCGCGATCGACCCGTTGTCGTGCAGGGCGTGCAGCACACGATCTATCAGCCTGCGGAACTCGCGAGGTGGCCTGGCGGTTCGCCACGGAGCGAGCTTGTCTTCATTACACGCGACTTCTCCCGCATGGCAGCTCTGCACAGTGTCGAACCTTTCTTCGATCTCGCCGACGCTCGAACGGAATAGCATCATGATCTATGACGATGGCACTCCTTACGCGTCCTTCCTGCGCGACGGCTTTCTTCGCCTGATACCCCAGGGAGCGGAGCGTGGCGTCACGTTCCTTCGCAAGCAGCTGGAAGTGCTGGTCGATAGAATCGCCAAGCCGCGTCCGTGGCATTACGCGGAACTTCACAACCCTTGGAGTCGTGCCGCCGCGGTGTACGACAGCTGGGGATTTCTCGACCTCGCCAGCGGACCTGCGATCCTGGATGCTGTTTCCGCAGTGCTCGGCCCGGACATCATCCTGTATGACAGCCAATGGTTGCCGGAGCCTTGGCAGTGCGGGGCAGAACAGGATTGGATCGCCGATGTGCATCGCTTGCCAGTCGAGCCGCGCACCGGAGTGACCGCACTGTTCAGCCATGTGGATTGGCACGATCACGGATGGCGGCTTGAGTGCATGCCGGGCGGTCATAAAGCCCCTGCATTCGCAGCCTCTGTTCGCGACATTTCGCCGCGTGCAGGCGAACTTCTGCTTTGCGACGCGAAGCTTCGGTATCGAATGAAGGGCAGCTTCCAGTGGAGCCAACCGCTCGGCTATTCGATGCGATATTTCCCTGCGAGCTCTCGCTATCTCAGGCAGGCAGATTCTCCCGTGCACCGCGAATTGACAGATCGCTACCCGCTGCTCAACTACGCGCAAATGCCATTGTGGCTTGTGCGCGGCGTGGACCGCGCCGACAACGATTTCGTTACCGGCTTCAGGCCGCGTGCGGGACGATGGGTAAATGCGTCTCGCACGTCTTCCGCGCATCCCTAATCAGCCTGCTTCCCTAACGGCTCACTGGAAAGTTGCCGGAGCGTGTCCCGAACTGCATGGTGATCTTCTCGATCTGAATGCTCGGAAGCTGCGTAGCCTTATCCGCATCGGTGGAACTGCAGGATTTCAAGATCGTCCACGATACAACGGCGACTACGTTGACTCTTCCTGTTGACGATTCGCCGCGCCGCGCGGCGTTAACATGCTCGATGCTCACAGCTCGATCGTCCACACCGTCTCGCGGCTTGAAGCCGTGATCACAGTGTGTGATCATTGTGGCGGAAGGGCTTTATGTCCACGTCCAGCACCCTACGTGAACGCGTTGGCTGGTTACTGACCGGAATCGTGACGGGCGCCTACGTGTTATTTGTCGCCGCGTTGACTTTCGCCCCGCGGCATCGTCCGGAGCTGGCGACCGACGGCGGACGGATGACGTTTGGAATGGGCGCGACCATCATCTTTATCGTTTCACTCGTCGTCATAACCGGCGTCTTTCTGTATCACAGTCGCGCGGGGTCCGGTGATAGCGACCAGGCCGCTGCTCGGGAGCATGGAGCGTGACCGCGACCAGTGACAACGCAATCGCCATTGCCTGTTTTGTCGCGGTAACTGCCGTCACACTCGGCATCACTTGGTGGGCGGCCAAAAGAACCACCTCCCGCGACGAGTTGCTGGTCGCAGGATCCCGGATCCCCGGCGTTCAGAACGGTATCGCCATTGCCGGCGACTTCATGTCGGCGGCGACGTTTCTCGGCATCACAGCTCTCTTCTTCACCTCCGGGTTCGACGCGGTTATTTACATTCTCGCGCCGCTCGTCGCGTTCGCCATTCTGCTGTTTCTGATCGTGGAACGCCTGCGGCGCCACGGCCAGCACACCTTCGCGGACGTCATCTGCCGCCGGCTCGACCCCACGCCGATGCGCATCCTCGCAGCGGTCTGCACGCTCGCTTCCGGTGTCATGTACATGATGGTGCAGATGGTCGGCGCGGGGGCCCTGATGCAGGTTCTGTTTGGTGTTCGGTACGGCCACGCGGTGGCACTCGTCGGCACCCTGACGGTGCTCTATGTCGCGCTCGGTGGAATGCTCGCGACTACTTGGGTGCAGATTGTGAAGGCAGCGCTGCTCGTCATCGGCGTCACGCTGCTCTCGTTCGTCGTGCTCGCGCGATTTGGCTTCGATTTCAGCGAGCTGTACAAGCAAGCCACTTCCGTACGCGTCGACGGATGGCTCCTGACGCAGCCGGGCGGCCTCAAGCTCGACTTGATCTCTGCCGTATCGCTCGCACTTGCGATGACCTTCGGCATCGCGGGCTCTCCGCACATTCTCATGCGCTTTCTCACCGTGCCGAACGCTGCCGCAGCGCGGACTTCGGCATTCGTCGCCCTTCTTGTGACAGCATTCGTCTTCATCCAGATCTTCTTTGTCGTCTCCGTTGGTGGAGTCGCGCTCGTCACCGGTAACCCGTCGTTTCTCGATGCGAGCGGCGCGATCGTCGGCGGCACAAACATGGTGGCCATTCATCTATCCGGGCTCTTGGGCGGCCAAATTTTCCTTGGCCTCATGTCCGGTGTCACTTTCGCGACGATACTTGCCGTCGTCGCCGGGCTGACGCTCGCCAGCACCGCCGCCCTCTCACACGATTTGTTCGCGAACGTCGTCCGTCGGGGTTGCACCGAAGACCAGGAGATGTGGGCTTCGCGAATTGCGGCGGTAATGGTCGGCGTTGTCGTCGTCCTCCTCGCACTCGCCTTCGAGAAGCAGAACATCGCGTATTTGGCCTCCCTTGCGTTGAGCCTCGCGGCGAGCACCACCTTCCCGCTTCTCGTGCTCACCATGTATTGGCGCGGATTGACGACACGCGGGGCACTGATCGGCGGAAGCGCAGGCCTCGCGTGCTCCGTGCTACTGGTCGTGCTGGGTCCGGCGGTCTGGGTGGGGATCTTTGGCTTTCGACACGCCGTTTTCGACTCGCAATACCCCGGCATCTACTCCATCTTTGCTGCGTTCACGCTCATGTGGCTGTTCTCGCTACTCGATCGGTCAGATCGCGCGACCGTGGATCGTCGAGCGTTCGCGTTCGAGAAGGCCTGACATGGCTCAGGCGATCATCTTGTTGATGGCTGTGCTCGGCACGCTCGTGACCGCAAGCGCGGAAACGGCGACAACGAGTTCGCCGAAGCTCGTGATCACCACATCGGATCTGGAGATCGTCTACACCACCAGGGAGTTGCTACAGCGTGCCGATGTCGAGACGTTGACCATCCCCGACGAATCCGCCTACCCGCGACAGCAAATGATGTTTCGCGCGGTGAAAATGGCGTCGCTCCTTGAGTCGGTCAAAGTCCCCGACGATTCAATCGTCGAATTCATCGCGATCGATGGCTTCACGTCAGCGATCCGGATCGCGCAGCTGCGGCAGACGTCGGTGGATCAGTCCGTCGCATACCTCGCCATCGAAGACCCCGACAAGAAGTGGCCGCAGCAGCGGTTCGACCAGTACTCCGCGGGCCCCTACTATCTGTTCTGGATCCGACCAAGGCTGTCCAACATCAGCCGTGAGCTGTGGCCCTACCGCATCGACCGGATCCGGGTAAGCGGAGAGATCGAAAAACTCTATCCGGGAATCGTGCCGGCGGCAGCGCTTTCGAGAACTTCCCGCGCCGTGAAAGGCTACACGGTCTTCGTGAACAACTGTCTCCCGTGTCATACCCTGAACGAAAGCGGCCCCTCGAAAGTGGGGCCGGACCTCAATTACCCAATGAGCCCGACGGAATATTTCCGCGAAGGCATTCTGCGCAAGTTCATTCGCGACACGCAGAGCATCCGCAAGAATTCTAAGACGAGCATGGGTCGCTTCCCCGAGCAGATTCTCTCCGACCAGGAGCTGGATCAGCTCATCGCTTATTTCGAGCATATGGCAGCGCTCAGACGGCAGAGTCAGGGCAAACAACGGAGTACGTCATGAGAAGGTGGCTTCTGATCGGGCTGGTGTGCTGGTGCACGATTGTTGCCGGCGACGCTCGATCCACTGGTACGGAAAAGCGCGCAACCGACCCGCCGCGGGAGCTCGTCGAACGTCTTGTCCGCGACTCACTTCGCTCCTGGGAAACCGGTGACGTCGAGCTGTTCCTCTCGACGATGCATCAGGATGTCACTTTCGCGTACCCGGGAGAGCGAATGGGCGCAGCCGGCGCCCTGGAAGTGTTCCAGTTCTGGCGGGAAAACTACGAGAACACTCGAATCTACATTCACCAGCTCGTTATTAACGGCCCGCGCTTCGCCGCCGAGTACCAGTACGCGACGACACGGAAGGATTCCGGCAAGCGCTCCGCGGTAGGCACGGTGGCCACCGGGATCGTCAAGGACGGAAAGCTGTACGTGGTGAAGGAATACCTCGACGGCCGCGTCTCGCGGCAGCAGGAAGCCGGCGAACTTCCGCTGGAAGAAGGAGCAGAGCCGTTCCCGTGGCCGCTCAATCCCGACGCGAAGAGCGGCGGCAACGCGGCTGCACCCACAGCTGACCTCACGAATCCGCCCCCTTCCCGCCGCCACCGGCATCCATAGAAGGCGCGCAGACTCTGACCTACAAGACGAAGGACGGGTTTAGTCTGCCACTTTTTCTTTTCCAGCCGGCTGACCAGCGCGACGTGAAGCGCGCAAGCCGACCCGTCATCGTGTTTTTCCACGGCAGCGGGTGGCACTCGGGCACAGTGCTACAGTTCGCGGAGTACGCACGATTGCTCGCCGACCGCGGAATGGTCGCGGCACTTGCGGAATACCGCGTCAAGGTCGGATATGACGCCACGCCCTTCGACTCCGTGTCTGATGCCAAGTCTGCGATCCGATGGTTACGCCGCAACGCCACGACGTACGGTATCGATCCACACCGGCTTGTAGCTGCGGGGGGCTCTGCCGGGGGTCACATCGCAGTATCTGCAGCAATTTTCGATGGCAAGTACGACGATCCGGACGATGATCGTGCTACCTCCGCAAGACCCGACGCAGTCGTGCTATTCGCACCGGTCCTCGACACGACGATGACCGGTTACCGCGAGGGAGTGCCTCTGTTCGGCGGGCGAGAGCTTGAGCTATCGCCAGTCCATCACCTGAAGAAACGCCTTCCTCCAACCTTGATGTTCATGGGCACCGAAGACGAATGGGTGCCTTACGAAAGCGTCCAGCGCTACGAGGCCGAGTGCCTAAAACTAGGCAACGAGTGTCAGTTAGTTTCGTTCGCCGGACGCAATCATCATTTCTACAACCATGCGCGATATTTCGAACTACGACCGCATCTCGGGGGCCCCTATTCCTCCGGCGACTTCGATCTCATCACGTACGTTCTCGAGCGTTTTCTGCACGATCACGGATTTCTGGAGCAGGAACCTGTAGTGCCCGCGCGACCTGGTTGATCACCAAGCTCACTGAGTGGCGCGGGTTTTCAGCTCCGCCAGAGTTGCTTGGTAGGGAGCCAGTGCGAAGAAAAGCAGCGCCGCTGCGACGATAGACGCGGCCGTGCCGACGAGCACGAGCGAATAGCGGAGCAACTCGGGCGCCTCGAAGACGTGTTCCGTGAAGACGGCGACGAGTGTCGGGCCTAGGCTGAGTCCAATCAGCGTCTGCACCAGGTAGTAAAAGGCTGTTGCCTGTCCCCGCATTCGCGGCGGGACCATGATCTGAACCGCAGCCGCGCCGACACCATATGGTGCAGAGGCGAGAAAGAGGGAAGGTACCACCATTGCCAGCGCCCACCCCGCGCTCGGCATCAACGGGTAGACGATCCGGAACACGATGCTGGCGAGGGCGACGATGAGCAGCATCATGATCTTCGTGTCCCACCCCAACCGGCTGGTGGAATGATCGGCAGACATGCCTGTAGCAAGGTTGCCGATTGAAGCCGCAAACATGGCCAGCAACCCATACAACACGCCACTCTGTTCCGGCGGCCACCCATAGGTGCGCTCGAAGAATGCGATATCCCAGAAGCCGCCCGCGTAGCTCGCTAGTGAAAGAAATCCGATGCCGATGTTATGAAGAAGAATCGACCTTCGATTTCCCCAGATGTAGGCGAGCACCTCTTTCACGGGTGGCGCGCCGCCCGCGCTTCCGGGATCGCGACGGAGCGGTTCCCTGATAGTAAAGAGCAGGACAGACATCACCAGACCGGGCAGCCCGACGGCCAGTAAGACGATGCGCCACGGGGTGAGATCGCCGACTAGCGGCAACCGAATGCTGCCGCTTTCTCCGACCACTCCGTTCGCCCATTCCAGAACCAAGGCTCCGCCCAGGTAGGCTAATCCAATACCGAACGATGCACCCATAGAGCACACGGCGATTCCCGTCGCCAATCGTCTGCGCGGAAACAGATCAGCCAGAATCGAGAATGCGCAAGGCGCTAGCGCCGCCTCGCCGAGGCCGACGCCCATTCGCAGAAGCAGCAGGTGCACGTAGCGGGTCGCCAACCCGCAGAGCGCCGTCGTGCTGGTCCACAGCACGACGCCCGCGTAGATGATCCACTTACGATTCAAGGTGTCAGCTAGCCGTCCCATCGCCAGTCCAAAGGTGACGTAGAAGATGACGAAGCTCAGTCCTCCTATCAGAGTGAGCTGCACGTCAGTCAGGGCGAGCTCCGCCTTCATCGGCTCGACTAAGACCGCGAGAATCTGACGATCGATGAATGACAGCGCCGAAAACAGTGAGAAAACCACGGCCACGTACCACGCATAAGGCGGCACGCGTTCCACGGGATTCTGATTACTCACGGACTAGGGGCGGGAGTGGTCAAGTTGAGAGACGGAATCGCACCATAGTTTCGGAACCTGCGGTGGCCGTGAGCTGTGCGAGCGTGGCACGACTTATCTCACCGGCGCAATCGCCTCGGGAATCTTGCGCACGTCCCCTGCCCTGGTGGATAGACTGGCAACCGCCGAAGCGGAGCTGGCCTCAATGCCAAATGGCATCAACGGTAGGTCCGTGAAACCCGTCGTCGTCGCTGAGATCCGACATCGGATAGCTGAGTGCGGGTCAC
>CAVRVO010000021.1:0-46573 GCA_963724625.1 uncultured Gammaproteobacteria bacterium | reverse complement strand
GTCGGTCCAGCCGTTACGCGCGAATAGTTCCTGAAGATTGTCTTCCGTGTCGGGCTCGAGCAGCCGCGGGAAATGGCGCTCGAAGCTCGCGCCCTTGAGATCTTCCGCGTCGAGTGGTCGAGTCAATCCCTCGATCACGCCCTGCATGAAGGGGCGCTTTGATATCGGATCGATACCCTCTATATAGGCCCGCAGCTCCTCAGGCGAACGGCCGACGACCGGTTGGGGAACGAAAACGTTGCGCGCCGTCGGCATGCCCTCGGCGAGCGCCGTCGCCTTCGCGAGTCGTGCGAACACGTGCGTGCTGACGGGAACGGTGGGAATTCCCTGCCGTTCGAGGGCCAAAGCAAACCCCACGACCGTGGGGCAACAGGTGCTTCAGAGACCCACGCCGATGATGGCGGCGTTACCCTGGGCGGCGATCGTGTCCCGCATGTCCGGATCGTCGATCCAGCACTCGCGCGGCTTGATGATGCGCGTGCTCACGGACGGCAGGTGCTCGGCGAACCACTGCCGCAGCTGCACCATGAAGTTGTCCGAGTTTTCGAACAGGCAGTCGATCAGATAGACGACCTTGCCGTCGAGGCGCTCGATTCGATTCGCCAGCCGCTTGCCGGTGACCTTCGGTGGGAAACCGCGTGGATCGTGAACGGTGATCTTGGCGCCCATCGACGTTACTCCGCTCTACGCGCTGATGCCGCTGCCGGAAAGAGTGTCAGTGGGAGCGAGTGCTCTGTCAACCGGCGACCACCGGTCAACATCGACGCTGTGAAACAATCCCAAATGGGCACACGTGCCGGTCATTCCCGACCTGCGTGGAAGGGCTTCAGGGCTGATCAAAGTGTTCGGCATCATGTCGCCGATGCTCGTCCTCCTCAGGCCCTCTCAGCAACGCCAAAAAACCATCTTGCAGTCCCGCGCTCTGCAGTTTGAAGTCGTCGAACTGTGCAGCAGGCTGATACGCGCCGGTCACCAGCACGTCCCCTCGGGCAGTCAAACCTATGCGGGGACCGACTTCTAGAGTCCCGATGAAAGGCCCGTCCGCTGCCTTGATCCAATTCAGCGTATTTGCCGCGGACGCATGCGGTTCGTCAAAGCCGGTCCCGCCTTCTGCGATGCAGCTTCCTTCATCGCGTGCAAATTTCGCGAGAAACAGATTGGAGGAGTTCTTCCCGGTCAGCGTGCGCCCTTCAATCTTGATCGTGTGTTGAAAAATTCCCGCAACAATCAGTTTGCTGCGACGGTCATAAGCGATTCCGGTGCCGCCCTCATCCTTCACCCCTCCGAATCGCCGCGCGTTGAGCAGCACCCCCTCGTCATCGTAGGTGGCAAAGAAGACATCCTTGTTATATGGGGCGGTGAATTTACCTCCACCGAGGTTAATGCTGTTGCCGCCCGGTTGTGACGTGACGATTGTCGCGGCCTGCTCGGGCAGCGAATTCGCTATGTTGCCGATGTAGCCGGTGATGCTCACCTTACCGTCGCGGCTCGTTGCGATATTGGCTCCGATCGCTTTGTATCCGCCGATGTGATTGACCCACTGCACATTGCCGTTCTCATCGTATTTCACGACAAATGCGTCGCCAGGAAAGTCCGGAAAAGTCTGCACCGGTCCGCTGAAACCAGCTACAGTCAGGTCATGGCCGTCATTGCTGTGAAAGGTCGTTCGGCCCTCCATCCACCCGGTCGCATAAACATTGTTGTCCAGGTCCACAGCAACTCTGCGTGAATTGGAGTTGGGCTCCGCCTGGTTTGATTGGCCCCACTGAAAATTGCCGGCAGTGTCATATTTCACCAGAACCATATGCCAGGTCCCCGGCCCAGCGACTGAATGCGTCGTTCCGTTCGACGACGAAAACGTGGTATCCCCCTGGCCGATGCCAGTCAAATAAATAGATCCCGTAACCGGCTCGATGGCCACACTGTTGCCCTCATTGATCGAGTCGAATGTGGCCGTCCCGGTTTGTACCCACGCGAGCACGCCCGATGGCGTGTACTTCGCGAGGAATATCGTCTTCCCCAGACCCGCCACCGTCTGGTCTGTACCGCTGATCCCATGAAACTTCGCGCTGTTAGTGAACTCGCCCGTCACATAGACGTTCCTCGCCGCGTCGAAGGCGAGATCGAAGCCGTCGTCCTCTCCCGGGCCACCAGCCTGAGTAAGCCATCTCAGCTTTCCTGTCCGGTCATACTTCGCGAGGAAGATGTCCGTGCCACCCCCCGACGTCAGAGCTTTGCGTGCGGACGCGGATTGTGCGGCACGGCGGTCGTCATCCGTCTCCGCCGCAGCTCGCAGCGGGAAGTATGCTGTTGCAGAAAATTCGCCCGTCACATACCGGTTCCCGCTTCGATCGACCTTGACCGCCTCACCGGTGTCCGATCCGCTGCCTCCGAAGGAGGAGGCCGAAGTCCAGGCGGGTGAAGACTGCCCATACAGTGGGATGCTCAGCAGCATGCTGCTGACAAGACAAACTGTCGCCGTTGCCCGCGGCAAATCCTTGCGTAGCTTCCATGAGGTTGTGGAATGCATATGGCGCTCCCCCGTACGTTCCTCTTAGAGTTATTTCTAGCACCGTACGGATGTCGATGTCTGTCGTGGCAAGTGCCTATTGGCAGGATCTCTTAGGCGCGATCACGCTGGAACCTGGAAAGGTGAAGGGCGAGCTGTGGGCCAGCTATCGGATGAACCCGACCGCCCTGGTTAAAGGAGCGACAGGGACTTTTGGTCGGGGTGAAGCGATATGCGCTGTCCCTGCGCTCACGCTTCGGATACGCGTCAAATGAATTCTGACATTGCTAAGTCGTCACCACAGCAATGCGATTGGCTGCGCTGCGTCAGACGAATTCGACGGGTCGTCCGACCGCCATTGTGCGCTTGAACTCCTGGTCGAGACCGAGGAGCGAGTGTTCCGCCGTAACCCCGAGCGATTCGACCAGCTTCGAAAAGAACGCCCGGGCGCTCGCCGCAGCCGCGATGTCGAACACTTCAGCGTCGCTGAAGCCAAGCTCCTTGAGCCGCAGGACGTCTTCACGCGTGACCGACGACGCATCGCGTCCGACCTTGCGCGCGAACTTCATCATTTCCGCCTCGGCGGCCGTCAGGTCTGCCGGCGCTTCTCCTCTCGCCATGGCCTGCACGGCCTCGCTCGGGAAGAACTCTGTCAGCGTCTTGCCGTGTGCGAGCGAGCACAGCGTGCTACGCAGCGCATTGGCGGCCGCGAAGGTCACGAGCTCATAGCGGCGCTTGTCCGCCATCGACTTCTTGATACCAGCCTGAAGCTGCGCCCACAGCCCCATGATCTCGGGTCGGTAGCAGAAGACTTTCGCATAGTTGGGCACGAAGCCCCAGAAGGAGGCCTGCCGCTCGTACATCGCTCGCACCTGGTCGTCGACCTCGGCGTCGGGAATCGTGTCGATGAATGCCATGCTCTCAAGTCCTCATTGCGCGTAATGACTGATCTGGTGGTAGTCGCCATAGTCGGCGTAGTCGCCAGCCGTGCGATGGGTGCGGAATTCGCCCCAGTTGATCGGGCGGTAGCGCGGCGGATGGCGCTCGTCGACCGTCGAAGGGAGCGGTGCGTAATCGGCGGCGTAGCTCGGGTTGAAGAAGAATGGCACGCTGAAGCGCTCCGCCTCGGCGTTTGCAAGGCCACGATGCAGCGCGGCGCGATAGCGATCGTTCGACCAGACCTGCGCGATATCGCCGAGGTTGACGACGAGCGTATCGAGTGTGCGGCTCGACGAGTTTCCAAGCACCATTGTTCAGAATTTCGAGACCGGGCTGCCGATCCTGCAGCAGCAGGGTCAGCGCCCCGGCGTCGGTGTGATGATTGACGCCCAGATAACCGCCACTCGCAACGGAAACATCCTTGGGGCGTACCGGCGTCGGACACTTCGGATAATAGTTGAGCCGCAGAAAGCTCGTGTGATCCGGACGGAAGAGCGTGTCGAGCGAGTCCTCCGGCATGCCGAGATTGGCGGCGAGCACGTGCAGTAGCCTCAGGGCGATGGCATCGCACGCCTCGTAGTAAGCCTGAATCACCGCCTGAAACCGTGGGAGTTCGGCGGGCCACTGCGGAATGAGTTGCTCGCCGTCAGGCGGTCCGTAGTCGTACACCTGCTTCCAGTCAGGCGTGTGACGAGTCAGCTCGCGATCGTAATAGCCCCACGAATTCTCCGCGGTGCGCTGGATGGCTTGCTTGCTGGCAAGGGGCAGCGCGAAGAACTGCCGCATCTGCTCCTGGAGCGCAGTCGTCAAGGCCTCGTCGATGCCGTGGTTCGAGATCTGGAAGAATCCCCAGTCACAACAGGCATCGTCGATGGCGAGGCGCGTTGCGGCCCGATCGAGGTCGGCGATATCGATGACCGGAACGCTTTCGCTGCCCATGGGAAGACCTCACTGGCGAGTGTAATCAGGTTCTGCTCCGCATTAAATCCCCGTCCGGGAGCAAGCGTGCAACTTTCAGGGGGTTTTGACCCCTAATGAAAGCCAGGTATCGGCGCTACATCGCCGTGATACGTTCGCTTGAAAGCCCTCGTTCTCGCGATCGAGGCGTATCCTATTGGTCCCGCCCCCGCATAACTCTCAGATGTCACTGTAAGGAGCAATGAAATGTCTGCCGCCCCAAACTCAAGCAAAGTCGTCAATAACGGTGTAAACGTCGAAGCGCTGCTGGCCGCCCGCGAAGCATTGACCCAGACGCCCGCCGCCGCGAAGTTCAAGTGGCGTGCGAGCTGCACCTGGGTCAACGGCACGCACAGCCATTCGACCGTGCAGGGCTTCTTCGGCCTCGGCGCCGAGCAGTCACACAAGACGGAGTTCAGCTACGACGCGGACCATCCCGAGGTCTTCGCCTCTGAGGACAAGGGTGCGACGCCCGTCGAGTTAGTGCTGGTCGGCCTCGCGTCCTGCCTGACGGCCGGTGTCGCCGCGGTCGCGCAGAACCGCAAGATCCAGTTGCGTTCCGTGAAGGCGACGCTCGAAGGGGGCATGGACATCCAGGGCATCCTCGGTATCGACGAAGAAGTGCGCAATGGTTTCGACGGCATCAAGATCACGTTCGACATCGATGCCGATGCATCGAAGGAAGACATTGCCGCGCTCGTCGCACAATCGCAGAAGCGCTCGGCTGTGTTCGACATCGTTACCAACCCGACCAACGTCGCGGTCGAGATCCGATGACCCACGACGTTCTGCGGCGCCCTGCGGCTGCCGTTGACGTCGTCGTGATCGGCGCGGGCCATTCGGGCCTGGCCATGAGCCATGCGCTTTCGCAGCGCTCGATCGACCACGTGGTCCTCGAGCGCGGCGAAGTCGCGAACGCCTGGCGGCACGAGCGCTGGGACTCGTTGCGGTTGCTGACGCCGAACTGGCAGAGCCGCCTGCCCGGATATCGGTGGCAGACCGACGATCCGGACGGCTTCATGACGATGCCGGAGGTCATCGAGTTCATCGCCGGCTATGCGAGCGCGATCGATGCGCCCGTGAGGACTCACACGACGGTCACCTCGGTGACGGCGAGCGCCGGCGGTTATCGCGTCGTGACCGATGGCGGCGATTGGGAATGCCGTTCGGTGGTCCTGGCGAGCGGCGCGCACAACATTCCGATCGTGCCGGCCGTCGCTGCGACACTGCCGGCGTCGGTCGCCACCTGGACCGCGAAGGACTACCGCAACCCGGGACAGCTCGATGCGCGTGGCGTCCTCATCGTCGGTGCATCAGCGACCGGTCTGCAGCTCGCCGATGAGATCTCCGGTTCGGGGCGCGAGGTGACGCTCGCGGTCGGCGAGCACATCCGGATGCCTCGTACTTACCGCGGCCGCGACATACAGTGGTGGCTCGACGCGCTGGGCATCCTCGATGAGCGCCATGACGAAGTCGAGGCCATTGCGCGTGCCCGTAACATTCCGTCGCCGCAGCTTGTGGGGACGCCGGAGCGCGCGACACTGGACCTGAATGCGTTGACCGCACGCGGCGTCACGCTCGTCGGGCGCCTGGTGGGCGCGAACGGCGCCAAGCTGCAATTCTCCGGATCGTTGCGCAATCACTGCGCCATGGCGGACCTCAAGCTAACGCGTCTGCTCGGCCGGATCGATGAATGGATCGACGGCAAAGGCCTGCAGGGAGAATCGTTGCCCGAGGCTGAGCGGCCGGCTGCCACTAAAGTCGACGACTCGCCGCGTCTCGGTCTCGACCTCGAGCGCGAGCGGTTCGGCACGGTGATCTGGGCCACTGGCTTCCGCCCCGACCATTCCTGGCTGCACGTACCGGCGCTGGACCGGAAAGGTCGTTTGCGTCACGAGGGCGGAGTCGTCGACGTGCCCGGTCTCTATGCGCTCGGGCTCAACTTCATGCGCCGCCGCAAATCGAGCTTCATTCATGGCGCGGAAGACGACGTCCGCGACATCGCTACGCACCTTGTGGCGTACCTCCAGCAACGCAAGAGCATGCGCGCCGACGCACCCGATACGATGGCACGATCGCAGGATCCTGTGGTTGGCTCACAGCCGCTGATCGTGTAGCGGGCTCAATATCTTCGACTGTGCGAGTGGCGGCGAAACGCCGTGCGGTGTCCATCTCGCGATTTGCGTTTTGGTCGGGGTGACAGGATTTGAACCTGCGACCTATACGTCCCGAACGTAGCGCTCTACCAGGCTGAGCTACACCCCGAGCTTGTGTGTCGGCGGCGCGTGAAATGAGCCGACGGCGAGGGCGCGAAGTGTACTTAACAGGCCCTTTTGCTTCAACTGCTTGCGGATTACTGACCGGTGCCTGGCGCATGTCAACCAGGCGCACCGTGAAGCGTTATGTCTCCCCAGGAAGGCGGGGACCCTGTCAGGAGATCTGTATGAAATCGTTCAGAATCTGGTCCGTTATTTTGATGGCGAACGCGCTCGGCGCGACCGCGTGGAGTGCCGATGTGGTCGGAAGCGATCAGCAGCGCAATCTCAGTCAACAGGAGCGCATCGAGCAGGGTCTCAAGTCTGGTGAGCTCTCGACGAAAGAAGCGGGACAGCTCGAACGCGAGCAAAACCGTGTCGACCAGATAGAGGCGCGTGATCTCAAGGATGGAACCATCAGTGCCCCTGAGCAGGCGAGGCTCAAGGCGCTCGAAAACAAGACGAGCCAGGACATCTATCAGCAGAAGCACGATGCTCAGCTCGGCAATCCGGACTCTAAGTCCTCCGAGCGCATGCAAACCGACGTGCAGCGCAATGTTAATGAGCAGCGGCGGATTCAGAACGGCATCGACAACGGTTCACTCACGAAGCGCGAAGTCGGATCGCTCGAGCGCGGCCAAGCGCGTGTCGATCGCGACGAGGCGAATGCTGCTGCCAACGGCCGCGTGCGTGCTGGTGAGCAGCAGCGTGTCCAGGGCGTCGAGAATCGCCAGAGTAAGCGCATCTATCGCGAGAAACACAACGATAGCTGGACGGGTTGATCACACCCAGCTTGTCCGCGATCTGGCGAGATCCCAATTGTGCTAGGCCGCCTCCGGGCGGCCTTGTTCTTTTAGCGCCAGGTGAAGGGGGAAGGCGCGCTGGTCGCTGCGGTCCACGCAAGCCGGGTGATACTCAGCGCCAACCGCTTTTCTGCGCAGCGGCTTCCGCCGCTCCTTATTCTTGTTGGCGCGTTGACGGAGTCAGCCCACTCGAGTGCGCGGCAAGATGATCACGGCCTCGAGCCCATGAGGCGCAAGATTTCGTAGCGCCACGGTGCCTCCATGGGCCTGCAGGACGTCGCGCACGATTGTGAGACCGAGCCCGGCGCCCCCCGAGTCGCGATTGCGCGAAGCTTCGAGCCGGAAAAACGGCTCGAAAACCTGATCCAGACTCTCGCTGGGGATACCTGGTCCATCGTCAGCGACACGGATCACGACTTCGGGCCCATCCTCGACGTGCACTTCAGCACGCGAACCGAACTTGATCGCATTGGCGATGAGATTGCTGAGCGCGCGCTTGAGCGCGCGCGGCTTCACCGAGAGCGCTTCCTGGGCTCGGCCGGTGATCACGACCTTGCTACCCAGCTCGGCAAACTCCTTTTCCAGGGTGGCAAGGAGCAGATTCAGGTCCGTCGCCTCGAAAGCCTCCTGATCGTCAAGCCCCTTGAAGAGCCCAAGGGCTCCATTGACCAGCGCCTCCATCTCGTCGAGATCCGCGTTGAAGCGCTCGGACAACGCTCGATTCTCGACCTTCTCTACGCGCAGCCTCATTCGGGTCAGTGGCGTTCGCAGATCGTGGGACATTGCAGCTAGCACACGCGAACGGCTGTCCAGGTACCGCAACAGCCGGTCCTGCATCGTATTGAAGGCACGCGTGACGTTGCGAATCTCGCGCACACCCATCTCAGGGAGCGCGGGATGGTGAACGCTTCGACCCGTGGCATCCGCCGCTTGCGCGAGCGCGGATAACGGCCGCGTGATATTTCGAGTCACGAGATACAACACTATCGCGAGTACGATCGCGAGGATTCCGAGTTCCGCGAACAACTGCATAGGAACCGGTGGCTCCGGTCGCGGCGCGGCACGCGAAAAACGACGTGGTCCCCGTCTGCCAGGGTGATGGCGATATCGAGCAACCCTCCGCCAGGACCACCGTGCGGGCCGCCACGTCGACCTCCGGGCGGAGGATCCGGACCGCCGAAGGCGTGCGGGTCCTTCGGGACGGGCGGCGGATCCATGCGTCCCTGCATGTCGGTTGGCGCTGGACGGAATCCTTCGTCCGCAACGAGGCGGATTACGAGACTATTCTCAGGATTCGACGTTCCGACGCTGACCGTGTAGCCGTCACCCAGTTGCTCGCGCACCCGGGCGGCGATGGAGCGCTGGATTGCAGCCGAATCATGTGGGGGTGGCGGAGGTCGGGGGTCGGAGCGATCGCTGTCGGCGAGGACAGTTGGCGACTCCCCCAGCGTCTTGAGTGCTTGCGCGCGATCGGCCGGCTCCATCGCGGCGAGCGAGCGGCTGATTTCAGCTACGCGCAGGGCTGTGTCCGTTGTACCGCCAACGCGCAGTGCCAATTCGCGTCGATCCTGCAGGACCAGCAGCACAATGATGAGAAGCGTTATGGCAATGGCGACGAGGACTGAGCCCAGCAGACGGCCGAACATCGACTGTGGAAGCAGCTGCATGATCCGGTCCGCGGGATCAGTCGCTCTCGACCGGAACGCCGAGTACGTATCCTTCGCCGTACACGGTCTTGATGATGCGCGGGGTGCGCGCGTCATCGCCCAGGATCTGACGCAGGCGGCTCACGCGGACATCGATGCTGCGGTCGAAGGGTTCGTGTTCTCGTCCACGTACCAGCTCCATGAGCTGCATGCGCGTCAAGACCCGGGTGGCGTGCGCCAGCAGGATGGCAAGCAAGCGGTATTCAGCGCCACTCAACGCAACTTCGCGGCCATCTGAATGAAGCAGAGTTCGCGTCGTAGTATCGAGTCGCCATTCTGCGAACCGATAGGCTCGCACGGTGTCCGAACTCGGGTCGCGCGGGGCGTGGGCCGCTCGGCGCAGCACCGCCTTGATGCGACTCAAGAGTTCGCGTGGATTGAAGGGCTTCGGCAAGTAGTCATCGGCGCCGATCTCGAAGCCCAGGATGCGGTCCACCGGCTCGCCGCGCGCCGTCAGCATGATGACCGGCACCTGTGAGGTGGCCCGCAGGTCGCGGCACAGCCTGAGCCCATCCTCTCCCGGCAGCATGAGATCAAGCACGATCAGGTCGACTACCGATTGGCTGAGCGCACGGCGCATCGACTTGCCTTCGGCTGCGGTGCTGGTGCGATAACCGTTGTTCTCCAGATAGTCGCTCAGGAGACTGCGGATCTCGCGGTCATCGTCGACGATCAGGACATGGGGGCGCTTGTCCATGACGATTCTTATAGCAGAAGCGCTCGCACGCGGGCCGTCCATGGCTCATTGAACACCTTCCAATCAGCGGCGGGCACCGAACTTGTTACGAATTGTTGTGCTCGTTATGCAAGCAACGATTCGTTACAGATTGATAAACGATGGCATGAACTCGCTGTCAGCATGCACAACCAATCGCAGCGACACATTGAGTGCCACGCAGGAGATGACCGATGAAGTCAAGAGGAGCGATCAGCATGCGCATCAGCCGCCGACACGTGCTCGGCACGTTTGGCGCGATCACCCTGGCAAGCTGCACCGGCAGTGGCAATTCAGGAAGCAGCGCCACGACCTCCAGCAGCTCCAGTGGATCGGGTTCGTCGGGATCGCTGTCGTGCGTCGTCACTCCTTCCGCTACTGAAGGCCCATACTTCGTCGACGAGAATCTGAACCGTTCCGATCTCACCACCGACACTACGGACGCGAACGTGCTCACCGCGTTGCCGCTCGCTTTGCAAGTCGCGGTCTACCGCGTGAGCAGTGGCGCTTGCAGTCCACTCGCCGGAGCGCAAGTAGATGTCTGGCATGCGGATGCCGGCGGTGTCTACTCCGACATTGCGGCGCAGAGAACGATCGGTCAGACCTTTCTTCGGGGCTATCAGCTGACGGACACCAGCGGTGTTGCCAACTTCACGACGATCTATCCTGGCTGGTATCCAGGTCGTACCGCCCACATCCACTTCAAGGTGCGCAGCGGCAACTTCGAGTTTACTTCCCAGTGGTTCATGGGCGACGACGTCAATGACCTGGTGTATTCCGCGCCGCCGTACAGCAGCCGCGGGCAGCGCACCACGCGCAACGACAACGACGGGATCTACAACAGCGCGCTGTTGCTGCCGCTTGCGCGCGACAGTGCCAACGTCGGATACGTCGGCACGTTTTCCCTGGGACTGTCCTTCTGATCTGAAGGCCGAGCGCCTCGGCTCGGCCCTAGCCTGGGCCGGACGGCTCCTGCGGCCTGCCGTGCGCCGGGCGGATGCTCGCGCCGCTGGGCCTGCATGGCCTTGAATTTCTGCATCTGCTCATCCGTCAGGATGGGCTTGAGCTGCTGCTCCATTTCCTGATCCATCGCCTGGAACTGCTTGTGCATCTCTTCGCGACTGGCGTGCTGCCCCGAGGATCGCGCCTGATCGTGCAGCGACTGCATCTTGGCATGCTGCTGCTCGAGCACTTTTTCCACTTTCGCTTTCTGGTCAGCGTTGAGGTTGAGCTCGGTCGTGAGCCGTTCGATCGTTTGCTGGCGTTGACCCTGGGAAGGACCGGAAGGTGCATCTGCGAGTGCAACTCCCGCAGCGAGCATGGCCGTGGCCATGATGGTGGTACGAAATCTCATGCAGGTCTCCTGGGGCGTGGGTACGACGATGGACGAGCCGCGCAAATGCGACTGGTCTCGGGCATGTCACTGCAGACCGGAGGGCCCCAGCGCGGTTCCGTGAGGAACTGTCAGCAACTGCAAAGCTGGTCAGTAGCTGCGCTCAACAGCGAAGGTCGCGAGCGAGCGTAGCGCGCGCGAGTACTGTGATTCCGGGACCTCCCGGAGCGCGCTCAGGGCGGCATCGGCTTCAGTGCGGGCCAGGCGTGCGGTGTATTCGAGTCCGCCCGTGGCTTCAATGGCTGCGGTGATATGTTCGAGTTCCCCGAGGCCGCCCTGCTCGATAGCGAGGCGGATTGCCGCGCGCTGCTCTGCATCGCCGTTCTTCAAAGCGTGGATGAGAGGCAGCGTCGGCTTGCCTTCCGCGAGATCATCACCGAGGTTCTTGCCACGCTCCTCCGCGCTGCCGCGGTAGTCCAGCAGATCGTCTATGAGCTGAAATGCCGTGCCGACGCGTCGTCCATATTCCAGCAGTGCCCTGCGGTCGGAGTCCCTGGCGCCAGCGAGCACGGCCGCGATTTCGGCGCCAGCTTCGAAAAGCTTGGCGGTCTTGCGGTAGATGACATCGAGATAGCGCTGCTCGGTGGTTTCAGGATTGTGAGCATTGAGTAGCTGCAGCACCTCACCCTCAGCAATGGTGTTGGTGGCATCGGCCATGATGCTCATGATCCCGAGCGAGCCCATCTCCGCCATCATCTGGAAGGCGCGCGAATACAGGAAGTCTCCGACCAATACGCTGGTTTCGTTGCCCCAGATCTCGTTTGCGGTGTCATGTCCACGGCGCATCGACGAGCCGTCGACGACATCGTCATGCAGGAGGGTTGCGGTGTGAATGAACTCAATCAGCGCCGCGGCATCGATGTGCTGGCGCCCTCGATAATTCAGTGCATGGGCGCCGAGCAGTACCAGGAGCGGTCGGAGCCGTTTACCCCCGCTCGCGACGATGTACGTGGACACCTGGTCGACCAACGCCACTTCGCTGTGCAGGCGTTCGCGGATCCGTTCGTCGACCGCCGTCAGATCATCGCTGACCAGCTCGCGGATATCTTCTATTTTCATTGAGTTACGTGTCGCCGGAGGAGCGCATGGTAGCGGCAAAGCGTTTGACCCGCCAGCGCCCAACCATTAGAATTCGCAGCCTTTTTTGACCAGCCCAAAACTCCCGACGGGCGCTCAGGAGAACTCAAATGTTTGCGGTGATAGCGACCGGCGGCAAGCAGTATCGCGTGCAGGAAGGCACAGTGCTGCGGATCGAGAAACTGCCCGAGGCGCAAGGCGCTTCAGTTGAATTCGGCCAGGTATTGCTCGTCGGTACGGGCACCGACATCAAGCTTGGCAAGCCCTTCGTAGAGGGCGGCAAGGTCACCGCGACCATTCAGTCGCACGGCAAGGGCGACAAGGTACGGATCGTGAAGTTCCGCCGCCGCAAGCACTACAAGCGAGAGAAGACTCACCGTCAGCCGTACACGGAAATCAAAGTGACGGGCATTGTTGGCTGAGTCGGTTGGCTAAGAGAGGATACTTCCATGGCACACAAGAAAGCAGGCGGTAGCACCCGCAACGGCCGCGACTCACAGAGCAAGCGGCTCGGCGTCAAGAAATACGGCGGCGAAAAAGTGCTGGCCGGCAACATTCTCGTCCGCCAGCGCGGTACGCAGTGGCATCCGGGCGTAAACGTCGGGATCGGCACTGATCACACCCTGTTCGCGAAGGCCAATGGACACGTCGCGTTCAAAGTCCGTGGCAAGGCGCGCAACACGTTCGTGGATGTCGTCACCGAGTAGGCTCATCCCGCCAGACATGCAGCGAAAAACCCCGGCGTTGCCGGGGTTTTTGTTTGAGGCCCCTGAATGAAGTTCGTCGATGAAGCCACCCTGAAAGTGCAGGCCGGAAACGGCGGACGCGGCTGCGTGAGCTTTCGCCGCGAGAAATTCGTGCCGTTCGGTGGCCCTGATGGCGGTGATGGCGGAGATGGCGGGAGCGTGTATCTGCGTGCGGAGAGCGGCATCAACACGCTGGCGGACTTTCGCATCCAGAGGACCTACCGCGCGGTGCACGGAGAGGCAGGCAGCAGCCGCGACTGCACGGGTCGAGGTGGTGCAGACCTCACCATTCCCGTGCCAGTCGGAACAGTCGTGCAGGATGTCGAGACTCAGGAAGTGATCGGCGACCTGACCAGTGCCGGACAGTCGGTGCGCGTCGCACAAGGGGGCCGGGGAGGCTGGGGGAACACGCGCTTCAAGAGCAGCACGAATCGCTCGCCACGACAGCACGGCTCGGGAATCCCTGGTGAGAAACGCACCCTGACGCTGGAGCTGAAGCTCATCGCCGATATCGGGCTGCTCGGCTTGCCGAACGCCGGCAAATCGACACTCATTCGAGCCGTGTCTGCCGCGAAGCCCAAGGTTGCCGACTATCCGTTCACGACGCTCTATCCCAATCTCGGTGTCGTCTCGGTGGGCGAGCATCGCAGCTTCGTCATGGCCGATATTCCGGGCCTGATCGAGGGAGCCGCCGAGGGTGCTGGTCTCGGCATCCGCTTCCTCAAACACCTGCAGCGCACGCGCTTACTGCTGCACCTCGTCGACATCGCGCCCCCAGATCCCGCGTCGGACCCAGTGAAGGATGCACGGGCTATTGTTACTGAGCTGAAGAAGTTCAGCCCCGAGCTGGCGAAGAAGGACCGCTGGCTGGTGCTCAACAAGATCGATCTGCTCCAAGGCGAAGCGCTCGAGGAGCGTTGCCGGGAGATCGTCCGGAGGCTGCGCTGGAGGGGACCGGTGCACAGGATTTCCGGTGCCACGGGGCAGGGCACCCGCGAGCTCTGCCAAGCCGCGATGCGTCACCTGGAAAAATAGAAAGTGTGGACCGGTTCACACCCCTGGTTGTGAACCACTCAACAGAAGCTGAACGCTGTCCTACAGCGGCCGTTGCTCAGCGCTAGCATGGGTCACGGTATCGCCTGCGGTGCGCAGCAATGCGCGCAAAAGGACTGCCATGCAGATTCGGACGCCTTCCGCTTCCAGCCAGCGCGCCAAGCAGACATCGCGCAACTCCGGCGAGCGCCAGCAGGGCCGCAAAGAGGCCTGGCACGCCGTGTCGATCATCACCCCGACCTCGACCTGCGAGGCCGCGGCCGCATTGCGCAACCACCGCTTCCTATCCAAGGACGCGCCTCGTCTACCGCTCGCCGGGTGCTCCTCGCCGGAAACCTGTCGCTGCATTTACCGCCATCACGCAGATCGGCGCGGCAAGCCACGGCGTTCCATGGATCGGGGCGAACCGCCCAAGTCCGACGCTGACGCCGAGCGTCGCGGCAAGCGCGGACGCCGGAGCGACGACGTGTAAGCCCGATGAGCGCCGAGCACGTTTACATTGAATCGGATGTCAGCGAGATTCCCGATCCTCGTAAGCTTCGCAATGTTCAGGCGAGCCTGAGATTGTCGAGCCGCTGGCGCGGTTGCTCCACGACCCTCGATGTCTTCGAGAAGCGGTTTCTCGCGATACGCAGCAAACGTCCCCGGGCAGCGCTCAAGCACTATGCCCTCGATCTGCGTTTCGTAAATCCCACACCAGAGCGACAGCGGCACGTTCCATGGAAGTGCCTGCGAACCGCAGCGGGGTTGGTGCTGCTGTCCCTCGGACTCTGGTGGTGGATGAAACAGTCAGCGCTGCCGTTCAGCGAGAATCCATGGTTGCCCGCCTGGGCACTGATCGTGTCAGCGACGGTGTGCACAGCATTGCTGTCTGCCTACCGTATGACCGAGACCATCACGTTCTCGAGTGTTCACGGCCGGGCGCGACTCTTCGACATCGTAGGCGGGCTGGGTGCCTTTCACGCGGCGCGCGCTTTCGAGGCTGAGCTCAGTGCCCACATTCAACGAGCGGCCGCAATCCGCGGCGCGACTCGAGCGCAACAACTGCGCGACGAAATGCGCGAGCATTACCGGCTGCAGCAACATGGTGTCCTGACCATGCCTGAGTACGAAGAGAGCAAAGCCCGCATCCTGCAGCAACACGCCTGAAACTCTAATAATATTCCGTCCGCTCCCGCGAGCAGTGATTGCAACAGCGCGAGGCGGATTGAACGTGACAAACAAGTGGACCTTGATGATTCTGGCGCTCGTCGGGTTGCCCGGATGGGCGCTGGGCGGTGACGTCACGGTATTACGGGGCGCGAAGATCTACACGACTCCTGATGCTGACCCGGTCATGGACGGCGTCGTCGTCATCCGTGATGGCAGGATCGCGGATGTCGGCCCCCAGGAAACGGTGCAGCTGCCTGCGGGTGCCAACGGCTCGCGCTGTGACGGCGGAGTCATCACGGCTGGCTTTCAGAACAGCCATGTCCACTTCACCGAAGCCAAGTGGGACAAGGCAGCCGACCAGGATGCGAAGCGGCTCGCGACGAGTCTCACTGCGATGTTGAACCGCTATGGATTCACCACCGTCGTGGACACCGCATCGGACGTCGTGAACACGGTCGCGCTGCGTAAACGCATCGAGCGCGGCGAAGTGCCTGGCCCGAGGATCCTGACGGCAGGATGGGCGCTCTATCCGCCGAACGGCATCCCGTTCTACCTCAGCTCGCTGCCGCCGGATGTGATGAAGCAGCTACCACAGCCCGCAACGCCAGAAGCCGCCATCGCGAGCGTGCGGGAGAACATCAAGCAGGGCGCCGATATCACCAAGCTTTTCATCGCCACGCCGCAGGCCGACAACACCATCAGGTACATGCCAAAGGAAGTTGCTGCGGCTGCAGTCGCGGAGACCCACCGGCGCAGCCGGCTGGTTTTTGCACATCCGACCAACGTCGAGGGCATCCGCGCAGCGATGAAGGCTGGGGTCGACGTGCTCGCACACACGACGCTCGGCAATCAGAAACTCCTGTGGGAGCCCGACCTCATCCAGGAAATGATCACGCACGATGTGGCGGTCGTGCCGACCCTGAAACTCTGGCAATACGAAATGACCCGGGCGCACGCTCCCGAACGAATCATCGCCCTCGCGGTTGGCGACACGTTGCAGCAGTTGCAGGCCTTCAGCGAGGCAGGAGGCCAGGTACTGTTCGGCACGGACGTGGGCTATATGACGGACTACGACCCAACCGATGAATACGTGCTGATGCTGAAAGCAGGTCTCACGTCGATGCAGATACTCGCTTCACTGACCACGGCGCCGGCGGCACGCTTCAAGGAGGATGGCAGGCGCGGCCGCGTTGCCGCTGGAATGGACGCTGACCTGGTGGTTCTCGATGCCGATCCGGTCCAGGATGTGCGCAATTTCGCGAAGGCGCGCTGCGTGTTTCGCCACGGAGCGGCGATCTATTCGGCTACCCCGGCAAGGGTTACGGTCTCAGCGGGTCGGAACCGAACGCTCGCTGGATCGCGGCGCGCGCGAGCAGGCGGGTCGAGTCGAGCGTCGGCAACGGCGCCTCCTCTGGCAGAACGATGAGCGGGAGCTCGGTGCAACCCAGTACCACGCCATCACAGCCCTGATCGCGCAGCCACGCGACAGCTTCGAGGCATTGAATCCTCGAAGGCTCGAGCACCTTTCCATTCACCAGCTCCTCGAAAATGATCCGATTGATGGCTTTCCTTCCCGCTGGTTCAGGCACAGTCATCTGGATATCGCGCGAGCTGAGGGCGTCGCGATACACCGGCCCTTCCATCAGGTAGCGAGTACCAAGCACACCAAGATGGCGCAGACCCTGCAGGCGAGCTTGCTCGGCGACGACCTCTGCAATGTGCAGCCACGGGATTGGGGAAGCGCCGGTAACGTAAGGGAGCGCCTGGTGAAAGGTATTGTCGGGACAGATCGCGAACTGCGCGCCCGCCGCGTGCAGTCGCCGGACCGAGTCGAGCATCAACGCACCGACGCCGCGCCAATCGTCGCGATCGACGAAATCCATGTATTCACCCAGCGAAACGCTGCCGTCGAGTGTGATGCGCGGGTGGCGATACTCGCCGAGTAGCGCTGGCGCTTCCAGGCAAATTGTCCGGTAGCACAGGGCCGCGCCTTCAGAGCTGCCAGCGACGATGCCGATGTGTTCCATGAGAAGGCTCTAGAGCGTCTTGCGCATGATCACGAAGTGCGAGGGACGTTGCAGGCGTTGGTCCTCGAACGGCCGCTCACCGACGACGTGATAACCAAGACCGCCATAGAATCCGAACAGTTCCTGGCGGTGATTTACCACGTCGATCTCCACTGCGCCGCAGGCGTGCGTCTTGAAGTACGCCTCCGCCGAGGCAATGAGCTTGCGCCCAAGACCGTGGTGCTGGCGGTCGGTGGACACGGCCAGCAGGCCGAAGTAACCGACCTCGCCGCGGACTTCGACATGGACGCAGCCATCCAGGGCGCCGACGGAATTCGGCTGTAGCAGGAACGTGCCCTTGTCGAGCTTGCCACGCACTTCATCAGTGTCGATGCGGGGCCCCTCGTAGAGAAAGCCTTCCGCCGGCAGGTAGGCTTCATTGATCAGCGCAACGATCTTCGCGATGTCCTTCGCGGTCGCTTCGCGCAGATCCTTCTTAGCCATCCAATCATCCTCCGGACCGGATGCCTGGTTCGCGCGCGGGGTTAAGCGTCAGCGCTAGATCGTGTTGCGGGCGAGATCGCCTGGCCCGCGCCGGTCAGGTCATCGCGCGGATGCGCTGAGCCAGCCGACTCTTGTGACGAGCTGCTTTGTTGCGGTGGATCTGGCTCTTGTTGACCATGGAGTCGATCACCGGAACCGCTGCGTTGTATTGCTCGAGTGCATTGTCCTTGGTGCCCGACCCGATCGCCTGGGTGACGTCGCGGATGACGGTGCGCAACTTGGAACGCGCGGCGACGTTGTTGTCCCGGCGCTTGAGCGCCTGACGGGCGGCTTTCTCGGCTGACTTGGTATTGGCCAATTTGTAACTCCGGTATTCCTGCGGCCTGGGCCGCTGCGAAAGGCCGCGTAGTCTGCGCAGCGCGGCGCCGAAAGTCAATGCTCAGAGGTTCCGCGAGCGTGTCGTAAGTCCGCGGCGCCAATGGGGTTTTCCGCTATAGTGCCGCCCCGTGGAGGACCGTTGAGCATCCTGCGAAATACAACTGTGGTGAGCGCCATGACGCTCCTGTCGCGCGTGTCGGGAATGTTGCGCGACATGGTCTATTCGCAGGTGTTCGGCGCCGGGCCACTGATGGACGCGTTCTTCATCGCATTCAAGATTCCGAACTTCCTGCGCCGCCTGTCGGGTGAGGGCGCTTTCTCGCAGGCCTTCGTACCAGTCGTCTCCGAGTACCGGATCCGTCGCTCGCAGCAGGAGGTGCGCGAGCTCATAGACGGTGTCTCTGGAACATTCGGGGTGGCGCTCTTCGTACTCACAGCTATCGGCGTGGTCGCGGCGCCGGTGATCATCTTCATGTTCGCGCCCGGATTTCGCGCCGAAGGCGGGCGCTTCGATCTTGCGGTCGACATGCTGCGCTGGACGTTCCCGTACCTGTTCTTCATCTCGCTCGTGTCGCTGGCGAGTGGCGTGCTCAACAGCTATGGTCGATTCGGCGCGGCCGCTTTCACGCCGGTGATCCTCAACGTGGTCATGATCGTGACCGCGTTTCTCATCGCACCGAACACGCCAAATCCCGGCGCAGTACTTGCAATCGGCGTGTTCGTGGCCGGTGTCATTCAGCTCGCATTTCTCTGGCCTTTCATGGTGCGGCTAGGCGTCGCAGGCATGCCACGCTGGAACTGGGCGCACGAGGGCGTGCGCCGCGTGGCGCGCCTCATGCTGCCCGGGATCTTCGGTTCCTCGGTCGCCCAGGTGAGCCTGCTGCTCGACTCGCTGGTCGCATCGTTTCTGCTCACGGGGAGCATCTCGTGGCTCTACTACGCGGACCGACTGGTCGAGTTCCCAATGGGGATGTTCACCATTGCACTGGCAACAGTGGTACTGCCTGCGCTCTCTGCGCATCACGCGAGCCAATCGCCGCAGCGGTTTGCCGCGACGCTGGACTGGTCGGTACGGCTGGTATTCCTGTTCGTGACGCCGGCGGCTGTTGGCTTGCTGGTTCTGGCCGGGCCGCTCATCGCCACGATCTATGGATACGGTCGGTTCAGCGGACGTGACGTCGAAATGGCCACTTACGCATTGATGGCGTATTCACTCGGCCTGATCGGCTTCAGCATGGTGAAGGTGCTCGCGCCCGGCTACTTCGCGCGCCAGGACACGCGCACACCGGTTCGCGTCGGCATGATCTCGCTCGGCGTGAACATGGCGTGCAACGTGGGTATCGTGCTCCCGGTCGCCAAGGCTGGATTTCCGGTGCCGCACGCGCTGATCGCACTCTCGACCGGCGTTTCGGCCTTCATCAATTCCGCATTGCTGTTTCGCGGCTTGAGGCGTGCGGGCGTGTATCGCGCCGCCCCGGGGTGGTCACGTTTCGCGGGCCAGGTGCTGGTCGCGAACCTCGCCATGGCGCTCTTCCTGTGGTGGACCGCGGGTGACATTGATGGCTGGCTCAACGCCCGCGCCGGACAGCGGGCGCTGCACCTGAGCATCTGTGTGCTTGGGGGTGCGGCGGTCTATTTCGCGGCGCTGTGGTTGTGTGGCTTGCGCCTGCGCGACCTGAGACGCACGCAGCCGTCCCCGCAAGACACGTTGTGATAGCCCGAGCCCTTCAAGGAGCGTTCCGGGGCAAGCTGTACTCGCTGCAATCCCCGATCGAGCCCTTATAATCCCGGCATCTGGGCAGGCTTGCGCAAACGGCCGGACGGTACTGATGGAACTCGTGCGCGGGCTGCACAACCTGCGCGCCCGACATCGCGGGTGCGCAGTCACGATTGGCAATTTCGACGGCGTGCATCTCGGTCACCAGGCGATGCTCGAACGACTGGGCCGTCATGCACGGCGTCTCGGCGTGCCCGCGACGGTAATGACGTTCGAGCCGGCGCCGCGCGAGTACTTCGAACCGACGCGGGCACCCGCGCGCCTCACGCGCCTGCGCGAGAAGCTCGAGTTGTTTGCGGCCGCCGGAGTGGAGCGATGCGTCGTACTGCGCTTCGAGAAGCGCTTGCAGGGCATGCACGGAGATGCCTTTGCAAGTCAGCTGTTGGGCGAACAGATGGGAGCGAAACACGTGGTGGTTGGGAGTGACTTCCGGTTTGGAGTCGGCGGTAAAGCCGATGTGGCGCTGCTGCAGAAAGTCGGTCCGCAGCTGGGCTTCGGCGTCGATGTCGTTGAGCCGGTGATGGTGGAGGATGAGCGGGTCAGCTCGAGCGCGATCCGCGTCGCCCTGGCAAGTGGTGATCTGGAGCATGCGGCGCGGCTGCTGGGGCGCGCTTACGCGATGCATGGCAAGGTGATTCGCGGCGAGGGCCTGGGACGCAAGCTCGGATTTCCGACGGCGAACATGCGCGTTCACCGCCGCGTTACGCCACTCGATGGAATCTTTGCGGTCAGGGTGCGCGGTATAGATGCGCAACCGTTGCCAGGCGTCGCGAGCCTCGGCACACGACCGACGATCGGCGGACGCGAAGTGCTGCTCGAGGCGCACGTGTTCGATTTCGATGCTGACCTTTATGGGCGCTGGCTCGCGGTGGAGTTCGTGAAGCGGCTGCGCGAGGAACGAAAATTCGAAAGCCTGCCGGAGATGGTGGCGCAGATGCACGTCGATGCCCGGCAGGCGAGGACCGCATTGGGACTTTCAACATGAGCGCCGTTGCGCGATACGCGAGCGCCGAGGCCCTGTTCTTGTGACCGACTACAAGCAAACGATCAACCTGCCGCAGACGGACTTCCCGATGAAGGCAGACCTCGCGCGTCGCGAGCCTGAGATGCTCCGCTGGTGGGAGGGTGAGGACATCTACGGCAAGTTGCGCCGTCTTGCCGCCAACCGGCCGAAGTTCATCCTCCTGGACGGGCCACCCTACGCCAACGGCGCGATTCACATCGGCCACGCGATCAATAAGGTGCTCAAGGACATCGTGGTGAAGTCGCGCTCGCTCGACGGCTACGATGCACCCTACGTGCCCGGCTGGGACTGTCACGGCTTGCCCATCGAGCTGCAGGTGGAGAAGCAGCATGGGCGCGTCGGGCAGAAACTCAACGCACGGGAATTTCGCGCCGCCTGCCGCAACTTTGCGCAGGAACAGGTCGAAGCGCAGCGCGCCGATTTCAAGCGTCTCGGTGTGATGGGCGATTGGGCGAATCCATACTTGACGATGCTGCCGCGTTACGAAGCGGACCAGCTTCGTGCCCTGAGCCAGATTCTGCGCAACGGTCATATCTACAAGGGGTACAAGCCAGTTTATTGGTGCCTCGATTGTCGCTCGGCGCTGGCGGAGGCCGAGGTCGAATACGAGGACAAGACTTCGCCAGCCATCGACGTTCGTTTCCCGGTGAGCGACGTTCGTGATCTCGAGAAGCGTTTCGACCTGAGCGGCGGTGCACTCCGCGATTGGCCCGTGGCGATCGCGATCTGGACCACGACTCCGTGGACATTACCCGCGAACCAGGCCGTGGCCCTGCATCGCGACTACCAGTATTCGCTTCTCGAAGCGCGGGGCAGCGACAAGACGGAGTACCTCATCGTTGCAGCCGAGCTTGCCGGTGCAGTCGTGCAGCGCATCGCCACTGGCGAGTGGCGCGAAGTGAAGGTGACGACCGGCGCCGCTCTCGAGGGATTGAAGCTCAAGCACCCTTTCTACGAGCGCATCGTCCCGGTCGTGCTGGCAGCGCACGTCACGCTCGATGCCGGTACGGGCGCCGTGCACACGGCACCCGGACACGGACACGAGGACTTCGCGCTCGGTGTTGAGTATCGATTGCCACTCGACAATCCGGTGGGTGCAGATGGCCGCTTCCTGCCCGGCACCGAGCTGTTCGCCGGTGAGAAAGTGTGGGAAGCGAACGAGCACATCATTCGTGTGCTCACCGAGCGCGGCATGTTGCTCAAGCATGAGCCATTCCGCCACAGCTACCCGCACTGCTGGCGCCACCACACGCCCGTCATCTTTCGCGCCACTCCGCAGTGGTTCATCAGCATGGAACAGGCACGCCTGCGGGCGGATGCCCTCGATGCGATCAGCACGGTGAAGTGGACGCCCGGCTGGGGCGAGCAGCGCCTCCAGGGCATGATCGCGAACCGCCCGGACTGGTGTATCTCACGGCAACGCACCTGGGGCGTGCCGCTGGCCCTGTTCGTCGAACGTGAATCGGGAACGCTGCACCCACGTTCGGAGGAGTTGCTCGAACGCGTCGCGAAACTGGTCGAGCAGCAGGGCATCGACGCCTGGTTCGATCTCGATCCGCGCGAGTTGCTGGGCGAGGAAGCCGAACGCTACGAGAAGGTGCCCGACGTGATGGATGTCTGGGCTGATTCGGGGTGCGCGCATTACTGCGTGCCTCGTATGCGCCCCGAGATCACGATTCCGGCGGACCTGTATCTGGAGGGTTCCGACCAGCATCGCGGCTGGTTCCACAGCTCGCTGCTGATCTCGGTCGCTCAGACGCGCCAGGCACCCTACAAGGGGGTGCTGACGCACGGTTTCGCGGTCGACGAGAAGGGACGCAAGCAGTCGAAGTCCCTCGGCAACGTCCTTGCTCCGCAGAAGGTGGTCGGCTCATTGGGTGCCGACGTGTTGCGACTGTGGGTTGCGGCCACGGACTACAGCAACGAGATGAGCGTCTCCGACGAGATCCTCAAGCGCATGGCCGACTCCTATCGGCGCATGCGCAACACGGCGCGCTTTCTGCTAGGCAACTTGCACGGTTTCGATCCTGCGAAGCACGCAATAGCACCGCCCGATCTGGTTGCGTTGGATCAATGGGCCGTGGCGCGCGCTGCGAGTCTGCAGCGAGAAGTAGTCGCGGCCTATCGCGACTATCAGTACCACCTCATCTACCAGAAAGTGCACAACTTCTGCGTCGTCGACATGGGTGGCTTCTATCTCGACGTCCTGAAAGATCGCCTTTACACGCTGCCGGCGGACAGCCCGTCGCGACGCTCGGCACAAACGGCGCTCATGTGGGTTGCGGAGGCGATGGTGCGCTGGCTCGCGCCAATCCTGAGTTTCACCGCCGAAGAGATCTGGCGCTTCCTTCCGGGTGCGCGCGAGCAGTCGGTGCTGCATTCGACCTGGGCGAAGCTTCCCGAGACTGGCGAGGGCGAAATCGACTGGCCGGCCCTGATCAACCTGCGTGCTGACGTTACGCGTCAGCTCGAGGGCCTGCGCGAGCAAGGTGTGATCGGCGCGCCACTGGATGCCGAGGTGGATGTCTATTGTGACGCTGCACAGTACCCACGCTTTGCAGCACTGGGCGAGGAATTGCGCTTCCTGTTCATCACGTCCGCAGCCCGAGTGCACTCCGTGAGCGCCGCTCCGGCTGGCGCGGTCGCCGCGACCACTGCTGCGCCGGAAGGCGTCTGGATCGTCGTTCATACCTCGAATTCGACCAAGTGCGTGCGCTGCTGGCACCATCGGCCCGATGTGGGGTCAAATGCCCGGCATCCCGCGCTCTGCAGCCGCTGCGCGAGCAATCTCGAGGGACCGGGCGAAACGAGGCGCTTCGTGTGACGCAATCAACCGTTTCAGTTCCCGCAACTCCGTGGTACCTGAGATTCGGCGCGCTGCGCTGGGGCTCGTTGGCATTGCTCGTGATTCTCGTCGATCAGATCACCAAGGCGGTGGTCGAATCGCGCTTTGACCTGTTCGATTCGGTGCAGGTCCTGCCGTTTCTCGAATTCACCCTTCTGTACAACACCGGCGCGGCTTTCAACTTTCTCGCCGACGCTTCGGGTTGGCAGAGGTGGTTCTTCATCGTGCTCGGTGTGCTGGTGAGCACCGCAATCCTCGTCTGGCTGCGCCAGCTCGATCCGCGCCGCCACCGGCTGCTGGCGGCGGGGCTCGCGCTCATCATGGGCGGCGCGCTTGGCAACGTGATCGACCGGGTGTGGCACGGCCATGTCATCGATTTCATCCACTTTCACTGGCGGCAGTGGGAGTTTCCCGCCTTCAATATGGCCGACACCTCGATCACGATTGGCGCGGGACTGCTGATCCTTGATGCGATTCTCGAAAGCAGGCGCTCGGATTCAGCGCCCGCCGTGAATCGCTGAACGCCGCGACATGCGCCTGCTGCTCGCCAATCCGCGTGGGTTCTGTGCCGGAGTCGATCGTGCCATCGATATTGTTGAACGCGCGCTGGCGTTGTTCGGCGCACCGATCTACGTGCGTCATGAAGTCGTGCACAACCGCTACGTGGTCGATCGCCTGCGTGGCCTTGGGGCCGTATTCGTCGAGGAGCTGAGCGAGGTTCCGGACGACGCCACGGTGATCTTCAGCGCACATGGCGTCTCGCGCGCGGTACAGGAGGAGGCCGCCCGGCGTCAGCTCAACGTGTTCGATGCCACCTGCCCGCTGGTCACCAAAGTGCACATGGAGGTGATGCGTTATGCCCGCGACGGCCGCGAAGTAATCCTGATCGGCCACCGGGGCCACCCGGAGGTCGAAGGCACGATGGGTCAGTTCGACGCCTTCTCATGGTGGCCGGATTTCACTCGTCGAAACGCCCGAAGACGTGGCCGGACTCGAGGTGCGTGATCCGGCGCGACTCGCGTTCGTGTCGCAGACGACATTGTCGGTCGACGACACGGCGCGTGTCGTGGAAGCGCTGCGTGCCCGGTTTCCGGATCTGAGCAGCCCACGACGCGAAGACATCTGCTATGCAACGCAGAATCGACAGGACGCCGTCAAGAAGCTTCTCGAGGAGTGCGAAGTGCTCGTGGTCGTGGGCTCGCCGGCGAGTTCCAATTCGAACCGTCTGCGCGAGATCGCGGAGAAGAAGGGTGTGCGCGGATATCTGGTCGACGGTCCCGATGACTTGCGTCGCGAATGGTTCGAGGGCAAGCGCGTGGTCGGAGTCACGGCCGGTGCTTCGGCACCTGAGATTCTGGTTCAGACAGTAATTGCCCGCCTGCAGGAGTGGGGCGGCGCGAGCGTGGAAGAGGTTCAGGGGCGGCCAGAGAGCGTGGTCTTCAGTCTGCCGAAGACGCTGCGAATTCCGGTAGTGGCTCCCCGCTGAAGCGAACCGACTCCGCTTCCTTTACCTCCAGCACTTCTCCACCGGGTCGGGGGCGGAGCCTTTGGTGCCGGTGTCGTTGAGCGTGAAGCTCGTGCACTTTGTATCAGCGGCCTGGGGCGCGCCCGCCACAGGCGCCGCCGTCAGCTTGAAGCTGAGCATCCCCGGGCGATCAGGATCGGGAACAGCCGACACAATCGTGTAGTAGCCGCGTTCGCTCGCATCCAGGCCGCCTGCGGTCACCTCAGCGGGATCCATGTAGCGCCGATTCTGCAGGAAGAACTTATCCTGGGCGTTCCTGACGCGCAGTAGCGCCGACGTAGCGTCGGTGCGCTGCGCTCGCAACACATAGCTGCGATAACTCGGCACCGCGATCGCAGCGAGGATCGCAATCACTACGACCGCGATCATCAATTCGATCAGTGTAAAACCCTGTCGTGAACGCATGGCGCGGTTACTTGGCCCCGAGCTGGCGCCAGTAAGTGCGTACCGGCGCGCCTGCGCTCGTGCACACACCCTGTACAACTTCCACACCGACGAGGCAGGTGAGTGCTCGTCCACCAAGCGGTCCGTTACCCTGACCTCCCTGGCCCGGCTGAGCTCTCGTCATCAGCAGGCTGAACTCAGGCGCGATGCCCGTCGTCGCGAGCGGCGCATAACGATCCTCGGTGGTCGTCTCGCCGTCGCGGTTGCGGTCGATCTCCGGCCGCCCATCGTCCACCGCAATCGCATAGGCGCGATTGGTGCCCGCAGGCGCGCACGGATCGGCGTTGTTCGCGCCGCGCGGCAGATAGGTTGGGAAGAAGATGATGTTGTCGAAGGTGCGCGATTCGGCCAACACCTTCTCGCCAGCGAAGCCGCCCGGCAGGCGCAGTTCCAGCTTCCAGCCATTCGAGCCGTCCGGAACGATCGGATTGACCGAATCGGTGATGTCCACCAGGTCGCCATCGGTGATGGCTGTGAGACTGTTGAAATCGGCCTGCGTGAGAGTCGCGAACGGCTGATAGTCGCGCACCGAGTAGAAGCGATCCTGCGTGTCAGTATTCATCGGGTGGCCGCGCCAGCCGGAACCGATCGCGATGTTTAGGTACGGAGCCGCACCGCGGCGACGGACGAGTGACACGTCCGGACTCTGATAGAAGCGACGCGTGGAGCTGTTGGGATGCGTACCCTGGTCCGCATTTCCGAGCGAGGCGAGCACACCACCGGTGACCAGGTTGGATGCGCTTGGCACCTGTTGCCCCGGGGTCGCGGCGTCGGAGTCAGTGACGATGTCAAAGCGCCAGATGCGCCCACCGGTATCGGCGGCATACATGCGATCGGCAAACGCGTCTCCGTCAAGATCTATCACGCGAACCGCGGATGGGATCGAATTGTTCATCCTGGTGAGCGGGAGATTAGGCGCCACGGCACCGCCTGGGCCCGCTGCGAACCACAGGAGCGCGCCGGTCTCGGCGTCCACCATGAAGATGCGATTGCCGAGCGTGTCGGTGTTGTAGAGCGTCGCGACCTGGTCGTTGTCCTGGGTCAGGTCATAGCCGCCGCTGAGGACCAGCACCAGGTTGAGCGCATTCTGGCTGGCGCCACTGATACGCACGCGCGCCAGCGACGGCGTAGCCCAGGTCTGGCCGACGCCCGGCAACTGCGTGGGCCCGAGGGTCCACATGTGCCGCGGCGAGTTCCTGTTCGTGACATCAAGCGCGTAGTAGTGATCGCCGCCGCGGCCCGTACCGAAGAAGATCCAGACCTTGTCGCCGCCGGCCGGCTCTATGACACCGTTCCGGTTGACGTCGAGCATGAAGGGTCGCACGTCAGCATCGAGACCGTAGTGCTTCGCGCTGCTCGGATCATCCAGATAGAGGTTCACCAGGTTGCCGAGCAGCTCCGGCGGAATGAATGACCAGAGTTCCGCGCCCGTCTTGGCGTTGATGGCATGCAGATAGCCATCGTTGGTCGGCGCGTAGATGACCGCGTCGTCGATGTCGGGCGAACCTGCAGTGCCACCATAGATGACGATGCCGGGCTTGCCGTGGAGGGGATCGCCCATCTGCAGCCGCGCATCGTCGGTACGACCGTCGCCATTGATATCGCGCAGATCGAAGCCCACCGTCCAGTCGAGCAACTGTTCCTTGGTCGGAAGATCAGGCAGCCCAGTGCCGAGGATCGCATCCGTGAGGGCGTTGTTGCCCCTTGTCACGCGATTTGCGGTAGCCGTCAGGTCGCTGTTGCCAAGGAACGTATAGACCTTGCGAGTGGCAGGATCCGCGGGTTGTTCGTTGGCGGCACCGCCCGCTTTGACGTCGGAACCGTCCGCGGCCGGCGACCAGAAACTCTTGGAATCTCCCGCGAAAAACCCGGTAGCCGGATCAATGGCGGGATCCGGGTTGCCGTCGCCCGTCGTGTCATCGCCCACCACTACGCCATTCTCGATTCGATACTTTTTGACGTTGCCCGGCCAGTGATAGGTGCTCGTTGGCTCGAATACCGAGATGTAGAGGTCGGCCAGCGACTCGGTGCGATTGAATGCGTTCACCGCGACCGCCGGTGCGACGAAGGTCGTCGAGGTGTTGGAGATCTTGTTCACGATGTTGGTGAGCGCGGTGTTCAGCGACTCGGAGTCGCCGGCAAAGAAATTCTCGCCGCCGCCTTCGGCGGCTACTTCGCCGAGGAAGGTCGTGCCGGCGACGTCGTCACCGAAGCCGATCGTGTAGGTGACGACGCTCTGGTCCGAAGGTACGCCGGGTCGAAGGTCGTGGTCATGCATGTAGCCGGCGAGATCGTCCAGGCATCGACCCGGTCCGGTACCGTCGCAGGCATGACCCAGCAACGCCTCGATCTTGGTATCGGCGCTGTTGTCCTGTGTCGGCTCACCGTCCGTCAGGTAGACGACGAAATTCTTCTGGCATGAAGTCTGCGCCGGGCTGTGATAGTGACCCGGGTCACCGGGCTCACGCGATGCCGGCACACTGGGAAGTGCCTGGCCAGGCTGCACCTGCGAGCAGGGCGTTGCGCCTGTCGCGCAGTCGCGGCCGTAAAACACATTGCCGCCGGAATAGTATTGGTGTGCTTCGTACAGAGTCTCCGACAGCGGCGTGAATCCGTTGGCCGTGTTCTGGTTGATGCTGTCCATGAGTCCCTGGCGGTCGCTTTCTACCGGCACGACCTCATGAGTAACCATGCCGCCCTCGGCCTGCGCGTCTCCGCTTCCGCCGTTGTTGCTGTAGCGCATGAGGCCAATGTTCACGCCCGAAATCGATGCAACGAAGTTGCTGGCAACGTCCTGCACGATCTGCAGGCGCGAAAGGGTGACGAAGCTGCTGGTGTCGTTGCGCCAGTTGAGCCAGTTAGCACTGTAGAAGGTATAGCTTTGATTGACAGAGCTGCCGTTCCAGTCGAGCTGATTGGCGGCGTCCGCCGTCCAGCGATCGTTCGCCACGCCGCTGTTGAAGGCCCATACCTTCGGATCCCCTGCGGTCTCGCCGTGCGACCCTGCATCCGCGCTGCACTCGACCGGCTGGTCCTTGGTGGCATCGCGGACCTGCTCCCAGTGATTGGAGGTTGCGTTCCATTGTGAGGCGCGCTGTGCCAGGTAGCGCCCGGCGGTATCGATGCCCTGCACGGCTGCATTGCAGACGAGCCTGGCCGCATTGAACCACCGGTTGCTACCGCAATCCGGCGGATCACCACTTCCGGCCCGCCAGTAGATGCGCCCTGCAGTGCAGGATCCGGCGTACGTGACACTCGGGTCATAGGGTGCCTGCGTGGTCACGGCCGAATCCATGCTGCCCGACGTGTCGAGGATGAGCAGGATATTCGGCTGAGCGCCGGAACCTTGACTCACGAAGATCTCGGTGTCGTCAGCCACTGCGGGGCTGCCGCCGATGACGGTGAGCGCGATGCTCCCGACCAGAGCGGACAGACGCGGATACTTTTGATTCATGCGATTCACCCTGGAGAACTCCGCTCGCTTACTTCGCTTGCGGCTGGCGTACCGGCGCGCCCTGCTGGCCGGAGACCACGAGCCGCGTGATGGTGCGGCCCTTAGCGTCGTAGAAGACATTGAGCTGGCGCGCGGCCGCGCCCGCCGCAGCGCGAAGCTGCGCGTAGGTCACTGGTGTCTTGCCGACGAAAAATTGCGATTTCGTTGACAGCTGCAGCAGCACCGGCTTGCAGCCGTTGCATGCGCTGACAGCCAGAGATCCGCTCTCGTCATCGGGAAGGCTGGTGGACAGGGTCGAGGTCTCGATGGCCTGTTCGACTATGCGCAAAGTCGCTCCGGCGCCGGCGGCAGCGAGCAACGCTGCGATTCCCAGGACTGCGAATGAGGTGCGAATGTGCATCGTATTGGGTCCCGTCTAGTTGGTCTTGGGCACGATCAGGAATAGTCCCTGGAGGTGAGTGTCGGTGGCGTCACGGACCGAATGGCCAGTGCTCTCGATCTCGAAGTTCTCGGCGCTGAACTGGTCGAGGCTGTATCCGGGTGGTGGCAGGCTCAAGCCGCGCGGACGGATCGTCGCCTCGTACCTGTCAGCGTTGGGCAGCGTGACCTCGGGAATATCGACTTCGTCCGTGACATCGAAGGCACCGGTCGAAATGGTGCGCTCGATTCCGGTCTCCGCCGCCTGGAATGCATTCTCCGTGTACTGCTCGTTGCCTGCCATTTGCAGCTCTGTGTTCGACGTGCTCATGCCGGATATCGCGAGCAGCGTGAGGATGAGCAGCAGGATCATTCCCACCACCAGAGCCGCCCCGCGTTGCCGGGCGTGGAAGGAGTAGTCCCAAGCACGAGTGTGTCTGTTCATGTCTGCGTATTCCGGATCTGGATGGTTCGCGAGACCAGCAGGCGACGGATATTGTCGTTGGGCGTGAAGTCCACGTTCGCGTACCGGTAGCGCGTGTTGTTCGTGTACCCAACTTCGGGAGCGTCAGCGCGCACGCGGATCCAGACGCGGACTGCGCACACCATGGCTTCGCCGTTGGCGGGATTCCCGTCTACCAGCGCATTTCCCGGACTCACGTAGCGTCGTGCGAGCCCTGTGTAGAAGTCGGGTTGGCCGTTGCCGTCGCGATCATCGGGCACGCCGTCACCGTCGAGATCCGCGCCCATGTCCAGGCCGAACTGGACTTGCAGGTCCTCGATGCCCGGCATGACCTCCTCATCGTCGAAATGCGGTCCAAGCACTCCGCCGCCCTCGAGAGTCTTGCGGCGCAGTGCTGGAACGGTGGCGCCGGTGCTCGACTGCTGAGCGATGTAGTACGCACGCACTATGAGATCTCGCACTTCGGCGCTCGGCCCGTAGAGCGGATCAACAACGATGGGTCCCGGAGCAGCGCTGCTGATGAATACACGGCTGGCCGCCCCCTGCCTGGTCGTATAGACCTGCATTCGAGCGGCATCCGCCGCTACTGCATCCGTGCTCGCGCGGCGGATGATCAGGGTGTCGGTTCCGGCCAACGCACCTCCCGCAACAGGTGCTACCGGACAGCCGAGCGTGTAGGCGTCGTTATCGCCGTCAACAGGGAGCCGAAAGTCGATCGGAAAAGTCGCGCCGCACGCCTGTGCTCCGGCCGGCACCGCAATGGGGGCATTGCCGACCGTTCCCGAGATCAGCAGCGGATCACTCATCAGCCCCCAATGATTGGCGAGCCGGATGTCGGGCTCCAACAGGCTCATGGCATAGCGCGCGTTTTCCTGCATGCGCGCCACCGTCTCGTTAATGCGGTAGGTCGTCCGGCTCTGCACGTACACGGTGACGGCACCGATGATCAGGAGCGACCCGATTGTGAGCGCCACCATCAGTTCGATGAGGCTCAGGCCGCGCGAATAGAATCGACGCATCGTTGTTTTCATGTCTGCATCGTCAGCACGTAGGTGAGTGGTTGCTGCTCGCCAGGCTCGAACCACGTGACCGTGATCTGGTATTGGGGGGGCGAGGCCAGTTGATCGACTTCAATCGTGCCGCCGGCGGTTGCAGCGCCGTTGCCTGGCAATTGACTGCGGATGGCATCGAGCCAGCTCGCCTGATCGTCCTCCGCCAGATCTTCAGGCGTGCAGGTGACGCCACCGCCGACGCAATTGTGTGTCGCGGGCGCGGCCCCGGCCGCCAGCAGCCAACTGTCGGGGACAGCTCTGTTCGCGCGGATCCGATCGGCCATGTCTGCGGCCAGGTTGACGGCCTGCGTGCGGTAAACCGCGGTGCGTCCCGCGCGCAGGCTCTCGACGTACAGAGCCGCAATACCGAGCATGCCCACCGAGAGCACGACCAGCGCCACCAGAGCTTCGACAATGCTGAAACCGCTGTTGTGATGCCGGCTCATACGTATCTCAGTTCAGGGACAGTCGAGATCGCCTGGATCCAGACCCTGGCTCGCCAGCTCGCTGCTCAGCCCGGCGATTTCATCAGTGGTCCTGCGGACGGAGGCGCGCCCCGTCTTGCTGATCGCAACGGCGCGCTTGAAGTAGGAATTGCCTTGCAGGGAGTTGGAGCGGTCATCACAGATCAGGACGAAGTTCGTCGTGTTCACACCCAGAAAGCCGCTGGGCTGATACGCAACGACATTAGTGCTTTCGAAGGTAGTCAGGGAGCTGTCGAGCGCATCGTGCCGTCCGAGTACGGCCTCACCGGCGTCGATCGCCTTGTCATCGTCGGCATCGTCCCACACGACCCAGCCGTTACCGTTGAATGACGCCGTACAAGCGGGAACATTGTTGCCCGGATTAGCGGACGGACAGACCGCAACGGAATGCCGCCGCTTGATGGCTTCTGTGCGGGCGAGCTGCAGGGAGGCGAGAAGATCGTTGGAGGCGCCGCTCATGCGGCTGTTCTTCATGAAGTCGCGAAAATTCGGAATCGCGAGCGCCATGATGACGCTTGCCACTGTCAGCGTCATCAGGAGCTCGATGATCGTGAATCCCGATGTCTTGCGGCCCCCCATGCTGCGGAATATAGCCGCGCTGCCACCGACGCGGTTGCAGTCCCGATCGGCGGATCGATTTGGCAGACGAACGGCGCGCCAGTGTCGTCGCAATTCAACTTAATTCCCCCGTCACCCATTGCACTTCAGGGTCTTGCCTGCGGCGTCACGGTCGGAGACTCGCGGCCGACCCGTCTGGCTCACGATGATGGCGCGGGCGCTGGATGAGCCGCGCTCGTCACAAAAGACAAAGGTGGCGGTAGTGCCCGCCAGTGCCACCGGCCAGTAGATGACGGCGTTGCGCGAGCTGCTGATCGCCAGACTCTCGATGGCCCCCTGCGTCAACAGCAGCACTTCCCCTGGATCGACGTTTGGTGGCGCATCGTGATCGCGGTTCGCGAATACGATCCACCCATCACTCCAGCTCGTCGCGCCAGGCGTGCACTGGAGGTGATTGGCGCTCTTGCAAACCACGGTCGGCTCCTGCCGCATGATCGCGGCGCTCCGTGCCGCGTGCAGTGTGCGCAGCAGGGCATTCACGTGCGTCGTGCGTCGCGCATCGAGAGCTAAACGGTGAAATCCGGGGACTGCCACGGACACGCAGATCGCAACGATCATGCACACGATCAGCAGCTCGATGAGGGTAACCCCGGTGCACTCGTACTGGTGCTGGAACTCGAAGACGGAACACGCGCCGACCATCCATGGCCGCTCTCCGGAGCAGTTGTCCAAACGCTGCACAGGGTGGCGGCTGATCGGACCTGCGCCGAGGCTCATTAGTAGTGTCTCTGTCAGGATATGCGCGAGGTACTTAAGCCACTGATTCACAAGTGAACGCAACTCCGTATAATGCGCGCCATGTTGAGCCCCTCGCGACCCAATGCCTCGCGCGAAGAAGTCACCCGCCTGCTGCAGGCGCATGGCGTTATCCCTACCGAACAGCGCATCCGAGTGGGCGAGCTCATGTTCGCAACCGCCCAGCACCTCTCCGCCGAGCAGGTGCTCGACGGGCTGCGCGGCTCAGGGACGCGCATTTCCAAGGCAACCGTCTACAACACCCTGAATCTCTTCGCGGCAAAGGGGCTGGTGCGCCAGATCAACATCGATTCGACGCGCGCCTGTTTTGATTCGAACACGGGCCTGCACTATCACTTTCACAACCTCGACACCGGTGAACTTACCGATGTGGGCGTGCCAGAGGTGGAATTCCGCCGTCTGCCCGATCTGCCCACAGGCACTGAGCTGGCTGGCGTCGATGTCGTGATCCGGGTGCGGCGCAAGGCCTGACAATGCAACCCCGGGCGCGTTGCTGCACCGGGAGCCGTTCTTTAGAATCCGCGCCCTCACGCCGGGATAGCTCAGTTGGTAGAGCAGCGCATTCGTAATGCGCGGGTCGGAGGTTCGAGTCCTCTTCCCGGCACCATCTCCCTCCTTTCAGCCTTGTACCCGATGAGTCCGAGGCTGTACCCCCCGCGGCTGTGCGCGCAGTAACACCTTTAGATTCGAGGTTGGCCGCTGCGGTCGCGCATCGTTGCACCTGGATGCGTCGCGGCCAGGCAGCCGATGTCGCATGATATTCGAGAAAGCCTTGTTCTGAGAGGCCGGCCGACGCGTCGTATCGAAAGGAGATGCAACGGATGAGGAACTTTGCTACGCAGCATCTTGACCCCGGGTCGCACATGGGCGAGGCGCTGTTCGGGCTCATCATGACGCTTACGTTCACGCTCGGGGCCGATCTCGTCATCCAGGAGGAGGGCCGCGAAGGTACCCGCCAGATGATGATCGGCATCCTCGGCTGCAACCTCGCGTGGGGGATCATCGACGCAGTGCTCTACGTGCTCGGGTGTGCTTTCGAGCGCGGGCGCGTGCAACGCATCGGGTACGAAGTGCGTAAGGCGCAGAATCCGGACCAGGCCCGGCGGCTCGTTGCGGGCGAGCTGGACGAGCTGCTCGCGCCGCTCACCGACCCGCAGCAGCGTGATGAGCTGTACGCGGCAATCGTGCAGCGTGTGAAGACGGAACCGACTTTGCCTGAGCCGCTCACGCGCGAGGACCTGCTCGGCGGCCTCGAGAGCGGCTTGCTCGTCTTCAGCTGCAGCATCCCGGCGGTGCTGCCCTTCCTGGTATTCGACCAGCCGCAGATTGCACTGCGAGTCTCGAATACGATCCTGTTGGCGCTGCTGTACTACCTGGGCTACCGCCATGCGCGGCATACGCTCGCGAAGCCGTGGATCGCCGGGTTCGTTTTTCTGCTCGCCGGTCTGCTCCTGGTCGTGCTCACAATCCGGCTGGGCGGCTGACACGCCCGTGCGCCGGAACTCGCTCTGGGTCATGCCCGCGCTTCGCGGCGCTTCCCAAGCTGCACGCGCAGGCAGGGGCTCGGTCGAGCCGTGCCGTGAAACCTGGCCGGTCCCTGTAGTCGTAGTGTTGATCGGGCCTTGTCCGAGCGGATAGCTGCAACCGTCGTATTCGCATCGCCTTCGTCCACGGCCGCTCACCACGGGTTGACCGAACGGCGACGTCTCTCCGACCACTGCCGCGGACAACGTCCTTAGTTTCGAAGGCAAACCAAGCGGGATTCTGCGAGCGTCTTGGCGCGCGTTGCGGATGGCCAATGCAGCACGCCACGCCTCCGGAACCTTCCTGCCCATCGGCGAGCTCTTCCCAGACAGATACCGGGGCTGCCACGTCCCGCCACGGGGCCCACCGAATCCCCACCATACGCCGACGCTTCGCTGACCACTTGCCCGCAGCTCATGCGTACGCTGGCTCACGTCGGGTTCGTACGGCGCCACTACGCAAAGCGCCACTCGGCTCGGACAGCAGTTACACATCTGGATTGCGACAAGGAGATTTCCAGATGACTCATGTTCATCGCGTCTCAACCAGCTCGCCCCGGAGGGGCCGGGCAGGCCAGTGACGAGGCAGATCGCACTCCAGAGTTATCGGCGTGAATGGTTACGGCCGGACCTCATTGCCGGTCTCACAGCCGCCGCCGTAGTCGTGCCTAAAGCCATGGCGTACGCGACGATCGCCGCGTTGCCCGTACAGGTAGGCCTGTACACAGCTTTGGTGCCGATGGTCATTTACGCCGTGCTAGGCACATCACGCCCCCTGAGTGTCAGCACGACGACAACCATCGCGATCCTGACCGGGTCGGCGCTCGGCACCGCGGCACACGGGGCAGCGGTGAACCCGCTGGTCGCAGCCGCAACGCTCGCGGTGATGGTCGGGCTGGTATTGCTCGCGGCATGGGTGCTGCGACTGGGCTTCGTCGCGAACTTCATCTCCGAACCCGTGCTGGTCGGCTTCAAATCGGGCATTGGACTCGTCATTGTCGTCGACCAGTTGCCCAAGCTGTTCGGCCTGCACATCGAAAAGGCCGGCTTTTTCCGCGATGTGCTCGCCATTCTCACGCACATGCCGGCGACGTCGCTGGTCACGGTCTCCGTCTCCGCGGCGATCGTGGTGCTGATCTTCGGGCTCGAACACTTCGTGCCGCGGGTCCCGGCGCCGCTCGTCGCTGTGGCAGTGGCCGTCGCGGCCTCGGCCCTGTTCGACCTGCCCGCACACGGCGTGGCGACCGTCGGTGCCGTGCCGACCGGGCTACCTTCCGTCACCTGGCCGGATCTCGCACTCGTGCAGGCCCTGTGGCCACCAGCGGTCGGCATCGCGCTGATGAGCTTCACCGAGTCGATCGCCGCCGCGCGGGCGTTTGCCGAACGCGACGAACCCTTGCCCGAGCCCAACCGAGAGCTGTTCGCGCTCGGTGTCGCCAACTTCGGCGGCGGTCTGCTTGGGGCCATGCCTGCCGGCGGTGGTACGTCGCAGACCGCAGTCAACCGCCTGGCCGGAGCCAGGTCTCAGGCCGCCGAATTGGTGACCGCGACTGGTGCTCTCGCGACACTGCTGCTGCTTGCCCCGACCACGCGGTGGATGCCGCAGGCGGCGCTCGCGGCGGTCGTCATCCGGTACTCGCTCGAGCTGATCCAGCCCAAACAGTTCCTTGCGATCCGGCGGGTCCGGACGACGGAGTTCCGCTGGTCCGTCATCGCACTCGCGGGGGTTATGTTTCTTGGCACATTGCAGGGAATCGTCGTCGCGGTCATCGACTCGCTGCTGTCGCTCGCGAACCAGGCGTACAACCCGCCGCTTTATGCGGTTGCACGCAAGCGCGGCACGGCCGTATTCCGGCCGATCAATCCGGAGCATTCCAATGACGAGAGCTGGCCCGGGGTGCTGCTGCTCAAAATCGAGGGCCGGCTGTTCTTTGCGAACGCCCAGCGCGTTGCTGACCTGATCGGGTCCGAGCAGCAACGCACTCGAGCGCAAGTGCTCGTGATCGACTGCAGCGCGGTGTTCGACGTCGAATACACCGCGCTCAAGGTCCTCGAGCAGCTCGATGACAAACTGCGGCGCAACGGTTGCGAACTGTGGTTCGCCGGCATGACGAGGGGGGTCTTCGAAGTCGTCGAAAGGTCGGGCATCGGCTCCCGGATCGGCCACGAGCGCATGTTCCTGAACCTGCAAGCGGCCGTCGAAGCCTATGAACGGAGAGGCGGACATGAACCGATCGAAGACAGAGCAACAGGACAAGGGCGTGAAGCGCCGCACGCTCACCCAACTGCGACCGAAAGGTGACGCCTCGCTGACGACTCGGCATGCGGGGCCGAGCACGATCGTCAGCAGCGAGCAATGAGAAAGCATGACGAGTGCGCGGAAGTCCGGGCGCCAACGATTTAGTGAGGAGGCAGGTATGGCAGATCAGCGAAAGAAGATGAACGTAGTGCAGCTGACGTTCATCGTGGCGGTCAACATGATGGGCTCCGGCATCATCATGCTGCCTACGAACATGGCGAAGGTCGGCGCGATCTCGCTGTTGTCGTGGGTCGTGACGGCGCTCGGCTCGATGGCGATGGCCTACGCCTTCGCACAGGCGGGCATTTACAACCAGCGCCCTGGGGGGCTTGCGGCATACGCCGAAGACGCTTACGGCAAGGACGGCTACTTTCAGACGTTCTTTCTGTACTTCGTGTCCCTCGCGATCGCGAACGTCGCCGTCGCACTCTCCGCGCTTGGTTATCTCGCCGGCTTCTTTCCGGCGCTGACGGCGACGCCCCTGGCGACCTGCGCCGGCGTGATCGGTCTCCTGTGGCTCACGTCCATCGCGAACTTCGGCGGGCCGAACGTCACCGGGCGCATCGGATCGGTCACGGTGTGGGGCGTGATCCTGCCGGTCGGCTTCATAGCGCTCTTCGGTTGGTTCTGGTTCAAGGGCTCGACCTTCGCCGAGGCGTGGAATCCGAACGGCCTCAGCATCCTGCACGGCATGGGTTCGAGCATCTCGCTCACGCTCTGGGCGTTCCTCGGATTCGAGTCCGCATCGCAGAACGCGTCCGCCGTCGAAAATCCGAAGCGCGACGTGCCGATCGCGTGTCTGCTCGGAACGCTCGGTGCCGCGGTTATCTACGTGCTGTCTACAACGGCGATCCAAGGGATCGTACCCAACGCCGATCTGCAGGCCTCGACCGGCTCGTTCGCGACGGCGTTCACGCAGATGTTCAACCCGACGGTCGGCTCGATCGTCATGGGGCTTGCAGTCATGGCGTGCGTGGGTTCGCTGTTCGGCTGGCAGTTCACGCTCGCGTCCGTCGCGAAGGACGCGGCTGACACCGGCATGTTCCCGCGCATCTTCGGTAAGGTGACGGCGAAGGGCGCGCCCATTGCGGGCATGGTCATCATGGGAGTCGTGCAAACGATGCTCGCGCTGATGACGATCTCGCCCGATCTATCGTCGCAGTTCGCAGCACTCGTCAATCTCGCCGTCGTGACGAACGTCGTCCCGTACATACTCGGGCTATCCGCGCTGACTGTGATCCTGCAGAGCGCCGGCGTCGCCGGCGGCGCTTACACGCGCACGATCGCGATCACCGTTGTCGGCATCGCATACAGCGTGTATGCGCTGTATGCGTCAGGTGTCGAGGCAGTCATGGGCGGCATGCTCGTGATGGGACTCGGCTGGCTCATCTGGCTGTTCGTAGCCCCACGGTTCGTGGCGACGCGCCGCGCCACGGCGCAAGCCGCCGCGGTCCCGAAAGCGGCGTAAAAGGCAAAGGAGATCGAACATGGCGAAGACCACACCATTTGCTCCTCGCTCGACGTCGCTTGCGTGCCCGCTCGCGGCCGCCTGCGCGCTGATAGCAATCGCCGCCGTCGCGTCCGTCGCGTGGGCGCTCGCAGCCCCGGACACTCCGCCAGTGGCTCCCGGCGATGCACAGCCGAAGATGGCACAAGCGCCACGCCCAACGACCACGCTCGACCGCATCATGAATGCCGACCGCATCACGCTCGGCTATCGCGCTGATGCGGCGCCGATGTCGCATCGCGCTGCATCGGGGCAACCCGAGGGGTATTCGGTCGCGCTCTGCAATCGCGTCGCGGACACGCTCAAGCGGACGCTCGCGCGACCGTCGCTCGCCGTCAAGTGGGTACCGGTTTCGAGCGGCTTCACGGACCTCGCAGATGGTCGCGTCGACCTTATCTGCGGCGCCGACGAGATCACCCTGGCGAATCGGGCGCGTGCGTCGTTCTCGATACCGATTTTCCCCGGCGGTGTCTCGGCGCTCGTCCGCGCCGATGCCGATACTTCGTTGCAGGATGCACTCGAGGAGCGACCGAAGCCGTATGCGCCGCTTTGGCGCGGTACGCCGCCGCCGACGCTCGCGCATCGGACGTACTCGGCGCTCGTCGGCTCCGCCACGATGGAAGCGCTCACGGAGCACATCGCGCAGCTGCGTCTCACGGCGAACGTCGGGCCGGTGGCCGACTACGATGCCGGCATCGCCGCCGTGCTCGGGCGCCAGTCGGACGTGCTGTTCGGCGACCGCGAAAAGCTCCTTCAGGCGGTGCGACACAACCCGGCCGAGAGAGACCTGCGCGTGCTGACGCGGCGCTTCACGTTCGCCTTACTCGCGCTCGCGACACCCCGCAACGACGACGACTTCCGGCTGGCGGTCGATCGCGCGCTCTCCGAGGTCTACGCCGACCCCGCGTTCGGCGCGCTGTACACGGACAACTTCGGCGTACCGGATACGGATACGGTCGCTTTCTTCAGGAACGTCGGCGTACCGGCCGAAGTGCCGATCCGCGAGCCCCAGTAAACGATGCTTGCGCGGTTCCGAATCACACGGGGCGAATGATCACGTGTTACTCCGCGGCGCGCGACGTTCACCGCACACCCGTTGAGGATCGGTTCATGGGCCTCACCAACACCGCTCTGCCGCACGATATCGCGCGGACCTTCCCGGTCCTGGTCGTCGCCGAAGTCGTGGCCGACCGCGCCGAGGCGCGCAGCGCCCACGAGATCGAGGAACGCCTGCTGACGAAAGATCTGCACGCCGTGCGGGCGAGCTCACTGTTCGATGCTGAAACGGCGGTGGCTTCCGATGCGGGTTTCAGTTGCGTGGTGCTGTCATGGGGACTCTGTACCAAGGACCTCGCGCTGGGCTTGCGCGTGATCGATCTGATCCGCCGTCGCACGTCGGGCCTGCCGATTCTGCTCGCGATGACGCGCGAGGATCGCAGCCGCGTGCCGCTCGCGTACGTCGAGAACATGGACGGTTTCATCTGGTTGCCCGAAGACAGTCCGGATTTCATCGCCGGTCGAATCGAAGCGGCCGCTCGGCGGTATCTCGACAGCATTCTCCCGCCGTTTTTCGGCGCGCTCGTGAACTTCGCCGGAACTCACGAATACTCGTGGCATACGCCCGGGCACACCGGTGGCACCGCGTTCATGAAGTCCGCAGTCGGGCGGACGTTTCTCAAGTTCTACGGCGAACAGATGCTGCGCTCGGATCTCTCGATCTCGGTCGGCGCACTCGGTTCGTTGAACGATCACAGCGGCCCGTGCCGGGCGGCCGAGGAACACGCCGCGCGCGTGTTCGGCGCGGATCTCACGTACTTTTCCATCAACGGCAGCTCGGCTAGCAACGAAATCATCCTGCAGTCCGCCGTGACCGATGGCGACGTCGTGCTCGTCGACCGCAACTGCCACAAGTCGCTCAACTATGCGCTCAATCTGTCCGGTGCGATTCCGGTGTACCTGATGCCGCGGCGCAATGCCCGCGGCCTGATCGGCCCGGTGCCGCAATCGGAAATGAGCCGGCACAGCGTCGAGCAGAAGCTCGCCGACAGCGCGCTCGTGGCCGACAGATCGCGACCACCGGCCATGGCGGCGTTGACGAACTCGACGTACGACGGGCTCTGCTACGACGTCCGCGCGACGACCGCCGCGCTCAGCCAGACGGTCGATCGCATTCATTACGACGAGGCCTGGTTCGCGTACGCGCGCTTCAATCGGCTGTACGAAGGCCGCTACGGCATGCATCGCGGCGACCGCCGCAAGGACGATGCGACCGTGACCGTCACGCATTCCACGCACAAGCTGCTCGCGGCGCTCTCGCAGGCTTCGATGATCCACATCCGCAACGGCAAGGTGCCGGTCGATCCTGCGCTCTTCAACGAAGCCTTCATGATGCATACGTCGACCTCGCCGCAGTACAGCATCATCGCGTCGACCGACGTCTCCGCGAAGATGATGGCGGACGCCGGCGACTACCTGACCGACGAATGCCTCGTCGAGGCCGTCGCGTTCCGGCAAGCAATGGCACAGCTGCACCGAGAAATCGTTGACCGCGGCGCGCGGGACTGGTGGTTCGGTGTATGGCAACCGGATCAAGTCGATGGCACGTCGTTCGTCGACGCCGATCCGGATCTGTTACGCAGATCAAGCGCTGCCTGGGTGCTGAAGCCAAACGCCGAATGGCACGGCTTCGGGGACTTGGGCGAAGACTACTGCATGCTCGACCCGATCAAGGTGACGGTGCTGACACCCGGACTCAGTCGCGACGGCAAGATCGAGCAGAGCGGCATCCCGGCACCGCTCGTTTCGTCGTTCCTCGGCAGCCGCGGCATCGTCGTCGAGAAGACCGAGCCGTATTCGATTCTGGTGCTGTTTTCAATCGGCATCACGAAGGGCAAGTGGGGCTCGCTGGTTGCGGGCTTGATGGAGTTCAAACGCGCCTACGATGCCAACACACCGCTCGTGCAAGTGCTACCGGCGCTGGTCGATGCACATCCGGACGCGTACCGCGACATGGGATTGAAGGATCTGGCCGCAGCGATGCACGCCGCGATGAGGACTACGCGCGTTCTCGAGTGCATGGACGAGGCCTTCACGCTGCTGCCGGACGCCGTGCTGAGCCCGCACGCCACCTACAGCCAGCTGGTCAAGCGCAACGTCGAGAAGATCCCGGTCAGCGCGTTGCTCGAGCGCATCGTCGCAGTGCAGCTCGTGCCTTACCCTCCGGGCATTCCGATCATGATGCCGGGCGAGAGAGTCACGGCGAAGAAGCGTGCCGTCGTCGATTACCTGCTCGCACTGCAGGATTTCGACAGCCGCTTCCCCGGCTTCGAGCACGAAACCCACGGCATCGAAGTGGAGCGCGATCGCGACGGCAACGCGATCTACATGACGCGCTGCCTGAAGGCATGACGGAGGACAGAACATCCCAATCGGGTGATGCGCACTCACCCGCGTCGACGAGAACCTCACGCCGAATCAGGAACCCGTGGGCGAGAACCGCGTGTAAACGGAGATACCGAAGATGACATTTCAGCCGTTCAAGGCGCCGACGATCCCGATTCCGTTCCACAAGCTGATGAAGATCGTCGCGATCGTCGATCCCAACGATATGCAGACGAAGGAGCTGCTCGAGCAGTTCGCCGCCGAGCGCTACGCGGTGGAAGTCACCGATTCGTTCGATCGCGATGTCTCCGAAGACGCGTCGGTAGGCGCGTACATTGCGCTCGTCGACGGGGAGCGCCTGGAGAACGCACGGCGGCTCGCCGAGACCGTTCGGGAAGCCGGCTTCGAGACGCCGCTCTGGGCCCTGGCCGATTCGCATCGCATCGCCGACCTGGCCGTCCTGACCGGACTTGGCGAGGTCGCCGGGTACATCTATCTCGGTCAACAGACCCCCACGTTCTACGCGAAGCAGGTCATCGCCAGCGTCGTGCGCTATGGCCTCTCACTGCTGCCCCCGTTCTTCGGCGGGCTGATGGCCTACGACGTTGAGGCGAACATCGCTTTCGATTGCCCCGGGCACCAGGGCGGGCAGTTCTACCGCAAATCTCCCGCGGGCCAGCTGTTCTTCAAGCATTTCGGCGAGGGCATCTTCCGCAACGATCTCTGCAACGCCGACGTCAAGCTCGGCGATCTCTTGATCCACGAAGGACCGGCCGCCGACGCGCAGAAACATGCCGCGCAGGTGTTCGGTGCTGATCGGACGTACTTCGTTCTAAACGGCACGAGCACGTCGAACAAGGTCGTCACCGGCGCCGTGCTCAAGCCCGGCGATCTCGTGCTGTTCGATCGAAACAACCACAAGTCGTTGCACCAGGGCGCGCTCGTGATGGCGGGTGCGATTCCGATCTTCCTGCCGACCGCACGCAATGCGTTCGGCATGATTGGCGCAGTCGACTGGGAAGCGTGGGACGAGGCGTACCTGCGTAAACAGATCCGCGCCAATCCGCTCGTGACCGACAAGTCGCGTGCGAATGCCGAGCGGCCGTTTCGCCTCGCGTGCATCCAGCTCGCGACCTACGACGGAACGATCTACAACGTCCGCAAGGTGATGGAGAAGATCGGTCACCTCTGCGACTACGTGCTGTGGGACGAGGCGTGGATCGGTTACAACGCATTTCATCCGCTGTTTCACGATCACAGCCCGATGCGGCTGAAGGATCTCGGACCGAATACTGCGGGGCTCTTCTCGACGCAGTCGGTGCACAAGCAAGGCGCGGGCTTCAGCCAGGCATCGCAGGTGCACAAGCGCGACGAGCACATTCGCGGGCAGAAGCGCTACGTCGAGCACAAGCGCTTCAATGAGTCCTTCCTGATGAACGCGTCGACCTCGCCCTTCTATCCGCTCTTCGCGTCGCTCGATGTCAACGCGAAGGTGCACGCCGGAAGAGCCGGCGAAATGCTGTGGGATCGCTGCATCGAGCTCGCAATCGAAGCACGCAAGAAATTGCGCGAGTTCTGCCATTTCTACGCTCGAACAGGCAAGAGTGCGGAAGAGCAGTGGTTCTTCGACCCGTTCGTGCCGGACCTCGTCACGATCAGAAACTCGACGACCGCGAAGGATGCGACCGACGTCCGATGGGAGGACCTACCCACCAGCGTGATCAAGCGCGAGCAGCAGTGCTGGGCCTTCGACCCACAGAGCCGATGGCACGGCTACGCGGGCTACGCGGAGGGCTACGCGATGGTGGATCCCAACAAGCTCACGCTGTTGACGCCCGGCATCGATCGCCGGACCGGCGAGTACCTGTCGTTCGGTGTCCCCGCGACCGTGGTCGCGAACTACCTGCGGGAGGAAGGCATCGTGCCGGAGAAGTGCGATCTCAACAGCATCCTCTTCCTGATGACGCCCGCGGAGGACGAAAGCAAGCTCAACACGCTGATCGCGAAGCTCGTCAACTTCAAGAGTCTCTGGGACCGCGACGCGCCGATGGCCGACGCGCTGCCGACCGTGTATGCGGCTCACAGCGATCGCTACGCCGACTATTCACTGCGCCGAGTCTGCACCGAGATGCACGGCTTCTACCGCGACAGGAACATCAAGGAACTCCAACGGCTCTGCTTCCGCGCGACGAGCTTTCCCGAGCTCGCAATGGCGCCCAAGCGCGCCTACGAGGCGCTCGTCGCGAACGACGTCGACTACGTGCCGCTCGACAAAATCCGTGGCCGGATCTCCGCGACCCTTGCGCTCATCTACCCGCCGGGCATCGGCGTCGTCTTGCCTGGCGAGCGCTGGGACGAGCGCGCTCAGCCGATGCTGGATTATTTCCTCGCATTCCAGGAGTCGTTTAACCGGTACCCCGGCTTCAACTACGAAGTGCAGGGGGTCTATCAGGAACGCGAGGGGGGCCGCATTCGGTTCTATACGTACGTGGTGCGGGAGTGAGCGGAAGCGTGGCCAGCCGCAGGTGCATCGGCCCCTCCCGAACGCGCCGGAGAATGCGCGTCCCAGGTATGAACAAGAACCGCTGCATCAATCGCGTCAGGCCTTTCTTTCCTTCTCTTGGATTTCCTGAGCCTTGCATGTGATCTCGCTGTAGAGACGCGCGATCCGGCCGCAGAGCAAGTGCAACTCGGGGTGATCCTTCGCGAGCCGGGTGTTTTGGATCGCGTCTTCGAGCAGCGCCTCGAGCAACGCCAGATCTTGGTCGTCCAGGCACTCGCCGCGGTCGACCTTGGCTTTGAGGTCGAGCGCACTCGGCAGGATCTGCGCGTTCAGGCGTTCGAGCAACACCTGCATGGTGCCCAGTTCCTTCATGGATAGGTTCGGCATGGCCAGCTCCGGAGATGGCGGTATCGGCGCTTCAGCACGCACGTCCGCCGACTCGGGTACCTGCATTCGGGTTTGAGTGTCATAGCGGCCTCCGCGGTGAAATCTGTCGAGGAGCGTAACGCCGTCCGTTCGCTGTTTGGTAAGCGAAACGTCGAGGTTTCGTCTCAATCCGGGCAGAGCCAGTCCGCTCTCGGCGCCTTGAACGCCGTCACCGGGCGATGACCGAATTTCCACTTCAGACCGAACTTAGACGTTTTGCTTACGACGCGCGGAGCGGCCGCCGCTACGCTGTCTTGCATGGATATGACGTGGGTAAGTGCCTTATCCGGCGTGCTCGGCTCGCTCGTCGGCGGCTCGGTAACGTTTGCGACCGCCTTGGTCACGCAGAGGTCGGTCAGCAGGCGCGAGCTCATTCGCGAGGAGATGCAGAAACGCGAGGCGATGTACAACGAATTCATCGACGCATGCGCGAAGCGCCTCTTGGACGCGTTCGCGCATCACCTGGAGACCCCCGAGCCGATGCTCCTGGTTTACGCGTTGATTAACCGCATTCGGCTCACCGCGTCCAAGCCGGTTCTCATCGAGGCGGAGCACCTGATGGCCCGGATCACGGAGCAGTATTTCTCCGAGCCCTTGACCGTGGAGGACGTGCGGCGGATCGCGCGTTCGGAGGGTGCCGATCCACTGAGGGCGTTCGGAGAAGCCTGCCGCGCCGAGCTGGCAAAGCTGCGCGGGCATCTGTAGTCCAGGAGACGGAAAAATGGCCCTCATCACACTTCGCCCACTCCTCGACCATGCTGCCGAGCACGGGTACGGCGTGCCCGCTTTCAACGTCAACAACCTGGAGCAGGTGCGCTCGATCGTGGAAGCCGCCGATGCAACCGACCGCCCGGTGATCGCGCACCGGTCGAGCTCAGTCCCGCAGGAGTGGCTGCACATCATCAACACCTACGGCGGAGCCATGGGATCAGGGGCCAAACCATGACCGACAAAGGCCACAGGAGCAGAGCTAAGGCATCGCCCGAAGCCGGCAAGAAGCGACGCGGCCCGCGCGCCGATGACCCACGCGCCGCTAAACTCGGCCGCAAGGAATACGAGAGAGAGCTCGAGCGCCTGCACGCGAAGCTCGTGCAGGTTCAGGGTTGGGTGCAGCGCACGGGCGCCAAGATCTGCGTTGTGTTCGAGGGTCGCGATGGCGCGGGCAAGGGCGGCGTGATCAAGGCGCTGACCGAGCGGGTGAGCCCGCGCGTATTCCGTGTGGTGGCGCTGCCGACTCCCACGGAGCGTGAGAGGAGCCAGATGTACGCGCAGCGCTACATCCGACACCTGCCGGCAGCCGGCGAGGTCGTGATCTTCGATCGCAGCTGGTACAACCGCGCGGGAGTCGAGCGGGTGATGGGCCTGTGCACGGAGGCGGAAGCGAAGGAGTTCCTCATGGCCGTGCCGCTCGTGGAAAAGGCGGTGGTCGAATCTGGCGTCCTGCTGCTCAAGTACTGGCTCGAGGTGAGCCCCGAAGAGCAGACTCGGCGCCTGCAGGAGCGCATCGACGATCCGCGCAAGACCTGGAAGCTCTCGCCGATGGACCTGAAGTCGTACAACCGCTGGTACGACTATTCGCGCGCCCGCGATGAGATGTTCGCGGCCACCGATCTCGACTACGCGCCCTGGTATGTGGCGCGGTCGGACGACAAGAGACGCGCACAGCTGAACATCATCCGGCACCTGCTAAGCAAGATCCCCTACGAGCGCACGAAGCGGGAGAAGATCAAGCTGCCGAACCAAGCGAAGCGCGGCGGCTATCGCGAGCCGGAGCATCCGCTCAGATACGTTCAGGAGCGGTTTTGAACCGGAGGTTGCCACCGAACGCCTCGAGAACATCAACAGCATCTTCGCCCGGACGCGCGCCGGGATATTCAGGGG
>CAVRVO010000020.1:0-8685 GCA_963724625.1 uncultured Gammaproteobacteria bacterium | reverse complement strand
TCCCATTGCTGCGCAGTGGCCTCGAAAAGCGCCGCGCTCTGTATGGCGACAAGCATCTGGAGGTCGCGCGGTCACAGGATCGGCTCTGCGAAGTGCTCAAACTGAAGGCCGAGTACGATCAGGCGCAGCAGATGTGCCGGCAGGCGCTGGCGTTACGCCGCGAGATGCTCGGCAATGAGAATGTCGACACCGCCAAGAGCGTCTATGAACTCGCCGATCTGCTCGGCCGCACGGGTGATTTTGCCGCCGCAGAGCCGCTGTTTCGCGAGGCGCTCGCATTGCGCACGAAGGTTGTCGGCGCGCGCAGCCCCGAAGTCGCGCAAAGCATGGAGGGCCTGGCGCTCAATCTTTACGACCAGGGGCAGTACGAGGATGCGGCGGCGCTGCTACGCAAAGCCGTGGCCATGCGCCGGGAACTGTACAACGGCCCTCATCCCCAGCTCGCCGAAGCGCTGAACAATCTCGGGTTCGTGATCGATGAGACCGGCCAGACCAAGGAAGCGGAACAACTGTTTCGCGAAGCGCTCGCCATGAAGCAACGCTTGCTGGGGAGCGAGCATCCAGAGATCGCAATGGGGCTGAACAATGTTGCCGGTGCACTCTACGAGCAGCGCCGCTACAACGAGGCGCAGTCCCTCTACAACAAAGCCCTGGAGATGCAGCGAAAACTGCTGGGCGCCACTCATCCGGACGTGGCGACGACACTTAACAACCTCGCCTTCGTCATGCATGACAAGGGCGACGTGAAAGCCGCCATCGCGCTGTCGAAGGAGTCCCTGGAGATCAACAAGCATGCGCTGGGCGCGGAACATCCCTCCGTCGCACGAGCGATGAACAATATCGGGATGTGGATGATGGAGGCCGGCGACATCGTTGGGGCTGAACCGTTGTTGCGCCAGGCATTGGAGTTGCGGAAGAAAGCCCTCGGGCCGGAGCACCCGGATGTCGCCAGCACCATGACGCTTCTTGCGGGCGCACTGATCGAGTCGCATCGTTTCGATGAGGCGCGGGCACTCGCCACTACGGCGCAAGCCGTGTTCATCAAGTCGCTGGGTTCAGATCACTGGCGCGTTGCGAGTGCCGCGACGGCCGAGGGCGCAGCGCTCGCGGGGATGAAGGAGTATCCACAGGCCGAGGGGCTGCTTCTGAAAAGCAATGGCGTTTTGCACGGGACCGAAGGCGTGCTGCCCTATTATGTGAAGAGCTCCGATCGCTGGCTTGCACAGCTGTATCAGGGGATGGGGCAACCGGATAAGGCGGCGAAGTATCACGCGCAAGCTGCGAGCTTCAAATTGAACTAGCCGCGCGCTCAGGAACGTATTGCCTTGGTGGTGGCTTGTAGGCATCCTAGCCCACGATCGAATGCGTCGTTTTCAACAAGATACACACGCGATGATTCGATCGAGCTCAAGCACGCACTGCAACAGGCTTGCTGGGAAGAGACAGGGTGGTCCTACCAACCCGCCCGGTTACTCTCATAACTACTGAATCACTGGGGGATCGGGCAATGTTCACGAGAAAAAGAGGATTCCATTCACTTGCGGCCGCTGCGCTCGCATTGGCAGCAATGAAAACGTGGGCGACGGACCCACCTCCACCGCAGCCGGCGCAGTTTGACGAGCGCTACTACCAGGTCGTTATCGCCAACAAGATCACGTGGCAAGCCGCAAAGATTGCGGCAGAACAGCACGAGCTCGATCTCGGTGGCGGAATAAAGGTCAAAGGTCATCTCGCGACGATTGGCTCGCTGGCAGAAGATGAATTCCTACGCGACTTGCGTCAGGCCACTTTGACTGCGCCACACGCGCCAATCACCGGTACCGAGCTCTGGGTTGGCGGCTTCCAGGAGCCGTGCACCACGGTTACCCCCCCTCCCGAACCCGGTTGCGGCTGGGTCTGGCTCAATGGCGAGGCCATTGCCGCGCTGAATTCGGCCTCACCATACACGCACTGGCTAAACGGCGAACCCAACAATCTCATCCGCACTCCCAACGCGGACAATCTTGCCTCCGAAGATTTCCTGGCAATCGGCCTGGGCGGCGCATTCGGATGGAATGACGAAGGTGCTCTGGGCAATGTGTGGGGCTACATCATCGAGTACGGCGACAAGGTCACCGTGCCTGCGACTAACTGTACGGCCGATGGGCCCGGGTGCAACCCGACGGGCGCCCAGGTTCAGACGTTCCCGCCGAACGCGGTGGTCGCGGCAGACGCCACTCTGACGGCGCGCACATTTCTGATTCACGACGATCCGAGTCGCTGTGGCGTTGAGCCACTGGTGCTGTTCGACGGTGCGGCGATTTTGCCGCCGTACCTGTGCGGTCATCCTGACTTCTTCGTCATCGAAACCGAGACCCAGGGTGTACAGATCCAGCAGGGCGTGATCGACGTTGAAAACCTGACTGAAGATGTGCTGCCCGGGAATTTGTATGCATGCAGTTCCACAATCGATCCTGATGTGTCGCATCGGGACGTGGTGGGATGGCAGTCCGCCGATCGTGCTGACATGCCGGAAAGCGTGCTCGGCACGGGCCGCTTCCAGGGCGCGGTGACCGAAGTGACCGATGGGTGCGGCAGCTCACGCGGCAAAGTTCTCAGCGGTTCGTTTCACTTCGTCGGCCTGCGAATTTTTCCGGGCGCCGCTGCCGACGGCAACGCACAGTTGACCCGCCAGAGCATGGCCGAACTGACGCGATACAAGCTGAAGGTACTGCAAAGTTCGGTGGTCGCTTCAAAGACGGCCCTGCCCAAGCTTCAGTTCGCGATACTGAAGGGTCTGGTCGACGTTGCGATCGCGTTCCACGATCGCGCTCAGTACCGGTTGGCGCTGCTGAACATCAGGCTCTTCCTCGCTGCGGTCGCGCATGCAAACTACGCGGTCGTCCCGGGCAAGAACTTCAGCGGTGATCATGAGATGCGCGGCTCCAACATCGAGTTCATGTACACGGCCAAGATTGTCCCGATCGGGCCGTAGAACCCGAGCAACCTCAAAGCCACACCGCAGTCGCCGGGCACTAAGTAGATCTGCCCGGCGACTGCGCTCCTCCCGCGCCAGCGGTAGAAGTCGCACCTGTGCCAAAATGGCGCGGCGATCATCATGGACACTCCGCCGGAACCCACCGGGCTAGACGAAGAGTTGCACGCACGACCGACCAAGGGTCCGCGCGTAATTCGCTCGCTTGCGGAGCGCTGGACCGCACTCGCGGCGATCTCGATTTCCATCGTCTCGCTGGCGATAGCGGTCATGCACGGTCGTGCGATGGACCGGCTGGTCAAGGCCAACTCGTGGCCGTTCCTGGAATTCGAATCCGGCAACATGCTGGAGGACCGGCAACAGCACGCGCTCACCTTCACGATCAAGAACTCAGGTGTCGGCCCTGCTCGCCTCGAAACCCTGCAGCTGGCGCTGGACGGGCAGAACTACAGCAATTCGCGTGATCTCATCAAGGCGTGCTGCAACCAGGCGGATTCGCCGACCACCAGTACCCTCATCATTACGAGTCCAATCGCGCCACGTACGATTCCGGCGAACAAGGCGATTGAGTTTTTCTACTGGCCGAAACCTGAAGACGCGAGCGCCGAGTGGGATGGCCTCGACCAGACCCGGCACCGTTTGAAGTTCAAAGCGTGCTACTGCTCTGTTTTCGATGAGTGCTGGACCAGCAACCTCATGGGCGCGAAGCCCGAAGAGGTCGATTCTTGCGAAGCGCACGGGGAAAAGTTGTACCAGGAGTAGCGGCGCCAAGAACACGGAGAAGGAGGTTTGTCATGATCGACCACATCGGTTTCGCGGTCTCGAACTACGATCGCGCGAAGGATTTCTACAGCAAGGCGCTGTCCCCGCTCGGCTACGTACTGATCATCGAAGTACCCGCAGAAAAGACCGAAAACGGCTTTGCGGCGGCGGGATTCGGGATCGATCAGAAGGCTGATTTCTGGATTGCGGGCGAAGGCAAACTGGAGAAGCCGCTGCATGTCGCGATCACGGCAAAGAATCGCTCCAGTGTCGATGCCTTCTACCGCGCGGCACTCTCCGCCGGCGGGAAAGACAACGGAGCGCCGGGCGTGCGCGCTCACTATCATCCGAACTACTATGGCGCCTTCGTGCTGGATCCGGACGGCCACAACATCGAGGCGGTTTGCCGCGCACCGGCGTAGGCCGTCCTGACAGCGCTGCGGGTCCCTCCCGCCCCTTGCCGTCGAAACTGCGGCAACCGCAAAAAATTGTCCCTTCCACTGTCGAACTTGCGACCCCTCCATCGTCCTAAGCTTGTGTAACAGCACCCAGACTGGAGCGAGCAATGAAAAACTTTCTGGCCGTCTACCTTGGCACGGCATCCGCACGATCGGAATGGACCACGATGGACGAAGCGCAGCGCAAGAAGCTGGAAGCTTCGGGAATCAAAGCGTGGGGCGACTGGATGACGACCCATAAAGCGGCGATCGTCGAACCGGGTGGTCCTCTCGGGAAAACAAAGCGTATGGCGAAGCAGGGAGTTTCAGACACCAAGAACAACCTGACGGGGTACGTCGTTGTTCAAGCCGAATCGCATGAAAGTGCTGCAAAGATGTTCGAGAATCACCCGCACTTTACGATTTTTCCCGGCGACTCGGTCGAGATCATGGAGTGTCTGCCTATTCCAGGACAGCCGCAACGCTGACGGCATCGGCTACGGGCCCGACGACGCGCTCAAAACCCGAACTGCGCGAGAGCCCGTAGTATTCTCTCGCGCGTGGCGTCCGACTTCATCGGAAAGGCCCGGCTGAAGTCCTCCCGGGTGAGCGCGGCGTTGCGCTCGCGCGCGTTCGCCGCCCAGAATTCCGCACGCGCCGTGTCGCCCTTCAGTGCGTGCGCCGCGGACGCAATCATCGCGATCAGGACATGCGCGCCGGGCGAGCGCGCGCCGCGCTCCGCCCAGTGCGCCGCCTCCGCGTCCTCGCCGAGAAGCATGTGCGTGAACGCTCGAGTGGCGAGCATCGCGTAATGAAGCGGATCGAGCGGGCTCAGACGCATCGCCAGGTCAACGTGCTTGCGACCATCAACCGCGCGTCCGGCGAGTGACTCCGTCCATGCGCGTGCGTAGATGCCCTGCGCATAGTGTGGACTGATATCCGTCGCGCGTTCCAGCCATCCCAGACTGCTGTCGAGATCGCCTTCGAGCCAGTAGGTGCGTCCCATCGTGAAGTTTACGAAAGGATCCAGCGGATCGAGTTCGAGCCCGCGCTCGGCGAAACGGCGCGCTCGGCTGATCGCGCCGGCAAGGTCGTTCGTGTAGTGCATGAACGCCGTCTGGAAGTGGACGAAGGACAAGCCGGCGTGCGCGCGGGCGAAAGTGGGCTCCAGCCGGACCGCCCGCTCGAACAGGCTGGCAGCTGCGGCGTTGTCGACGTGATTGAAGCGATACAAGTGCTGCAGGGCGAGGTGGTAGGCGGACCACGCATCGAGATTCTCGACTGGTGCCAGGCGTGCGAGGCTGGCCTCGTGCATCGGAATCCGGATCTCGAGCGCCCCGAGAACCTGGGAACGGATCTGCTCGCGCACTGAGTGCACATCGTCGACGCGGCCGGAGAAGCGATCGGCCCAGACGATGCCGCCGTTCCTGGTATCGACGAGCTCGACGATGACGAGGAGTTTCTGGTCCGAGACTTCGATCGTTCCCCAAAGACAGTAGCGAACGCGCAGCAACTGCCCGATATCGCTGAATCCGGTCTCTGCGGCACGCAGGCGAAACGACGAACCGCGGGCCGTGACGAACAACCAGCGCAGGCGCGCCAGGTCCGCGATCAGTTCGTCGGGCAGTGCGCTGGCGAGAGCCGCGTAGCGTTCATCGCCCGCCAGCAGGCGAAACGACAGCACCGCGAGCGAGGGCCGGGATATTTGCTCGAGGTTCCGAACCATGACCCCGAGGCTGTGTTCGCCGTTGTCATCCGCGGTTTCCACTGCAGACACGGCGGCCGCGCTCCGTGAAGCTCGCGTCTGCGCGACGAAGCGATACCCATGGCCGTGGCTCGTCTTGATGAATCGCTGCGCCTTGCCGTCATCGCCCAGCGCCTGCCGCGCCGACTTGACCCGGCTTGCCACGACCCCGTCCGAAACCACGCGACCGTCCCAGACCTTTTCGATAATCTCGTCCTTTGAAACGACGCGGTCGCTGTTCTCGACTAGCAGCGCGAGCAGGGCAAAGACCTGCGGCTCCACACCCACCGCCTTGCCACCCGCACGCAGTTCGACCGTGGCGAGATCCAGTTCGAAACGATCGAAGGTGTAGATCATCGGCGGCAAGAATAGATCAGGCCGGGGCGCTCCCCCAAGCATCTACACGATATCTCCAGACAATCTGCAAGCTTGGGCGGCGCCGGCGTGCGAGCCTTCTATCACCCGGCCCGGAATGTCCCGTGGCCGCGACCAAAGTAGGAGACACACGATGCCGCTCGTTACGATTGATGTGATCAAGGATGTGTTCACGCCGAAGCAGAAGAGGGAACTCATCGCGAAAGTCACCGAGGCGATGATTACGGTGGAAGGCGAGAACATGCGCCCTGTGACCTGGGTGCGAATCAATGAATTCGAAAGCGGCGACTGGGCCATCGGTGGGAAGGCATTGCAAGCTGCGGATGTTCAGGCCCTCGCTGCAGGCAAAGCCGCGTAGAGACCAATCGCACGACCGCATTCGCCCCCGATGCGGTCGTCGCTGGCTCAAGGTCCGTGTAACCTAGGTGCGTGCAGATACGTCGATCTGATACGCACCTGGGTAAGCGGCCGATGTGGCGCACTGGTCGCCGGGAAGGCGATCCGTGAGGTTCGGGCGAATAGCGCGCGAACCGCTGCTGCATTTCCTGCTCATCGGGCTTGCGCTATTCCTTTATTATGGGCACGTCGCGCCAGGCAGCGGCGACGAGCGGCGTATCGTCGTCAGTCAGGCGCAAGTCGATGAGCTCAGCCGACGCTTTCAGGCGACATGGAATCGGCCGCCGACCGCACAGGAGCTGTCCGGCATCGTGGACAGCTACATCAGTGACGAAATCCTCTATCGCGAGGGCAAGTCCCTCGGGCTCGACCGCGACGACCCGGTCATCAAGCGGCGAGTTCGCCAGAAACTCGAGGTCATGGCCGAGGAAGCCGGCGAGCGCAGCACACCAACCGACGCCGATCTCACGGCTTATCTGCAAGCGCATGCGGACAAATTCGTGCGACCGGCGATCATCAGCTTCGAGCAACTGTATTTCGACCCGTCGAAAGGTGGAGCTGAGGCGCGCCTGAACGCAACCAAGGCAGCGCTGACCGCAGGACGCGCTGTTGCTGAATTGGGCGAGCCGTCGATGTTGCCACGCACTGTCGACCGTGAAGGCATCGACCTGGTCACGCGCGATTTTGGTGTGGACTTCGCCACGGCACTGGAAACATTGCCGCTGGGACAGTGGACGGGGCCAGTGCGGTCCGGGTATGGCGTGCACTTGGTACGCGTCAGCGCCCGGACGCCCAGCCAGGCGCCATCGCTCGACGCCGTGAGACAGGAAGTGCAACGCGAATGGGAGTACGAGCGTCGCCAGCGTGCGTTCGATGCGAGCTACCAGAAGTTGCGCGCCAACTATGATGTCGTGATCGAAGCCAAGCTGCCGGGTATGCAATGAGGCTTCGCGAGCATCTCGTGCTGTTCTTGTTACTGCTAACAGCACCGGGAGCATTCGCGGATATATTCCGCCCCGCCTATCTGCAGCTGACGCAAACTGCGCCGGATCGCTACGACGTGCTCTGGAAGGTTCCGGCGCTCGACGAGACCACGACACTCAAGGTGCGGCCCGAATTTCCGGCAACTACGGTCGCGCTGTCGCCGGCGCACACCAGTTTCGCGACCGGTACGGCGGTGCAACGCTGGAGCATCGAAGTGCCGGGCGGACTCGATGGCAAGCCGATCGCGTTTACCGGCCTGTCCACGACCGGCATTGATCTGCTGGTTCGCCTCGTGAGGAGTGACGGCACCGTGCAGCTCGAGCGCATCCTGCCGGCAAACCCGACGTTTGTCGGCAAAGCGGCTCCGGGTGCATTCGAAGTCGTGCGAACGTACACCGTGCTCGGCATCGAACATATCCTCACCGGCTTCGATCATCTGCTGTTCGTGCTGTCTCTCATCCTCATCGTGCGGGGCACACGAAGACTGTTGTGGACGGTGACGGCTTTCACGCTGGCGCATTCGATCACGCTGGCCCTGGCCACGCTCGGCGTCATCCACGTGCCGGGCCCGCCCGTCGAAGCCATGATTGCGTTGTCGATCGTTTTCGTCGCCAGCGAAATCATTCACCAGCAACGCGGTACGGAGGGGCTGGCCGCGCGCAAGCCCTGGCTGGTTGCCTTCACTTTCGGACTGCTGCATGGACTCGGATTCGCCGGCGCGTTGGCGCAGGTCGGCTTGCCGGAGAATTCGATCCCGCTGGCGTTGCTCTTCTTTAACGTCGGCGTCGAGATCGGGCAGTTGTTGTTCATCGGTGCCGTGCTAACGTGCGGTGCGCTCCTGCGGCGAATCGCGGCGAACCGTCTCGACGCGCGCCTGGCGATCCTGCTGGCCTACTGCATCGGTGGCACCGCGAGCTACTGGGTGATTGAGCGGATAGCAGCCTTCTAGGGACTGAACGAACGAAACACGGCGCGCTGACCCATCCACACGGACACTTCGGATGAACCCGCCC
>CAVRVO010000019.1:0-6151 GCA_963724625.1 uncultured Gammaproteobacteria bacterium | reverse complement strand
AACCCGCACTCGAGCAAGACCAATGGCGCAAACCGCAATACTCGCTCAATCAGGTTCAGGGCAAGTCGTCACGTTTGATTGCGATCCCGCGCGCTACCGGCACTGGAAGCTCGGAATCGAGGGGCAGATCGCGACCCTTGCGCTCGGGGTCGACGAGAATGGCGGCATTCGTCCGGGTTACGCGTTGAAGCTCAATTCCTACGATCTGGGAGTTGATATCGAGCTCTACGACGCGCTGCAACGGATCCGCTTCGAGCACCCGAGCGTTCGCAGCGTCGTCATCACGAGTGTCAAGGACCGGATCTTCTGCTCCGGGGCTAACATCTTCATGCTCGGGTTGTCGTCGCACGCGTGGAAAGTGAACTTCTGCAAGTTCACCAACGAGACCCGCAACGGCATCGAGGATTCGAGCGCGCATTCAGGTCTGAAGTTTCTAGCCGCATGCAATGGCACTACCGCCGGTGGTGGCTATGAGCTGGCGCTTGCCTGCGACGAGATTCTGTTCGTCGATGATCAGTCGTCAGCGGTGAGTTTGCCGGAAGTGTCATTGCTGGGCGTGCTGCCGAGCACTGGCGGCCTCACGCGTCTTACTGATAAGCGTAGAGTGCGCCGCGACTTGGCCGATATTTTCTGCACGCTTACCGAAGGCATTCGCGCTCCGCGCGCAAAGGAGTGGCGGCTGATCGACGATTACGCCAAGCCCCAGCAATTTGCTGCGAGGATCAGGGAGCGCGCGCTGCAGCTCGCCCAGCACAGCGATCGGCCGCTCGATGCGCGTGGCGTCGAGTTGACGCCGTTGTCGCGCACATTCGACGAGCGCGGGTATCACTATACGCACGTCGATGTTCAGTTCGACGGCAGGGGGCGCAGCGCCACTATCACGATCGCGGCGCCCACAGAGCATGAGCCGACTGAAATCGAAGGTATCGTAGATCGCGGCGCTGCCTGGTGGCCGCTTGCTATGGCGCGCGAATTGGATGACGCCATCCTGATGCTGCGCACGAACCAGTTGGAGATCGGCACCTGGGTCCTGAAGACGATGGGTGATGTGCAGCGCGTGCTCGCGACAGACGCGGTGCTGATTCGGCACGAGCACCATTGGTTCGTGCGGGAAGTGATCGGCATGCTTCGCCGTACGCTCGCTCGGCTAGACGTCAGCTCGCGTACGTTGTTCGCGCTGATCGAGAAGGGTTCTTGCTTCGCTGGGACGCTATTCGAGCTCGCCCTCGCAGCTGACCGCAGCTACATGCTCGCAGCGCCGGGAGACCCCGATGCGCCGCAAGTCGCGCTCTCCGAAGTCAACTTCGGCCTGTTCTGCGCCGTGACGCAGCAGAGCCGCCTGGTGTCTCGGTTCTACGGCGAGCCCAAACCAGTGGCACACGCCCAAGCTGTGGCAGGGCGGCTTCTTCGGGCCGCTGAAGCCCTGGAGCTCGGGCTCATTACTGCCGCGCCGGACACGCTGGATTGGGACTATGAAGTTCGGATCGCGATCGAGGAGCGCGCGAGTCTGTCGCCGGACGCGCTCACCGGTATGGAGGCGAGCCTGAGGTTTGGCGTTGCCGAAACGCTGCAAACCCGCATCTTCGGACGCCTCTCGGCATGGCAAAACTGGATCTTTAGCCGGCCCAACGCCGTGGGAGAGAGCGGCGCCCTCAAAGTATTCGGCACAGGCAACAAGGCGAAATTCGACTGGGAGCGTGTTTGAAGCGCAGAGCGAGACATTGACGATGGACATCGATTACAGCGCGAGGATTCCGAACAACGTTGACCTCGCAAGCGACAAGACGCTGCAGCGCGCGCTCGAGCATTGGCAGCCGGAATTTCTCAGTTGGTGGGGCGAGATGGGTCCGGAAGGCTCACGGGACCTCGATGTTTACCTGCGAACCGCCGTGAGCGTCGACCAGGCCGGCTGGGCGCAGTTTGGCTACGTCAAGATGCCCGACTATCGCTGGGGCATCTTTCTCAACCCGGCGCAAGCCGATCGACGCATCGGATTCGGCGCGCATCTTGGCGAAGCCGTGTGGCAGGAGGTCCCGGGTGAGTATCGCGCGAACCTGCGTCGCATCATCGTCACGCAGGGCGACACCGAGCCGGCATCGGTTGAACAGCAGCGACACCTGGGGCTCACATGCCCGTCGCTATACGACCTGCGCAATATCTTCCAGGTGAACGTCGAGGAGGGACGACATCTTTGGGCAATGGTCTATCTCCTGCATCGCCATTTCGGTCGTGACGGACGCGAGGAAGCCGAAGCGTTGCTGGTGCGACGCTCGGGTGATGCTGACAACCCGCGCATCCTCGGCGCATTCAATGAAAAGACACCTGACTGGTTAGCGTTCTTCATGTTCACGTTCTTCACTGATCGTGACGGTAAGTTTCAACTCTCGGCCCTGACCGAATCCGCGTTTGACCCGCTGGCGCGCACCACTCGATTCATGCTCACGGAGGAGGGGCACCACATGTTCGTGGGGCGTAATGGCGTGCGCCGCATTGTGGAACGCACCGCCGAGGTGATGGCACGCGAGAAGACCGACGACCCGGCGCGTCTGCGCGAGCTGGGTGTCATCGATCTGCCAACCCTACAGCGCTATCTCAACTTCCATTCGAGCGTCACGGTCGATCTGTTCGGGTCCGATCTTTCTTCGAACGCGGCGACCTTCTACACCACGGGGCTGAAGGGCCGCTATCGTGAAGATCACATCAAGGACGATCATGTGCTGATGGAAGCCACCTATCCCGTACTGGAAGTTGCGAGTGGCCGCATCGTCACGCGTGAGGCCGCGGCGCTCAATGCGCTCAACGAACGCCTGCGCGATGACTTCATCAGGGACTCGGTTGCAGGGGTTGACGCCTGGAACAAGGCCCTGCGCGAGCGAGGCATCGACTACACGCTAACCGTGCCGCATAAAGGGTTCAATCGACAGATCGGGTCGCTGGCGGGCGTCAGGGTCTCACCCAGCGGGGTGGTTCTGAGCGAGGCTCAGTGGGCCGAGAACGTGCGCAACTGGCTACCCACAGACGAAGATCGCGCCTACGTGCGCTCACTCATGGGACGGGTAGTGGAACCCGGAAGATTTGCCAACTGGATCGCACCACCCGGCGCGGGAATCAACAGCCGCCCGCTGGATTTCGAATACGTACGCTTCAATTGATTTCACCGCCCTTGGAACTCCGGGCCTCGCTTACGCAAGCCTCGAGACAATCTCCTTGAAACGAGGGTACTGGTGCAATGGTGCGAGGTCGTTGTCATTCAGGATCCATTCGCGGTGGCCGCGACCGGTACCGACGGCGCGATCGAGGAAATCGAGTGCACGCTCGTACTCTCCGCCGAGCGACGCCGTGCACGCAGCCGTGTACAAGGTGCGGTAGTCATCGGGCCGCAGTGCGAGCGCACGGTCCAGCAGGCGATTCGCCTCATCGCGCCTGCCGAGCAGCATGAGCACTCCGGCGGCGTGATCACTCGCATAAGAGTCGTCGGGGTCGAGGGCGAGATGCCGCTCGAGCGCCTGCCAGGAGCGGCGCAACGCGCTCTGCTCCTGCACCCGGTCCTTCGTTGCCTGGTATTCCTGTAGCGCCAATGTGATGGGCCGGTAGTCATCAGGCTGGATCTCGAAGGCGAGCTCGTACTGTTTTGCGGCAAGGGCGTGCTGGCCACGAGCGGCCCAGTACTTGGCAAACCAGTAGTGCGCGGGGAAGTGACGCGGATCGAGCGCAATCGCGCGCTCGAAGGCATGCTGCGCCTCGTCCAGCTGGCCGGTCAGCTGCAGCGCGTTGCCGCGGGCGACGTGAGCATCGGGCAGATCCGGTGCGAGCTCGATGGCTCGCTGGCTCGCCATCACCGCATCGGCGGCGGTGGTGCCGGCGACGACGTTTCGCTGCCGCAGCAGTTGTGTAAGCACGTCGGCGAACCCCGCGTGCGCGTCGGCGAAGTCGGGATCGAGACGAATCGCCTCGCGAAACATTTCGACGGCGGCGCGCTGTTCCGCCTCCTTCTCCTTGTTGAGGAGCTGGCGCCCGCGCAGGTAACGCTCGTATGCGGCAGCATTCTTGGTGCCGCGCCGCTTCAGTCGCGAAGCGTCGGACTCCAGGAGATTCACACGCAACGCTGCGACGATGTGGCGCGCAATCTCCTCCTGCACGGCGAAGATGTCCTCGATGTTCCGATCGAAGGTCTGCGACCAGAGATGAAAGCCATCCGCGACATTGATGAGCTGCGCCGTGATGCGCAGGCGCTCTCCGGCTTTGCGCACGCTGCCCTCGAGGAACGAATCGACGTTGAGCAGCCGGCCCATCTCGCGCGCGTCCGCGGCATGATCCTTTACCTGAAAAGACGCCGAGCGCGAGGCCACCCGCAGACCGCTCACCGCGCACAGTGCATTGATGATCTCTTCCGCCGTGCCCTCACAGAAGTAGTCCTGGTTCTTCTCCGGGCTCATGTCCACAAAGGGGAGGATCGCCACGCGCGGCCGGGAACCCTTCGCCGTAGCGGGCGCATCTACCGTGCGTCTACCGATCAGCCGATCCACGAGCAGCACCACAATCATCAGCGCCAGCAGCATCAACATCGACTCGTTCGTTGGGCGATGCAGAAACCAGCGATCCACCAGCAGTACCACCACGGCGAGCGCCAGGACGGCGAGGATCAGTCCATCGAGCCTGCGCGCACCGATGTTATGGAGGGACGGGACACGCGGCGCGCGCTGAGAGAGCCACCAGCCCAGCAGTACCAGCGGTAGCCCGGCGGCGAGCGCGTAGATCAGCCATGGCAGCACGCGATGTACCGGCTCGAAGGTCTCGCCGACGACGGTCGCGAGCTGCATGATCAACCAGGCCAGACCCAAATAGGCGGCCGTCACGCGAAAGACGTTGCGTCTTTTCAGTCGCTCGAGAAACTTGGACTCGATACCGCCGAGATCGTGGCCGCTCACGCAATCCCCCGCGCTTGCTTGTTCTTGGCCGCATTCTAGAGGCTGCGACGTTCCGTCGTCGATTTCGCGAGGGCTAAGAGCCTTGACCGCATATCGCAGCCTCGGGGTGGTCCCCAACAGCCAGACGAACGCGCGCCTCATCACGGCGATGCTGCTGCGGCCCACGGCTGAGTCCCCCATCCGGCGCTCGAGCGTCGGATCGTGATGACCTCCATCGTCGTAAATCGCCTGTCGCGAACTAGGAGGTTGGTGCCGGGGGATCCGGCAAGGCCCGATGATAGATGCCTATGCGCTGAACGAGCGAAGCAAACCTCGGGTCGGTGTGTAGCCTGTCGAGAAACGGGTCTTGCGCGAGGAAATTGATCAGCGACGATCGATCCTCCATGGCGTGTTCCAGGAAACAGAAACGTGTTCTCGGTATCCGCGAGAGCAGCGTAGATCAAGGCGATGTCGTAAGCGGCGACGTAGCGCTCCCTGGACAACTTGAGCACGCGATCCAATTCCGCCAGCGCTTCTTTGCGTTGACCGGACAGGGCGAGCGCTTGCGCGCGGAAGGCGTTGCTGCCAGCTGTCTGGAGCGGGCGCCTGTCGATTTCTCTGAGGGCGCGTTCGTACTCTCCCTTGCAGAGAAGGTCGCGAATCAGAACACTGCGCGCGCTGTCCGCTCGCTCGTCGAGCGCGACAACCTGCTCGGCCAGCCGAATCGACTCGTCGAAACGCCTGGCATAGTAGAGAAAATTGCCCGCAGCTGCCCTAGGCGCGAGCCAGAGGGGCTCGAGCTGTTGTGCACGTTCCGACTGCGCCAGGGCGCGATCGGTGTCACCCTGCATCGCGTACAATAGTCCGCGCCGGTGATACGTCAATGCCAATGATGAGTCGAGCTGGATCGCGCGTGCGTACTCTGTGGCGGCACCTTCCCAATCGTGCTCGTACTGCACTTTGATGTGCCCCAATGCCGAATGCGCGGCCGCGAGATCAGGATCGATCGCCAGCGCCTTCTCGACGGCACGGCGCGCCTTGGGAAACACTTCATGCGGAGCACGTATGCCGAAGACGCCAAGGACAGCGTAACTGTCGGCAAGACCCGAGTATGCGAGTGCATAGTTCGGATCCCGCGCAATCGCTTGCTCGAAGAAAACGATCGCTTGCAGCAGGCTTGCTTCGGTCTGCCGTGTCCAGGCGAGTCGGCCACTCGCGTAGAGCGCGTAGGCTTCCGGATCCTG
>CAVRVO010000018.1:0-8190 GCA_963724625.1 uncultured Gammaproteobacteria bacterium | reverse complement strand
CGCCCACCTTCACTGGCGCCGTTTCTTTGAGCAGCAGCGCCAATGCGCCCGCGATCACGGCTGCCGCTGCGGCGATCATGAGAGGCGCAGCGAGCGTGCTTCGATCTGCGAGCCAGCCGGCCACGACCGGTGTGGCAACGCCGCCCCCGATTTCCCCGACGCACACGATGAGGCCCATCGCCGTCGCCGCATGACGGCGCGAAATGGTTTCGCCCGGGATGATGCCCATGAAGAGCGGGAAGACTCCCGCGCTCAGCATGCCGCCGAACATGATCGCCGCGAGCAGCGTCGGTGGGCCGTGGAAATAGAGCGCCGCCAACGGCGCCAGGATCGCTGCGAAGGAAAACACCACCGTGGCGGGCTTGCGTCCGATGCGATCAGAGAGCGCCGGCACGAGGAACGCGAACGGTCCCGCCATCCCGGCCACACTCATGACCCAGCTCATCAAGGTCGTCGAGTAACCGCGCACGCTCGTGAGATAGAGCGGCAGGAACGCCAGCAAGACGACGACGTGGCCGATCAGGCAGATGCTGATGAGGCAGCAGAGCCAGATGTTGCGCACGCGAAGCATCTGCCACAGATCGATGCGCTCGTGCTGCGTCACGGGTCTTGAGTCCCGGGGCTCGCGCACCCAGCGCCAGATGGCGAGCCCGCAGAGCAACCCGGGGATGCCGGCGACGTAGAACGCGACGCGCCAATTGAACGCGTTCGCGAGCGCGACCAGCACGACGGGCGCCAGCACCGCGCCCAGGAGCGTGCCGAAGAAGTTCTGCATGAAGCCCGCGTTGATGCCGCGCCGGTGCGGCGAGGATTCGGCGTTGACGATCGCCAGGCACACCGGCAGTACCGGTCCCTCCGCGGCGCCCATGATCATGCGCGCCACGAGCAGCAGCATGAAGCTCGGCGCCATTCCGGAGAGGAACGAGCACGCGCAGAAGATGGCGATGAACGCCAGCAGGAACGGCTTGCGCACCCCCGCCGCATCGGACCAGCGTCCGATGACATAGGCGGACAGCGCCCAGGTGATGGAAAGCCCGGAGCTCAGCAACCCCACCTGCGTGTTGCTGAGCGCGAGATCCGGGACGATGAAGGGCGTGAGAAAGTTCAGCGCCGTGCGATCGAAGTAGGCGAAGCCGAACGTCATTCCGAGCAGCAGCACCAGACCGTTCTCGTACGAGAACAGGCCGCCGCGCGCCGGCGCTGAAGCGGAGTGCGGTGTCAGGGGGATCCTCCTGCGTTGGCGCGCGAAATGTAGCAGGTTCCGCTCGTCAGTTACCCTGAGGAAGAAGTGGCAATCTAGTTATGGCTCTCTGACTCCGTGGTGCGGATCAGATTGCTCGGCCACCCTGATCGCTCGCCACTAGCGTCTTCAGTTGGGCGAGGGGCGCCGAGAAGACGTTTTCTCCAGATCGTCGAGCAAAGTCGCAGCGATGCGAAGGCGGGGGCACGCGTAAATCGGCGCCCTTTCACGAGAAATGCCACTCGCCCTCCGTGCTTCACCGATGACACCATTTCCCGTCCCGCCACATGGATGTCCAAAGTAAACAGCCTGTTAGGATCCTACATCTGTGGTCCATTTATGGTTAATTTACGGTCTATATGTGGTCCATAGAAGAGCCCGCATGGTACTCTTCGGGCCCACCACCTCGTGGAGCCATGCCATGCAACGAGCGCGTCTCTTTAATACCGTCCCCGAGCGGGACTATCTGGGCTTCTGGGCCAATCAGACGCTCCAGGCCAAGAGCGTTGCGGACTTCCTCAACCTCGATCGACGCGAGATTGCCCGCATGGCAGGTGTTTCGGGAGCATCCGTTCGCTGGGATCACAAGATTCCCCAGGAAATCGTAGACCGACTGACTGAGATTGCCGTGGTCTGCAGCCTGGTGGCGCAGTTCTTTGCCGGTGATGCCGTCAAGACTGCACTCTGGTTCAAGACGAAGAATCCCCTGCTCGGGAATCTCGCCCCTCGCGACATGATTCGATTCGGTCGCTACGAGAAATTGCGCCGCTTTGTCATGGACGCGCTCGTTGAGAGCGGAACGCAGCCGCCTGCAAGCCTTGATGTTGAGATCACGGAGGAAAAGAAGGGTGGCGCGCCGAAGAAGACCTCTACCGCCTAAAGGCAGTCAGCCGGCTGTTCCCGCCTCACTCTCGCTGCCCTCACTCACCGAGCTCGAGCGGTTCTCCCATGCATCGCTGGCACAATGGAAAGCCGCTGGCAAGAACTTCGACGACCTTGGTCACTCACTCTATTTCGGACTCGAACGGTATCGGAAAGAACATGTTAGTGAGCTTGTAGAAGCGATACGCGCTCGCCTGGGCGGTGCGTACCAATTCGAAGGTTGGGCTCGCATCGTCGGCTATCGCTACACGCTCGAGCCATTGTCGATCGCCGGGAGCCTGAAGCTCGGCGGGCGATTCAATATCGGAAGTGCACTAAACCCGGCGCTCTTCCCACCGTTCCCTGCACTTTATCTTGCTGAAGATTTCGAGACCGCATTTCGCGAACGGTTCGGAATTGAACGGTCAGCACATGTAAATGGGCTGACGGCGCATGAACTGGCGCTAGTGAAGCCCGAGTCATTCACACACGTGGAAATTCGAGGAATGATCGAGTCGGTTCTGGACGTCGGCGACCTGGAAGCCTTGAGACCTTTCGCGGAGATCATCTCCAGATTCAAGATGCCGAGCGTCATCCGCACCCTCGCACGCAAGTTACATCTCCGGAACGGGCCGGGCCTCGTGCGATCGCCAGCGATGCTTCAGCGCCAGCTGCTCGATCCAGATTGGCGTCTGCAGCCAGTGCAGCACGACCTGCCATCGAATTCACAGATCTTTGGCCAGATCGCCGCAGCCGCAGGTGCTCAGGGCATTCTTTTTCCGTCAGCAAGGAACAATTCCAAGCGCTGCCTCGCACTGTTTACGCAGAACTGGGCTGGCAGTGAGTCATTTGTCGAGGTAGTAGGCGTGCTGCCGGACGGCGCATCGATGGTGCGCCTGGACAAGAACAGCCCGGGCGTCGTGTAGCGCCTGTTGGCGCCAACAATCTTCAGAGGAACGATCACGCGCAGAAGATGGCGATGAACGCCAAGAGAAACGGCTTGCGCACCCCCGCCGCATCGGACCAGCGTCCGATGACATAGGCGGAGAGCGCCCAGGTGATGGAAAGCCCCGAGCTCAGCAACCCCACCTGCGTGTTGCTGAGCGCGAGATCCGGGACGATGAAGGGCGTGAGAAAGTTCAGCGCCGTGCGATCGAAGTAGGCGAAGCCGAACGTCATTCCGAGCAGCAGCACCAGGCCGTTCTCGTACGAGAACAGCCCGCCGCGCGCCGGCGCTGAAGCGGAGTGCGGTGTCAGGGGCATGCGCTCACTTCGGCACCGTGATGTTGAACTCGATCGCCGCTAGCTGTTCGGGCGCCATGCCGTTCTTTCGCAGAAATGGCAACCAGCGCGGATCCGAATGCAGGCTCTGCATCCACGGGTCGAAGGCGACGATGCCGACAATCGAATCATGGTAGGTGACCGCCTTGTCGAGCCACTCAAAGGCGCGGTCGACCTCGCCCCGGTAGGCCAGCGTGTAGGCGATGTTGTAGCTCGCCGTCTGCCTATATTTCTGGATCAGTTCATCGAGTGCGGCGTCCGATTCGGCCTTTCGACCCAGCGCGTGATATGCCATCGACAGCCCTACGAGGCGAAAGCTCTCGACCGGCTCCTGCTTGAATTCTGCCAAGGCGGCGTTTTCGTCACCCTTCAGCAGCAGCGTCTCACCGATCTGGGAGTGTTCGGCCCCGGATCCTGGAACGAGCTTGAGACCGGTACGGTACGCAGCAATGGCTTCGTCCAGGCGACCTGTGTAGACGTAACTAGTGGCCAGTTGCTCGTGACCGTGCATGTTGACGGGATCTCGCGCGACCACATACTCGGCGAGGTCGACCGTTTGTTGCATACGACCCAGCCGCCGCGCGATCTTGATGGCCACGCCGATCAGGTCGAGGTTGGAGGGATCCAGCGATAGCCCCTGCTCCAGGTGTCGAGCCGCTGCCACCAGGTCCCCTGCGATGGCTCCCTCGAGCAACGCCGCCCGCGCGTACGCCGGGGCGTAGCGGGGGTCGTTCGCGAGCGCCTTTGCGATCGCTTCGTGGGCCAACGCGAACACCCGAGCAGTGGGTACCACGCTGAGGTCAATCAGGTTGTAGTAACCCTCGGCCAGCCCGTCCCAGGCAGGCGCATAGCTCGGATCGATGGCCAGCGCCTGCTTGTAGAGTGCAATCGCCTGCTCAGTTGCCGCGGGGTTGTACTGCCGCATGACCTCGCGAGCCTGCAGGAAGAGTGTGTAGGCCCGCGGATCGGTTACTCGCAGCTTCGGCGCAGCATGGAGCAGCTTGATCTTGAGCTCGTCTACTACGGTGGCGGCGATCTCATCCTGCACCTTGAACACGTCGGTCATCCGTCGGTCGTACGTCTGAGACCACAGGTGCGAGCTGTCCGAGGCGCGGACGAGCTGTGCGGTGATTCGCAACGTGTCACCCGACTTGCGCACGCTCCCTTGGAGTACGTTGGCGACATTGAGCTTGCGCGCAATCTCGGCGATGTCCACCTCCTTGCGCTTGAACGAGAACGACGACGTGCGCGCGATCACGCGCAGCTCGGGCACCTGTGCGAGAAGGTTGAGCACTTCTTCGGAGATGCCGTCGGCGAAGTACTCCTGCTCCTTGTCCGGACTCATGTTCACGAAGGGGAGCACGGCAATGGAATGGTCGGTCGCAGTGGCGGCAGCGGTCGCTGGCCGTGGCGCTGCAGCCGAAACCGTTTCGCTGGCACGTTGGTAGTACCAGAACGCCCCGCCGCCGAGCAGCAGGAGCACCATGAGGATCGCAAACTCAGGCGTGGTGATGCGTTGCTGACCGCGGTCGCCGTGGTAGTAGGCGAGGACAAGGGCGATGGGCATCCCGATCAGCAGTGCGAGGAGCGCGATCTGGCGGAGCTGTGCCGGCCACTGGAAAGCGTCGCTGACGTACGCAAGACCCTGCAGGAGTCCCCAGGCAGCGGCGACGTAGAGTAGTCCCCACTGCACCACCTTGCGGCGACGCAGCCTGGTCCAGGTGTTCTCTCGTTCGCGCTCTGTGGGCGCGTCAGTCACTCGACTGCCCCATGGGGGTGACAGTGTAGCGATATATCCCTGGCTGAACCTCGTGGGGAAGGACGATAGCGACGATTTGCGCGGGCACCCGAGCCGATCGCTGTCGCTAAGTAAGCCGGATCGTCAATTCGACGCTGTGTTGAGGTTGAGCGGCGCGTTCTTGGGGCGGGCGGCGAGCTCGGCGCGCTGTCGCGCCATGTCGCGTTCGATGTCGGCGAAGACGGCCTTGAACTCGGGTTCGTTGCGGATTGAGGCGAGGTTCGGGTCAAAATCACGGAAGTAGCGCCAAGCGTAGCGCCAGCCCGCTTTCTCCGCTGCGCGCAATGCTGCGAGTGCCTTGGCCTTCTGACCGCGCAGAGCGTAGATCTGCACATCAGTGATCCAGTAACCCAATTCACCCATGCGGGGGATCGTTCGGATGAACTCCTCGATTCGATCGAGCAGGACACTGGCGCGCGCGCGTTCTCCCGTCTTCTGCAATACGGGCACGAGGTTGATGGCGAAAAAAAAGTTCGAAATGTGGATCTTCGGAGGCTCTGTCGCGAAAAGCTCCGGGTAGGCTTTGGCGTAGCGCGCACGCGCCGCCGCATAGTCACCTCTCTTCACGTCGGCGTTGCTAAGCAAGAGCAGCGCATCTCCGTGACGCGGCTCGAGCGTCAAGACCCGGTCGCGCGTCCTGTAGCGCGGCCTCCGGTTCGCCTCGATAGAGGTGCGCGACAGCGGACACCATGAGCACAGACGCGTCGTCGGGCCAGAGTTTCTGGGCCGCATGAATCATTCGAGTCGCTCGGGCGTCGTCGCCGAGGTCCAGGTAAAGCGAGGCGAGCGAAGCCTGCAAAGACGGGTTGCCCGGGTCCAGTTCCACGGCCTTTTCCACGAGCGGCGCAGCGTCCACATAGCGATTGAGCACGAATGCCCGCAGCATGCCGATTCGCGTGATATGAGTTAGGCATCGAGGGATCGATTTCGATGACCTTGCGGTAGCGGGTCTCGGCCTCGTCGAAGCGCCCCGCCGCCGCCAGAAGGTCGCCGAGGCTGCGTTGATGATCGGCGACAGGGGATCGAGCTCCACGGCTCTCGCCATAAAGCTGATCGCTTCGTCAGCGCGGCCCGTATCTGCCAGCATTCGTGCGTACCACTGGTAGGCGGTGGCGTAGTTCGGATTCAGGGCGATCGCGCGTCGGAACATCGGCTCAGCGCGATCGTATTGCCCTCTGTCGCTGCAGCAATACGTGCAGAGGATGCCATCGCCTCCGCCAGGTTCGGGTCGAGCTCCAATGCCGTGCCGACCGCTTGCTCGGCCCGAGCGAGGCCGACGCCGAGCGGCACACCGCTGTAATCGACCTGCAAGTACAACGTGTCCGCCAAGCCCACGTAGGCCAGCGCGAACTTCGGATCGAGGTTGATCGCTCTCTGAAAGAACGTCTCCGCTTCCGCGAGGCCTGCGCTGGTGCGCTTGGCCATGCGCTGCTTGCCGAGCTGGTAGGCCTCCCAGGCATCGAGACTCTGCGTCGGAATGGCATTGACGCTGAGGCGCTCGGCCGGTGTCAGGGTGGTCTTCAGCGCCGCCGCAATGGCCGCGGCGACTTCGCTTTGAATGGCGAAGATGTTGGCAGCGGTCAGTTCGCGGTCGTAACTCTCGGCCCAGAGGTGCGCGTCGGTCGCCGTCTCGATGAGCTGAACGGTGACGCGCACACGCTTGCCGGCGCGCTGCACGCCGCCTTCGAGCACCCGGGTCACGCCGAGCTTCTCGCCGATCTCTTTGGTCGTGAGCTTGGTGTCACGGAATTGCTCGACGGAGGTACGGGCGATGACCTTCATCGCGCCGATCTTGGTGAGCTGCGTCAGGATGTCGTCGTGAATGCCATCGACGAAGAAGGCGTCGTCCACCTGCCGGCTGCGGTTCTCAAACGGCAGGACCGCAATCGATCTCTCGTTGGGTGGTGTAGTCGGGGGCGGCAAATCGGCGACCGCCTTCTGCGTTGTCGTGCCACCTTTCGTTTCTGTGTCACCGTCATGTGGGCGCGCAAAATGCCACAGCGCGGTGCCCGCGATGACGAGAATCACCGTGATGATCGTCAATTCCGGAACGCTCACCCCCTGTCGACCCCGATGGCCGTGGTACCAGGCGAGCGTGGCGACCAGCGGCAGACCGAAGAGGAGCAGCACGGCAACGATGCGCACGAGCAGGTGCGGCCACTCGAACGCGTCGCTCAGCATCTGTGCGCCCTGCAGTACTGCGTAGGCTGCCGCCGCATAAGCGAGCGTCCACTGTGCGACTTTGTGCTGCTTGAGGCGCTCCCACACGCTCAACGAGCGCGCAGACGCTGATACTGCCGCCTTCTGTTCCGGCGTGGCTTGCTTTTCTCCCGAGTCGCTTGATTGACTGTTCACGGCTAACTTCGGCTCCAGCCGCTGTGGCTTCTGAGATGCCAGGCCGCTGCGAGCTCAATGTCCTTCCTGACCCACGCTCAGAGTTCGCGTTGGCCTCCATATGCGCTTTCACGCGGTCGTGCGTCAATCCACACACCTCGCCAACTGGCGCAACTGAACCGCGCTGTCGATTCGTATCGAACACACAAGGAATGCATATCGAGCACTACGAGACTCTCAGGGCAAGCTCGCTCGTCAGCCGCATCACATGTGGGCTCAGGTCTGCGACCAGAAAGCTACGATCAATCGCGAAACCTACGCCCGCTTGATGGAGGAGAGGGATGCGGCAACACACGCCATAGCGAAAAGGACCGTAGAGGGCGTCGCACCCTTGATCGGAGCCGAGCAGAACGCTCGACTTGAAGCGGTAAAGGCGACGAAGCGAGTCGGAGGCGTCAGCGTGGATTCCGGAGCTGCGATTCGAGATCCATCTTTTCCGATTCAGGAGTCACTCACCGAGATGTGTCGAGACCACTAGCCAGGCCCGTGCGCGGATCCGTAACACCTGCTTGAAAGAGCCGGCCGGGTACCGCGTCACCAGACGGTTCTCGTACGAGAACAGGCCGCCGCGCGCTGGCGCTGAAGCGGAGTGCGGTGTCAGAGGCATCCTCCTGCG